>CP070725.1:0-4566 GCA_020350845.1 Candidatus Bipolaricaulota bacterium
ATACTCGGTTCCGGCGGCAACGAACAGACCCGCTGCCGTTTCCACCAGAGCGTAGGCCGCGGAGGTGCGATCCGGATCCCCGTAGTGACGACTCCAGACCTCGTCGCCGTCGGCATCGACGAGGATCAGGAACGCGCGACGGTTGCCACGTGATGGATCCTCGGGGAAGGACTGCGCGCCGGCGATGAGGAACTGGCCGGGCGACGTTCTCAGCAGCGCGTAGCCCTTGCTGCTTCCGTCGTCCCGGCTTCTCGTCCAAAGGATGTCTCCGTTTCCGTCGAGCCTGATAAGGCGGAGGCTGTCACAGACATTCGGGTAACCGTAGGCCGTGGCGAGTACAAGGCACCCGCCGTCGTCCGTGGCCGCTCCGTCGAAGGCAACGACATTCTCGTCACTTGACAGCGCGGTCTTCCACACGGGCTGGCCCTCGTTCTCGACCCTTGCGACGTACGGTGCGCATCGCCCCTCCAGGCCTCCGTAGCCGGGAGTGCCCGGATCGGCGACGACATCGCCCGGATCGACCTGATTGCCGATGACGAAGTAGCCTCCGTCACTTGCCTTCACGATCCGCCTCGCCGATTCGTCGAGCGCGGCCCCAAGGACGCTCGACCAGAGCGTCTGGCCCGAGCCGTCGACCTTCAGCAGGAACATGTCAATTCCTTGAGCGCCGTACTCCGTTGTGCTCCCTGCGAAGATGAGGCCGTCGTCTTCGGTCGCGACCATGTCCTCCGCGGCGAACACTCCTCCCCAATCGTAGAGCGCAGGATGTCCAGGCTCCCCGTCCGGTCCGATGTGAAGCATGAAGATCCCCGCGCAAACGGGCTCGTCGGATTCCGTGAGAGCGGATCCGGCGACGGTGAGCCCGCCGTCCTCCGCCGGAAGCAGTGCTCCTGCCCGAGACTCCTGGCCGACGGTGTAGTGCCGGATCCAATACTCCGCGACGGTGCCAACCGCTCCCCATGCAGCAAGAGCAAGGATCAACAGGGCTCCGATGGCTCTGCGTCCGATCATCGCGGCTCCTTCTCAGGGTGCGCTAATCCCTCTGGGCGACCCAGAAGGTCCAGCCGAGGAGATCGGAGACCGCCGACGCCCCGTCGTCGAAACTGACATCCGCCTCGCCTGACCCAAGGAGGAGAAGATCGGTGTCGGAGTGCAGTGCGATCTCGTCTTCTGGAGTCAGCGCAAGGAATGCGAGTCCTTCCGGCAGGTCGAGGTCGTCGCCGATCGCTTCACTGAGGGTGTCGAGGAAGACCGAGACCCCGAGCCCGCCGACGACGGTCTCCTCGACAAGAACGGGCACGACCGCGACCATCGACTTCCTCCCCGTCGACCGGCTGACCACGAGGTAGCCGGAGGCGATCTCACCCCCCATCACCACCGGGAAATACGCACGATCCGAGAGGTTCGCGCTCGACCGGCCTCCGGAGACCGTGTAGTAGCCGCCGTCAGGCTCGAGGAACCACGTCGCCATCGGCAGGGATGTGTCCTGGAACGCTTGCAGCAGCGGGAAGATCGTCTCCCAGTCCGCGCTCCGTGCCTCGTCGGTGAGGGCGAGGACGGTCATCGTTCGCAGCAATCCCTCGACGTAGGTATCGAACAGACCGGCAGCCGCCGTCGCCCCGACGGCCGCGTCGAGATCGACGGTGGCAGAGGCCGCCGGGAGCCCCACGGCCAGCAAGGCGACAAGGACGGACAGTCCGTACGACCAGGTTTTCACGTTCTTCATCTTCGCTCCTTTTTTGCCCTGCGTGGTGCGCCCGAACTCGACTCGGGAGTTCACGAGAGACTGTAGGGGGAGTTCCGTCATTTCGTCAACGGACCGATCGATGCGCGGCTCCGGTTGACAGCCGCCTGCGGTTCGCGTTCACTGAATCGATCGCCATCCGATATGGGCGTGTCGGGAGGCCGAAATGGCGAGGCACTTGACGAAGAACCTGATCGCGGCGGGGATCGCGACAGCGGTGCTGTGCATCTCCGCCGGAGGCTGTCCGCCGGACACGATCGAACACCACGGAGACGTCATCCTGCAACTCGGGCGGCCCACACTCCTCGTCGAGACCTGCGCGGCCGAGTCCGGCGGCGTCTACACCTTCACGTATCGGCTGAGCAACTGGTCGGGGCGAGACCTTGAGCTGTGCGCCCTCAGCGTCCCCGGGATGGGAGAACTCCCGACCGCCGCGCCGAGTGGCCCTCCGGAGTGGTCCACAAGCTCGGGGGTCGCCTCGGGCTGCGTGACCTGGTGGTCGTGGAAGACCGCGGGCATCCTTCTCGGCCCTGGGGAGACGGTCTCCCTCTCCCTTGTCGTCGACGGTCCGGCCTCGATCGGCACGACGGAAGCCGTCATCACCTTCTGCGGCGCGGCGTCAGAGACTGCAGAAGTCCTCGCGCCCTCGGCCTGTGCAGGCGGATTCCCGGGGCGGTTCTCGGGCTGTTTCTGCGACACCACGACGGGGCTCTGCGTGGGCACGGATCTCTTCGAGGGCGAGGGGAATCGCATCGACCTCCTCAGCGGCCCGGACGAGGAGATCAACGGCGCCTGCGTGGCCAGCTGGGTACGTCACGGATTCTCCCACGGCATCAACCCTGATCGGTATGCGTTCGAACTCACCATCGACGGCTCGCCCGTCGCACTTCATCGGCGGGGCTATTGCGTCCCCGGAACCGACGTGGGCAACGCCTTGCAGGCGGTCTTGTGGCATGTGCAGTTCCCCGAGGATCATTTCGACCCGGGAACCTACGAGGTGTCGGGTCGATGGCTCGAACTCGAGGAAGACGGATCGATCGCGACCATCGTGTTCGAGCGCACGATCCGGCTCACGGTGATCGAGTGCATGCCCGCCTATCCGATCCCGGGGCCGACGCTACCCGATCTCCGTGCGCGGATCGTGACCGTGAGCTGTAGTTGCGGATGGACTCCGCAGCAGGACTTCGAGTGCGAGGTCGATGTGTGGGTCGAGGTGACCAACGAGGGCGGCGATGCTGGACCCTCGTCGCTGCGCGTCTCCGCAGGGGGGAAGTCGGCCGTGCGCTCGGTGCCGAGCCTGGTCGCCGGCGCGTCGTACACGGCGCATGCTCGCATACGGTTTGAGACGGCCCCCGGGGACGTCGGGGGGAAGTGTCCGATCGCGATCGAGGCCCGCGTGGACTACGCCAACGTTGTGGACGAGTCCGACGAGGAGAACAACGTCGCCGCGACCTGCTGTGCGCCGTAGCGCCGAGTGGAAGGCCCGCTAGGTATCCCGTCGGGTCGGTCGTGAGACCGGCTGTCGCGGTCACCAAGAGGGATCCCGCCGCCTCTGGGGAGCACGATCGCGAGACAACGGGGACGGTAACCTCGAGCCCTACTTCCTCTCCTCGCGCTTGAGGTACTCGAGGATCGCTTCGACCACCAGGTAGTTGACCGAGCGATCTCGCTTCTCACCAAGCGCCATCAGCCGTTCGACCGGCCGCTCCTCCATCTTCTTGCGAGGGATGTAGATGGAGAGCTTGTCGAGAATCTGATTACGTTGGGGCATTGAGTCTCCTTCCAAGCGGGGGAGGATACCCGCGGTCCGAGGGCCTCGCAAGACCCTCTCACCTTGGCTTTCCCGCTCCGTCTGGTATTCCGCCGGCAAACGTGCTAGCCTGGGACGAGTGCTGGTGTGGTGAGCCGCCACTGCAATCTACCAGTGTTCCGGCCTGGGAAGGCCTCTCGCGGTGGCGGCTCTTGCTTCGCCTTCACGGAGCCACCGTTCGATGCCGACGGCTTCGCGAAGATTCGCTCCCTCGAACCTGCAGGGGGTCCCGCTGGCTCACCGCATGGCATCCCCAACACGCTCTCCCTATGATCTCGTCGTGAAACGCTTCGCCGCGGCGACGGTCTTGCTCTGCCTGCTGGGGACACTCTCAGCCGCTGCAGCCACGGACACGGAGCGCGACTGCACCATACCGGACCTCACCGGCCGGTGGGCGTTCGCCCAGGTGATGGTCGCCGTACTCCAGGTCCCCCTCGCAGGCGAGGTCGAGCTCACCACACGAGTTGCGCTCCTTGTCGACATCGAACAGGTGGATCGACGACTGGTTCTTCGTGATCACTACTGTTTCGCGGACACCTTCGCGGATCCAGAGGTCATGAGGACCGAGATCACAGACGGTTTCATCCAGTCGATCCGTCCGCAGCCACGAACGGCCGAGCTGCGTTGCGAGGACGGGATCCTTCGCTTCGTTCAGACGGAGTACCTGGAGCTGCGTGGCACCTCTCTCGAGGACCCTTCCGCGGATCCCCTACCCACCGATCCCGATGACCCACGGGTCTTCGATGCCGACGCCGACGGTCGGCCCGGACTCACGATACCGATCGAGGTGCTCGGGCTGATTCAGGGTGAGACGTACGTGGTTCAGCGCGTTCGTTACGTGCTCCAAGGGAAGGTGACGTCCACAGATGCGATTCTCGGGGCCATCGACTGGAGCAGCGAGCAGAGCATCCTCGCGGCATCCACGCCGCTGCTGTCGATTCCCCTCGTCGAGTGGCGCCATCCTGACGAGTCCCGCCACTGGTTCGCCATGGAGCGTGTGGATGCCGAGTGG
>CP070725.1:4666-8684 GCA_020350845.1 Candidatus Bipolaricaulota bacterium
GCGCGGGTTGTGGACCACGATCGCGTCGCGTTCTCGGAGGAGATCCTTCTCCTTCTCGTCGACGTGCAGGCAGTGGGCGAGGATCGAGCGCGACCGCAGCAGGCCGAAGCGCTCGAGGCGCTCGACGACGCGGAGCCCATGAAGGCGGGCGCAGCTCGTCTCGTCCTCGGCGCCCTCGGCGACGTGGATGTGGATCCCGTCTTCGTCCCCGAGCCGGGCCGCGACCTCATCCAGTGTTTCGTCGCTCACCGTGAACGATGCATGCAGTCCGAACAGCCCCGAGCAACGCTCGTCGTCCCGGTGAGACGCGAGGAACGACGCGTTCTCCGCGATCCCCGCGTCGCGACTTGCGTCGCCGACCCGGTCGGAGACCTCGTAGGCGAATGAGCAGCGCATCCCCACTTCGCCGCAGACGGCGTCGGCGAGGCTATCGAGCGAGCCTTCGACGGCCGTCGGGCTCGCGTGGTGATCGATCAGCGTCGTCGTTCCGCAGCGCACCGCCTCCATCGCGCCGATCGCCCCGCTCAGGCGGACCGTCGGCGGATCGAGCGCCTTGTCCAATCGCCACCAGAGCTGCTCGAGGATCTCTCCGAACGAGGAGGGAGAGAAGCCGGAGACGGCCATTCCGCGGGCGAGGCTGCTGTAGAGGTGTGTGTGCGCGTTGATGAACCCGGGGACGGCGAGCTTCCCGGCGCCGTCGACACGGTCTTCGTCCGCGGCGGCGGGGGGCGCTTCGGAGGCTTCCCCGAGCGCCGCGATCTCCCCGTCCGCGATCGCCAGCCAGCCGTCATCGATCACGCGATGTCCGGTCCAGATCCGCACTCCATCGATTCGCGCGCTCATGACAACGACTATAGCCCGGGGGCAGGAAGGCCACAAGAGAAGGGACACCTCGGGTGAAGAGCCTCGTCGCGCGCAGTGCGCGCCGAGCGACGCCCCCGGGCTGCTTCCCATCGGCCGGGCGATGTGCTAGGCTGGCCCGAGGGGAATCCGCCCCACGGGGTGGGCTTCCTCGAGGCATCCCTCTCGTGGGGCACAACGGAGGCGAACCATGGTCGCTCATCTCTCCGAGGGGGGTCGTCGGGTCGGCGTTCTCCTGTGTCTTCTCTGCTTGCTGTCCCTGATCTTGCAGGATCTCGTGTGGATCGGCGCCGCTGCGCAGAGCGGCGACACCCCGCCGATGTCGGTGGCGTCCGTGCACCTCATCGTGGAATGCCCGCTGGACTTGGCGGTGAACACGTACAACGCCAACCTCTACCACCGCCGCGCCGATCTCGAGCTCTCCTGGCTGGCGGCGATCGGACGCATCGCGTTCCACTACAATTCGGCGCTGCGTCTCACGAATCGCGGCTACGGACCGGGCTGGTCGGCGAGCTTCGACATCCGCGCCGTCCCCGACGGGGAGGATGCCGTCGTCGTCCACTGGGGCGACGGTCGGCGCGAGTCCTTCCTCCGCGACGGGGGACGGTTCGTCGCGCCTCCCGGGAGTACCGCGACGCTCACCGAAGAGACGGGAGGAGCGCTACGCCTGGAGACCGCTGAGGGACGCTCCTACCGGTTTGCCGATCCGGTCCACGGGAAGGTGACAGAGATCGTCGAGCGCGACGGCGATGCCACCTCCTTTCAGTACGACGAGGAGCGGCGACTGGTCGCAGTGTCTGGACCTTCCGTGCGTTCGCTTCGGCTAGCGTGTGAGGACGGGGTCTTCACCGAGCTCTCCGACTGGGGAGGGCGCTCCGTTCGCTACAGCTACGACGGCGACGGGCGGCCGGTCCGTGTCGTCGGCGCGGACGGGGTGTCGACGGAGTACGGCTACGATGCCGGCCACCGGCTCGTCGCTGTGTCCGACGCCGCAGGAGCGGACGCGCAGATCGCCTACGACGAGGACGCCGGCCGCGTCGTGTCGGTGAGCACACCGCTCACGGAGACGCGACTCGCGTACGATCCGTCGACGCGGACGACGGCGATCACCGAGAAGGTGGACGACACCCGCTCGGCGGTCACCGAGCACGTCTACAACGCGGACGGCCAGATCGAGCGCATCGTCGATCCCGTGGGGGGCGTCACACGCTACACCTGGGACGACGCCGGGAATCGGGTCCGCAGCGAGAACCCCCTGGGCGAGGTGACGACCTACGTCTACACCGCGACCGGGAAGCTTGCCGAGGAGACCGATCCCCTCGGAGGGCTCACGCAGTACCGCTACGACCCCCGCTGGGACCAGCTGGAGAGCGTCACCGACGCGACCGGGGCGGTCACGCGATACGCCTACGACGAGGTGGGACATCTCGTCACCGTGACCGATGCGCTGGGGGGGATCTTCAGCTTCCGATACGACGAACACGGGAGCCTCGTTGAGACGACCGATGCGCTGGGAACGTCGTCGACGTACACCCGCGACGACCTCGGTCGGCTCGTCTCCGCGACCGCGTGTACCTGCGCTCCGTCGGAGGTCGCGACGTACCGCTACGACGACGCAGGCCGCCTGACGGCGCAGACCGATGCCCTCGGAGCGACGACGTCCTACACTTACGACGACGCCGGCCGGATGATCCGTGAGGTCGACCCGCTCGGTGGCGAGACCGACTACAGCTACGATGCCGCCGGACGGCTCGTCGGGGTGAGCGATGGGGCCGGGAGCTGGAGCTACAGCTACGACGCCCTCGGGCGGCGCACCGCGACGACGGATCCACTGGGCGCTACGACGCGCTATGAGTACGATGGGCTGGGCCGACGCGTCGCGCAGATCGATCCCCTCGGGAATCGCACGTCGTACTCCTACGACCTTGCCGGGAACCTCCTCGCGGAGGTCGATCCGCTGGGAGCGGTCACGCTGTACGAGTACGACGCCGCCGGACGCCTCCTCCGGGAGGGCGATCCCGTGGGGCGGACGGCGGAGTACCGCTACGACGCCAACGGTCGACTCGTGACCACGATCGACCCCGGCGGTGGCACGACGCAGTACCGCTACGATGCCGTCGGGCGCCTCGTCGAGGAGATCTCTCCCGAAGGAGCAACGACGCGCACCGCCTACGATGCTCTGGGGCGCGCCACCTCCGTCGAGGATGCCCTCGGAAACGTCGTCCAGACGACCTATGACGCCCTCGGACGGGCGATCAGCGCCGCGGATGCCGGCGGCGGCCTGTGGCGCTTCGAGTACGACCACGCCGGACGCCCGACGCGCCTCATCGATCCTCTGGGCTGGGAGCAGCGGCTTGCCAACGACGCGGGCGGCCGGCTGACGGCGCGGGTCGATGCCGAGAGTCGACGCACGTCCTTCTCCTACGACGCCCTCGGGCGGCTCGTCGAGGAGGTCGATCCCGTCGGGTTGACGACGCGCTACCTCTACGACCTCGCCGGGATGACGGCGACGACGATCGATGCCCTCGGGGGGGAGACCACGGAGGCCTTCGATCCTCTCGGACGGCTCGTGCGCAGCGTCGATGCCGCGGGGAATGAGACGACCCACGTCTACGATCTCGGGGGGCGACGGGTGGCGACGATCGATGCCGCGGGGGAGCGCACGGAGTACGAGGTCGACGCACGAGGCGATGTCGTGCGCGTCGTCGATCCACGTGGCTTCGCGACGTCGTTCATCTACGACCCTGCCGGGCAGCTCATCGAGGAGACCGACGCCGAGGGCGGCGTCACGCGCCACGAGTACAACGCGCTCGGCCTCACGAAGGAGGTGACGGACCCCCTCGGCGGAAGCGCGCGCTTCGAGTACAACGCGGACGGACGGCTCGTCGGCGTCACCGACCGCCGGGACAACACGACGTCCTTCGGGCGGGATCTCCTCGGGCGCCTGGTGAGCGTCCGCGATTCCGCGGGCGGGACGACACGCTACGAGCTCGACGCGCTGGGGAACGTCACGTCTGCGACGGATCCTGTGGGGTCGGTGTGGTCCTACGAGTACGACGCCCTCGGACAGTGCGTCCGCGAGATCGATCCCCTGGGCAATACGACGGCCACGTCCTACGACGCCGTCGGGAATCCCGTCTCGACGACCTACGCCAAC
>CP070725.1:8784-12427 GCA_020350845.1 Candidatus Bipolaricaulota bacterium
ACGGGGACATCCAGAGCCGGGGAGGGGCACTGACCGGGGGCTGGCGCCCCGGCCGCGGCAAGAAGCGCAAGGCGACCGAGTCGGAGGGCACCGGGACGTCGTTCGACGCGGCGCGGAAGCGGCAGCAGATCACCAAGATTCACCGCGAGATCGAAGAGCTGGAGCAGGAGATCGAGAAGCTCACCGAGACGCTGCGCGAGAAGGAGTCCGAACTCGCGAACCGCAAGGAGGAGGAGCACCGGGTCAAGGACCAGAGCGCGACCCGCGGCGACGAGCTCAAGGACCTCCGCGACAAGCGCCGCGAGACCTACCAGGGGCTAGAGAACCTCCGCCGCGTCTTGAGTCGCTACCAGCGTGAGGAGGCCGAAGCCCAGGTCGAGCTCGACGCCCTCGGCGCAGACGACCAGGAGGCATCGTACTACGCCGAGGGCTCGCTGCAGGAGCTCGAGCGCCAGATGGAACGCGACCGGCGGCGCATGCGCCGTCTCGAGCCGGTGAACATGCGCGCCATCGAGGAGTACGAGAGCTACGAGCGTGAGTATGAGCTGTTTCGCGAACGCGTCGACGCACTCGAGGAAGAGAAGGCGGAGATCGAGCGCCTCATCGGCGAGATCGAGGACCGCAAGCGGGCACGCTTCATGGAGACGCTGGAGACGATCTCCGAGCAGTTCAACCGCACGTTCGTCACCCTCTTCGGCGGCGGGAGCGCCGCCCTCTCCCTCGAAGAGGAGGGAAACATCGGCTCCGGATTGGTGATCCGCGCCAATCCTCCCGAGAAGGAGCCGCACGTCATCGACTCCCTCTCCGGAGGCGAGCAGACGCTCGTCGCAACGGCCTTCCTGTTCGCCGTCCAGGAGTACCAGAAGGCGCCCTTCTTCATCCTTGACGAGGTCGATGCCGCACTCGATCTGGCAAACGCCACGCGACTTGCCGAGATCCTGCAGGACTACGCGCAGCGCATACAGGTGATCGTTGTCTCCCACAACGAGGAAACGGTTCGTCACGCTCGCCGTGCGTACGGCGTGACAATGAAGCACGGCGTGTCCGAGGTGATCGCCCTCGACCTGGGAGGACCGTAGGCTGCCATGACCATGTCGCAAGCGCTCGAGATCCCGGTGGATGTGCTTCTTGGCGAGAGCTGGGAGGACACGCTTCATCGCCTCACCGAGGACATGGATCCGTGGGACATCGACGTCGCCGAACTCGCGCGGCGCTACCGCGCACACCTTCAGGCGCTGCACGAGCTCCGTTTCGAGCTCCCCGGCCGGATGGTGCTCGCTTGCTCCATCCTTCTGCGCGTCAAGTCGGACGACTTGCTGGCGCGCGCGCGGCCGGTGCGCGAGGGAGAGTTGCTCGACGCTCTTGACGAAGCCCTGGACGATGAGGACGAGCTGTGGGAGGAGCCGATCATCCCCGGCGAGTTCTTTCTCCCGCTGCTGCGCCGACCGACGCGCAGCGTGACGCTCCACGACCTGCGGCGCGCGTTCGCAGCGGCCATGGTGGTCAGTTCGCGACGCCAGCTGCGCGCCCGCCCGCTCGAGATGCTCGACGACGACTACGATCCGTTCGCCCAATACGAGATCGGAGGCGTGGACTTCACCGAGCGGCTCCGTGCGCTGTTCACGCGGATCAAGAGCCTCCTTTCCGGGCGTACGATGCTCAGCTTCTTCAAGCTCCTCGAGCGGGGAGACTCCCAGGAGCGGGTCGAGCGGTTCTTCGAGGTACTCCACCTCGCATCCGAGGGCAAGATCGACTGCCGCCAGCGGGAGTTCCTCGGCGACATCGAGATCACGCTCTCGTCACCTTGAACGTGAACGCCTCCCCAAGGCAGAGGGTGAATCGCTCGTGACGCCGACGGCTCCGCAGGAAACAGAGCGTGATCGAGCGATCCTCGAAGCAGCCCTATTCGTCTCCCCTGTGCCGGTCACGCTGCGTGCTCTCGCATCCCTGCTCGGCGGTGCGTCGCAGCCCTACGTGCGCGGCCTACTCGAGGAGATGAAGGCGGTCATGGAGAGTCCCGATCGTGGCCTCGAGCTCGTCATCGAGAGCACGAAGGCGATGCTCCGCGTGCGCTCGGAGCTCACCGAGGTCGTCGCCCATCTCGCACCGCAGCAGGACATCCCGAGGCCGGTCCTGAGAACGCTTGCGGTAGTCGCCTACAACCAGCCGATGACCCAGGCCGATCTCGTTCGGACCCGGGGGAACAAGGCCTATGCCCACGTCCAGGAGCTCATCGAGCGGGGGCTGCTTCGTGCCGAGGAGCACGGGCGAACGCTTCTTCTCCACGTGACACGAGAGTTCCTGCGCTACTTCGGACTGACCAGTCCCGAGGAGTTTCGCTTCCACGTCGCCGGCGACACGGAGGCCGGCGCGTCGGTCGCGGAGGAACCCGAGCCGCGGCCGGAAGCCGCCGCGGACACGAACGGTCCAGCCGATGGCGAGGACGACGCCGACGGAGAAGGGTAGGGGCAGGACGGAGAGAACACCATGGAGAAATGGGAATGCACGGTCTGCGGGTACATCTACGATCCTGAGCTCGGGGATCCCACCACGGACGTGGCTCCGGGGACGCCGTTCTCTGAGCTTCCGGAGGGATGGACCTGCCCGGATTGCGGAGCGCCCACAGACCTGTTCGAGATGATCTGAGCCTCTCGCCGGCCTCCTTCCGGCGACCGTGAGCGGTTGCAAAAGCAGACCATATTGGTATGCTTTTGCCGATGAACGCCGAGATCGCAGCTCACTACCTCGACAATGCCGCGACCACGCCGGTCGATCCTGCCGTGGTCGACGCTATGCGCCCGTACTTCCTCAAGGAGTACGGGAATCCGTCGAGTCTCCACTCCGCGGGTCGAGAGGCCCATCGGGCAATGGACCGTGCTCGCGCCGAGCTCGCGGATTACCTCCGCTTCGAGCCCGATGAGATCGTGTTCACCGCGGGAGCTACAGAGGCGAACAACCTCGCGCTCGTCGGGCGGTTCTTCGCCGAGCCGACGAAGCGCCACATCATCACCTGTGCGACGGAGCACCATGCCGTGCTGCATACATGCGATTGGCTCGAGACCCAAGGTGCGCGCATCACGCGCCTCGGGGTCGACGACTCGGGACGCATCGATCCCGAGGAGATCGAGGCCGAGATCACCGACGACACCCTCATGGTCTCGGTGATGACCGGGAACAACGAGATCGGAACCCTTCAGCCGATCGCCGACATCGGCCGCCGCTGCCGCGCCCACGGCGTGCCGTTGCACTCGGACGCCGTCCAGGCCTTCGGCAAGATCGACATCCCGAGCGAATCCTGTGACTTCCTTTCGTTGTCCGCACACAAGTTCCATGGTCCCAAAGGGGTCGGCGTTCTCGCCGCGAGGCGGGGCTTCCGTCTGGTCCCGCTGCTCCACGGAGGGGGACACGAAGGAGGAATGCGAAGCGGAACCGAGAACATCCCCGGGATCGTCGGGCTCGCGCACGCCGCCCGCCTGGCGATCGCCGCACGAGAGGCCGAGCATACGCGCCTCGCCGCGTTTCGCCGCCGGATCATCGCGGCGGTCGAGGAGCTTCCCGGCACGCGGCTCAACGGGCACCGCGATCTGTGCCTTCCCCACATCGCGAACTTCGGCTTCGCCGCCATCGAAGGGGAGAGCCTCAT
>CP070725.1:12527-15933 GCA_020350845.1 Candidatus Bipolaricaulota bacterium
CACATGCGGAACAGACCGCGCTTCATGCTCCTGCGATAGGAGGCGTCTCCGCGCAGGTCGTAGAAGTAAGCGACCCGTGTCGGATGCCCGCCGAGCAAGACGTCCTTCAGCGCGTACGCCATGACCCCCACGATTTTCCCGTCCTCCTCGCCGACGAGGATCTTCCCGTGGTCGAACAGCCGCGGACGGTAGAAGTAGGTGTCACGGTCGATGTTGACGGTGATTCCCGTTCCCTGCGGGCTCGCGGCCTCGAGTGCAAGCAGGGCGTCGTTGTCGGACTCGGTCGCCTCGCGAATTCGGAACATGGCCCTCCCTCATCCCTTCGCCCGGCCGGACACCTCTCAGGGTGCCGCCTCTTCGGCCGGTTCGGCATCCTCTGCCGACTCGCTCTCCTCGGCAAGCTCCTCACGCTGTGCCTCGTGCCGATCGTACGCATCGACGATCTGTGCCACCAGCGGGTGCCTGACGACATCGGCCCGCGTCAGGTTCACGAACGAGATCCCTTCGATGCCGACGAGGATCTCCTGGACGGCCTTGAGGCCCGATCGGCCGATCTGAAGGTCCACCTGGGTGATGTCTCCCGTGATGATCGCCTTCGAGTGGAAGCCCAACCGCGTGAGGAACATCTTCATCTGAATCGACGTCGTGTTCTGCGCTTCATCGAGAATGACGAAGCTGTTGTTGAGCGTTCGTCCACGCATGAAGGCGAGCGGCGCGAGCTCGATCCGCCCATGCTCCATCAGACGCTCGAACTCCCCCGCGGGGATCATGTCGAAGATCGCATCGTACAGCGGCCGGAGATAGGGACTGACCTTGGCCTGGATATCCCCGGGCAGGAAGCCGAGCTCCTCTCCCGCCTCGACGGCGGGGCGCGTGAGGATGATGCGCTTCACCCGCTCGGTCTTCAGGTAGTCGATCGCGGTGGCGACCGCGAGATAGGTCTTGCCCGTCCCTGCAGGCCCGATCGAGAACACGATGTCGTTCTCTCGGATCGCTTCGATGTAGCGGTGCTGCCCCGCGGTCTTGGCGCGGATCTCCTCGCCCCAGTGGGTGACGCGCACGACGTCTGACAGGACGCGATCGACGCCCTCTCCATGAGCGACGCGCGAGATCAGGTAGCTGACCTCGTCGGGACTCGGGACGTGGTTGTCTTCTGCGAGGTCGAGGAGCTTCTCGAAGAGGGTGCGAACACGCTCGACGTCCTCGGACGTTCCTTCGATGCGCACGGTGTCTCCACGAGCGACGACCCGCGCCGGGAAGGCCCGCTGGATCGCCTTCAGGTTGCCGTGGTTCTTCCCCAGGACTGCCGTGGATATGGCGTTGTCGCGGAGTCTGATCGTTGCCTGTGCGTCACTCATCGACCGATGTTCCCTCCAGCCCGTCGCCGTCCGCGGCCGTCACGCGAACCTGGACGATCGCCCCGCGGTGAAGCCCGCGTGTGGGATGTACGCGCACGCGGACATAGCCCGCGGTGTAGCCTCGCCACCAGCCTCCCGCCTGGCGCTCCAGGAGCACCGACCGGGTCGTTCCCACCATCGCCGCGAACGAGCGCTCGCGGATCGATCGCGCGAGCCTCGACGCTTGATGTGCCCTCCGGCGCTTGACGGAAGGCGGGACGTCGTCGACGAGGGATGCGGCACGCGTACCTTGGCGCGGAGAGTAGCGGAAGATATGCGTGTTCACAAACCCCACCTCGCAGAGCGCCTCGCGGGTTTGCCGGAACGCCGCCTCGCTCTCGCCGGGGAAGCCGACGATGAGATCGGTCCCGAACGTCATCCCGCGGTGCGCATCCCGCATGCGGGCGACGGCGTCGAGGTATTCCGTGCGCGTGTACGGGCGGAGCATGCGTGCGAGGACGGCATCGTCGCCGCTCTGCAGCGGGACGTGCAGATGGGGGCAGGCGATCGTGGAGCGCGCGATCGCCTGCGCCAGCTCGGCGGTGAGCCCGCCGGGATTGAGCGACCCCAAGCGAAGCCTGTGGAGTCCGGGGATTTCCTCGAGTTCCGTGATGAGCCGCGGCAGTCCTCCGTTCCCCGCGTGGAACGAAGCGAGGTCGACGCCGACGGTCACGATCTCGTGGATGCCCTGGGCGACGAGCGTCCTCGCCTCCGCGAGGATCTCCTGCATCGGCCGCGAGCGTGCCCGGCCGCGGACTTGCGTCGTGCGGCAGTAGGTGCACACGCCGTCACAGCCGTCCTGAACCTTGAGGAAGGCGCGGATGCGGCCGGGGGGAGGCAGCGCGACCGTCCGCCCCGCGCGGGAAGGCGCATCGGGGTCGGGGAGCCGCCCGCGCCCCCCACGGAGGACGTGATCCACGACCTCGGGGATGCGCTCCTTCCACGCATTCCCGGCGATGAGGTCGGCGGCAACGGGCTCCGCGTGACCCTGCCTCACGGCATCGCCGACGCATCCGATGAGGACGATCGCCGCCTGGGGATGGCGTCGTCGCATCCGCCGCAGGAGCTGACGCGTCTTCCGGTCCGCGAGCGCGGTGACCGTGCATCCGTTGATCACGACCACGTCCGGCGGTGACGCCCCCGAGAAGGCCGTGCCGTCGAGCCGATGTCGCATCGCGTCTGTCTCCGACTGGTTGACTCGGCACCCGAGGGTGACGAACGACACCCGTGGCGAGGCCCGGGTTCCGTGCTTCGCGTCCTTCCCCTCTCCGATCGTCATGAGCGACGACAAGGATACCCCTCATCGTGCGCCGGGACAGGCTGCCGGTGCCTCGGTTGACTTCCGCGGGACCATGTGCTAGCGTCGTCTGCAAGGGGGATGTCAGCCACAGCGATGCGTCGACGCACAGTCGTTGTGATCCTCGTCATCGCCGCGGTGGTGGCGGGTGGAGTCTGGGGGTTCCTGCACAGTCAGGGGCGGGTTCGCCGACTGGCCTCGGGGGGCGACCGGATCAACGTCTTGCTCATTGGGCTCGACGGCGTAGAAGACTCCGTGCGCTGTGCGGTGACCGCGATCGCGAGCCTCTCGTCCGGAGGAGCGGCATCGGTCCTCGTCGTTCCCACCGGGCTGCGCCTGCGATCGGACGTCGGGGGAATGGACACCGTGGCCTCTCTCTACGAGACGCGCGGGCCGGCAGCCCTCGCGGACTCGCTGGCCGCCTTTCTCGGTGTGGACATCCTGTTCCACGTCGAAGCGGGGTTCGCGATGCTGGAACGGGCGATCGATGCGTCGGGTCCACTCGAGGTCCTCGTGGGGCAGCCGTTTTCCTGTTCCGATTCGACGTCCTTCCCGGCGCTCGACTTCTCGTTGACGACCGGAAGCCAGCGCCTCAGCGGGGCTGAGGTGATCGCCTACCTGCGGTGCGCCGACGCGGACTCACGGGGTCGCGGGCTGCTCGCCCAGCAGGAGGTCCTCGCAGGCATGATGCGGGCGGGGATGGGACTCCCCG
>CP070725.1:16033-20212 GCA_020350845.1 Candidatus Bipolaricaulota bacterium
TCAGCTCGACGAGCTCCACGCGCGTCACGTCGATCACCACCTGCGTCGCGTCGCCCCCAGGCAGTCATTCTCTCGCGCGCGGAGGACGCCAGGCAAGAGGAGTCGCACCCGCGCGCCCGGGGTCGGGCGCTTCACGGGCCCAGAGCTCTCCGCGATGCCCTAGCCGCAGACCCCGCCACCGCTCTCGGTGACATTGATGATCACGTTCCGCGTCGCGCTGTTTCCGCTGTCGTCGATGACGGTCAGCGTCGCCGTATACGTACCGATCGCGTTGTACGTGTGCACGGCATTCATCCCCGTGGCGGTCGAGCCGTCACCGAAGGTCCAGTGGTAGGCGGCGATCTCCCCGTCGGAATCGCTCGAGGACGCGGCGTTGAAGGCAACGCTCAGAGGATAGCCTCCCGAGGACGGCGAAGCGGTGAACTGCGCCACGGGCAGCCCACCGAGATCGGTCACGAGGATCGTCTGGTACGACGTCGCCTGCGCCCCGTGCTCGTCGACGACGGTCAGCTCGGCGGTGAACTGCCCGGTCGAGGAGTAGGTGTGGGCGACGACGTCCCCGAAGCCCGACTGCCCGTCGCCGAAGCTCCAGGTGAAGGTGAGCAGCCCGCCGTCGGGATCGGACGACGCGGTGGCGTCGAACCGGACTTCGAGCGGTGCCTCCCCGGTAATCGGGCTCGCGGAGAAGCTCGCCAGGGGAGGCCGATTGAGCAACGCACACCCCGTGAGAACGACCACCGCGAGAAGAGCGACAACGACAAGCGTTCCATGACCGCGCTTCATGAAGATCACCTCAAGACGAAGATTGGTGAAGCGTAGTAGTCCACTATCCAATCCGCAACCGAGGCTTCCCCGCGGTTGAGCGCAACACGCCCTGCGGCTAGCCTCTGCCGCAGGGAAGGGTGGGGATCGCATGGGTAGCCTCCGCAGACGAACGACGGCCATCGCGACGGTGCCGGTGCTCCTTGGAGTCCTTCTCTGCACGCCGCTGTCGGCGGCAACGGACGGCACGCTTCGGATCGGGATCTTCGCCGACCTTCACGCGCACGACACGAACTCGCCGCTCGATCACTTCGTGCTCGTCGGCTGGCAGGAGCGCCTCGCGGCGTGCGTCACGGCGATGAACGCCTGGCCCGCCGATCTGATGATCCAGCTCGGGGACTTCGTCAACGGACGCTTCGTCCTCGGCGCGGAGCTCGGCGACCCGGAGCGGATCCCCGCGATCCTCGCCGCCGCCGACGCGGTCTACGCCGGCTTCGACGGACCACGGCTTCACGTGCTCGGGAACCACGACGTCGGTGATCTGACCAAGGACGAGTTCCTCGATCTCGTGGACGTGGAGCGAACGACGCTGAGCGTCGACATCGGGGGATACCACATCGTCGTCCTCGACGCCCAGTACCGCCCGGACAGCAGCGACCGAGGAGACGAGTTCTGGTACATGCCGGGCTTCGTTTCTCCCTCACGACTCGCGTGGCTGCGCGCGGATCTCGAGGCCTCGAATGCGCCGACGATCGTCTGTCTCCACCAGCGCCTCGATTTGGATTACGAGGTGCGCCACGGAGGTCCCGAGGTGCTCAATCACCTCGAGGTGCGTGACGTTCTCCGCGCGGACGGTGATGTCATCGCCGTCTTCCAGGGCCACGATCACTGGGGCGGGTACACGATGATCGACGGGATCCACTACATCACCTTCCGTTCGCTGATGGACCGCACCGGCGGCGTGCCGCCGACGTGGGCGCAGGTCACGCTCGATCCGGTGGCAAGCACGATCGAGGTCAGCGGGGAGGGAGAGCAGGAAGACTACCTGCTTCGCTACCCCGGGGAGGAGTAGCGCTCAGCGGACGAGACCGCAACGATCTGCTGCCGCGCCGTGTCCCGTCGGGTATCCTCGGCTCATCATCACGAGCCACGTCTCACGAGGGGGAGTCATGCCGAAGGGGTACCGTGCAACACTCGCCGTCGCGTCCTTGCTTCTCGCCATCGCCGCACTCGGAGCGGTCGCCCAGGAAGCGGCGGTCGGCGCAGAGGAGCTGATCGCACGGGCCGACGCCGCGTTCGACCGCTGGACGGGGACCTTCGACTTCGACGCCTACGAGGCCGATCTTCGGCTCGCGATCGATCTCTGGGAAGAGGCACTCCCGCTCCTCGCGGAAGATCGCATCCAGAGCCGAAGTCGCGTTCTCAACAGCCTCTCCCAAGCGTTGTTTGAGCTCGCCGACGGCTACGTGATCGATCGCGGCGATCGTGAGACGCTCTTCGAGCGTGGCAAGGACGCCGCGCTCGCGAGCCTTGAACTCGACCCGGCCTTCGTGGAAACGCGGGAGGCCGACGGCTTCCGCGCCGCGCTCCTCGCGGCGAACGACATCGCCGCGATCTTCTGGTACGGGAACACCCTCGGCCAGTGGCTCAACTACCACCAGTGGACAGCGGTCATGGGCGGCGTGAAGGATGTCTACGCGTCATTCCAGCGCTCGATCGAGCTCGACGAGACGTTCGACGCCGGCGGCCCCCACCGCGCCATGGGTTCGCTCCTCGCCCAGGCGTACTTCACGGTCGGGCGGAGGCGCGAGGACGCGGTCGCCCACTTCGAACGCGCGATCGAGATCGATCCTACCCACCTCGAAAGCTACGTGAACTACGCCGAGCACTACGCCAAGGCCGAGAAGGACCAGGTGCTGCTCGACGAGCTGCTGACGACGGTGCTCACGCTTGCCGAGGATCGCGCCGTGGTGGCCGCCCATCCGTTCTACAACGCGCGCGCCATCGAGCGGGCGAGGCGGCTGGCGCGCTGATCCTGACTCGTCGGCTCCACGAGCACAACGCGCGCGCCACACGACGGATTCACATCACGGCACTACGGTGATCTCAGTCTTGATACGTCCCACGAGGTGATGACATGACGTCGAAGCATAGAAGGCTTGTGCTGTTGCTGCTGGGTGTGGTTGCCGTCTCCGCGGCACTGGGGGGATGGATCGCCCTCGCCGGTGATGACGCGCCATCGATCGAGGAGCTGAAGGCGGAGATGATCCCCCCGGAGGGAGCGGAGACTACGTACGGCATCCCTCTCTCCCTGCACTCTCTTCCGCAGTTCATCGAGTGGTGGTCTTCCCTGGTTCCCCTCGTTGAGGCGGACTCCCGCTACGTCGAGGCGCTCTCGGGCCTTGTGGCCCCGTGCTGCGACGACAATACCTCCTACCGCTGCTGCTGCGAGCAGGGCGGACAGTCCTGCAACATCATCCGCAGCGGGAAGGGACTCGCCGCGCACCTGATCCACGACCTGGACTTCGACACCGTCGCCGTGCGCGAGAGCGTGCTTGAGTGGTATCGCTTCGCGCGGCCGGACTACTACCTCGCCGCGGAACTCGAGGCGCGAGGCATCGATCCCGAACCCTACGGACTCACGACCTACGGATCGTGCTATCGAGGGATGTGCTCCGTCCCGATCAGCGAGGGCGGCTGCGGCGGAATGGACGAGCTCGTCGAGCCGGCGATCGCGCCCAAGACCGGCTAGCAGTCGTCGCCACTCACGGCGTGTTGTGAAACGTCGTCAGGTTCCCGTCGGGATCGCGAACGGAGAACTGGCGTAGGCCCCAAGGAGCGCTCCACAGCGGCTCGATGATGTCGCCGCCGCGGTCGGCGACCCCGGCGAACTGGGCGTCCACATCGTCGACAGCGATATACACCGAGACCGGGCCGGCGCGTCCGAGCCGTGTGCTCACGTCCGCGAGCAGGGCGCGGTCTTCCCGATCGCTCTCCGCGAGGGCGGCAGGGTCCTGCGCGATCATGAGCTTCGCCTCTCCCAGGGTGAGGATGCAGAAGTCGGCCGCCCCTTCCTCCGGCTGACGGTAGTCGAGCTCGAATCCGAGCACCGAGACGTAGTGCGCCAACAGCCGTTCGACGTCCTTCGACCAGTAGTGAATCTGAATCGCCACGGTCTACCTCCTCAGATCTCAGATTCCGGGGACACAATACTCTTTTCGTGGGGTCAGGGGGTGGGATGTGGGTCGTAGGCTGTAGGCACGGGGTTCGCGGCTCGGCGGCAAGGTTGCCAGGGCTGTCGGCGTCTCCGGATCACGTCCCGCTTCTTCTCCACGCGAGCTGCAAGTCTCCCGGGCGCACGCCGTCCATGAACCGCGAGCTACGCGCCGTGAACTGATCCTCCTACACCCCACAGCA
>CP070725.1:20312-23603 GCA_020350845.1 Candidatus Bipolaricaulota bacterium
ATCGACCCGGTGACGACGCCCGCCATCGGTCCCACAGCGGCGTGGTGATGGCAGGGGGAGAAGTGGATCTCTCCAGACGCCGCCAACGCCTCCGCAGCCTCGGGCGAGGCCGCGAGCCCTTCGTAGATCAGGCCGCCGATGACGGCACCACGAAGCGGCCCACACATTCTCTCCCAAGCGACGGGAGGGCCGGCATGGAGGACGGTGTGCGCCGTCATCCCCGGAAGAGCATCCCGTGCGTCGGCGATCCCCACGATCTGCGGCTCGGCGGTCAGGAGGCGCTTCACCGCGACCGCGTTTGCCGCGGCGATCGGTGCGATCCATCCCTCGCCGCCGGCGGCGGTCAGCCCGTCCAGAATCTCGAGCATCTCCGGGTCGCCGCCGGCGGGCGGTGACCAGTCGAGGTGAACCACGTGGACTCCTTGCGTTCGGAGGGTCTCCGCGAACGACGCGAGCCCGAGGTTGACGATGCGCAGGCTCTCGTCGAACAGCCCGCGCAGGACTCCCTGCGCGCGATCAGCCATGGCCCCTCCGCTCGATCGTCTCGACCACGCGGGCGGCCGCCCGGCAGGCGGACGCATTGCTCATAGCGACGTGAATCCCTGTCGCTCGCAGACGCTCCCGCTGACGTTCGTACCCCTGCGGATCGCCTTCGGTCCCGGTGACCGAAGCGAACACGAAGAGCGTCCGTCCGCCGGCGCGGGCGTGCGTCATCGCGAGCGCGGCGGCGTCCGCCAGACTCCCCGCGGGATCGGGATGGGCTCCGTAGCCCAGTACGCAGTCCGTGAGAACCGCCAAGACCGAGGGATCGTCACCACAGCGAGCGACGAGATCGTCGCGGAGGGCAGGCTCGATCATCGGATGCGGAACGCCGACAGTGAACGCGTCGTCTCCCAAATCCCAGACGACGTGTCCCTCCACTTCGCTCCCGGCGGCGATCCTCATCTCCGGATCGGAGGCCACGTTGGACACGACGGCCCGCCCTCCCCGCCGCAGGAGATGCCACGCCTCCTGGGCGAGCGTCCCGCCGCAGAACAGACTGCGGACGAAGCGCTGTCCGCTCCCCAGTTGATCCACCTCGGGCACGGGGGGTGCCGGCTCCTCGTGAGGCTCGATTCCGAGGGCACGGCAGGCCTCGTAGGCGGCGTCGGCCAGGGTGTCGGTGGTGATCACGCCGTCCTCACGCACCTCGTCGCCCCCGGTGACGAAGTGCGCCACGGCCGGCTTCCCGGAGGCCCGCAGCGCGGCCACGACCCGGGCTGCGATCTCCGGCGGCGGCGCCTTGGAGACCACGACGAGAACCTCCGTCCTCGGGTCGCCCCCGAGGGCCGCGATCGCGGCGATCGTCATCCTCCCCCCGACGGCCTCGGAGAGATCCCGTCCGCCGGTCCCGATCGCCTGAGACACGCCACCTCCGAGGCGGTGAACGATCGTGCTGATCTCCTGCATCCCCGTACCCGACGCGCCGACAATGCCGACGGCGCCGTCGCGCACGGCGTTCGCGAACCCCAGCGGGACGCCGTTCAAGATCGCCGTCCCGCAATCCGGACCCATCATCAGCAGATCGCGGCCGATCGCCTCGTCCTTGAGCTCGATCTCGTCCTCGACGGATACGTTGTCGGAGAAGAGCATCACATGCAGCCCGAGGCGCAGGGCGCGCCGCGCCTCCCGTGCCGCATACCGCCCGGGAACGGAGATCAGCGCCAAGTTGAGCGCCGGGTCCCCGGCGACTGCGTCTCTCGTCGTCGCCGGAGCACCCGCCGCGAAGGCGTCGGCCCAGCCCGCCCCGTCGTCCCCAGCGAGGAGGGCAGCGAGACGTTCCGTCGCGGAATCGATCGCCTCCTGAGACGCGGCATCCAGGGCGACGACAAGGTCCTGAGGAAGGAGCTCCCCGTCCGCGGGATCGATCGCGAAACCGACACGAAGCAGGCCCTCGAGGTTCGTCGGCGTGGCCATCGACACGATCGCGCGGCCGATCCCCGGAAGCAGCTCCAGCTCGTGGCTGACACGCATCAGGAAGACCGAATCGAAATAGCGATTGCGCTCGATCAGGACGGCCTTCATCGGTCGTCGTCCGCCGCGCGGATGTCGAGGAGGATCCGTTCGGCGGTCAGCGGAAGGGACGTGAATTCGATCCCGAGGGCGTCGCGGAGGGCATTCCCGACGGCGGAAGGGACGGAAATCATCGGGTGCTCGGCGACGCCGCGGGCACCGTAGGGCCCGCCCGGCTGAGGGTTCTCGAGAAGGATCTGCTGCGTACGCCGCGGCAGATCCTTCGCCGTCGGAATCTTGTAGTCGACGAACGCGGGATTGAGGAACCGCCCGTCCTCGTCGAAGCGGAACTCCTCCCACAGCGCGGAGCCGAGCCCCTGGACCACGCCCCCCACAACCTGCCCGACGCACAGCTTCGGATTGAGCACCTTCCCCGCATCGACCGCGGTCGCGATGTCGAGGATCGTGACCTCTCCCGTCTCCCTGTCCACCTCGACTTCGACGGCGTGGGCCCCGTAGGTCCAATACTGGGCGGGGAAGCCCTGCCCGGTCTCAGGATCGAGATGGGTGAGTCCGGTCGCGATGAATCGCCCGTGGCCGATCACCGGCCCACCGATCGAGTTCCCGTTGGCGAAGGTGTAGCCGAGGGCGAGGCGTTCGTAGGGAATGGCGTCCTCCGGCCTCCCTCGGGGGAACGCCTTCCCTTCGTCACAGACGATCTCGTCCGGCGGCACGTCGAGGACCTGCCCCGCCACCCCCCGGATCTGCGCGAGGCAGTCCGCGGCGGCCTCGATGATCGCATTCCCCGCCATGTACGCGAAGCGACTCGCGACCGTCTGCCAGTCGTAGGGGGAGAACGCCGTGTCACAATCCCACGTCACGCGTACCTTGTCGATCGCGATGCCCAGCTCCTCGGCGGCGATCTGGCGCAGAACGGTGTAGGTCCCCTGTCCGTAGTCCACGCCCGAGACGAGGAGATCGGCCGCGCCGTCCTCGTCGAGCTTGATGATCACCGAGCACGACGTGTACGTGGGCATCGCCGGCGCCTTGTGGAGCATCGCGATTCCCTTGCCGCGAGCCTTCGCCGAATCGCCGGACGGGGCGCTGGGGACGTCCCACGCGATCGCCTCTGCCGCCGCCTCGAGGCACGCCTGCGGATCGCCGTGCCCGGGAGTGAACTCCTCACCGGTGATCGTCGTCTCCCCGGGACGCAACAGGTTCCGCCGGCGGAACTCGACAGGATCCATCTCCAGCCTGCGTGCCGTCATGTCGATCGCACGCTCCACACCCCACAGCACC
>CP070725.1:23703-26431 GCA_020350845.1 Candidatus Bipolaricaulota bacterium
CACCGCTGGACAGCGCCGATCCGGAAGAGGTGAGTGGTCTGTTCGGCGAGCTCGAAGCGCGCATCGTCGGTGTCTTCGACCGAGAGGGCATCGGACGGGAAGAGATCACGGTTGCCCGTGAGCTCGATCTCCGTTACGTCGGTCAAGAGCACACCCTCGCTGTGGTGGCTCCGAGTCTGTCCGACAAGGGTGCGAAGCTCCAGATCGCGGAGGCGTTCGACGACCACCATCTGCGCGTCTACGGGCACAACGCGCCGGAGGAGCCGAAGGAGATCGTCTCCCTCAAAGTCATCGGGTTGGGCAACGTGACCAAACCGAATCTGGAACGGATCTTGGATGGTGGTGAGACACCGCCGGCGGAGGCACGCCTCGGGACTCGGGACGTCTATGTCGGGAAGGGGCAGTACAGGTCGTTCGGGATCTATCGGCGCGATCTCCTGCAGGGGGAGAACCTCATCCGCGGGCCGGCGGTGATCGAGGAGATCACTGCGACGACCGTCGTTGACGAGAGTCAAACCTGCCGGGTCGACCCGTACGGGAACCTGATCATCGCGATCGACAAGGAGGGCCGATGAGACCGGATCCGATCACCCTTGAAGTCATACGCAACCGCCTGATCGCCGCGAGCCGCGACATCCGGAGAACGATCGAGCGAGCCGCGTACAGCCCGATTCTCTACGAGGTCGTCGACTTCAGTTGCGGGATCCTCGACAGCGAAGCGAACCTTATTGCGGAGACGCCGGGGCTACCGATCTTCCTCGCGAATCTGGGATACGCAGTGCTTTCCACGTACGAGACGATCGGACGTGAGAACCTCCGTCCAGGTGACGTCATCCTCTGCAACGATCCGTACAACGGAGGAGGGACGCACTGCCCGGATTTGGTCGCTCTCTGTCCCGCGTTCTGCGACGGCAAGATCAGGGGGTGGGCCGCCTTTCGCGGACACACGGTCGACATGGGGGGCATCTATCCCGGCGGTTGGTACAGCGACACGACCGAGGTCTATCAGGAGGGCTTCCGACTGCCGCCCGTCAAACTCGTGGTGGAAGGAACGCCGAACGAGGAGGTGTTCCGGCTCATCCGGGCCAACACCCGCGTTCCTGATGCCGTTCTCGGAGATATCCGGGCGATGGTCGCTGCCGTCGCAAAGGGAAGCCAGCGCTTCCTTGAGGTGATCGATCGGTTCGGACTCAACGTGACGGTTGCGGCGCTGAACGAAATCCTGCTGCAAGGAGAGAAGCTGGCTCGGGCGGCGGTGCGGAGAATTCCCAACGGTGTCTACGAGGCGGAGGCGATCCTCGACGGGGACGGGAACGACGATGCGCCTCTGGACGAGGAACTCCTTCTGAAGCTGAGGATCACGGTCGAAGACGACGAGATGACGGCCGACTTCACCGGGACGGGCCCGCAGAACCGCGGGCCGATGAACACGCCGGAACCTTCGACGATCTCGGCGACGCGCTACGCGTTCAAGATCGTGACCACGCCGCATCATCCGAGCAACGAGGGCTTCTTCCGCGCGCTGAGCATCGTGATCCCGGACGGCAGCTTCCTGAAGCCGCGCTTCCCGGCGGCCTGCGCGATGTGGCCCACTCCGTCCTCCACGATCCCAGACTTGTTCCTGAAGGCCCTTGCGCCGGCAATCCCGGATCAGGTCAGGGGCGGCCACTTCGGTGACTCGATGGCCAACTTCATCTACGGCATCGATCCCACGACGGGGAAGTACTACGTCTGCGCGGAGGCAGATGCCGGCGGCTACGGAGGCAAGCCGACCGAAGACGGCGAGTCCGCCCTCTTCTCCATGACCCTCGGTGACACATACAACGTGCCGGCGGAAGTCGTCGAGGTTCGGTATCCGTGGCGAGTAGAGCGGTTCGAGCTGCGGCAGGACTCTGGTGGAGCCGGCAAGTACCGCGGTGGCCTTGGGGTGGTCCGCGACTACTGCCTGGGATTCGACGCGGGTCTCACGGTGACGACCGACCGGGTGAAGTTCACGCCGCCTTGGGGCGTGTTCGGAGGAGGTCCGGGGAGAACGAACATCACCGTCGTGGAGCGTCTGGACGGGAAGGAAGAGCGCTGGCGGAAGATCTCGAATCTCCCGCTGAAGAAGGGCGAGGTGGTCAGCTTCCGGGGCGGTGGTGGCGGGGGGTACGGACCTCCGCTGGAGAGGGCGGCCGAGGCCGTCGCTGCCGATGTCGTCAACGGCTATGTGTCCGTCGAAGGGGCGCGACGCGACTACGGTGTGGTCGTCGATCCGGCCTCTATGAAGCTCGATGAGGAGGAGACGCAGAGACTGAGGGAGGAGATGAGGAAGTCGAAAGGGAGGGCCGAGGAGTGACGACGAGGTTGCGCTTCCGATTCGAGCGGGGCGGTGAGTTTACCGCGGAGCTGCGTCCGGATCTTACGCCGGAGACGGTCCGGGCCGTTCTTGCGATGCTTCCCTTCGAGGCGACGGCTCTCCATTCGCGCTGGTCGGGACGGGAGATCAACTTCGCCGTGCGCAGCCCTGAGAACGTCCCGCGAGAGCGGCAGACGTGCACCGTCAACACGGGTGACGTCATCTACTGGAAGGAATGGGAGGTGGGCGAAGCCGGCCGGGAGGCTCTCGCCATCTACTACGGAGCCGAAGTGACAAGGGACCATCGCGGCCAGTTGCCCGTGAACGTGTTTGGCCGGGTCCCGCAGGACGAGTGGCCGCAGATCGAGAAGGTGGGGCTGCGGATCTGGC
>CP070725.1:26531-37148 GCA_020350845.1 Candidatus Bipolaricaulota bacterium
CGGCCCCAGTCCGACGATCTCCGAGAGGTCGGTGTCCAGTCCCCACACCTCGTTGAAGTTGCCCGCAGGCACGGCCGGATTCAGCTTGTGGACCGTATCCGCCAGCTTGTGCTCGGGCATGATGTTGAAGGACATCGCATTGAACACCGGGCGGAAGATCTGACTCATCTCGCACCGGATCGTGTGATCGTCGATCGCAGTCATCACCGGGAACGTCCCGTCGGGAAGCTGCAGACCGTCACGACTGTCCGTCTCGATGTCCTCGTTCAGGATGAGGTCGTTGTAGGTGAACAGGACGTCGGCCGCCGTGAACTCGACACCGTCCGACCACTTGACGCCCTTGCGGAGGTAGAAGATGACCTCCAGGCCGTCCGCGGAGACGTCCCATCCCGTACACATCTCAGGGATGATCGCCAGCGTCTGGGGATGGAGTGTCACAAGACCCCTGAACACCGTGTTGGTGTACGTGGTCGTGCTTGTCTCGTGCGCTGTCACGTCGTTCCACTTCTTCGGGTTGGAGATGTTCGTCATGTAGAACGTTCCACCCTGGACGCCAGGCACGAGGCCCGGGAGATCCTCGGAACCCAGATCGTAGATCTTCGGGTCCTGTAGCCCATCGTAGTACTGGGCGACGGCTGCCGTCGAGAACACGACGAGCAGACCGATCAGAATGAGCCCGACTTTCTTCATCTCTGTAACCTCCTAGACTTTCTTTGCCTCACTGCGGGCGCTAGTTGGCGAAGCGCTGCGTGAGGAGCGTCTGGTAGACGTGCGCCAGACCGAGATCCCAGCCGGTCGCGGCCGTGGCCCCGACCATCAGCTCGGCGTCGGTCATGTCGGCACCGTAGTCCGACTCGCCGATGAGGATGTAGGTGGCAAGAGCGATGCCGCCCGCGAGCCTGAGGCCGGGGGTCGCACCGTTCTCTGCCAGGTCGATCGCCTCGTCGACAGTCAGCGTCTTGAACGAACCCGGGGCGTAGTACCCGCCGAGGAGCTCGCCAGCGGCGATCGCGAACAGATCGGTCCCTGCAGCGGCCGCTTCAAGATCCTCGAATGACGCACCACCGGAGTACCAGAGGACCCAGTAGTACGCCCGAGCCGCCAACAGGTCGGTCTCGCCCATGTCCTGCAGCTCTTCGCTGGTGTATCCCGCGACCAGATCCTCGATCGGGTTTATGAAGATGCGATAGAGCTTCAGTGCCTGAATCGCGGCGTGCTTGATGCCCGGCGTATCGCCGTACTCCGCTAGCTCCAACAGCTCAGCCTCGTCGTAGGTCTCGTAGAAGTAGTCGACGAGGTTCGCGCCGGCGGCGACGCTGATCTCGGGGATGAACTCCGTCTGGACAATCACCAACAGGTCTGCGTCGGTATAGCCCAGGCCGAGAACGGCGAAGACCGCCACTGCAAAGCTCGCCAATACCAGTGCCCGAAGGCCAGAACTTCTCATGATTCTTGTCCCTCCTTTGAACGGTTAGACCGGTGCTGTGCGTGATCTGCTGGTCGCGCCATCACCTCCAGCGTGCTGTGCAATCTAGTGGGAAGCCTCGCGGTACGTTTCGATAGTAGCACAGCGCTGTGTTGTATGTCAATCCACTGCTCAAGCCGTTTCTCGCCAATTCGAGGGGGATCTTCAAGGGCATCGCAGAACTCCATCGAACAGCTGCTCCTCGATCTCCTTGCGGCCCACGCCGCACACCCGCTCGAGCGCCGTCTCCAGCGAGACGATCTGGCTGCGATCCGAGGTCAGAAGCCAGATCTCGCGGATCGCCTCGGCACCCCACGTGTCGAGCACGTAGCGGAACATGAGGCCCGCTTCCATAAGCACGTTGTCGATGTCGCTGCGGTTGAAGTCGAGGCGCTCGAGCCAGATCCACTTGTTGGCGGCGAGCAGGCCGCAGGCGTGCTCGACGAGATCCTCGGGCTCGTGGAGCACCGCGGAGGCGACCCCCGAGCGCACGAGGCGGGAGAAGGCCTCGCGTCCGTAGACGAACCCAGGAACCCGCTCGGCGAGCCACCAACGGAGCTCCTCGTCGGCGTCCGACAGGAGGACGTGGAGGGTGGCTGCGGCGGAGGTCATGTCGGGGATCAGCGTCGCCGCGGACTCGAGGGACGCGTGGGACGGATGGAGGAAGACCGTGATCCGCTCAGGAAGATCGTCGGCCCCGATCTCGAGGAGATCCATCGTCGAGTCGATCGTCTTCCTCGCCGTCTCGGCCACCGCGGTGAGGCCAGCCTCGTCTTCCGCGGGCGCGAGGACCCGGCCGGAACCGTCCTCACGCTCCGTCCAACCGTCGAAGGTTGAGACAAGTCGAGCCAGATCTGCATAGAGCTCGGGGCCCTCGATCGTCGCGAGCGCACTTCGCGCCTCGTCGAACGCGCCGACCATGAGCGACGTGCGAACCACGAGCTCGGATTGGCCGTCTGTGCGAGGTGCCGCCCATGAGGAAGCAAGCTCGTAAGCGGAGTCGGGGCGACCCTGCGCGAGATGGAAGTACGCAACGTAGTAGGCGAACTGCGGCGATCCATCCCGCGCGGCGTCGGCTGCTTCCTGCCACTCACGATCGAGATCGACGAGGGGCACGTTCAGGCGTGCAAGAAGGCGAGTCGTTGTCCCCGAGCCCCACGCCCCGCGCAGCGCCATGAGACCGAATCGTTCGATGATGAACCGAACCAACGACGCCGCGTGGAGCGTGGGAAGATCCGAGAGCGGGACCAGGGCCACGTCCTCGATGCGCATCATTCTCGCGATGTCCGACAGCGACCCGACCATCGACTGTGAGTAGGGCGACGCGTAGATCTGGTAGAGCGTCGGGTGCAGGTTGCTCTCCACCTCGAGGAGCTCCTCGAGGCTCAGTCGCTGCGTCCCCGAGGCTGCGACGATTGCGTGGAAGTCGCGGTCGGGTTCCGCGAGCGCCGCGCGAAGTCCGTTCTTGAGGATGAGCGATTGACACTCCCCCCAGCCGTAGGAGGCGATGAGTTCGCTCATCCCGCCGGTCGGATCCTCGCCGACGAGGAGGTCAAGGGGAGCCGTGAGGCGCTGTTCGTTGCCCGAGCTCTTGCGCTGAACCACAGACCGCGTGAGCTGATCCAGAGAGTCGTGGACGAGCACGTTGATCGGCGTCGGGATCGACGCATCGCCCACTTCGAGGGTCGTCAGCAGCCGATCGTAGACCTCGTTGAGCTCGGCGAGCAGCGCGTGACGCGACGCCCAGCTGTCCGACTCCTCCCAGTACCACATCACGAATCGACCGTCGCGGTCGGAGCGCATACCCCGCGTCGCCTGGTAGGCGAGCGGCTGGACAACGAGCACGAGGATCGCGATCGCAATCCCGGCACCGATCGCGCCCAAAAGCATCCCCCCGATCAACCCGAACACGGGATTCGCTCGCAGGCGTCGTAAGAACTCGCGCATCATGGAGACCCCGGAGGACGTGCCGGGGTTTCGCCTCGGGCCAGGATCACGTACCTCCTCCGTCGCTTGCTCCCGTTCGCACCCGCGGGTGGCGATCGCCCGCCACCACACCAGACGTTCCCGTCACACCACACGAGCTCGAGAAGGGCAAGGCCGATCACCGGCCGCCGATGGCAACGTGAGTTTGCCAGCATCTTACGGTGCTCCCGCGGGGGTCGCAAGGCCGGGGGCAGCGCCCGCCCGACCCGGAGAAGGAAGTTCCTTTCGAGGCGCGCTACAAGACCCGTTGACAACGCGAGAATGCAGTCTTATACTGGCTTTTCACCGAGTCGAGCCCGGTTGGTCTCTCGACCGGCGGAGGGACAGTGTGGAAGTCCTCAAGGTGGCCTCTCAATCCAACCCCAACTCCGTCGCCGGCGCCATCGCCGGAGCCCTCGAGCAAGACGGCGTCGTCGAGATCCATGCGATCGGGGCGGGCGCGGTGAACCAGACGGTCAAGGCGATCGCCATCGCCCGCCGTCTGGTGGAGACGGAAGACGATCCCCCCCTGCGGGTGGTCCCCGGCTTCACGGAGCTCTCCATCCAAGGCGAAGCGCGCACCGGGCTGCGCTTCCTCGTCGAAAGGTAGCCGCGCCTCCGCGGTTCGGGAACAATAGCCCCATGCTGAGAAGACTTCTGCAAGAGGAGCTGGCCGCTGCCTGGCGCGCCGCCGGCCTCGACGGGGACGGCGCGTGGATCGAGGTCACTCGCTCGGAGCGACCCGAGTTCGGTGACTTCACGAGCAACGTGGCGCTTGCTGGCGCGAAGCGGGTCGGCGAGTCGCCGCGAGCGCTCGCCGAGCAGCTCGCTCCTCTCGTATCGGAAGCGCATGTGGAGCGCGTCGAGATCGCCGGCCCCGGGTTCCTCAATCTCTTCCTGCGGCCGGGCGCGGTCCACCGCGCGCTCCGAGAGATGCTCGATGCCGGCGATCGGTTTGCGCGATCGACGGAGGCCGTGGGGACGCGCCTTCAGCTGGAGTACGTGAGCTCGAATCCGACGGGACCGCTCACCGTGGGCCACGGGCGACAGGGCGTCCTCGGGGACGTCCTCGCCTCGCTCTACGAGGCGCTCGGTTTCGATGTCGAGCGTGAGTACTACTACAACGACGCCGGTCGCCAGGTCGACCTCCTCGCCGAGTCGCTGTGGGCGCGATACCGCCAGGTCCTTGGGGAGGAGGCGTCGATCCCCGACGAAGGCTATCAAGGGGAGTACTTGATCTCGATGGCGGAGTCGATCGCCGAGGAACTCGGCGATCGCTTCCCCGAGTTCGACGACGAGGCGCGGCGGACGATGGGCGCGGCCGCGGTGGAACGGATGACCGAGTCCATCCGCGGGGACCTCGATCGCCTCGGCCTGCGTTACGACCACTGGTTCAGCGAGACGACTCTGCACGCCTCAGGTGAGGTCGACGCGGCGCTGGCGTCCCTCACGGAGTGTGGCGGGACCTACGAGAAGGACGGCGCGGTCTGGCTTGCCGCCGAGGAGCGCGGTGGCGATCGTGACGCAGTGCTCATTCGCAGCGACGGCCGTCCGACGTACCTGATGGTGGACATCGCCTATCACCTGAACAAGCATCGTCGCGGGTTCGATCGCGTGATCGATGTCCAGGGCGCCGATCATCACGCGGAGCAGAACGCGATGCGTATCGCGCTCGCCTATCTCGGGATTCCGGAGGGCTTCCTCGACTACGCGCTGCACCAGTTCGTCAGTCTGAAGTCCTCGGGCGAGGCGCTGCGCATGTCGACGCGGAAGGGACGCTTCGTCACGCTCGGGAGTTTGCTCGATGAGCTCGGCCGCGACATCGTTCGCTACTTCATGGTCGCTCGCAAGCCGTCGAACCACCTCGAGTTCGACCTCGACCTGGCGCGCAGCGAGTCGCTCGACAACCCGGCGACCTATATCCAATACGCGCACACGCGAATCGCGTCCATCCTGCGGAACGCCCCGGCCGACGCGCTTCCCGAGGCTTCGACTCCGCTCGACGTGCTCGCCGAGGCGGAGGAGCTGGAGCTGATCAAGGACCTCGACGGCCTCCCCGACGTGATCCATGAGGCCGCGACCTCGTTCTCGCCTCATCTCATCGCCGAGTACGCGCTCAATGTGTCGCGCAGGTTCCATGCCTACTACACCGAGCACCGCGTCCTCGGTGACGACGCCGCGCTGACCGCGGCGCGGCTCGCGCTCGTCCTCATGGTGCAACGCGCGATCCGCTGCTGTCTCGACCTGCTCGGCATGAGCGCGCCGGAGACGATGTGAGCAGCTGGCGAGATCGGCTGCGCGGGGGCCTGGCGAAGTCGCGCTCGGGTCTCGTCGAAGGCGTCGCCGCGCTGATCCGCGGCGGTGCACGAGGGGAGGAGGAGACGCGCGAGGCACTCGAAGAGCTGCTGCTCGCGGCCGATGTGGGACCGGTGGCGGCGACGGAGATCGCCGCCCGGCTGGCGCGCGCGTCACAGCGGTCCGACGCCGAGGAGGCCCTTCGCGACGAGCTCGTGACGCGGCTCGACGGCTGCGAACGGGCCCTCGATCTTCGCACCGACGGCGAGCCGACGATCTTCCTGATGGCCGGTGTCAACGGCTCGGGGAAGACGACGACGATCGCTAAGCTCGCCGCCCACCTCCGTGCGGAGGAGGCCGACCTCTCGCTGACGTTCGCCGCCGCGGACACCTTCCGCGCCGCCGCCGCCGAGCAGCTCGCGGTTTGGGCCGATCGGCTCGACGCCGATCTCGTTCGCCAGCGCCCCGGGGCCGATCCTGCGGCGGTCGTCTTCGATGCCATCGCCCACGCGCGGCGCGTCGGCGGTGCGCTGTTCGTGGACACCGCGGGGAGGCTGCAGACGCGAAGCGATCTCATGGAGGAGCTGCGCAAGATCGAGCGTACGGTGCACAAGCGAGCGGGACGGGGATCAGATGAGCGCCTCCTGGTGCTCGATGCCACGACCGGTCAGAATGGGGTGCGTCAGGCGGAGCGCTTCCATGAGGCGATCGACCTCACGGGCATCGTGCTGACCAAGCTGGACGGGACATCCAAAGGGGGAGTCGTCCTCTCGATATGGGAGGCACTTCGGGTTCCCCTGGCGTGGATCGGCGTGGGAGAGGGCATGGACGACATGCACCCGTTCCGCGCGACGGAGTTTGTCGAGGCGCTGATCTCGTAGCGATCGGCGCCCGAGAATCGGACATGAGCAAGACGAAGGGGCGATCGGCGTGAAGTACGTGTATTCGTTCGGAGACAAGCGGTCTGAGGGCGACGGGACGATGAAGGGGCTTCTCGGGGGCAAGGGGGCGAATCTCGCCGAGATGGCGAATCTTGGTCTCCCAGTACCACCGGGCTTCACGTGTACGACGGAGGCCTGCGATGCCTACTACCGGCTTGGCAGGAAGAGGCTCTTCGAGACGCTGCGCCCGCAGGTGGAGGCTGCACTCAGGCGGCTCGAGAAGGCGACCGGGAAGAGCTTCGGGAAGGGGCCGGATCCTCTACTGCTCTCGGTCCGCTCCGGCGCCGCCGTCTCCATGCCGGGGATGATGGACACGGTGCTCAACCTCGGCCTGACGCCGACGACGATCAGGGCACTGATCGAGACGACGGGAAACGAGCGCTTCGTCCTCGACTCCTACCGCCGCTTCCTCCAGATGTTCGGCGATGTGGTGATGGGCGTGGAGCACGGCGCCTTCGAGCGCGAGCTGGAGGCGGTGAAGAGGGCGCAGCGAGCGAAGCTCGACACGGAGCTCGACGCTGACGGATTGACGGACGTCATCGAGCGCTACAAGCGGGTCGTCAAGAAGGCGACGGGCAAGCCGTTCCCGACGAATCCGATGGTGCAGCTGATAGACGGGATCGACGCCGTCTTCGGCTCGTGGAACAACCCCCGCGCGGTGCGCTACCGCGAGCTGAACGACATCCGTGGCCTCCTCGGCACGGCGGTCAATGTGCAGACGATGGTCTTCGGCAATCGCGGGGCCGATTCGGCGACAGGCGTCGCCTTCACGCGCGATCCGTCGACCGGTGAGCACCGCTACTTCTACGGCGAGTACCTCGTGACTGCGCAGGGGGAGGATGTCGTCGCCGGGATTCGCACGCCGCAGCAGCTCACACTCAAGGGCTCGCGCGCGTGGGCGACGTCGCACGGGATTGCCGAGAAGGATCGCAAGGACCGCTACCCGTCGCTCGAAGAGGTCATGCCCAAGGCGTTCAAGGAGCTCGACACGATCCGCGTGAAGCTCGAGAAGCACTACAAGGACATGCAAGACCTCGAGTTCACGATCGAGAACGGGAAGCTGTTCATCCTCCAGACGCGCGGCGGGAAGCGCACCGCGAAGGCGGCGGTACGCATCGCCACCGACCTTGTCAAGGAGAAGCTGATCACCGAGAGGCAGGCGGTGCTGAGTATCGACCCCGCGTCGCTCGATCAACTCCTTCATCCCGTGTTCGTCAAGGCCTCGGAGGACGCGGCGGAGCAGATCGCCGTCGGGCTCCCCGCCTCACCGGGGGCGGCCACCGGGGAGGTCGTGTTCACCGCGGAGGACGCGGAGCGCTGGGCGGCCCAGGGGAAGCGCGTGATCCTCTGCAGGACGGAGACGAGCCCCGAGGACATCGGCGGGATGGCCGTCGCGTCGGGGATCCTCACCTCGCGCGGAGGGATGACGAGCCACGCCGCGGTCGTCGCCCGCGGCATGGGCACCTGTTGCGTCGCCGGTGTCGGTGATGTCGAGATCAACTACAGGACGAAGCGCTTCACGTGCAACGGCGTCACGATCAAGGAGGGCGACTGGATCTCGCTCAACGGCTCCAAGGGACTGGTCTACAAGGGCGAGATCGACACTGTGGAGCCGAGCCTGACCGGCCCGTTCGGGACGATCATGAAGCTCGCCGACAAGTACCGGAAGCTCGGCGTGCGCACCAATGCCGACACCCCGCACGATGCCGCCACCGCGGTCAAGTTCGGCGCCGAGGGGATCGGGCTTTGCCGTACGGAGCACATGTTCTTCGAGGGGAAGCGGATCGTCTCCTTCCGCCGGCTGATCCTCGTCGCCGAGACCGTGAAGGGTCTTCGTGAGGCGCACGGCGTCGACGACCTCGCCGCGCTGCAGAAGGCGTGCGCCGACGACGCCAAGGCCGTCGCCGCGATCAAGCAATACCGGCGGGCGCTGCGCGAGCTCCTTCCACTCCAGCGAAAGGACTTCGTCGGGATCTTCAAGGCGCTCAAGGGGAGGCCGTGCACGGTGCGGCTCCTCGACCCCCCGCTGCACGAGTTCCTTCCTCAAGACGCCGCGGGCCAGAAGGAGATGGCGGAGACCATGGGGGTCCGGCCGTCAGACATCAAGCGGCTCGTCGAGTCGCTGCACGAATTCAATCCGATGCTCGGGCATCGCGGCTGTCGCCTCGGCATGACCTACCCCGAGGTGACCGAGATGCAGACGCGGGCGATCTGCGAAGCCGCCGCCGCAGTCAAGCGGTCGAAGCCGGAGATCATGATCCCGCTCGTGGGCCACGTGAAGGAGCTGGCGAACCAGAAGGAGATCGTCGAGCGAACGATCGCGGCCGTCGAGAAGGCGCGGGGCGTCAAGCTGAAGGTCTTGATCGGGACGATGATCGAGGTTCCCCGTGCGGCGGTCACCGCCGGCGAGATCGCCGAGGAGGCCGAGTTCTTCAGCTTCGGCACGAACGACCTGACACAGATGGGCTGCGGATTCAGCCGCGACGACGCGGGGAAGTTCCTCAAGGACTACGTGTCGATGGGGATCTACGACAAGGATCCGTTCCAGGTGCTCGACCAGCCGGGCGTCGGGAAGCTCGTGCAGATGGCCTGCGAGGGTGGGCGCAGGACGCGCAAGGATCTCAAGATCGGGATCTGCGGCGAGCACGGCGGTGAGCCGTCGTCCGTCGCCTTCTGCCACCGCGTCGGGCTGGACTACGTCAGCTGCAGCCCGTACCGCGTGCCGATCGCACGACTGGCCGCGGCACAAGCGGCGATCCGCAAGCCGTAACTTCGTTTCGGGGACACAAACCCTAATTCCTTCTGGACCCGGTCTCGACGCGGTCCTGCGTCCACGAGGAATTAAGGTTTGTGTCCCCGAATCCCTATCCCAGCACCAGCCCGTAGAGCAGTCCGAGAAGCAGCATCTCGGCCAGTCCGGTCACCAAGGTGTAGAGCAGCGCCTTGCACGGAACCTTGAACATCATCCACTGTGACGCCACCTGCATCGCCACCCGGGCGAACCAGATCAACCCTCCGTAGACCAACCCATGGACCGCTCCCGAGGTCCCGGGCAGGCTTCCCTCGAGAAGCAGGAAGCCGCCCGCCAATGCGAAGCCGTAGATGAGGTCGATCGCCAGTCCGACGGGGACGTTGATCGACGTCCGGGCGATCGGGCTGAAGACCTCGTACAGCCGGCGCGCGAGCGGATTGGCGTGGATGACGCCGTCCACGAGGCCGAAGAGAACGCCGCTTCCGATACTCACGAGAACGTACCTCAGGACCATCGCATCACCTTCCGACGACGAGAGTCGAATGGTGCATTCTACAGGCGTTGCCTCAGTTTCGCGGATCACGGCGGCGCTTCTCCGAATCCGGGGACACAATACTCATTTCCTGGACGACGATAGCAGATGGCTGACGGGAAATGAGTGCTGTGTCCCCGAACCTCCGTGCTCCTTGGACTGTTCACTGTGCCGGTCTACAATCCCGCCCGGATGGACAGGGGAGGTTCTGTGGCCGATCGTACAGTCGTCTTGGGAGTCACCGGCTCGATCGCCGCGTATAAGGCGGTCGACCTGGCGAGTAGGCTCACGCAGGCCGGGGTCGCCGTGCACACGGTGATGACCGAGAGCGCGACGAATCTCGTCGCGCCGGCATCCTTCCGCGCGATCACCGGGAGGCCGGTCTCGACCGAGATGTTCGAATTGACGAATCCGTTCGCGATCGAGCACGTCTCGCTTGCCGACGCGGCGGATCTGATGGTGGTCGCCCCCGCGACGGCGAATGTCATCGCCAAGATCGCCACGGGGATCGCCGACGATCTGTTGACCTGCACCGCGCTCGCGACGCGCGCTCCCCTCCTGATCGCCCCGGCGATGCATACCGCCCTGTGGGAGAACGCCGCGACGCAGGCCAACGTCGAGACGCTGCGCACACGAGGCGTTCTCTTCGTCGGTCCGGACGAGGGGC
>CP070725.1:37248-42711 GCA_020350845.1 Candidatus Bipolaricaulota bacterium
AGAACCTGTCGCTGGAGGTTGGCGAGATCCACGGTGTCGTCGTCGACGAGCCCGATCCTCCCCACGCCGGCGGCCGCGAGGTAGAGGGCGATCGGAGATCCCAATCCGCCCACGCCGACCACCAGCGCGCTCCCGTTCGCCAGTCGGCGCTGGCCGTCGATCCCCACACCCGCCAGTGTCAGGTGACGCTGGTAGCGGACGAGCTCCTCCGCAGTGAGCTCTTGCGCGCGACTCACGGAAGCCCTCCGTCCACACGCGGTGGGTCCATCGGGCTCATCATGCCGATCCCCCCTCACGGAGCCTCTCGAGGAGCTCCGCGATGATCGTCCGCCCACGGTCCTTGGCATAGAAGGCTCGAATCTGCGCGAAGATCGTCGCGCGCGCGACGGTCCCTGCGGCGAGCCCTGCCCAGTTCGCCTCGAGGATCGCCTGTGCCGGTCCCGGTCGCGGCCCCCAGCGGAAGCGCTCGCCGTCGTCCTCGCCGAGGGCAACGACGATCGGAACCGCTCTTCCACCGCGGGTCAGAAAGCCGTCCATCAGCTCTTGATTCTCGTCACGCAGCACGATGCGCACGACGCTTCCCGGGATGCGCGCGAACAGCTCGAGCACGACGGGAAGGATCGCGAGGGAGTCCCCGCACCAAGGCTCCGTGATCACGAGCGCGCGCTGTGCCGGAAGACCCCGGAGGAGGGCTTCGTCTTGCGCGCTGAATTCGGCGCGGCGCCGATGAAGCCTATGAACATCGCGGTGCTCGGCGAGAAGCTCCTCGTAGCGCTCGGGAGACATCCCCGACGCGTAGGCCTCAGCGAGCTCGGGCATCGCCTTCGCTCCCTTCGTTCCTCGCCGCGGCGTCGACAGGGATGTTGTCCGTCTCCAGCCGGAACGTCGCGGACAGCCCGTGGACCTCGACAACGTACGTTCCGGCAGGGAGTCCGAGAACATCCAAGGGCACGACCTCCTCGTACGGCGTCAGGACCTGGGCGCAGAGCGCGTCCCGGTCGCGCTGCGCGGTGACCTCCACGACGAACCGATGTCTACTCCGCGTCGCCGCGACCTCTCGGACGGCCGTACAGGCGTCGGGCAAGCTCCCGCGAACGACGACGTGAACCTGCACGGGAAACGACTCGAGGATGCGGATCTCGATACGGTCCACGGGAGCGACACTGAGGATGATAGTCCCGTCCACGGGCGCACGGCGCACACAGCCGAGGATGAGAAGCGGGACGAGCACCGGTGCTACGATCCGCGCGCGATCCCGAAGCGTCATCGTGCCTCCGTTCGGCGGGACCCACGAGGCTCCCCCGCGGCGCCCGCCGGTGCTCCATTCTAGAGAAGCGCCGACAGGCCGCAACGCGAGGTCCGTTCGCGCGTGAGTGTTGGGCAGCTCCTCCGCGCGGAGGTGCCACAGCGAGGCGATTGCGCGCACCCCCTTGACACCCCGGGAGTGGATATCGTAGATATAGAGTGTGCCCGCTTTGCGGGCGTTTCTCTTTGCCTCCGCGCGTCCGGCGAGGTCGCCTTCCCGAGGCGGATCTTCCCCCTACGAGACGTCGACCTCAGGAGCAGGCGCGATCTGTCCGTGCTCCATGAGAATCCTCGTCTCCGCCTGCGCGTGGCGGATCTTCGACTCGGCTTCCGCACGCAGCGCATCGGGTTCGAGCGGCCGCCGCGCGAGTCCCTGCTCGATCGCCTTCGTTCCGACGGCGACCGCCTCGTTGATGAACACCTCCGTCTCCATCATGGTCGGCACGATGTACTCCTCGTGTAGCCCCTTTGCCTCCGCCGTCGCCGCGATCGCCTCCGCCGCCGCGATCGCCATCTCGTCGGTGATCGTAGTCGCGAAGACATCGAGCGTGCCGCGGAAGATCCCGGGGAAGCCGATGGAGTTGTTGATCTGATTGGGGAAGTCCGAGCGCCCGGTGCCGACGACGCGGACCCCGGCCTCCTTCGCCTCCCACGGCCACAACTCGGGGACAGGATTCGCCATCAAGAACGCGACGGCGTCCCCGTTCATCGTCGCCAGCCATTCCTTCCGGATGGTGTCCGGACCGGGCTTCGATGCTGCCACGAGCACGTCCGTTCCCTCGATCGCTGTCGCCAGGTCGCCCGTGCGCCGCTCGCCGTTGGTCTCGTGGGCGTACTTCCACTTGTAGGGGTTCTCGTCCTTCGCCTCCTCGAGATCCTCGCGATCTGGATGGAGGATGCCCCGGCTGTCCACGAGGATGATGTTCTCCGCCGGGATCCCGGCGGCGATGAGCACGCGCACGAAAGCGATGTTCGCCGCCCCGGCCCCGACCACGCAGAAGCTGACCGCGTCGAGCGCCTTGCCTACGACCTTCACTGCATTGATCACGCCTGCGAGGGTGATCGCCGCGGTCCCCTGCTGGTCGTCGTGCCACACCGGGATGTCCAGCTCCTCGCGCAGACGGTCGAGGATCGTGAAGCACTTCGGATTGGCGAAGTCCTCGAGGTTGATCCCGCCGAAGCCGGGCGCGATCCACTTCACTGCTTGGATGATCTCCTCGGTGTCCTGGGTGTCGAGCACGATCGGGAACGCACCGACTCCTCCGAGGTACTTGAAGAGCAGTGCCTTCCCCTCCATGACCGGGAGCCCGGCCACCGCGCCGATGTTCCCCAAGCCGAGCACGCGGGAGCCGTCTGACACCACCGCGATCGAGTTCGCCTTGTTCGTGTAGTCGAAGGCCTTTGCCGGATCCGTGTGAATCTCGCGGCACGGAGCCGCCACGCCGGGGGTGTACCAGATTCCGAAGTCGTCGAAGCTGCGAACGGCGCACTTGAGCGTCGTCTCCACCTTGCCCCGGTAGAAGGCGTGCATCTTCGGGGACTTCTTCCCCGGGATCTTCGCGCGCTCGATGCGCTCTTCGGCCGTCAGCTTCTCGTTCTCCACCACGCTCCAGTCCTCCTCGCGTCCCGCGCCGTTCTATCCTCCGTGCGCCTCGTCGATCCGTGCGAAGATCGCGTCGCGGTTCCGCGCGATCGTCGGCTCGAGCTCACGGTAGAGGTTTCCCCCCGCGCTGTCCATCGTAACCAAGAGGGGCCCGAAGCGTTCGACGGCGAAGATCCACGCCGCCTCGGGCATCCCCAGCTCTTCCAGCCAGTGGACATCGCTCACAGCGACGATCCGCTTCGCGGCGAGCGCTCCCGCGCCGCCGGTGTAGTGCACGTAGACCGCACCTGTCTCCTCCAGCGCGGCCTGCGTGCGCTCCCCCATGCCCCCCTTGCCGATGACGATGCGTGTGCCGAAGGCGCGCAGGAAGTCGTCCTCGAACAGCTCCATGCGCACACTCGTGGTCGGCCCGGCGGCGACAACTTCCCAGCCCTCTTCCGCACGACGCACGACGGGGCCGCAGTGGAACAGCGCCATCTCGTCGGGACGGAACGGGATCGCCTCGCCCAGACGGTGCGCCTCGAGCATCCGGTGGTGCGCCTCGTCCCGTGCGGTGAACAGCGTTCCCGTGAGGTAGAGGATGTCCTCGACACGAAGTGCGCGCGCCTCCTCCTCGCTGATCGGAAGTCGAATCTCACGTTCCACGTCAGACCACCTCCAGCGTTCCGTCGGCCGCGATGAGCACCGCGGCGCGACGATCGGCCCAGCACTGGACGAGAATACCCAGGGGCAACGACGCCGGGTGGCGATGCGCGATCTCCACGTGCACCGCGAGGCACGACGTATCGCCGCCGACACCCATCGCTCCCACCCCGGTCTCGTTCACGAGCTCGAGGAGCTCCTCCTCGAGGGCGGCAACCCTGTCGTCGGGATGGGCCGATCCGACGGGGCGCAGCAGTGCGTGCTTGCCGAGCTTCATCGCCGCGTCCGCTCCTCCCCCGATACCGATGCCAAGGACGGTCGGTGGGCACGGCTTGCCGCCGCAGGCGATCACGTGATCGACGATCGCCTTCTTGATCCCCGCGATCCCGACCCCCGGAGGGAGCATCTTGAGCGCACTCATGTTCTCGCTTCCCCCACCCTTGGGAAGGATCGTGATCCGCAGGTCCTCGCCGTCGACGAGGTCCCAATGGATGACCGGCATCCCGACTCCGCTGTTGTCGCCCGGATTCGCCCCCGTGAGGGGATGGACGGTGTTCGGACGGAGTGGGGTCTCCTCCGTGGCTCTCACGACCGCTTCGCCGATCCAGCCTCGAAGATCCGCGAGGAACGGACTCCCCACACCGGCTTCAACGAAGAAGGTCTGGATGCCCGTATCCTGGCAGAGCGGGACGCCTTCATCGCTCGCGATCCGCACGTTCTCCAGAATGGCATCGAGCTGTGCCGCCGCACGGGCCGATCTCTCGGCCGCACGTGCCGACTCGAGGGCACGCACGACATCCTCCGGAAGCCGCGTCGCCGCACGTCCGATCGCCTCGGCGAGGCGTTCCACCAGCACTCCCGTGTTCGCCACCGTCGCCTCCTACTTCGCCTTCTCGAACTGGTTGCGGCTCACGATCTGCTCGTCGTACATGTCGAGGAAGGTCGGGCGCACGCGATCGATGAACGTCCCGACGACGACGTCCCTGCCGGGAAGGAGGTCCGCGTCTTTCGGGTCTGCGCCGTGTCGGATGACGCTTCGCTCCTCGTAGGTTCGCAGCTCGTCTAGCCCCTCACCGATCCGGTTCCTCCGGCCGTAGTTCGTGGGACAGGGCGCGATCACCTCCACGAACGTGAAGCCCGGCTTCATGATCGCTTCGACTATGGCCTCCTTGAGCCGACGTGCGTGGAGGCTTGTCCATCGGGCGACATAGACTGCGCCGCTCGAGGCGGCGAGGTAGGGGAGGTTGAACGGATTCTCGTAGTTGCCGTATGGAGCCGTGGTCCCGCGGCAGCCGACGGGGGTCGTCGGGCCGAACTGGCCGCCCGTCATTCCGTAGTTGAAGTTGTTGACACAGAGCACGGTCAGGTCGACGTTTCTCCGGGCGGCGTGGATGAAGTGATTTCCGCCGATGGCGAAGAGGTCGCCGTCGCCGCTGAACACCACGACCTTCTTCTCGGGATGAACGACGGTCAGCCCGGTGGCAAACGGGATCGCGCGCCCGTGCGTCGTGTGGTACGAGTCGAGGTTGAGGTAGCCGGCCGCTCGACCTGTGCACCCGATGCCCGAGACGACGGCGATGTCGTGCTCCGTGAGCTCGAGCTCGTCGAGGGCATAGGTGAAGCACGACAGCGCCGTCCCCAGACCGCAGCCCGCGCACCAGATGTGGGGCAGGCGGTCGGACCGCAGGAAACGGCTCATCGGATGCGTTCGATGCTCGACGACTTCCGGGACGACCTCATGCGTTGTCCTACGCTGCACGGGCAAGCACCTCCTCCATCGCGGCAACGATCACCTGCGGATCGTGGATCCCCCCACCGGCATGAGGCACGGAACGCACCGCGGCCCGCGCGCCGGCGACCCGCTCCACCTCGCGGACGATCTGTCCGAGGTTGATCTCCGGGACGACGAACCC
>CP070725.1:42811-52689 GCA_020350845.1 Candidatus Bipolaricaulota bacterium
CAGGCGAAGACCGCGACGCTTCGCGTGGAGACGACACGGGGCGCCGACGCGGAACACCGGCGGACCGCCTGCACGGTCAGATTCGGGGCCCCGATCAAGGGCGCCGGGACCGGCGTCTACAAGTCCCTGTCGACGACGGAACCGATCGTCGACACGGACGCCGCGATCGAGGAGTTCCTCGAGTGGTACCGATGGACGGAGACCGCGACGACCCCAGCCACGGGGCGGCTCCCGGTCGTTCTCGCTCCGGAGGCCGCGTTCCTGCTGGTGATTCCGCTCTGTGCCGGCCTCTCGGGCGTCGCGGTCGCTCGCGAGACCTCCCCCATCTTCGACCGCATGGGCGAGCCGGTCCTCGGCGATCGGCTCACCGTCCACGATGAGGCGACACTCCACGGCTCCCCCGTATCGCGCCGGTTCGACGACGAGGGCAATGCCTGCGCTTCTCGTCCCCTCATCGAGAACGGGATCCTCAGAGGCTGGCTCTGCGACCAGTATGCCGCGGCGAAGCTCGGCTGCGACTCGACCGGGAACGGCTTCAAGCGCGGCCTCTTCCAGTCGGGCACCGAGGCCCCCGTGAGCCCCTGGCCGGCCCACGTGACGATCGACGGCGGCGAGCGTGGCGCCCGCGAGCTGATCTCGGAGATCGAGGAGGGGATCCTCCTCGTCGGAGGGATGGGCTTCCACTCGGGAAACTTCCCGCAGGGGCAGTTCGCGGTGCAGGCGGTCGGATTCCGCATCACCGGCGGGAAGATCGTCGGCCGCCTCGAGCGTACGATGGTCGCGGGCAACATCTACCAGGACTTCCTGGACGTCGAGGCGAGCCGAGAGCGGCACGAGGTGGACGTCCTCGGTGGGCCGATCCTCGCTCCCTACCTCCGCGTCGAGGCCCTCGACGTCGCGGGAGCGTCGTAGCATGACGGCACTCCACGTTCTCGACCATCCGCTCATCCAGAGCAAGCTCACGCACCTGCGGGACGCGACGACGAACAACCATGAGTTCCGTCTCCTCCTCGAGGAGCTGACGACCCTGATGGTCTACGAGATCACGCGTGACTACCCGCTTCGAGAGCAGCGCGTCGTCACGCCGCTCGAGGCGACGGTCGGGCAGGTGCTCGACGTCGACGTGGTCCTTGTTCCGATCCTGCGCGCGGGGACGGGGATGCTCGGCGGCGTCCTCTCGCTTCTCCCGCGAGCCAAGGTGGGACACATCGGGCTCTACCGCGATCCGGAGACGCTCCGTCCGGTCGAGTACTACGCCAAGCTGCCGCCCGACCTCGGGGATGCCCAGACCATCCTCGTCGATCCCATGCTTGCCACGGGATCGAGTGCCGTCGCGGCGGTCGACCTCATCAAGCGTCACGGCGCGACGCAGATCCAGCTGCTGTGTTTGGTCTCCTCTCCGGAGGGGATCGAGCGCTTCTCCTCGGCCCACCCGGAGGTGCCGATTTTCACCGCGGCCGTGGACCGAGAACTGAACCGGGAAGGGTTCATCCTCCCCGGACTGGGAGACGCAGGCGATCGCATCTTCGGCACCTAGGCGCAAGATGCGTCTCCGCAAGGGAGGTGGAGTGGGATGACGGCGGACGACGGGATCCGGATCGTGGAGACCCTGACGCTGCACGACGGCGACAATCGGGCGAAGCTGTGGTCGATCTACGAGCAGGCCTTCCGCCAGCTCAACGAGCGGACGCCGATCCATCACGGCGCGTGGAACGCCGAGAGCTTCGACGCAATGCTCCTCGATCCCGATTTCACGAAGTACCTGGTGTACGTACAGGATCAGCTCGTGGGGGCCTGTCTGATCACGGCGACACTGGAGAAGGTTCCGTGGATCAATGCCGCGTTCTATCGGCAGCGATTCCCGGAGGCGTCAGCCGTCGGACACCTGTACTTCCTCCCGGCGGTGGTCATCGACCCCGTGCACCAGGATCTGCGGCGCATCGGGGCAAAGCTTCTGCACGAGGCGGTGACCTCCCTCGGAGAAGACGGGGTCCTCGCGGTCGACTACTCCGAGACGCTGCGCCACAGCCTTCCCGCCTTCGTCCAGAGGAGCCTACGGAGGGACTTCCAGTCGGAGGTCCTGGACCGCATGGTGTATCAGGTCTTCTACTACCGCCAGCCGACCTAGCACGCCGAGCACGGCGGCGAGATCAACGGGCGGCGTGCTCCGCGATCAGTCTCGGGATCTCGGAGAAGCCCGAGGCGACGTGCGCGCTCGCCGCTTCGAGCGCGGGGTCCTTCGCGTGCACGGCGATCCCCAGTCCGACGATCCCCATGACCGGGAGATCGTTCACGTGATCGCCGACGTAACAGATCTCGTCCAGCGCGAGCCCACGCGCGGCCGCGATCTCGCGTACGACGTCGGCCTTCTTCCACAGGTCGACGCGCAGCTCCCCCTTCCCGGTGAATCGCCCCCCGGAAACGCAGAGTCTGTTGGCGACTGCGAAATCGAGCCCGAGGTCGGCGCACACCCGGTCTGCCACGAGGTCGACGCCCGACGACACGATCCCGAGAACGAAGCGTCCGCGGAGCTCCACGACCGCCTCGCGAACCCCGTCCGCCAGCGGCGGGGGGAAGATCCTCGCGGTGACCCGGGCGACGTCGATCCCGGCGAGCAGGGCGGCGTCCTCGCGGACCCACTCCGCGTACGCATCACGCCGCGGGAGGTAGTGCTCGAGGAGGCGCCGGGACGCGGCCTCGACGCCGGCCGCGCCAGCGATCGCGCCCCAGCTCGACTCGAAGGTGATCCCGTGATAGCGGACCAGTGTGCCGTCGAGATCGAACAGCACCGCACGGATCTCGCCCATCGCTCGGCTAGCTTCCGCCGGACAGGACGAGCTGCGTCGTGTCGTCGATGCCGAGCCGCTCGAGGCTTCCGACCGGCAACTCGAGTGCGTAGCGGAACGCCCCCTCTACGGTGTACCGCGTCTCCGAGCCGGCTTCCATGGTCGCCCCGCCGACGTAGTGCCCGCGCCCGTCGAAGAAGGCGATGTCCAGGTCGAGGGTCACGGTCTCCATCGTGAACGCGGATCCGCTCGGCCCGCCGCCGACCTCCTGTTCGTACACGAAGAGGATCCCCGGCACGTGGCCGAGCATCTCCTCGGGGAAGCCGCGGTAGCCCGTGAACCGTTCGTGGGCCTCGTCGGCCACGAGGACGGCGCGCTCGATGCGCGTCCCGTCGCCGAGCAGAAGCTCGACCTCGATGAGGCCGCAGCCCCCGAGAACGCCCAGGGCATCTCCCATCGAGGACAGTCCCATCACCGGCGCGGTGTCCTCCGTGCCTGCAGGAACCACCGTCACGGCATCGTCCCCGATCCCGTCGTCGTCCTCGTCCGTTCCCTCGTAGTCCGCCCAGAAGTTCCCCCGTCCGTCGACCGCCCACGCGTTGCGGCCGAGGTCGTAGACCCGTGCGTTGCGGATCGCGCTCTGGAGGAACGCGTTTCCGAAGAAGCGATTGCCCGCCGAGTCCTCATTCGTCGTCACGTGGCGGTGGGAGGCGTGAGAGAGAACGTTGTCACGGAAGGTGTTCTCACGAATCACGGGCTCGCCGAGGGTCGCCTGGAAGAGGATCCCGTCCACCATCAACGAGATCAGATTGCCGGCGATCACGTTGTGCGATCCGACCAACTGGAGCGCATAGGCGCCGCCCACGATGGTGTTCCCCTCGACGGTGTTGTAGTCCGCCTGCGCGCTGAGCAGGATCCCGGTCTCACATTGTGCGAACGCGTTCCCGCGGAGCACGTTGCCCGACGCGAGCTCGAGCACCACGCCGAACGCGGTGTTCTCGTGATAGAAGATGTTCTTGGCGACGATGTTCTCCGACGATCCTCCGCTGATCTCGATCCCCGTCGGGTTGGCCGCCGCGAGGTTGCCTTCGACGCGATTCGCGTCCGAGGCGGTCAGGATCAGCCCGTAGTCGTTGGCGAGGAAGCGGTTGTCGACGATCGCGTTGTCGTCCGACAGCAGAAGCGTCATCGCCGCGCGGCGGTTGTTCCCCATCTCGTTGTCGCGAAGGGTGTTGCCGTGGCTCTTGTAGAGCTGGATTCCGTCCCAGCGGTTGCGGTACGCCAGGTTCCCCTCGACGGTCGATCCCTGGACGAAGGCGAGGTGGATTCCGTCTCCGTTGCTCACGTCGTTGCTCGTGATCGTGACGTTCCTGCTCGCGGCGACGGTGAGATGCCCCAGCCTCTCCCCGTCGATCGTCCCACCATCACCGCCGAACACGTAGCGGATCGGGCGATCGTTCACCTGGTTCGATTCGTCGATGTCGTGGTCATACTCCGCCTCGGCCTCGCCGGTGACGTGGAGCCCGAGTCCGATGGCGTAGAGCGTCAGCGATCGTGCCGTGACCCGCGTCGACGACGCGATCTCCAGCGCGTTGAACGAACTGGAGACGGCACAGGCGTCGAGCGTGACATTCGACGCGAAGCCGACGCGGATCGCCGCACCGCGCTGCGCGTTTGCACCAGAGACCACGACGCCGCGCACGATGACATGCGCTGAGGTGTTCTCGATCTTGATTCCGTAGGCTTCGCCGCTGGGCACGTCGATCTCCCAGCCGGCGATGATGTACGGATCGTCTTCCGTTCCCGAGCCCGACAGAACCCCGTTGGCCTCGGTGAACTCCCCGTTCCCAAGGATCGCGATCGGCTCGTGGCTGCCGAGCGCCAACGCAGAGGTCGCGCCGAGCAAGACCGTCGCCAATGCGATGACCACAGATCTCGTCATGATCTCTCCTTAGCTTGCGTCCAGACGTGCTCGCCCGATCGCTCATCGGAGCACGATACCACCCGAAGGGCATTATAGTCCCCGTTCTCGACACCCCGCAACGGATCCCCGCCCTCGCGATCAGCATCCTGACAAGGGTTTCTTCGTCCTTTGAGGCACGGAAGGCTGCGCTGTGTGCTTCCTGTGAGGCCGGGCGGGGGCTTCCCGCGGGGAAGTGCCGCCTGTCCTACAGTGGAAGGACCCGTACGACACGATTCCAGTGGTGTCGTAGCTACACTTCGTCCATGGAACAGCGCTCCCGACTCCTGGTCGTCGCCCTCGCGGCGTCTCTCCTGCTGTTGATCGTCGGGCTCAGCGTCGGGCCGCTCGGCTCCGGCGGAGCCCACGGATACCCGCGATCGCCTCACGGGCGCGTCGGCGTCTACCTCACGTCCCACGCGGTGAGCGTCCGATCGATCCTCGACGGAATCCTCCGCGCGTGCGAGCGCGGGGCGCTCAACGCGGTCGTCGTCAACGTGAAGAACATGCACGGCGAGGTGACGTTCGCAACCACGTCCGCGCGTGCACGGGAGATCGGCGCGGTCGCGGAGCGGCTCGACCTCGGCGCGCTGACGAGGCGCCTTCACGACCTGGGGATCTACGTGATCGCACGCCAGGTGCTGTTCTACGACCCCAAGCTCGCGGACGCCCAAGGCCGGGACACACCCTGGGTCGATCCCACGGACGATGAGGTCGTGAGCTACAACCTCGAACTTGCCGCCGAGGTTGCGGCGATGGGCGTCGACGAATTGCAGTTCGACTACATCCGCTATCCCGATGAGGACCCCATCGGTGACGACTACACCTCTCGCCGACGGGCGATCTCCGGCTTCCTGGAACGCGCCCGGCGGCGGCTTTCGGGGAGGGTCTTCCTCTCGGTCGACGTGTTCGGACGGGTTCTCTGGCCGTGGAACGCGCGCGGCATCGACCCCATCGGGCAGGTCCTCGAAGAGATGGCCCCGGCATGCACGGTGGTCTCCCCGATGGTCTACCCGTCCCACTACAGCGAGGCGCGGTATACCCAGGACCCGTACGGCGTCGTTCGGGATGCCCTGAGAAGCGGAGCAGGGCGGATCGCTACGTCGATTCGCCCGTTCCTGCAGGCATTCGACCGCCTGATCCCTGCGGGCATGAGCCTCACCGAGTACATCGCGCAGCAGATTCGTGCCGCCCGGGAGTGGGGCGCCGACGGCTACCTCTTCTGGGACCCCGCCTGCGACTACGGCGCACTCTTCGAGGCGCTCTCGACGCACTAGGCGACGCGGTCGCCGGGGTGGGCCCCGCGCGGTAGACTCGCTCCCGGGAGGGCGTAACGGGCGCGAACCCTGGGATCTCTTTCCGACGCCCGAAAGACCCGCGGGACGTCAACGGCATGAGAGGAACCTCGTGAGCGAAGCACCCTTCGACGTCGTACAGCGAAGCGCGAACGGCCTCGCGAGAACGGGACGCCTGCACACCGCTCACGGAACGGTCGAGACCCCGGCGTTTGTCCCGGTGGCGACTCGAGGCACGATCAAGGGCGTCGAGCCCGACGCGCTGCGTGCGCTGGGCGCGCAGGTCATGATCTGCAACAGCTATCATCTCCACCTCGCACCCGGCGAGGAGGTCATCGCCGACCTCGGCGGGCTCCATCGCTTCACCGGGTGGGCGGGGCCGATGATGACCGACTCCGGAGGGTTCCAGGTGTTCAGTCTCGGAGCGGGGAAGGCGCACGGCGTGGGCAAGGTCGCCTCGGTCTTCCCCGACGAGGCCGTCGGCGATGCTCCGCGGCGCATTCCCGGGGACGAGAACTCGCTCGTCCGTCTCGGTGAGGACGGCGTCGAGTTCCGATCGATCCTCGACGGCTCCTGGCATCGCTTCTCTCCGGAGAGCGTCGTCACCCTGCAGCGCCGTCTCGGACCGGACATCGCACTCGTGCTCGACGAGTGCACGTCGCCGCTTCACGACTACCACTACACCAAGGCCGCGATGGAGCGCCCCCACCGCTGGGCGGAGCGCGCACTCGCCGCATTCGCCGAGAGCGACGCCCGCGGGCAGATGCTGTTCGGCATCGTACAGGGCGGCGCGTTTCGTGACCTACGCGAGGAGAGCGCGCGGACGCTCGCCTCCCTCGACTTCCCCGGGCTCGCGATCGGGGGCTCGCTCGGACGATCCAAGGCAGAGATGCACGCCGTGCTCGACTGGACCGTTGCGCGGCTTCCCGAGGGGAGGCCGCGCCATCTCCTCGGCATCGGCGAAATCGAGGACATCTTCGCCGCGGTGCGACGTGGCGTGGACAGCGTGGACTGCGCCTCGGCCACACGGATCGCACGCAATGGGAGCGTCTTCCTTCGGGGTGCCCCGCGGCATCGGATCAACCTCCGCAACGCGGCCTATCGTGACGATCCCGCGCCCATCGACGCGTCGTGCGACTGCTTCACCTGCAGGCATCACTCGCGCGCCTATCTGCGCCATCTCTACCGCAGTGGAGAGCTGTCGTTCGCGCGGCTGGCGACCATCCACAACCTGCGGACTGTGATCCGGCTTATGGCCTCGATTCGCGAGGCGATCGCCGCCGATGCCCTCGACGATCTCGCGCGGGAATGGGACGCCGGCCCGCCCCGATAAGTGCAGACGCCATCCCGACACGCGGGATGGCGTCCTATGATCCACCCTTCCCGAGGAGAAGACGCGAGGCCGTCAGCGTTAGGGAAGGATGCGTCGCAAAGCGTTCGTGAGTGCGCCGAGGTTGATGGAGGCGAAGTCCACACTCAGCGCCACGCGATGACTCCCCGTGAGAGCCACGCTGCTCATGTAGGCGTAGTCGAGTCCGAAGCCCTCGAGATCGAGCCCGAGACCCAGAGAGAGAAGGAACCCCGGCCGCTGCTGCAGGACCCCGACGCGCACCGCAAGCGTCGGCACGGGACGGTACTCCACCCCGAGATGGATCCTTCCCGAGAGCTCGAAGTCGAACGCGAACAGCACCTGATCGATGATCACCGTGGAGATCCCGAGACGAGCGTCCGTAATCAACGTCTCGCTACGGTTGTCGTAGGCGATCGAACCGATCAGGTTGGTCGCGTTCACGCCCACCGTGAAGTCCGCCAGGGTCACAGGGCCGACGCTGAGAGAGCCGAACATGAGTGACGCCGCGAGATCGAACGCCACCCCCGAGCCGCTCTCCGCAGCGAGCGTCGTCGACAGGATCTTCCCCCGCACCCCGATCGCCCAGTCGAAGGGGAGGCGTGGGAGGAACGTGAGCGTCTGCGGTGACGCTCCGAACCCCACGATGAACGCGGTGCTGCGATAGCGGAGCTCTCCCGTGGGGTCGCCGCTCGCGTCGTAGCCCGCAACGTCCCCGGAACTCAGGCTCAGATAGCCGACGCCGAAGCTCGGGAAGGCCACCCCCAGCGCGAAGTAGTCCGCAGCGCCGAGGTGGGAGGCGTAGAACGATTGCAGGCTCGCCGCCCCGAGACCGGCAAGGCGCGAGGCGTTGTAGTACAGCGCCTCGACGCCGTCGGAGTGCGCCACCCCTGCGCCGCCGAGCCCCACACCGCGGACCCCCGGGTCCACCTCGGTCACGGAGAGGGCAAGATCCCGTCCGAGCCCGCACAGTCCCGCTCCGAGCAGGACCACCAGTAGTACTGCACTTGCCCGTTTCACGTTTCTTCCCCCCTCCTAGCGGACGATCAGCAGCTCGAAGGTCGTCGACCGGATCCCCGCGCCGCTCGCATCCTCGCCCGTGATGATGTACAGGTAGAGACCGTTGGGAAGCGGATTCCCGTCGACGTCATTCAGCCCCCACAGATACTCCGTCGTTCCCGCGGCAAGATCGACGCGGAAGACCAGCTTCCCGAGGATCGAGAAGACCCGCAGGCGCAGTCCCGTCGAACCGTCCGGCGCGGCGAACACAATCCGCGTGTTCGTCGCCGCCGGATTGGGGAACGCGAAGGTGCCAATCTGCGCCCCCGGCTCGGCGACGACGACCTGCCGGGTGATCGTCCCTGTCGCGCCTTCCGCGTCGGTGACGATCAGCTCCACGGAGTAGGTCCCGATGGCCGCGAAGGCATGGGTCGGGTTCCGCTGCGCGCTCGTAGCCCCGTCACCGAAGTCCCACGCCCACTCGACGAGGTTGTCGTCCGCGTCGGTCGACTGATCGGTGAACTGCACGTCCTGGTCGACCTGCGGAAGCGCAGGAGCGAAAGCGAAGTTGGCGACCGGGGCGACGTTGACCGACTCGCCGACGATGACCTCTCGGGTCATGTCGTCGATGGCACCCTCGTTATCGGTCACCGTCAGCGTGACCTCGTAGGTGCCGGCATCGTCGTAGGTGTGGCTCGGCGTCTGCACAGAGCTCGTCGCGCCGTCCCCGAAGACCCACCGCCAGGCCTCGATCGTCCCGTCGAAGTCGAGCGACTCATCGGAGAAGGTGATCGCCGTCGCCGTCGTCGGATCGGTCGGCGTGAAGCTGAAATCCGCGACCGGCGGCGTGTTGATCGAGACGGGGACGGTGAGTGTCAGGAAGTCGGTCACGCCGTCGTCATCGGTGACCATGAGCGTCACCGGACTCCCTCCTCCGACATCGAAGATGTGATTGACTGACATCCCGGTGGCATCGGGGATCCCGTCGTCGTCGAAGTCCCACTCGTAGAACAGGATCTCGCCGTCGTTGTCGAACGACCCGCTGCCGTCGAACGAGACGACCTCACCGACCTGCGGCTCCGACGGCGTGAACGTGAACGCTGCCGTCGGGCGGATGAACTGGACCGACACGACGCGCGTCTTGAATCCGAACGCGCCCTCGTCGTCCGTCACTCGCAGGGTGACGATCTTCGCGCCTCCGGTGAGATACACGTGCGCGGCCTCGATCCCGGTGGCATCGTAGTCGCCGTCGTTGTCGAAGTCCCATTCGTACAACACGATCGAGTGGGCTGGGTTGTCATGGTAGGATCCGCTGGCGTCGAAGGTGACTTGCTGGTTGCACGCCGCCGGGTTGGGATCCGCCGTGAAAGAAGCCACCGGTTCGTTGACATATACGATCAGCGTCGTCGAGGCCGTTCCTGAGACGCCGAACTCATCAGTAACTTGCAGCGCAATCGGATAGGGCGTGCTCGGCTGGCTCCAGGTGACGG
>CP070725.1:52789-70307 GCA_020350845.1 Candidatus Bipolaricaulota bacterium
CGACTCCTCGCTGAGGCCGATGCGATATTCGCCACGGGCCAGTCCGCTGAACTCCACGGTTCCCGCTGCATCAGTGTCCGCCGCCTGTCGCCCGCTCAGAGACACGGCGACCCCCGCAATGGGGATCTCGTCGGGGCTGGGAGCGCCGTCGCCGTCGGAATCGACGAACACACGGACAGCGATCGAATGCGGCCCGGAACCCGACCGCGCGCAGCCCGCAGACAGGACGAGAAGGACCGCCACGGTCACCGCAGCAGGGGGCAAGCACCGGATCGATGGAGGCTTCCGGCGGCGGACGACCGGCGGTCGCATCGGCTACTCCTGCTCCTCTTCGGCCCCCAGGTCGACCTCGAGGAAGCCGCGGACCTCGGGCCGGAAGAGGAGCCCCGCCCACTCCCCACTTCCGATCTCCAGCACCTGGGCTCCCGTGTCCGCGAGGAAGAAGCCGCGGTCTCGGAGATAGGCGATTCCGTCCTCGGAGATCTCGAGCGTGTGCTCGCCCGGCGTGACGTCGTCGAGGAGCGCGATGCCGTCCTCGCCGGTGACAACCTCGGTCTCACCGTCCAGAAGCAGGACGACACCTTCCAGGCCGACGTCCTCCTCGTCGAACTCCCCGTTCCCGTTGAGATCGGCGAAGATGGAGACCGCGATCTGCGTCGGCCCGGGGAGGATCAATGCGAGAGCGGTCGCTCGATCCGAAGTCCCGTTGACGATGCCCGCACTCAGGTCGCGCACCTCCACGGCAATGATCCCGCGATACGGCCGCTCGTAGACCGTCTCCAGCGTGGGATCGGCCGCCCAGTCAGTATCCCACTCACCATCGCCGTCGGTGTCCCAGCGGTACTCCAGGGTGTCCTGGATGTCCGGATCCGAGCTGAACAGCGCGCTGAGCACGATCGGTTCCTGCGTCGTGCCGCGATAGCTCGACCCGGCATCGGCGACGGGCGGCTCATTGACGTGCTCGACCCTGATCTCGACGGTCGCCCGATCGGTGTCGCCATCGGTGTCCGAGAGCTCGTAGACAAACGAGTCCACACCGACGTATCGCGGATCCGGCGTGTAGTGGAACGAGCCGTCGACAGCGACGACCACGATGCCGTGGGACGCATCCACCGCGAGCGCCGTCGACGCTCCCCCGTCGGGAGCGCTGTCATTCTCGAGTATCCCGGGTGCGGGAACCGCGAGCGCTGTCGCCTCGAGGGTGGAGTAGCGTTCTGCCACCGCGTCCACGGGATCGTCGACGGACGTCACGGTGAGCGTCACAACGGCCTGATCGGTGTCTCCGTCGACGTCCGACAGCTCGTAGGTGAACCCGTCGGCCCCGAAGTAGTCGGCGACCGGAACGTAGGTGTAGGATCCGTCCGGGTTCAGGATCAGGGTTCCGTTTTCGACGTCATCCACAACGGTGGCCGAGGGCCCCCCGTCCACGTAGCTGTCGTTGCCGAGGACCCCGGGCGCGACCACGACGAGTGTGCCGTCCTCGGCGACCGCCCCACTGTCCTCGATCGCGTCCACCGGATCGTCGACCGGTTCCACGGTGAGAGTGACGAGTCCCTCATCGGCTCCCCCACAAGGACTCACGATGGTGTACGTGAACGTGTCCCCTCCCCAGTAGTCGGGCGACGGGGTGTACTCGACGCGGTCCCCGACGATCGCGGCGTGGCCGTGATCGGGAACTCCGACGGCGTCGAGCGACAGCAGCGTGCCGACGTCGTTCGCAAGGACACCCACAAGCACCGAGCCGTCTTCGGCCACCGTCGCGGAATCGTCCCCCGCCGTCGGAGGGATCCCGGCGACATCGACGGTCACGGTCCCGGTATCGACAGAGGCGCCGTACTGGACCGAGTAGGTGAAGCTGTCCGTCCCGCAGAAGTCACCCGCCGGCGTGTAGATGGCCTCATCGCCCGAGATCGAAGTCGTCCCGTGCGAGGGTGCGCCGACCGAGAGGAGGGACAAGGCAGGATCGCCGACGGTGACCTCGAACTGCCCTTGCACGTAGTTGACCCCGGCGACGAGTGACGAGGGACACGGATTCCCCGTCGTGTAGTCCTCGCTGCACGGACATCCCGGGGCGGGCACGCTCAGTGGGCAGGGGATACTCCCGAAGGAGAAGGCCGACGCATCCACGAGCAGGTCGTTGGAGAGAACGGCAATCGACGTGGGGATCCCCGCCGTCGCCGCAGCATCATCGTCCACCGCGGCGACGACGATGCCCCCGCCGAAGGTCACTTCATAGGTCCCGGTGACCTCCTGACAGGTCGGTGTCGGATCGCACACCGCATTCGTGTCCTGATCGTGGATGATCCGCACCGTGTAGGTCCCCGCTCCGATCGTCAGGAGGTCGGATTCGGCGAGCAGATCCCAGGTCCGTCCGGACGTGTTCCCCGCGGGGGTGTACCCGAGATCCTCCTGTGTCCCGCCAGGGTAGACCATCACCACCTGAGCGACGTCGTCGGCGCCGCCGCCGGGGTCACGAACCGTGAGCTCAAGATCCGCCAGAACCTGAAAAGATGCAAGGAGCAGCACGACTGCTGCCCCGAGAAGGACCGAACGAAGCATGAACTACCTCCTCGACCCTAGCAGCCCATCCACACGCCTCGAGACTACATCTTACCCTATGTCCGATGTGGGTGACGTAACGCGGATTACGTCACGTCGCGAAGAGAAGGCGTCCCGGCCGAACGGGCGTTGCCTTGTCCTCGGAGGCAGTGATCAGCGGGCCTGGGAGCGGATCACGGACTCGATCTCCTCGAGCAGTGCCTTCGGCTCGAGGAAGCTCAGCAGATCGAGGGCCTCCCGGAGCGAGACCCAGCATGCGTCGACGTGCTCCCGCGAAAGGACGGCGTCGCTCGCCTCCGCCCTCGCCACGAAGTAGCGAACCGTCTTCGCCACCGGCATGCCGTCCCGGAAGAAGCCGTACCGGGTGTCACGATGCAGGGAAGGAACGGGGTGCAGGTCGTCGATCCCGGTCTCCTCTCGGGTCTCACGCAGCGCCGCCTGAAGCTCCGTCTCGCCGGGCTCGATGCGCCCCTTGGGGAAGCCCCAATGCCCCCCGTTACGATGGCGGAGGAGAAGGTACTCGAGGGCGCCCGACGGCCCCGTCCGGAAGAGAACGAAGCCCGCGGAGCGCTCGGTGGGCTCCGCGGGCGATTCGCAGCTAGGTGATGTCAATCTCGTGGTCGTCCTTGTCAAAGAGCCGCGGCTGGAGCCCGAGACTGCGCAGCTCGCGCACGAGGACCCGGAACGACTCGGGAAGGCCCGGCTTGGGGAACTCCTCCCCTTTCAGGATCGCCTTGTAGAGCTGGATGCGGCCACGGGTATCGTCTGACTTCACGGTCAGCATCTCCTGGAGGAGCGTCGACGCGCCGTATGCCTCGAGCGCCCATACCTCCATCTCTCCGAGACGCTGCCCGCCGAACTGCGCCTTGCCGCCGAGCGGCTGCTGCGTGATCAGTGCGTACGGGCCGGTCGACCGCGCGTGGATCTTCTCGTCGGCGATATGCTCCAGCTTGAGGATGCACATGTAGCCGACGGTGATCGGTCGGGAGAACGGCTTGCCCGTCCGTCCGTCCCGCAGGATGACTTTCCCGTCCTTGCTGTCGCCTTCGTCGAGGCCGACCTTCTCGCGCTCCTCGTGAAGCGCCTCGAGGATCTCCTCCTCCTGAGCACCGTCGAAGATCGGCGACGCGACGTACTCTCCACGCAGGTGCGCCAGCCAGCCGAGGTTCGCCTCGAAGATCTGGCCGAGGTTCATGCGCGACGGCACGCCCATCGGATTCAGGAGGATGTCGACCGGCGTTCCGTCGGGGAGATAGGGCATGTCCTCCTCGGGAAGTACCTTGGCGATGACCCCCTTGTTCCCGTGGCGCCCGGCGAGCTTGTCTCCGACCGAGATCTTCTTGCGTTGCGCGACGAAGACCTTCACCAGTTCGTTGACGCCGGCGTCGAGCTCGTCCCCCTCGTCGCGGAGGAAGCGCTTCACCTTGATCACCTTCGCCGTACCCGAGACCGGGCGCATGCGCAGCGAGGTGTTCTTCACGTTGCGCGCGCGCTCCCCGAAGATCGAACGGAAGATCTTCTCCTCGGGCGTCGGCTCCGACTCTCCGCGAGGGGTGATCTTGCCGACGAGGATGTCCCCCGTGCGAACCACGGTGCCGACGCGGATGACCCCGTTCTCGTCGAGGTTCTTGAGGTCCTCCTTGGAGATGTTCGGGATATCGGCGGTGATCTCCTCGGGGCCGAGCTTCGTCTCCTCGGCCTTGACCTCGAACTCCTCGATGTGGATCGAGTCGAGGGCGTCCTCGCGCACGAGGCGCTCGCTGATGACGATCGCGTCCTCGTAGTTGAAGCCCTCGAACGGCATGATCGCCACCAGCAGATTGCGTCCGAGCGCGACCTCGCCGAGATCACTCGCCGGGCCGTCGGCGAGCAGGTCTCCGGCCTTGACTTCGTCACCCTCGTTCACCACCGGACGCTGGTGGAGGATCGTGTCCTGGTTCGACCGCTCGAAGTTCACGAGGGGATAGGCGAGCTTCTTCCGACCGCTCTTGACCACGACGCGACTCGCATCGACCTCGGTCACCACTCCGTCCGACTCCGCGATGAGGAGCATTCCCGAGTCCATCGCCGCCTGCCGCTCCATACCCGTCCCCACAAGCGGGGCATCGGGACGAAGCAGCGGGACCGACTGGCGCTGCATGTTCGCCCCCATCAGGGCGCGGTTGGAGTCATCGTGCTCGAGGAACGGGATCAGCGTCGAAGACACGCCGACGAGCGCCTTCGGAGAGACGCCGATGAAGTCCACCACGTCGGGGGGCTCGAGGCCGATCTCCTCGCGTCCGGTCCGCACCTCGACGAGCTCACCGAGGATCTTCCCCTTGCCGTCCACGGGCGTCGTCGCCGGGGTGATGCGGTACTTCTCCTCCTCGTCGGCCATCAGCCACACGATCTCCTTGGTGACCTTGCCTTTGACGACGCGCCGATACGGCGCCACGAGGAAGCCGTAGTCGTTGATGCTCGCGTAGGTCGCGAGGGAAGTGATCAGACCGATGTTCTGGCCCTCCGGGGTCTCGATCGGGCAGATGCGGGCGTAGTGCGAGCTGTGCACGTCGCGCACCTCAATCTTCGCGCGGCGCTTCGTGAGCCCGCCGCCGAGTGCGCTCAGGCGACGCTTGTGCGTGAGCTCGGTGAGCGGATTCGTCTGCTCGAGGAACTGCGAGAACCGGCCGGTGTAGAACACCTGGTTGATCGCACCCTGCACCGTACGCGTCGAGATCAGCCTACGAATCGTGTCCTTCTCGTCGAGGGCGTACTTCGAGAGCTTGTCGCGGGCGATGCGTGCCATGCGCACCAGCCCCGTTCGCAGGGCGTTCTCCGCCAGCTCTCCGGGGAGGCGCACGCGCTTGTTCGCGAGATGATCCTTCTCATCGAGAAGCACCGGATCGCCGGGCACCTCGAGGAGAAGACGAATCGTGCGCACGATGTCGGCGAGGTAGAGCACCGGCTGTTTGAGCCCCATCTCCAGCTTCCGGTTGACCTTGAAACGGCCGACCTCCGATAGGTGATAGCTCTGCGGGTGGAAGTAGAGATTCTCCACGTACTCCGCCATCTGCGCCGGCGACGATCGGTCCGACGGGCGGAGACGATGGTAGACGGCGCGGAGCGCGTCTTCCTGCGTCTCCACGGGGTCGTCTTCGAGGCACTTCTGGATGTACGGATTGACGAGGCGCACCGCCTTCAGCTTCGCCTTCTGAAGCACGGCAAGGTGGTCCCTCTGCAGAGGCTCGCCGGCACCGAGCAGGAGATCCTCACCCTTCGTGACGTCGACCGCGGAGAGGTGGCCCACGTACGGGTCGAGCGTTTCGATCGACACGGGAGAGACCTCGAAGCTGTAGTACGAGAGGATCTTGGATTCGTCGAAGCCGAGTGCCTTCAGCAGGACTGTCGCCGGAACCCGTGCCTTGCGGTCGAGATTCGCACGCAACGTCCCGCGCTTCGTGTCGAGGACGATCTCCAGCCACGCTCCGAGTTCGGGGAGGATGTGCCCCTTGTACTGCCCCGGATCCTCCTCGGTGAAGTACACCCCGGGGGACCGCGTCAGTTCGTTGACGAGCGCGTTCTCGGAGCCGTTGATGATGAACGTCCCGCGTCCGGTCATCATCGGGAAGTCGCCGACGTAGAGCTCGGTCTCCTGCAAGACGTCACCGTCCTGGAGGAGCCGCGTCGTGACCCTCAGCGGACGGGAGTACGTGAGGTCCTTGTCCTTGCACTCGGTCTCGCTGTTGCGCGCCTCGCCGAGGTACGGCTTGGAGAACTCCAGCGAGAGACCGTCCTTGCCGTGCCCATGAATCGGAGAGACGTCGGCGAAGGCACGCTTGATCCCCTCGTCCACGAACCTGGCGAACGACTTCCTGACATCGTTGAGCAGATAGGGTGGAGGAAGAACCTCCTGGATGCGTCCGTACGAACGTCGTTCTCGCTGCCTCATGTTCCCCCCGTGGGTAAGAAAGGGCCTGCCTCAGCGCAACACGAACCCAGAGGCAGTCATCCCAGCTTCGCGCACCGGTGTCGTGGCCACGTCCACCGGCTACGTCTTGAATTCGACTTCGGCCCCTGCTCCTTCGAGGGTCTCCTTCAGGCTGTTCGCCTCGTCGACGGTGATTCCTTCCTTGATCGTCGCCGGGAGGCTGTCCACGAGTTCCTTGCACTCCTTCAGGCCCTTCCCGGTGATCTCCTTGATCTCCTTGATGACCTGGATCTTCTTCTGGCCGACATTGGTCATCACGACGGTCACGGTGTCCGCGCCGCCGCCACCGCCGCCCTCGTCGCCACCGGCCGCGGGCGCTGCGGCCACGGCCACCGGCGCCGCAACGGCTGCCGACACGTTGAAGCGCTCCTCGATCATCTCCACGAGATCGGCCAGGTCCTTGACCGACATGCTCTCGATTTCCTGAAGGATCTCTTCCTTACCCATTCCTAGTCCTCCCCTTTCTCCTGCTCAAACTTCTTTCGTACCTCGCCAAGCACAACCGCCAGCTCGCGTACCTTGGCCTGGAGAACCACGGCCAATGCCCGAGCCGGGCTCGCGAGAAGCCCTGCCATCTTGCTCAGCAGCTCTTCGCGAGACGGGAGCGTCGCGTAGCGCCGGAACTCGTCTTCGAGCACGAGCACGCCCTCGAACAGCCCTCCCCGCGGCTCGTAGTGAGGCTGGTAGGCCTTGCGGCACTCCTCGGAAACCTTGAACGGCGTCGCCGGGTCCTCGTAGCTGAGCGCCACCGCGATCGGCCCGGCGAACAGCTCCGCAAGCTCCTCGAGACCTGCTTCGCTCGCTGCGATACGCGCCAGCGTGTCCTTGACGACGCGGTACTCGAGCCCTGCGCTGCGGAACTTGCGGCGCAGCTCCACCATGTCGTTGGCGTTCAGCCCTCGGTAGTCGGCGAGCACAATCGCCGACGCGCTGTCAAACTTCTCCTTGAGGAGTGCGACTTCGTCGATCTTCGTTTGCGTTGGCATCGTGTTCTCCTACGCCGGTTCGCCTTCCGCCACCGAGGCCACCTCGGTGAGGTCGAGGTGGATCCCCGGACCCATGGTCGAGGAGATCGCCGCCTTCTTGATGTATCGCCCCTTGATCCCCTCTTCGGGACGAGCCTCCCCGATGCTCCGAAGGAGTGCCTCGAGGTTCTCACGCAGCGCCGCCACGTCGAACGACGCCTTCCCGAACACGGTATGGATCACGCCGTAACGATCGGTCCGGAACTCGACCATCCCGCTCTTCAGCTCGGAGACCGCACGCCCGACGTCCTTCGTCACCGTGCCCGTCTTCGGGCTCGGCATCAGCCCCCGCGGCCCGAGAAGCTTCCCGAGCTTGCCGACGACCGGCATCATGTCCGGGGACGCGACGACCTTGTCGAACTCGAGCCACCCCTCCTGGATCCGCTTCGCCAGGTCTTCGCCGCCGACCTCGTCGGCACCGGCCGCCTCGGCCTCGGCCTGGCTTTCGCCCTTGGCGAACGCGATCACACGCACGGTCTTCCCCGTCCCGTGGGGAAGGTTGCACGTGCCACGGACGACCGTTTGCGCCGGACGGATCCCGAGGTTCATCGAGAGCTCGGCGGTCTCGTCGAAGCCCGCCGTCGCGGACTCCTTGAGCGCGGCGACGGCGTCGCTGATCCCGTAGTTTCGCTCCGATTCGATCACCGCAGCCGCAGACTGGAATCGCTTACTGTGTCTCACGACGCGACCACCTCGACTCCCATGTTCTTCGCCGTGCCCCTGATGATGTTCATCGCCGCATCGAGGTCGACCGTGTTCATGTCCGGGAGCTTGCGTTCCGCGATCCGGCGGACCTGCTCCTCACTGATTCTCGCCACCTTCTGGCGGTTCGGCTCGGGAGAGCCGGACTCGATCCCGGCGGCCATCTTGATCAGCTCCGCCGCCGGCGGCTGCTTGAGGACGAAGTCGTAGGTCCCGTCCACGTACACCGAGATCACGACGGGAATGAGCACGCCCTGCGACTCGCCCTTCGTGGCGTTGTTGAACTTCGTACAGAAGTCCATGATGTTCAGCTTGTGCTCCCCGAGCACCGGGCCCACCGGCGGCGCGGGCGTCGCCTGCCCTGCCGGAATGTGCAGCTTGATCTTGCCCGTCACTTGCTTCGCCATGCGTCCTCCTGCCCGGTCCCGCTAGAGCTTCTCGATTCCGTCGAATCCCAGGCTCACCGGTGTCTCACGACCGAAGATCTTGACCATCACGGTGACCTCTTCGGCTTCCTTGTCGATCTGCTTGACCTCGCCGGTGAAGTCGGCGAACGGGCCCTCCACGATCTCCACGACCTCCCCCACCGAAAAGTCGATCTCGACCTTCGGCTCGGAGGCCGACGCCACGCCCACAGCAGGTCCCGCCTGGGCGGCCGCAGGGACCTCGAGAAGCCCTGCCTTGCGCTTGATGAGCTTCATCTCCGGCCCCTCGATCGGCGCCGGCTTGAAGCGCGATCCGACGTAGCGCACCGCCCCCTTGACGCCGTCGATGAGCGCCATCATCTCGTCGTCCTCGAGCCCGATCCGGCCGAAGACGTAGCCCGGGAAGAGCCTCCGCTTCTCGATCCGTTGGATCGTCACCACGCGCTTGTCCTTGTATTCCTTCACCTTGAGCAGCCCGGACGCGCGGCTCGTGACGTGGTCCTCGCCCTCGATCAGCTCGCCCTCGTCGAATTCCGACCCCTTGCGCAGCTTCACCAGGTTCTTCTCGTTCAGCAGTCGCGCGCGCTCCTTACCGTCCCCCTCTCGGAAGACGACGCGCCGCACTTTGTCCCGAGCGACGATCGTTCCCCGATTGGCGACGACGAAGTGCTCGTCGCCGTCCGACGTGAGCGGGACGCCGTTGCGGATCTTCTCCCCGACGCGAATGTCGCGACGGATCCGCTTGTCCGCGGGGATCAGATACTCCTCCTCGTTGCGGTTCGTGAGCTCGACCACCACCCGCTGTAGCGCCTCGGTGTCCACAACCTTTCCCTTGGACTCCATGTGCCGCGGCGGCTTGCGCGCGATGACCTCACCGCGAGCGATGCGCTCGTTCGGCTGCGCCACGAGATCGTACTCGTACGGGATGCGGTACTCCGTTCCTGCCGTACGTCGGCTGCGTGAGGTGATGACCTCTTCCACGGGGACGAGGAAATACGTCTCCTCGCCGTCCACGGTGAAGCGCTCCAGCGCTCGCTCCCAACCGCGTTTCAGGACCCGATCGTTGAGATCGTCCTTGACCTTCAACTCGGACCCGGCGTAGGTCTGGATGGCGTACCACTTCTTCATCCGCATAGCCAATCCTAGAGAAGCGCGAAGAACCTGAGAATCGCCTGCAGCACAGTATCCACGCCCCAGATGTAGAGCGTCAGGACAACCGTGAGCAGCAGAATGAGCGCGGTCAGTGAGATGACCTCGTTGCGCGTCGGCCAGCTCACTCGCCGGACTTCGGATCGCACACCTTTCAGGTAGCCCATCACGCGCTCGAACATCTCACTCCCCTTCCACGATCTCCGCTTGCAGGCCCGGGAGGACTTGAACCCCCAGCCTTCCGATTTGGAGTCGGACGCTCTGCCAGTTGAGCTACGGGCCTATCCTCCGACGGCGCGCCGCTCACACTTCCTTGTGAGGCGTATGCTTGCGGCACCACCGGCAGTACTTGTTCAGGGTCAGCTTGTCGCGCACGTTGTTGCGGTTGCGCTTCGTCTGGTAGTTACGACGAGAGCACTCCCCGCACGCGAGGCTGACGTTGAGAACGTGTTCGGATTTCTTCGCCATCGGCTGTGCCTACTCGACGATCTTGGTGACCACGCCCGAGGCGATCGTCTTCCCGCCCTCGCGCACCGCGAAACGCAGTCCCTCGTCCATCGCGATGTGGTGAATCAGCTCACCGATGATCTTCACGTGGTCCCCGGGCATGACCATCTCGACGCCCTCGGGAAGCGTGACCGCTCCGGTGATGTCCGTCGTGCGGAAGTAGAACTGCGGGCGGTAGCCGGTGAAGAACGGGCTGTGCCGGCCCCCTTCGTCCCGAGTCAGCACGTAGATCTCGCCTTCGAACCTGGTGTGCGGCGTGATCGACTTCGGGGCGGAGACCACCTGGCCTCGCTCGACCTCGTCCTTCTCGATGCCGCGCAAGAGAATGCCCACATTGTCGCCGGCGATCGCGTAGTCGAGGATCTTGTTGAACATTTCCAGGCTGGTGGCCACCGTCTTCTCCGGCTCGTCGTGAATGCCGACGATCTCGACTTCCATCCCCGGCGTGATCTTTCCGCGCTCGACGCGCCCGGTGACGACCGTACCGCGTCCCTTGATCGAGAAGATGTCCTCGATCGGCATCAGGAACGGACGATCCTCATCGCGCTCGGGGAGCGGGATGTACGAGTCGACCGCTTCCATGAGGTCGATGATCGGCTTGCACGCCTCGTGGGACGGGTCGTCTCCGTGTTCCATCGCGGCGAACGCGTTGCCGCGGATGATCGGCACTTCATCGCCGGGGAACTCGTACTCGGAGAGCAGCTCACGGATCTCCATCTCGACGAGATCGATCAACTCGGGGTCGTCCACGAGGTCGATCTTGCTCAGGAACACGACCATCGCGGGCACGTTCACCTGCTTCGCGAGAAGCACGTGCTCGCGGGTCTGCGGCATCGGACCGTCGTTCGCTGCGACCACGAGAATGGCGCCGTCCATCTGCGCGGCGCCGGTGATCATGTTCTTGATGTAGTCGGCGTGCCCCGGGCAGTCGATGTGCGCGTAGTGACGTGCCTCGGTCTGGTACTCCACGTGCCGGACGTTGATCGTGATTCCGCGCGCCTTCTCCTCGGGAGCGTTGTCGATGTCCTCGAAGGCCATCGCTTTGGCCTGGCCGGCGGCGGCGAGGATCTTCGTGATCGCCGATGTGAGAGTCGTCTTCCCGTGATCGATATGCCCGATCGTGCCCACGTTCAGGTGGGGCTTGGTCCGCTCAAACGCTTCCTTCGCCATCTCTGCTGAACCTCCTTACCTCCAACCAGTCTTCAAACCACAATCAGGGATCGACGTTGAACTCGTCAATCCCGTCACGTCCAAGCGACAGCCCGCGATCGGAATCGAACCGACGACCTCCCCCTTACCAAGGGGGTGCTCTACCGCCTGAGCTACACGGGCGTTCCGTACGTTCCGCAGTGTACTCAACGCCCTCGCGGATTGCCATGTGGAGGGGGAGGGATTCGAACCCCCGTAGGCGTCCGCCAACGGATTTACAGTCCGCCCCGTTTGGCCGCTTCGGTACCCCTCCGAACAGCAATAAGCCGGAGCCAGCGGCCAGAATCGAACTGGCAACCTACTGATTACAAGTCAGTTGCTCTACCGATTGAGCTACGCTGGCACGCAAACCACTCGATCAGCAGTGATTGTAGCCCTCGCCCTGAGGGGAGTCAACCCCCGATGTGGAGCAAGATGCGGCGATCCCTGGGGCCGTCGAATTCGGCGAAGAACACGGCCTGCCAGCGTCCGAGACAGAGCTCGCCGGCCACGATCGGAAGCCACACCGAGTGGCCGACGAGCGTCGCCTTCACGTGCGCTGGGGCGTTCCCCTCGGCGTGCGTCCACCGCCCGTCGTCGGGCACGAGCCGTCGCAGGAAGCTCTGGATATCGTCCCCCACTGCCGGATCGTACCCCTCGTTGACGAACAGTCCGGCGGTAGTGTGCGGGCAGTAGACGAGGCACGCGCCGGAGTCCGCACCGCCGTCGCGCACCGCCTCCCTGAGGCTCTCCGTGAGATCGATCAGCTCTTCTCGAGACGTCGTCCGCAGCGGGATCTCAAGCATCCGCAGGAGCACTCGCCGTGAGCGCGGCCTCGAGATCGCGGCACAGCCGCTCGCGATCGTCGACCCCCTGCAGACGGAGGACCATCCCCCGGCGGTCGCCGTTCCCCGTGGCGCGATCTCCCACGAGGCTCAGCAACTGAGCGTCGTGCTCGCGGAGGACGTCGAGAACGCGGTAGATGTCCTCGTTCCCCGGTCGTACATGGACGGTCACCCGCGTGCCTTCGACCCCAATGCCGAGGGCCGAGGCGAGCGCGCGGAGCACCTCCGTCTGAGAGATGATCCCCACGAGCCGCCGCTCGTCGACGACGGGCAGGACGACGAGCTGATTGGCGAGCATGAGGAGCGCCGCGCGCTCCACCGTGTCCTCCGGCGACACCGCGAAGCGCGCGTCGGAGCGCACCTTGGAGACCGGGATCGAGAGGTCCTCGGTGGACTTGAACGCCCCGCGGGTGAGGAACCCCTCGAGGGCGCCTTCCTCGTCGGCGACGAGGAGCAGCCCGAAGCCGTGCTCGTCCATCAGCTGCCGCGCGTCCTCGAGCGATGCCGTCGGCCGGATCGTCACCGGGTCGCGCCTCATGAACTGCGAAACGTTCATTCCTCGTCCCGCGCCGCCTCTGCGATGACCTTCTCTTGGAGGTTCCCGGGCACCGCCTGGTACTTGAGGAACTGCATCTGGAACGTTCCCCGCGCTTGCGTGAGCGACTTCAGATCGAGCGCGTAGCTCTGCACCTCGGCAAGAGGGACCTCGGCGCGGACCGTCGTCACGCGTCCTTCAGGATCCATCCCCAGAATCCTCCCCCGCCGCCCGTTGAGGTCACTGACGACTTCTCCGGTGTGCTCCTCAGGAATGCGAACATCGATCGCCATCACCGGCTCGAGGATCACCGGGCTCGCGTCGTCGTAGGCGGCGCGAACGGCGTTCCTCGCCGCGAGCTTGAACGCCAGCTCGGAGGAGTCGACGGGGTGGAAGCTGCCGTCGAAGACGGCGGCAGCGACGTTCGTCACGGGGTAGTGCGCCAGGTTCCCCGCCTCCATCGCCTCGATGACGCCCTTCTCCACGCCGGGGATGTACTGCCCGGGGATGGAGGCGCCTTTGATCTCGTCGATGAACCTGAACTCCTCGTCGGCGAGCGGCTCGATCCTCAGGACCACTTCCCCGAACTGGCCGCGACCGCCGGTCTGCTTCTTGTGACGGTACTTCGCCTCGGCCTTCTTGCGGATCGTCTCCTTGTACGGAATCCGCGGCCGATGGGTGTCGAGGGCGACGTTGTAGCGGTTCTTGAGCCGCTCGACGAAGACGCCGAGATGCACGTCGCCCATCCCCCAGAGGATCTGCTCCTTGGTGACAGGATCCCGCACGACGTCGACCGTCGCCTTCGCCGTGGACAGCTCCTTGAGCGCGGCGCTCATCTTCTCCACGTCCGACTGGCTCTTCGGTACGATCGTCCGCGAGTAGACCGGCTTGGGAAACGGGATCATGGCATACGCCTCGCCGCCCGCAGCCGCGGCGAGTGTCGCTCCGATCGTCAGCTCCTCCGCCTTGCCGAGGGCGACGACCTCTCCCCATCCGGCTTCGGAGACGCGCTTCTGCTTCGTGCCGTCGAACGCGTAGAGGTCGCGGATCTCGACCTTGCGTTCGGTCCCGATGTCGACGAGGGCCTTCCCTTCCTGCACGGTCCCTGCGAGGACACGCAGATACGACAGCCGGCCGAGGTAGGGATCGTTGTCAAGGTTGAAGACGATCGCGCGCGCAGCGCCGCCCCCATCGTCGGGCGTCGGCGTCAACCCCTCGACCGCCTTCCTCAGCAGGTCGATTCCCTTCCCGTCGGACGGCACGCCGCACAGCACCGGGAAGACCTTTCCGTCGGCCACGCCGGTGGCGAGGGCGGCGACTGTCTCGTCCTGGGTGATCTCCTCGTCCTCGAGGAACTTCATCATCAGCTCGTCGTCCGCCGCCGAGACTTCTTCGAGCAACCGGGCCCGCCACGTTTCCACGTCGTCCGCGAGCTCGGCGGGAACATCCTTGTTGGACTTGTCCGCGAAGCGGACGGCCTGTCCACTCGCGAGGTCGACGACACCGGTGAACGCTCCCTCCTCACGAATCGGAAGCTGGAGCGGAACGAACTTCGCACCGAGCCTGTCGTCCATCTCCGCGACGACCTTCGCAAGGTCGACGTTCTCGCTGTCGAGATGCGTGAGGAAGACCGCCGTCGAACGCCCTCCGCCTCCGGAGATCTCCCACGCCCGCTCGGTGGCCACTTCCACGCCCTTCTCGCCGTGAACGACGAGCAGGGTGAGATCCGCGACGGAGACGGCCTTGATCATCTCCTCGGAGAACTCATCGCCGCCCGGCGTGTCGAGCAGAGTGAACCGCGTGCCCGAGGACTCGTAGGCGGCGCACCGCAGGTCCAGCGTGTGCCCGCGTTCCTTCTCCTCCTGCGACGCATCGAGCACAATCTCGTCGCGAATGCCTGCCTGTTTGAGCCACGCAGTGAGGGTCGCAGTCTTCCCCGTCGCCATGTGCCCCGCCAAACAGACCGTCTTCCCTTGACCCATTTGGGATCCTCCATCGATGGGGGTGGATGCCGGCGAGTATACCGAGGGCCGCGAGGACGCACAAGCAACGCAGTGGGGGACGGACACAGCGCCGGGTTGCCGACGCTCGGCTGCGACCCTCGTTGCGTCGCGCGAGGCGGGGCCGTATCCTCTCTGCCGGGTTCCCCAGGAGGCTTCAGCCGAGGGGAGCCTTCGCATTTGCCATCTTGCAGTGGGGGGGGCATGCCGAAGCGACTTCTGCTGGGGAACGAGGCCGTCGCCCAGGGGGCGATCGACGCCGGACTGCACAACGCGTACGCCTATCCCGGAACCCCGTCCACCGAGCTCCCAGAGTACCTCGCGCGTATCGCGGCCGCCGCCGGGAGCGGACTCCGTTTCCATTGGGCGGCCAACGAGAAGACCGCGCTCGAGGAGGCACTCGGCGCGAGCTACGCGGGTCACCGGGCGTTGGCGGCGATGAAGCACGTCGGCCTGAACGTCGCCGCCGATGCCTTCCTCAACGCCGCCATCGCGGGGGTCAACGCCGGCCTGATCGTCGTCGTCGGCGACGACCCGTCCATGCATTCGTCGCAGAACGAGCAGGACTCGCGGCTCTACGCGGCGATGGCGATGGTCCCGTGTCTCGAACCGTCCACGCAGCAGGAGGCCTACGAGATGCCTCGTGTCGCGTTCGAGCTCTCCGAGCGGCTGCGCGCTCCGGTCCTCCTCCGGCTGACGACGCGACTCGCCCATTCGCGGGCGGACGTCACCCTCGGCGATCGTCAGTCGGTGGAGCCGCGTCGCGTCGCGAACGATCGGAAGCAGTTCATCCTCCTTCCCGTGAATGCGCGCGGGAGCTACCGCCGCCTGGTGGAAGCTCAGGGGGAGCGGGTCCGTGCGAGTGAGGAAAGCCCGTTCAACATCCTTCAGGACGGTCCCGACACGAGCCTCGGGATCATCGCCTGCGGCATCGCGCAGAACTACGTCCTCGAGGCATTCGCCGGCCCGCCGCCTCATCCCTTCCTCAAGCTCTCGCAGTACCCCCTCCCCGTCGCGCTCCTGGAGAAGATGCTCGCGCGATGCCCGCGCGTCCTCGTCGTCGAGGACGGCTATCCGCACGTGGAGCGAGCGCTTCGCGGGACGCCACCGCGGACGGACGTGAAGATCGCCGGTCGGCTGTCGGGCGATCTCCCGCGGACCGGCGAACTGACCCCCGGTGCACTCCGCCGCGCGCTCGCCATCGAGGCCCTTCCCGAACGGCTAGCGCCCACCCTCCCCGTTCCCCGCCCGCCGGCACTGTGCGCCGGTTGTCCGCATGCCGACAGCTTCCTCGCACTGAACGCGGCGCTCGCCTCCTTTCCGGACGCGCGGGTCTTCTCGGACATCGGGTGCTACACGCTCGGCGCCCTGCCGCCGTACGAGTCGATCGACACCTGCCTCGACATGGGGGCCTCGGTCACGATGGCCAAGGGCGCGGCGGACACCGGGCTACGGCCGGCAGTGGCGGTGATCGGCGACTCGACGTTCACCCACTCGGGGATGACCGGCCTCCTCGACTGCGTCGACGGCGGGACGCCGGTCACCGTGCTCGTGCTCGACAACGCGACGGTCGCGATGACCGGAGGCCAGCCCTCCCTGGCCGAGGATCGGTTGACGGGGATTCTCGCCGGACTCGGCGTTCCTGCGGATCACCTTCGACTGCTCGATCCCCGGCCCGCAGAGCACGACGCCAATGTGAGGATCCTCGAGGACGAGCTGCGCTACGACGGGCTGTCGGTCGTCGTCTCGCGGCGGGAATGTATTCAGACCGCACGGCGGCGCCCGCGGGGCGGCGACGGGTCGTCGGAGGCGCGATGAAACAGGACGTCATCCTCGCCGGCGTCGGCGGCCAGGGGTTGCTCTCCGCCGCGGCCATCATCGGAGACGCCGCCGTCCACCGCGGCCTGCACGTGAAGCAGGCCGAGGTGCACGGGATGGCGCAACGCGGAGGGGCCGTGGAGAGCCACCTGCGGATCGCCGACGGGACCATCCACTCGGACCTCATCGCGCGGGGCAGCGCCGACGTCATCCTTGCGCTCGAGCCCATGGAAGCGCTCCGTTACGTTCCCTACCTTGCTCCTGCGGGGACGATCGTGACGGCCGGAAGCCCCGTGGAGAACGTAGATTCCTACCCCGATCTCGACGCGCTCCTCGAGGCGCTTCGCGCCGCCGCCCCGACACTCGTCGTCGACGCCGCCGGGCTGGCGAGGGAGGCGGGGTCGGCCCGCAGCGCAAACATGGTCGTCGCCGGTGCCGGGGCACCGCTTCTCGCGCTCACGAAGGACGAGCTCGAGGCGGCGATCGAGCGGCTGTTCGCGGCCAAGGGGCAGGACGTCGTTGAAACCAACGTGAAGGCGTTCCGCCTCGGTTTCGAGGTGGGGGAACGGTGGCTCTCCTCGTCGGGCAATGCCCGAGGAGAAGCCCCACAACGGGTCCAGGGACAAGGAGTCTGACATGTCGAGCGAGTCGGTGCTGTTCTTCCTCAAACCCGATGCCGCGGTGCGCCGCTACGTCGGCGCACGAACGCTGCGTCGTCTACTCGACACTGGGCTTCGGGTGGTTCGTTTCGCTACCGTCGACGCCCCGCGCGAGTTTCTCGCCGAGTCGCACTACGCG
>CP070725.1:70407-74371 GCA_020350845.1 Candidatus Bipolaricaulota bacterium
CGAGGGCGCGGTGCAGTGCGGCTACTGCACCCCGGGGATGGTGATGACCGCGATCGAGCTTCTGGAGACCAACCCGTCGCCGAGTGACGACGAGATCCGACGTGCGATCACCGGGAACCTCTGCCGCTGCACCGGCTACACGAAGCAGGTGACCGCGATCCGGAGCGCTGCCGACGCGATGAAGGGGGGCTCGTCATGACCGGGAAGAAGCGTTCGGAGTTCCGCGTGGTGGCGACGAGCGCGCGCAAGGTGGACGGGCACGGGCTGGTCACCGGCCGTCCGAAGTTCGTCGCCGACGTCGCGTTGCCGGGGCAGCTGACGGTGCGTCTTCTCACCAGCCCGTACGCGCACGCACGGATCACCTCGATCGACGTCTCAGAGGCCGAGGCCGTGCCCGGCGTGGCGTGCATCCTCACCCACGAGAACACGCCGACCTCGCGGTTCACCACGGCGGGGCAGGGCTATCCCGAGCCGTCGCCGTACGACACTCGTCTGTTCGACGACAAGGTCCGCTATGTCGGGGACTACGTCGCCGCGGTCGCGGCAGACTGCGACGCGGCGGCGCTCGACGCGGTGGCCAAGATCCGCGTGGCGTACGAAGAGCTTCCTGCGGTGCTATCGATCGACGACGCCCTCGCTGACGGGGCTCCAGTGATCCACGACGAAGCCGATGCGGAGGGGATCTACGACGCGTCGCGGAACATCGTGGCCGACGTCGACATCGACATCGGCGACGTCGAGAAGGGCTTTGCCGACTCCCCCGTGATCATCGAAACGACGTGCGAGACGCAGTACGCGCAGCACACCCCGATCGAGACGCACATCGTGCAGAGCGCGCTCGACGGCGACGGGCGACTCGTCCTCCGGACGAGCACGCAGGTCCCGTTCCACGTGCGGCGGATCGTGGCACGCACCCTGGGGCTTCCCATCCATCGCGTGCGGGTCATCAAGCCGCGGATCGGAGGGGGCTTCGGGACGAAGCAGGAGATCCTTCTCGAGAGCATCGCGGGACTGATTACTCTCCGTACCGGACGGCCGGCGCTGCTTCACCTCACGCGACGCGAGGAGTTCGTCTCCGCGCGGACGAGGCACCCGATGCGGGTGCGCGTGAAGCTCGGCGCTGACGAGGACGGGACGCTGCGCGCGCTGGAGATGGAGGCGCTGTCGAACACCGGCGCCTACGGCAGCCACGGGCTCACGGTCCTGTCCAACACGGGGTCGAAGACCCTCCCGCTGTACAACAAGGCGTCCGACGTCCACTTCTTCGGCAAGGCGGTGTACACGAATCTCCCCGTCGCCGGGGCATATCGCGGCTACGGCGCGACGCAGGGCTACTTCCCCCTGGAGACGGCGATGGACGCCCTCGCCGAGCGCGTCGGGCTCGATCCGATTGCCGTCCGTGAGCGCAATGCGATCCGCAGCGGGGAGAGCTCGCCGATCTTCGAGAAGCTCGGTGAGGGCCGTGAAGGGGTGGCATTCGCGATCCGAAGCTGCGAACTGGAGCGCTGCATCGAGATCGGGCGGGAGCGGATCGGGTGGGACGCGAAGCGCGGGAAGCGGGAGCGGAACGGAAGCTGGGTGCACGGCCTCGGGCTGTCGATTCACATGCAGGGCTCGGGGATCCCGCAGATCGACATGGCGGCGGCAACGATCGTGATGAACGAGGACGCGACGTGCAATCTCCTCGTCGGGGCGACGGACCTCGGCACGGGATCGGACACGATCCTCGCGCAGATCGCCGCGGAGGTTCTCGGGATCCCGGTCGAGGCGGTCCGTGTGACCTCGTCGGACACGGACACCACGCCGTTCGACGTCGGCGCCTACGCGTCGTCGACGACCTACGTCTCCGGGATGGCCGTGCAGCGTGCCGCGCAGCAGGTGCGCGGCCAGATCCTCGAGGTCGCGGCGGCGGCGCTCGAGACCGATGTCGGTGCCCTGCGCCTCGGGGAGGGACGGGTGGAGGCCCCCTCCGGCGAGATCTTGTCGCTCGCCGAGGTCTGTGGGCGCGCGACCCACGTCGTCGACCAGTTCCAGATCGCGGCGACGGCGTCGTGTGTCCCCGAGGAATCGCCGCCGCCGTTCCTCGCGAGCTTTGCCGAGGTCGCGGTGGACACCGAGACCGGTCGCGTGAAGGTGATCAAGTACGTCGCCGCGGTCGACTGCGGCGTGCCGATCAACCCCAAGATGGCCGAGGGGCAGGTGGAGGGCTCGATCGTCAACGGCATCGGCTACGCGCTGACCGAGGAGATGCTCTTCAGCTCCAGGGGCCGCGTGCGCAACCCGACGCTGTTCGACTACAAGATCCCCGCCGCGCCCGACGTCCCCGAGATCGAAGTGATCCTCGTCGACTCCTACGAGCCGACCGGTCCCATGGGAGCGAAATCGGTGGGGGAGATCGCGATCAATGCGCCGATCCCGACGATCGCCAACGCGATCTACGATGCCGTCGGGGTGCGGCTGACGAGAACGCCGTTCACCGCGGAGCGGGTGCTCGCGGCACTCCGCGGACCGGAGGCCGACGCCTAGCTCGCCCGCTACCGACCGCGGCGCGCGGCGAACGCGAGGAAGAGGTTGCGCTGCGACGCGTTGAAGTTGTTGTCGCTCGCGAGGAGCAGCGTGCGCCTGCCGTCGGGAAGCCGAGGCCCGACGGTCATCGCCTCGAGATTGTCCGGGGCGACCTCGACGTCGGAGTGTTCCGCGAGCGCCGAGATCCGTAGCAGCAGCGTCTTCTCGACAGGCTGCACGAAGGCGCTCGCTGCCAGGGAGTCGAGTCCCGAGACGTCGGTCGCGTTTTCGAGTCGGACGCCGAACAGCTTGACGTCATTGCCCACGCCGGCGACGTACGCGCGCTCCATCACGATGAGGTCGAACTCGGGCGCGATCCCCGAGGCGTCGATCATCGCGGTGACGCCGTTGTCGGCGTAGCCCCCGTCGGCGGGGACGGCGAAGATCCTCTCCGTCTCGTAGACGTACTGCGCGATCGCACTCGGCGTCTGCGTCCCCGTCTCGAAGCGCAGAATGCGCACCCGCGTTCCTTCCTCGACGTCCGCGAGTGGGCCGTCCTGGGCGAGGGCCTGCTCGTTGGCGGCGAACAGCGTCGCTCCGGCGTCGGCGAGACAGAGCGCCTCGATGCCGAGGTTGCTGCGCACCCCGTGGTCCTCGGCGACGGTGAACTGCGTCGGGAGTTGGTAACCCCCGATCCACTCGCCGTCCTGCGAAAAGCGGCGGATCCACGGTCGGTCTGCGAGATCGCGCTCGGAGCTGACGATGAGGCTCCCGTCCGGAGCGAGGACGACCTCCTCGGCGTCGATCTCGTTCGCCTCGTAGGGCTGCACCCCGGGCTCGCTCGCGGCGCGATCGAGAAGGAGGAGGTCCTTCACCGCGACGTTTCCGATCCCGTCCTCGGTCACGTAGATCGCGAGGGTGTACAACTTACCCGGTGTTCCCTCCTCGCCGCGGTTGTCGGAGACGGCGAAGAACGCCCCCGTCTCTCCGTCGTAGGCGAGGCCGGAGATCTCGCCGACGCGGATCTCCCCGTACTGCCACGCGTCCGTCGCGATGTCGTAGGCGCCGAGGAACTCGAACGGTCCGGGGTCCTCTCCCGTGGGCCAGAGGAGCCAGACCCCGAGTCCGATCAGCACCGCCACCCCTGCCGCGATCGCCAGCTTCCAGACCATGGCACCCTCCTCATCCGGAATCGAACTTGCTCGCCATTCCACAGCAAGCGGGAACGGGAGTCAAGTGGGCTCCGCGGCAAAGGGAGCGGGCCGGGCAACCATCGCCCGGCCCGCTCGCGATTCGTGCGGTGAACTGGCTTCTGCTACTTGACGGCCTCGGCGGCGTTCACACGGCCGTGGCCGTACCACAGGTCGTAGCCCGGCTGGCCGAGGTCGTCGGCGGTCTGCTTGAGCACCGCCTCGACCTGGCTCGGCTTCATCGAGCCGCCGTTGGCCTCGATGATCAG
>CP070725.1:74471-78687 GCA_020350845.1 Candidatus Bipolaricaulota bacterium
CCCCACCACCTGGACGGCCCCCCCCAGCCCGATCAGCGCCCCCGAGATCGCGAGTGGCAGCACATAGAACGGTCGGATGTTGATCCCGCCGTACCGGGCGAACTGCCGGTTGGAGCCGGTGACGCGCAGGTGGTAGCCGGTGTGGGTGTGCTTCATGAGCACGTGGATGAAGAAGGCAACGGCAAGGGCGATGAACAACCCCGTGTGCAGATACGAGGGCGTAGCGATCCGTGAGAGCATGTACGAGCGCGGAATCGACAGCGATTGGATCCTGATCTTGGCCGGATCCCGGAACGGCCCGAGGATGAGGTAGTTGATGACCTGCACCAAGCCCATCGACACGAGATAGGTCGAGAGGAGATCGGAGACGTTCCACTTCATCCGGAGGACCCCGGAGAGGCTTCCGATGAGTGCCCCCACAGCCGTCCCGCCGGCCAGAAGAACCACCATGCCGAGGAATCCGGGCATCTCCGGAAGCCAGACACCAAGAAGCACGGCGACCATCGCCCCGGCGAAGATCTGTCCTTCCCCGCCGAGATTCGTGACGCCGCTTCTGAACGCCACGGCGACACCCAACCCGGAGAAGATGACGGGAATGCACGACTCGATCATGTTGAAGAAGATGAACTTGCTGGTGAACGGACCCGCGAAGTAGTAGTAGAGCGAGCGGCCCGGTTCCTTCGACAAGATGAAGATCAGCACGACGGCCATCAGAAGAGAGGCAACGACCGCGGTCATGATCCCCAGGAACGTGACCAGTCGGTTGCGCAGCACGTTCTGTCTCTCTTCCGATCTCATGCCATGGCCCCGTTCAGGATCTCCTCCGCGCTCTGACGCTCCAGACCGAGCATGTACTCGCCCAGCGATTCCCGATCGAGGTTCTTGTTCTCGAACACCGCCACGATCTCGCCGCGATAGATGACCGCGACTCGGTCTGAGAGCGCGACCACCTCGTCGAGATTGGCGGAGATGAGGAGGACGGCCGAACGGTTGCTCCGCATCTCGATGATCTTCTGGTACACGAACTCCGAGCTGACGATGTCCAGCCCCCACGTCGGCTCGGAAATCACCAACAGTTCAGGATCGCGAGAGAACTCCCGCGAAAGCACGACGCGCTGGATATTCCCCCCCGACAGCTGGGCCACCGGCGTCGAATGGCGCCCGCGGATGTCGTAGTTGAGAATGCGCTCCTTCACGAACTCAAGAATCCCTCTGGCATGGAGAAGGCCCGCCCTCACCATCGCGTGATGCTCCACGAGGATGACGTTGTCCGACAGCCGAAGCTCCGCGCTCGTCCCCCGCTGTAGCCTGTCGGCAGGAACGTAGGCCATCCCCATCTTCCGCAACTCGGAAGGGTGAGCATGGGAGACGTTCACCCCGTGGAAGAGCACCTCCCCCGACACGGTACCCCTGCTGTTCATCCCCGTGAGCACGTTCTCGAGGTCATCCAGGCCGTTTCCGGCGACGCCCGCCATGCCGAAGATCTCTCCCTCTCGAATCGAGAGAGAGATCTCGTTCAACAGCGGATGGCTGAAGCCGGGCACCGTCAGGGTCAGCTCCTTGAGACTGAGGACGGTCTCCCCGGGCTCGACCAGAGGCTTGTCGACGCGCAGCAGGACTTCCTTCCCGACCATCAATCGCGCGATCCCCTGCTTGGTGCAGTCGGCGGTGACGCAGCAGTCCACAACCTCCCCGTTGCGCATGACCGTGACGCGGTCCGAGATGTCGAGGACCTCGTCCAGCTTGTGGGTGATGATGATGATCGTGTAACCCAGCGACTTGAGCTGCCTCAGCGTGACGAAGAAGTCCTTGATCTCCTGCTCCGTCAGCAGGGCGGTCGGCTCGTCGAGCACCAACAGCTTCGATCCGCGGTAGAGGATGCGGAGGATCTCCACGCGCTGCTTCTCTCCCACCGACAGAGACGCGATCGAGGCCTTGGGGTCGACGGAGAGGTTGTACTTGGCGCCGAGTGCCGCCACTTCCTTCGCGGCGTCGACCCTGTCGTAGAACAGGGCGTTCTTCCTGGGCTCACGGGCGAGTACCACATTGTCGGCGACGTTGAAGCCGTCGAAGAGGCAGAAGTGCTGATGGACCATCCCGATTTCGAGCCTGTCCGCATCGTGCGCCGAATGGATCGTCACCGGCTCGCCGTTGAACCGGATCTCCCCCTCGTCGGCGTGCTCGAGCCCGCAGAGGATCTTCATCAACGTCGTCTTGCCGGCCCCGTTCTCCCCGACAATCGCGTGGATCTCCTCCCGCCTGACGGAGAGATTCACGCCTTTGTTGGCGTGGACGTTGTTGCCCTCGTAGGTCTTGTGGATGTTCTCCATCTCAAGCAGAACGGCGTGTTCTGTTGGCATGAAGACTTCCTTCGCTGGAGGACGCGTGTGAGGTAGAAGGCTGCGGGGCCTTGGGAAGGCCCCGCAGCTGACACGCCTAGTGAGACGCGGCGTTGATCGTGTCCAGCACCTCTTGCGGTACGGCGATCTCGAGCTCGCCGCTCACGACCTGATCGTAGACCACCTTGAACTGATTCCGGACGGCCTCCGGCACCGAGCTCACGTACCCGGCATCGCGGAGGGGGACATAGATGTAGCCCTGTTCCGCGCCAAGAACCTCTGCCTCGCCCCACGGGAGGGTCCCTTCGACGAGTCTCTCGAGGTTGCGAATCGTGGCGGCCTTGTTGTCCTTGATGAACGACGCGACGACGGTGCCCGGCGCCTTGTCGAAGCCGTCGTCGTCATACCAGAGCACGTAGAGCCCGTTGTTCACCGCCGAGCTGAGCACGCCGGCGTTCCCGCTTCCGCAGATCGAACCAAAGACATCGACGCCCTGATCCGCCATGGTGTTGGCGAGCTGTTCGGCCTTGGCCGCGTCATACCAGTTCCCGAGCATGGTCGTGACCAGCTCGAATTCGGGATCGGCGTACTGCGCTCCCTGCTCCATGCCGGGGATGATCATCTCATCCATCATGACGTAGTGCTGGCCGAACACGAGACCGACCTTCTTGTCGGGATTGACGTTCTCCATGTCGCTCGTGGAGATCAGCGCCATCATGTACCCGAAGAGGAAGGCCTGCTGCGTGTTGTTGAAGAACGTCGTGTAGAGCCGGTCGTAGTCGAGGACGTAGGCGTCGTTCACGATGAACTTGATGTCAGGGACCTGCTCCATCACCCCAACACAGAGTGGGCCCATCGCTTCGTTGGACGTGTAGATCACGTCGTACTCGCCGGATGCGGCGAACTGCAACAGCATCTCGGGCCACTGGGACTGATCGAATCCTGCTTCGAAGATCCGAACCAAGTCGAGCCCGTCGTTACGAAGAGCGAACTGCTCCGCACCCTCGGCCAGGTCGTCATAGGGCGGACTGTCGCCGAGGCGTCCGGGGATGAAGACGCCGAGTCGGATGGGGTCGTCTGCCACCACAACGGCTGCCGCCGTCACCAGCAGACACATCGCCAGTAGTGCGACCGTCAGAACTCTCACGCTGCGTGTCATGCATCTCTCCTTCGCGGGACTGCTCTTCTCGGACCACCGACTCCTTCGGGCGCGACCCGTGTGTCGTTCCCGAACGGCGGTCCACCTCCTGAAGGCTACATGCTGCTACCTAGGACGTGCCGCACCCTTCACAGCATGCGAGCACGATGCGGTCGAAGCCCAACCCTCCGGAGCCGACCACGGGTGCTCAGACGCCGGCTAGGCGAGGCCGACCCGAAACGTCTTCCGCGATGGGACCACGGACGATTCCGGAGGATTGCCGAAGGAACCTGGATGGTCGGCAGAACGCTCTCAGACGCGTCGATCTCGGCCTCCTGAGAAGCGGGACGGGGCGAGCGTTGCCCGCCCCTCCCTTGCTGCCATGCTACCAGTACTCGGGGACGATCATCTGAGTCTTCAGCCACGTGTCCGCGGTCCCTCTCAGATCGTCCAGCAGGATCTTCATCTCGTTGAGCACGGCCGTGGAGACCGAGTTCCCGTACAGTGGGTTCGTGTCAACGAAGTCCACGTAGCCGTCGGCGATTCCGACGATCTTGTACTCACCCCAGACGAGATCCCCGGCGATCGCGGCGTTGACGTGCTCGTAGACCGCCTGCTCCTGCGCGAGGGCGGAGCAGCCGATGATGGTCCCCGGCGCGAGCTCGTAGTTGTCCTTATCGAGATAGAGGACGTACTTCCCGCGCTCCTGAGCCGCCTGGATGACGCCCGTGTTCGCGCC
>CP070725.1:78787-81801 GCA_020350845.1 Candidatus Bipolaricaulota bacterium
CGGCACGGCGCATACGTCGCTGCGCTCGCGAACCGCCTGCGCGGCCTCGCCCGACCGTACGTCCACGCTGTCGAGCGGACGACGCAGCGAGCTGAGTGGCTTCATGGCTACGCGGGCGACGACCGGCTCACCCGTCGTGATGCCTCCCTCGGTCCCTCCCGCATGGTTGCGGCGCCGGCAGTACCCTCCCGTACGACGCCGGGCGGGGTCTCGTTCGATCTCGTCGTGCACATCAGACCCCCTCCGTTCGGCGCTCTCGAATCCGAGACCGATCTCCACCCCCTTCATGGCGTGGATCGACATGAGAGCCCCGGCAAGTCGTCCGTCGAGCCGCTGGCCCGCGGCGACGTGACTCCCCAGGCCGACGGGGAGCCCCCGGGCGACGATCTCGAAAACGCCACCGAGAGTGTCCCCGTCGGCTCTCGCCGCATCGATCTCAGCCACCATCTGCTCTGTTGCCTCCGGATCGAGGCAGCGAACCGGAGACCGGTCCGCCGTCTCGTTCAGCATCGGTGGTAGGGGGTCGGGGACCTGTGCGGATACGGGCCCGATCCGAACCACGTGGCTTCCGATCTCGACACCGAAGGCCGCGAGCAGGCGGCGCGCGACCCCACCGGCCGCCACCCGCGCCGCCGTCTCCCGAGCGCTCGCTCGCTCCAGCACGTCACGCGCGTCCGAACGATCGTACTTGAGCATCCCGACCAGATCCGCATGGCCCGGTCGCGGCAGATAAACACGGCGCAGCTCTTCCTCCGAAGCGCCGGACTGGGGTTCGATCGACATCGGGACGCGCCAGTTCTCGAAATCGCGGTTGCGCAGCCAGATCGCGACCGGCGACCCCAGAGTCTCCCCGAGTCGGACCCCCGCCATGATCTCGCCCGCGTCCCGTTCGATGTGCATCCGGGCGCCGCGTCCGTGTCCTCCCTGTCGCCGAGCGAGCTCCCGGGCGATGTGCTCCGGTCGCAGATCGAGGCCAGCGGGCACTCCCTCGACGATCACCACCAGCGCCCTGCCGTGGGACTCGCCCGCCGTCGTGTACCTCAGATGGTTGAACATCGTCTTTGACTCTTTCCGCTTTTCGACATGCTGGTTGGCACCGCAGAACGCAGCCAGAAGGAGATCGTACACCAAAGAAAAGGGGCCCGGCAGCGCCGGGCCCCAATGTCGGCCGTCTCACCTCTGAGGGCAAACCGTCTATTGGGCGGCCCTCATGTCGTCCGGAAACACGATATGAGGCGTCACCAGAATGATCAGATCGGTCTTCGATTCCTGTTCCTTCGTGGTCCGGAATAGCGCCCCGAGGAGCGGCACGTTCATCAGTCCCGGTATCCCCGTTACGCTCCGCGTCACTTCGCTCAGCGTGAGTCCACCGATCACCGCGGTCTCCCCGTCGTCCACGAGCAGGCGGGTTTGACCGATCTGCTTCTTGAAGATGAAGCCGATGTCGGACGGGCCGAGGTCGAGCGCCGACCGCTCCGCCGACAGATCCAGCAGAATCTGATTGTTGTTCGTGATGTGTGGGGTCACGTCGAGGATGATACCGGTTTCCTCGAACTGGACGTTGATCGTCGCCTCCTCGACCTGCGCTCCCTGCTCGAGCACACGAATCGGAGTCTTCTCACCCACGTGAATCCGAGCGTTGTGGTTGTCCACCACCCGGATGGAAGGAGCCGCCTGCACGTCGGACAGCTGGTGCGCCTCCAGGGCCTCGATGAACGCGAACAGCGAGAACTCGCCGAACACGACAGCGCCGAGGATCTGCAGGGCCGGCGTCACGACACGGTCGTTGGCGTTCGCGAGCGTGGCGAGCGCGTCTCCCCCGATGTTGACCAGCGTTTCGTTCGTCCGCTTGAAGAACGCCTGGTCGGGGATGCCGTCCCCGTCCGTGTCGACCAGCTGCGGAGGCTCGTTCGGGTCCGGAACCGCGATCACGTCGTTGATCCCCTGCTCGACAAAGCCCCCGTCCCGCTCCTTGAGATCGTACACGATCCCCAACTCCATGATGTCCGACCGGTCGACGAAGACGATCTTCGCCTCGATGGCCACCTGTGGAGTTCGTTTGTCCAGCGCGCTGACGATCGTGTCCATACGGGCCACCACCGAGGGCGCATCGGTCACGATGACGGAGTTCGTCCCCTGGTAGGCCACCACCTGGCCGCGATCGGTCGCGAGCCGCTCGAGCGTCGACGCCACGGAGTCGGCGCTGGCGTAGTTGATCCGGAGCACGCGCGTCTCCGTCAGAAGCGTGTCCCGCGCCACCAAGCTCTCGAGCTTGTCGACGATGATGATCCCGCTTTCGGTCGTCTTCCAGCCGAGACCCTGCGCCGAGAGAATCGCTCTCAGGGCGACGTCCCACGGTTGGTCGCGGATGTCCACGCCCCGCACTGTAACGTCCGCTGCATCGCCGTTCGGAACGATCGAGATCCCCGCGAACTCGGAGAAGCCGCCCAGCACGTCCAGCATGCTCGCGCTGTCGTAGTTCACCGTGATTCGGGGCTGCGCCTGCTGCACGACGGCAAGCGACGGCTCACCACCGATGGCGCGGTTGTCCTCGACGGCCTCTCCCGTCCCCATGACGGCGACAGGGGGCGCCTCCTCGCCGGACGTCGTCCAGTCGGCGAACGACTCGCCCGGGTTGGGGAAGCGGACCCGAACCGCATCGTCGTCTTGAGTGATCTCGTACTCCAGCTCGGCCGTGAGGTCGAAGACGAGTCGGACCACTTCGGGCCGGAACTGACTGGACCGGATCCGAAGGACACCGCCTCGGCCGACCCCCTCGTAGCTTTCGCGTGGGAGGCCGTGACTCGCCCCTTTGAGGTCGAGGATCAACCTCGGCGGGCCGGTGAGCATGAAGTCGGTGACAGTCACGTCGCCTTCCACATAGACCGAGATCTCCGTCTCTGTGCCAAGCGGCGCGATGCGCACCTCACTGACGTCCTTTGGCGCCTCCCCCACCCGTGCGGCGAGGACGAGGGCGAGGATGAGCTTCGCGATCATCCTTGTCGCTCCTTGTC
>CP070725.1:81901-89849 GCA_020350845.1 Candidatus Bipolaricaulota bacterium
CATCCGTGCGTGGGTCGTCCTTCTTCTCGGTCTCGCCGTCGTAGGCTGCACGAGCGTTCCGGGAACCGAGACGGATCCGCCCGATATCGTGGCCTCGGACATCGCCCGCGACCGCACTCCGGCGCTCGATCCCGGGGCTCTTGACCAGCTCGTGTACGGAAACACGGGGTTCGCGTTCGACCTCTACGGCACCCTCCGTGACCGGGACGGGAACCTCCTGTTCTCTCCGCTGAGCATTTCGATCGCCCTTGCGATGACCTCTGCCGGGGCACGGGGCACGACCCTCGCGGAGATGGAGTCGACGCTTCACTTCGAGCTCGAACAGGCGGCGCTCCATCCCGCGTTCAATGCTCTCGACCTCGAGCTCGCGAGCCGTGCACAGCTTCCCGAGGGATGGGAGGGAGACGGATTCTCGCTGAACGTGGTGAACTCCACGTGGATGCAGACCGGCCACCCCTTCCTGGAAGGGTTCCTCGACGTTCTCGGAGAGAACTACGGATCCGGGATCCGCTTGGTGGACTACCGCAGCGATCCCGAGGCCGCGCGCCTTGCGATCAACGCATGGGTCGAGGACCAGACCGAGGGGAGGATCGAGGAGCTGATTCCTGCGGGGATGATCGCTTCGGACAGCCGGTTGACGCTGGTGAATGCGATCTACTTCCTCGCCCCATGGGCGTCGCCGTTTCCCGGGGAACACACCGAAGAGGCCCCGTTCCACCTCCGGGACGGAACCGTGGTAGACGTTCCGACGATGCATCTGACGGAGCTCCAGTCGTACGCCGCGGGGACGGACTACCAGGCCGTCGAACTCGCGTACAACGGCCACCAGTTGGCGATGACGATCATCCTCCCCGATGAAGGGGCATTCGCCACCGTCGAGGAGGCGTTCTCCCCCGCGCTCGTCGAAGAGATCGTCGCGGCGCTGTCCGTGCGCAACGTCAGCCTCGCCTTGCCGAGGTTCCGCTTCGAGTGGGGCGAGGAGCTCTCGGGGATCCTCGCTTCCCTCGGGATGCCGTCCGCCTTCGGGCCGGGGATCGCCGACTTCTCGGAGATGGACGGCTCTCGCGACCTGTACATCGGATTCGTCATGCACAAGGCGTTCATCTCCGTCTTCGAGGAGGGAACGGAAGCGGCGGCAGCGACTGCGGTGGGGATGCGCGCCATAGGGATTCCGGAAGAACCGCTGGAGCTGCGGGTCGACCGCCCGTTCCTGTTCCTCATCCGCGACGTAGAGACGGGCACCATTCTGTTCGCCGGACGGGTCCTCGACCCGTCGAGTTGACCGATGGGTAGGAAGAGGAGGGCTTTCGCTCACGGCGACCGATTCCGGGGGCGACATCGTGCGGCACGGTGGCTGTGCGTCGCGCTTCCGCTCGTCCTCGCCTCGTGCACGATCGGAGGGCAGCCACCGGTGGCCGCGTTCGTCGCAAGTGTAGATGGTGAGAGCGCCCCGCTCACTGTGCACTTCGACGGATCGGGCTCCTACGGTCGAACGAACGTGATCGTGGGATTCGTATGGGCCTTCGGCGACGGTCACTCCGCCTCCGGAAGGCAGGTGACGCACACCTACGCCGAACCGGGACGTTACACCGTCGAACTGACGGTCACCGACCGGAGAGGGAGAAGCGCTCGGGTGTCGAGCGGCATGGACGTCCGCGTTCGGCAACTCCCCACGGTCGGTTGCCTCTGCTTCGCCGAGCCGTTCCACGCCAACGCGGTCGGAAACGACAACGCCAATCTCAACGACGAGTACGTGACCGTGCACAATGAGGGGCCGTGGGATGTGGATCTCACCGCCTGGACACTCGGCGATGAGGGTGGCCACGTCTACCGCTTCCCGGCGGGATTCGTCCTGCGCGCCGAAGCCTACGTCTCCATCCACACCGGGACTGGGACCGACACGGCCCACGTCTTGTACTGGGGGTGGCACGAGGAGATCTGGAACAACGAGAGTGACATCGCGATCCTCTGGGACGCGTCCGGTCGTATCGTGAGTCTCTACGCGTACATGGACGCGCAGGAGTAGTTCGCGACGAGTGAAGGGTGGCGTGCAGCCCGCGCGGCCCCGGAGTTAGGAGTCAAGGTGCCCCCCCGGGAGAACGATACGGACGAGCTGCGAGGCATGCATCCCCCCGGAATCTCCTCGAGCTGGCAGATCGACTTCCTCGAGTACTTCCGAGACGGAGTCTTCATCGCCGCCCCCGACGGGACGATCCGCTTCGTGAACCACGCGATCTGCGAGCGGTCCGGGCGAGACCGAGCGTGGTGGATCGGCCGCCATCTCTCCGAGATCCCTCATCCCAAAGACGTCGAGAAGGCGACGGACTACTTCGACGCGATCCTGCGCGGAGAATCGCCGACCAACCTCGAGATCTCATACCCCGCGGCGGGGGGCAAGGAGTTGTGGGTCGAGCTGAGCGCGGTCGCCATCCGCGAGGAAGACGGAATCGCGGGGGTCATCGGGATCTCTCGGGACGTCACCGCACGCAAGCTCGGAGAACTCCTGCTTCAGAGACACCAGGAGGAGCTCGAGGATCGTGTCGTCGAGGGGACGAGGGCGCTGGCGGAGGAGGTCGGCCGCCATCGCGACACGGCGGAGTCCCTCGCCGCGTCGGAGGACCGATACCGCATGCTCTTCGAGAACTCGATCGACGGAATCGCGCTGTTGAGGGACGGCGTGATCGAGGACGCGAATGACGCCATGCTCGCGATGATCGGGTTGGCCTCGCTCGACGAGATCCGCGGACGGCGGATGCAGGAGTTCGTTCATCCCGACTCGTTGCCTTTGATCGAAGAGCGGCTACGCGCCAGAGCCCGAGGCGAGGCGACGTCTCGGCGCTTCGAGTTCATGGGACTGCGCGCGGACGGCGAGCCGCGTCACTTCGAAGCAACGACCATCACCCTCAGCCTCGGGGAGCATCACGACGCACTGGCAACTGTCCGGGATGTGACAGGTCGCAAGCACGCCGAGGCGCTCCTCAAGCGTCTTCTGGATCGACAACGCCAAGCTGTGGATCTCGTGTCCCACGAGGCGCGGAATCCACTCACCGCGATCAAGGGATACGTCGAGCTTCTCCAGGCGGGCACGCTGGGGGCCGTCGCCGACCGGCAGAACGAGGTCCTCGCCAGGATCGCGGAAAACGCGGATCGTCTCACGAAGCTGCTCGCGGCGTTCCTCGAGCTGGAGCGAATCGAGGCGCGGACACAGAAGGCTGTCCGTGAGCGGCTTTCCGTCGCAGAGCTCGTCGACACCGTCGTGGGGGATTACCGCCTGCAGATCGCGGAGAAGGGTCTGGAACTCGTCGTCGATGTCCCGGAGGCGCTCGTCGCGCACGGCGACCCGGAGGAGCTCCGTGAAGCACTGGACATCATCGTCTCCAATGCCTATCGCTTCACGTCAACCGGGAGGATCACGGTCCGTGCGCGAAGGGAGGATCCTGCACTGCTCCTGGATGTGATCGACGAAGGCCGCGGGATCCCGGAGAGCGAGATCCCAGAAATCTTCGGCCGCTTCCATCAGGGGCAGCCCCCGCCGGACGACTCGGGCCGCGGCATGGGACTCGGCCTCGCCCTGGCGAAGGCGATCGTCGAGAATCACGGTGGGGAGATCCGCGTGGCCTCCGAGGTCGACAAAGGGAGCACCTTTCGCATCGTGCTCCCCGACGAGCACGACGCGCGGCCGGTCACGTAGCGGATCGCCCTTCCCGTCCGCGGTTCGCGCCGGAAGAAGTGCGAACTGGTTCGACGAGACGCCGCACGAGAGCCGCGTGCGCGCGCATTCGATCGCGCCGTCGACTCATGGGAGGAGAACCCGCTCGGAACGGGAGGCATCGATCGAGCAGCCGCACGGATGGACGCCCCACGCACGGGCGTTGACCACGGCCGCCCCCGCTGCGGCCTCGTCGGAGGTCACGACGTGTTGGTCGAGGGCGGCAACGCAGTCGCCGGGAGCAAGATCCCTGAAGGCGTATGGCGGCCACACACCGTCCACCTGGAGCCGGAGTGCGGCCGCGAGGACATCGCCGGTATTGCACACGAGAACTGTGATCTCAAGCTCGTCTCCGGGAGCCATGGAGGGCTCGGGACGAGCCTCGACGGCGACCTCCAACCTGCCGTCGGCGGCCACCGAAACGACAACCGTCGCGCGGGGGGACTCCAGCGGTGAGCCGCCGGCATCGATCGCTTCTGCCCACGCTGCGTTGACCAGGCCTGTGGCAGCGACCGTCCCGTCGCACACGTCGTCGAGCGTCACCTCGTGCGGCAGCGTCGTCGGAAGCTGCCGCCACTCACCGGGCTCGAGGGTGCCGACGAAGCGGTCTCCCGTGAGCTCAGTTCGCAGCCAGACGGAGTGCAATGCCAAGCTCCCCGAGTTGACGAGCTCCGCCCGGAAGGTGACGCCCTCGCCGAGCCTGGCCACCGCCGGCGGGAGCACCAGGAGGCGGAGATCCAGCGCCGCCTCGCCCGCGGAGAGCACGACGTCGACCACCGCGGATGCGCTGCGCTCGCCGCAACGGTCCCACACCACCAGCTCGAACCGGTAGTGCTCTTCGCCGCCGGGTCGGGGAGCGTCGTCGGGAACGAAGGTCGCCCTGAGTGACGAAGGATCGCTCAGCTCGCCTGGAGCTCCGCCGATCTGCAACCATCGGCAGCGATCGACGCGATCCCCGGGATCGGGATCGAACGAGTCGCTGCCGTCGAGCACAACGACTCCCCCCGGCGAGCGCGGAGCCGAGCCAGAAGCAGCGGCGACGGGCGGGTGGTTGACATCTACCACCGTCACCGTGACCCCGGCGGGAGCGCTCTGCGCCCCTGCCTCATCTGTGGCCACGAGATCGAAGCAGTACGCCGTCGAGGAGCACGGCGGCTGCTCGGGCGCGACGAACCACGGATGAGCCGTTTCCTGGTCGGCGAGAGAAACCGGCTCCCCGCACGTCTGCCGCCACGAATAGGCGATCCGCTCCGAGGCCTCGGGGTCGGTCGCCGAGCCGGCGAGCACCACGCGCTCGCCCTCGCCCACGGCGACGTTCGCCCCGGCATCGGCGACCGGCGGAAGATTCCCCACACCGCCCCTCGGCAGCGGGGGCACCCGTCGCCGTCGGGGATCCTCCGAACAGCTCGCGGGAACGGGAATCCTCAGCGAGGCCTCCAACCCCCAGCCGTCGGTCACGGCAACGAAGACGTGATGCGCCTCGAAGCGCTGCGTACACGTCGGGATGTAGCGCAAGTGAATGTGGTTTCCTGACGGGACGCGCTGCCACGCGCCGAGAACCTGCAATGGCGGCGCGATCGAGCCGGCCTGCGCACTGGCGGCGATGACCAAGCTGTCCGCCGCCTCCGGATCATCGACGTAGAGGATGATGTCGTAGTCGCCGTTTGCGGAGCGCGTCAGGACATGGCTGACGGTCGGGGGCTCATGGGCGAAGAGCACCGCGTTCTCCGGGATCTCCACGAAACCGTCGATGTGGTGGCCGCAGCGGTCCTCGGCATAGACCGCCACCCATACCGAGCCGTTCTCCGCGGTATGCTCTACAAGCGCCTCCGTGAGGGGGATTCGCACGACAGCGTCGACGCGGTTCGGGCGGCGCGACAGGTTCACCGGATAGGATCCCGCGCCGCGGACGGGAAGCCGGCCGTCGTCGACGAGAGAGACGACAATCCGCTCGACGTCGTGCCCCCCGTCGTCGTCATGGACGGAGAACGAGAGGCGCGCGGTCCCGAACGCGTCGAAGTACAGCGAGCGGGGCAACCCCGAGAAGCGCGGACTGGAGGAGCTCCCCGGTCCACAGTCCTCGCCTCCACAGCAGCAGGCGAGGACCGGCTCGAAGCGCACCGCCGTCGAGGAGGACGAGGACCCGACGGGACCGATCGACAGCACCGTCGACGCCTCGATCGTTCCCCGCGCCAACGTCCCCGAGACGCGCTGCAGCGTGGTGCAGCTGTCGCCGTCCGGACTTCCTTCCACGACGACGGATTCGCGATCGGCGGCGAGAACGACGTGGGCCAAGCGCGCCTGGCCGGGGGCCTCGTATGCGTCGGGAAGGAGCGCCGGGAGCCCAGGCGTGCCCGTCGGGAGGACGTCAACGAGGGCGAGGAGCTCGGTGCTCACGAACGACGGACAACGCGTCGCCCCATCGCGGCAGATGCAGCGATGGACGACGCTCAACTCATGATGAAGCGCAATCGTGAGCGACAGTGAAGACCCGAGCGCGGCAAACGACAACCCGTCGAGGGCGACCGACGGAAGCTGCAGCGTGAGTGTCCGTCGGCGGGAGCCGACCGATACCTCGACGAGATCCGAGTCGCCCGGACGGCAGTTCGACGCGCTGGCCTGAAGGCCGCCGATGACGACGAGCGCTGCCAGAAGGAAGATTCCTCTCGCGGTCAACGGACCCCACCGTTCCACCGGATCCACAGCCGCGACCTCCCGCCGTGGCACAGCCCGAGGATCTCGTCGCACCCACCGCCGTCGAGATCCGCCGCCGCCACGGGTCCGATAGGTACGGGAAGGTACTGCGTAGACGTCCCGTCTCGAGTGAGACCGTGCACGATCCTCAGCGCGTCGCCATTCACCGTGCCGATTGCGGCATCTGCCTCGCCGTCGTCGTCGAAGTCCCCGACTGCGACGCCGTCGGGCACCCAGGGAAGGGCGCCTTCCGTAGAGCGGTCGAGCTCCGTGACACGGCACCGGTCGCTCGCCGCCGCCACGATCAGCTTCCACCCTGCCGGCCTCAGGGCCGGAGCCTCCACGCCAAGATCGAGGGAGAGCCGCGCGGCGACAAGGACGATCTCTTCGCCCGGGACGGAGTCGACATCGGCGACGGTGATCGCCATGGGGAGAGCCTCGAGCCGCACGAGAGGAGCACCCGCCGACGCCTCCGAGGGGCAAAGCTCGACGAGGACGAGCTCCGCCCACGAGTCCGTGAGGATCACCGCGACTTCGTCTTGTCCGTCTCCGTCCACGTCGGCCGCCACGGGCAGGCTCACCGCGCCCTCGAGGGGATAGCGTCGCAGCCCGTGCTCCCAAAGCACCCACAATCCGTCGGACGTCGCGCCGAACGCCTCCGGGAGGCCGTCTCCGTCAAGATCCCCGACGCGCAGCAAGGGAAGCGCATCTTCAGGGACGACGGCGGAGCTCCGCACGACGCCGTCGGCCGAGACCGCGAGCGCAAGCGGTCGGCGCAGATCGTTCCCGGCATCGCCACCGTGGGGCCTGACAAGCAGCCACAGGATCTCGTCAGTGATCGCCGCCGCGAGGACAGCATCCGCCCCAGGAAGCGGGAGCACCGATCGGGTGAGTCCACCGGCGCCGTCGTTGGTGAGCACCGCGAGTCCTCCAGGATGATCGGTGACGATGTCGGCATCGCCGTCGGAATCGAGGTCTCCCACAGCGAGGAGCAGGGCGCGGTCGAGCGCCAGCCGAGAGACGCCGCGAGGGACGCCGCCGTTCATCCACACCCGGAGGCTGCTCGGCGAGGCGAGCACGAGATCCGAGCGTCCGTTGCCATCGAAGTCCGCAGCCAGAATCTCCGTCGGCTCGTCATCGGCGGCAAAGCACACAACCGCACCTTCGCCCGCTCGCGCCGTTCGTCCCGGGAGAAGGACGATCTCAGATCGTCCGGAGCGGATCGCCGCGATGTCCGGGAGATCGTCTCCGTCCATCGTGCCGACGGCGAACGTGGACAGACCTTCGATCTCGGTCATCGAGGCCGGTGGACTCCATCGCTCGTCCGTGGGCACGACAGCGATGCCCCGATCGACCGTCGCCACGAGATCCTGCTCGCCGTCGCCGTCGATGTCGCAGAGCGCCGCGTCTCGGACACGGCCCGTGGGAATCACCTCCCGTAGAGGCCCCGCGATCTCCAGCGCGGCGGTGAGGGGGGCGACGGCGATCCCTTCCGGCTCTCCCGAGAGCACCAGGGACGGAGAGGGAGCACCGTTTCCTGGAACA
>CP070725.1:89949-92480 GCA_020350845.1 Candidatus Bipolaricaulota bacterium
CCCGTAGCTCACCTTGATTTGCCGGTTGGCTCATCGTGATTTCCCCAGCGGACGCGAGGACACAGGGGTCATCGCGAGGGGCATGCCCTGATCGTTCATCGGCTACGGATTCCGATTACTGGATCTCGAAGAACTTCTCCTTCGGCGCGCCGCAGATGGGGCAGGTCTCTGGGGCTCCGTCGTAGACCGTGTTGCCGCAGATCTTGCAGACATGGACCGAGCGGCTCGGGAGGTCACTCCCGCCCTCGACCGCGCGGAGCGCTTCGCTGTAGAGGCCGTGGTGGATCTCCTCGACCGCGAGGGCGTGCTTGAACGAGACCTCGGCGGGCTTGTTCCCCTCGTCCTTCGCCTCCTGGAGGAACTTCGGGTACATCTCCTCGAACTCGAAGCCCTCACCCTCGATCGCGGCACCGAGGTTCTCCGCGGTGGTCTTGACACCGCCCATCACACGGAAGTGCGCCAGCGCGTGCACGGTCTCGGCCTTCGCTGCGGCGCGGAAGAGCTTTGCCACTTGAGGCAGTCCGTCCTTCTCCGCCTGCTTCGCGAACGCGAGGTACTTGCGGTTGGCCTGGCTTTCGCCGGCGAACGCCGCCTGTAGGTTGTCCATCGTTGCCATGGTGCTCACCTTCCCCTTTCACGTGCCCAACGCCGGGTCAGACGCAGGCGATTCGCTTCCCGGATCCCGGGATCTGTAGAGGCTACGGCGCGGATGAGGAAGCCTCAAGGGGCAGTCAGGGTGTAGCGCCGCGGGTGTACGGACAGGCGGCGATGCAGTTCGAGCACGCGGCGGTGTTGCGGATCCAGAAGTCGTAGCAGCGGTCCGCGTCGACCGCCCAGCGGATGACTCCCGGGCTGTTCGACGCGCAAGCCGCGTCGTATGAGGGCTCGCGTGACGCGCTGATCGCCTCCCCCTCGCATGCCTCGGCGCAGCGGGTGCAGTTCCGGCAGCTCTCCTGCAGTCCGAAGTCGATCGGCCGATCCGGCTCGAGCGGGAGGTCCGTGAAGACCTTGCACAAGCGAAGGCACGAGCCGAGCTCGGGGGTCACGAGGAGTCCGTTGCGGCCGAGGGCCCCGAGGCCGGCGTCGATCGCCAGCGGAATGCTCAGTGCGGTATCGTTTCCCATCGGAATCGCTTCGTACCTCAAGTTCCGGAGGAACTGCGCCATGCAGGCGATCGCGAACGCCATGCGCGAGTAGCCGACGCCTGTCGCGGCTGCCGATGCGTAGGCCGGCGATGTGAGTACGGCCTCCCTGTCCATGGCGATCCCCATCACGATCGCGAAACGGGCGGTCTCGGGAATGCGTACAGGATCGCCACTACGGTCGTGGGAGTAGAGCCACCGCGGATCGACGCGACAGATGCCGACGAGATCGGCTCCGAAGTCGCTCGCGGCGCGCTTGACCTCGGTGCTCATCGCCCCGGGGTCGTCGGCTTCGTGCGGACCGAGGCGCATCATTGCCGGGTCGACCTGGCCCAGCCGTCTCCACGAGTAGGCGCCGTCGAAGCAGTCGTGTACCGTCCAAGAGGCGAGGAGCTTGGCGAACTCGACGCGCGAGTATCCGGGCTCCGCGGCTGCGATACGTCGCGCTGCGCCGTCGCGGTACTCCTTCTCGTAGAACGTGGCCGACGTGTCCCAATGGCGCCGCATGAAGATCGTCCGTCGCTCATCGAACTGCTGATACACGCTCTCATCGACCGCGTACGGCGCATCCGTCGATCGGATCTCCACAACGCCTCCGTTCCGGCGCGATCGTAGGGGCGTGCGCTTCTCGCCGCAACTTCGGTGCGGGCCTCGTGCCGTCAGCGCTGCGGTCTCCAGCTCGCCCAGCGCGGGACGTACCTTGGCGCGTCGGCGAGCTTGTCGCGGAGGTGGCGCGCGTCGGGCAGATGCTTCTCGAGAAGCTCCCAGAACCCGGGAGAGTGATCGGGGATGAGCGAGTGGCAGAGCTCGTGCAGCATCACGTAGTGCACGATCGGCAGCGGGAGGAAGAGCAGCTGTGCATTGAGGCTCACAGAGCCCGGGCCGTCGGGTCTCGACGCATAGCTCCCCCATCGCGATCGCTGGCAGCGGATCGACACGAGATCGATGTCGAAGCCTGCCCGTGCCGCGAGCGACCGCAGGCGAGGGGGCAGCTCACGACGGGCGGTGCGCATCAGCCACCTGTGCAGCGCAGGCTGCCACTCCGTCGGCCCCGCGATACGTCCCCGTAGCTCGAGCTCGCCGTAGGATGTCTCCACAGCCCGCGCCGACTGGGTGATCGTCGGCCGGAGCCGCACCCGCCATGACTGCCGCAGCGCCTGGAGTTCGATGCGTCCCGGCGGATCACGAAGCGGCTCAGGTCGCGGCGTTTCCGCGAGCGCCCGCTCGATCCACTCGCGATTCGCCTCGAGAAGCCCTGGAATGTCGCGTTCGTCGAAGTCGACAGGGGCGACGACGACCAACCCGTCGTCCGATGTGACGCGCAACCGCACATGCTTGGCGCGCGCGTTCCTGCGGATCACAGGCTTCGGAAGCCCGTTTCCGACTTGC
>CP070725.1:92580-95082 GCA_020350845.1 Candidatus Bipolaricaulota bacterium
ATCACCCAGTATGCGTTGCCTCCCGGTTCCTTACCCCATAGGGAGTCGGGGCAGCACTCGATCGTGTGCTTCAGCATCTCGAGCGCGGCGCGAATCTGCGACGTGATGACCTCCTGCATATCGGACTCCTCCTTCGTGTCGCCGCAGCTGCGCGACGACGCAGCCTTGGCCGGTGATCCAGACCATCGTATCGTGAGTCCCAGGAGAACCCGAGATGTCACGAAGGCAGATCATGCTGGCTGCATCGGCTGTGTCCATCTTTCTGTCAACAGCTGCATGGACCGGAGCCTCAGCCGGCGAACCGGAGAGGATCCGGCTGCGGCCCGGAGCTCGGTCCCTCGAAAAGCCTCACCGAAACGCGCTTCGAGGTCGTCGCGAGGGACGAAACCGTGGAGTCGTGGGCGCACGCCTGGAGGGCCTACACACTGGCCGAAGTCGCCGCCATGCTGACGGCGTCCAGACTCGAGGTCGTCCGAACGGCCGGCGGTTGGGAGGGATGTGACTACGGCGCCGACAGCCCGCGGATGGTGGTCGTGAGCCGGGAGCGTCACTGACACTGCCAACGCTACGACTTCGTGAGTTCCCAGACCATCTCCGCCGTTCCGTCGTAGGGCTCCCGGGAGAATCCTCCGTATAGGTGCGCAATCCCGTAGCCGGTGAGTCGCGCCAACAGCTCGAACTCGCTGCGGTAGATCCAACGCACCGCCATCTCGGTGTCGTGGATCCTGCCGTCGTATAGAAAGCGCCACGTGATTCGCTGAAGCTGATTGCCAGGGTCGTTCACCTGGCGGAAGGACAGCTTGACCGGCTTCCTCGTCACCGGGTGGGTGTACGTTGCGAACTCCTCGAACGGCGGATCCGGCTTCGTGCGGGCGACGACGAAGCTCAGGTTGGGGGTGAAGAAGTTCAGCAGCAGCCTACCGGACGGCACGAGGTGCCGGTGGATCGTCCTCAGACAACCGATCTGCTCCTCCTGTGTCGTCAGATGAAGGAACGATCGCGCGGGGATGATCACCGCGTCGAAGCGGAGGTCGTAGTCGAAGTTGACAAGGTCCTGACAAGTCACCCGCCTTTCGATGCCCTCCGTTCTCGACGCGTCCGCTTTCGCGAGAAGCACATCGAGCATCTCCTGAGAGACGTCGAAGCCGTGGGCGTCGAGTCCAAGGGCGAGGAGTGGTAACAGGACCATCCCCGTGCCACACGCGGCCTCGAGCACGGGCCCGGTGACTCCACGAAGCGCGCTGACATAGAACGCGAGTTCGGCCTCGTGGCCGCTGTGGTACTGATCGTAGATTGCGGCCCACAGGCGGCTGCAGTAGTTCTCGGGCGTTCCCTTGGCCACAGGATCAGTCTCGCGCATCGCTCCCCGCGTGACAAGAACCCGACGGCCCACGGGAGAGAAGTCTGCAGCGGCTCCTCGCTGTTGTTGACATCAATGATCGTTGCGTGCTAGGAAGAGGAGGGTCACGCAGGGAGGCGCGGAGTTCTGGGTGTGCCTCCCCGGCGAGGCCGAGGAGAGCACCGGCTCAGGAGGTGGGAATGCCTGTGAGAAACGCTCCGTCGACGAGGACCTGGGTGTCGATCATCCTGGGGGTCGCCCTCGCGTTTTCGGTGACCGTCATCCCCGGCTGTCAGCTCTGTTCGTGGATCTGCCCGGTTCCCGAGTGTCCGGATTCCGTCTGTCCTGAACCCGAGATCCCCGACGAAGCCGAGGAGTATGCGGCCGCGATCTCCGAGTTCATGGAAGCGATCCTGTGGATGGAGCTCCCGTGGTGCGCGCAGGAGCTGCTCCTCCTGCGGCTCGAGCTCGTCCTCGAGATGCTCGAGCAGGGGGACTACGACGGCGCCGTGGCCGAGATGTTCCGCTTCGACGGCGAGCCCGGCTCGTTCGTCGGCGCGGTTCTTGATCTGATCGAAGCGGAGGCGCTCCCAGCGGTCATCGGACTGGAGATCCTTGCGATCGTCCCCCTTCCGCCGCTCCCCCCGGTCGGGATCTCGTTACCCGATCCGCCGCCGCCACCGCCGTGTCCGCCGCTGTGCAATCCCGATGTGGACATCTTCGTCACCTGGACCTACTACCCGCCGTGCAAGAACTACGAGAAGACGTGGACCGGGTTCCCCGACGACCTCACGGTCGGCGTCGAGGATCTGGTGCGCTTCGATGCGGTCCTCGTGGGCTGTGCCGGGGGCACGTTCGCCTGGGAGGTCGTCGCACCCCAAGGGGCGACGGGGTACGGTTACGCCGCCTCGAAGCAGAGGCTGACCTTCCTCTCGGAAAGGCCGGGCGCGTTCACGATCAGGGTGACCTACACCTGCCCGGTGACGATGCAGCAGGACACGGACACGGTGATCCTCATCGTGCAGTAGCGAGCGCTCGTCCGGTCACTGGGGACGCGGGGGACATGGTTTCGGTTCGGCTAGGCGGGGGGTGGGGGCTCCCCAGTGAGCTCGCCGCGCAGCACGGTGACGGCGCTGCCCGCGAGCTTCACCCGATCTCCGGCG
>CP070725.1:95182-98334 GCA_020350845.1 Candidatus Bipolaricaulota bacterium
ATGCGCGCGGCGTGAAGGCGTCGTGAGGGATTCCAGGGGCCCTTCCGGAACCCGATTGCGCCACCTCTCAGCGGTCTGAGCGACGCTGAAGTCACTTGAAACCTTGGCGCTCAGTTGGTGTACAATGAGTAGCTCGAAACGGCAAAGCTGCCGAAAGACAGTGACGCAAAGTCACGGATCTAAGGAGGCATTCTCTATGACCGCCGGACTACCGAAGGCGCGGATGGTTTCGCTGTTGACGTCGATTGCATGCCTGGCACTGCTCCTCACCCCGCTTGCCGTTCAGGGGCAAGAGGTGCAGACGCCATCGAGTGTCATCCCCCTGACGCTCGAGATCATCGCCGCGAGCCCAGCGCTCTCCGACGAGCAGAAGGCAGCGCTCTCCACCCAGTTTGAGGACGCAGCAGCGGGCGAGTACATCACTGACGACCAGGGCGTTGCCCTCCTCGAAGCGGCGGGCTTCACCGCCCTCGTCGAGGGGGACGATCCGACCCTGGTGCTCGAGGCGATCGCTTTGGTCTTGAGCGCCATCACCAGCGGAGCGCTCGATCCCGAAGGTGCGATCACGACGCTCTCCGTGTGGGCCGCGAACGGGGGAACCCTTGAAGCCCTCGCGGGCCTTCTCGAAGAACAGGCGAGTCCGCCGGGGATTCTCAACGCGATCGGGGGCGCTCTGGGTCGCGGTGGCTATCTCCAAACCGACTCGGACACCGTCTTCGTCCAAGTGGAACTCCTGATCCAGGCCGGCGTACCGCCCGGGATCGTCCTGCGCGTCGCCAAACAGACGATCCGCGATGGTGAAGAAGCGGACCTGGAGCTTCTTCTCGCCCAGCTTCAGTACCTCGGAGAGCTCATCGCTGCCGGCGAATCTCCGGGCCATGCCGCGAACGCGGCCACCGGCCGCGGGCGACACCGCCATCAGGAAGAGGAGCAGAACGCGAACGCATCCGACGGCGTGCCTCCGGGGCAGCAGAAGGAGAAGGAGAACAACGGAAACGGTAACGGGAAGAGCAAGAAGCCGTAGCGTCTCGTAACGTCCGGCGACGAGACCGCGGAGTGAGGCGTGGTTCCCTCCGGGGATCCGCGCCTCTTGCGTTTGCCCTTGGCCTCACCCACAAATCGGCCCCTTGGGCCGTACGGTCCCGTCTCTCTCATCGCTATACTGCCTCCGTGAGGTGATCTCCATGCCCAAGCGGAGAAGTCTCTCCATCGGTCTGCTCGCAGCGGCGCTTGCCGTGGGGATGGTCGGCGGGCTCCTTCTCGGTCGAGTGGGTGCAGATCCGACGTCTGGTGCAGTGGCGCTCGCGCAACCCGCACCACCGTCGGACGACGACTGGCGCCCGGGACCCCTCGGAGACGTCGCGAGTCGCGTCGGGGTCCTGCCGGACGACAGGGGCGCATCGTCCTCGCCGATGTCCTCCAGGCGATGATGGACGACGAGGAGCGTGATTGGGAGGTCGGAGACCTGGGCGACGTCGCTGATCGTGTCGGACTGCCGATCGATGACACCCCCGTCCTGTCCGATATCCTTGACGAGATGCTCGACCGGATGGAAGTGGAAGAGGGTCCGCCTCTGGCGGCCTGGTGCTTCGTCGACATCACGAGCGTCAGGTATGACAGCTCGACGGACACCTTGACCGTGGAGGCGCGAACCTTGCCGAGGATCGACTGCATGATCGAGGCGCAGACCGGGTACTTCACGTCGGACATCGTGCAGGACTTCGTTCGCTCCGACGCGGTTGGGCGAGTCACCTGGTCGACGACGGGAATCAGCCTGCGGATCACCGATCGGGCCTGGGTGGAGGTGACGGCCAAGCCCTACTCCACGTACGAGTGCTCCGATACGGAGACCTACGCGACCTATGAGATCGAGATGCCGTAAGGTGCCGCCGTCCCTGAGACTTCGCTACCGCGTTGCGTCGTCGCGAGGGCGATCTTCAGCTCTCCCATAGCCCCTCCCTCCCCACAGCCCTGGATGATCCTCCGCCGCGTGCGGCACCCGGCGTCACAGCTTACTCATCCTCCGATCACGGGTTCCACACGCCGGGGGGCTACTGTCAACTCACGAGAGCATAAGGCTACCTCCTTGCAAGACCGAACGGGGCTCCTCGCGGAGCCCCGCTTCCTTTCCCACGGGGTCAGATCTCTCGTTTCCAGTCTCTCGGAGCAGCAACCGTGGGACGAAGATCCGACCCCCGGCCTCCCGGATGACGGAAGAACCCGATGGGATCCCAGTTATCGTGGCGTGGGACGTGGGCGATCGTCGAACGAAGATCTGACCCCTCGGGAACGGGACGGGTGGTCGAGGGGAAGGAAAGCCATCGCTAGAGCCTTTTTGCCACCAGGGATTGTGGACTGAAGATCTGACCCCGCTTGGAAGGCTCTTCCGCGGGTGGCGAAGCACGAGTTGCGGGGGCTCGGACGGGCCTCGGCGAATGTGATGAAAGTCACACTCCTATTGACTTTCCGGGTTCTTCCGTGTAGCGTGCTCGGGGGAGGTGGTATGGGGGGGAGCCAAGCTCTGGAGGTGTATGCCGGTGGCAGACAACACCACATGGCTCGTTCTTGGAGGCATGGCGCTGGGGCTCATCCTGCTCATGCTCTTCTCCACCCCGACCGAACCGATCGCTGATGCGGCGCAGGGCTCCGACCTTGCCGCCGATTCCGCTGAGATCATCGTGGGTGAAGCCAGAGGGGAGGCGGCTGCCGTGGTCTCCGCGAGCGTCCCGGCGCAGCCGGTCGTGAGCCAGCCGATGGCTGTCTACGCGCCGATCGTCGGAGAACCCTGCGGCTGCGATCCCGCTCCGATCATTCCGCACGACTGTCCCGTGCCGCATCCGTGCGGCTGTGAGCCGGCGCCTGTCGGCCCGCATCGGTGTCCGGCGCCGGATCCGTGTCCGGTCACGGTCGTCAGGCCGGTTTGCGTCGTCGAGGATCCTTGTGCTCCGCAGGAGCATCCGTGCGACGACCCGTGCACTCCCCACGTGCGCCCTCCGGACCCGTACGTCCCTCGCGCCTGTGACTGCGAGCCGTGCTGGACGCATACCGATCCGGAGTGGCCGTGCGATCGCCCGTCGTGCGAGCCGATCGTGCGAACGCCACACCCGTTCTGGCCGGAGGACGAGCGCGAGTGCCGTGTCGGCAGCCCGCCG
>CP070725.1:98434-103262 GCA_020350845.1 Candidatus Bipolaricaulota bacterium
CGTAGAGGTGCGATTCGGGGTGTGGTGCTTCCCACTACGAGCTGCAAGCTGTCTGACCGCGAACCCGCACTGGGAACCCACAGTCCACGAGAATCTACGAATTGAGTATTGTGTCCCCGGAATGGCGACGCGGCGCGCGGCGACGCTTCTTGGGTTGGTGTCGATCGTTCTGTGGGCGACGACGGTTCCGGTGGCGCGCAGTCTGACGACGCGGATCGGGCTGCTTCCCGCCGGCGCGTTGTCGTTCACGGCATCGGGGTTCCTGCTCGCCCTGGTGACGACGTGGAGGACGCACAGCGTGCGCTGGCCGCGGAGGCTGTCGGCGGGGCATCTGGTCGCCTGCGGCCCGCCGTTCGTCGGCTATCTCGTGCTTCTCTATGCCGCCCTTGCGCTCGCGACCTCGGATCGGGACGCGATCGTCGCCGGCCTCGCGAACTACATCTGGCCGTCGATGATCCTCGTGTTCTCCGTCTTCGTTCTCGGGAGTCGTCCGCGACGTGTCGTGCTTGGCGCGGGTATTGTCCTTGCACTCGTCGGGATCGCGCTCGCGGGGAGTTCCCAAGTGGGGGGAACGATGAGTCTCGTGGCCGCGCTACGCTCTTCGCCGTGGGCGATCGGCCTCGGACTGATCGCAGGGGCGCTCTGGGGGCTCTACTCGACGCTCGCGCGACGCCACACCCACAGCGGCTGACGACGGGCGCCGTTGCGATCTTCCTGCTGTTTGCCGGCCTCCTCCTCGCGGCGGCCGCGGGAAGGCGCTGGCTGGGGATCGAGTGGACGGCCCGAGCGCTGCTCGAGGCGGGCTACCTCGCGGCCGTGCCTACGGCGATCGCCTACAGCCTGTGGGATCTCGCGATGAGCCAAGGGGATCTGCCGACGCTCGGCGCAGCCGCCAACGCGACCCCGATCCTGGCGACGGTCGCCGGGGCGCTCTACCTCGCGGTGCCGTTGCACGGGGCGCTTCTCGGAGGGGCGATCCTCGTCGCCGCCGGGGCGCTCGTCGCGCGCTCCGCCTTCCGCGGACGCCTTCGTCCGCGGGATGCGGCTCCCGAAGCCAGGAGCTGAGGGCATCCTCATCCCTTTCCATCGCCGCCCGTCTGGTGGCGCGCCGGCTCGCGCGATAGCATCGATCCAGGAGGATCTCTTGGGCCGACATCGACCGTTGTGTGGACTCCTGCTGATCGGACTCGCGAGCCTGTTCCTCTCCGCCTGCGACGGCCCCCCACCCGCGACTGCGGATCTCTCCGCGGAAGCGACAGCGGGGGCGGGAGCGGCGGCGTCGTTCACGATGGTCGCGCTGAACGCGGAGTGGCTGTTCGACGGCGTCGGCGAGGGACGTTTCGACACGGCACCACAGTCCGCGGCGGAGGCCGAGGAGCATCTCACGGAGGTTGCCGACTACCTCGCCTCGCTTGACGCCGACTACATCAGCCTCGCCGAGATCGAGGATCTCGCCGTCCTGGAGGAGCTGAACGCGCTCCTGCCCGAGGCATACCATCCGGTCTTCGTCCAGGGCCTCGACACCTACACCGGCCAGGACGTGGGCGCGCTCTCACGGCCGGTGGTGGCCGACGCAGGACGGAGCGACGAACGTGCCGCCTACCCGGTCGAGGGCTCGACGCTGTATGCCGTGCGCGGGGACAAGGGCGTCTCCAAACACTACTGGGCCGAGATCGAGATCCTCGGGATGCCGGTGACCGTTATCGGCGTCCACTTTCTCGCGATTCCCAATGACCGCAAGCGGGCGTCGCAGCGCGAAGCACAGGCGACGGTCATCCGCCGCCTCGTGCGGGAGATTCTCGAAGGGGAGCCTCGCCGCGAGGTCATCCTCCTCGGGGACTTCAACGACTACGACAGGGAGATCGTCGATGCGTCCGGGAGCCGTCCCATCTCGTGCACCTTCGATCTGCTGACCGACCTCGACGACGAGCAGGAAGGGGACGAGATGGTCAATCTCGCGTGCTTCGTCCCCGAGGAGGAGCGTTACACCTGCTGGTATGACCGCGACGGGGACGGAGACGACGACGGCGGCGACGAATACTCCCAACTCGACACCGTGCTCGTCAGCCGCGGGCTGCTGCCGTACGTCGACGAGGTCTGGGTCGACCACAGCTACGCCGCAGGGACGGTCTCCGACCACTGGCCGGTGATCGTCCGCTTCACCCCGCCGAGCGATTAGTCGGCCGCGAGCCGCTGCGCAAGCTTTGCGGTCGTCGCCGGCCTAACCTTGAGCCGGTACTCGACGATCTTCGCCGCCTCGTCAATCGCGATGTGGCTCCTCAAGATCCCCTGGAAGCGCCTGCCGTAGAGTTTTCACTCTACCCACGCGCCGTACGCCTCGGCGACGGCGTGATCGGGGTCGGAGAGCAGGGCGAACGGGAGGTCGGGTTTCGCGCGGAACTTCGCGAGCTTCTCCGGCGGATCCGGACTCACCCCGAGGACGACGACTCCCTTCTCCCGCACGTCGGGATGGATGTCGCGCAGAGCGCAGGCCTGCTTTGTGCAGCCCGGGGTATCCGCCTTGGGATAGAAGTAGAGGACGACCTTCTTCCCGGCGAAGTCCGAAAGCGAAACGCTTGCCCCGCGGTCGTCGACTAGCGTGAAGGCAGGGGCGGAGTCGCCTTCCTTGAACATGCCGTGCTCCTTTCCGATCGAGGGCCCTCCGCGGGACGGCGCGAATCAAGTGTCCAGCCAGCTCTCGACGAATGTGATACAGATCACATACCCGGTCAAGAGTATTCGTTACACTTAGATTCCAGCGTTCACGGGGATTTCAACACGCGAATGCAGTGCATTTCGCATGCCGCATGGGCGCGGATCACTTCCCCGTTCACTGATGACGACGCAGCTTGCGAAGGAGGTAGGCGATGCGCAATGCACGGCCGGCGCGTCTGACCGGTGCGCTTCTGATGGCCTGTTCCCTGGTAGGGATCCTCGCTGTCTGTGCACTCGGCCAGAGCATCGACATCACGGACCCGACGACCACGAGCGTGGAGTGGCTCGATGCCACCACGTGCGACGACGGCGTGGATGTCTCGTTCGAATGGAAGGGCTTCCCCGTCTCCCCAAAGATCGAGGCGATCGAGATCGGAGGGGTCCGCGACACGAACTTCAACATCATCACCTCGGCCCTGGGGACCGAGGGGCAGATGACGCTGGAGTTTAGCGAGAGCCTCTGTGGGCTCGACCCCGGGCTGTACGACGTGACGGTCGAGATGAGCTACCGGCTCACCAACAGTGGCCCCACGTACTTGGTGACGGAGACGGAGCGGGATGCCGTCGGCATCGAAGGATTGGAAGCGGATCTCGAGATCGACAAGCGCGTCGACGATGCGACTCCGGAGGAGGGCGACACGGTCGTCTTCACGATCGAGCTCGAGAACAACGGCCCCGACGATGCACACAACGTTCGTGTGCGGGATCGCCTTCCCGACGGCCTGACCTACGTTCGATACTCGGCGACGCAAGGTTCTTACAACCCGTCGACGGGTGTCTGGTCCGGGATCGACTACGTGCCTGGTCCCCATGGGATGTCCGACCTCTACGTCGCGCTCACGATTCACGCGACGGTCGACGAGGGGACGGCCGGGGAGACGATCGTCAACACGGCGTCGATCTCCGCCGCCGATGAGGATGACCCGGTCTACGGGAACAACAGCGACGCGGCGACGATCCGCGTGGAGGAACGTCCGCTGAGCTGCCAGCTCACGGTGGAGAAGAGCGTCGACAATCCGACGCCGTACGAAGGCGACCTCGTCGTGTTCACGATCGTGCCGCGGAATGGCGGACCCGACGATGCAACGGGTGTCGTGGTCGATGATCGACTGCCGCACGGTCTGAGCTACGTCTCTCATCTCGCTTCGCGCGGAAGCTACAGCCCGAGCCTCGGCTCGTGGGCGATCGGCGATCTGCCCGTCCACGATCCTGGCATCGCGCCCCGGCTCACGATCACCGCGCGCGTGGATGAGGGCACCGCCGGGCGGACGATCATCAACGTGGCGGAGATCCACGGGAACGAGCCCGATCCGATCGGTGACAACCGTGACACGGCCCGAGTCACCGTCCAAGGAGAGACCCCCGGCGTCGCGGACGTTGCTGTGTTGAAGGGCGCAAGCAACCCGACGCCCAGCGAGGGCGAGCTGATCCTGTTCATCATCGAGCTCGAGAACCTCGGCCCGGACGATGCGACCGGCGTGCATCTGCTGGACCTCCTCCCCGAGGGACTGACGTACGTCGAGCACCTCGCGACTCGCGGGATCTATGACCCGGAGACCGGCCTGTGGACCGAGGTCGATGTCCCCGGCCCGCAAGGGACCGCAGACATCTACGTCGCGCTCCAGATTCATGCGACGGTGGACGAGGGGACCGCAGGGCAGACGCTGGTCAACGTGGCGACGATCATCGGCGCCGACCAGTCCGATCCGGAGCCGGACAACAACGTAGGCGTTGCGGAGATCGTTGTCGCCGGGGGAGAGGACTGTGACGGAGACGGAATCCCCGATCCCGAGGATCCTTGTCCCTGTGATCCGGACTGTGACGACGACGGGCTCCCCGATCCGGAGGACCCCTGTCCGACCGATCCGGACTGCGACGACGACGGGCTCCCCGATCCTGAGGATCCCTGCCCGCTCGATCCGGACTGCGATGATGACGGGCTCCCGGATCCCGAGGATCCTTGCCCGCTCGATCCGGACTGTGACGACGACGGGCTCCCGGATCCGGACGATCCTTGTCCCACCGATCCGGACTGCGACGACGACTGGATTCCCGATCCGGAGGATCCCTGTCCCACGGACCCGGACTGCGACGACGACGGGATCCCGGATCC
>CP070725.1:103362-106103 GCA_020350845.1 Candidatus Bipolaricaulota bacterium
GCTCATCGTTCGTCGGCGCCGGGAGGACGGGGGACAGTACTTCGGTCCCTACACCAACGTGAAGGCGATGCGGGCGACGCTGAAGCTCGCGCAGAAGCTCTTCCCGATTCGAACCTGCACCCTCGACTTGCCACTCGCGAAGCCGCGTCGTCCGTGTCTCAACTACCACATCGGCCGATGCCTCGGACCGTGCGCCGGTCTCACGACCAAAGCCGTGTACGAGAAGGCCGTGCGCGGGGCGGCGATGCTCTTCGACGGGCGGATCGCGGGGCTGGCACGGCGCCTCAAGCGGGAGATGCAGACGGCAGCTGAATCGCAGCGGTTCGAACAGGCGGCTGCACTCCGCGACCAGGTCGTCGCCCTCTCCCGGGCGCTGGAGCGCCAATCGGTGAGTCTCGCCGACGGGAAGGACAGAGACGTCGTCGGCGTAGGCATCGCCGACAACCGCGCCTGCGCCAACGTCTTCCGTGTACGGGAGGGACGTGTCGCGGAGCGCGAGACCTTCTTCCTTCGCGCGCCCGCGGGCTCCACTCCCGAGGACGTCCTGCAGGCGTTCCTTCCCCAGTACTACATGCGCCTCGGGAGCGTTCCCCGGGAGCTTCTCCTATCCCATTCCGTCCACGACACCGATGAGCTCGAAACCGCCCTCGCCACGCTGCGGGGGAGGTCCGTCCGTCTACACGTCCCGCAACGCGGCGAGAAGCATCGACTGACGCAGATGGCGGCAGACAACGCGAACCACGCCCTCAAGAGGGAGAAGCTCTCCGAGTCGATGCGCGAGCAGTCGATCGGCGCGCTGACCGAGCTCGCGAGCGTCCTTTCGCTCTCGTCGTTCCCGCAGCGGATCGAGGCGTTCGACATCTCCAACACCCAGGGCGGAGAGGCCACGGGGTCAATGGTCGTCTTCGAGAACGGACGGCCGCGCCGCGATCACTACCGCCGCTTCAAGATCCACATCTCGGGGAAGCCCGACGACTACGCGATGATGTACGAGCTCCTCCATCGCAGGTTCCGCCGCGGTCTCGCGGAGCTCGCCGATCCCACGGTGACACGGGGCAAGTTCTCTGAGCTTCCCGACCTGATCCTGATCGACGGCGGTCGCGGGCAGCTCAACGTGGCACTGAACGTCCTTTCGGAGCTGGAGATCGACGGGATCGAGACGATCGGCCTCGCGAAGCGCAACGAAGAGGTTCACTTGCCGACTCAGCCCAAGGCGTGCGTCCTTCCGGCCGACGGCGCCGCGCTTCTCCTGCTCCGTCAGATCCGAGACGAAGCCCATCGCTTCGCGGTGACGTACCATCGACGGCTGCGCGCGAAGCGAAGTATGGCCTCGCTGCTCGACGATGTCCCCGGGATCGGCCCCAAGCGCAAGGCCGCGCTGGTGAAGGCGTTCGGCTCGGTCGATCGGCTCGCCCAAGCATCCGCCGAGGAGATCGCCGCCTCGACAGGGATCCCGCAAGGGCTTGCCGAGACCCTCCTCGCGCGACTGTCCGCGGAGGAGTAGCGTCACGCAGCGCGGCTATACTCCGCACCACACGAAGGGAGAAGCATGAGCCTCGCAGAGCTTCTGGCAACGCTTTCGGACGCGTTCGGCGTCTCCGGCTTCGAGGACGAGATCCGGGAGCGAATCGCGGAAACCATCAAGCCTTACGCCGATGAGATCGTTGTCGACCCCCTAGGGAATCTGCTCGCAACGCGTCGCGGCCGATCGGAGAAGACGCTCATGCTCGACGCCCACATGGACGAGATCGGCTTCCTCGTGAAGTGGGTCGACGAGGCAGGCTACCTTCGCGTCGCCCCGATCGGAGGATGGGATCCGCGGACCCTGCCCACCCATCGGGTCGTCATCCACACACGGCCCGGAGAGGTACGCCACGGAGTCATCGGCGCCGCGCCACCCCACATCCTCACGGAGGAGCAGCGCAAGAGCGCGCCGAAGATCGAGGACCTGTTCCTCGACGTCGGCGCGACATCAGCCGAGGACGTCGCGGATCTCGGGATCCGCATCGGCGACCCGCTGACGATTCACTACCCCTTCGCGGAGCTGCGCGACGGGTACGTGACCGGCAAGGCCTTCGACGACCGTGCGGGATGCGCCGTGCTTCTGGAGACTGCGCGCCACCTCGCAGAGCGCGATCTCGACCTCACAACCGTGTTCGCGTTCGTGATCGGAGAGGAGGTCGGACTACGCGGAGCGCGGACTGCGGCTCACCGCATCGCTCCCGACCTCGCCGTTGCCGTGGAGGGAACGATCGGCGCCGACATGCCGGGGATCAAGGCCGAGAACCAGCCGGTGCGCCTGAGAAAGGGTCCCGCCCTCACCGTCGCCGATCGCACGATCATCGTCTCCCGGGCACTGCTCGCGCACATCGAGGAGATCGCTGCACGGAATGACATCCCGTACCAGTACAAGCTCCCGGCCTACGGCGGAACGGATGCGGGCGCCATTCACATCACCGGCGGTGGGATCCCGTCCGCCGTGGTCTCCGTCCCTTGCCGCTACGTCCATTCCCCGACGTCGACCCTTCACATGGAGGATCTGGAGAACACGGCACGGCTCGTGTGCGCAATCACCGAGGACGCACCGAGCCTGCTCGCAGCGGCACAGCACTCCCTCTCGTAGAGACGAACCGTCCTAAGCGACGGCCTGATTCACTTGCTGGCTGGCAATCTCGTCACGGACGAGCGCCGCGAGTCGTTGAATCCCTTCGTCGATCTGCTCCTCGCTCACCAGGGAGTAC
>CP070725.1:106203-115457 GCA_020350845.1 Candidatus Bipolaricaulota bacterium
ATTAACAGTGGTCCCCTGGAGGCCCTGCAGGCCACAGGCGCGAACCGGCTGCAGACCATCGTCTATGCGGTCATCCCGCAAATCCTGCCGCCGTTTATCTCCTTCACGATCTACCGCTGGGACATCAACGTGCGCATGGCGACGATCATCGGTCTCGTGGGGGGCGGCGGGATCGGACAGCGGCTGTTGCAGCTCACGCGCAACTGGGTGTGGGATCAGGCGATCGTGCTCATGCTCCTGATCATGGTCGCGGTCTGGGCGATGGACTACAGCTCCTCACGGCTGCGTGAGCGGCTCAACTAATCCGGGGACACAATACTCTTTTCGTGGGCTCACGAAGCGCGTAGCCGCCGCAGGTAGCTTGTAGCTCGTGGCGTGTAGCGCGTAGGAACGTCGGTTCACGGTTCGCAGTTCACCGTTCGTTGAGTTCATCGGGTTCATTGAGTTCTGAGTGTTCGTGACTCGTGGCGGGTAGCATATGGAAGGGACGCCATCGGCTCGTCAGGTTCGTGAAGTCGACCGGGTTTGTCGACTGGCGGTTCAGCGTCGACCCGTCGTCGAGTGTGATGTACGTCACATTCGCTTCTTGTCCCGATGAACCCTACGAACTCAATGAACCCGAAGAACCTGCTACCGGCGTCGCGGCCGCTACTTCGCCGTGAGCTCTTCGAGGTAGGTGCGGATGTCGTCGAGGCCGTAGGTCGTCTTCAATGCCTTGTAGTCCTCGAGCCAGGCGTCGGCGATGGTGTCGTCGCGGCGAATCTCGACATCGGAGATGCCGAACGACTCCATGAGCTTCTTTGCCTCTTCTTCGATCTGCCGATCCTTGACGCGGAACAGGAACCGCGGGAAACCGGACATCCTCCACCTCCCTATGCGCGGAGTATACCCTGCAAGGAAGCGACGGGCGGCGCGGTCGTGAAAGCCGGCGCCGCCGCGGATACCGTTGCCCCATGAGTGAGCGGGGCATGGATGTCGCAGCGATCGTCGCAACGGAGGCCGATCGCGACGCGCTCGCCGATCTTGCCGCCGCGATCGAGGCGGAGGACCCGGACACGGCGACCGGGGAGGGACTCCGTGCCTTTCTCCAGCGGTTCGGCCCGCTCGATTCGCGCGGTCAGACGACCCTCCTCATCGGTGTCCTGAGCGCGCAACCGGTGGGGTTCTTGTGTGCTACCGTGGTTCCCAAGCTCGATCGCAGGCGCGGGTTCCTATACGTCGACGAGCTCTACGTTCTCGCCGAGCACCGCAGGCGCGGCGTGGGAACGGCGCTGCTCCGCGCGGCCCTGGATCGTGCCCGTGTCCTCGAGCTGTCTGGCGTGCGGCTTCTCGCGCGCCCCGGGAACCGAGCGGCGGCGGCGCTCTACACCGCGCTCGGCTTCGCCGTCGGGGATTCGCGCTTCTACGAGCTCTGCGTTTGAAGAACTCCTGTTCTGAACCTAAGATCGCCCCACTATGAACATGGTCGACATCATCCGCAAGAAGCGCGATGGTGGAAGCTTGACGCGTGACGAACTGCAGTACGTCATCGACCACTACATCGCGGGCGACGTTCCCGACTACCAGATCTCGGCACTGCTGATGGCGATCTTCTTCCAGTCCATGTCCGACGAGGAGACGGCACAACTCACCGACGTGATGGCGCACTCGGGGACGATACTCGACCTCTCGGACATGCCGGGGGTCGCGGTGGACAAGCATTCCACGGGAGGCGTCGGAGACACAACGACCCTCGTGCTGATCCCTCTCCTCGCTGCGGCCGATCTCACCGTGGCGAAGCTCTCCGGCCGATCGCTCGGCCACACGGGAGGGACGATCGACAAGCTGGAATCGATCCCGGGCTTCCGGACGGATCTCTCACGTGAGGAGTTTCTCCGACTGGTCCGCGAGACGGGACTCGCCCTCGCCGATCACACGGAGGACATGGTCCCTGCCGATCGCCTCCTCTACGAGCTCCGCGACGTCACGTCGACGGTCGACTCCCTCCCGTTGATCGTTTCGTCGATCATGTCGAAGAAGATCGCCGGCGGAGCCGAGGCGATGGTGATCGATGTCAAGACGGGAGCGGGGGCCTTCCTGACGCGGCTTGAGGATTCGCGCAAGCTCGCCGGCTCGCTCGTCGCCATCGGGAGGAAGCTCGGGCGGAAGATCACCGCGCTCATCACGGACATGTCGCAGCCCCTGGGAAGGATGGTCGGGAACGCGCTCGAAGTGCGTGAGGCGATCGACACCCTTCAAGGGCACGGTCCGAAGGACCTTGAGGACCTTTGCCTCGAACTGGGAGCCGAGCTCCTGCTGAGTGCCGAGCGCGCCGCGTCCCGTGAGGAGGCCGTGCAGTCGCTGAAGGGGCTCATTGATGGCGGGCAGGCACTCGGCAAACTCCGTCTGCTGATCGAGAACCAAGGCGGGAATCCGCACGTCCTTGAGGACCCCGCCCTGCTCCCCACGGCGGCGCAGGTGGTCGATCTCCCGTCACCGACATCGGGTCATGTCGTAGGTCTCGACGCACTTGCGGTCGGACGTGCATCGTGCGTCCTGGGCGCTGGGCGACTGGTGAAGGAGGACGAGGTCGACTTCGCGGTGGGCGTCGAGCTCATCGCGAAGATCGGCGACCCGGTGGAGTCCGGAGAGCCGCTGGCGCGGCTGCATGTGAACCGCGCGGACGCACCACTCGACGAGGCGCGCGGAATGGTTCTTGGCGCGTATCAGATCGGACCGGCGGTCGTGTCGCCGCCGGCGCTGATTGTGGAGCGCGTGACCGCCTAGCCGGCCTCTTTCAGACGGAACGCCTCGGGAAGCAGTGCCCGGATCGTGGTGCGACGGAATCCTCCGTCGAGTCCTCCCATGAGGATCTCGAGGTCCGGGGCGTGCTCCCAAAGCACTTGGCGGCACGTTCCACACGGCTGGCAGTAGTCGCGATCGCAGACCACGGCGAGCTTCGTGAATCCGTGGTGCCCCTCGGAAACGGCCTTGAAGATCGCCGTACGCTCGGCGCAGATCGAGGGGCCGTAGGCCGCGTTCTCGATGTTGACGCCGGTATAGACCGTTCCATCGTCGCACAAGAGCGCCGCCCCGACGGCGAATCCGGAGTACGGGCAGTACGCCCGGTCGCGGACGTCGATCGCCATCTGCAGGAGCGCTTCGTCGGTCAGCATGTCAGAAGCGTATCACACCGCCGACCCGGATCGCGAGCGACGCTGTGCGAATCGGCCACCACGTGCTCTCCTGCGTCACCAGTGGCGTGGCGGTGCGCACTCGGGCGTAGAGCCTGAGGAACGGAGGGCCGATCTCCACGCCGAGACCGACCGTTGCCGCGAGCACGCCCCACGACAGGGAATCCAAGTGAAGTGCCTCTAGTGCGCGGTCGCCGGCGTCCTGAAAGCCGGGGACGACGAGCGCCACGCCCGGGTCGAGCTGCCCTATAACCCAATCCAAACCGGCGGCGATCTCCACGGCAGCCACCAACAGGCCGAGGCGCTGTGTGACCTCGATCGACGCGTGCCCCGCCGAGAACGTAGGATCGATCGTCAGGTTCACGTCCTCGGAGGCGATCGTCAGCGGGAGCTCGGGCAGCGGGATTCCTGCCGCATCGAGCGCCGCCCAGACGAGCGAGTCGGTGAGCCATGCGGCACTCAGGCGGAGCGTGTCGACGACGATCAGCGGGAGATCGAGCTCGAAGGTTCCGCCGATCATGGGCACGGGGAACGAGGCGAGGACCACCGCTTCGGGTCCGGTCAGCAGGTCGTTCACCGTGCTGTCGACGGTCGTCAGGATGTCATCGAGATGGGCGACGAGATCTGCGACCACGAGCGGAGGGACCCCGGTATCGATGAGCCCCGCCTCGAACGCGGCGGCCGCTGCCGCGGCGGTGGCCGGAACGCGGGCCCACGCGGCTGTCAGATCGAGGGTGTCGATCCCCGCCTCGACGCCGACGCCGATCGCCAGGGAGGCAGCTCCGTGAGCGAAGACGACGGCCACGACGGCGCACGCTACGAGAATCTCGCTCCGGATTCCGATCATCACGTGCCTCCTCTCGTGTCACCGAGCGGGCGGGAGAAGCCCCGCCGTCACTGCCGGTTCAGCGTCGATCCCAGCCCTCCCACTCCTTGGCCTTGAGCTCTGCGCGCTTGATCTTACCACTCGTCGTCTTCGGAAGTTCCGTGATGTACTCGATCGCACGCGGGTACTTGTACGGCGCGGTGACGCTCTTCACGTGCCCCTGGAGCTCCGACGTGAGCTCCTCGGACGGGGAGTAGCCGTCCGCGAGGATGACGAAGGCCTTGACGATCTCTCCGCGCTCGCGGTGTGGGGCAGCGACGGCAGCCGCCTCGACGACGGCGGGATGGCTGACCAGTGCGTCCTCCACTTCGAACGGCCCGATGCGGTAGCCCGAGGTGAGAATGACGTCGTCCGCCCGACCCTCGAAGAACAGGTAACCGTCCTCGTCCATCCGCGCGAGATCCCCGGTACGGTACCACCCCCCGGAGAAGACCTCCTCGTCGAGATCGGGGGCCTTCCAGTAGCCGTCGAAGATCGCGGGACTGCCCGGCTTGAGCGAGATCTCGCCGATCTCTCCGCGATCGACCGGGTTTCCGTCGAGGTCGATGAGGACGACGCCGGGGCCGGGCGTGGGCATCCCCATCGCTCCCGGCTTGACCGGCAGACCGGGAAGATTGCAGACGAGGCAGATGCTCTCCGTCTGCCCGTAGCCGTCGCGGATCGTCACCCCGAAGGCACGCTTGAACGCCTCGATCGGCTCCACGTTCAGCGGCTCTCCCGCCGACAGGGCGTCCTTCAGGACGAGGTTGAAGCGCCCCATGTCGGGAAGCTGGGCGAACAGGCGGAACTCCGTGGGGGTAGCGCAGAGCTTGGTGATCCCGTGCTTCTCCATCAGCGCGAGGTAACGCTCCGCGTCATAGCGCCCGTTGTACATGAACTGGGTGGCGCCGGTGGTGAGCGACACGCCGATCGGGCTCCAGTACCACTTCGCCCAGCCCGGCGCGGTCGTCGCCCAGATCACGTCCTCGGCGGACGCGTCGTACCAGTAGCGCGCGGTGACGCGATGGTGGCAGTACATCCAACGGTGCTTGTGCACGACGGGCTTGGGATTCCCGGTCGTTCCCGAGGTGAAGTTGATCGTCATCGGATCGTCCGCGGTGAGCGCGACCTTCGGCCCTTCGGGATCGCCCCTTTCGAGGAGATCCTCGAAGCGCAGCCAGCCGTCGCGTGGTCCGTCCGCGCCGATGAGGATGAACGTCTCGAGCGGACACTGGTCGCGCACCGACTCCACGGTGTCTGCCACCGAGGCGTCGGCGACGATCACCGGCGCGCCGCTGACCTCCGCGCGGTAGGCGATCTCGCTCGCCTTGAGCATCTCCGAGCAGGGGACGGCAACGCCGCCGGCGACGAACGTGCCGAGCTGCGCGACGTGGGCTTCGGGGAGGCGCGGCAAGACGTGGAGTACGGGATCCCCTTGGCTCACGCCGAGGCCGATCAGTGACGATCCGAAGGCGCGAATCGCGGTTGCGATCTCGCGGAAACTGACCCGTCGCTCGTTCCCGTCGTCGTCCTCCCAGATCACGGCGACGCGATCGGGCCGCTCCTTCGCGTGACGCTCGACGACGTCGACGATGTTGAAATCTGGCGGGATCTCCCACGTGAACGACCGGAGCTCCTCTTGATACGTCTCAGGGGTGTAGCGCATCGCTGATGATCACCTGCTCGTCTGGTTTTGAACCGCGGGGAGCAAGCTTATAGCATAGCGTGCGGAAGCGTCCAGGAGGGAAGATGAAGGCAACGGTCGTGCTGTCGGAAGGGGCGGGGAAGCGAATCATCGCCAAGGGAGTCACCGCGGAGCCGGCCGTCCGCCGGGCGCTCGAAAGCGGCACGGTGGTCGTCACCCTCGGGACGACGAACGCCTTCGTCGCCGAGGAGCTTCTCGGGGAACCGATCGACCGCGGTGCGTTTGCCGCCGGGTTCATCGACCGCGTGCTCAACGTCAATGCGCGGCTCGGAGAGCGCGGTGAGCTGATCCTCCGCAACGGGGCCCCGTGGGAAGGCGCGGCGGAGGAGCTCCTCGAGGGACTGGCCGCCGGCGATGTGGTGATCAAGGGAGGCAACGCGCTCGACCCGTGGGGAACCGTCGGCGTGCTGATGGCGGCACGGACCGGCGGGACGGTGGCACGATACCATGCCCTCGCCCTCGCCCGCGGGGTCGCGATCGTGATTCCGATCTCCGTGCGAAAGGCGATCCACGGATCGGTCAGCGACCTCGCGATGCACCTCGGAGCGGATCGGATCGAACACTCGATGGGGCTTCCGTGCGGGATGTACCCGCTCACTGGGCGGGTGATCACCGAACTCGATGCCCTCGAGCTCCTGTTCGATGTGCGGGCGACGCAGATCGCCGGCGGAGGTGTCGGCCTCGGCGCGGGGAGCGTCTCGCTGCTGCTCGAGGGGGAGGACGAGGCGGTCACCGGGGCCTTCGAGCTCGTCCGTTCGGTCGCCGACGAGCCCGATGTCGAGCTTCGGGGCCGTGTATGATCGACTCCTTCCTCACGGTCAGTGCACCGGCCGAGGCGCGGATCACCCGCAAGCGCTCTCGGTTCCGATGCCTCCTCGTTCCGGTCAGCTCGCAGGTGGAGGCGCACGCGGCGCTCGATGCCGTGCGCCGCGACAAGCACGCCGCGAGCCACCACTGCTTCGCGTCCCGCGTGCTCGAAGACGGGGCGCTCTGTGAGCACAGCGACGACGCCGGGGAACCGCGGGGGAGCGCCGGAGAGCCGATCCTTAGGCAGCTCCGGTCGGCGCAGGTGGTCAATGTGCTTGCCGTGGTGACGCGTCACTACGGTGGCGCGAAGCTCGGGGTCGGGGGACTGATCCGTGCCTACGGTGACGTCGTCGCCGATGCCCTGTCGGAGGCGACGATCACCCGCCGGGAACTGCGCTGCGAGCTTGCGGTGGATGTTCCCACGGAGGCCGCGGGGAGTGTGATGGCGGCGATCCATCGCTTCGACGGGCGCGTCCTCGACTCGCAGTACGACCGCCGTGCACGTATCGTGGTGTCACTCGTGCCGAGTCGAGTCGACGGCTTCACGGGGGCGCTTCGTGAGGCGACGGGCGATCGCGCGCGGTGGAAGGAGCTGACATGATCGATGCCGTCACCGGGATCGTGGGGCGGATCGGCGAGGACCATGTGATCCTCGAGACCGGGGGAATCGCGTTTCACGTCTTCTGTCCGGGTCGCGCGCTTCCGCTCCTTCCTCCCGGGGAGGAGCGCGAGATGTTCATCCACCTTGCGTTGCGGGACGACGCGCTGCAGCTCTACGGCTTCCCCACGCGATACGAGCGTGATGTCTTCCGCCAGCTGCTCCCCGTGGGGCAGGTGGGACCGAAGCTCGCACTCCAGATCTTGTCCACGATGTCGCCCGAGCAGCTGGTGACGGCGATCGCCGCCGGCGACGTCGATGCCCTGACGACGGTCAAGGGCGTCGGGCGGAAGACGGCCCAGCGCATCGTCATCGACCTCCGCGACAAGCTCACGTCAGGGGCGATTCCGTCGGAGATCCCGGGGGGCCTTCCGCTCTCCGACGACGAGGTCACTGCGCTTCGTGCGCTCACCTCGAAGTCCCTCGGGTTCTCCGTGCGTCAGGCCCGACACGCGATCCAGCGGCTGCGCGACGAGAAGCTCAGCGCCTCCGAACTGGTGCGTCGCGCACTGGAGATTCTCGGTTCGGAGTGATGCGCGTCCTCGCGATCGACTACGGGCGTGCACGGCTCGGTCTGGCGCTGTCCGACGCGGACGGGATCGTCGCCCACCCGCTGGCTGTTCTTCGGCGGCGATCCGAGGCACAGCTTCTGGACGAGATTCGGGCGCTGGTGAACGAGCGCTCGGTCGAGCGCATCGTGGTCGGTCTCCCGCGGAACATGGACGGGAGCCTCGGTGCGATGGCGGACGAGGTTCTCGGCTTCGCCCACCGGCTCGAAGCGGAAGTGGGCCGCCCCGTCGATACCTTCGACGAGCGCGGAAGCTCACTCGAGGCGGACCGGGTCCTGCGCGAGGGGAACGCTCCTCGGAAGCGGCGAAGAGATCTTCAGGACAGCATCGCCGCGGTGGTGATCCTGAGCGGCTACCTCGAGGAGCGACGCACGGGGACGGGGTGAGATCGCTCGATCCGGCTGCCCCTGTCCCCTACCATGGAGACCGGTCGGACGACGAGGGGAGCGTGAGACGCGATGATCCGTGTCAGCACACGAGGACGGTATGCCCTGCGTGCGCTCGTCGATGTCGGCCTTCACGCGGACGACGGCCCCGTCAACCGGAAGAAGCTCGCCGACCGGCAGGGAATCTCCGCGGAGTACGTCGCCCAGCTCTTCAGGGATCTGATCGCAGCAGGCCTTGCCGTCGGCGTCAAAGGACCGGGCGGCGGCTACTGCCTCGCACGGGAACCGGAGGTGATCCGTGCGAGCGATGTCCTGCGCGCCGTGGAGGGTCCGCTCGCGCTGGTGCACTGTGTCGGGGAATCCGGCGAGGCGACCTGTCCGCGAACGAACGGCTGTGTCACTCACAGGCTGTGGACGCGCCTCTCGTCCACGCTGCAGTCGGAGCTCGATGCGGTGACCCTCGCTGACCTCGTCGCCGAGGCGCGCGAGCTCGGCAACTCCTAGCGCTTCTGTGCGAACGTCCCCGCTGCCAAGCGAAGCCCGCGATCGCGTTCGCTAGTCGGCGTACTCCCACGCCGTCGGGTCGCGGACGATCAGGATCGGTGGCGCGCTCTCGGAGAGTACCCCCCGCACCTCGACGATCTTGCCGACGCTTCCCTGCGCGAGCGTGTTGTCCAACGCGTCGTCCTCGAGCTCCACGTTCAGCACGCCGGTGTCGTCAGTGATCGAGAAGCGGCAGCCCACGATGCACTGCGTGAGGATCACTCCGCGGACGATGTCCTGCTCTCCTGCGAGGTGCTCCGCATGCTCGATGACGTGGTCGATGGGAAGGATTCCTTCGAGGTCCAGCTCGGAGGCCATCCCGGGGTGCTCGTCGGTGTTCTCCATGTCGTTCGATGCCATCGGGGTCGCTTCGACTACGTCGGATGCCGAGCCCGCGGCCGCGGATGCGCCCTTCGCGTTCTCCTGCAGCGATGTGGTGTGATCGCCACCCGCGCTGTCGGAGGCGGCGACCATCGCCTCTCCGTCCGCGACGTCCCGCGCCGAGCGATCCATGGTGGTGAAGAGAACTGCCATCACGCCCAGCCCGA
>CP070725.1:115557-118606 GCA_020350845.1 Candidatus Bipolaricaulota bacterium
GCTCCAGCTTCCCGAGGTGATACGAGATCGCTGGTTGGCTGAGGTCAATCTCTTGCACGATCTTCTGGCACTGCGTTCTCCCGCGCGAGAGCATCGACACGATGTGCAGCCGTGGCTCGCTGGCCAGCGCGGAGAAAACCTCCACCCAGCGCGGATCCACGTCTTTGCGCGTCTCGCTCGGTATCCTGTCGGCCATGATGGACGGAGTATACCCGGCAGGATTCAAGATGTCAAGTATTTGAATCTTTGAATGGAAGGAGTGGCGAGATGGGAGTCACCGTGCGCTACGAAGGGGGAATGCGGTTCGTGGGGGAGAGTGCATCAGGTCGGGCGATCGCGATGGACGCCCCTGCGGACTCGGGAGGCACCGGAAGCGAGCCGACCCCTGTCGAGCTCCTGCTGAATTCGATCGGGGGATGCACAGGGATGGACATCGTGTACGCCCTACGCAAGATGCGCACGCCGGCGACAGGGCTCACGATTCGCATCGAAGAGCGTCGCGCGTCGAGCTTCCCCCGAGTGGTGACGAACGTGCACCTCGACTACGAGATCGCGGGGGAAATCCCCGAGGAGAACGCACGCCGTGCGGTCGAGCTCTCGCTCTCCACGTACTGCACGGTGTCCAACAGTCTCGCCTGCGTCGGCGAGATCACGCACGCCGTGCGCGTCGTCCCGTCCTAGCGATCCTCGGCCTTCTCGAGGATACGCTCGATGTCGACGTTCGCCTGGAAGAGGCGGACGGCGCGATCGAGTGTCTCCCCAGGCGCGACCCAGACCCGGCTGAGCAGCTCCTGGCACTGCGCCGACGCGGACATCGTCGTCTGGCCGACGAGGAGCACGGGAACGCCCTGCTCGGTCGCACGGGAGAGGATCTCCTGCGACGGGCGACGGTTCCCGGTGACGATCAGGCACTCCAGGCTGGAGACGCGAAGCGCGGCATCGTGAACGTCGTCGCGGTCGCCTCCGACGATCACACCGAGATACGGCGTGCGGCGGAAGCGACGCAGCTCGGCCTCCGGACCAGACGAGGCGACGACGAAGTGCGACACGGTGCATTCGAGGGACACGTTGTTTGCCACGGTCGCCCCGAGTCGGTCGGCGAGCTCGGCGACGCGCACCGATCGCAGGCTCCCGTCGAACGGGACGATCCCCAGGACCTCGGCCCCTCGCTCGGCGAGGAACGGGACGAAGACCTCGTTGAGCGGCGTGAGTTGCGTGCTCATCTCGACGCCCTTGAAGACGACGCCGAGCACATTGGGGCCGCCTTCGAGCAGGCGAAGCGAGGAGAGGATGCGGTCGATCGCGTCCTCGCCGTTGTACCGTGTGAGGATGACGATGTCTGCGCCGAGCATCGAGGCGATGTCGATGTCGCTCAAGCCGGCGCTGATCCCGAGGCCGAGGAAGTGCCTTCCTTCGATGAGCGCGATGTCCCGCTCCGCGCTGATGCGTTCGAACGACTTCGCGATCCGCTTCCGGAAGCCCCGGTCTCCGGAGACGATCGCCTCCCGCAGGAAGGGGCCCTCGAGCGGAACGGGAGCAACGTCGTTGATCTCATCCTCGAGGCCGAGGGCGTTGCAGATCGTCAGCGCGTCGCGGTCGACGGGGGCGCCGGTGGCATAGGAGACCTCGTAGCTGATCGGCTTCATGTACGTGAACGGGATCCCCTGCTCGCGCAGCCACAGCCCGAGACTGAGCGCGAGCACGCTCTTCCCGTTGTAGCTCTCCGTGGAGACGATGAGGAGTCGTTTCAAGGTGACCGGATTGTACCCACAACGGGGAGGGGTTCGTTGGGTTCTTCGGGTTCATTGAGTTCATTGGGTTGTCGTGGTCGTAGAGAGTAGGCGGTGGGAAGGCGGGTTCGCAGTTCGCGGTCCACTAGAGGCGGGGAGACGATGGCTGGTAGGAGGTGGCCAGTAGCTTGTGCGATTCTTGTCCGGATGCCGTTTCTGCATGCCACAGGCTGCGAGCTGCAGGCAGGACCCGCGCTAATCCCTCGGGTCCCCCAGCGTGTCCGCCAACCCGACCCGCCGCATGAACGCTTGGAAGCGGGGATGGTCGCGCAGCTCCTGCGGGGCCGTCGGCATGTTACGGATCGTTGCGATGTGGAATTCGTGGATGTCTGCGGCCTTCTCGAACCAGTCGATCGACTCCTCGATCCGTCCGAGTCCGGCAAGGAGATACGCGATGCAGATCCGCCGATTCCGAAGCTCCCCACCCTCCATGAGCTTCCTCAGCTCCGCTTCCGCCCTCCCGACTTCCCCGCGGGCTGCGTAGATTCGCCCTCGAAGCCGTGGGACGTACGCCTCCCACTCGCCGATCCAGGGATCGAGGGTCTCGAGCTCCTGGAGGGCGTCATCGTAGCGGTTCAGGAGGAAGTAGCAGAAGGCGCGGATCATGAGAAGCCCTTCATGCTTCGGCCACCGCTTCAGACCCGCATCGAGCAGTTCGAGCGCTCGCTCATAGTCGCCGGCAAACGCTAGGTTCGTTGCCGTCTGGAAGACGTTCCGTGAATTGTCCGCGAAGCCTGGTAGCGCAAGGGCCTTCTCGAGGAGATCCACCCCTTCCTGCACTCGTCCGTTGGTCTGCACACTCACCGAGTAGAAGACCCAGGCCAGGGGGTTCGTTGGGTGCCGCTCCACCATTTCGCGGAGGACCGCCTCGCCCCGCTCCCAATCCCAGACCGCCGCATGGCTGAACCAGAGGGTCCACCAAGCGATGTCGCTTTCCGGATCCAACTCGATCGCCTTCCTCGCCTGATCCGCTGCCCAGATGTACTGCTTGGAGGCGAACAGGCAGTGCGCGTAGTAGAGGACAAGCCGCGGAGAGAGCGGATTGAGCGCGAGGGCAGCCCGGATCGTCTCGAGGGCCTCGTCCCTGCGACCTGTGGCTACGAGGAGAATCGCGAGGTTAGCATGGGAAAGGGCATTGGCGGGGTCAAGTTGGATCGCGCGGCGCAGCAGCCGTTCCGCCTTCTCGACATCCCTCTCGATGAGCGTGATGATCCCCGCGAGTGAAGTGTGCGCCTCCGCGAGCGAGTCATCGAGCGCCA
>CP070725.1:118706-131665 GCA_020350845.1 Candidatus Bipolaricaulota bacterium
ACGGCTCAACGAGACGGCCACCGGCGGGCTTCAGCCGGACGCCTCATTCCTGATCGACATTCCAGTGCAGAGAGCGCTCGCCCGGCTGGGGGGCGACACCGATCGTATCGAACGGGAGACGGTCGCATTTCACGAGCGGGTACGCGCCGGATACCTGCAGCTCGCGCGTGAGGATCCGTCGATCATCGTTCTCGACGGGACCCAGTCGGCCGACGGATTGGCCGCCGAGGTCGCGCGCCACTTGCGGCTCTAGTCGATTGTCGCCGATCGCGCCGCTTCGGTATCATGAGCGGGCGGCAAGGGAGAATCTCAAGGGGGAGCGTATGGACTTCATCTGCAGCAAGTCTGACTGGGTAAGCAGCGTGCGCCTGGCGAGTCACGCCCTCGGGCCACGAAGCAGCATGCCGATTCTGGGAGGGCTCAAGCTCGCCGTCCAGGGGAGTCGCCTGCGGCTGTGCGCCACCGATCTCGAACGCGCGGTGCGCTGTGAGATCGCGATCGAGAACAGCGATGGAGACAGTTCGGTCGTTCTCAACGGCACCGTCGTCTCTCAGATCGCGGCGCACCTGCCCGAGGACGAGAAGGTCAGCATCCAGACCGACCCCGAGAACGACACGGTCGTCAAGCTGCGTTGCGGCGAAGCCTCCTTCGATCTGCCCACGCTCCCCGTGGAAGACTACCCGGAGATCCCCGAGCTGCCGTCGGGCAAGATCGCAGCGCTCGACGTCCCCGCGCTGCGCCGTGCACTCGAACAGACGGCCTTCGCTGCGCTCAAGGCGGGCGAGACGACGCGCCTCAGCTTGACGGGAGTCGACATCGTGCTCGAGGGCGGCAGCGTCAAGCTCGTCGCCACGAACGGCTACCGGCTTGCGATGAAGACCTCCCCCGCGGCCGAGATTCATGAAGAGGGCGAGTTCTTGATCGAGGCGGGCGTCCTCGGAGGGCTCGATCGGGTGCTGACGCAGACGGGCGCCGACCACGTGGACATTCACAAGGGCGAGGGCAGGCTGTTCTTCCAGGCGGCGGGCGTCACGTTCGTCGCGAAGACGATCGGGGAGGAGTTCCCCGACTTCGAGCGGGTGATCCCGAAGGAGAACCCGATCACCCTGCTGTTCGACCGCAAGGCGCTGCTCGATACGCTCCAGCGGATGGAGATCACTGCCGCCGAAGAGTCGGGAGCCGTCACCCTGCGGGCGACGACGGAGGAGTCCGCGGTGCAACTGACGTCCTCCTCCAAGGACAAGGGCGAGGCGGACGAGCGTGTGCGCCTCAAGCGCGTCCCCGAGGAAGACATCGAGGTCTCCTTCAAGGCCGAGTATGTGATCGATGCGGTCAAGCGCATGGATTCGGAGCAGATCGGCCTGTGGCTTTCCACCGGTGAGAAGGCGGGGCTGATCGAGCCGACCGGTGATAGCATCGCCCCCTCGGACGAAGGATTCCTCTACGTCTGCATGCCCGTCCGACTGAGCAGCTAGGCGCGGGCGTCGGCTCCAAGCGCGCTAGTCGAGGGCGGCGCGCAGCGACTCCCTCACTTCGAGAAGCGCAGCGTCGATGTCGGAGGCGTTCGGACCGCCACCCTGAGCGAACTGTGCGCTTCCTCCACCGCCTCCACCAAGTGCCGCCGCGGCCGCTCTGACGACCGCTCCCGCATCGACGGCGTCGACCTCCGGGCTGCGCTTGACCACGACGACGGCGCGCCCCTCCGTCTCGGCGAACAGCGCGGCGACACAGGGCTCCTGCGCAGCGACGATCCGGTCGGCAAGCTCCTTCAGTCGGTCCACCGTCAACCCGTCGACACGTGAAACGTGGAGCGCGACCCCCTTCACCGATTCCGCCTCGGCTTGCAGTTCCTTCGCCCGTGCCTCCACGGCTTCCTCTCCGGCGGCGCGCTCGATCGCACGTAGCCCAGCCAGCTCCTCGTCGATGCGCCGCAGCCCGTCCACCGGGTCGTCGCCCACACGCGCACGGATCTGGGCAAGGAGCGCGTCGTCGCTCCGCATTCGACGGACGACGGCATCGCCGGTGATCGCGCGGATGCGGCGTGTTCCTGCGGCGATCCCTTCCTCGGCCGTGATGCGCATGAGGCCGATCTCGCCGCTGCGACGCACGTGCGTCCCGGCACACAGCTCGCGGCTGAAGTCGCCCACGGAGACGACGCGCACGGAGTCCTTGCCGCGATACTCGTCCGTGAATTGCGCCACCGCGCCGCTCCTCACCGCCGCCTCGAGCGCCATCTCCTCGGTCCTCACCGGCTCGTCGGAGAGCGCCACCCGGTTCACGAGGTCTTCCACCGCACCCAGCTGCTCCGGCGTGAGCGGCTCGTAGTGTGTGAAGTCGAAGCGAAGCTCGTCCGGCGCGACCTGGGATCCGGCTTGCGCCACGTGATCGCCGAGGATGTCACGAAGCGCGCGATGGAGAAGGTGTGTCGCGGTGTGGTTGCGCTCGATCCTTCGCCTGCGCTCGGGATCCACGCGGAGCAGGCAGCGATCCCCCTCCTCGAACACGCCCCGCTCGACGGCGACACGATGCAGGATGATTCCCCCCGCCGTTCGCAGAGCGTCGTGCACCGTCCCCTCACCGTCACGCGACTGATTGCTCACCACTCCTGTGTCGGATAGCTGCCCCCCGGACGCCGCGTAGAATGGGGAGGAGTCAAAGACCAACCCCCGCAGTGATCCGTTCTCGAGAATCCTGACGAGGGTGGCCTCGGCATCGAGCGTCTCGTATCCCACGAACGAAGTCGCGGCACCCTCGAGCGTCGGAAGCGCTTCCCCTTCCTCGCTCGCGGAAGCCTTCGTCCGCGAGCGTTCGCGCTGTGCGCTCATTCCCTCTTCGAAGCCCTTCCGATCTACGCCCAACCCGTGTTCCGACGCGATCTCCACCGTCATCTCCACGGGGAAGCCGTAGGTGTCGTACAGCTCGAAGGCAACGTCGCCCGGGATCTCGTGCGCTCCCTCGTCCCGCAAGCGCCCAAGCACCTCGTCGAGACGGATCTCGCCGGCACGCAGCGTTCGCCGGAAGCTCGCCTCCTCCTGTGAGATCACCCGCTCGGCGAGGGCGCGTGCCGCCGCCATCTCCGGGTACGCTTCTCCGAGCGAGGCAACGACGGGGTCGACGAGGGAGGCGAGGCGGTTCTCCGGCACTCCCAGCCGCTGCCCCGCGCGCACGGCGCGCCGAAGGATGCGCCGCAACACGTAGCCCTGCCGCTCGTTCGACGGGAGCACCCCGTCAGCGACGAGTGCAACGACGCCGCGCACGTGGTCGGCGACCACGTGCCGTTCAGGGTGAAGCGCCTCCGGAAGCGGCCCCCCCGCAAGGGCCTCGACCGCTTCGACGAGTGGAGTGAAGACGTCGCAGGCGTAGTCTGACGTCACGCCCTGGAGAACGGCCGCCGTGCGTTCCAGCCCCATCCCCGTATCCACGTTGCTCTGTTCGAGCGGCGTCAACCGTCCGTCGGGCTGCGCGTCGTACTGCAAGAACACGAGATTCCAGATCTCCGAGAAGCGGTCGCAATCGCATCCCAGCAGGTCGCACGTCGAACCACACGAGTGCTCCTCGCCCAGGTCGTAGAAGAGCTCGGAGTCGGGACCGCACGGACCGCGATCCCCGACGGGACCCCACCAGTTGTGCTCCTTCCCAAGACGTTGGATGCGATCCTCCGGGATGCCGATGAGATCGGTCCACAAGGTGAACGCCTCGTCGTCGTCCTCGTACACGGAGACCCAAATCCGATCCGGAGGCAGGCCGAGCTCATCGATGACGAACTCCCACGCGAGGCGGATCGCGCCCTCCTTGAAGTAGTCCCCGAACGAGAAGTTCCCGAGCATCTCGAAGAAGGTGTGATGGAACGCGGTCTTCCCGACGCTTTCGATGTCCGTCGTGCGGAAACACTTCTGCGCCGACACCGCCTTCGAGAAGGAGGGCTTGGCACGACCCCAGAACGCATCCTTGAACTGCACCATGCCCGCCGACGTGAAGAGAAGCGTGGGGTCATCGGGCACGAGCGACGAGGAGGGGACCTGTTCGTGTCCTCGCTCGGCGAAGAACCGAAGGTATCGTGTGCGGAGCTCTGCGGCGCGCATCGCTATCCCTCCCAGGCGAAGGCATTCTAGGCGTGCCCCGAGGGAGCCGCAACCGCGCCGCGGCCGGTTTGGGACACCGCGCCGCCCCTGGGGAGCTTTGCCGTAGCCCCGTTCCCTAGGGGTTTCTCGTTCTTGCCTGGCGATTGCCGTCGGCTTATACTGCGGTCCGGGAAGGAGCGACATGGCGACGATTGAGCACATCCATGCGCGGCAGATCTTCGACTCCCGCGGCAATCCGACGATCGAAGTCGAGGTCTACCTCGACGACGGTGGGTTCGGACGGGCTGCGGTCCCCTCCGGGGCGTCCAAGGGGAAGCTCGAGGCACTCGAGCTGCGCGACGGCGACCCGAAGGCGTTCCACGGGAAGGGCGTCACGGAGGCCGTGCGCAACGTTCAGCAGGAGATCGCTCCGATTCTCCTCGGCCAGGACGCGCTCGATCAGCGGGCGATCGATCACCTTCTTCTCGAGGCCGACGGGACAAAGAACAAGGAGCGGCTCGGCGCCAACGCCATCCTCGGTGCCTCACTCGCCGTCGCCCACGCTACCGCAGACAGCCTCGGTCTTCCCCTCTTCCGCTACATCGCCGGCGCGCGCGAGGCGCTGCTGCCGCGGCCGATGATGAACGTCCTCAACGGCGGAGCCCATGCAGACAATAGTCTCGATATTCAGGAGTTCATGATCCTCCCCCTCAGCGCCGAGACCTTCGCGGAGGCCGTACGCGCGTGCTCGGAGATCTTCCACACACTGAAGGGGCTTCTCGTCAAGCAGGGGCTGGCGACCGGTGTCGGGGACGAGGGCGGCTTCGCGCCGGATCTCCCGGACAACCGCACCGCACTCGACCTTCTCGTGGAGGCGATCAAGGCATCGGGCTACGAGCCCGGGGCGGACATCGCGCTCACGATCGATGCGGCAGCAACGTCGTTCTTCGAAGGCGGGCGCTATCGATTCACGATCGACAACGAGATCCATGCTCTTGCCTCCACGGAACTCGTCGACATCTATGCGGACTGGGTCTCGCGCTATCCTATCGTGTCCATCGAGGACGGAATCGCCGAGGAGGATGCAGACGGCTGGAGGGAACTGACGCAGCGGATCGGAGAGAAGACCCAGGTCGTGGGCGACGATGTCTTCGTCACCAACCCGGAGAGGCTCCTGTGGGGGATCGAGCAGGGGATCTCGAACTCGATTCTGATCAAGCTCAACCAGATCGGTACCGTTTCGGAGACGCTGCACACCATGGACCTCGCGCGGCAGGCGGGATACACCTGCGTCGTGTCGCACCGCTCCGGCGAGACCGAAGACACGAGCATCGCCGACCTCGCCGTGGGCACGGCATGTGGCCAGCTCAAGAGCGGCTCGATCTCGCGCAGCGAGCGTGTCGCGAAGTACAACCGGCTGCTTCGCATCGAGGACGGCTTCGGCCTCTACCTCGCCGAGTGGCCGTCTCGATTCGCGCCATAACGACCCCGGGGTGGGGTGTCACAGATGGGGGGGAGTCACCGCAACCGAGGAAGCACTGACATCGCGCGGGGGACACGACACCGGGCGAGGCTGATCCTCGTCTTGCTGGCGGCGACCTGCGTCGTGGTCAGCGTGCTCGTGCTGCGCACGATGCGCATCGCCGATCTGCGCCGCGAGATCGCGCGTCTCGAGCATCGGCACGCGATGGCGATTGCGGAGCAGCAGCGGCTCGAGGAGCTGCTGCTGACGGTTCGCGATCCCGAGGTGATCGAGGATTTGGCGAGGCGCTGGCTGGGGTTGGTCTACCCCGGAGAAGAGAAGGCGATCTTCATCCACGAGGAGTAGCAGGAATGGGCAGCGATTTCGTGCATCTTCATACGCACTCCGAGTACAGTGTCCTGGATTCCACGTGCAAGATCCCGGCGCTCGTGCACCGCGCCGAGGAGTGCGGGATGGAGGCCCTCGCGCTGACGGATCACGGATCGATGGGCGGCGCAATCCGCTTCTACCGAGAGGCCAAGCGCAAGAAGATCCGACCGATCATCGGTTGCGAGCTCTACCTCGCGCCGGGGAGCCGCAAGGAACGCTCGGCTCAAGACGGACAGCGGTTCTTCCACCTCGTGGTGTTGGCGATGAACGCCACCGGCTACCACAACCTCCTGGCGCTGGCCACCCGCGCTCACGTCGAAGGCTTCTACTACCGCCCGCGCGTGGACAAGGAGCTGCTTCGCAGTCACCACGAAGGGTTGATCGCGCTCTCCGCCTGTCAGAGTGGGGAGATTCCGCGTCTCCTTCTCGCCGGCCGCGAGGACGACGCGACGCGGGCCGCAGAGGAGTACGCCGGCATCTTCGAGGATCGCTTCTATCTCGAGGTACAGAACCACGGAACCGAACGTGATCAGAGGCTTCTCACGGGGATTCGCGGACTCGCAGAGAAGCTGCGCTTGCCGTTGGTCGCGACGAACGACATCCACTATCTCGCCCGCGACGACGCGCAGGCGCACGAAGTGCTGCTCAACATCCGCGCGAACAAGAGGCTGTCCGACCCTGATCGAAGGTACTTCGAGGGAGACGGGTACCACTTCTGCAGCGCCCGGGAGATGGTCGAGCGCTTCGGCGATCTCCCTGGAGCGATCGAGAATACGGCGATCATCGCCGAGCGCTGCGACCTCGACCTGGAACTGGGGACGCCGCTGCTTCCCCCGTTCGATCTCCCCGAGGACGAGCAGGATGCGGACGTCTACCTGCGCAAGCTGACGCAGAGCGGAGCGGAGCAGCTGTTCGGGACGGTCCCCCCCGAGGTTCAGGAGCGGATCGACTACGAGCTCGGCGTCATCGCACAGATGAAGTACTCCACGTACTTCCTCATCGTGTGGGATTTCGTGCGCTTCGCCCGCGAGCACGCGCTCCCCGGCGGCCCGGGGCGCGGCTCGGCAGCGGGGAGCATGGTCGCCTACTGCCTCGGAGTCACCTCCGTCGACCCGTTGCGCTACAACGTGACCTTCGAGCGATTCCTCAATCCCGACCGAGTCAGCATGCCCGACGTGGACATCGACTTCTGCATCCGGGGACGCGATCAGGTGATCGACTACGTCCGGACGAAGTACGGGGGGAGCGGGTGGGAAACGTGCACGGCACAGATCGCTACCTTCGACAGGATGGCGGCGCGCAGCGTCGTGCGCGATGTCGGGCGCGTCCTCGGAGTCCCCTACGCGGCGACCGATCGCGTTGCCAAGCTCATCCCTCAAGGACTCAATCTCCGGTCCGCTGTGGAGCGCGTGCCCGAGCTGCGCACACTCCATCAGAACGATGCCGAGATCCGGCGCGTCGTCGACATCGGCCTGCGTCTCGAGGGACTGGCGCGCAATTGCTCGACGCACGCCGCGGGGGTGGTGATCAGTCCAGACGCGCTGGTGCGTCACGCCCCGTTGATGCGGCTCACCGACGGAGAGCTGGTGACGCAGTTCGACATGATCGACCTCGAGACGGTCGGCCTGCTCAAATTCGACTTCCTTGGCCTGCGCAACCTGACACTCATCGACGAGACCTGTCGCGCGGTCGAGCGGGACGGCGGACCCGCGCTCGCTCCACGTGAGATTCCGCTCGACGACACCGCCACCTTCGCGTCGATCTGCGCAGGACGCACCGCAGGGATCTTCCAGCTCGAGAGCACGGGGATGACGGCGCTCATCCGTCGCGTCTGCCCGAACCGGTTCGAGGACCTCATCGCGCTCCTCGCGCTCTACCGCCCGGGACCGCTCGACAGCGGAATGACCGAGGAGTACGTCCAGCGGCGCACGGAGCAGGCGGAGGTGCGCTACCCGCATCAAAGCCTCGTCCCGATCCTCAAGGAGACCTACGGCCTTCCGATCTACCAGGACCAGCAGATGCTCATCGCGCAGCGGATGGCAGGATTCACTCTCGGTGAGGCGGACATCCTACGCAAGGCAATGGGCAAGAAGGACAAGAAGATCATGGAGGGTCTTCGTGCACGCTTCCTCGAGGGATGCACTCGGTCGGGGGTGCAGAAGGATGCCGCCTCGCAGCTGTTCGAGGACATGGAGAAGTTCTCTCGTTACGGCTTCACCAAGTCGCACACCACCGCCTACGCGTTCATCACGTACTGGACCGCGTACCTCAAGGCGAACCACCCGACGCAGTTCATGGCCAGTCTGCTGTCCAGCGTGCAGAGTGACACGGACAAGGTCGCCGAGTACATCGCCGAGTGCCGCGCGATGGCGATCAGCGTCCTTCCCCCGGACATCAACGAGAGCGCCCGCGACTTCGCCGCCGTCTTGGAAGGCACCGTTCGCTTCGGGCTCGCCGCGGTCAAGCACACGAGCGAGACGGCCGTCGAGGCGGTCCTCGCGGCGCGCGCAGAGCGGCCCTACGAGTCGCTGTTCGATCTCTGCCGACGCACGGCGCGCGGAGGCGTCGATCGCGAGAGCCTCGAGGCCCTCATCAAGGCGGGCGCCTTTGACAGCCTGGGACTGCCTCGCCGCGGCCTTCTCCTGCGCTTGAGCGACGCGATGGAATTGATGCAGCTTGCACGGCATCAGGAGCTCAGTGGCCAACGCTCGTTCTTCGACGACGCCGCGGTCCGCATCGCCGATCCACCGGTGCCCGCGGAGCGCTTCGGCAAGCGCGAGCGGCTCGCGTTCGAGAAGGAACTCCTCGGGCTGTACGTGAGCTCGCATCCGCTCGACGACTACAAGGACACGCTGAGCGAGCACTGTACACCTCTCGGGGAGCTCGCGACGCTTCCGCGGGGGCACCGCACGACGATCGGGGGAAGGATCAAGGCCGTGCGCCAGGTCATCACGCGGAAGGGGGACGCGATGGCGTTTGTCACCCTCGAGGACAGGGAGTCCGAGGCGGAGGTGACCGTGTTCTCCGAGGTCGCCGAGCGCTCCGCGCCACTCCTCAAGGAGGACGAACTGGTCGCACTCGTCATCCTCGTGGACGAACGACGGGGGGAGCCGAACTACGTCGTTCAGCAGGCACTCCCGCTGGGGAGCGCGAATGCGGGCACGCTTGAAGCCTCGGGGATCATCCTCGAGCCGGAGGACACCCGGCCGGGGCCACTGCTCGCTTTGCGCCGGCTGATCGTCGCCCACCCGGGCGCCACGCCTCTCACGCTTCGCGTGCGGTGCAACGGCCATGCGATCCACATCCAGGCAGGCGACCGCTTCCGCGTGACACACACCACGGAGTTCGCCGAGGGAATTCGCGAGCTGCTCGGCGACGGACGCCTGATCGTGCAGAGGCGGCCCTGCTGATGCCCGCTCTCCGCGGCGGCCTGCGCTGGCTCTACCCCGGCCTGCGGGTCAAACGCTGGGCGCTGCTGACGCTCGTCTCGACGGCGCTCACGCTGTTCGTACTGCTCGATCTCGTCGGTCAGATCGAAGGCGTCGGAATCCCCGGCGCCCTTGGCCTCGCCGGCGTGTGGCGCGCGCTTCTCCTGGCTCTGCTCCTCGTCGTCTCCGTCGCCGGCCAGTCGATCGGTCTCGCGCAGCTCGTGCGCTCCGTGGCACGCGGCGTTTCCCCGCATCGGACCCAGAAGCCCTCCGAGCTGATCTACAGAACCAGGGTCCTCGAGCGCGGGCCGCGCGTCGTCGCCCTCGGCGGGGGCACGGGGCTGTCGACACTCCTCCGCGGGCTCAAGGAGGTCACCGGGAACATCGTCGCCGTCGTGACGGTGACAGACGATGGCGGGAGTTCTGGACGGCTGCGCAAGGAGCTCGGGGTCCTTCCCCCCGGCGACGTGCGCAACTGCCTCATCGCCCTTGCCGCGGACGAGGCGCGCATCGAACGGCTCTTCCAGCACCGGCTACGGGGCCCGGAGGCGCTCGCTGGACACTCCCTCGGCAACCTGCTGCTCGCCGGCATCTCTCAGGCCGTCGGAGGCTTCGACCACGCCGTGGAGGAGCTGAGCCATGTGCTCAATGTGCGCGGTCGCGTTCTGCCGGCAACGCTCGGGAAGACCGACCTTCTCGCGCGGATGGAGGACGGTCAGTGGGTGCACGGCGAGACGAGCATCGCCAGCGACCCGCGACGGATCGCCGAGGTGCGGTTGACGGCGCCCGACGTCGCGCCGCACGGACACGTGCTCGAGGCAATCAACGCCGCAGATCTCGTCCTCCTCGGCCCGGGAAGCCTGTATACAAGCCTCATCCCAAACCTCCTCGTGCCCGGGATCAGTGACGCGATCGAGGAGTCGGCGGCGGAGAAGCTGCTCATCGCGAACCTCATGACCCAACCTGGGGAGACTGAGGGCTACGCACTGAGCGACCACATCCGCGCACTCGATGAGGTCATCTCGATCCGTCGCTTCGACGGCGTCCTCGTCAACAGCGAGAGGCCTGACGAGTGTCTCCTCTCCACCTATTGGGAGGAGGGAGCGGAGCCCGTCAGGGACGATCTCGGTCCCGACCACGACGCCGAGCTCGAGATCGTGCGCGCGGATCTCCTCCGCGTCGTGCCGATCGAGGGGCGGCTCACGATTAAGCACGATCCTCGTCGCCTGGCGCGGGCGATTGCGCGTTCGTCGCGCGCCTTCACCCGCTCGCCGGATCGTTCTAGCCTTTGATGACAACGAGCGGGCGCAGCCGGGCGACGCGGCGGTTGATGCCCGCATCCTCGGCGGCCGCGACGACCCGTTCGACGTCCTTGTAGGCTCCCGGCGCTTCCTCGGCGACGCCGCGCAGGCTGTGGGCACGAAGCTCAATGCCGCTTGCGTGCAGGGACGAGAGGACGTCCTCTCCCCAGTACTTCTTCGCCGCCTTCTTCCTCGAGAGCGCCCGCCCCGCCCCGTGGACGCCGCTCCCGAATGCCCGCCGCATGCCGTCCGGCGTACCGCGCATGACGTAGGAGGACGTTCCCATCGTGCCTCCGACGAGGATCGGATGCCCCACGGACCGATAGGCGGCGGGCACGTCCTCGGCGCCGGGACCCAGCGCTCGCGTGGAGCCCTTGCGATGGACGATCAGCTCTCGCCTCACGCCGTCGACATCGTGCGTCTCTCGCTTCGCGTTGTTGTGCCCGATGTCGTAGACGGTGCGCACGGAGGAAGGACTCACACCGTACCTGTCAGCAAGCACGCCGCGGACGAGATGGGCAATCACTTGGCGGTTGGCGAACGCGCAGTTCGCACCGCACGCGACCGCACTGAGGTAGCGGCGACCCTCGTCGCTGTCCACCGGTGCGCACGCCAGCTCGCGTTCCGGCAGTGGAAGCCCGTACCGTCGCCCCGCCTCCCCCATGATCTTCAGGTAGTCCTGGCCGATCTGGTGGCCGAGGGCACGTGATCCGGTGTGGACGGAGATCACCGCCTGGCCGGCGTCGAGGCCGTAAACGGACGCGGCGGCAGGATCGAAGAGCTCGTCCACGCGCTGCACCTCGAGGTAGTGGTTTCCCGAGCCAAGCGTCCCCACTTGCCGAAACTGCCTCTGCTTCGCCCGCTCACTCACCGTCTCCGGATCGGCCCCGGACACGCATCCACTCTCTTCGATGACCGGAAGATCCTCGGGAAGCCCGAGACCGCGCCCCACGGCAAACGCCGCTCCCTCGCGCAGGAGACGGTCGATCTCCGAGACGGTCATCCGCAGCGAACCCTTGGAGCCGAGTCCCGCGGGAACGGCCGCGAACAGGGCATCGGCAAGTCCCGCGCGCTCACCAAGTTCGTCTGCCGACAGCGGGATCGACAGCAGCCGCACCCCGCAGTTGATGTCGAATCCGACCCCGCCGACGACGACCACCCCGTCCTTGACGTCGAACGCGGCGACGCCCCCGATCGGGAAGCCGTAGCCGGGATGGACATCGGGAAGCGCCAGGGCGCGCCCGACGATCCCCGGGAGGCAGGCGACATTCCGCAGCTGTCGCAGAGCACTCCACTCACTGCCGGCCTCGTCGCGCTGGAGCTCGTCGACCATCTCGCGATCGGCGAATACGACCGCCGGAACGAGCATCGCACCCGAAGGCGCGATCTGCCATTCGGCATCCCCGATCCGCTCAAACAAGGTGCGTCGACCCCCTTCCGCGGTGACCCTCAGAGGTCCACCACGCACTGGATCTCCCACCCGTCGTCCCGTTCGCGCACGTGAAGCCCGGCGTAGCTTACACCCTTCACCTCGGCGCCGACGTCGTGGCGACGCCTGTCGAGCGGCTCGCCACGAGCGATCCCGTCAAGGACGTAGACGCCGTCGCTCGTTCGATCGAGCGCCACAACGAACTCTGCGAACAGGCACCCCGTGAGGTCCTTCTGCGCGAGAAGCTCCGCAAGCCAATCGACGGTCAGCAGCTCGCGCGTGGTTCCCGAAGCGCGGATCTCGACGTGCTCGCGAAGCGCCACCTGCTCGGGCGGCACCATGAGTGCGAACAGCGCCCGCGCCGCCTCACAGAGCGCCTCCTCGAACGAGGCTCCGGAGGCGCGTAGTGCCATGTCCGCAGTGTGGTCGATGAACTCAAAGGGCACAGGATCCCTCCGTCCCCCCGGGCGTCTTCGCCGCGCCCAGTCGGATCGAGAACAGTGGGTCGTAGTGCGCTCCGCGTCCCGACAAGCGGCTCTCCATGAGCACCAGCCTGTCCGCGGGAAACGACCATCCGTCGTCATCCAGCGGCCGTATCGATCGACGTAGGGCGTCGTCGGGCCGCCCCTTCAGCCGCGCGATGGTGATGTGGAACGCGCGCTCACGTCTCGCCGGCTCGAAGCCGAGATCCTGCAGGCCGGCGCCGAGGCGCTCGAGGAGCGAGCGAAAGGCGGCCGGGGCGTCGCCCCCGACCCACAGCACGCGTGGCCGTTCCACACCGGGGAAGGCGGAGACGCGGTCTACGCGGAACGTGAACGGGGGGAGTGTGGGGAGAAGTTCGCGAGCGAGGCGATGAAGATCGGTACAGAGTGCGGGCTCGATCTCCCC
>CP070725.1:131765-141971 GCA_020350845.1 Candidatus Bipolaricaulota bacterium
AGGGCGACGGCAGCGACGAGACGTTCGCCGGGGAGGGCGAACTCCCGCTCGATCCCTCCTTGATCGTAGAAGACATCGGCGATCCACAGGGAGCCGAGACCGGAAGCCGTCGCCGCGAGGCAGAGGTTCTGGATCGCAGCGCCGATCGACTGCAGATTGATCCGCATGGCGTCGTCCTCCCACTTCTTCATGTCCGGCGGAGCGGGTCGGGAGAAGACCACCACGAGGACGGGCGCGTCACGCATGATGCGCACGGTCCACGGGGAGCTGCCGACATCGCCGCCGGCGCTGTGGACCCCACGGACGGCACTGCGCAATCCGGTCACAAGGGCATCCTTCGCAGTCCCGTGGAGGACGACGAACCGCCACGGTTGAAGGTTCTTCCCCGAGGGTGCCTGCGTCGCCGCCCGCAGGAGGCTCTCCACCTGCTCCCGAGGAATCGGCTCCCGTGTGAACCGCCGGATGCTCCGCCGACGGGCAATCGCTTCCAAGGTCTCCATAGCATTCCTCCGATCCGACCTCGCGCCTCTCCCGGGTGAGCACGTCTTGTCGCTCGGACGGAGGCCTCCTATGCTCGTTTGTCATGTCCGCGAGGGAAGGAGTCAAGATCAACCGCGCCCCGGTCCTCACGCTGTGGGCAGCGGTCGTCGCCAGACGGATGGGATACGCCGAGAGCGAGGCGCTCTCGTTGGGACGCGCCGTTGCCGGCCTCACCGCCCAGTCCAAGGGCCGGCGACTGGGGATCTACTCCCCCGCCCCGGAGGCCAAGCGCGCGCAAGTCGCGGCCGAACGCGAGGCTATGGGCTCCAATCGGCTCGCGTTCATGGGGAGGGAAATCGCATGCATTCGCTCCGAGGACGGCGTCCGCGCGCTCTCGGGAACCTCTCCGATCACGCCGGAGAGCGTCGAGAAGTACCTCGCCTCGAAGTTCAAGGAGCATCTCCCGATCGTCCGCGAGTCGCTCGAGAAGCTTGCGGAGGCCTACTCGCCGGAGGATCTCGAGGCCCGTGCGATGGACCTGTACATGCAGCTCCGCCCGCAGACGCCGAAAGGTGAGCAGGGTTGGGGACGGGCGGGCCTGCTCGATCTCGGCAAGATCGCCCGTCTCGCGGACGAGGCCGACGTCGCCGGTGCGTGACCCGGGCGCTGTCGAAGGCGGCTCGGTTCCTTCCGAGGGGAGATTGAGAGGAAGGATTCTCCCTCTGGGAGAGGTCTTCCTGGTGACGGCACTGTGGGCCTCATCGTTCGTCGCCGTGAGGGTCGTCCTCGACCATGCCGGACCGCTGACGGTGGCTTCGCTGCGCTACACCTTGGCCGCGCTGCTTCTTCTCCCGTGGGTTCGCTGGAACAGATTGCGTCACGCCCCCTCGAGGGGATGGATCTGGAGGAGACTGGTAGCGATCGGCGTCTCTCAGTACACGGTGGGGAACGTCGCGCTCTTCTCCGCCCTGATCCTGGTGACATCCTCCGCCGCATCCCTCGCGCTCTGCCTCACTCCCGTCGCGGTGTGGATCCTGGAGGCCGCCTGGCTTCGAGACCGCCTGCGGCGACTGCAGATGCTCGGATCCGCGATTGCCGTTGCATCGTGTGTCGCGTTCTTCTCAGGAGGCGCGACGGGGTTGACGCCGGCCGCGGTCGGACTCCTCGCCGTCGCAACCCTGAGCTTCGCGGTGCTTCCGTTGCTCGGCCGGCAGATCGCACGGAGCCGTGCCGTGGACAACATCACGCTCACCGCAGTTCCGCTGCTGCTTGGGGGTGGAATCCTGATCCCCGTGGCCGCCGCCGTGGAGGGCATTCCCCGCATGCCGCTGTCTGCGTGGGGGATCATCGGCGGTCTCGCCACGGTGAACACCCTTGCCGCCTACCTTCTCTACAACCATGCGCTGCACAGACTACGAGCCGGCGAGGCAAACATCGTCCTCAACCTCATCCCGCTGGGCACTGCACTGATCGCGTGGAGCACGCTCGGCGAGCGGCTCACCCCGCTGCAGATGGGCGCCTTGGGGCTGGCGATCGCCGGCGTCAGCCTCGCGCAGTACCGTGGCAAGTAGGGGTCAGATCTTCAGTTTCCGACCGGCGCCTGCATTGAGCCGGAAACTGAAGATCTGACCCCTACCGCTGGCTACTTGACGACGGTGTAGCGCAACCAGAGGGTGTCGTTCTCCACGCGTTCGATGTGCTCCAGACGGAGACAGACCGCATCGGCCGGAGAGGATGCGTCGAGCGCGCGGAAGATCGAACTCGGGGTCGTCCCCCCGACGAGTCGCGCTTCGATGAGCACACTCACCTCGGTCACAAGCCCCGCGCGGAGAAGGACCCCGTTGAGGACCCCTCCGCTGTCGACGCGCACGATGCGAACGTCGTAGTCCTCGGCCAGCCGCTCGAGGGCGGCGCGAAGATCAACACGATCTTCCCCGGCAACGATGACGTCGATGTCGAGCGCCTTGAGACGATCGAGATAGGCCTGGGGCGTCGCTTGCGCACAGAGAACGACGGGTTCCCTCCACCACGGCTCGGACCGGATCGACCGCCACGCGCGGATTCGGCCGCGGCTGTCCACGACGACAAGGAGGGGCCGGCGGAGCTGAAGCGGCTCATGAGGCTCTGCCTCAGCGGGCTCGCTCGTGCCGTCCTCGCGGTCGGCAAAGGCGGCGAGGATCGTCTCGCTCCCGGAGAGGATGGCATCGGCGCCAAACCTTCCCGCGAGCCCGTAGAAGAGCCCCATATTCGGCTCGAGCTGATCGAGCCGCCCGTCGAGACTCATCTCATTGTGCAGGATGACCTTGGGGAGCATCGTTCGATCTCCGTTCTCGCCTTCCGACTGACGTCTCTTCCGTGGACAATGTAGGCCATGATCAGACGCGCGTACAAGATCGCCACGAGCGACATCCTTGTCAGCAGCCGATCCAGCTGTCGTAGGGCGCTGCCAGTACTGCTCGCCCTGCTGGCACTGCTCGCTGCTGCCCTCGCGCCTGCTGCTGGGACATCGGAGGCGCCGCAGTCCGCAGCCGCGGTCATCCTCCTCATCGGAGACGGAATGGGTGAGGCTCAACGCACTGCCGCCCGCTGGTCGTCCGTCGGGTCGTCAGGTGATCTCTCGATGGATCTTCTCGAGATCCAAGACGGGTGGCTGAAGACCGCTCCGGCGTTTGGTGTGGTGACCGATTCCGCAGCGGCGGCCACGGCCATGGCTACGGGCCGGAAGACCCTCAACGGGAGGATCGGGATGGATCGTGACGGGAACCCGCTACCGACGATCCTCGAGCTGGCACGCGATGCGGGGAAGGCGACAGGCCTCATAACAACCGTCCAGTTGACGCACGCCACGCCGGCTGCGTTTGCCGCACACGTCCCCACTCGCTCGATGCGAAGCACCATCGCGTCGCAGATGATCGAGGCGCGGGTCGACGTTCTTCTCGGGGGAGGAGAGGATGATTTCCTTCCTCTGGGTACGACAGGCTGTCATCCGGGGCACGGAAGCCGACTGGACGGCCGAAATCTCGTTGACGAAGCCCGGGAGCATGGAACTGCGATTGTGTGCACCTGGGACGACCTGCAGACGGCGACATGGACGGACGAGCCCGCCCGACCGGTTCTCGGGCTGTTCGCCGATTCCGCGCTTCCCGAACCTTCGACCCCATCCCTCGCGGAAATGACGCAGGCCGCGTTGGAGGCGCTCTCCAAGGATGCTGATGGGTTCTTCCTCATGGTCGAGGGCGGGCAGATCGATTGGGAATGCCACGACAGCGATGCGGCTGGAGCCATCGCGTCTACGCTCTCCTTTGATGCTGCGGTCGCAGTCGCCATCGACTTCGCTGAGGGGTACCCGGACACCCTGGTGATCGTGACCGCCGATCACGAGACGGGAGGCATGGAGCTCCATACAGAAGCCACCGGTCGTCGGGGCGAGGACGGCCCGTTCTCCATGCCCGATGGCACCGCGTTCTATGTGACGTGGACAACCGATGGACATACAGCAACCGATGTGCGGGTCAGCGCTTCGGGACCGATGGCCGATCGCCTCCTGGGAACGCACGGAAACACGTACCTCTTCACTGTCATGGCGGAAGCGTTAGGGATCCGCGTGGCAGACGCGCCCTGACGGACGGGTCCTACCCGAGGGGTGACGGCGCTGAGCGCGCCATCGCTGACCTCTCGCGACGCGGACAAGGGATCGCCGTGTCCGGCACCACGGCCCGGTCTCGACGAGGAGCCCGCCGGGATCAGGCAAGAGGTGAGGGGCTCCCGCGGCGCTCCAATCGACGCACGAGCGCGTCAAACTCGTGGCGTGTCACGTCGAGCGACGACAACAGGTGATCGATCGATGCCTCGAGTTCCTCCTTGCGTGGTACGCTTCCCTCGAGGATGGCCCGCGCCGCCTTCGCGTCGATCTGCCCGCTGCGCCGCATCATCGCGACCTCGAGGCCGACGCGGGTCACGCCGTGCTGCTTCTGGTAGAGGTAGCCGCAGGCATCGTGAATCAAGCAATCGCCGTGACCCAGCTGCGCGTCGCCCGATGGACGGCGGTATCCCGTGGGGCGGGTCTCGAGGAACCGCTTGATCCCCTCCTCGTCGTACGGCTCGAAGAGGAAGAACGCGAGGAACTCCGCGACCACGGATTTCCGTGCGAGGTCGATCCCGAAGAACTCCGCGAGGATCCTTCGCCGCATCGTTCGGTCCGGCTCGATCATGCGCAACAGCCAGCGTAGCTTCCATCCGAGGACGCGATAGGTCCGGCGTAGCGCGTTCGGCCGGTACCCCGAGAGGTTCTGCCGAACCGTCGCCAGCCCCGGGTCGCGGCTTCGGGGATGGCAGGAGCGGAACATCTGCATCGGCGACCGACCGTGTACGAAGAACGGGATCCTCCGCTCGCCGCTGGCCTTGATCGCGAGGGCATAGCCCCCGATGGAACACGCGATGCACGGATCCCCGAGACGTAGCAGCGTTCCACGGTAGAACGCGCGAAAGGCATCCCAGTCGGGACGATGGAGGATGTGATCGACGCCGGAGGCGTCGACGATGGCACGCACGTTGTCTCGGGTGTGCTCGGTGAGAAAGCCATTGTCGAAAGTCATCGCGAGCACAGGAATCCGGTACTCCGAGCGAAGCTGATGAAGGACGAATGTGCTGTCCTTGCCCCCGCTGAGCCCGGCGGCGGCGGTGTACTCACCCTCCGCACGATGATCCAGGAATCGGGCTCCGAGCTCCGACCGCCGTGATGCGGTGTCGAGAAGCTCCCTCCCGCGATGCTCCCAGAAACCGCAGAAGTTGCAGATCCCGTCCGCATTCAGTCGGACGCGAGATCGACCCTCCGGAAGTCCGCATCGCTGACAGGTCCTCGGATGCTGATCCACGTCGCTCCTCTCCCAGTTGCCTCGCTTCCCACTTACACGCGGCCTACTGTCGCCGCGGCACCTCGCAGAGCGCAGGCAGAAAGAGTACCGCAATCGTCAACCATGAGGCCATTGCCTTCTGTGTTTCGAGTGTTTGGACTTGATTGAACACTGAGAACGGCTTAGCATTCCTTCTGGAGGAGAGCCATGAGCACGCATGAGCAGGATCGACAACGCTACATCGAGATGGCGGGCGACATGCTCGAGGAGCACGGCCTTCCACACATGGCAGGACGGGTTCTCGGAGCGCTACAGATCTGCGTTCCGTTGGAGATGACCATGACCGAGCTTGCGAAGCGCCTTCGCGCGAGCAAGGGCTCGATCAGCACGGCCACTCGGCTCCTCCTTCGGCTCGAGCTCGTGGAGAAGGTCAGTGTCCCCGGGCAACGGGCACACGCCTACCGTATGCGACCGAACGTCTTCTCGGAGATGTTCGCGCAGCGGACGGAACACCTGAGTCGGCATCACCGACTCGGAGAGCTGGGGCTAGGCATCCTCCGTGAGGAGTCCATCGAAATGAAGCAACGCGTCGTTGAGATGCAGGCGTTCTTCGACTTCGTCTCCGAGGAGCTCCCGCGGCTCATCGAACGCTGGCGAGAGCGCCGTCCTCTGCTCCTGAAGAGGCGGCTCGCCGGCGACTAGAAAGGACCGACCATGAACCGACACCGATCGACGCGGTGGTCATTGGGCCTACTGCTCGCTGCGGCACTTGTCGTGGCCGCGGGGAGCGTCGCTTGGGCCACGGAAGTGGAGATGCCGCGCCTCCTCGTCGTCGACGCGACCAAGACCTTCGCGAGCACCCTGCGCGTGGGAGGGTTGGTCGGAGCGCTGCGCGCATCCGGAGCGATGGCCGTCGAGGTGGTCCTCACGGATGCGGCCTCGGTCCTCGACGATCCCCTTCCGGGAAGCCCCGAGGAGACGGAGGCATTCGACCTGATGATCATCCTCCCCCGCGGATTGGACGACGGAACCGCAATCCGCATCTGGCTCCTCTCCGAATCTCCCGGTCGACTCGCCCCCTCGGTGGTCGCCGCGTACCACGCGGCCTCTCAGACGATCGATCTCGTCTTCGCGGGCGTGGCCCGGGCCGTGGACGTCACTGAGGATCTCTACCCCGCGCTTCTGTGGGCAGGCTACCGCGCACGGGGGTGGATGCGATGAACCGGATCATCCACTTCGCCGTCGACCGTCCGTGGTGGGCGCTGGCGATGGTCGTCGTCGTCGCGCTCGCGCTCGCGTTCCCGATCCTCAACCTGAGGCAGGAGACGGACTTCCGCGAGTTCCTCAGCGACAACGACGAGATCATCAAGCTCATGGACGAGGCCGAGAAGCGCTACGGCCGAACGATGGGCATCCTCGTCATGGTTCGAAACGTCGACGGGATCTACAACCCGGCGACACTTGCCAAGATCGAGGAGATGACGGAGCGCATCGAGCCCCTCGTCGGGGTGAAGGCAGTGACCTCTCCGCTCAACGCCCAGGTGATCACCGGAACGGAGAGCACGATCAAGGTCCGCAGCGCGTCCCCCGGTGGCGCCGCGCCGACGACCACCGAGGAGCTCGAGGCGTTCCGCGCCCGCGTCGAGGGCAGTCGGATGCTCGAGGGAAACGTCGTCTCGTCCGACGGTAGGGCGGCGTCAATCTCCGTCGAGCTCGAGCTCGATGCCGACGAGTACGCGATCACGCCGGAGATCGTGGAGATCGTGAGATCCCTCGAGGGAGACGGCGACGAGATCTACATCTACGGCGACGCCTACTTCGATACCTTGATGACCGAGGAGATGGAGACGGACCTCAACGTCCTCTTCCCCCTGGCGCTGCTCCTGATGGTCGTCGTGCTGTTCATCAGCTTCGTCACGGTGCGTGGTGTGCTCGTCCCCATCGCAGTCGTCGTGCTCTCGGTCATCGTCGCCATGGGTATCATGTCGCTCGTCGGCTTCCCGATGACCATGGTCTCGTTCATCGCACCGGTCCTGTTGCTCGCGATCGGTATCGCGGACGGGATCCACGTGCTGAACCGATACAACGAGGAGACGGCCAAGGGCACGCCGAAGCGCGAAGCGATCCTGAAGACCATGGAGGACATGAAGGGCCCGGTGGTGATGACGTCTCTCACGACCGCGGTCGGCTTCCTGTCGCTCCTCTCGTCGTTCTTCCTGCCACAGAAGCAATTCGGAGTCGTCACGGCGATCGGCGTCCTCGCAGCGATGGTCTTCTCTCTCGTCCTCATCCCCGCGGTGATGTCCCTGCTCAAACCGCCCCGCGTGCGAGACCTGTCCAAGGGTCTTCGCCCGCTGACGCGCGTCCTTCTCGGGTTCGAGCGGCTCGTCATTCGCTTCCGCCGCGTGGTCCTGATCGTCGCCCTCGGGGTCCTCGCGTTCATGGTCGCCGGGATCCCGATGCTCGACGTCGAAACGTCCAACGAGGAGTTCCTCGGCAAGGACCATCCCGCGATCAGGATCCTGACCTTCGTCGACGAGCACTTCTCCGGCGGGATGCAGATCCAGATCGAGATCGAGACCTATCGAGCGTACGGGCTGGAGGAGCCTGAGATCCTTCACAAGATGATGGATCTCGAGGCCTTCCTGCGCAGCCAGGGCGTCGTCAAGACGATTTCCCTGACGGATGTCGTGCGCGAGATGAACCAGCGGTTCCACGCCGACGATCCAACCTACTACGCCATTCCCGACGATGCGGGGACGGTGGGGAATCTCATGTGGCTGTTCACCGGCGACACCGGCGACATGGCCAACTCCAACTCCTCCGCGGGAACGATTGTCGGGCTCTATCCGATGGACTCCTCGGGGGATGTGTCCAGACTCGCGCGCGCCGTCCAGGGCTACCTCGACGAGCAGTTCACGGGAGACGTGGAGGCGCGGATGATCGGCGCGACCGTGCTGATGGACCGACTGTTCACGCGAATGACGCAGAGCCAGCTCCTCGGCCTGGGAACCACGCTCGTCGCCGTCACGGCGCTGGTATCGCTCCTCATGGGATCGGTCATCGCGGGGTTGATCGCGGCCATTCCGCTGTTGCTCACGGTAGCGTTCAGCATGGGGATCATGGCCTACACCGGACAGCCGCTGGACGTGATGACGCTCATGGTGTCAGCGATCGCGGTGGGGATCGGAGTCGACTACTCGATCCACTTCATTTCCCGCTTCCGCCGGGAGTACCGCGCACATCGCGACGCGACGCGTTCGCTCCAGGCGACGATCCGCTCCACAGGTCGCGGGATCACGTACAACGCGCTCACCGTGGCGCTAGGGTTCTTCATCCTCGTCTTCGCATCGTTCAAGGGGATCCGGATGTTCGGCCTGCAGATCGCCCTGACGATGATCGTCAGTGCGCTGTCGGCGATCTCCATCATCCCGGCGATCCTCACGGAGTGGACGCCGCGCTTCCTCGAGTCGGTCCCCTGGGCGCGGCGGACGAACGGAAACCAAGACGAAGAGCCGCAGGTAGATACGCACAAGGAGGCGTCATGAACCGAATCGGACGCATGGCAGGGTTGATCGTCGCATTGACAGCGGCGCTTTCGATTGCTGGTATCGCCCAGGACACACTCACCGCAGACGAGATCCTCACACGCGTGGAGATGCAGGGCCAGCAGGAATCGGGAAGCTTCGCAACGATCATGAAGACGGATACCGAACATCCGGACGGGATCACCACGTCGGTGACGTCCGCCGTCTTCATTCGCAGCGAACTCGATGTCGCCACCCACATGCTGCTCTATATCCTCGAGCCGGCGCGTGACCACGGGCTGACCGTACTGATCTGGGCCGTCGAGGGGGAGGACTCGAGGATCTGGTTGTTCCTTCCCGCAATCGGAGACGCGAAGGAGCTCGATGCCGAGGGGCAAGATGAGTCGTTCGCGGGAACGACCTTCTCCTATGGTGACTTCGGCGGCGGCGATCTCGCGGACGACTTCACCGCGGAGCTCCTCCGAGAAGAGACCGTCACCGTCGGCGAGGAGGAGCGCGAGGCTTATGTACTCGCGGTCACCGCCCGCCCGGACGCCGATGTCGACCAGCCCACGGGAACGTTGTGGATCGACAAGGAGGAGTTCCTGATCCTCCGCGGGGAGTACTTCAACGAGTCCGGGAACCTCGAGAGTACGTTTGCCGCAACGATGCTCGGGACCTTCGAGGACGATCTCGTCGCCGATGCGTTCGTGCAGGAAGAGGTCCTCACGGGGAAACGCAGCACGACGACCTTCAGCAGCCGTCTCCGTCTCGACGATCTTCCGGACGAGGTCTTCGACCCCGCGGGTCTGCCGACGTTCGATCCCGCCGACTGGGGCCTCTAGCGATCCGTCGCCGCGGGGCGAACGCGGTCCGTCGGACTGGCGGGAGTGGCCTAGGCGCCGAGTCCTCGCTCGAGCAGGGCGTGCAGCGCATGCCGGTGTTCTCGGGCGGCGACGGAAGCACCGTCCGCGATGCCGTTCAGCCGGTCGACGCACAGCAAGTGCCGGAGGATCGCGAACAGATCGATCAGGCGTTCGGCATCTGCGGGAAGCGGGCGCACCGTGTGATAGCCCTCGAGGAGCGGCCCGAGGAGTGTCCCGTCGGGATCAACGCTGGCGAGATCCACGCTGGTCACGGAGAGGTCGTAGAGGAAGTACCCCCACCGACAGCGGTCAAAGCCGATCGCTCGCATCTCATCCTCGTGGAAGAGGGCATGGCGCCGGTCGAGCTCTCCGTGGATCGCTCCCGTGGCGCTCTCCTCCTCTCCGAGGGCCTCCATGACATCGCGAAGCACTCCGGCCAGATCGTGGAGGCGTGCATGCTCACGAGGGTCTGACGGATGC
>CP070725.1:142071-146643 GCA_020350845.1 Candidatus Bipolaricaulota bacterium
CAGCGAACGGGTGACCCTCGAGGAACTTCCACGGACCTTCGAGGATCTCGTCGATCCAGCCTTTCGGGAGATGCTCATCCTTGAGGATCCACGGGTCTCCTCGCCCGGGCTGTCGTTCCTCCTCTGGACGATCGCCGAGTACGGAGATCCCGGCTACCTCGACTACTGGGAGCGCCTCCTGCCGAATGTGCTGACGATCGCCGGCGGATGGAGCGCGGCGTACAACATCTTCCTCTCGGGAGAAGCGCCGATCGTGGTCAGCTTCTCGACCGACACCGCGTACTCCGTGATCGCCAACGAGAGCCTGCGGTACCGCGTCCTTCTGCTGAACAACGCCGGCTACCGTACCGTCTACCTGATGGGCGTCGTCCGCGGTGGCGATCGGCCCGCGTTGGCCCGAGCGCTCCTTGAGATCGTGCTCTCACTGCCGATTCAGGAGACCATCCCCACGACGGAGTGGATGTTCCCCGCACACCCCGAGGCACTGCTTCCGATCCCGTTCTACCAGCATGCCGTCGTGCCCCCTCGGGCCGTCATGCTGCCGGCAGAGACCGTCGATGCGAATCTGGATCGATGGCTGTCGGAGTGGTCCCGCGCCGTCGTCGGTCGCTAGTGGGAACGCCCCGAACCTCGAGGAGGCTCACTCCACCGTGATCAGTGTCACCGTGACATCGAGGCCGCCGTCCTCGTCCACGGCGTAGAGTGCCACCTCGTAGATTCCTGGCGATCCATAGGCGTGCGTGAACTGCGCGCCGTAGGATGCTCCCCCGGAGACGAACGTCCCGTCGCCGAACTCGAGGCCCATGTGGATCACCGAACCGAAGGGGCTGCGGTCGTGCGAGAGCTCCGTGAAGACCACCTCATCGCCGACCCCGACGGTCAGCGACGAGACGCGGAGCACGGCCGCGGGGAGGGCATTGGCCACGACAATCTCCTGGATCGCGGCGGTCGATCGAGCGCCGTCATCGTCCGTCACCACGAGGGACACCACGTAGATGCCGTCGTCGTCGAAGCGATGCGTCGGCGTGGCGATCGTCGCCGAGGCGCCGTCTCCGAAGGTCCACTTCCAGTGCTCCACCTCGCCGTCGCGATCGGATCCGGAGCCGGAGAATGTCACCTCCGTCACATCCGAAACCGCGTCGGGAGTCCAGCGGAAGGATGCGGTCGGCGCGCGGTTGATGACCCTGATCGCGACCGCCTCGGAGACCGCCTCGGCGCCGTCGTCATCGACGGTGTGGAGCCGCACTGTGAAGCGTCCGTCGTCGTCATACGCGTGCGAGGCCGTGGCCGCGTTCGTTTCGGTCTCCGGCGTACCGTCTCCGTCGAAGTCCCAGCGATAGGTCACAATCGTGCCGTCGGGGTCATAGGAGCTCGCGGCATCGAAGCGTAGTGTCGTCCCCGTGGGGACTTCATCGGAGTCCACCGCAAACCCGGGCACGGGCGGCCGGTTGGTCACGGTGATCACGACGGGATCCCTGCTCACGGCATTGCCGTCATCGTCCGTCACCCGCAGACGGACCTCATACGTTCCGTCGTCGGGGAACGGGAACAGAAGCACCGGGGTCGAGGTCAGGAGCGGGAAGCGGCCACTGGAGAAGAGATCCCAGCGGTACTCCACGATCTCCCCGTCCGCGTCCGTCGAGCCCGTCGCGTCGAAACGGAATACCTCTCCCGTTTCCCCCTCGGCGACGCTTGCGGTCACCGCGATCACCGGCGGACTCCCGATCGGATCGAGCGTGTCCTCGAGGGCAGGCAGCCCTTCGACCGGCCCGACGACGGATGGCGTGCCGTCGGCTGACGCGTTTCCGGAACCTTCGCCCGCCGCGAGACGGACGATCACATCGATGGCCCCTGCGACGTCCGCGACGGCGACGAACGAGGCCGCGAGGAGTGCGAGAAGTGTCAGCGATCCCCAGCGGTGCGCGTTCATCACATCGAACCTCTCGGTTTTCCCTTGACGCAACGATCAGTGTAGTGAATCCCGGTGGGACCGTGAAGGCGGCGGTGTGGCAGAACGATGAAGATCGTCCCGTCGGCCGCCCTCGCAGGTCCCCTGGGCAGAGGGCTCAGCCGACACTCGTCGGGACGAGGGGTTGGCACGAAGGACAGAGAAAGCCGTGATTCGCGCCGGTGCGGACGCGTTCGATCGGCGTCCGACACTCGGGGCACGGCTCTCCCTCACGATAGGCGATGAGCAGATCCTCTCTGCGGAAGCCCCCCGGATTCCCGTGGAGATCGAGCTCGTACCACGCCCCGCCGACCTTCAGGCTCCGCCCGAGTTCCGCCCGGATCGCTCGATGAAGCGCTCGGATCTCGTCGCGAGACAACGTGGGGATCGTGCGCAGCGGGTGGAGCTTCGCCCGGAACAGGATGTCGTGGATGTACGCGTTCCCGATTCCCGCGACGCGCCGTTGGTCGAGGAGAAACGGCTTGATCCGTCCGCGACGGCCGGCAAGGAGCTCGGTGAACGCCGCTTGCGAGAGCTCCGTCGCGTTCGGACCGAGCTCGCAGGTCAAGCGATGCGTCGCAAGCTCGCCCTCGGGCACGTAGTGCACATGCCCCAGCCACCAGAAGTTGATCGCCAGCGCTCCGCCCCGGTCGAGATCGAACCGCACCCGCCACTTCTCGGGCAGCGCATCCCGCGCGACGAGAAGGATCTCTCCCCCCATCCCGAGGTTGATCAGGAGATGGCCTCTCGATGTGTCACACTGCAGCCACTTGCCTCGATGCGAGACGCCCGCCACACGGGCACCGGAGAGCGAGGCGACGAGTTCCTCGGGCTCGACATTGAGGCACTTCGGCTGCAGGACCTCCGCCCCGTCGATGGTGCGACCCGAGAGCGCGTCGTGCATCTCTCTCGCCCGGCTTGCCATCTCAGGCAGTTCCGGCATCTCCACCGTCCTCCGCACGATGTGCGTGCCCGCGCATCGTGACGCCGAATCCGGCCGCCGCCGTCGTCCCCATCACTCCGACAGCGCCCCACATGGCGATCGGAAGGCGATGCAGGAGATCGAACAGCACACCTCCCACGAACGGTCCCGCCGACCACCCCACCGCCTCCGTCAGCCCGAACAGCCCCATGTACCGACCGATGCGCTCCTCGGGGGCCATGTTCGCGACCGCGGCCGTGGATGTCGGCGAGAACACGACTTCGCCCGAAGTGATGATAAGCATCGAAAGCACGAGAACGGCGAATCCCGGTGCGAAGGCGACCGAGAAGTAGCCCGCCGCGTAAAGCATGCACCCGAGGACGAGGCCCCAGCGAAGCCCGATGCGGGAGGCGACCCGCGCCGCCGGCCATTGCAGCAGCACCACCGCCGCCCCGTTGATCGTGAACAGCAGGCCGAGCTGCGCTTCCGAGATGCCGAGGACACTCGTGGAGAACACCCCAAGTGTGCTCGCGAACTGCCCCATCACGAGAAACAGGAGCGCGCTCCACCCGATGAACACGAGGAACCTGCGATCCCTGCGCACCTCGAGGATCCCCGTGAGCGACAGCCGCGCTCCCGACGTCGATGTCATGGTTTCACGCGTGAAGAGAAGGACCATCACGAACCCGACGAAGCTCGCCGCCGCCGTCAGAAGGAAGAGCGAGGCGTACGAGCTTGAGACGAGGAATCCGCCGATCGCCGGTCCCACGGCCCAGCCGGCGTTCGAGCCGATGCGAAACAGGGCGTAGGCCTCGACACGCCGTTGCGGTCCAACGATATCCGCGACGGTCGCCATCAACGCCGGGCGAACGATCGCCCCCGCGAAGCGAACCACGAGGAAGATGCCGCCGACGGCCAGCACGGGGAACCCCCTGTGGATGACGAACGCCATCGCGAGAAAGGCGACCACGCGCAGCAGCATCCCCGCCACCATCAGCGGCCGTCGACCGAAGCGGTCCGAGAGCTCGCCGCCGACGATTCGTCCGACGGAGGCAGCGAGCGCCGAGACGAGCATGATCGTCCCGACGAGCGTCATCGGAGCGCCGAGCCGGTTGTGCAGGTAGATGCTCACGAACGGCATCGCGGCGCCGAATCCGACGGCGACGATCAACTGGACCGAGAGGAGGATCCAGAATTGACGATCGTACGCTCCCCACGCGTACCTCGACCGGGATCCACCCGTGCCCGCCATGCCCGCCCTCCTCAAGGGTTTGCCCGGAAGGATACCGCACGCGATGCTCGACCGTGCCCCGGAACCTCTTCGTCACCGCGCGAGGTAGCCGCCCTCGGCGAGCAGGTCTAGCGCGCGAGAGAGATCCTCGGGATCGAGCCACCGCTCGAAGTCGAGTGCGAGGTGTGCGAGAAGCGCGGCAGGCGTTCGCTCGCCGTCACAGAGGTTGCCGATCTCCTCGAGCATCATGCCGTAGTCCGCGGCGAAGTGCTTGTCAACGAAACGTCGATCCTCTCGCGACAGCCCGGCACGGAACGCCCGTGGGAGAGGACCCTGAGACGTCGGGCGCGGCGCTCCCGCGTCGGCGACCTCACGATCGCCCTTGAGCGACGCCTCCAAGCGCCGACGGAGCTCGCGCAGAACGCCGGCGTGGCCTTCCTCGTCCCACGCCCCCTGCGACTCGCCGACAAA
>CP070725.1:146743-150282 GCA_020350845.1 Candidatus Bipolaricaulota bacterium
AAGGACCTCCTCCGGGAGCGCGACGCGATCGTGGTCCACAACCCGCGCTCGAACATGAACAACGCCGTCGGACGGTTCGACCTCGACGGCATGCTCCATCGCGGGATCCTCACCGGACTGGGGACCGACGGGATCGGATCGAACATGCCCGGGGAGCTGTTCGCCGCCGGGCTGCTGCAGAAGCACAGCCGTCACGATCCTCTCGCCGGCTCGTTCGACCAGCTGTGGCGGCTCCTCCACGAGAGCAACCCGGCGATCGTCGAGCGTGCGCTCGGTGCCCGGGTCGGCCGCCTGGAGTCCGGCTACGCAGCCGACGTCGTCCTCCTCGACTACGTTCCCCCGACCCCACTTCGGCCGGAGAACGCCCTCGGACACATGCTGTTCGGCGCCGCCGCACACACCCTCCGCGTGCGCGACGTGATGATCGCCGGCCGCTGGGTGCTGCGCGACGGGGAGTTCGTCGACCTCGATGAGGAGCGTATCTACGCCCACGGTCGGGAGGCCGCGGATGCCCTGTGGCGGAAGATCGGCTGACCGCGCACGGTGAACGTGCCCCGAAGAAAGGAACGCCCATGTCCGATCGGATGATTCCGCTGCCGCTCGAGACGATGCTCCGCTGGATCGAGACCGAACATCGGGACCGAGGATCGATCTTCGGGATCGACCGATCCCTGTTCTGGAAGCCGAGTGCCGAGGATCCGTTCGCGCTCGAGGACGAGTTCGGACACCGATTGGCGACGCCGATCGGCCCCGCCGCCGGCCCCCACACCCAGCTCACGCAGAACATCCTCGCGGCATGGCTCTGTGGCGGCCGGTTCATCGAGCTGAAGACGGTGCAGATCATGGACGAGCTGGAGATTCCCCGTCCGTGCATCGACCTCCAGGACGAGGGCTATAACGTCGAGTGGTCACAGGAGCTGCGACTCGACGAGTCGCGTCGCGAATACGTCAAGGCGTGGGTCGTCGTACACCTGCTACGGCGCAGGCTGGGAGTCGAGGAGCGACCGTGGGGCACCGTGTTCAACATGAGCGTGGGCTACAACCTCGAGGGGATCACGAGTCCGGCGATGACGCGATTCATGGACGGCCTCGAGGACGCCGAGGAGGAGATCGCGGAGTTCCTGGCGATCGTCCGCGCACACGATCCGTCGCTCGCCGACCTCGAGATCCCATCACGCATCGTCGACAGCGTGACGCTGTCGACGATGCACGGCTGTCCTCCGGACGAGATCGAGCGCATCGCGCTTCATCTGTTGCAGGAGCGCGGACTGCACACGACGGTCAAACTCAACCCGACGCTCCTCGGTGGCGAGACCGTCCTCGCCAACCTTCACGACGACCTCGGCTACACGGACATCCGCATCCCCGACGCGGTCTTCGAGCACGACCTGCAGTACGACCGCGCCGTCGAGCTGATCCGCACGCTGCAAGCCGCGGCAGCCGAGCGGGACCTCGGGTTCTCGGTCAAGTTGAGCAACACGCTGGCGATGGCCAATCACCGCGGCGTCCTCCCGGGCGAGGAGATGTACATGTCGGGACGCGCCCTCTTCCCGGTGACGATGGAGCTCTTCCACAGGCTGCGCCGCGGGCTCGGCGACGACCTACGCGTGTCGTACTGCGCCGGCGTCGACGCGATCAACCTCTCGCAGATCCTCGCCGCCGGCGCGTGGCCGGTGACCGTCGCCTCGGACCTCCTCAAGCCGGGGGGCTACGGGCGCCTCTCGCAGTACCTCGAGCGGCTGCGCGCCGACATGGACGCCGCCGGCGCCACGGATCTCACGGAGCTTGCCGCGAATCGCACGAACGCCCTCGAACGAGCCGCCGCCGCCGCGCGGACCGACCGCCGCTACCACAAGGCGTACTACGCCGGGGCATCGCCCAAGGTGCCGACCCGGCTCGAGCTCTTCGACTGCATCACCGCCCCGTGCACGGTCCAGTGTGCGGTGGCGCAGGACGTCCCCGACTACGTCCGCGCACTTCTCGAGGACGACCCCGATCGCGCGCTCGAGATCATCCTCGCACGCAATCCGCTGCCCGCGGTCACCGGCTACGTCTGCACCCACCGCTGCGAGGATCGCTGCACGCGGATCGACTACGACGAGCCGGTCTCGATCCGCGCGCTGAAGCGCGCCGCCGAGGAGCGAGGATCGGTCGGCCTCCGCTCGCCAAAGGCCACCGGGCACCGTGTGGCGATCGTCGGCGCCGGTCCGTCCGGGCTCGCAGCGGCGTACTTCCTCGCCCGCAGCGGCATCGCTCCCACGATCTTCGAAGCGCGCTCGGTCCCCGGGGGAATGCTCGCCGTCGCCCCCGGTTTCCGCCTGCCGCGAGAGGTCGTCGACCGCGACGTCCGCCGGATCCTCGATCTCGGGGTCGAGCTGCGCGTCGATCATCCCGTGACAGGGAGACCGGAGGCACTGCTCGACGACGGCTACGAAGCAGTCTACGTCGCGTGCGGATTCCCCGGAGACGCCCCCCTCGGAATCGAGGGCGAGGACGGCCCGGGGGTCTTCCACGCTCTCGAATTCCTGCGCGTGGCGTCCTCCGGAGAGCCGCTCGACGTCCGCGGACCCGTCGTCGTCATCGGGGGCGGAAACACGGCGATGGACGCCGCCCGGACCGCGGCTCGCCTCAGCGGGGAAGCGGTCACCGTCCTCTATCGCCGGACACGTACGGAGATGCCCGCGGAGCAGGAGGAGCTCGAGGATCTCATCGAGGAGGGCAACGGGCTCATGGAGCTCGTCGCCCCGGTACGATTCCACCGCGCCGACGGCCGACTGACGGGCGTGGAGCTGGTCCGCAATGAACTCGGGGACCCCGACGCCGGCGGGCGACGCAGGCCGGCCCCGATCGCAGGGAGCGAGTTCGTCGTCGAGGCAAAGACGGCGATCATTGCCATCGGGCAGCGCGCCGACCGTGCGTTGCTCGCGGAGAGCGACGTCAAGCTCGGGGATGCCGACGCCGTCGTCGTCGACGACGCGACGGGCGCCGCCGCCGATGCGGTCTACGCCGGCGGCGATGCGACGTGCGGTCCGGCGATCATCATCGAGGCCTGTGCCGACGGACGGCGCGCGGCGGAGGCGATCTGTGCCCGATTCGGCGTTCGGTTCGGCGTTCCCGCGCCCGAGGAAGCGCAGCTCACGGACGAGGCGCTGTGCGAGCTCAAGGGCGCGCGCAGCCGCAGGGTCGAGCGCGAATCCTCCGAGAGGCTCCCCGCCGACCGGCGATCGGGATTCACCCTCGTCGAGGGCACGCTCTCGGTCGACGCCGCCCGAAGCGAGGCCGCGCGCTGCCTGCAGTGTGCACAGCTGTGCGACAAGTGCGTCCAAGTCTGCCCCAACCGCGCGAACGTCTCGTGCCGGGTGACGCCGCGCTCGCTGGAGCTCCCCGTGCTCCGCTGCGAGGACGGGGGGATCGTCGAAGCCGGCGTCGAGCGGTTCGAGGTCGGCCAACCGCGCCAGATCGTCCATGTCGAGGAGTTGTGTAACGCCTGCGGGAACTGCGCCACCTTCTGCGTCCATGAGGGGAAGCCGTTCGAGGAC
>CP070725.1:150382-153529 GCA_020350845.1 Candidatus Bipolaricaulota bacterium
CGACACGCACGGTGACTTCCCCCTCCGTCACCGGAAGCTCGGGCGCGAACGCCTCGGCGCGCAGCGGCCGCGGGAGGTGGACGGTCGCGCGCGCGGAGGCCGGGTAGTTCGCCTCGGGCCACGCGCTGGTCAGCACACCGTTCTCGGCAACGACGTTTCCCGAGGCGATCACGAGGTCGACCCGCAGATCCCGGAGGTCCTCCGTGAGGAAGAGGTCGCCGCTCCGCCCGGGGGCGATCGAGCCGATCTCGTCGGCGACGCCGAAGTACTCCGCGGTGTTCAGCGTCGCCATCTGGATCGCCGTGATCGGGGGAACGCCGTGCGCGATCGCGGTGCGCACGATCCCTTCCATGTGGCCCTCTCGCACGATCGTCCCGGCGTGACGATCGTCGGTGCACAGCAGCACGTGGCGCGGATCGATCGGATCGTCGGTCGACAGGATCGCCGGAAGCTGGCGCTCGAGATCGCGCCATCCCGAGGCCTGGCGGACCATCGCCGCCATCCCCTGACGCAGGCGGGCGCGAAGGTCGTCTTCGGTCCGTCCCTCGTGGCAATCGGACGGCCCCCCGGCGACGTAGGCGTGGAACGGCCGCCCGAGGTCCGGGGAAGCGTAGTGGCCGCCGATTCTCCGCCCGGCGCGCAGCGCCGCGCCGATCTTCCGATGGACCTCCTCCGCACCGCTCGCGACGCCGGGGAAGTCCATCACCTCTCCGAGGCCGATGACCCCGGGCCACGACATCGCCTCTTCGATCTCGGAAGGAGAGAGCGTCGCCCCGCTCGTCTCGAGCGGCGGCGCCGCAGGGACACACGAGGGGATCTGGGCGTAGACATGGATCGGAAGCATCGCCGCCTCGTCGAGGAAGAGACGCACACCGGGGAGGCCGAGGACGTTGGCGATCTCGTGGGGATCGATGAATAGCCCCGTCGTTCCGCGCGCGACGACGGCGCGGGCGTACTGCGCCACGGTGAGCATCGCGCTCTCGATGTGCACGTGCGCGTCGAGCAGGCCGGGGACGAGATAGCGCCCGGCGGCGTCGACGACCCGGGTCTCGGGACCGATCAGGTCCTCGGCCGGCTGCCCGCAGGACGCGAACCGCCCGCCGGCGATCGCGAGATCCGTCCCGTCGAGGATCTCCCCCGAGTGGACGTTCACCCAGCGGCCGTTTCGGATCACGAGATCGGCAGGTCGTCGTCCTGCCGCGACGTCGGTCAGGAGGCGCGTCGTCTCACAGCGATCCCGTAGAGCGCTCATGGATCGAGAGGAAGGACGCGGCGGCCCCACGAGGGGCCGCCGCACGATTCCCTATTCCGGCTCGTTCGGCCACGGGCCGACGACGTTGGATGCCGCCCACTCCATCGTGATCAGCGCGTCCACCGAGAGCCACATCCCCGCAGGGACCTGCTCGACGCCCTGGCGGTCGACGATCGGGCCCTGGAACGGGTCGAACGTCACCCCCGGGTCGGAGAACTGCGCCAGTCGGATGTTGTGGAGGTCGTAAGCGGAGATCGTCCCGAAGGTCGGGTCATCGATCATGTACGCCTCGAGATCATCGACGAACAGCGGGTTGATCGTGACGCCCGGCGACGCCTCAGGGAAAACCGCCTTCTGCGTCATCAGCCACCAGTAGTCGACGTGCTCGAGGTTCTGCGCCGTGTACACCCCGTCGTAGATCTTCTGCAGGAAGTCGACGTAGATGATCCCCCAGTCGATCGCCTGTCCGGAGACGACGTGGTTCGGCGCGAACGTGTACATCTGCGAGCCGTAGTGCCCGAAGCTCACGAGATCGTTCGCCGCCGCCGTCTGCACGACCGTCGGGGAGTCCTCGGTGAACGCGAAGATGTCGCATCCCTCAGCGATCAACGCTTCCGTCGCTTCCGCCGCGGCCGGCGGGCTGAACCACGACTCGATCCAGCGGACGTGGACGTCACAGTCGGGGTTCGCCGCCTGCACACCGAGCGCCCACGCATTGATGTGGCGCTTCACCTCGGGGATCGGGAAGGCGCCGACGTAACCGACCTTGCTCGTCTTCGTCAGCGCGCCGGCGACGATTCCGTTGAGGTAGTAGACCTGATAGAAGTCGGCCATGTACGACATCATGTTCGGCGCGCGCATGAACCCCGAGGCATGGGCGAAGATGAGGTCCGGATGCCTCAGGGCGGCGGCCTGCGTGCCCCACATGAAGCCGAAGCTCGTGGTGAAGATGACGTTCACCCCGTGGGTCGAGATCAGGTCGTCGATCACGGCGTCCTCGTCACCCTCGGCGACGCTCTCCACGTACACCGTCTCGGCGAACGGGAGCGCCTCCACCGCCAGTCGACCCTCGTTGTGGGCGTAGGTCCAACCGTAGTCCCCGATCGGACCGACGTAGATGAAACCAACCTTGATCGGGGATCCGGGGACATACGCGTCCGCGAATCCCGCCAGGCTCGCCGTGAGGACGAGCGCTACGACTCCGAGCAGCAGTGCTCCACGCTTCATGAGTGAAACCTCCTTGGTCTTGCTTCTGCTATGCATGCCTTCCCAACGCACGATTTCGCCGCGACGGGTCACCTCCTCTCGACTCTCTAGCTTACCCTTCCTCTCTCGTATACGGAATCGTGAGCGCCGACGGGGCGCCCATTCGCTTCTGCAGCGTTCCCTTGGAGACGACAATCAACACGACAATGGCCAGGAGGTACGGCATCGCCTTCAGCAGCTCCGGCGCGAGCCACGCCTGCAACCGGAAGGACAGGAAGAACAGGAGTGCGAAGAAGTACGCCCCGAACATCCCGAGGAGCGGATTCCAGAACGCGAAGATCGTCAGCGCGATAACGATCCAGCCCATCCCCGCGGTCATCCCGTCCGTCCACGACGGGCGATAGGCGACCGACAAGTAGCCGCCGGCGACGCCTGCGAGCACCCCTCCCACGACGACACACAGGTACCGCACCAGCACGACATTCACGCCGAGCGAGTCGGCCGTCGCCGGATCCTCCCCGACGGCACGGATACCGATCCCGACGCGCGTCTTGAATAGCACGAACCAGAGCAGGACGGCGACCCCCATCCCGATGTAGACGAGCGGGTTCTGCCCCTCGAAGATCGCCGGTCCGAGGACCGGGATCTTGCTCAGCACAGGGATCGTGATCTCCCGGAGCGGCGTCAAC
>CP070725.1:153629-156627 GCA_020350845.1 Candidatus Bipolaricaulota bacterium
CCCGGCGTTCAGATCGGGCTGCGCCTTCCCCGGCGGGTGCTCGGCGTCGAAGAGGCCCCGGTTGACGACGGGTCGTTCAGCGGATTCAATGAACCCCGCGATGTTCACTCATGAGGTGCGCTTCCCGATTGCGCCGTTCGGCCCGCGCCTGGGGACACGCGGCGAGGGGGCGAGTGCCCAAGAGGCGCTCCTTCGCGCGCTGTGCGCGCTCCCCGAACCGGGAAGGCTGATCGTCGATCTGAACGGTGTCGACGTGCTCAGCGGCTCATTCGCCGACGAAGCGATCGCGATTCCCTGTGCACGAGTCGCTGCCGGCGAACACGGCGATCGCTACATGCTTATCGACACCCCGCACCGCGACCTCGCCGACGATCTGGGGTACAAGCTCGAACGCCGGCGTCTGGCGATGCTCTGTCTCGTCGATGGAGGGTGGTCGGTTCTCGGTCCGCTCCCGCCCCCGATGATGGAAACCCTGGCGTTGATCATCGAACGTGGCGAGACGACACCGAAGGATGTCGCTTCTGCGCTCGGGATTCGCCACAACGCGTGCCTCCATCGCATCGCGCGGCTCGCCGACCTGCGCCTGATCCGGCGTGAGGAGGTCGGTTCGGCGGGGCCGTATCCGAGTTACCGCCTGGCCTCCCTCTTGGACGGAGGCGGTTGACGGCGTATCGTTCAGCGTGTACACTGAACGATATGAGTGAGCGGTCTCGACGTCCGGAAGAATTGATCGAAGCCTCGGTGAGCTACCACCGGGAAGCATCCTATCCGGTGCTGCGATCCTTCCGCTGGAAGGCGCGTCGCTTCGTCGTGTCGACGATCGATCTTGTCTACCCGGAACGTCGTGGGGAGACGCAGATTCTCTGCTACTTCGTGAGCTGCGGCCGGAAGCAGTTCCAGTTGCGGCTGGATACCGGGCGGCACCGCTGGTCGATCCGTGCGGGAGTTCCGTAGGAGTGGACGATGCCCCGGATCATCATGCATCTCGACATGGATTCCTACTTCGCATCGGTGGAGCAGCAGGCGGTGCCGTCGCTTCGTGGCCGGCCGATCGGGGTCACGGGGAAGCCGCGTGAGCGATCGATCGTGGTCGCGGTCTCACGCGAGGCGAAACGCTATCGCATCTCCGCGGGGATGCCCATCTGGGAGGCACGGCGGCTGTGCCCGAAGCTCGAACTGGTCTCCGGGAGTGCGGCGCGATACATCGCTACCACCAAGCGATTCCTGACGATCCTCAAACGGTATACCTCGATGATCGAAGTGTTCAGTATCGATGAGGTGTTCATGGACATCAGCCAGGAGGCAGCCCGGTACGGAGGGCCGGTGGCGATGGCCGAGGCGATCAAGGACGAGTTCCGTGAGCAACTCGGGGGGTACATCACGGGGACGTTCGGTGTCGCCTCGAGCAAGACGTTCGCCAAGCTGACGGCGAAGCGGCACAAACCTGACGGCATCGGGATCCTGAACGACGAAGAGATCCCCGAGTTGCTCGCGAGGACCCCCGTCGATGCTGTCTGTGGGATCGGGCCGCGTATCGCGAAGCGATTGGCGAAGGTCGGAGTCCACACGCTCGCCGAGCTTGGCGCTCTGCCCGAGGACTATCTCACACGTGAGTTCGGCATCTACGGCCTGTTTCTGAGGCAGGTCGGACTGGGGCGAGACCCTACCCCAATCACCCCCTATAGCACCGCCGCCCCCGTTAAGTCTGTGGGGCACTCCAAAACGCTTCCACCGACGTTGCGCTCGTTCGACACGGCACGTCTCGTGCTGCGCGGCCTGTGCGACAAAGTGGGGCGGCGGATGCGTCAACTCGGATTCGTCGGACGGACCGTCTACTTCGGGGTTCGCCTCGGGGCGCTCGGGCCGCACTGCGGCAAGCAGATCACGCTTCCACTGCCGACCGACGATGGAGAAACGATCTACCATGCGTGCCTCGCCATCCACCGCCAGATGCCGGTGAACGTCGAGACGGCATTCAACATCGGGGTCTCAGTGCGCAACCTTCTCGACCGCGTGAGCGTGCCGGACTCCCTGTTGGAGGAGGATCGTCGACGCGATCGACTGAATCGGGCGATCGACAGCATCCGGGATCGGTACGGGGAGAAGGCGCTCGTCACCGGGGAGACCCTCCTCTTCGAGCCGATCCCCGAGCACGTCAGCGGCTTCTCGCAGGGGGAGCAATGGGAGTTCTAGTGGAGCTGTTGCGCGGCCGACGGACGCTTCCTAGGATGCCGGCATGACGGCATCGATCCACGTGGGAACCTCGGGCTACAGCTTCCCCGACTGGGTGGGAACGGTCTATCCCGCCGACGCCCGTCCGCCCGACTTCTTGCGGCACTACGCACGCTGGTTCGACGCCGTCGAGATCAACGCGACGTACTATCGGATCCCTCCTCCGCAGACGTTCGAAGCGATCCTTCACAAGACCTCGCCCGAGTTCGTGTTTGCCGTGAAGCTTCCGAAGGAGATGACCCACGAGCGAGAGCACGCCGCCGATGCCCTGCGACCCTTCCTCGACGCGATCGCCCCTCTGCGCGAGGCCGGTCAGCTCGGAGCCGTGCTCGCGCAGTTCCCGTTCTCGTTCCGTCGCAGCGAGGAGGGGCTGGGGCATGTCGAGCGCATTTCGGCGCCGTTCGTGGCCGCCGACATCCCGATCAACGTCGAGTTCCGCCACAGCAGCTGGTATGACGACGCGATTCCTGCCGCACTCCGTGCCGCAGGGATCGGCTTCGTCAATGTGGATCTCCCGCACCTGCCGAACCTTCCCGGCGCGAGCAACATTGTGACCTCCGACGTCGCCTACTACCGGCTCCACGGACGGAATGCGGCGAGCTGGTGGAATCACCCCACCCCGAGTGACCGCTACGACTACCTGTACGACGACGACGAACTCGAGGCGTGGGCGGAGCGCGTCGAAGCGGTCGCCACGAGTACCAAGACGGCGTTCGTCTTCAACAACAACTGCCATCTCGGGCAGAGCGTGGTCAATGCACTGCAG
>CP070725.1:156727-161315 GCA_020350845.1 Candidatus Bipolaricaulota bacterium
AGTGCGAGTCGATGGTCGAAGTGGATGTCGGCGATCAGGGGGATGGCGACCGCTTCGAGAATCGCGGGAAGCGCTTCGGCGGCCCGCACATCGGGCACCGCGACTCGTGCGATCTCACAGCCTGCCGTCTCGAGGCGACGGATCTGCGCCACGGTCGCCGCGACATCGGAGGTCTCGGTGTACGTCATCGACTGCACGGCGATCGGGGAACCTCCGCCGATGGGAACATCCCCAACGAGGATCCGGCGCGTCATCGCGGTCCTCCCCGTGACCCAAGCATCAAGCGAAAGAGCGCCGACGGATGCCGGAACGCGTCGAGGACGCTCGCGCCCTCGAACGACGAGTGCATCATGCAGTTCACGCATCGCTTGTCCCGCCCCGGCCCGTAGCTCTCCCACAGGTCGTCGGCGTAGAGATCCGCGAGCTCGTCCGTGTGCCGATCCGCGATCACGTAGCACGGGAGCCGCCAGCCGAGCACGGTATACGTCACCGTCGTCCACGCGGCGCAGTCGTACTGCCTCTCGCCGCGAAGGAAGTCGAGGTACAGCGGGTTGTTGTAGAACGCGAACCCGCGGGAGGGATCGAGGACATGACGAAAGACCTCGATCGACTCCTGGCGTTGGAGGAAGAGTTCCTGATCGGGCGCATCCTCGTACGCGTAACCCGGTGAGACCATCAGCCCTTCGACGCCCATGTCGGTCAGCTCGCGGAACAGCCCGTGGACGTCGGCGACGTCGGTCCCGTGGAAGAGGGTCGAATTGGTGCACACGCGGTGTCCACGGCGAAGCGCCTCGCGGATTGCGGAGATCGCCGTGTCGTAGGTCCCCGCGCGGTCGGTCACCGCATCGTGAACCTCGCGCGTCCCGTCGAGATGGACGACGAAGCAGAGCCGGCGGGACGGTTCGAAGCGATCGAGGTTCTCTTCCAGCAGGAGCCCGTTGGTGCAGAGGTACATGTAGCGCCCGTCGTCACGAATCGAGCGTACGATCTCGTCGATCTGAGGGTGGAGAAGCGGCTCCCCGCCGGAGATCGAGACGATCGGCGCTGCCGCGGAGCGCACGGCGTCGAGACACTCCTCGACGGACAGCCTGCGGTCCGTCACGTCGTGGTACTCGCGCACCCGGCCGCAGCCGGCGCACGCCAGGTTGCACAGCTCGAGGGGCTCGAGCATCGTGACCAACGGAAAGCGCTTGACCCGGCGCATCTTGTTGGCGAACAGGTAGCGTCCTACGTGGAGATCGAGTCCTGCCGGTCGACTCATTCGCCCCTCCGTGCAAGGTACGCGATGAGCTCGGTCATCTCGTCACGGCCCCCCGTGGAGAACGGGAGCGCCTCGACGACCCGGGCCGCCTCCTCGAGATGCTCGCGCACCGTTGCCTGTCCCGCTTCCAGGATGCCGAGACGGTCCATGATCGCGACGACCGTCGCGATCTCCTCATCTGTCGAGCTCTCCCGCGCGTAGGTCGCTTCGAGCGTCGCTCGATCGTCAGCCTGCGCTTTCTCGAACGCGAGGATGACCGGATAGGATCGCTTGCGCCGCCGAATGTCGGAACCGTTCGGCTTGCCTACGATCTCGCTGTCTCCCCACACGCCGAGAAGGTCGTCCTGGATCTGGAAGGCGCGACCGACGGACCGTCCGAGGGCTCGCAGGCGCTTGCGGACGGAGCGATCGGCATCCGCGACGACGGCTCCCAGCTCGAACGCAGCGCAAAGCAGGGCTCCGGTCTTGCGATCGATCATCTCGAGGTACTCCTCGAGCGTCGCCGGTCGATCCTCGAAGCCCAGGTCGAGCGATTGACCCTCGATCATCTCGTCGGTGGCCCGGAGGAGAAGCTCTGCCACGCCGTCGCCGGCACGAAGGGCCGTCTCGATGGCAAGGGTGTACATCAGATCGCCGGCGTTGATCGCCTCGCCGGTTCCCCACAGCGTCCACACTGTGGGGCGGCCGCGGCGCATGCGGTCGCCGTCTTGGATGTCGTCATGGATCAGTGAGAAGTTGTGGACCAGCTCGAGCGCGACGGCCGCGGGCATCGCGCGATCCGCGGTCCCGCCGAGCTCCCCCGCCACGAACAGCACGAGGCTCGGCCGCAACAGCTTGCCCGAGGCGTCGACTCGCTCTCCCTGCTCGTCCGTCAGCCCCGCGTGGTAGCGCAGGCTCGCACGCAGCGGGGACTCGCCGGCCAGCGTTGCGGAAAGCGCCTCGAGGATCTGCGTCCTATGTCTCGTCAGGATTCCAAGACCCATTCGACCGTCCTTCGACTCGTGCGCTACGAGACGAGTCCAAGACTCTCTGCCTCATCGAGCAGATCCGTGGCGCTCCGTGCGCCGAGCTTGCGCATCAGCCGTGCGCGGTGGGCGCGCACCGTGTGCACGCTGCGCGACATGATCTCCGCAATGTCGCGGTTCTTCTTCCCCTCGAGGATCAGTTGCAGGACCTCCCGCTCCTTCGTCGTGAGCCGGTCGCTCTCCGACTCGACACCTTCGGGGAGGCAGCGTTCTCCGTCCGCGACGCGACGCACGACCTCGACCAGGTGCTCGATCGCGTCGTCCTTCTTCACATAGCCCCAGACCCCGGCGGCAATCGCGCGCTGCGCGAACCGCTCGTCGTCATGCATGGTGAGAAGGACGACGCGGGTCTCGGGACTGATCTTGGAGATCCGGCGAGTGGCCTCGATCCCGTCGAGAAGCGGCATCGAGATGTCGACGATCGCCACCTCGGGGAGATGGTCGCGGACGCACCTCATGAGGGCACGGCCGTCGCCCGCTTCGGACACGACCGTGATGCCGTGCGACGCGAGCAGCTGCCGAACGCCGGCACGGACCAACACGTGATCGTCAGCGAGAGCCACCCGGACGGTCTCCATGGTCCTATTGTGGCCGAAGCGCATCTTCCTCGACATGGGGAAACGGTACTAAAGAGGATCGCCTACAGCCCGATGCGGCGTGCATAGCGGACAAGGCCGACGCGGGTGTGGATATCGAGACGGTCCATCAGTGCTTGACAGTATCCCTCGACCGTCTTCGGCTGTAGCGCGAGGGTGTCGGCGATTTCGGCATTCGTCTGCCCTCTGGCGATGTGCGCGAGGACCTCCCTCTCGCGCCGCGTCAGAGGACACTCCACACCGATCTCGCCGCCGGCGGCGACACAGCGAATCGCATCGATGAAGGCACTCGGCGACTCCGACTTGGCCACCAGGCCGCTGGCGCCTCGCTGGGTGGCAACGAGCGCGTATTCGGGCTCGGAGTGCATCGAGAGCATGATCACGCGTGCGGACGGGCGTAGGCGCCGAAAGGCAGCGATCAGGTCCAGCCCGTCCCCGTCAGGTAGCGAGATGTCGAGAAGGACAACATCCGGTCGCGTTTCGCGCGCGAGGGCGATGCCCCGGCTCCCGTCCTCGGCCGTGCCGACGACCTCGAGGTCGGTCTCCGCCTCGAGCAGCCGGGCAATGGCGTCTCGCACCACGGCGTGATCATCGACGATGATCAAGCGTGTCGTCACGACACGGCACCTCCAAGGTCACGGTCGCCCCGGACCCGGGCGAGGTCTCGATCAACAGCACACCGCCGCACACCTCCACGCGCTCGCGCACGCCTCGCAGTCCGAGCCCCTGAGGATCCTCAGGGCGGAAGCCGATCCCGTTGTCACGAATCGACAGTCGCGCACGACCTCCGACCGCGGCCACCACGATCTCGACGTGCTCGGCCTGCGCGTGGCGAACGACGTTCTGCAGCCCCTCTCGGGCCACATGGAAGAGCAGGCTCTCGACGGCCACATCGAGTCGATCGTCGAGCTCCGATCGCACGCGCACGTCGAGACCGCTCTCCTCGCTGACCACGTCGGCGAGACGCTGAAGTGAAGGCAGCAGTCCGAGATCGTCGAGCAACGGGGGCCGGACGGAGTACGCCAGCGTGCGCGTCTGGGCGATCGAGGTGTCGACGATCGAGGAGATCTCCTGGTACTGCTCCTCGCCCAGTCGTTCTCGCGCAGGGGCGAGCCGCAACTTGATCGCGGCGAGGGACTGGATCAGGTCGTCGTGCAGGCCACGAGCGATGCGACGACGCTCTTCGTCATGCGCGGTCAACAGACGCTTCGACATCTGCTCGAGCTGCTGCTCCCGGGCGGCGAGGGTCCGGTTCTTGCGCGCATAGACGCCGGCGAACGTGCGCACCGTGAACGCGACGATGGCGTAGACGCTCACCGGTCCGGCGAGAAGCGTCGCGAGGTTGTATGAGAAGCTCCGGTGGGGCTGCCCGAACGACTCGAACAGCGAGCGATGGGGGATGACACCGGCGTACTCGAGCATCACCAGCCCGGCGTAGGCGGCGACGACCAACCCCGTGACCAGCCCCCCGTGGAGGCGAGGAAGGAAGAAGTTGGCGTAGACCACGGTGAACAGGTAGAAGATGCTCCCGATCCACTCGCTTCCTCCCATGAGGTGAACGAGCACCGTGATCACCGCGATCTCCGCGACGAAGAACGCGCTGTGCACCCAGTTCAGGGTGCCGAGGGTCCTCTGACGCTCGATGATCAGCTTGAAGGGGAACGTCAGCAGGAACCACGCAAACGGAGCGTACAGCAACGGGTTCA
>CP070725.1:161415-164294 GCA_020350845.1 Candidatus Bipolaricaulota bacterium
GCCGACTATGTTCTGCTGACCTACGGGACAGGGGCGATCATGGCGGTGCCCGCTCACGATGAGCGCGACTTCGAGTTCGCCCTCGAGTTCGGCCTGCCGATCCTTCCCGTGATCGAACGCCCTGACGGCGTCGTCAAGTCGTTCGTCCCGGAAGGGACGGCGGGCGACGGGTTCGCGCCCGCGCTCCGAGACGCGGCGATCCCGTACGAAGCCGTCGAGGCCGGCCTCGATGTCACCATTCCCCTCGATCTCGTCGGTCGCTACGTCGAACTCGCCCGCGAGCATCTCCAGCCGGGCTCGTGGATCGACATAGTCGGCGCAAGGTGGCAGTTCGTCTTCCAGGACTGTGCGATCGATTGGGACGGCATGGAGGCGGAGTCGGAGATCCTCAACCGCTGCCGCCTCCTCGAGCCAGAGGTCGCCTCCGCCCGCAGCGTGATGGAGATCCTGGCAAGCTGCGAGTCGTATCGCGATGTTCTCTTTCACGCCGACTACGGGATGATGATCCACTCCGGCGGCTTCTCGGGAACGCCCGGCGACCGCGCGGTCGCCGCGGTGACCTCGTGGCTGGAAGAGCAGGGCACCGGCCGAGCGGCGATCAACTTCCGTCTCCATGACTGGCTGATCTCGCGCCAGCGCTACTGGGGAGCGCCGATCCCGATCGTCTACTGCCCGACGTGCGGCGAGGTCCCCGTGCCCGAAGAGAATCTCCCCGTGGTGCTCCCCGAGGTCGAGTTCATCGGGAAGATGGGCCTCGCACAGGTCCCCGGCTTTGCGGACACGGAGTGTCCCACGTGCGGCGGGACTGCGAAGCGCGACACGGACACGATGGACACGTTCGTCGACTCTGCGTGGTATTACCTGCGCTACATCTCCCCGCACGACGAGGAGCGGCCGTTCGTCAAGGACGACGTCGATCATTGGCTGCCGGTCGATCAGTACGTCGGCGGCGTCGAGCATGCGATCCTCCATCTGATGTACTCCCGCTTTGTGACCAAGGCGCTCTACGACCTCGGGCTGGTCGGTTTCGAGGAGCCGTTCGCGCGGCTGTTCACGCAGGGCATGGTCTGCCTGACGGCTTACCGCTGCCCCGAGCACGGCTGGATCCAGCACGAGGAGGTCGCTGAAGACGGGGCTTGCCCGATCTGCGGCAAGGCGCTCGAGGCGGCGAGCATCAAGATGTCGAAGTCGAAGAAGAACGTCGTCGATCCGACGTCGATCATCGAGCGGTACGGCGCGGACACCGAGCGCGTATACACGATGTTCATGGGCCCTCCCGACCGCGACATCGACTGGTCCGAAGAGGGGATCCGCGGCGCGTACCGATTCCTCAACCGCGTGTGGGGGCTCGTCCTCGACAGCGTTTCGAGGATGGCCGAGCCGGCTGCCGTCGTGGATGCCGACGCCCTTGGAGCGGTCGAGCGTGCGCTCTGGCATCGCTACCACACGACGGTCAAGAAGGTCACGGAGGACATCGACGAGAGGTTCAGCTTCAACACCGCGGTGGCGGCGATCATGGAGTTCACCAACGACCTGTCGAAGGCCGCAGACGGAGACCTCGGCGCGGCGCTCCTGCGGCAGGTCGTCGAGGGGCTCGTCCTGCTTCTCTCCCCGATCGCTCCGTTCATCTGCGAGGAGCTGTGGCGCCGTCTCGGGCACGAGGACGCAGTTCTCGAGCAGGCTTGGCCGGCCTACGAGCCGGCGGCGCTCGTGGAGGACAGGGTCGAGATCCCCGTCCAGGTCAACGGCAAGCTGCGCGCGCGGATCGCCGTCCCGATCGATGTCGCCCGAGACGCCGACCGGCTGCGGGAGACTGCGCTTGCTGACGATTCGATCGCCAAGCGGCTCGAAGGCGTCGAACTGGTGAAGGTCATCGCCATCCCCGAGAAGATGGTGAGCATCGTCGTTCGCTGATCCGATGGCTCGGCGCGCTGTGTTCCTCGACCGCGACGGCGTGATCAACAACCACGGGGACTACATCAATCACCCCGATGACATGCTTCTCATCGACGGCTCCGCGGCGGCCATCCGGCGGCTCAACGAGGCAGGGCTTCCCGTGGTCGTGATCACGAACCAAGGCGGGATTGCGATGGGGTTCATCACGGAGGAGGACCTGAAGCGCATCCACAGGCGAATGGACGATCTCCTGGCCGCAGAGGACGCCCACGTCGACGCGATCTACTACTGCCCGTTTCACCCCAAGGGCACCGTGCCCGCCTACCGGAAGGTCTCGCCGCTGCGGAAGCCGGGGATGGGGATGATCGAGCTCGCGCGGGACGAACACGACATCGACCTCGCCGCCTCCTATTTCGTCGGTGACATGACGGGGGACATCCTCGCCGGGCAGCGCGCCGGCTGCCGCACGGTCCTTGTGGCTACCGGCTTCGGAGGAAGCGACGGCGAACACGAAGCCGAGCCCGACCTGCGGGCCGACGATCTCCCCGAGGCCGTCGGGCTCATCCTCAAGGAGACGGCGCTCATCGACTGATGCGCCTCGGGAAGGCTTGATCCCTCCTGCGCTCGGCGGGTACCATTCCTGCCATACCGGGGCCTTAGCTCAGTTGGGAGAGCGCTTGCATGGCATGCAAGAGGTCAGGGGTTCAAGTCCCCTAGGCTCCAAAATGCCGATCCCAAGAATCGCCTCGCGGCCCTCACAGTCCCCCTGAGTCAAGCGGGTTGGGGCAACCGCGATGCTCTTGACTGCCCGGCGTGAACGAGCCGGGTTCGTCAGCATCGGAGACAGCGTCGCTATCATGATCCGGCTCCTTCTTCCCCGTGATGACATCGACGAAGCGCTCGATGTCCGGTTTCGATTCCCGCAGTGGCAGATCCACGTCTCACTCCTTCTGGCTACCGGTAGCGGTAGCCTTCGTCCATCA
>CP070725.1:164394-168428 GCA_020350845.1 Candidatus Bipolaricaulota bacterium
CGCCAGTGGTCTCGGAACCGCCGCCGCTGCCAGGCGATGACGGTTCGCGGTTGGACGATAACGAGGGCCTCCTTCCATCCGCACCAGTGCCGGGAGATCCAGGACCAGAGAAGGCGATCGGCAGGGGTGAGCTTCGGCCGCCGGCTGGTTCTGTGAAGCACGGCCAGTTGATGACGAAGGGTGAGGATCTCGACGTGCATGGAGGCGCGGGATCGGAAGAGGGTGGAGAGGAGGGCGAGGATGGCGCGCAGAACGGTCATTAAGGTGCTCGGCCGGTTGGGAGGGTAAAGACGAGGAGCCTAGCACGCTGGGGGGCTGGGTTGCGGCGGACCGCGCAAGTGCCGTGAATTCAAGGCGTACGAGTTTTCGGGAGGCACAGGCGGTACGAGGATTGACCTCTCCGGTTCGCCGGATAGTCATCCCAGTGGAAGAGCAAGGTCTCCCCAACACTGGCAAGCGCGCCGGCCGCCATGCCATCAACGAGAGTTTCCGCTTGCGGTGAGCCGAACCCTGGAACTATACTCACATTCATGAGTATAAGAAGGTCGACACCGACCATGCGAACCGAGCCAGTCGACCCGGTCGAGAAGATGTTCCGGGCATTTGCCGACCGGACCCGGTTGCGCATCCTTCACCTTCTCCAGGATGGCGAACTCTGCGTGAGCGACATCATCAGCATCCTGCGGCTACCCCAGGCAAAGGTGTCCCACCACCTCAACTACCTGCGTCGCGCAGGGCTTGTCGACATGCGCAAGGAGGGGCTGTGGTGTTTCTACCAGCTCCGCGCGGCTCAGACTCCCTTTCACCAGAAGCTGCTCGCATGTCTTGGGCAATGTTTCACCGGAGTGCCGGGTCTTGCCGCTGATCGAGAGCGGGCGGCCAAGATCAAGGCGTCCGGCGGGTGTTGCCCGAAGTGATCACTCGCCGCGCCAGGCCATCAGACCTGCTTGGGCAGGGTCTTTCGCCCTGACGGAAGATACGGTTCATCAATCGCGGCACGGGGAACGCAACGGAGGAAGTCATGATGATACAGCGCAGTTTCGGCGTCGGGGTCCTTCTCGTCGGTCTCGCACTATCGGTCGCCGCAGCTTCGGTGCAAGAGGATTTGGAGTCGGCCGCGAAACACGGAGAGGTCGCTTTCATCCTGGTCACGGCTAACGGCGCGCCCCGTTCCGATCAGGCGAAGAACATGATCAAGCAAGCGATGAAGCAGGTTGAGAAATGTACGCTGATCGAGCTCGACCGGTCCGACCCTGTGAACGCGGAATTGGTCGCGAAATTCCGACTGGCGGGCGCCCCCGTGCCGCTCATCCTACTCACGGCGCGCAACGGCGTCCTCGCGGGCGGGTTGCCGGCGGTGCGGGCGACGGTCGACAAGCTCATCGCCATGTTGCCGTCACCGAAGAAGACCGAGGTCCTCGAGGTGCTCCAGGCAGGCAAGGCGGTCTTCATCTGCGTCAGCCGGAAGGACATGGCTACACAGTCCGGGGCGGCTGCCGCCTGTGCTGCCGCCTGTGGCGAGCTGCAGGACAAGTGCGTCACAGTTCAGATCGACATGGACGATCCGGCGGAAGCGGGGTTCCTCACCAAGCTCAAGGTCGACCGGGCCGCGACCGAGCCAGTCATTCTGGTAGTTAACGCCCAGGGGCAGATCACCAGCACCTATACCGGTGCTGCGGACGTTGCGAGCCTCGCTAAGGCGGCGACGAAGAAGGCGAGTGGTTGCTGCCCCTCGACCGTCCAGGGCGGCAGCAAGTCCTGCGGTCCAGGAAAGAAGTAGGAGTGCTGGCATGAAGCTCCGGACCATCCTCTGGAAAGAACTCTGGCTTCGGAAATCTCGAATGGCGTCAGGGTTGCTCGCGATCACCCTGGGGATTGCTGTCATCGTTGGCATCAAGTCCGTCGCGTCCGTCTCCGAACGAGCGGTGGCGATCAAACTCGACAATCTCGGCGCGAACATTCTGGTGTTGCCCCAAGCAGCCTCGGTCGATGATTACTACACTGCCGATATCGATGCCCCGACTTTTCCTGAAGACTACGTGGAGCGGGTCGTCACCTCCATGCTCCCTGGTGTGGATAACCTCTCCCCCAAGCTGACGCGGCGGGTGAAGGTCGGTGCCGTTCCGATCATCCTCACCGGCATCTTGCCGGCAAACGAGCTCGCATCGAAACCGATCTGGCAAAGCGCAGGACTCGCCGGCGCGGAGCTTGCTGCGGCTTGCGGCACGAGTCCGGAATTGAAGACGGGGCCGTCCTATGTGGATGAGCGACTCCAGCGGAAGGTGATCGACACGCTCGCCCCCACCGAAGTGCTCGCCGGCAGCGTCGCCGCGCAGCGCCTGAACTTGGCCGAACGTATCACGGTCACGATCGAGGGACGGGAGTTCACGACCGCACATGTTCTGCCCGAGACCGGCACGATCGACGACGACCGGATCTTCGCGCATCTCCACGTGGTGCAGGAGCTCTTGGGGATCGGGCCGCAGGTGAGCGCCATTGAGATCATGGGCTGCTGCTCTGCGATCTCTGATGGGCTTCTCGGCAAGCTGCGGAACATTCTGCCAGATACGCGCATCACGACCATCGGGCAGATCGTGAACACGCAGATCGAGACGAATCGCCTGATGACGAAGATCTCGCTCATCCTTCTGGTCATCATCTCGCTCGTCGGCGCGATCTCCATCGCAAACTACATGTGGGCGAACGTCGAGGAGCGCAAGCGCGAGATCGGCACCCTTCTCACCCTCGGATCCACGCGAGGGAGCATTTACCGTCTGTTCTTCGCAAAGGCGATCATTCTAGGTGTCCTTGGCGGCGTGGGCGGATACGTTCTCGGTACCCTCTCGGCCCTGACCTTAGGCCCGGAACTCGCCGGACTCAGAGTTGAGCCGGTTCCCGTCTACTTCGTCTGGTCGATAGTCGTCGCGGTCGCGATCGCTTTGATTGGGAGCTGGTATCCCACCTACCGGGCGACACGCCTCGATCCCGCGTCGATTCTGCAAGAGGTCTAAGGGCATGTTCACCCTTCAGAAGGTCGGAAAATCGTACGCAGGTCGGCGCGGAGTCGTTCATGCCCTCCGGGACGTCTCGCTCACTATCGAACCAGGAAACTTCGTCACGGTTGCGGGTCCTTCAGGGTCAGGGAAGACAACGCTGCTCTTGACCCTGGGCGGACTGATCCGACCGACCTCCGGTCAGGTCGAATTTCTCGGCACCGACCTCGGCAGTCTCGATGAACGGCGGCTGGCTGCGTATCGCAATCAGAGCGTTGGGTTCGTGCTCCAGAGTTTCAATCTCATCCCGTATCTCTCGGCCCACGAGAATGTCATGGTTCCGATGTCGCTTCGCGCCAATGGCGATGCCAATCACGGGCGGCGGGCAACAGAGTTGCTCGAGCGACTTGGACTTGCCGATCGCATGGACCACCTGCCGCGCGAGCTTTCCGTAGGCCAGCAGCAGCGCGTCGCCATGGCGCGTGCGCTCGGCAATAACCCTGAGGTCATCCTGGCCGATGAGCCGACCGGCAACCTCGACCCTGCGTTGGCGGCGGAGATCCTCAGGATTCTCCAGGACTTGAACGTGCAGGACGGGCGAACCGTGATCATGGTCACCCACAGCCCCGAGGCGGCCTGCATCGGCACGCACAGGGTTCATCTCGACGAAGGACGCTGCAGCGCCATAGAAGGCCTCGGGGTCGGCGGTTGAGTCTTCGCCACGAAAACCCTCTAGCACCATTCGTATCCTCTCGACGACTGAGGAGAACGCCGCCTCCCCGCCGTGCCAAGCTCACCCCGCTCCCGCCAGTAGCCTCCGCTGCGGGGGAGGGGGGTGGGGGAGAGGTTGGATCCGTCAGTCTGGATCTGCTAGGATCATCATAGGCATTCCGCAATCACTGGGTGCGGGGCCGGATGGTTTGATCTGCCCCGCAGGAGGCTGCTTATGTACCGCCCGAGTTGTCTCAATATCATCACTCTCGTCATTTCTTCTTGCACGTTTCTTCTGTTTGGATGCCAGAGTGATTCCGAGACGCCAAC
>CP070725.1:168528-182693 GCA_020350845.1 Candidatus Bipolaricaulota bacterium
CCACGAACCTTGGGAGATCGTCTAACGGCAGGACGACAGGCTCTGGCCCTGTTAGTGGGGGTTCGAATCCTCCTCTCCCAACCACTCCCATTCCGGGGACACAATACTCTTTTCGTGGACTCACGGTTTATCCTTCCCGGTTCGACAACCAGGTCTGAGGTCCCCATCAAGAATCGGGCGCAATAGCCTTCGGCTTTCGGCTTTCCACGACCTACCTCCCACACCCTGTCGACACGGGGCGCGAGAGGGCACAGAGTCCACGAAAAGAGTATTGTGTCCCCGGAATGGAGACGGACGACCGAGAGAAGCGACGGATGGATGAGGTGGCGGAAGCCGTCGAGGGCTACACCGCGACGACGATCCCCGTGCACGTGGAGATCGATGCGAAGCAGGCGGTGCTCAACCTGAAGGAGGCGGAGAGGCTCCTCGACGAAGCGAAGCGGATCGCGCTCGGTCCGTGCGCCTGCCGTACGGAGAAGGGGAACTGCGACGCTCCGATCGACACCTGCCTCGCACTGGACGAGAACTGCGACGAAGCGCTCGAAACGTGGGACGGCTTCCGGCTCGCCACACGCGAGGAGGCGCTGGCTACGCTGCGGGCGGCCCATGAGGAAGGCCTGGTGCACCTCGCGTTCCGCAAGCCGGGCAAAGGGGTGTCGTCCTTCTGCTCGTGTTGCTCTTGCTGTTGCTGGTTCCTTGGCGCCCTCAGCCGATTCGACTACCACGACGCGATCGTCGAGTCGTCCCACGTCGCGCGGCAGGATCGCGACCTCTGCATCGGCTGCGGGACCTGCGCTGACCGTTGCCAGTTCGGTGCCTGGCGCCATAGCGGGGACGACTGGCCGGAGCTCGAGCAGGGGAAGTGCTTCGGCTGCGGGCTCTGTGTGAGCACCTGCCCGGCGGCGGCGATCTCGCTCGTCTCCAGGCGTGCGACAGGCGTCTCGTGATCCATGCCGCTCACGCCGCAGAGCGCTTCGCGGCCCGTCTTTTTTGGGGGAGCTCAGAGCAAACCGGGTCACGCCCGAGTGTGATAGACTGCGGCGCAGCAGGAGGCCAACCGATGGCGACGTCATGCAACGGTTCTTGCGTGAGACAAGGGCCCCTTGTTCCTGTAGCTATGGCCCTCGCGCTGCTGCTCTGGGTGACATCCTCCGCATCGCCGCAGGAAGCGTCAAACGAAGCGGTTCTCTACCCATCGATCCACGTGGCGCCCGGAACCCGCATCTCCCTGGGGACACCGATCGCCCTCGATGCCTCAGCGTCCACCCATCGGGTCGTCGTCGAGCGTATCGATGAGGTTCGCTACACCTGGGACCTTGGCGACGGGAACGTGCGCAGTGGGCAGCAGGTGGTCCACGACTTCGCTCGCCCCGGAACGTATCACGTGGTGCTCACGATGGAAGTGTTCGAGAAGACCGGGATCTTCCACCGTAGCACCTCGGAGACCGACCTCGTGGTGGCGCTCAGCGCAACCCCAGAGCTGGTCGCGATCATCGATCTCGAGTCCGGCCACGCGCAGATGGGGCGGTACGCCGCACTCGTGCGGATCGAGGATGAGCTTGTGCTCCTCGAGCGACACGACAAAACAATGTCGCGCGCGGAGCGTTGGCAGTCTCGTTTGCCCATCGATCTCCAGCGGTGGGTCGTGGCAGGGGGCCTGTTGGCTGTGGGTGATCTCCACGTGTGGATGGGATCGCTCGCCTTCGAACTCGCTGGGGATCGCCTCCTCGCGTCGTTCTGCGTGGGATTGGGTTCAGGTACAACCGTCGTTCATCTGACGGATTGGCTTCCCACTGCCGCGCAAACCGAGCACGATCTCAGCGCAAGGATCCATAGAGCAGACATCGTTTCAGCAGGTCTATGCTACGAACTGGCTCCACACCTCTACCTGTTGGGGGCGCTCGGGATGCTGCATGCGGAAGGGGCCTACGGAGGGAGCGGACGAGTGACCATAGATGGGGAACGGCTCCCAACGACCTTCGAGCACCGAGCTCCGGTGCTCTGCTTGGGGCTTGGTGTGCGCCTTTCCTGGGTGATGCTGTCGCTGCAAGCGATGGTGATCCTATGAGCGTCAGGAAGAGGCGACGACCGCGTGCGATGCTCGGGATGCTCCTCGCGTGTTTCGCTGCAACCATCGCCGTCCTATTGACTTCCTGCACGCTGCTTGTGGGGAACCTCTCCGGTCTCGTACCGGACGCGGCGACGGTCAGACTACTGGCTCCACCGGAGATCCTGAGTGGCAGTGCGACCGCTCACCGAACGTCGTACGAGCACGAGTACCGGCGGGAGTGTGGATGGTTCTACTGGATCGAGCCCTGGGTCCAGACTCCAAGCACCGGGTGGGTCTACGGCTGCCGCGACGTCTGGTATGCCACGGTTTGCCGACACGACATCGTCTTCCGCTTCACGGTCGAGGATCCGTCCGACGACCTGGGAGCTGGCGGCTCCGCGAGGCTCCGAGTCCACGACTCGGAGCCCGCCTCCGGGAATGCCGAATGGGGGAAGTGCTTCCTCGACGTACCGCGGACGGACCTCCTGGTTGAGCCCGCGGATGTCATGGGAGGCGGGACAACGAAGACGGTGACCGTGCGCCTCAGAGACGTGCTGGTGCGCTTCACGTCAAGCTGTCGCTCCTTCTCGGCGCGCCTGCGGTGTGCAATCGTTCTCGATGGCGACAACGGCGAGGTGTCGAGCGCCAACACCTTCGAGGTCTTGGTCGAGTTCCTGCGGCCGTAGCGAGTTCCTTCGCGATGCCTAGGGATGGTGCGACGACGGGCCTCACCCTCTTGACCCGCGGGACTCCCTTCCCCTACGTTGGGCGAAAGCACGCGGGGCAAGGCATGGGCTCACGCGTCGACGTATCGGGCTACTTGAGTAAGATGCCGCAGAGCACCGCGGCGAAGGCAAGCAGGAAGGCGAGAGGAATCCAGGCCGTGAGAAGCGAGGTCCGTCCGCGCATTGGCCATCGGATGCGTGCAGGCTCAGGGTGCCACTCTCTACAGATCCACGACGCAGAGGGGATGCAGACTTGATCCCCATGGAACAGACGATGGAAGCTGCGCGTGAACTCGGCCCCGGCGAACTGGCTCTCGATGCTGCGCAGCAGCCGCTGCCAATGCCTGCAGGCAACGTGGAGCCGAAGCTGGCTGATGAGCCACACGCAGGAGAGAAGCGCCCCGAGAGCCGCAACACCGATGCCGAACTCGTATTGGAACGATGAGTCCCCGCCGGGAATGCCGAACGCGGTGCCGGCGAATGCGATCACCGCAAGGAGGAGCCCACAACCGATGAGCCCCGCGGTGAACAGCGACCAGAGACTGCGCTCACGATCCGAAGCCATCCGCGACACGGCGCCGTATAGGGCGATCCACTGGTCGAGCTCCACCCGGAGACCCTCCTCGTCCGTCGTCAGGTTTCGTACGGAGTCTTGTCCGACGAGCGGGAGGAGAGTAGCGCCCGCGTCGTTCGCAGTGCAGACATGGATCACCCATGCGAGGAGGTCAGAGCATCCGCCGCAACGTGCGGGCTGAGGAAGATGAGGACGAACGTGCAGGTACCCGATGACGCCGTGCCGATCGACGAGAACCGTAAGCGCCTGACACGCCAGGTGCTAGAGGACGTCGCGCAGAGCGTCGAATCGGAAACGCCGTTCCGCCGCGTGCTCGCGACCTGCTACCTCTCCCCGCTGATCCCTGAGGATCCCTCGTCGAAGAGCACGGTCCTCGCCTATGCGACGCGCGGACTGAGCCTCACCGATCGTGAGACCGTAGAACGGCTGGTAGAGGGTGGAGCAGAGGCCAACGGCGGGCGGTATCAGGGGGCGTGCAGGATCGGGAGATCGTACTTCCTTCCCGACGGCGCCGGCCCGACCGTGGGGGGATCCGTGATCCAGAGCGGACGGAGGTACCTGCAACACGGCGGCTGGACCCACAGTGCCGCACTCCTCGTCCCCTTCTGGCACGAAGGGCGGATCCTCGGGCACATCTCAGTCGATGACCCGTCCGACGGCCGCAGGCCTGATGCGCGGACGCTCGCGTTCCTGGAGGAACTCGCCTCGGTCGCCGGAATCGCCCTGCGGGAAGCGTGCAGCTTGGAGACGCTGCACGATACCCATCACCTCTTCCGCTTCCTGGTAGAGAGCGGGATGACTGGCGTCGCCGTCGTCGTCGACGACCAGATCGAGTACGCGAATCGCAGGGCCGTCGAACTTCTCGGCTATGACGTCGCCTCGCTGCAACAACTCTCCCCCTGGTGGAACTTCATCCATCCGGAGGATCGTGAACTCGCGAAAGGGATCGGGGAGGATCATCCGTGCGATGGTCGTACGCTGCGCGCCATCGGACGCGACGGCGGTGTCCTTTGGCTATCGATGTGCGCCGACCCGATGGTGCACAAGGGCCGGGAGGGATTGGCACTGCACTTCCACGATGTGAGCGAGCGGGTCCATCTCGAAGAAGAGCTGCGTGAGAAGGCACTGAGGGATCCGCTGACCGGGCTGCGGAACCGCGCGTTCTTCGACGACATGATCCAGCTCGAGCTCTTCCGCTCGCAGCGCTACGGAAGGACCTTCACCCTGATGCTCGCTGACCTGCGGCAGTTCAAGGCGGTGAACGACACCCTCGGGCATCAGCAGGGAGACCGCGTCCTCGCCAGCCTGGCGGAGGTGCTCGTCGCCGAACTCCGAAAGAGCGACTGGGTGGTGCGCTACGGCGGCGATGAGTTCCTGCTCGTGCTTCCCGAGACGGGATCAGATATTCAGCCGCTCGTGGAGCGGCTTCGTGCCCGGATCGAGTCGTGGATGGAGGCAAACGTTCCCGGAAGGCTCGGCGTGAGCATCGACTTCGGATGGGCCACCTGGACGCCGAATGATCCCCGATCGATCAACGACCTCCTCAAGGCCGCAGACGAGATGCTCTACCGCGAGAAGCGCGCCTGAGTCTGGGGACACATACCTTAATTCCTCCTGGACCGGCCACCCTTTCGTCCAGGAGGAATCAAGGTATGTGTCCCCGAACGTCGAAGATCCACCAGCTCTCGAAGCGGTGCGCGGTTCCGCCGCAGGGGATCGTCTCGATCGCGCATAGGAGTGTCTCGCCCGGTCCCTTGAGGTCATAGTCGAGGGCATAGAGGTCGATGCCCTCGTAGATCTCCCTCTCCCCCGAGGGAGGGGTGAACTCCCAGCGAACGGTCCGCGCTTCGGGGCAATCCGGTCGACAGTCGCTCTCCAAGAGGAGATGGATCCGTCCCCGATCGCGGAGCAAGAGCCGATGCCCCGCCGCAGGCGCGAGCGGCGGATCGCCCGGGGTGCCGTAGGAGAGGGCGAGACACGGATCGGCACCGCACGCGGGACAACACATCGACGGGTCGTCTCCGTCCCGTAGACCTCTCAAGACCGGTCCAGGAGGGGGCACCGTCAGAACTTCGAACGACGACGTGCACTCCGTGCCGTCCTCGCAAAGGCGCGAAACGGTTACGGAGTAGCGGCCGACGGCAGGGAAGTCGTACGTCGTCACCGGTCCCGCGGCGGAGATCGGCGGGGGCGGGAAGACGACCGCCCACCCGAGCCATGGAGGAGCGGGTGCCGGGGGCCGAATGGCGATCGAAGTCGCCCCGGGAGCGCACGGGGGACCGCAGTCTCCACCGACGCCGATCGTCGCGGGGACGCCCTGCGTCGCCAGGATCAGCCCTCCAGAAGCCACCGGAGCCCCGTTCACGCTCGCCGTGACCGAGCAGATGCACGTCGGGCGGATCGGCGGCAAGGCGCGGGGCTCGGTGATCCCTCCCGGCCCCAGCAGCCGTCGCGGGCTCTCCCCCACGAGTCGTCCTTCCTCGTCACGCGCTTCGACACGCCACGTGCCGGCTCCGGGAGCGGCTTCCGTCCCGTCCGGGCCTCCGCAGACCCGCGACCCGGGTGTCCCGGGATCGGGCTCCTCGCCCATGGACGTCGGCGTTCTCGCGCACGGCACGCAGCAGCACGGACGCCGCTCCGCGAGCGGGAAGCTATGCTCGCACTGGACGCTCGCGCCGACGAGTTGCCCCTCCTGGAACTCACACTCCAAGGTGCACGAGAACGTGAGGAAGCAGGCTCTGTCGCCGAGCGCCTCCTTGAGCGCCTCTTCGAGCCGCTGCGCACACAGCGTCTCCCCGGGCACGGCGATCGTGACCGCGCTCTCCTGACAGCAGGCTTCGTACCAGTCGTCGTCCAGGTACTGCCCGACCTGACCGATCGCAGCGGAGATCGCCGCCGACTGCTCCTGCCAGTAGGCCTCCCGCGCCTGTGCCTCCGCTTCCATCAGTCCTTCGGTCTCCTCGAGGTCATCCTCCGCGGCAGCGAGCTCCTGCTGGAGACACTCCAGACAGGCGTCGCAGAGCGCCTCAATTCGATCGCGTCGATCGCGCAGCCACTCGAGGGCCTGTTGCTCGCAGAGGAGACTCTCGTAGGCATCCCAGAGCACCGCACTCATGTACTCCGCGAAGCTGGCCCAGCCCTCCACGGCAACGGCGGTCGCGGCGGCCGCCTGCTGCGCCATCGCCTGCACCATCTGTACGATGAACGCGGGCCCCGGCGTCCCTGTCGACCGAGCGCTGTTGAGAATCGAGCGGATGGTGGCGAGCTGATCGCGCACGGTCTGCGCCGTCTCGATCGCCTCACACAGCTCGGGGTGCTGGCGGCAGACGGCGTCGGTCAAGGTCTCCTCGATCAGCGACCGCAGCTCAGCCTCGAGATCGGGTGTCAGCAGGTCGATGAGATCAGTCACAACGCTTATGGCACCGTCCACGAAGGAGAAGAGCTCGTGGTAGAGCTCCATCGTCCCGCGGTGATCGGCCCCGTCGACCCACCGCTGCAACAGGCGCTCGAATTCGAGGCGCTGAACGACCGCATGCGCCTGAAGCGACTGCAGCAGCCCCACAAGCGCACTGAGGGCGTCCGAGAGCTCCCGGCACGGATCCTCGAGACACGGCGGGACCTCCAAGTCGTCGATCTGGTCGGCGAACGGCGCGAGCATCTCCGCCGGCGTTCGCGGGCAGCTCGAGGTCAGCGGAAGCTCGAACGGCGCCTCCTCTGAGTCCACCTGCGCCGCGTCGGCCTCATCGCGCCCCCGCTCGAGCCCTGCGAGCTCGTCGGGGATCTCTCGCAGGCGCTGGCCGACCTGCGCGAACAGCTCGTCCAGGCTCTCGCAGTACTCGAGCAGCGCAGCAAGATGAAGCTCGATCTCGCGCACGCGTACACGCTGCTCGGCATGTCTCCGGGCAAGCTCCGGATCCGGAATCAGTGGCGCGAACGGATGCGGCCCGTTGAGCACCTCGGGATCGCAGTGTTTGCCCTCGTGGATGACTTCGTAGGTAACGCCAGGGATCCCCAACGCCTCCCAGCAGAACGGGACACTGGGAGCTTCGGGCTCGAGGCCCTCTCCGGGAAGTGGGGCCAGCAGGCGGATCGAGGAAGGAGGCGTTGCTGGCTGCGGGCAGCGCGTTCGGAAGCAACTCGACCCCGATCCCCTCGGAGATCCTCCCTCGGTCCGGCACTCGCGGGCCTCGAGATCCTGACAGCTGCCGTCGGGGAAGCAGCACACCCGGGTCGGCTGCGGGCATGAGGTGTGCCCACAGTCCGTGCCCTCGCCTTGGGGAGCGCCCCCGGCTCCACGACATCCCTCGACGTCGAGGTCGCGGCAGCCGCCGTCGGGGAGGCAGCACGCCTGCGTCGCAGGCGCGCAGGGCGTGATGCCGCAAGTCGTCCCGTCTCCCTGCGGTTCTCCCCCTTGATCCATGCACTCGCCGTAGGAGAGATCCGCGCAGCTCCCGTCGGGGAGACAGCACGCCTGCGTGGGCTGCGTGCAGATCACGTCGCTGCAAGTGGTCCCGTCACCCTGGGCCTCTCCCCCCTGATCGATGCACTCGCCGTAGGAGAGATCCGCGCAGCTCCCGTCGGGGAGACAGCACGCCTGCGTGGGCTGCGGACAGGTTACATCGCTGCAGATCGTCCCCACACCCTGGGGTACACCGCCCAGGTCCACGCAGGCCCCGGGATCGAGATTGTCGCAGCTTCCGTCGGCGAAACAGCACGCTTCGGTCTCAGTTCCCGTCTGGCTGCCGAGCGTGAGAGGCAGAAGCGCAAGGAGCACAACCACGATTACGGAGGCGGCTGCAGGCCTTGACAGCCGTCGAAGTGCTGTCTCCGTCATGATCGCACCTCCGATGCCGCCGCAGGGCAGTCTAGGCCCGGCCGCAGACGCTCGTCAAGAGAGATGCGCTGAGACGAGGCACCGCTCTCGTTGCTGGGTGACGCGGGCTACGTGAGTCGATCGCCCGACCTCCTCAATGTGAGGTACTTGCGAATGGCAAACAGCCCCGCAAGCGCAACCACCCCGATCAGCAGCTCGTAGAACGGCCCCGTCTTGATCAGCGTCTTGCGGGCAACCACGAAGAACATCACCTCGATGAGGCTCTCCGGCGTGCGTCGCACGAGAAGGATCGCCAGCTCGATTCCGACAACGAGCAGCAGGATCTCCGACAGAATGTTCTCGAACACGACGTGAAGCCCGCCGTGCGCCAGCTCCTCCCAGAAGCCGCCGAGATCGAGCACCAGGTTCGCGATCCCGATGGCAACGAAGACGATCGCGAGACCCGCGACGAGAACCTCCAGCCAATGCAGTAACTGAGGAAGCATTCCCTGGAGCTTCTTGTTCAAGACATCTCCTTCTTCTATGGTGCCGTTCGCCGCCGCATGACGCCGCGTCTAGCGCAGCAGCATGTCCCCAAGCGTGACATCGGGGTGATGTGTCGGGTCGGTCGGACGCGCTCCCTTGAACGAGATCGCCTTCTGTGGGCACCAGAGGTAGCAGGCGTAGCACGACTCACAGTTCTGGTGCCAAGTAGGCCTTCCGTCGACGAGGGTGACGTTCTCGCGCGGGCAGATTTGAGTGCACGTGCCACAGGAGACACACTCGTCGCCGACGGAGAAGTCTCTGTCGATCCTTGGGAACGCTCCAGCGGCTGCCGAATGCATCAGCGAGCCGACCAGATTCGCTGTCCACGCCTGCGACTCAGGTTTGTGCGCAGCGCTGGCTCTCACGGCCTCAAGGATCTGGTCCTTGCGATCGGCGAAGTGCCCGGGCATGGTCTTTCGCCCAAGCCACGCGACGAACTTGATGATCCCGAACTCCATTCCTGGTAGCGGGGGAACGAAACCGGCGCGAACACCGAATCCGGCGTCAAGATGCGAGCCGGCAGCGCGGAGACGTCGGCGCAGGATCTTGAGCGTTGCAGCGAGGTTTCCGCCGCAATTGGCGACCGCGAAGACGTACTGATCCTTCCGCGTCTTCAGCCCAGAGATGAATTCGTTGACCATGCGCGGTGGCCCCCAGGCGTAGACCGGGGTCACGAGGCCGACGCATGCTGCGTCAGCGATTGACACGTCACGCAGGTGCTTGGCCATCGGCAGCACCTGCGCAGCCCCAAGCCCCTCCGCAAGGGTCCGTGCGATGGCAAGCGAGTTCCCACTCCCAGTGAAGTAGAAGATCCTCGTGCTCATCTCTTCGTTCCTTCCTCGGGGCGATCTGCCCCGTTTGATGTTGGTCCGCCCCTCTCACGCCGGGTGCGGGCTGCAGGCCACAGCATGACCACGTCGAAGCGCCCTAGCATGGTGAACACGATGAACGCGACGACGAAGGCGGCATACATCGCGAACGAGGCCAGCGGGATCACAAAGGCAAGCCCGATGGCGATGAGAAGAATCACAGTGTATGCAAGTCCCATCCGACGACCTGCTCTGATGACCCGAGGATCGACCCCCGGCTTGAGGAGTACCTCTTTGCCTGACCCGTAGCAGAACATGCCCCACATGAAGACGGCTCCGCCAAGGAAGTTCGCGCCGTAGGTGAGCGCGGTGACTCGATTCGCACCATGTCTCCAGATCAACGACGTCGAGAACGGAAGCAAGGCCACAAACAGGAGCGCCAGGATGTTCAGCCACAACAGCATGTGGTCGCTATGCTTGAGGTTGTCATAGACAGCGTGGTGCATGATCCAGAGCACACCAAGGATGAGAAAACTGAGTCCGTAGAGGAGAAACTCCTGCCACATGCCCAACAGCGCCTGGGCGAGGGTGGGTCCTCCCGGTTCCAGCACGGGAACAACGAGGCCAAAGACGAGCAATGTCATGGCGATGGAGAAGACGCCGTCAGAGAGGTTGAAGATGCGGTCAGTCCGTGTGCTCAGGAAGCGGTAGTCCTGCCGAGGCATTTGCGCCCTCCACGAGTGGAATCCGTGGGCCGTCCCTCAGATCCTGTCTCGCGATTCCGCGGTCTTCTTCAGCTCCTGCGAAGCAGAACACCGCGGAGGATCGTCAGGCCAGCGACGCCAAGGAGGACCGGCCATATCCAGACAGCCCTATCTCCAAGACCGATCCCAAGGAGGATACAGCCGAAGACGATCGCCTGACCGATGCGATGACGATAGCGCGGAACAATCATCCGTACGATCGCCCCGAGGACTGCGAGAGCTCCGACCCCCGAGAAGAAGACCTCCCACCCGTTGGTCCAGCATGCGAAGTTGTCCTTGTACCCCGACAGCTCCCCGGCAAGCACGAGAGCACCCCAGATGAACACCAGTCCAGTGAAGATCCCGTCGAGGCTGTCGGTGTGCCGCTTCATCGGGCCGTGTACCTCAGGTTCCAACTGCTGCTCCTGCATGAGTCCCCCTCACCCCCTGATTCGTCGACCAAACCCGTCCACCATAGAACGTGGGACTGCACCCTGTCAAGCCTTGTGAGGAATGGGGATTCGCGATGGTGTCCGACGCGGGAGCAACAGATGCGGCCGAACTGAAGCTGCCAGGACGAGGCGCAATGGCGTCTCTGGAAGTCGCCTCCCAATACGTAGTTTGCCATTCAGCACCGGCGACAGACGCGCTGCATCGCACGCGGGAGAGTCAGGAATCGGTCGTCGCGAGCTGCCGCCCGCACAGCGGCAGCTCGAAGACCTCGAGCACACCCTTCTGCGATTCTGCCCAGTTCCGCGGTCGTGGGGCGGCGGTCCTCCAAGCTGAGAGCGATGTCGATTGCGGAAGGCAGCCGCACCTCACCTTCTTGGCGGTAGGCGGCGGGCAACCTATGCTGCTCTCCGCTTCCGTGCACGCCACATGCCACGGGCTGCAGGCAGTCACTCACCCCTCTGCGCGGTTCGCAGCTCGAGCGGAATGGCTTGAGCTCACAACCCGGTGATCGCTCGCACACGACCAGCCCGCATCACGTCAGAGATGGGACCTTGAACCGCGTACTCAATGAACCCCGAGCCCCCGGGAACTCGACCCCACGAGGAATTGAGGTTCGTGTCCCCGAAACTAGGGCGCGCTACAGATTGCGATCGTGGTAGCGCATGCAAGGTACGCGTCCTTCACGAGAGATCTACTGAGGGCGTCCCTTGAGGGCGCCTGGCGTGTCACAGATTGGGATCGTGGTAGCGCATGCAAGGCGTCCACGAGCCCAGTGGACGCTCGCAGCCCTTGCACGAGTAGATTCCCTTGCGGCGATTGCAGTAGCTGTCCACGAGGCACTCGAAGATCCTCGCGTTGCGAATCGCGTAGGCGATCTGGTCGGCGATCGCCACGAGGAGCAGTCTCTCCGCTTCGACGAACGGTCCGCCGCCTGCCTTGTTGAGGAGTTCGAGAACCCCGACGCGCTCTTCGCCGGCGACGAGGGGGACAGCGATCATATTCTTCGTCTCGAAGCCCGACTCGGTATCGATCTCCCCGTAGAACCGGGGATCCCCGCGGACGTCATCAACGATCACGGCTTCGAGGCTCTCGAGGACCGCGCCCGAGATGCCTCGATCCGCGGGGAAGCTCGCCCCCTGGAGGACCGGCTGGGCGGGGCCTTCGACACTGTAGAAGAGCAGGTTCTCCTTCTCCTCATCGAGGAGGAGGACCGACGCCGCTTCGGCGTCGACGACCTCCATCGAGCAGTAGAGCGCGATCTCGACCGCCTCCGAGAGCTCCAACGCCCTGCCGAGCGACGAGCTGATCGTGAAGTAGGCGTTGAGTTGGCGCACGCGAAGGGTGGTCGCGTCACGCTCGATGGCGTTGTCGGCAAGGCGAGCCAGGCGGGGAAGCCACGCCTCGAGGGTGGTGTGGCGGAAGACGGAGGCGCTCCCGCCCGACGGCAGGCCGATGACACCGATCGCCCGGTCCCCCACGCGGAGAGCGCGGAACTCGAGCGCGCCGTCGGTCTCCTCCGCGGAGCCGGAGCTTTCGTCTCCGGATCCTGCCTCTTCCCAGGCCGCGGCGCAGAGCGCCCGCAGCCGCTCCGGCTCATCGATGCCCAGACTCGCGAAGACCGGGGCCGGGATCCGCTCGTCGGCGAGGTAGATCGCTGCGCCGCGCGAGCCTGTGGAATCCGAGAGCGCCGCCGAGACCGCGGTCGCAAAGCCGTCTGCGCTCACGGCAGCGAGGGCGGCATCGAGCACCGGAGCGAACGGCTCTCCCCGCGTGACTGCGCCTTGCTTCCCGTTGTCTGTCATGTGGTCTCCCCCACCGCCGTCTACGAAACGCTTCCCCCCTTTGTAGCGCCTTCCGACCCACCGTCCAAGGGAGGCGAGGAGGGGGCAGCCCCCTCCGTCTCCACGAGATCCCTCCCTTCGGCGTACCCCGTCCCGATCGGCTGCCCGATGCGGTAGTACTGGTTGTCGAGGCCGTAGATGATCGGATCGAAGGCATGCATCGCGGCGATGCGTGGGACTGCGTCGTCTTCGAGGAGTGACGCCTCCACATGCGCCACCAGCACCTCGGCGACGAAGATACGCCGGTGGGCGAAGGAGACGCGTTCGACGACGCGGCATTCGAGGTTCACGGGGCACTCCTCGATGCATGGGGCTCCGGTGCGGGGCCCGGGACTCACAGAGAACCACGCGCTCTTGTCCACGTGCGCCCCGGAGGCGATTCCGCAGGCATCGACCTCGGCAAGCAGGACCGTGGACGGGATGTTGATGGTGAAAGCGTCTCCTTCTCCGAGCCCACGAACCGTGTGGCACCCGGCGCCGAGGGAGACGGCAACGAGTGCCGGCTTGAGACCCATGATCGCGCAGTCCCCGACGGTGGCGAAGTTCGCACGCCCCTCCACCCACGTTCCCACGAGGACGATCGGAATCGGGTAGAGCAGTGCAAGGTTCTCGATCTGTCGCTTCATCGCTCCTCCTGTGGTCGGCTCGCGGCCATGACGATCCCCACGTTGCGTGACACCAGCGTACCGACGACGGCCGCGGTCGCCTTCCCTGGGCCGCCGCACGACGTGGCTCGCACCACGTCATGGCGGTAGACTCAGCGGGGAGAGGCCCGTGCCGTGAGTTCGTGGATCCGGCCGGGGGAAGGGACTTCCGACCGATGGACAACGAAACGACGAGGCCCCGGGACTTCATCCGTCAGATCGTGGCCGAGGACGTCGCCGCCGGCGTCAACGGCGGCCGGGTCCATACTCGGTGGCCCCCCGAGCCGAACGGCTACATCCACATTGGACACGCCAAGGGCTTTCTCCTCGCCTACGGGATCGCCGAGGAGTTCGGCGGCAAGTTCAACCTCCGCTTCGATGACACCAATCCGGCGAAGGAGGAACAGGAGTTCGTCGACGCGATTATCGAGGACAGGCGCTGGCTCGGTGTCGATTGGGAGGATCGGCTGTTCTTCGCGTCGGACTACTTCGATCAGCTCTACGAGTGGGCGGAACTCCTCATCCAGGCCGGCAAGGCCTACGTCTGCGACCTCTCCGCCGACGAGATCCGGGAATACCGCGGGACCGCGATCACGGAGGGAGAGCGCACGGAGACACCGCCCGGTCGCAACAGCCCGTACCGCGACCGCTCCGTCGAGGAGAACCTCGACCTCTTCCGCCGGATGCGGACAGGAGAGTTCCCCGACGGATCACGAACGCTGCGCGCGAAGATCGACATGGCTCATCCCAACCTCAACATGCGCGATCCGGTCATGTACCGGATCCTCCGCGCGACGCACCACCGTCAGGGCGACGCGTGGTGCATCTATCCGATGTACGACTACACCCACTGCCTCTCCGATGCCATCGAGGGGATCACCCACTCCCTCTGCACCCTCGAGTTCGAGGACCACCGGCCCCTCTACGACTGGGTCCTCGACGAGCTCGAGACGGAGTGCCATCCCCG
>CP070725.1:182793-186419 GCA_020350845.1 Candidatus Bipolaricaulota bacterium
CTGGGGGTGGCACTGAAGTAGGTCCTCGTCTCCGAAGAGCGGTCTCCCGCTGTTCTCTCCCACGCAGCGCCGACCGCGCGGACCAATCCTGAAATGCGTCGACCCCGGAGGTGTTGCCTCCGGGGTCGACAGGGCTCCCTCTCCTTGAGCCCAGTCCTACGAGTCACATCCCTGCAAGATCAGCAGCACGGCCGACCGCTGAGGCGGCGCTCGACACTCCGGATGAGCCCGTTCAGTTCGACCGCCACTTCGGGAGTCTTCCCGTCCAGCTTCACGATCTCCAGAATGGCCTTGCGGAGGCGGTTGCGGACTCGCATCCGCTGATGGATCTCCACCCTCCTGCGAGCGATCGCCGCTCTCTCAAGGCGTTCCGAGTACTCGCGCAGGCTCTGCCTCGGTGTCATGAGACGCAAGTCCATGGCTACCCTCCTTGTGAAGTCTCTTGAGTTTCAGTTCTGCCCTTCGCTTCCGCGTCGACGCGTTCCTCCGCCGCCGAGCCGCGAAGGAACGCGTCCAGCGCCGACGCGACGTCGCGTACGGCCTGTGGCCGCAGCGAGAAGAGCGCCTTCTGCTTCGAGTCGCCGTCAGGTATCCGGATCTGGATCAGCCCTGACAGCCTCAGTGCATGCAGATGGTGAAGCATGGTCGGTGTCCTCAGGCGCAACGTCCGTGCCAGTTCAGCGGCCCCCATCGGCCGCCCGTTGACGAGGCGCAGGATCCGCAGACGTGTCGGATCGGAAAGCGCCTTCAGCGCGCGAATGAGGCCGTCGGGGACCGTCTCACCGGGGACGATGGAATCGCTCGCCGCTCGCGCCCCGAACACAAACAGCAGCCGATCCGGGTCGAGCCACATCCTGATCAGGAGAGGCGCGATCCAGTACGAAGGAGCGAGCACGACCTCACGAGCGCTCGACAGGTCCTCGTAGCGAAGTCCACCGGAGATCTCCTCGATGAGGTCCGGCAACGGCAGCTTCTTCGCCTGCTCCGCCGCGCGTTCGGCGGCGGTAGCGATCGCTGCCGCGATCCTCTTCTCCTCCTCGTGAAAGAACACGTCCTGGTAGTTCCGGAGAGCGGCAAGGTAGGCCTCTCCGAAGCCCCTCGCGTCGGCCCAGAGGTCGAGCATCGCATCGAGCTTCTCGTCGGACATCTCCTTCTCCTTGGCGCTCTCGTTGGCGAGCGAGCGCTGGAGCCGCTCACGATCGTCGCTCGTCCACCGACCGCGGTCGGCGACCTCTGAGAAGATCTCTTTGCAGCCGCACTGGCGGAGCTCCTCCGAACACGTGATCTGCTCCAGGAGCTCGGTCGGATCCCATCGCCCGAGGTGCCACAGGAGTGTCTCGACGTCCTTCGGCTCGGGAAGCGATGGGACCAGTTGCACAGGACAGCCGACGATCGGCACCGCTCGCCCGAGCGTCTCCCGCGAGTCGGGTGAGAGGCGCGCGAGCATGCCCGACGCCCACGCCCCACGAAGCGCGAACTTCTTCGGGGCGTGGAGCACGAGCAGACTCGAGAGGAAGTCGTAGGCCGTTCCTTTCTCCACAGTGATCTTCGTCTGCGCGTTTCCTGGCTGGGGCATCTCGTCGCCTCCCGAAGGTCGTCATCTTCGTTAGGTGTCCATCTTCAATAGATGACGGTCTACTCTAGGCGGTAGTCTAACATAGATCGTCATCTAAGTCAAGCCCGTGCACCCCAGGCGGTGGTCGCACCCTTTGGACCTGCTCCCTTGTCCTGTCGACCCCGCTCAGGCAAGGTAGTCTCGTCCGACGTGCGGAAAGGAGCAGGGATCGGTGCCTGAGACGAACGGTGGGACGCCTCGGCGACAGTACCGCGCCTACGTTCTCGCCCTCTCGGGCGTCACCGCCGCCCTCGCTGTCGCCGCGCCCACGATGGCGATGCCTGTGCTCTTCTCCGAGGTGGCGGAGGATCTCCGGCTGAGCCTCGTGCAGGTCGGACTGATCTGGGGGATCGCCTCGTTCGCCGGTCTCTTCGCCAGCCTTGCGGGCGGCATGATCGGTGATCGCTACGGGGCAAGGCGAACGCTCACCGTCGCCTGCTTGCTACTCGGCGTGACCGGCGCATCGAGAGCGCTCGCGAACAGCGCGGCCACGATGACGGCAACGGTCTTCCTCAACGGATTGGTGGCCGCGGTCGTGCCGATCACCCTCCACAAGGTCTGTGCGATGTGGTTCCGGGGGAGGGGACTGGGATCGGCCAACGCCGTCGTCTCCGGAGGGATGGCCCTCGGCTTCATGATCGGGTCGCTGATCAGTGCATCGGTGCTCTCCCCCTGGCTAGGAAGCTGGAGGCACGTCCTTCTGCTCTACGGCGGGGTCGCCGTTCTGCTGGGCTTCCCGTGGGCGCTCTCGAGGATCGCCCCATGGAGCGAGGACCGTCCAGCGGATGCCGGCGGCCGGCAGGCGATCCGCCACGCGTTCTCGCACGTGCTGCGGCTCCGCAATGTGTGGGTCCTTGGGATCGCCCTGCTTTGTGTGTGGGGAGGCGTTCAAGGGCTTCTCGGCTACCTTCCCCTCTACCTTCGGGAGGTCGGCTGGGCGACAGCTCAGGCCGATGCTTGCTTGGCCAGCTTCCATGCCGTCAGCCTCCTCGCGGTCTTCCCGTTGGCGCTGCTGTCCGACCGGATGAGGTCGAGAAGAGGACTCCTCGTGGGCGCAGCGCTCATGATCGCGGGCGGGGTCGGTCTTCTTTCGATCGTAGATGGCTTCGCGATCTGGATCGCCGTCCTGATGGCCGGCGCCGTACGTGATGGATTCATGGCCGTCTTCATGACAGCGGTCACTGAGGAGGACGGCGTCGGCGCCGAGTACGCGGGCACGGCCCTCGGGTTGGCCATGACCCTGGGGCGGATGGGGGCACTGGTGGGCCCGCCGCTTGGGAACGGTCTCGCGGCATACGGTCCTCGTGTCCCATTCCTGCTATGGGGAGCGATGGCGCTGCTCGGGCTTACTACACTCCAGTTCCTGCGGCGCGACAGGGCGTGAGAGCAACGCGGTCTCGAGAGACGCGGCCGAACTTGAGACGGGCTGCTTCCGGATCGAGCAGCGCGAAGGCGAAGCGTACGGCGCGTGGCATGTGGCCTGTAGGAGCGGAGTTCGCAGCCCGAGGACCCGGACTGAACGCGGATCCGACGAAGGTAGGGCTGTTCGTTGCTGCCTCCCACGAACGGCGGGCCGTGCACCGCGAGCTTCCCTGCCGACGCACACGGGCTACAGGCGACAAGCCACGTGGCATGCGTTGGCGTGCCACATCCCACAAGTCCCGATAGCAAGGGATGTCGGGACCCTGCCGATGGCGGTTGAGGACTTGACCCGGTGACGCGTCGGGCGTAGGGTGCCGGGAACGACAAGCTACTCGGGTGACCGCAGCGACGCGATCCGCGGCGTTGTGGGGCCGGGTATCTTGGCGGCAGCGGCTGTGCAGCAAGAAGGAGGTACTGCTGTGAAGGGGCGATGGGGTACCGGAGCCGTCACCCTCTGTGCGCTGATGTTGGTCGCGCTAGGGGCCGTGGCGTCCGACGCGGAGATGTACTTCTCGTCGGATCGCAACGGCCAGAACCGGGTGACGGACATCCAGGAGGGGGACTCGATCTGGATCGTGATCTACGATCC
>CP070725.1:186519-189757 GCA_020350845.1 Candidatus Bipolaricaulota bacterium
GCGACTTCACGGTAGTACCTCTGGTGCGGGGAGCTCGGAGACGGGTTCCCCGCCTTTCCTTCCGCGTAGGTTCGCGGTGCGCTGTTCGCGGGGAAGTCGGATGTAGGGAGTAGGTTGTAGGTTGCAGGAACGGAGTCCGCGGTCCACGCTTCATCAAGCGTGTGTTGACGAGTTTGCGGAGCTCATTGAGTTCATCGGGCTCACAGCACCCGGGTGATCGCCCCGCTCGGAGCGCCGACGTCCCGCGCGACACGACCAGCCCGACGAACTCGACAGACCCAACGAACCCAACGCACTCGACGAACCCAAGGAACTCAATGAACTCACAGGTTTCGGCTTCCGAACCGCGAACTGGGCATCACTGCCGGCGAGTCGACCTCTCCTACGGCCTACAGCCAACAACCGATTCACAGTGCGCAGTCCGCTGAAGCGACAGCTTGACAGCAAGGACGGGCGGTGACATGCTGGATGCGACCCTGAACGATGCAAAAGGCAAACCGCTCGTGAGGGCGGGACGCAAAGCCACGGGCCTTGCGCGGGCAAGGCGGCCGGGCTGCCGCGCGAAGGGCACATCGAAGGCCTTGCCGTCCCGTTTGGCTCCAGCGTGCAATCACCTGCTCGGGGTTCGAAAGGACGGGTCATGGAGAGGATCACGAAACGCGGAGCGGCTCGGCGTCTGCTCATGGCCGTCTCCGCGGGTGTTGTCGCCTGCTGTTCACTCGTCTCGATGTCGTGCCTGTCCGCGAGCTATGTCATCGTCTGGGAGAGAACCGCACCCGCACCGTGCATGTCCGTGGACGTGGACAACGAGGGGACAGTGCTCGTTGCCATGTGGAGCCTCGGCGCCCAGCTGATCGGTCCTGACGGGGCGGTCGAATGGGTGCACGAAGTCGGTCCGGGCGTATCCTGCACCGGGGCGACCATGTCCCCGGACGGGAGCCGCATCGCGGTCACAGACACGGCAGGTCATGTCAGGCTTCTCACCCGAGCGGGCGAGGTGGTTGCCGAGGCGGTCGTCGAGGAAGCCGAGTACATCTCTCGGCCGAACCTATCGGAGAACGGCGAACTGCTCCTGCTGACATTGGACGGCAATCCATGCGTCATGACGGCGATCGGCGGCGATCTTCTCGGCCCTACGGTCCTGGGTGAGCTGTTCGAGGGGAAGGGCGGCTGTGTGACAGCCATCTCGGCAGACGGCGAGTGCATCGTCGCAGGATGCTCCTCTGATCCGCAAGAATCCGGCTACCCCTCGGACTTCGACATCCACCTCCTGGATCGCGACGGGAACGTCCTGTGGAGTTATGAGGTGCCGTGGATGCCGCAGACCGCAATCGGGATCTCGGCGAGCGGTGATACGATCGCGGTGCCCGTGGGAGATGAGATCTACGTCTTGGACAAGGGCGGCAGGGAGGTCTCGAGGATCCGCACCGGGACCTTGGGGGAGGTGTCGACGTCCGCGTCTGGAGATGAGATCGTCTCGGTTCAGTGCGAAGGCGGCGACAAACCCGGCGCAGTTCGAGTCACGGATCCCCATGGCGTCGTCGACTGGCAGTGGGAGGACGCGTGGGACTGCGCCGACAGCTTCCCGGCATTGGCCGTCTCTCCGGACGCGAAGAGCCTGGTGATTGCGATCGGGGATCGTGTCGTGTTGCTTCGACGACAGCTGCAATGCCCTTTCGAGACTGGGAGAGGCCGACTGCGCCAGCGTCTCGCGAACCGGGCCTAGTGCGGTGGCGTCACAAACCTGACGCGTGAAGGGACTCCCTTCTTCGGCCGCTACCGTTGATGGGCCGGCCTTGCAGGGACGGCGGTCTTCTCGTCTACGGCGGAGCGATCACGATCAGCGATGGGTCACCAAAGAGGATTGCTGGGCCATCGAAGCTCACCCACGTCGCGCCCGAGCGCCAGAACGCTTCGCCCACGGGGAGCCCTGCCCGCAGTCCCATCCAGAACATGTACGCGTTCGGCACTTGAGCGACGACCGCCGGCCCGTTCTCCCCCTTGAGCAGCGCCTCCGTGAACGCCTCCTCGTCTCCGGCGTAGAAGTAGGCGACGTAGCACGCGAGGATGTTGAGAAGCGAGAAGACATTCTCGAACGCCAGATCCTCTGCTTCGGAGCAACTCCCCTCTACGAGCCCGATGCACGGACGAGCGCCATGGACCTCGAGAGCGAGCGCGTCTTCATTCGTAGACAGCCTGCCGAACAGTGCGGTCGTGTCTTCTTGGTCGCTGATATCGACTGGGATCGCCTCGACGGAGATCCATGGCGTGATCTCTTCGAGGATCAGCCGCGGGAAGTACGAGATGCCATGGTAGCAGCCGTAGTAGTAGTAGAACTCGCCCTCAGGGGTTCCCCTCCAGCGTGCGGGCGGCGCAGGGGGCTCGAGAGGGTCATCGAGCGACGGCCACTCGGCCGGGCAGCCCAAGGGGCGTCCGGATGAGAACGAGGTCGCATCCCAGGCGAAGACGACCTTGTCGGCTGGCACCGCCGCCATCGTCTTGGCCACGACTGGCGGAATCTCCTCAACCTCGCGAACCGGCCACCGCCCGAGGAAGAGTGTCGCGTCCAGTGTTCCTTCCGAGGACCAGTCCCCGACGCCCTCTGCGAGCTCGGTCTTTCCGATCCCGTCGCGATCCCAGTCCTGGTCTTCGACGAAGTACGGGTCGCCGATGCGCACAAGGCCCGGCTCGTCCCGCGGTGTCCGGCGGTTGTAGCCGGTCGGCACGTTCCACGGTAGAGATAGCTCGTAGGATGCGAGGACGGTCTCGATCCCGAACTCGAAATCCTCCATGGTGGTGTCACCGACGAGCAGCACGTAGACGACGCCTGCCTCCCGGCGGAGCGAATGCATCCCCGTCTTCATCCGCTCCGCCACGTGGCGACCGCTGAAGCGCTGGCAGAGCCACTCGACCGTGGCCACTCCCACACGGAACCCCTCGCTCGTCTTCCATGCGATGAACGGCTCGAGCGCCTCGAGGAAGAGCGGGCGTGTAACGATCAGGTAGTTGAGGGCCGTCCCTGCGGCTCGGCACTCGTCATCGATACAGGTGGCAGACGGCGGTCTCTCGATCGCCGAAGGGTCGTAGGGGAACGCCGCACAGAATGACTCCGTCGCTTCCTCTGTCGGTGGTCCGAGAGAGGCTTGGTGCTCGGGCGCCTCGACGGGCGCGGTCACCTGCACATACCCCTCGTAGTGCGCGATGCTTGCCGAAGAAGGAGTCCAGTGGATCCAGTGAC
>CP070725.1:189857-194834 GCA_020350845.1 Candidatus Bipolaricaulota bacterium
ATCGACCTGGCCGTTCGCGTTGGAGGCGATCGTCGTCGTCGTGAACCCCGCCACCGCGGCCGACGCGGGGTTGGTTCCGTGGGAGGAGTCGGGGAGTAGAATCCGCGTCCTCTGCGCCTCCCCGCGGCGCTCGAACCAACGCTTGAAGAGCATCAGCCCAGCGAGCTCCCCGTGGGCGCCGGCGGCAGGCTGGAGGCTGACGCCCGGAAGCCCGGCGACACGCCCGAGGAGTTCACTCAAGTGGTGCAGCAGCCGCAGCATCCCCTGCGCGTCCTCGTCGTTCGCCGACGGATGGAGGTTAATCCACTGCGGAAGGGCGGCGAGGTCCTCGGCCTGCTTCGGGTTGTACTTCATCGTACAGCTGCCGAGGGGGTAGAAGCCGTCGTCGACTCCGTAGTTGAGCTTCGAGAGCCCCGTGTAGTGACGGACGAGCTCCGGCTCGCGCAGCGACGGCAGGCGCAGTGGCCTCCTCCTGGCGAGCGACGGGGGAAGGGCGTCCGCCTTCCCCCGAGACATGCCCGCGGGCGGGACGAACGAGCTCGGCTCCGCTGTCGACGGGCGTTCGTAGGCGGTTCTCACAGCGCCTCCCTCAGCGCACGCACGAGGCGCTCGACGTCGGAACTCGAGCGGCGCTCGGTCACCGCCACACGAAGGGCGTTCTCGAGTCCCAGTCGCCGCATGTCGTCCGTCGGATCGAGGGCGATCCCGTCCGCACGCAGCCGGGCACGGATGCGCTCCGGATCGGACGGCACGCGGACGGTGAACTCGTTGAAGAAGGGCGACGGGAAGACGAGCTCGACTCCGGGGAGGGACGTCAGCTCCTGTGCGGCGAAGTGCGCGTTGTCGTAGTTCACCCGCGCCAGGTCGCGGAGCCCGCGTTCGCCGTGGGCGGCGAGGAAGACCGTCGCCGCGAGCGCGCACAGCGCGGCGTTGGTACAGAGGTTGGAGGTCGCCCGTTCTCTCCGGATGTGCTGTTCCCGCGTCTGGGCGGCCATCGTGTACCCGATGTTCCCGTCAACGTCGACGGTGCGGCTTGCGATCCGGCCGGGGAGCTGGCGGAGATACGCGCGACGCGTCGCGAACAGCCCGAGCAGCGGGCCGCCGTACGACGGCGGGAGCCCGAGCGACTGTCCCTCGCCGACGACGATGTCGGCGGCGAAGCTTCCCGGGGGCTCGACGATGGCGAGCGAGAGCGGATGGCACGAGACGATCAGCAGCGCCTCGCCGATGGCGTCCTTGATCCCGGCGAGATCCTCGAGGACGCCGAACGCATTCGGAGACTGGATCACGACGCCGGAGACGTCGGAGGAGAGCGCGGAGCGGTCGATGCGACCGTCGCTCGTCCACGGGAGCGGATCGACGGCAAGGCCCGAGGCCCAGCAGTAGGTATCGACCACCCGCCGCATGTAGGGGAAGAGCGCGGCGGAGACCAGGACGTGACCGTTGCCGACGATGCGCTCGGCCATCAGCACGGCCTCCGCGAGCGCCGACGCGCCGTCGTACATGGATGCGTTCGCGATCTCCATCCCCGTCAGCTCGCAGACCATCGTTTGGTACTCGAACATCGCGGTCAACGTCCCCTGGCTGAGCTCGGGCTGATAGGGGGTGTACGCGGTAGCGAACTCCGATCGCGAGACCATGTGCTTCACAACGCTCGGGATGTGGTGATCGTAGAGCCCCCCTCCGTGGAAGGAGACGACGGCGTCCGGGTCGACCGTCTCCCGGGCGAGCGCGTGGATGGCGGCCGTGACCTCCATCTCACTCGCGCCCGCGAGCCCGGTCGGACGGAAGCGATCGAGGATCTCCTCGGGGATGTCGGAGAAGAGCTCGTCGACTGAGGCGCGGCCGACGGCGTCGAGCATGGCGGCGCGGTCGGCATCCGAGGCTGAGACGTACGGCATCGCTCCTACGCTGCTTCCAGGAGTCGCTCGTAGTCTTCTGCGGTCAGCGCGGCGTCGACCTGCCCCGGATCGTCCATTTCGATCACCGCGATCCACCCCGCTCCGTAGGGATCTTCGTTGATCGACTGCGGCGCCGACTCGAGCTCGCCGTTGATCTCGACGACGGTCCCCGACACGGGGGCGAGAACCTCGCCCACGGCCTTGACCGATTCCACGATCGCCAGGTCACCGCCCTGGTGCACGGCGGCGCCGACGGCGGGTAGCTCGACGAAGACGATGTCACCGAGCTCCTTCTGAGCGTGCGCGGTGATCCCCAGCGTGAGCCGCTTCCCGTCCGAGCGAAGCCACTCGTGCTCCTTGGTGTACCGAAGATCCGTCGGGTGTCCCATGCCTCCTCCTCAATCGTCAAACGGAATCGTGGCGATTATACGGCCTGCACCCGAGCACTCACACGAGCTGCTAGAACGGCGCTTCCTGCTCTCCGGAAGGCGACGGCGCCGGCTCCCACGTCCGCGGGTAGAAACTCGCGTAGGCCTTGTGGAACGTCACCGGGATCTTCCCCAGGGGGCCGTTGCGCTGCTTCTCGACGAGGATCTCTGCGTCGACTCCCGAACCCCGTGCGCCGTCGGGAACGTTCGTCGCCTCCACTTCGTCGCTGTAGTAGTCGGGGCGGTAGATGAACGCGACAAGGTCGGCGTCCTGTTCGATCGCCCCGCTCTCCCGGAGGTCGGAGAGTCGCGGCTTGCGCTTCCCCCGCTCGCGCTGCTCCACGGCGCGGTTCAGCTGAGAGACGGCGATCACGGGGACATGGAGCTCGCGGGAGAGCTTCTTCAGCGAGCGGGAGATGTGTGAGATCTCCTGCTCACGGACGTCGGTTCGCACGGACGCCTCGACAAGCTGCAGGTAGTCAACGATCACGAGGTCGAGCCCTTGCTGGGCGGCGATCCGGCGCGCCTTGGCGCGGATCTCGAGGATCGAGATCCCCGGCGTGTCGTCGACGACGACCGTCGACGATTGGAGCTTGCTCGCCGCGTTGGCGAGATGGCGCCACTTCTCGGCAGGCACGTAGCCGCCGCGCAGCCGGTGGAGGCTGACCTTGGCCTCGCCGCAGAGAAGCCGCTCGAGCAGTTGCTCCTTGGTCATCTCGAGAGAGAAGACCGCGACCTTCGCCTTCTCGCGGATCGCCGCGTGGCGCACGATGGCGAGTGCAAGGCTTGTCTTCCCCATCCCCGGTCGGCCGGCGAGGATGATCAGATCGGAGCGCTGCAGTCCGGAGGTCATCTCGTCGAACCGCGGAAAGCCGGTCGACAGTCCGGTGATCGTATGGCGGTTGGGATCGCGATGGAGCTCCTCGAGACGGTTGATGTGCTCGTAGAGGTACTGGCTGACGAGACGGTACGAGGTGGACATCCCGTCTCGGCTGGAGATGTCGAAGATCAGCGTCTCCGCCTTGTCGAGCGCTTCGTTGGTGTCGCGCGAGTCGTCGTAGCCGAGTTCCGTGATCGAGCCCCCGGCCTCGATCAATGCGCGAAACGTGGCCTTCTTGCGGACGATATCGGAGTAGTGTTCGAGGCTCGCGGTGGTGGTCACGCGGTCGAGGAGTTCGTTGAGGTAGATCCTCCCTCCGACCTTCTCCATGTCGCCCGTCTCCTCGAGTCGGTTGGCGACGGAGACGACGTCCACCGGCTCTCCGCGATCGAAGAGATCGCGGATGGTGCGGAAGACGACGCGGTGTGCGCGCTGATAGAAGTGCTCGGGACGAAGCTTCTCGACGAGGATCGGGACGCAGCCCTCGGGCTCGAGCATCGCCGAGCCGAGGACGACCTGCTCCGCCTCGATGTTCCGGGGATGCTCTCGGAGTGGGGGCTGATGCAGTTGGACACGCTCGTCCTGTATCATGCTTTCTCGCCCCCGCGAGGGGCATTATACGCCACCGCGAGAAGCATGCCCAAGATCCCGCCCAGAGGGCAGAGTCCGCATTGAGTGGGGGTTTGCGGTGGGCTATACTCGCGCAACCGGCAAACAAGGAATGTGGGAGGCGCAACATTGGAAGTTCTGACGATGAAGGAGTTGCTGGAGACCGGGGTGCACTTCGGTCACCGCACTCGGAAGTGGAATCCGAAGATGCAACCGTACATCTTCACCGAGCGCAAGGGGATCCACATCATCGACCTCGAGCAGACGGTGGAGATGTTCAAGAAAGCATACTACGTCGTTCGTGACGCCGTCGCTGAGGACAAGGAGATTCTCTTCGTAGGGACGAAGAAGCAGGTCCAGTCGACCATCTCCGAGGAGGCGCGGCGCTGCGGGGCGCACTTCGTGAACCGCCGTTGGCTGGGCGGAACGCTGACCAACTTCGGGACGATCAAGCAGAGCATCACTCGGATGAAGGAGCTCGAGCGGATGATCGAGGACGGCTCGATCGATCACGTGCCGAACAAGGAGGCGAGCCGTCTGCGACGCGTGCTCGCGAAGCTGCAGCGCAACCTCGACGGGCTGCGCTACATGGAACGGCGCCCCGATCTGATGTTCGTCATCGACCCCGACGTCGAGGCGAACGCCGTTCGCGAGGCGAACATCGTGGGAATTCCCACGATCGCGATCGTGGACACGAACTGCGATCCCGATCCGATCGACTACCCCATTCCCGGGAACGACGATGCGATCAAGGCGACGAAGCTGATCACCTCGCGGATCGCGGACGCGGTGCTCGAGGGCAGTGAGGGGAAGCAGGACGCGCCGCGGCCGTCGGCGGAGGATCTCGCCGCCGAGGAGCCCGAGGAGCAGCCGTTCGTGACGGAATCCGAGTCCGATGAGGTCGAGGTCGCTGCGGAGGCGGACGAGGCCGAGGACGCTCCAGAGGCGGCCGAGGTCGACGCCGAGGAGGACGCTTTCGGCGAAGCGGCCGCAGCCGAGGAGGCGCAGGAGCCTCCTGCGGAGGATGAGCTCGCGGGCGACGAAGCGGAAGCATCCCCCGCCGGTGAGGCGGAGGAGGCCGGCGCGGAGGACGATCACGACGACGAAGCCTCCGCCGACGATGACGACGAGGAAGACGACACCGCGGAGGATGACGGCG
>CP070725.1:194934-199727 GCA_020350845.1 Candidatus Bipolaricaulota bacterium
CCACGCTGTCGCTCGAGGGCGTCGGGCAGATGCCGTGCAACCCGGCGATCGGCGGGCCCGGCAAGTCCCAGCTCGTTCGTGAGGTCGATGCCCTCGGAGGCTGGACCGCGCGCCTCGTCGATGCCACGGCACTCAGCGTACGAGCACTGAACACGAGCCGCGGCGCGGCGATGCGCGTCCATCGGGCCCAGGTCGACCGGCACGCGTTCGTCCGCGCGTGGCGTCGACGGCTCGAGCGCACCGACGGTGTCGACGTCCTCGAGGATCGCGTCGACGGACTGAAGATCGAGGGGGGTGCGCTGCGCTCCGTTCTCCTCGCGGGAGGGGGCGAACTCACGGCGCGGGTGGCGATCCTCTGCCCGGGGACCTTTCTCCGCGGCCGTGTCCTCCTGGGGGACGAGGTGGTGCTTGCCGGGCGCCGTGGAGAGCCGCCGGCAGACGGTCTCGCCGACGCCCTGGGGTCGCTGGGCCTGCGGAGGATGCGGCTCAACACCGGGACGACGCCGCGGGTACACCGCGACTCGGTCGACCTCTCGGGACTGGAACTGCAGCACACGTGCGAGGCGCCGTTCGCGTTCTCCTTCTGGAACCGTCCGCGGACGCTGCCGCCCGATCTTCCGGTGGCGGTCACGCGGACGACGGCGCGCACCCACGAGATCGTGCGCGCGAACCTCGGGCGCAGCCCGAACGGGAGGGGAGCACTCGCCGGACCGGGCCCGCGCTACTGCCCGTCGTTGGAGACCAAGGTCGCCCGCTTCCCCGAGCGCGACGGCCACCGTGTCTTCGTCGAGCCGGAGGGAAGAGACGTCCCCGAGCTCTACCTCCAAGGGCTGTACACTGCGCTTCCTCCGCCGATCCAGGACGAGGTGGTGCATTCGATCCCCGGGCTCGAGGCGGCGAAGATCCTCTCCTACGGCTACGACATCGAATACGATGCGATCGACCCGCGCCAGCTCCGGCCGAGCCTCGAGCTCGACGGGATCGAAGGGCTGTTCCTCGCGGGGCAGGTGAACGGCACGACCGGCTACGAGGAGGCGGCCGCGCAGGGGATCCTCGCGGGGATCAATGCGGCGCGCCGGGTCCGGCGTGAGGAGGCGGTTCTCCTCTCCCGCGGGGAAGCGTTTCTCGGCGTGCTCGTCGACGACCTCGTCACCAAGGGAGTGACCGAGCCGTACCGCATGCTCCCGTCGCGGGCCGAGTTCCGCCTCACCCTCCGTGAGGGGAACGCCGACCGCCGCCTGTCCCCGATCGGGCATCGGATCGGCCTCCTCCCCGACGCGCTCTACGAGGCGGCGTGCCAGCGTTGGCAGGCGATCGATGCGTGCATCGAGGAGCTCCAGGAAACACGGGTCGGGCCGGGGGACGCCGTCGAGAGGGCACTGGCGGTGCGCGGCTCGGCGCCGGTGCAGGGCGGGGGACGTAGCCTGTTCGCGCTCCTCAAGCGCCCCGAGCTGCGATTGGCCGATCTCGGAGCGGGCGCGGATCTTTCCGAGGCGTCTTCGTGGGAGGTCGAGATCGAGGCCACCTACGACGGCTATCTCCGCCGCCAACGGCGGGAGATTGAGCGGCTGGCATCGCTCGATGCGGTCGAGATCCCGAACGATCTCGGCTTCGGCGAGCTCGACGGCCTGTCAGCCGCGGGTCGCGAGCTGCTCGCGGCGGCACGACCGGTCTCGTACGGCCAGGCGTGCCGTGTGCCCGGGGTGACGCAGACCGACCTGCAGCTTCTCGCGGTGGCGCTACGGCGCTGACGAGAGCGCCGCCGGGGCGAGGCCGAGGACGGTGACGACCTGCGACATCGTGTCGCGGAAGATCTGGGCCGACGTCCACCCGCCGGAGGGATAGTCGGTACCCACCTCGTCGAGCACGACCACGCCGACCAGCGCCGGCGCGTCGGCGGGAAGGAAGCCGGCGAACACCGAGGTGTACTTGCCGGCGACGTAGCCGCGGCCGGGGATCGCCTTCTGCGCCGTCCCCGTCTTGCCGGCGACATCGAATCCGGGGACCTCGGCGAGCTGCCCCGTCCCCGAGACGACAACACGGCGCAGCAGCCCGCGAACGGTCTCGGCGGCCTCCACGGACGCGGCGGGAGGGAGGGCGACCGCGGGGGGCGACGACGCGGCGGCGATCCGCGGAACGGGAACGACGCCGTCGGCGGCGATCCCCGCGAACGCGCACGCGAGCTGAAGGCCGGTGACCGCCACCGATTGCCCGATGCACGCCGCCGCGAGGTCGAGCGGCACCCAGCTCGCGGCGGGGCGGAGGATCCCCGCGACCTCGCCTGGGAGGTCGACGCCCGTGAGCCGGCCGAACCCGAGGGCGCTCAGTCCTTCGTGAAGCGCTTCGCTCCCGACATCGAATGCGACGCGGATCATCGCGGTGTTGATCGACTGCTCGATGACCTCGGCGAAGCTCACCGTCCCGAAGGAGACATTGCTCGCGTTGTGCATCACGTGGCCGGAAACGGTGATCCCGTCGTCGCCGTTGAAGCGGTCGCCGAGTGAAACTGCACCGACCTCGAGTGCGGTGAGGGCGGTGAAGGCCTTGAACGTCGACCCCGCCTCGAAGACCGAGGTCACGGCGAGGTTCTTGCGCTCCTCGGCGGTCGACGTCGCGAAGTGATTGGGATCGTATCGCGGGCTCTGGGCGACGGCGAGCAGCTCCCCGGTTCGTGGATCGAGGACGACGTGGAAGCCGGCGACGGCGGCGAAGCGCGAGACGCCGGGGTCGATCTCCCGCTCACAGATCGCCTGAACGCGGGCGTCGAGGGAGAGCCGCAGATCGAGGCCGGGCGTCGGTGCGCTGACGAGCTCGGCGGAGTACGTCCGGCCGTCCCGGCCCCGGACGACGCGGATCCGCCCCGGGGATCCGCGCAGGTGATCGTCGTAGAGGAGCTCGAGGCCTTCGAGGCCGTCGCCGTCGATGCCGACGAAGCCGATGAGGTTCGCGGCGAGCGTCCCTTGGGGGTAGTGGCGCTTCCAGGTGTCGAGGACGACCAGGCCGTAGGCGCCCGCCGCGTCGGCGCGGGCGACGATCCGGTCGCGGACGTCGAGATCGATGCTCCGCGCGATCCACGTGAAGTAGCTCTCGCGCAGAACCCGCTCGCGCAGCTCGGCGACAGGGAGACCGAGCTCCTCGTGGAGGATGCGCACCAGCTCCTCCGGCTTGCGCACGTGCATCCCGTCGATCGCGATCGAGGCGGCACGCACGTCGACCGCGAGCAGCAGACCGTTGCGGTCGAGGATCGCTCCACGCTGCGGCGGGAGTTCGATCGTCTGCTCCTGGATCCCGCGGGCGCGCTCCCGCCATTGGCCGCCCTGGATGACCTGCAGTTGCGCCAGGCGCCCCACGAGGACGACGAGGATTGCGATCGCGAGGACGAGCATCACTCGTTCCCGTCGTCCCGCGTCGCGATCAGCCGTCGTTGTCGTCTTCCGTGGGGGCATGGACTCGGATGTGATGGACCACGGGGGGAGGCACCATTCCCAGTTGGTCCCGCGCGATCTCGGCGACCCGCTCGAGGGACAGCGCCGACGCACGGCGGACCTCCAGCGTTTCGTTGATCTGCTCGACGTGCTCCGCCGCGGCACGGAGCTCGGACGCGCGTGCCGTCAGGTGCAGAAGCAGCGCCGACTGGTGGACGTAGAGGAAGGAGACGAGGAACAGGGCGACGGCGGCGGCGAAGACAAGGCTTCGCGTCCGTGGTGCGCCGACGGCGCGCCACGGCGTCACGCCCACCCGGTGCACGGGCGACGCAACGAGGGTCGGAGGCCTCGAGGCGAAGTCCATGGCGCCCTCACGGTACGGGAGCCGCCGACCCGCGGAAGGGACGCGTGTCGCGCTGCGGGGTGAACTACGGGAGTCTGCGCGCCGCCCGCAGCCTCGCGCTGCGCGCGCGGGGATTGCGTTCAATCTCCACCGCGGAGGGACGCACCGCGCGGCGCACGAGGCGTTCCGCCTGCGGCGTCTTCCCGCAGACGCAGTCGGGAAGGTCGGGGGGGCACGTGCACGGGTGCTCGCGTCCGCGCAGGAAGGTCTTCACCCGACGGTCTTCGAGGGAGTGGAACGAGATCACCGCGAGGATCCCCCGCGGACGGAGGAGGCCCCAGAGCGCGGGAAGGCCGGCATCGAGGCTCGCGAGCTCCCCGTTGACCGCGATGCGCAGCGCCTGGAACGACTTCGTCGCGGGATGGATCCCGGGTCGATGGAAGCGACGCGGCACCGCGGCGCGGACGATCTCGGCGAGCGCTGCCGTGGTCGCGATCGGCGACCGCTCGCGCTCGCGGACGATCGCCGCGGCGATCCTCGAGGCGAAGCGCTCCTCGCCGAACTCCGTAAGGATCCCCGCGAGTTCCTCCCTCGTTGCGCGGTTGACGATCTCACCGGCCGGCGTTCCCCGGGAGGGATCGAGGCGCATGTCGAGCGGTCCGTCGCATCGGAAGCCGAAGCCCCGCGCGGGATCGTCGAGCTGCAGCGAGGAGATGCCGAGGTCGAGGAGGACGCCGCAGACACGGCCCGCCTCGGACGGCAGCAGGTGGTCAGGCGCGTCGACGTAGTTCGCGTGCACGAGGCGGCTGCGGTCGGCGAACGGAGCGAGGCGGCGGGCCGCGTGCTCGAGTGCCGCCGCGTCGAGGTCGAGGCCGACGAGACTCACGGAGGGACACGCGGCGAGGATCGCCGCGGCGTGGCCTCCACCGCCGACGGTGCCGTCGACGACGACGCCGTCAGCGACCGACGAGAAGAGGTCGACGACCTCGTCGAGGAGCACCGGGAGATGCTCGCGGGCCGACTCC
>CP070725.1:199827-202354 GCA_020350845.1 Candidatus Bipolaricaulota bacterium
ATCGAAGCTCAGCTGCTGATCGCGACCCGCGAGGGGGACGCGGCACGGATCGCGCGTCTCGGAGCGGCCCACAAGGAGGCGTCGGAGGCGCTCAACGAGCAGATCGCGGAGTGGGGGCGTCTCGCCGCGGAGCAGGAACCGACGCCGATCGAAGACGGTCGCCGTGCAGGGACGACGCCGTGAACGGCCTCGAGACGCAGATCCGCGAGAACGTCGAACGCGTGCTCGAGACGATCCCCTCCGGCGTGCTGCTCGTCGCCGCCGTCAAGGGGCGCAGCCTCGAGGAGATCCGCGCAGTCGTCTCCGCCGGCGTCACCCACCTCGGCTGCAACTACGTGCAGCAGGCGGAGGACTGTGCTGCGTCCGTCGAGGGCGACGTCACGTGGCACCTCATCGGACACCTGCAGCGGAACAAGGCGCGCAGGGCGGCGTCCCTGTTCGACATCGTCGAGACCGTCGATTCGCCACGTCTCGCCCGTGCACTGGACGCCGCGGCAGAGCGCGCGGGACGAAGGCTGCCCGTGTTGATCGAGGTGAACAGCGGGCGGGAAGCGACGAAGGCCGGTGTTCTTCCGGAGGATGTCGACGCCCTCGCAGATCTCCTCGCGCAGCTTCCGCATCTCGCGCTGCGGGGACTGATGACCCTCGGGCCGATGGGCGATCCCGAAGCGGCAAGAGCGTGCTTCCGGGAGACGCGCAAGCGGTTCCTCGCGTTGCGCGGGCAGGGCGCGCGCCTACCGGAGATGGATACGCTTTCCATGGGCATGAGCGACTCGTACGCCGCGGCGATCGACGAAGGGGCGACGGAGGTGCGCCTCGGTCGCGCGATCTTCGCACCGCAGGCCGCCGAGGGGTTCGAGCCGCCGTAGCCTCTCGCAGGGGCGACCCGCAGCCCCATCAGCCCGGTTCCCCGCTTCCAATGGCCCTGCGGCCGTGATACGATCGGCGGCGAGACGTGCGGTGGTGAGGGGGAAGGGTGGAACACAGGATCGGGATCCTCCTGCTCGATCATATCCCCCTGGGGGTGGACCGGGTGGACGCTCCGGGACGCCATTGCACGCACGCCGCGACAGCACAGGCGGGGGCCTGCGTCTGGGCGTCGGATCAGGACATCTCGTGCCCACTCGCGCGATTCGTCCTCGGTCTCGATCCTGCGAGCCCGGAGGTCATCGATGCGCTCGCCGCGGAGATCGTCGACTGGGGATTCGCCGCCGATGAACATCTCGCGCGGCAGTTCGTCGGCGGGCTGTGGACGATTCCTCACGGCGAGAAGATCCTCGTCTACGGCCCTCCGGATCGCCTCCCCGATGAGCCCGATGTGACGATCGAAATCCTCACCCCGCACGAGGCGATGCGTGCGCTCGTGAGCAACACCCATCGTGCCGGCCTCCGCGCCCTCGGCGACATGAGCGGCGTCGGAGCGTTGTGCGCGGAGTGCACCGCATACCCGTTACACAGCGAGCGCGTGGCGATCTCGGTCGGGTGTCCCGGGAGCCGACGCGAGCTCGCACTCGATCCCGACAAGCTCCTCATGGCGACGCCGCGCGTGCACAGCGAGCGGCTCACACTCGACGTCGTGTAGCGAGCGATAGTCGCTATACTGCCTCTCATGTCCTACCCGTACGACGTTTGTGTCATCGGACTGGGCCCCGCCGGGATGGCCGTTTCCGTGATGGCGTCTCACATGGGGCTCAAGGTCCTCGGGATCGAGCCGCGAGGGCTCGGCGGGGAGTGCATGAGCGTCGGATGCATCCCCAGCAAGGCACTGCTGCGCGTAGCGTCCGTACGGCACTTGACCCACCGACACGCCGCCCTCGGTCTGGAGCCGGGGGAGGAACCGCCGGTCGGAGATCCACTGGGGATCATCCGCGACCACGTCCACTTCGTGAGCGAGAAGAAGACCCTTGCGATGTTCTCCAAGGTCGATCTCAAGCTCCGTGAGGGTGCGGCGTCGTTCGTCGATGACCACACGGTCGAGGTGGGCGGTGCGACGTACAGGGCGAAGCGCATCTTCCTCTGCGTGGGAACGCGTCCCGCCGTTCCGGCGACACCCGGCCTGCGCGAGGTGGACTACCTGACCAACGAGAGCCTCTTCTCTCTGGAGAAGATCCCCGAGAGCCTCGTCGTGATCGGTGGGGGAGCGATCGGCTCGGAGATGGCGCAGGCGTTCTCGCGTCTCGGTGCTCGCGTGTCGATCGTCCACATGGACGCTCACCTCCTTCCCCACGGAGATCCGGAGGCCGGCGAGCTGCTCGAGCGCGTCTTTCGAGACGAGGGGATCGAGATCTACAACCACCGCGCGATCCGCAGCGTGGCGAGCGACGGCGCGCAGACCGTCGTGCGCACCGATCACGGGGAGACGTTGGTTGGGGAGCGTCTGCTCGTCGCGGCCGGGCGATCCTTCGATCACCTCCCAGCACTACGCCTGGAGAACGCCGGTGTTCGCTACGGCGAGGGAGGGATCGAGGTCGACCGCACGCTGCGCACGAGCCGCCGTCATATCTACGCCGCGGGGGACTGCAACGGC
>CP070725.1:202454-208325 GCA_020350845.1 Candidatus Bipolaricaulota bacterium
GACGAAATCGTCGCCGTGAACGGGGTCCCCGTGGCCACGGCAACAGCCTTGATCATCGAACTCGACGACGCGTTGCCAAGCGACGAGATCACGCTCACGGTCCACCGTGGCACAGAGGAGCACGCGCTCACGATCGCGGCCGAGGGCCACGATCTCCTTTCCCTGCTGATCGGCGTCACGTTCGAGTCCACGAACCTCATCTACCATCGCTTCGGACTCCTCCCCGGGCTACAGGCGGGGACGACGCAGTTCGTCGGCTACTTCCAGCTCTTCGGGGAGGTGATCGGCGGCGTCCTCCGCGGGCGGATCGCACCCACAGAGGCGTTTCGCGGGCCGGTAGGAATCGCCCAGATGCTCGGCGAGAGCGTGGAACGAGGGGCGATGGACTTCCTCGTCGTCTTCTCCCTGCTCAGCCTCAGCCTCGGGTTGATGAATCTGCTCCCGTTCCCCGCGTTGGACGGGAGCAGGATCGCGTTCTCACTCTACGAACTCGTCCGCAGGAAGCCGTTCCCGCCGCAACGTGAGGGGCTGATCCATGCCATCGGCTTCCTTCTGTTGCTCGGCCTCTTCGTCCTCATCACCTATAAAGATCTGGTGACGCTGTTCCGCTAGCGTAGGAGAGATCGGATTCGAAGAGCTCACGACAACTGCGTCGCGTGAAGCGGCGCGATCAGACAGGCGCAGGTCGCCGCGATCGCTTCCCCCTGGCCGACGGGGCCGAGCCCTTCGCCGGTCTTCGCTTTGATCCCCACGTCTGTGATCGGGAGACGCAGGTGCTCCGCGATGCATTCCCTGATCGCCTCTCGGTAGGGAGCGAGACGAGGAGCCTCGGCGTGCACGACGCAGTCCACGTTGACCGGACGCCACCCTGCCTCGCCAAGCAGCGTCATCACGCGATCGAGCAGCGTGAGGCTCGAGACGCCCTCGTATCGCGGGTCATCGTCGGGGAAGTGCTCCCCGAGATCGCCGAGTGCGGCGGCACCGAGCAGCGCGTCGCACACCGCGTGCACGAGAACATCGGCGTCTGAGTGGCCCACAAGGCCTGAGGAGAACTCGATGGAGACGCCCCCGAGGAGCAGCGCCCGCCCCGACTCGAGGCGGTGGATATCGGTCCCCAGGCCGACACGCAACGTCTTGTCAGGCATCGTCCGTCCCCCCGTCGGTGCCTTCCAGCGCAGCCGCCTTGGCCACCCGGATCGCGAGGCCCCGCGGGAAGCCGCGGCGGGTGAGATAGGAGACGACGCGGGGCAGTCGGCGATCTGCATCGACCCCCGAGAGACGTCCCGTCCGTTGCCGCGCCAGCTCGAGCGCGAGCGGGGTCTCCCTCTCCGGCGGGTAGAGATCATCAAGGAGTACTGCGATCAGCTCCGCCTCTACGCCGAGGTCGGAGAGCTCGACGCGGACGGCGCGACGCGAGAGCGGTCGGCTCTGGAGGCAATCCTCGATCCACAGCTTGGTGAACGCACGATCGTCGAGGAGGCCTTCGGACCGCGCCTGGGCCACCGTACGATCGACTTCGTGCGCGGTGTGTCCACGCTGGATAAGCCTCGTGCGCGCCTCGGCCACGGTGCGCGGCCGATATCTCAACAGCCGGAGTAGATCGCGCCTCGCGTCACTCGTCGGCGGTCTCCTTCTCCTCCGACGACGTTGTCAGCCCGGCGGCCTCGCGGATCGCCGCCTCGACGGCGTCGGCAAGCTCCGTGTCCTCCTCGAGAGCACGCGCGCTGTTGCCCACACCCTGTCCGAGGCGCGTGTCCCCGAAGGAGAACCACGAGCCGGAGCGCGTGATCACGCCGTGTTGCTCTCCCGTGTTGATCAGGTCTCGAGAGCGGACGATCCCTCGCCCGTAGATCACATCGAAGGTTGCTTCCCTGAACGGCGGCGCGACTTTGTTCTTCACCACACGCACGTTGACCCGCGTGCCGACCTGTTCCGCTCCCTCCTCGATCTTCCCCGACGGCCACAGGCTGAGTCGCACCGAAGCGTAGAACTTGAGTGCTCGTCCTCCCGAGGTCGTCGTGCTCGGCCCGAAGCGACTGCCGCTGATCATCGAGCGGAGCTGGTTGGTGAAGACGACGACGGTCTTCGACTGCGAGATCGCCCCGGACAGCTTGCGCATCGCCTGGCTCATCAGTCGTGCCTGGAGGCCGACCTGGGAATCCCCCATCTGACCTTCAATCTCGGCAGTCGGCACGAGGGCGGCGACCGAGTCGATCACGATGATGTCCACTGCCCCGCTGCGTGTCAGCTGCTCGGTGATCTCCAGTGCCTGCTCCCCGGAGTTCGGCTGCGACAGCAGGATGTGGTCGAGATCCACGCCGAGTGCTCTCGTGTACGTCGGGTCCAGCGCGTGCTCCGCATCGATGAACGCCGCCGTGCCGTCCCGCTTCTGCATCTCGGCGATCAGATGAAGCGCGAGTGTCGTCTTCCCGCTCGCCTCCGCCCCGAAGATCTCGACAATCCGACCTCGCGGAACACCCCCGACGCCGAGGGCGACGTCCAGCGCGAGGGAGCCTGTGGGGACCGTCTCTACCTGGAGGACCTGCGCGCCCTCCCCGAGCCACATGATCGAGCCATCGCCGTAGGCCTTGCGAATCTGTTTCAGTGTGCTTTCCAGGACTTCCTGTTTGCCCATGCCTGTTCGTGCCCCCTCCGACGGTTGTCTCCTTCGAGATCATAGGCGATCACGGCCCGACGCGCAACGGGCATCCACTTAGCTCCTGCGCCTGAGATCCACAAGGGAACAAGGAAATCGCTCAATACGAGGATCTACTGACTTTGCTCCTGAGCAATGGTCATCTGATCGAAGAACCGCTGTGCCTCTTCGCGATCGACATTCCCCAACCGCAGGCCATGGCCGTCGATGTCGACGACCACGTCGCGACCGTCGAGCGAGAGCCGCACCCGATCGATGGGATGCTCGCGCCCGACGCCGAATGCCGCGAGAGACGTTCGGACGAGGGCTTTCGTCCCACGATAGATCCACTTCGAGAGGGCCCGGGAGAGGCGATTCCCGTCCTCGACGGGTTCCGCCCCCGGCTGAAGCTCCTTGGAGATCTCGAGCACGAGGGTAGAACGGTCGGTCAGGACGAGGGTCACGAGATCTCCTCCGTCGGTCAGTCGTGCGCGTTCGGCCATCCACGCGACCTCGAAGATCTCCTCGCTTCCGAGTCCCTTCAACGCCCTCGTTCCCAGAGGGATGTAGCGCAGGTCCTCCGACAGGGTGGCCGCTTGCTGGACGGACGAGGAGACGAGGATCTGCCCTCCCTTGGCGAGCGCCGAGATCCGCTGACTGAGGTTGACGGAGTGCCCGATGAGATCGTTCTCGGTCATGATCGGGGTTCCCGCGGCGAGTCCGATCCCGACATCGATCGGCGCCTCGTCGGACGTTCGGTTCCGCGCTGCGATCGACCGCTGAATCCGCGCGGCTCCCGCAAGTCCGTTGCTGGGATCAGGAAACGCCGCCATCACGCCGTCCCCGAGTGACTTCACCAGGACCCCTTCCGACTCCTGGATCGCTTCCTCGAGCAACCGCTGATGGAGACGAGAGAGCTGGAACGCGGCGCGATCTCCTTCACGTGCGGTATACGACGAGAAGCCGCGGATGTCGCTGAACATCACGGCAATGCCTTCGCCGCTCTCCAGCGCTGCCCGCAACCGCTGTCGGTTCTTGAGTGTTGTGCTCCAGGACATGCGCTCTCCCATTGCAGAAGGGCTGTTCTGTATTATATCATCGCCCAAACCGGCACCAACCGTGGCAAAGGAGCGTGACCATGGACGAAGGACAGATCCTCAGTCAGCTGAAGACGGCGCCACTCTTCTCGCGAGTCCCCGAGAAGGGCTTGAAGGCGATACTCCGTTCAGCGACCGAGAAGAAGTTCGAGGCGGGCGAGAGGATCGTCAACGAAGGTGACAGCGGCACAGGCTTCTACCTCATCCTCAACGGCCGCGCCGAGGTGACGCGCGGCGAGGAGAAGCTCGCGACGCTGGGGGAAGGTGCCTTCTTCGGCGAAATGGCACTGCTCGACGGCGCTCCGCGATCCGCGGACGTGACTGCCGTGGAGGACTCCCAGTGTCTCGTCCTCACGCCATGGACCATGCGCAGCGTGGTCAGCGCGAATCCTGACGTCTCGTTGGCGATGCTCGAAGAACTCGCTCGCCGGCTTCGAGAGACCGAGCGGACGCTCAGCTAGCACTCCGAATGTCGAAGATCGCCGTGACGTGCCTCGGCTCGGGGGCCGCCCTGAGCCGAGGTCGATTGTGGAGCAGCATGTTGCTCGATGACCGGTTGCTGCTCGGACTCCCGCCGTCGGCCGTTCCCGAGATGTACCGGCAGGGGAAGGACCCGGCGAAGATCGGGCACATCTTCATCAGCCATCTTCACGCCGACCACTACTTCGGCCTTCCGTTCCTCCTCCTTCCCTACCGGGTCGGGATCCTCACCCGCGAGACGCCGCTCCAGATCGTCGGCCCGAAAGGCCTCGCCGACGCGACGGCTGAGGTCTGCCGCTACGCCTGGCCGGGGATCCATCGGAAGGGCTGCCTCACCGACCTACCGGTAGTGTTCACGGAGATCGAGGAGCGAGGCGAAGGGGAGGTCGGCGGGCTACGGTTCGAGGCGGTCTACACGAACCACTTCGACATGCTCTCGTTCGGGTACAAGATCTACCTCGGGGAGCGGACGATCGCGTTCACGGGCGACACCGGCGAATGCGAAGCGCTGGACCGCTTCCTCGAGGACGTGAGCCTACTGATCACGGAGTGCACGCACTCCGACCCCAAGGAGACAGTGAGTGCGGGGCACCTCGGGGTCGATTCGATCCGGCGCTTCGCCGCCGTCCTCCGGCCGCGCGGGATCCCGATCCTTGCGACCCATCTCACCAGCGAACCCCCACCCATCGAAGGTGTCACCGCGGCACAGGACGGCGGCCACTACGAGCTCTAGTCCTCCCGCATGATGTCGTGCTACGCGCCGTTCTCCGCGCGCTCGTAGCAGTCGCGGCAGCGTGCCTCGTACGTCCCCAGACCGCCGACGACGATTACGTCATCGCTCGACGGTGCCGGACTTCCGTCGACGAGTCGCTGGCTGCGCGTCGCCGGCGCGCCGCATCGAGCGCACACCGCTTCCAGCTTGTCGATCCGATCGGCGAGTGCAAACAGCATCGGCATCGGCCCGAACGGCTCCCCCGCGAACGTAAGGTCGAGTCCGGCGACGATGACCCGCTTCCCCATCTCCACGAGTTCCTCGCACAAGCCGGGAAGCTTGTCGGAGAAGAAGTTCCCCTCGTCGAAGGCGACGACCGAGGCGGACGCAACGGCCGGCGCGCCTGCCGACTCGATCAGGGCCTCGATCGACTCGCTCCCGGGGTCGAGGGGGAGCGCGAGGAACTCGCGTCCGTAGTGGGTCACCACGCTCGTGTTGCTGTAGCGCGTGTCGATCGTGGGCTTGAACAGGCAGATCCGCCCGTGGGCGATGCGCACCCTCTCCAGACGACGGATCAGCTCTTCGGTCTTCCCAGAGAACATGCACCCGGTGATGATCTCGAGGCGGCCCACCCGTGGCCGACTCACCGGTGATCCCCTCGGATCCCTACGGCGCTCCCCGCGAATCGGCTCAACGGGGACATAGCTCTCTTCTGCACGCGTCTTCCCCCTCACAGTCGTGATCACACCGGTGTCGCCATTGTGCCCAGCGGACGGGGGCCGGGCAACTCAGCCGTCGGCGATCAGGGCGGAGTCGCTCGACAGTGAGGGCGGATCGGACAGGCCCATGCGTTCCAGCAGATGCGCAAACGCGGGGGTCTCGCGAAGGGGGTCCCACGCGGGATCGGCTCGCAGCCAGAGGATGTCGGGAACGTGCAACTCGAGCGC
>CP070725.1:208425-211633 GCA_020350845.1 Candidatus Bipolaricaulota bacterium
GGGTTGCCGAGGAACCACGAAACGGGTTGCCGTTCTGTTCCGGGAAGCAGCCGTCGATTTCAGCGGGCAAGCGATGGGGATCCGGCCAGCAGAAGTCACACAGCGGGCAACGGGGCTACGCGAGGAAGGCCGTTGTCCAATCGCCGCTGGATAGGGCCGTGAAGCGCTCCTGGACAGTCACAACGTCCTCCTGTGACGGCTGACGGCGGAGGCTCCGGAGAGAAGCTTCCGGAGCACCCGCCCAACGTACTCCGCCGCAGCGGCAGATGCAAGCATCCGGTCGGTCGACGCACATCCAGCGACAGGCGGTTGACGGGAATCTCCGACTTCCTGTAGGTTGCTCCATCCACAATCGCCATGGAGGTGATCTGCTCAGTTCGTTCGTGATCTGCTGACAATCCCATGAAGCCAACACCAAGGAGGTACGGAGTGAGACGGATACTTCTAGCAGCAGGATTGCTGGCACTGATGATCCCCGTCGTGGCCGTCGGTCAGACGACCTTGGAGACCATCCTCGCGCGGGGGAGGCTCGTGTGCGGTGTCAACAACGCCCTTCCCGGCTTCGGCTTCCTCGATGCTGCCACCGGAGAGTTCGCGGGATTCGACATCGACTACGGCAAGGCGATCGCGGCCGCGATCGGCCTCGACGATATCGAATACGTCCCGCTCACGGCCGGAGAGCGTCTGACCGCCTTGCAGACCGGGCGGATCGACGTGCTCATCCGGAACACGACGTGGACCTTGACCCGCGACTCGAAGGAACTGGGGCTCGACTTCTGCCCGACCACGTTCTATGACGGGCAGGGGTTCATCGTCCGAAAGGCGGACAACATCCAGTCGATTATGGATCTCGACGGCGCCACGGTCTGCGTGACGTCCGGGACGACGACCGAGGGGAACCTCGCCGACGCGTTCCGACTGAACGGCCTGACGCTGAACACCCAGGTGTTCGCCGAGACGGAGGCCGCGTTCGGCGCCTATGATGCGGGGGCCTGTGACTGCTACACGAGCGACAAGTCCCAGCTTGCCTCGCTGCGGACGACCGCCACGAATCCCGACGATCACACGATCCTTCCCGACACGATCTCCAAGGAGCCGCTCGGGCCGCTCGTTCGTCACGGCGACGATGAGTGGTTCGACATCGTCAAGTGGGTCGTGTTCGCGACCTTCTTCGCGGAGGAGCACGGTATCACTCAGGCGAACGTCGCGGGCTTCACAAGCGACAACCCCGAGATTCGGCGCTTCCTCGGACTGGAAGGCGGGATGGGCGCGAAGCTCGGCCTCGACGAGGACTGGGCAGTGCGCGTCATTGCCGCGGTCGGCAACTACGGCGAGATCTACGAGCGCCATCTGGGCCCGGCAGGACTGGATATCCCCAGGGCGGGCTCGCTCAACGATCTGTACATCGACGGAGGGCTGATCTACTGCCCCGCGTGGCGCTAGGGAGGCCGCAGCGCAGTTAGGAACTCGACGAGTACAGCCTGCGTCCCGTAGGCTGTACTCACTTCTTTCGGCATGGGAGCCCGCTCGTGAGGTTGAGACCGAAGGGTGAACGTAGGAGATCGCCTTCGATTCCGCTGTGGCGCGACATCCGCGTCCTGCGAGTCGCGAGCCAGATCCTCTTCCTCGCAGCGATCGCCGCCGGAGTCTGGTGGCTGATGAACAACCTCACGACGAATCTCGAGGAGTCCGGGCTGAGCATCGGATTTCGGTTCCTCAAGGACACCGCGGGATTCCCGATCTCCGAGGGGATCCCCTACGAGCCGACGGACGCCAACGGATATGCATTCCTCGTGGGCGTGGTGAACACAGTCCGCGTCGCCGTGATCGGGATCATCCTCGCGACGATCATCGGAACCTTCGTCGGAATCGCCCGGCTGTCGGGCAACTGGTTGGTGCGTAAGCTGGCTTCGCTCTATGTGGAAACCGTGCGCAATATCCCCCTGCTGGTGCAGCTCTTCTTCTGGTACTTCGCAGTGATGCTCACTGCCCTGCCTCTCGTCCAGGACGCAATCCGTCTCCCAGGCCCGATCTACCTCAGCCGACGCGGCCTCTACCTGCCATGGCCGCAGATGACCGCGGCGTTTGGCACGTGGTCGTGGTTCCTCCTTGGAGGCGGGGGGCTCGCCGTCGCGATCTACCTCCTCCGAAGGATGCAGCTGCGACGAGCCGACCGACCGGGCTTCCCCCTCGGGTGGGCGCTCCTCGCGCTGCTCGCCACCGCCGTTGCCGGCTGGTTCCTCGCGCCGGGAAATCCCCTTGTGCTCGACGTCCCCGTCCTCAAGCGATTCAACTTCGAGGGCGGGATGTGGCTGTCGACGTCGTTTTCGGCATTGGTCATCGGGCTGGCGACCTACACCGGCGCGTTCATCGCGGAGATCGTTCGCGCGGGGATCGTCGCCGTCGGGAAGCCACAGAACGAAGCCGCCAAGGCGCTCGGCTTGAGAAGGAGTCTCGTCCTGCGCCTGGTTGTCCTGCCCCAAGCGCTCCGCGTGATCATCCCGCCGCTCACGAGTCAGTACCTCAACCTAACGAAGAACTCCAGCCTCGCGATCCTCATCGGCTACTACGACCTGGTCAACGTCGGCACCACGATCTTCAACCAGACCGGTCGGGCGGTGGAGATGATCCTCCTCATCATGGGCAGCTACCTGACGATGAGCCTTCTCACCTCGTTAATGATGAACTGGTACAACCGGCGGATCCGGCTGGTGGAGCGATGACGACGAACGGCCAGCTGCCCCCGCCGAGCGAGCGCATCCCGATCTACCGCTGGCTGCGCAAGAATCTCTTCAGCAGCTGGTTCAACGGCGTCCTCACCATCCTCGCCGCGACCCTAATCGTGGCGGTGGTCTACGGCCTCTTGCGTTGGGCGATCACGTCGGCACGATGGGAGGTCATTCCCGCGAACCTCAAACTGTTGCTCGTCGGCACCTACCCGTTCGACCAGCTGTGGCGCGTCTGGGCGACGCTCTACCTCATCGGCTTCCTCATGGGGTTCAGCGCTTGCCTCCACGGGGGGCTCACGCGCCGCATCGCCGCGGTGGCCGCGGGTGCGGCGGTGCTTCTCGCCGCCTTGCCGTTCCCGTTGGCGACCCGCGGGTGGCTCCTCGGCGCCGCCGCCGCAGCCGCTGCCGGATACGGCCTCGCGCTGTTGGCGCGGCTTGCGGCACGGCGGCCTCAGGTGCCACGTTGGATCCGGCGCACC
>CP070725.1:211733-216126 GCA_020350845.1 Candidatus Bipolaricaulota bacterium
CCCCCAGGAACGACCGCACGCACGTTCCGGTCGACGCGTCGATCGAGTTCCGATTCAACATGGCGGTCGATCCCGACACGGTCGGTGAGCGTCTGACGGTACGCAGGGTGACGCTCCTCGGCGAGCTGCTGCCGCAGTACGTCGATGGCGAGATCGTCGTCGATGGGGCGATCGTCAGCTTCCGGCCCGCGGAGTGGCTTGCGTTCGACGATCGCTTCGTCGCCACGCTGGACGAAGGCGTGCTCAGCGTCGGCGGGGGTCGCGGGACTGCGGAGTCGACGACGATTCGCTTCTCCACCGTTCCGCTTCCGCGCATTCTCGACACCTTCCCTCGGGACGGCGATCGCAACGCGCCCTCCCACACCAGCTTCTCGATCGAGTTCAACACCGCCATCGACCCCGACACGGTGCTCGCCAACATCACCATGGAGCCCGCGCTTCCCGACGACGTCGACGGCTGGTACAGCGGGTGGAGCAACCGCTACACCTTCGACTTCGGGGCCCTGCCGAGCCACGACTACACCGTTCACATCGGTCCCGACATCGCGGATCGCTACGGCAACACGACGGGGCAATCCATCACCGTGGAGTTCCGCACGGCGGCCCTATCCCCGGCCGCTTGGCTCCAGCTCCCGGGGCACATCGGCACGTTCAGCAGCTACACCCCTGCTCTTCTGGTCGCCGCGCACCGCAACGTTTCGCGGCTCGAGCTCGACCTCTATCGCCTTCCCCTCGAAGAGGCCTTCGAGCTGCTCGACGATTGGTACGACTACAAGTCCACTCGATCGTTGCGGATCCGGTCGTGGGAGCTGTCCGTCGAGGCCCCGCTCGACGAGACCGTCTACACGCCGATCAGCCTCCTCGAAGGAGGCGGGCCGCTCGACCCCGGGCTCTACCTCGTGGACCTCGACTCGCGCGAGGTGGAATACGGGTGGTACCGACCGCGGCACCTGGTCGTCGTCAGCCCACTGAACATCACGCTCAAGGCCGACGAGCGACGGACGCTCGCGTGGGTCACCGACCTGCAAACGGGGGAACCGGCGATGAACGTCGTTCTCGCGGCGTACGACGGGGACGGCGAGCTCGTCGCAGAGAGCGTGACCAACGCCGACGGGCTCGCCGTCCTCCCCGGGACGGACGCGTACGGGTGGAGGGGGATGTTCGTCGTCGCCCGGGATCCGTTCGCTCTCGCCAGCAGCGAGTGGAGTCCGGGGATCGGCCCCTGGGACTTCGGCTACGGAAGCTCGTCGCTGGTGGACGTGCGCTCCCACCTCGACACGGACCGTCCCATCTACCGTCCTGGCCAGACCGTGCACTTCCGCGGCGTGGTCCGCAACGAGTTCGACGCCAGCTACAGCCTGCGGTCCCTGTCCGAGGTCGCCGTCTCGGTGCGTGACGCGCAGTGGGATCTCGTCTACGAGGGAGTCCTCGACGTCGACGAGCTCGGAAGCTTCACGGGGAGCTTCGATCTTGCGGCAGGCGCCGCCCTGGGGGACTACGTGCTTGCGGCGGACCTCCCCGGCGCGGGAGCGCGGCACAGGTTCACCGTGGCCGCCTATCGGCCGCCGGAGTTCAGCGTCACCGTTTCGCCGTCGGCCGACGAGATCTCCGCGGGAGACGCGGCGCAGGCGACCGTCGACGTGGCGTACTTCTTCGGAGGCGCCGTCGCCAACGCGGACGTCACGTGGACCGTGTTCACCGAGCCGTTCTGGTTCGCTCCCGCGGGCTTCGAGCAATACAGCTTCTCCGACGTCGACGACCCGTGGATCTGCTGGAGCTGCTGGTGGTGGGGGCCGCCCAGCCGTCGGGAGAGCCTTGCCAGCGGCACGGGCACGACAGGCGCCGACGGACAGCTCTCGATTCCGCTGCCGGAGACGCTGACCGAGGAGGCCGTCCGTGACGACGAGGGAGAGCTTCGTGGGAGCCAGCGACTCACCGTGGAAGCGACGGCGTACGGCGCCGACGGCCAGGTGCTCTCCGGTCGCACGGAAATGATCGTCCACCGCGGCGCGTTCTACGTCGGCATCGCTCCCAATGTGACGATCGGGACGGCGGGCCGCGAGATGAGCGCAGATGTCGTGGTCGTCGACTGGCGCGGCCTCCGCCAACCTCACGTCGAGCTCACCTACACCGTCCAGCGACGCCTGTGGGAGAACGTGTTCGTCGAGCGGGAAGACGGCAGCGGGCGCTGGGAGTGGACGACCGTCGATACGGAGGTCGCCTCCGGCTCGACGACGAGCGACGAGCTCGGAGAGGCGACGGTGGCCTTCACGCCGGAAGAGGGGGGGAGCTATCGCATCGCGGTCGGCGCGGTCGACCCCCACGGCCGTTCCGTTCGCTCGAGCGTCTTCGTCTGGGTCAGTGGCCCGGAACGGGTCTCCTGGCGTCGTGAGAACCACGATCGGATCACACTCATCGCAGACAAGCCGAGCTACGCCCTCGGCGACACCGCGAGGATCCTCATCCCCAGTCCCTACGAGGGACGACACTGGGCGCTGATCACGGTCGAACGGGGAACGATCCTCCGCCACGAAGTGGTGCGCCTCGATTCCACCTCCACGGTCTACGAACTCGAGATCGACGTCGACCACGTGCCGAACATCTATGTCAGCGCCGTCCTCGTCCAAGGAAGTGACGCCGCCTTCGCGCAGGACGGGCGAGCGATCGCGTCGCACAAGGTCGGCTACGCGAGCCTTGCCGTCGACACTTCGACGCGGAGGCTGACGATCGACCTCACGCCGTCGACCGAGAATCCGGGACCGGGCGACGACGTCACCTACACGCTCGTCGCAACGGACAGCGCGGGGAATCCCGCCCGCGCCTCGTTCGCGGTCGACATCGTCGACAAGGCCGTCCTCACCCTCTCCCCACGACCTGCGGATGCCCTTCACACGGCGTACTACAGCCCCCGAGGTCTCGGCGTCGACACCGCCGGAGGGCTTGCCGTGTCGATCGAGCGCCTTCTCGTCGAGCAGTTGGAGATGATGGGGGCGCTGGCCGAGGACGAGGACCTCTACCTCCTCGGCGATGCGGTCAACGCCGTCCCCGCCTCCGCCGAGGCGGGCGCCCTGCGGGAGAGCGCGGAGACGGCCGCCGCAGAGGGAGTTCCCGAAGGGGTCGAAGTCCGTGAGCAGTTCGAAGATACGGCGTTCTGGTCAGGGCGACTCGTCACCGATGCGTCGGGACAGGCGACGTTCACCGTGACCCTTCCCGACAACCTCACGACGTGGGTCGTCCGCGCTGCCGGCGTGACCGCGGAGACCCGTGTCGGCGAGGCCACGACGGAGCTCCTCGTGACCAAGCCGCTGCTCGTTCGCCCAATCACGCCCCGATTCTTCGTGGTCGACGACCGCGTGCAGATCGCTGCCCTGGTGAACAACAACACGGAGTCGGCGCGAGATGTTGACGTCACCCTGAGTGCAGACGGCGTCGTGCTCGCCGGCGATCAGACGAAGCGTGTCACCGTTGCCGCAGGTGGAGAGGCGCGGGTGACGTGGTGGGCGACCGCACAGGACGTGCCCGCGGTGGATCTCACCGTCGCCGCCGTGTCCGGGGCGCTCACGGACGCCGCCCGTCCTCGACTGACCACGGGGCCGGACGGCACCCTGCTCGTCTATCGCTACACCACTCCGGAGGTCGTCGGCACGGCAGGGCAGCTGTCGGAGTCCGGTTTCCGCAGCGAGCGGCTCGTCCTTCCAGCGAGCATCGACGATCGACGGGGAAGCTTCACGGTACGTCTCGACGCCTCCCTTGCCGTGGCGCTTCGTGAGGGGCTCGACTACCTCGAACACTTCGAGTACGAGTGCACCGAACAGCTGGTGAGCCGGTTCCTCCCGAATCTCCTCAACTACCGCGCGCTGCTGCTCCTCGGCGTGGACCAGCCGGAGCTGCGGGAGAAGCTCGAGACGCTCGTGTCCGTCGCGCTCGAGAGGCTCTACCCGCGCCAGCGGGACGACGGCGGGTGGGGGTGGTGGCGTGGTGGTCGGTCGAGCACCTTCCTCACCGCCTACGTGGTGTTCGCGATGCACGTGGCGGCGTCCCTCGACTTCGAGGTGCGTCGGGAGGCGATCGACGACGGACTCGCCTTCCTTCGCGACGCCCTGCTCGACCGCGAGGATCTCGACGGACCGTTCGCGGGCAATGCGCAGGCGTGGCTGCTCTACGTCCTGACGATCGCCGACGACGACGTTCCGGCAGCACATGTCGGCGCGCTGTACGATGCGCGGGACCATCTCGGGCACTACGGACGTGCGCTCCTGATCCTCACCCTGAACTTCCTGAATCCGGCGGATCCTCGGATCGACACGATCATCTCGGACCTCGAGAACGACGTCATCCTGAGCGCGACGGGCGCCCATTGGGAAGAGAGCACCTACAGCTGGTGGGCGATGGA
>CP070725.1:216226-222316 GCA_020350845.1 Candidatus Bipolaricaulota bacterium
ACGCTCGTCGGGCTCAATGTGCCCTTGCTCTTCTCCGGTGCGATCCTCACGGAGACGGTCTTCAACTGGCCGGGGATGGGACGGGCGATCCTCGATGCGATCCAACGCAATGATTTCAATGTCGCGATGGTCTCGCTGATGTTCATCTCGGTGCTGGTCCTGACGTTCAACCTGTTGGCCGATCTCGCGTACGCCCTTGCCGATCCGCGGGTGCGCTATGCGTAGGAGGAAGCGCGGCGCAGACGCGGCCGTGCACGTGTCGCCGCGAGACGTGGCACGCCCTGTCGGCGAGTCCTACTGGCGCGGCGCGTGGCGTCGCTTCCGCCGTCATCGCTTGGCGATGGCGGGCGGGGCGGTGCTGCTGGTCTTCGTTCTCGGGGCGATCCTCTCGCCGTGGATCACCCCGTACACCTTCTCGCGCCAGAACCGCAGCAACATGTTCACCTCGCCGAGCTTCTCGGTCCCTTCGGACCCGCAGCTCGTAGGGAGATGTGCACGCGAACGCGTGCTCTTTTTTCGGTGCGGGATGCACCCGTTCGGGACCGACGATCTCGGGCGTGACATCTTCGCGCGGGTGCTCCATGGGGGACGGGTCTCGCTGCTCGTGGGGTTCATCGCCGCCGCGATGTCTACCCTCCTCGGCGCCTTCATCGGGGCAGTCGCTGGCTACGTCGGAGGATTCGTGGACGCGGTGGCCGGTCGCTTGATCGAGATCATGCTCTCGATTCCGCAGTTGGCGCTCCTGCTCATCCTCATGGGACTCCTGGCGGATCCCGACGTGCCCCTCAGCGCTGCGCTCAGTGCAGCACTGGGCGACGCGAAGAGCATCGTGCTGATCATCGCGGTGATCGTCGTCTTCTCGTGGATGAGCACCGCGCGCCTCGTTCGCGGTCAGATCCTCAGCCTCCGCGAGCGGGATTTCGTCGAGGCGGCACGCGGGATCGGTGCGAGTCGCGTCCGCGTCATCTTTCGGCACCTCATGCCCAACGTGGCATCGATCATCATCGTCCAGGGGACGCTGATGACCGGGGAGGCGATCCTCATCGAATCCGGCTTGTCCTTCCTCGGATTCGGGATTCAGTCACCGGCCGTGTCGTGGGGGAACATGCTCGCGCGGGCCCAAGGCTTCCTCTACTACCCCAACGGGGTATACATCGCGCTCTTCCCCGGGCTGTTCATCTTCCTCACCGTGCTCTGTGTCAACTTCCTCGGCGACGGCCTGCGCGATGCCCTCGATCCACGCCACTACAGCGCGCTCTGAGACGAGTGTCGCCGCTCCGCACACGAGACGGGAGTCGCGCTCATCCGAGTCTGAGACCTGACGAGGGCTCCCCACGCACCGAGCGTGGGGAGCCCGTCCTATGCTTCGGGAGGCGCAGAGCGCCTAGTCCGGCCGCGTGCAGCGGCAGGCAGCCACAAACGGCCCCTCTCGATCGGGGCCGCCGTCGTAGTCGAGCTGGGTGATGAAGCTCCCTGCCGGGCACCATGCGCGGAGGGCGTTGTGGCTCTCGAAAATGCCGACGGAGAACCAGTATGACTCGCCCCAGGATTGGAGCGCGGCATCCTGCATCCTGCAGCAGTCCGCCTGCCCGACGATCGGCCCGTTTCCAGGGCCGGCTGCTCCGTAGCCGTCCATGTCGAGCTGCCTTACGAAGTAGCCGCTGGGGCACCAGCTGCCCTGGTTCGTGAAGTGCGTCTTGTTGTAGCCGACTGGTTGCCAGGCGCTTGTTCCCCACGCCGTTGCCTGCGATGCGCAAGGGCGGCAGCAGCGCACGCGTCCGACGATCGGGGAGTTGCCCGCGGCATACGACGCCGGCGCATTGTCGAGGTCGAGCTGCGTCGGATAGGTGCCCGCGGGGCACCACGCGCCCTGGTTCGTGAAGTGGCTCTTGTTGTAGCCCACGTTCACCCACGAGCAGGAGCACCAGCCGGCGCTCGTCGACATCGCGAGCGCGGGGGTGTTCTCTGCGAAGTACTCCAGAGAGTCGGCGTTATGGATCGCCTTCCCGGGGCTGCTCGATGCGAGGCTCTGACAGCCGCTCTGCCCGTATTGATGGTCCTTCGTTCCCGCCACTTCGTGCGAGATCTCATGAAGGATGGTCCCTGCCTGGGAATCGGTCCCCAGCTTCGGGCGGCCCCAGAAGACACTGCACAGGAAGACCTCCAGCTTCCCTCCAGGGGACACGAACGCGTACCAGCCGGGCTTGCACGACGTGCTGTGGCAGACAAACGCGATCTCCTCGTTGATGAGGCCGTCCGCGATGTCCTCGAAGTGATCGATGACCGTGCTGTACCTCGACGCGTTGTACGCCCCAAGCCATGTGGTATAGCGTGTTGCGCTGGCGCGGTCACCGGTCGGGGTGCTGTTGAGCATTCCCAGTGCGTTGAGGCCGATGTCCTGGGCGGCCCACAGCGCCCAGCGGATCGTGTCCTGTTCGCTTGCCGACGCGCCGGTGACAGAGCCGATCTTCGGTGACGGAGGCTCCCTGCCTCCTTCCACGAAGATCTCAATCAGGTTCGACTCGACGTACGCTGCCCGAGGATCGGGCTCCATGACCAGTTCCTCCGGTCCGACATCGAACCCGTAGTCGAGGATGGAGCTCTGGATCTGCACGGTATAGCGCCCCTCGGCGATGAACTCGTACGCGAGGCCGAGGTCGACGAGGACCTCGACACACTCCCCGGGCGGAAGAACGATGTATTCCTCCACCGCCTCGGGAAGCTCGGGCAGCTCCCGCTTCACCAGGATCCCACGATACGGCGCGATCACGTCGCCCTCGTGTCGGACCACGAACATGTCGCTGTAGAAGCCCTCGAGCGGTGTCAGCCACTTGAGGAACGTCAGCGGCCGCTCACCTCGATTACAGAACATGCAGACGATATGAAGAGGCTCCTCGTTGGCGTATCCGTCCCGGGTCGGCTCGATGATCACCTCGAGGCCCTCGATCTCGCTCACCTGCCCGAGGCAGGGCAATGCGAAGCAGAGGGCCAGAACGATGCCCAAGGCCAGCAGGCTGCGTGGGCCGGGCCAACGCTCGCCTCTGTAGACTACAGAACGCATGGTTCTCCTCCTTCGACAAGCCTCCGGCGCTCTTCGCCCGCCTTCTCCATGGGTCGGCCGCCTGCTTGTCGTCCTTCCCCATGGGTTTCCTTCGACCGGGATTCGGGTGGCTTCTCCGTCGTCACCTCCATTTCACGTTGAGTCTATGCATCGTAGGGGGGATGTGTGTTCGACGTCAATCCGCTCGCTCGTCTCTCGGTTCGCGCAACTGTCCGGATCGCTCATCGCGGCGTGCGGTGATGCTTCCGCCTCCGGTGTAGACGGGCCGAAAGCAACAGGGCGCCCGGAGGCGCCCTGCGGAGGTCGGCTTGCGGGCGGATGGGAGGTAGGAGGTAGCTATCCACCCGTCAGCCGATCTACCCCCACGATGCGATATGGTTTCAACGTCGGGGACACATACCTTATTTCCTCGTGGACTTCACCCCGCCGGCCCACGAGGAAATAAGGTATGTGTCCCCGGATCGCACTCACAGCGTGCACACATCCGTGCCATGGAGACTCCACAGGGGTTGTGCATGCTTTCGATGCGAGTACGAGAGCTCGTGACGTAGTACCTCCTACGTAGTGACTGAGTGCGGAGCCTGGCGCAGGCTCCGCACCTTTCTTTCCCGTACGTTGCTAGACCGGATCCTCGTCGCTCTCGATGAGGACACCCTCCAACATCCAGCGGGAATCCTTTGGATCGAGCTGCAGTTCGAACCGATCAGTGCCCGCGCGCACGCGGTAGCAGAGGCTCGACCGGGACGCCCCGCCGACCCTGCGAGCGAACTCCGAGCCTCGTGTCCATCGCGAGCTGAAGTGGCCGTAGCTTCGCGGCTCCTCGGCAGGCGAAGAAGGGGACGGTGTGCAGCGGCGAACGGACTCGATCCCGGTGATGTCATAGCGCTGTCGTCGCCAGCGGAAGGCCTCGAGGATCGGGTAGCGCCCGCTCGTCGTGAAGGTTACGAGGGCGTCGACAGGTTCGTGGATCGGCTGAAACATGGCCCGTTCAGCGTATCCGCTGAACGAAACCTTCGCAACCCCTCCCAGGCGCGATCCCACCCTACACAGGCGGTTTGGTGGTCCCTGTCGACCGGGATACGATGCAAGGCGCATACGCATCGCGTGGAGGTGACGCATTGGAGGCATTCCTTCTCTGCGACAGCACAGATCCACAGTCAGTGCTTCCGCGATGTCGCGCGGAGGGGTTCGGGATTGAGGTTCAGGCGTTCTACCATCCCGCAGCGCTGGCTGATTCCAACCTCGTCGATGCGACCGCGGAAGCGATTGAGGGTGTTACGCCGCTGTCTGTGCACGGTCCGTTTGGGGACCTTTGCCCGGGGAGCTTCGACCCGATGGTCCGTGATCTCGCCCGACTGCGGCTCGAGCGTGCGCACGAAGTCGCCGTCCGACTCGATGCCGAGCACATCGTGCTCCATCACGGGTACGTCCCACACACGTCGCCGCCCTCGGGTTGGATCCCGCGCTCGCGCGACTTCTGGAGAGCACTTCTCGACAGAGTCACCGCGAAGATGCGCGTCCATCTTGAGAATCTGCTCGAGATCGATCCGGAGATGATTGCCGCAGTCGTCGATGAGGTCGACCGCCCGAACCTCGACATCGCGTTGGACATAGGGCACGCGCATTGCCGATCCCGCGGCTCCGTCCTTGACTGGATCGAGGCTCTGGGGGCACGGATCGGCTACGTGCACCTGCACGACAACTGCGGGAAGGAGGACGAGCACCTCGCGCTCGGAGCGGGCACGATCCCTCTACCGGAGGTCTGCGCCGCGCTGGAGGAGCGTGCGCCCAGGGCTCTGTGGGCCCTCGAGGTGGCAGCAGACGATGTCGAACCTTCGCTCGGGGTTCTTTCCGGCTGCGGAGTGCAGGTCGAGCAAGCCTTGCCCCAATGAGCACCGGATCCGGACTCATGGGTCCGCGCTCGCGACGATGTCGTCACTCTGGGGGCAGTGGGACCTCGTCTTCCTGACACACCCGATGGCCTCGCTACTGTGCGAGGGGGCAGGTCCCGAGGCAGCCGGCGACAGCCGCGAGAACAGCGGCACCGGCGAGAAGTAGCAACACGAATCGTGCCTTCATGATCGGGACTTCTACCGCAACCCGCCGCCTGCTGCAAGGCGCAGTTCACGGAGAAGAGAGACGGAGTTCGCGGCTTCCGCGCAGTTCGCAGGCCAGTGGCGAGCGAACGCGAGAAAGGCGGCGACGTCCATGCGCACGGGAACCTCGAGGAGGTAGCGTGTGCGCAGCGCTTGGAGGTCCCTTGCCAGTCGGTACGGGGCAAGGGGGTCCGCCGGGTAGAGCCGCGGCGACACCCCGAGAAACTCCACCTCCCCGCGCGGCGTCAGCAGCTCCCTCCAGGAGCCGAGCGACGCTGTGTCCGGGCTTCGCGTGAACGACGGAAGAGGAATGAGGAAGAAGCGCTCGCTCGCTTCGCCTTCGGTCGCCCGGCGCACGAGATCCAGTCCGTCGATCGTATTGAACGGCAGCCAGAGCGGGGGGATCCCTGTCGCTAGATTCGTCCGCGGGTTGAAGTGGTTGAAGCTGTCGATCATCAGCAGGTGGCGGCGAGCCCCGGCGCACGCCGCAAAGGCGTCACGGGCGAGGAGACTGTACGTCGCCGGATGGTCGTAGTGGAGGGGAAGGGCCGCAGCCCCGACTTCGACTGCAAACCGTTCCGCAGCGGCGGCGAACTGCGGGGGACATCCCCACTCTGACTCCCGGCGCTGCTCAAGCGGCAGATCGAGCGGCCATCGCGAGCCGTAGTCGTCGGCGGCGATCGCTCCCAGTCCGCCGACCTGGAGGTAGCGACGCTCACCGAGCACGTACTGCGGCCAGGAGTAATCACAGTCGATGAGGATCAGCGCGCCCCCCGGTGCGAGGCGCGAAGCGATGAAATCGCGGTAGCAGCCGGGGAGATCGTGGAGCTTGACGCGGACGAAGTGTACGACTCGTACCAGCGAACGATCGTGTTCCGGATCGACGTGGCACACGAGTTCATAGTCCTGCTCCGGGTTGGCGGCGAGGATCGC
>CP070725.1:222416-225265 GCA_020350845.1 Candidatus Bipolaricaulota bacterium
TCACCACGTCATCGGCAGGCAGCCGTCGTGAAGGGCGTCCGAGAGCGACTGCCCGACGTATTCGACGACGCATCCCAGGCCCTCCAGCGGCTCCGTCACGCCGTACTTGTCGGCACAGAACTTGCACGCGCGGGGGACGAGTCCCTCCGCGACGCTCGTCTCGACCATCTCGCGGAGCGCGGGCTCCGTCGCCACCGCAATCTCCGACGAACCGAAGAGGAACAGGCGCACGTCACGCATCCAGCCTTCCTTGCGCGCGTTGCGCGCGTAGAGGAAGCCCATCTCCAGTGCCACCGGATCGCGACTCGTGAGGATCACAGCGATCTTGTCGGCCATCCGTTCACCTCCGTGTCTTCTCATCCTAGCGCGTCGCGCGTACGAGCGGGAAGGGCCTCTCGCGATCGCCTCCGGGATCGGGCACCATGGGCGCTCAAGGGGGGAGCATGCCTCACGAGGCGAGCCGGCAGTTGGGCACCGATCCAGTCGGGCGTCTGCTGGTGCGGATGTCCGCGCCGGCGGCGGTTGGCCTGCTCGTGCAGGCGCTGTACAACCTCACCGACACGATCTTCGTCGGCCGCGGCGTGGGAACGCTCGCGATCGCGGGGATCGTCATCTCGTTCCCCGTCCAGCTTCTCGTGATGGCGATCGCGCAGACGTTGGGGATCGGCAGCGCATCGATCGTCTCCCGCGCGCTCGGGGCAGGCGATGTCGAGCGTGCCGAGCGCGCCCTCGGTACGTTGTTCACCCTAGTAATCACGATCAGCGTCACCCTCGCCGTGGCGGGAAGCATCTTCCTCGGCCCGCTGCTGCGGCTCTTCGGGGCACCTTCCGACGTGATGCCCTATGCCGGCGAGTACCTGCGGATCATCCTGATCGGAACGGTGTTCTTCATGTTCGCGATGTCCACGAACGCGATCATCCGCGCGGAAGGGAACGCGAAGATCGCGATGGTGACGATGCTCATCGCGGGGGGACTGAACATCGTCCTCGATCCGCTGTTCATCTTCGGCTTCCGTCTCGGGATCCGTGGAGCGGCGCTGGCGACGGTGATCTCCCAGACGACGACGGTGATCTACCTTCTCTTCTACTTCCTCAGAGGCCGAGGCGGTCTGCGAGTCCGCGTGCGCAACCTGCGCATCGACGCGCGCATCGCGCTCGAGAGCTTCGCCGTCGGCGCCGGCTCGTTCGCGCGGATGGTCGCCGGGAGCCTGATGATGATCGTGCTCAACAACGTCCTCCGGGGCACGGGGGGCTCGGTGGCGATCGCCACGCTCGGGGTGCTCAACCGGTTGTTCACCTTCCTCCTGCTCCCCATGTTCGGCATCGTGCAGGGTCTCCAGCCGATCGTGGGCTACAACTACGGCGCCGGGCTTCTCGACCGCGCACGGCGCGTCGTCCATCTCGCCAACGCGACGACGACGGCGATCTCGCTGCTCGCGTTCACCCTGATGATGACGATCCCCGAGCCGCTGATGCGCATGTTCAGCGAGGATCCCGAGCTGATCGCGATGGGGGTCCCCGCCCTGCGCGTCCTCGTGATCGCCTTCCCGTTGATCGGCTATCAGGTCGTCGCCGCGGGGATGTACCAGGCGCTGGGAAGGATCGTCCCCGCCCTCGTCCTCGCCCTCCTGCGTCAGGTCCTGCTGCTGCTTCCCCTGGTGCTCATCCTTCCTCGGTTCTTCGATCTCCCGGGCGTCTGGATGTCGTTCCCGATCGCGGACACGACCGCAGGGATCGTGACGGCGCTGCTCCTCGTGCATGCCTTCCGCTGGTTGCGCGATGATCCGAACACGAGCCGAGAGCCCAGGGCGGCAGAGGGGACTCCGTGATCCTCCGGATCCTCGAGGTGCTCTTCCCGGTGGCCCTTGTCGCCGGAACCGGGTTCGCGCTGCGGAGATTCGGCTTCGGCGGTCGACCGGCACTCCAGAAGCTCGCGATCTACGTCCTCGGCCCGCCGTTCATCATCACCTCTCTCGCGACCTCGGAGGCGCGGCTCGCCGACCTCGGAAGACTCGGCGCCTTCGCGGCAGCGATGTACGTCGCGCTCGCGCTTCTGGCGCTCGCCGTCGCAAGAGGTTTGAAGTTCCGAAGGGACGCCACAGTGGCCTCCGTGCTCGCCCTCGCGGCGAACAACTGCGGGAACTACGGCCTTCCGATCGTGCTCTACGGCTTCGGCGCCGCCGCGCTTCCGATCGGGGTCGCCTTCGTGGCGACGCACATCACGGTCCAGGTCCTCATCGGGCTGCCGATCGTGTCGACGGCGAGCCCGAAGGACGTGCGGCTGAGGGCACGCCTCGGGCCGGCGATTCCCTACATCCTCGCCGCCGCGATCGGCCTCCTCCTCAAGGGCTTCGCCGTGCAGCTTCCCGTCCTCATCGAGCGACCTCTCGTCCTGGTGGGACAGGCATGGGTCCCGCTGCTCCTGCTCCTGCTGGGCATGGAGCTCGCGGAGATCGATCTTCGCGGGATCGTGGGACGCGCCGCTCTCCTTGCCCTCGTCAAGCTGACGGCGCCCCCGCTCCTCGCTCTCGGGCTGCTGACCGCGTTCCGCTTCGAGGGAACATGGTTCTGGGTCCTCCTCCTGCAGGCGAGCACGCCGACCGCCGTCAACAGCCTGTTGTTCGCAAGAGAGTTCGGCGTCCGTCCCGACCTCGTCGCGGGAACGCTGGCACTGTCGACGATCGGGAGCATCGCCACGGTCTCGATCCTCCTCGCCCTGAGCTGACGTCAGAGCGCAGCGGCGAGGGCGATCTTCGCCATCCGCGTGTAGCCCTTCTCGCGCTCCTCGGAGCTCGCGGCCGTTTGCGCGACGAGGGACTCGCTTACCGTGAGCACCGACAGCGCCTCCA
>CP070725.1:225365-229389 GCA_020350845.1 Candidatus Bipolaricaulota bacterium
AGGTGGCGTGCACGGTTCCTCTGAGTGAGGGAGCGACCGAGGTCGCGAAGCTGACGGAGAGCGAGAACTTCCCTGCCCCCAAGTTGGAGGTGGCGCCCACCGTGGAAATCGCGGAAGCGAAGTTCGAGAACTGTCCAGCGGCGCAGTACTCGCCGAAGTGCGGCAGCTACGACGGGACCCCGATGCTTCGGGGGATGATCTTCTTCTACCCGTAGGAGGTGGAATCGCGCAAGACGCGAGTCGAGAGCTGGGATGAGGAGCAGCGTGGCGCAAAGCACGCTGCTCCCTACCCTTTTTCCTGGCTTCGGCTCGCTGGGGAACGGCCGTGTTCCCTGCCCGAGGTCGATGCTGTACGATGCGCTAGGATTCCCCTGACTCAAGGGCAGGTGGACGATGGTCGACGAGCAGGCACCGTTTCTTCGCATCCGAACGTTCGGCGCGTTCGAGGTGCTGCGGGATCATGCGCCGCTCCCGGAAGACTCGTGGAAGCGGCGCCTGACGAAGAGCCTGCTCAAGGTGCTGCTCACGGCGCCGGATCAGCCGTTCACCAAGGATCAACTGGTGGACGCGCTGCTTCCCGATGCGAGTCCCTGCGCCGCGGTGCGCAACCTGCAGGCACGGATCAGTGAGTTGCGCCGGGCGCTCGAGCCCGGCCTTCCCCGAGGGAGCGACTCCCGGTTCATCGTTCGCGCGGGAGAGGGCTACCGGTTCCGCACCTCGAACGACTGCTGGCTGGACTGCGCCGACTTCGAGCGTGGCCTGATCGAGGCGGGCACCCTCCTTGATCAGCGTCGGTGGAGTGAAGCCGTGACGCACCTCGAGCGCGCGCTCGCGCTCTACCGCGGGGAGTTTCTTGCGGAGGCGCGCTACATGGAGTGGGCGGAGTCGCGCCGCGCCGCCCTCCTCGATCGGTACCTGGAGGGGCAGTGCTCTCTCGCCGAGGCCTACGCGCAGCTCGGACGGCTGCGCCAGGCGATCGACTGCTGCCGTCGTGCGCTGTCTCTCGCACCTCACCGAGAAGGCATCATCCGCAGGCTGATGCAGTATCAGGCCGACGCCGGACGGCGGGCATCGGCTGTCGAGACCTACCGTGAGGGACGGCGCGTCCTCCGCGAGATGCTCGATGTGGATCCGTCTCCGGAGACCGAGGCCCTGTACGAGCACATCCGCAGCCAGAAGACTATCGTTCTCGAGGATCTCGATCCGCGACGGATCGCTGTGCTTCCGTTCGCCAACTACAGCGCCGATCCGGATGACGAGCCGTTCGCCGAAGGAATGACGGAGGAGCTCATCACTGCCCTCTCCCACATCGGTGATCTGCGGGTCGTCGCGAGAACCTCAGTCATGCGCTTCCGGGGGACCGGCAAGCCAATCGGCCAGATCGCGCGCGAACTCGGTGTCGGGACGCTCCTCGAGGGGAGCGTCCGTGTCGCCTCGGATCGGCTGCGAATCACGGTGCAGATGATCGACGGGCGTAACGAAGAGCACCTCTGGGCCGAGGACTACGATCGCACGGCCGGAGATCCCCTGACGACTCAGCGGGATGTGGCCGCGGATGTCGCACGCACCCTGAGTCTGGAGATCCTCCCCGAGGAGGAGGAGCGGCTTGCGGGCCTCTCCCCGACGAGTCACGAGGCCTACATGCTCTACCTGAAGGGACGCCACCTCTTCAACCGACGACGGTATGCGGTCCTCACCAAGGCGGTCGATTGCTTCCGGGGGGCTCTCGAGATCGACCCCGGCTATGCCCTTGCCCACAGCGCACTGGCGGACTGCTACGCGCACCTCGCGGGGCTCGATCTGTCGGCGGAGGAGGCCTACCAGCGGGCACGAGCGAGCCTCACGCGCGCCCTCGAGCTCGCCCCCGATCTTGCCGAGGCCCACGCCTCCCTGGCACTGCTCGAGTGGGGCTTCGCCGGTCGCGCGAACGAGGCCGAGGCGCACTGCCTTCGTGCCCTCCAGATGAGCCCGAGCGCCGCTCAGACGCACGACTGGTACACGCTGATCCTGCTCACCGACTTCCGCTTCGAAGAGGCGTTATCCCACGCCTCTCGGGCGCTCGAGCTCGACCCGTTGTCTCCGATCTACCACTGCTCCGTCGCGCGCGTCATGATCTCGCAGAATCGATTCCCAGCGGCGAGCGAACTCCTCGAAGCGGCACTCGACCTCGACCCGGCCTACGCCCAGGCGCACAAGTGGCGCGCTCTTGCCGAGCAACTCCAGCACAACTGGTCGTCGGCACGCTCCGCCGTGGATCGTTTCCTCGCGGCGACGACCCGCCCCGCCGCACGGCAGTTCCTTGCGCAGCAGCAGCTCTACGAGGGCGATGTGGACGGGGCACTGGAGACGCTGCGTGTTGTCGTCGAATCGTCGCGCGAGTCGCTCGATGCGCTCGTCAGCTATGCCTCCGTCCTCTTCCATGCACGGCAGTACGAAGAGGCCATCCCGCGGATGCGCCAGGCGCTCGAGGAGCACCCCCTCGGGGTCACCGTCGGCGGACAGGCGCCACTGCGTTTCCTTCTCGGTCTTTCCTTGGAGAGGCTCTCGAGGTTCGACGAGGCGGAGGCGGAGCTCTCCGCCGCCAGGGAGCGATTCCCGCCGTGGGCCGATTCCCTCTTCATCCAGGGCCATCAGCACGTTCTCGTCGATGCGGCGCTGGGGATCACCCATGCACGCTCCGGAGATCGGGAGCGTGCGAAGCGGATCCTCTCCGTGCTCGTCGAGCGCCCGAAGCTCCCCGACGCCGCCTCTGCGATCGCTCTCCTGCAGTTCCATCTGGGGGATCTCGACAGCGGGTTCACGTGGTTGCAGCGGGCTGTCGAGCAGAACGATCGCTTCCTTCTCACCGTGGGGACGCATCCGTGGCTGGAGACCGTGCGCTCCGATCCGCGCTACAGTGAGCTTCTCGAGCGACTACGGCTTCCCCCGGCGAGCCCCGACGCTTGACAGCTCGCGGCGACGTACCGATCATCCCGCCATGACGCTCCTGCTGTCCCTCGGTATCACCCTGATCGTCGTCGGGATCTTGCTCGTGGTCCTCGCTGTCGTGCTCCCGCTGCTCTTGCTTCTCATTCCGAGCGCGTTCGTTCTCGCGCTCGCGTGGACGCTTCTCCGGCGACTGCCCAAGGCGCGCTGACCGCTGCCCCCGCTCATCGCCGAGTCCTTCGCACTGAAACCGCGACGACTCCGGGGTGTTGATAGCTTGTCCTCACGGTTTGCCGATGCAAACCGGTGGACCTACCCTGTTTGTGAATCCAAGCGAGCGACCTCCGAGGGGGGGAACATGCGCAGCGAACGATCGAGAGCACTCATCCGATGGCTCGGGCTTCTCACATTCCTCACTGCCCTTCTGGCAGCGACGGCGGCCGGGGTCGAGAATGAACCGACGGCACTGACGCCCCCACAACTCGTTTCGCGCAGCCCCGAGCGGGGAGAAGCGCTTCCCGTGGACGGCTTCGTGGAGCTCGTCTTCGACCGCGCGATGGATCCGCGGTCGGTCGAAGCCGCGTTCACTGCCGACCCGTGTATCACCGGCGCCTTCGAATGGCCGGACGAGCGGACCGTGCGCTTCCTTCCCCTCGCTCCCTTGGCGAGAGACGCCGTGCACACGATCACGGTCACGGCGGACGCCAAGGACGTCTTCGGGTACGGACTTGCCGACGAGATCCGGTTTCGAGTGACCACGGTCGGTTTCCTCGAGGTTTCGCAGCGAATTCCCGAGGAGGGGAGCACGGGGATCGACACGGACGCGACGATCACCGTCATCTTCAACCGCCCCGTGGTGCCGCTGGTCCTTCCCTCCGACCCGCGCAGTGCCGATCTTCCGGATCCCCTCACGTTCGATCCGGTGGTGACAGGAGACGGGGAGTGGATCAACAGCTCGATCTACGTCTTCACGCCGGCGACCCCGATGGCCGGCGGGACGTCGTACACGGTGACCGTCGCCGGAGGCCTGACGGACACGACGGGAGGGCTTCTTCCCGAGGACGGGTCGTGGAGCTTCGAAACGGAGCTCCCACGGGTG
>CP070725.1:229489-232740 GCA_020350845.1 Candidatus Bipolaricaulota bacterium
ACACGGCGCGTCCCAATCCCTTCCGCGGCTCGACGAGCTTCACGGTTCGGTTGGATCGAACCGCGCATCTCGAGGTGCGCATTCTCGACACTGCCGGCCGGGTCGTGAGGAGGCTCACTGCCGGCTCGAGAGCGAAGGGGCCGCACGCGTTCACTTGGGACGGCCTCGCGGATGACGATCAGCCCGTGGCCGCGGGAACCTACTTCATCCGTGCCGAGAGCGGGGACCAACACAGAACGCAGAAGGTCGTTCTGCTGCGCTAGCGATCTGTGCTCTGCCCTGCGACTCGCACGCGCACACCCTCACGCTCCGAGATCTGCAAAGAGGTCGTCCACCGGCGGGTCGAAGCTCTCCTGGAAGAACTCGAACGGGACCGGCATCCCCAGAAGATTCCTGATGCCCGAGTTCTCGATCGTCTCCTGGAAGGTCACGTAGCAGTCCAGCGCCTTGCGCCCCAGCTCGACGTCTGCGGAATCGACCTCGACGATGCAGTCGATCTCCGCACTCGTGGAGTGGGAGAGCCGGAAGTGAGGGCTCGCGCCAGCGACATCCTCGGTCAACGTGTGGAAGGCGAGGCGCTGCAGCGACGGCATCTTGTCACGCAGCTCCAGGAAGACGCGTTTGACAACCGCGTGGCTGACGAGGTGATCGTGGAAGCCCGAAACCCCGTGAACCGGATAGGTCACGAGGACGTGCGGTTGGATGCGCTCGATCTCGCTCTGAATAGCACTCTCCAGCTCCCGGGGATCCGCCTCCTTGAGCCCGCTGTCGGGGAAATCGAGCACGGTCAGGCTGTTCAGATCGAGAACGCGCGCCACATCCTGCATTTCCTGAAACCGGACCTCGCCCATTTGAGCCACGGAGTAGCCGTACTTCCGCCGCATCATCGTCGCCCCGCCATTGGTCAGCGTGAGCAGATGAACCTCGTGGCCCTCACGACGCTGCTTGGCGATCACTGGGGCGGGACCGAACGACTCGTCGTCCGGATGCGGGAGGATGTAGTGGATCTTCACGGGTTGTCTCCCGTTGGGATTCGCATGGATTCAGAACGGCCGCTGGCCGATCGCGGGCTGTCCAAGGTGAGATGCTAGTCCGCTCCGAGGAGAATCAGCTTTCGCGTCTCCACAATGCCGGGGGCCTCCAGGCGGTAGAAATATACGCCTCCCGGGACCGTCTCGCCGCGATCGTTCCTTCCGCTCCACTGGACCGCGTGCGGTCCGGCCGGCACCGATTCCTCGAGAAGTGTGGCCACTCGGCGACCCGCGACGTCATAGACGGTCAGTCGCACCGGGGAGTGCCGCTCAAGCGCAAAGCGGATCTCCGTCCTGCCCGTGGAGGGGTTCGGCGTGTTCTGCGCGAGCACCTCAGCGGGCCCGCCGGTGCTCACATCGGCCGCGGTCGCGAGGTCCTCGACCTCCAAGGCGAGAAAGCATTCCAGGTCATCGTACGCAGTCGGAGTGCCCGCGGTATCCACCTCCGCCAGGAAATAGACTGTCACGTTGCCTGCCCCGTCCCGGTCGCTCAAGGCAACCCGATCCATGAAGGTCTGAAGACCCGAGTAGAAGAACGGGGCCAGCGTCGCACCGGCATCGACCACCCCGTCTCCGTCGAAGTCGACCGGGTCGCCTGCCGTCGCCACGATGCGATCGTTCACGATGACCGCCGGGTGGGGATCGGGCTCTTCGTGATAGGCCCAGAGCAGCGCGAAGTCACCGCCGGCGTTGAGGGCGCCTCCTCCGCAGAGGATCTTGCCCGCGACGATCTCGCCGTCGACCCACGAACCTTCCCGGTAGTGAATCAGCCCGTTGTACACGAAGAGCTGATCCCCCCCGGGATACGGGTCCACGTATGCAGCGAAGAGGAAGTCCCCAGCTTCGTTGACACGAGGGGAATCGAAGATGAGGCCCCACTTATCAGTGCCGTCGCCGCCGACGGAAGGAGGAATGATGTTCCCGCGCATGACCAGGGTCCCGCCAAGCTCAAGGCCAGCGCCGTCCATGATCATCACGGTCCCAAGGTCGAATAGATACGAGTAGACGAGGTGATGGCTGCCGAGCTCGGAGAACCCGCACTGGAGGACGCACCACGCACAGCTGAGGGGATCCGGGACGCCGGGTACTGTCTGGTGCCCCAGCACGATCAGAGTGGCGTCGAAGCCGGTAAAGAGCCCGTAGTGTTGGGGGCCGCAAGGATGTCCGAGAGCCCCTGTGAGCCTCGCCCGGTAGACCGGCACGCCCGTTCCGGGAATGATCCCTGGCAGCGAGCCCTCCTTCCATCGCCCCCCGGGAACGCTCGGGCAGAAGGTCCCGGGCATGTACACCTGGACACCGTCGAGCCATATTGTTTGCATCGTGTCAGTCGTCGTATGCGCGTAGCAGATCTGACCGTCATCGCCGAAACCGAAGTGCCGCTGGAGAGTCTCCCTCACCGCGTCGGAGGGTGTGATCCAGTGACCCGGCTCACCGTGCACGCTTCCCCAGAAGCCGTGTGCATTGCCGCCATTCGCCCGCCACGCGGCCGCGACGGCACAGCCCCTCGAATGATTCGCACGGACTTCCATCACAGAGGCGATGAGGCTGTCCGCCTCGGACTGCTGACCTTCGCGTAGGAGCACAGTGAGGGGGCCCGCTGCGGCAGACTCAGAAGTCAAGCCTGCGAAGATCCCCGAGAGGACGAGGAGAGCCACAGGTGCGGGGAAGACTCCAAGACCACTAAGTGAGGACCGAACGCAGCGGCGTGACATGGCTCCTCCAGAGGTATGGGTTCGGGGGGAGCTGTCCAAGTCCGCAGCTTCGTTTCGCTGCAACTCAATTGTACCGAGTGGCCCGCCGCGGGATCAATATTGGAGGAGTCGTGTATGTGGTGTATAGTGTTGAAGTCATCCGTCGCCCCGCAACGGCAACCTCCCCGAAGCGAAGAGACACGCCCCGAGGTGGGCCCGCTGTGGCCCCGACGCTTGCAGACCCGACCCTGAGGAAGACCCGACCATGACTCGACGTTTCCGGATGACTATCGCGTCTTCGGCCGTCCTGCTTCTCGTCGCCCTGCCCGTCGCCTCGCCCACGTCGGCCGGAGTCCGCTCCCAGCTCGGAGATGTGACGATCAGGGACTCCCAGTTCAGCGAGGCATCGATCAACGATCCCTCGCTCGAATGCCAGTGGCGCTTCAACGAAAGCGGAACCCGCGACGCGCTCATCTGCTCCATCATCATCCGCGACGGCTGGTATGGCTTTGTACTGCCCGATTGCTCG
>CP070725.1:232840-238868 GCA_020350845.1 Candidatus Bipolaricaulota bacterium
CACCTCTCGAGGCAGCAGGTGTCGACGTTTGATGGCATCTTCTGGGGCGGGTGGTGTCCGCAGATGTTCGGGTTGGCCACACCGCGCAACCGCGGTATGGTGCATACACAAACCGAGGGAGTTCGACGACGCCTGGTACGCCCGAGAGGATTCGAACCTCCGACCTTCGCATCCGGAGTGCGACGCTCTGATCCACTGAGCTACGGGCGCACGGTTCTGGCGGAGGGGGCGGGATTCGAACCCGCGGAGGAGCTATGCACCCCTCGACGGTTTAGCAAACCGTTGTCTTGGACCTCTTGACTACCCCTCCGGCGGGGCGATTCTACCGTAGCGGAGCGAACCTCGTCAATCCCCGGCGTCCCAATGATGCGGGACGAGATGTGGCGGAGGGGGCGGGATTCGAACCCGCGGAGCCTTGTGGCTCGCCGGTTTTCAAGACCGGTGGTTTCGTCCGCTCGCCCACCCCTCCGGCGGGATTATACGAGTGCTCTACCCATCCGCTGACGTCGCCTCAGCGATCGTACCCCCGCCGAGGAGGCGGTCGCCGTCATAGAGCACGGCGAGCTGGCCGGGGGTGACCGCTCGCAACGGATGCCCGAAGTGCAGCAAGTAGCATCGCTCCTCCAGCCGCGAGTACGCCGCCGGCTCGGGAGCACTGCGATACCGGATCTTGACCTCGATCCACGCCCCCTCCTCGGGCCCGGTACCGTCGAGGAAGCTCGCATCGTCCGCCGTCAGCCCGTCGCTGAGGAGATCCTCCTCCTGACCCACGATCAACGCGTTTCGCTCCGCGTCGAGCGCGATTACGTAGAGGGGGTGCGAAGAGGAAATCCCGAGACCGCGTCGCTGCCCGATCGTGTAGCGTGGGAGTCCCTCGTGGGTCCCGACTCGCCTGCCTTCCCGATCGAGGATCGGACCCGTGCGAAGGTCCTCGGGATCGAAGAGGTAGTCCGTGCTCCCCTCGCAGGCGAAGCAGAGGTCCTGACTCTCAGGAAGATCCGCTGCGTGAAGCCCTTCCGCACGGGCGATCGCGAACACCGCATCCTTGGTCATCTCGCCCACGGGGAAGAGAAGGCGCGACAGATCGGATCCCTGCAACCCGTAGAGGAAGTAGCTCTGGTCCTTCTCGTCGTCACATCCACGATGAAGCTCGCAGCGGCCGTGCGCTCCTGCCGCGATTCGCACGTGGTGTCCAGTAGCCACGTAGTCGAAGCCCTCATGGGCAGCGATCTCGAGAGCGAGCCCGAAGCGCAACGAGCGGTTGCAGCGACCACACGGGTTCGGGGTCTTGCCGCGGCGGTAGCGGGCGAGGTACTCCGAGATGACCAGTGCATAGAACCGGTCCCCCGCATCGAGTACGCGGTGGGGAATCCCAAGCTGTGAGGCGGCGATGGTGGCATCGTCGATCGAACAGCACCGGTTTCTCGTGCCGATGTCGGGAGCGCCGGGGAAGTCCCAGAACCAGAAGGTGACTCCCTCGACCTCGTGCCCTGCTCTCAGGAGCAACAGCGCGGCAACGGTGCTGTCGACGCCGCCACTCATGCACACCAGGGTTCGCGGAGACGTCTAGCCCTCCCCTTCCGTGGGGACGATGCACAGGAACTCCAGGGGCTCCGAGCCGACGGTCATGAAGCGATGCACTTCGTCCGGGGCGACAAAAGCCGCGTCACCCGGGGTCAGTGGGAGTTCGCCCTCTTCCGTGACGATCTTCCCGCGGCCGTTGAGCACGAACACCTCATGCTCCCACGGATGGCTGTGGTATGGCGTCGCGCCGTTCTCGCCGAGCGTGAACTGACGCATGACGAAGTTCTCTGCGCCCTGCTCCGCCCCGACGAGGACACGCTTGGCGACGTGATGGATCGTCTCTCCGTCGTGCAGATCGACGGCCGGGACCGACTCCCGATGGTGGACGTGGGCCATGGTTCTCCTTTCGACGCTAGATCGTGGCGACGAGCAGCGGGACGAGCATCTCCTCGGGCGTCAGCCCCCCGTGCATCCCTCGCAGGCGGACCGCGTCGGGGTACTCGTGGTAGAGCGCGCCACTGCCGGTCGAGACGAGGGTCAGCTCCCCGATTCGCTCGCGATAGCGATCGTTGCCCGTCGGTCCGAATAGCCCCTCGTCGAGGGCAACGTCGGAGCGGAGGGAAGCGATCCCGCTTCCGTCGAGGCCGTGGAGGGACTCCTACGCATCGGCGAGCCGCCCCTCGGGGAGATGGAGGTACGTCGCCCTCGGCTCGCCGACGGGTGGGATGCGGAGTGCTCGATGCAGCGTCGGAAGCGACGACATGTCAACGTAATCGGACGGCGTCATGTCCGTCATCCCGTGATCGGAGCTGATCAGCAGCAGGGTCTCTCCGCCGTCCTGTACGGCCAGCTGCTGCCGTAGACAGGCGTCAAGGGCACGCAGCTCTGCGGTCAGGCGCTCGTCGGAGGGGCCGTAGGCGTGGGCGACCGCATCGAGCGAACCCCAGTAGAGCGTGATCATTTGCTTGTCGGGCGCGGCGAACAGTTCCCTCGCGCTGACGAGGAGGTCCGAGAACGTCGACGCCGCATGGATCTTCGTGACCCCACGGTAAAGCAGGCGCGACAGCCCACTCCCCGCGATGTACCGCGGTAGGACGACATGGCAGCGCACGCCCCGCGGCTCGAGGCGCTGATAGACGGTCTCTGCCTCGAGGAAGCGGTCACTGTCCAGCCCCATCTCGAACGCTGCCTCCGGGCGCGGGTTCCCGTGCAGCGAGAAGCGCACCATGTTCGTTACCGCACCGGTCTCGCGGAGGTAGAGGCGGTAGCCGAGGAGGCCGTGTTCGCACGGCGTGACACCGGTGGACAGCGTCGCGAGCGCGCTTGCGGTCGTGGACGGGAAGACCGAGGTCAGCGGAACGAGCTTCCCACGACGGGCAAGCTTCGCAAGGTAGAGATCCGGCACTTCGTCCATGGCGGCGCGGAGCCTCAAGAAGCCCAACCCGTCGAGGATCAGGAGGACGACACGCCGGACTGGACCGCTCCCGACGGCGGACCACGCCTGCGCGATCTCCTCGGGGAGATCGCAGGCCTCCCCGAAGGCGGCCTCAAGGAGCCGTGGAACGGCGACGATCGATGCCCCCCCGTAGTCCGGTGCGACGGCTGATTCGCTCTCCAGTGCGGGGAGGCTCGTCCTGCGAAATCGCTCCACGATGTGCTCGCTGTCCATGGCGGCGGGATTATAGGTGGCTTCGGTCGGGGAGGGCACGGCGGTCAGCCGTCGGTGACGGTGTGCTCGATCTTCAGGCCGCGCGCGCGGAGGGATTTGACGCACGGGTCGGGGGGAACGACGAGCTCCTGCGGCTGCGCTCCGGGGGTGTCAATGTCCCCGGTCGCGAGGCGATAGGCGACTTCGGCAGCCGGGAAGCCGGTGCAGCGCATCATCGCTGTCAGGCCAGTCCCGGGATCGGCGCGGTCCACCAGCTCGTAGCGCGCGACCCGTGCCCGACCGCCTGCGCTCCCTCGTGCTTCCACACGTACGAGGACGACGTCTGGCTCCGCGAAGTCCAGATGCTCCATGAGGAGGCTCATCGTCAACGCTCGCGGGACGACCTCGCCCTCCTCTAGCGTGTGTGGGGCCTCATCGAAGAACCCGAGATCGAGGAGCGCCTTGGCGATTCGCGCGTGTCCCGGGTAGCGGATCGTCTTGTAGTCGAGCGCGGTGACCCTGCCGGCGAGCGTCTGCGCCAGCGTGGAGCTCCCGCCGGACGTGTGGAACGCCTCGAGCGCGGGGTAGTCGGGGGGGAACGCGATCGGCTCGACTTCGGTGAGCGGCGGGACCTCCACCGGAGCACCCTCCCGAAGCACGAGGCACGGCTCAGCGTACTCGTTGATCAGGCCGTGGGGAGAGAAGACGATCTGGTAGTCGAGTGGCGGATGCGGCGTCTGCGGAAGTCCCCCGACCCGAAGGCGCAGCTCATCGACATGGTCGAGGGCGGCAACGGCGCCGGCGGCGAGGATGTTCGTCAGCCCCGGCGCGAGTCCGCAATCGGGGACGATCGTGACCCGCGCATCGCGCGCCTCGGCATCCAACGCGAACTCCGACTCCACGACTGCACGGTTGCCGCCGAGATCGCAGAAGTGGGTCCCCGAAGCAACAGCGCAGCGAGCCAGCTCGGCATTCAGGAAGTACGGCGCGGCGCTGACGGCGGTGACGCAATCCGTCATCGCCTCCTGGACCGCACGTGGGGCGGTGGCATCGAGCTGATAGGGGATCACCCTCTTGGAGCGAATGCGTTCGGCACCCGCCTCAGCACGGGCAACGTCGCGGTCGGCGAGACGCACCTCGTCGATCTCCGGCCGACCGGCGAGATCATAGGCAACTGCTGTGCCCATCATACCTGCTCCCAGGACGAGCACCCTCGTCATCACGAACCCCTCCTTCCCACGATGATCGGCTACAGCGAGTCGAACCCCTCGTCGACACCCTCGGGCACCGGCTCTTCGCCGTCTTGCGCTTCTCCCTCCAGCAGAAGGAGCAACTCGGTCGCCATCTCCTCTGGCCAATCCTCGACGGACCACGGGAGATGCGGCCAGGGATCGGCGTCCGACTCGTTGCCCTCCGCGGGCACGACCGTCGCCTCTTCGAAGTGGAAGGTGTACTCGCCGGCGTAGACCATGGCGTACGGGTCGTCCGGAGGAGCAGGTACGAAGCCTCCCGAGGCATCCCCGGAGACCGTGCCGACGAGATGCATCTCGGCCGACGGCGTCGTGACGATCAGGTAGAAGTGCCCCGTTCCTTCTCCCGCCGCCGCCGCGGTGATCTCCACGTCCTTGCTCTCCACCGAAAGCCCGCCGCGCACGGAGAGCGGTTCTCCGTCCTCGAAAGCGCCTTCGGCGACGAGCGTCGACCAGATGGTCGCCTCGAGCGTCCCCGAGTCTCCCTCTCCGTCGCCATGCGCCGTGCCCGACGCCTCGAACGAGATCGGCTCGCCCTCGATCAGGAGCGTGCCCACTACGTGGAGCTCCGCCTCGAACGTGATCGTCAGCAGGCTGCCGTAGAAGTGGACGGCAACACTCCCTGCGCCCGTTCCTTGAGCATCGAGTACCGACGATGCATTCCCCCGCGCGGCAACGGGGATCAGTGCGACGATTACCAGAAGAAGACCCAGTCTGCGGATCCTCACCGTGTGTGCCTCCTTCATCCGGACCATCACCCAACGATACCCCGCGCCGCGGGAGGAGGCCACAGCCCTCTGCCGCCGGCACCCGCAAGAGGAAGCGGACCCCGGAAGCGCATCCTCGAGGTCCGCATCAAGGCGCTCGGACTACTTCTTCTCCTCGCGGTTGAGATACTGCAGGATGGCATCCACGACGAGGTAGTTGATCGAACGGTCGCGCTTCTCGCCGAGCTTGATCAGCCGCTCCACGGGGCGCTCGTCCATCTTCCTCTGGGGAATGTAGATCGAGAGCTTGTCGAGAATCTCCTTCTTGGCCATAGGTGCACCCCCCTTCACAGTCGCGCCTGAATCATGACGTAGTGTGTGGTTCGATGAAGCCATTCTCACTCTCAGGATAGCCTCCGGAAAAAGGGGGAGCAATGGAGGGGTACCGAAAGAAACCTGCAAAGTACATGAAAAGCGAGTACTTCGATCCGGATCGACGCATCGGCGGGACGCGGCGACGTCCGAGCGTTTGACGCCTCCTGCTGGGGGCCGGGGAATGGCCCACGTACAATCCCGGCATGGAGTCGAGCGCGGCCCTCGTTCTTACCGGCGGCATCCTTCCCACGTCCCCGCACGCGGAGACGGTGGTGCTGCGGGAAGGAGTAATCACGTGGGTCGGGCGATTCGAGGAGCGTCCCGAGTGGTGCCGCGAGGCACACACGTGGGACCTGGCGGGGTGCGCGCTGCTCCCCGGGTTCATCGACGGCCACACCCACTTCGTCTACGAGGGGCTGCGCGCGCTCGGCCTGCGGACGCAGCTCGCGGAGTCGGGAAGGTCGGACGCTTTGGAACTGCTTGCAGAAGCAGTACGCGCCACCCCCGCGGGGACGTGGGCGATC
>CP070725.1:238968-247617 GCA_020350845.1 Candidatus Bipolaricaulota bacterium
GACCGTCCACCAGCTCGCCGATGCAGTGCAGGTCCATCCGACGCTTCCCGAGGGGCTCAAGGAAGCCGCGGAGAACGCCCTCGGACGGGCGATCCACATCGCCGGCCGTCGGCCGCGACGCGAGCCGTGAGCTAGGTCTTCGTCTGCTCCCCGACCTCGGCGTCGGGATGGATCTCGAGGCATTCCGAGTACTCGACCCGCTCGATCTCGCAGCCCGGTCCGATGCTCACGCGTCGGCCGCGCACGACGTCCGCTCGGGTGTCTTCGAGGCTGATGTCGTCGCCCTCGATCTGCGACGTCCGCAGCTCGGCGGTCCCACCGCCGGTGAAGACCTTGACGAGGCCCTCGAGGAGCATCCCCTTGTAGCCTCCGCGGTGGACCTCGATGCGTTCTCCACCGATCTCCCCCGCCTCACAGCGGCCGCCGAGGTGGATCTCGATGTGATCGGCGGAGAGCAGTCCCTCGATCCGGAATCCTCCGGTAGCGCGGAAGATCTCCGCTTCGAGATCGCCGCCGACCCGGAGGCTGCCGCTCGACTTCACGTAGTCGGACGACACGGCACCGGTCACACTGAACGAGCCCGAGCACTTGAGTTCCTTGGCACGGGCGTCCCCGGTGACCTTGGCGCTCCCGCTCACGCGCAGCTCATCCTCGGCGGTCACCGAATCGGCGAAGCTCGCACTGCCCGATGCGGCGATGCGATGAGCGTCCGTCCGCCCCTCGATCTTCGCGACCCCGGACACCTTCAGTTCAGCGGTGACGAGATCGCCGGTGACCTTCCCCGCTCCCGAGATCGATACGCGATCGTAGGTGCCTCCGGTGATCTTGCCGGATCCAGAGATGCTTGCGGAACTCCTCTTCTCCGTCATCGCTACTCCTTCTAGGCGAGGTCGAGCTGGATCTTCTCGAGGACGGCCTTCAGATCCACGGTGGCGACGATCTCCGTCTCGGGATCGAAGACCGTGGCCGCTGAACCGAGAACGACGGCACCGACCTCGGCGGAGATCCCTTCCGAGGCCCGCCGCTTGCGTACGAGGAAGAGCGTCCCCGCGTCCCCCGCTTCCTGCTCGAGGAGGGACTCGGTCGCGATCCCCTCGAGCGTCGCTCGCGCCGTGTCCATCTCCTCTTCGCGGGCGACATCGCGCAGCTTCCCGAGGACGCCGACGCACAGCGCCTGCCCGAGGCTCAGCGCCTCACCGTCTGCATCCCCTGCGCCGCATGCGGCGAGCAGCCCTTCGTCCACCCACCCGAGACGCTGGAGACGCGACCGCGCGATCTCGAGTCTCGCCTCGATCCGGCCCTGGATCAGCTCCGCCAGGTCGTCGAGCGGATGGTCCTCCTTCAGATGGAGGATCTGCTCGATGCGCTCGAGGATCTTCTCACGGGGGAAGAACGTCTCCTGCCCGGTGAACGTCGAGCGGCGGGTGAACCAGCCCTCGGGGATTAGCCCTTTGCGCTTCCAGCGGTAGAGCTGGCCGTAGGAGATGCCGGTCTCCTGCAGGACGTCTTTCTTCGAGATCAGCTCGGAATCGCTCACGTTCGTCCTCCTCGGCACGCCGTTCGCGGCCGGCGAGCAACATAACAGAACACTGTGACATTATCAAGCCGCGAGAGGCTCGCCTCAGGTTCCTTCCGTGGGTGTCTGCGACGAGCGACGAGGTTCACCCCCGGGACGGTCGCCACACCCTGGCTCAACGCCCGGGACAGGCGGCCGACACGGCGTCCTCGATCCCCTTGTCGCCGTAGGCGGTGGCGAAATGGTCGGCGAACTGTGTCGCGAGGGCGTCCGCGCGGCGGTCGTACTCCGCGGCGTCAGACCAGGTCCCCCGCGGGTCGAGAAGCCCCGTCACCTCGAGTCCCGGGACCTCCTCCGGAACCTCGAGGTGGAACCGCGCGTCGTCGCGGTAGTCCGCAGCGGCGAGCCGGCCGGAGAGCGCGGCATCGACGATCGCCCGCGTGAGATCGATGTCCATCCTCCGTCCGATCCCCACCGGACCGCCCGTCCAGCCCGTGTTGATGAGGTAGACGTCGGTCCCGTGCTCTGCGAGGCGTTGCCCGAGCATCCGCGCGTACTCCCCGGGGTTGCGTGGCATGAACGGCTCGCCGAAGAAGCGCGAGAACGTGGTCCGCGGCTCGACGATGCCGGTCTCCGTGCCCGCGAGCTTGCTCGTGTAGCCCATGAGGAACCACAGCATCGCCCGCGACGGGTCGAGACGGGACACCGGCGGGAGCACCCCGTTGGCGTCCGCGGTGAGGAAGAGGATCGTCCGCGGGTGGCCGCCGACCGACGACGGCTTGACGTTGGACAGGTAGCGGAGGGGATACGATCCGCGCGAGTTCGGGGTGAAGCGGTCGTCGAACAGGTCGAACCGCCCGTCGGGGTAGACCATCGCGTTCTCCACGATTGCGCCGTGACTTGCCACCTCGTCGCAGTGCATGATCGCACGGTGGATCTCCGGCTCATTCTTCGGATCGAGGTCAATCAGCTTGGCGTAGCAGCCGTTCTCGAAGTTGGCGATGCCGTTCTCGCTCCACCCGTGCTCGTCGTCCCCGAGGAGTGCCCTCCGCGGATCCGCAGAGAGCGTCGTCTTCCCCGTGCCCGAGAGCCCGAGGAGAAGCGCGACATCACCCTGCGGTCCTTCGTTCGCCGAGCAGTGCAGCGGAAGGATGCCCGCCGGGGGGAGGAGATGGTTCATCACCGTGAACATCAGCTTCTTGATCGATCCGCAGTACGCGGAGCCGTAGACCACACCGACGCGGTTCTCGAAGTCCATCGCCACGGCCATCGTCGACGTCTCCCCGGTGGCGGGATCGACGCGCAACCGCCCGGCGTATCGTCGGCCGTCGAGTCGGTCGTAGGGGAGGGCGAGCAGAATGAACGGACGGTCGGCGAAGCGGCTCTCGCGAGCGTCGTCGGGCCGCGGGCGGAACATGTTGTCCGCGAACAGGGCGTGGAGCGCGCGCGGCGTGATCAGGCGCAGTGGGAGGGCGTAGCTCGGATCGGCACCGACCGCTCGGTCGAGCACGTACAGCTGCTCCTTGGCCGAGAGGACCGAGACCGCATCCTCGACGAGCATGGCGAAGGTCTCCTCGGTGATCGGGATCGCGTTCGGCGAGTCCCAGTCGATGCTGCCGTCGCCGTCGTGCCGAACGATGACCGTGTCCTGGGGGCTGCGTCCGGTCGACTCCGGGGGAGTCCAGGTGGCAAGGGCGCCGTACGCGGAGGCGATCGCCTCACGGCGACGGACGGCGTCCTCGATCAGGGTGCCGCGGGCGGGGTTGCGGCGTGCGTTGCGCCCGCCTTCGAGTGGGGTGATCAGCGCATCGAATGCCATCGGATCGATCGGCTCCTTTGCCCGTGGGCGTCATCGGCTGGGGGGATGATAGCGAATCGCGGCGGGATCTTCTGTCGCCCTGCCCTAGGGCAACTCGTCGAGGGCGAACAGGCGCACGGCATTCTCCGTGGTCGCCGCCGCCACGGCATCGCTCGGGAGGCCCTTGACCCGTGCGATCTCCTCGACGACGAGCTCCACGTACGCCGGCTCGTTGCGCTTCCCGCGGTGAGGAACGGGGGTGAGATACGGGCAGTCGGTCTCGACCAGCAGGCGCTCGAGGGGAAGCTCGGCGACGACGGCGCGGAGGGCGCCACGTTGTGGAAAGGTGATCGGGCCCCCGACCCCGAGATGGAGCCCGAGCTCGAGGAACGCCTCCGCGAGGGCGGCGTCGCCGAGGAAGGAATGGACGACGCCGCGGTGGTGATCCCCGGCGGCGCGGAGGATCGAGAGGAGATCGTCGCTCGACTCGCGGTTGTGGAGGACCACGGGAAGGTCGACGTCGCGTGCGAGCTCGAGCTGCCGGCGGAAGACGCGGCGCTGGACGTCGCGCGGCGAGAGATCGCGGTAGTAGTCGAGTCCGATCTCGCCGACGGCGACGACCTCCGGCCGGGCGGCAAGCTGCGCGAATGCGCCGAGCGTCGCCTCGGTGACGTGCCTCGCGCCGTGGGGGTGGGCGCCGACCGTCGCCCACACCGCAGGATGCTTCGTCGCCAGCCGCGATGCCTCCTGGCTCGAGCGCAGCGAGGAGCCGACAGTGATCGCCACGATGCCGTCCGCGTGCAGCGCCGCGATGAGGGCGGCGCGATCACTCGCAAACGCGCGGTCATCGAGGTGCGCGTGGCTGTCGATGAGCCTCATCCCTCGACCTCGCGGAGGACCCCGGGGAGCAGCTCGATGAGATCGCTGGGAATCGTCGAGCGTGGTGCGCCGTGACGGGCGAAGCGTTCCGCGGCGGTGCCGTGGACGTACGCCCCGGCGAGGGCGGCATCGAGGGGAGTCGCGCCGCCCGCGAGCAGGCCGGCGATGAGTCCCGTGAGGACGTCCCCGCTGCCGCCGGTCGCGAGGCCGTGGTGCCCCGTGGGATTGATGTACGCCTCCCCCTCGGGGGAGGCGACGATCGTCGGTGCCCCCTTGAGGAGGAGGACGCAGCGTCGCGATCGCGCGAACTCGACGGCACTCCCGCGCGGGTCAGCGGCGATCCCGTCGGTGGAGCGCCCGGTGAGTCGAGCCATCTCCCCGGGGTGTGGAGTGAGGACGACGCGGGCCGCGAGTCGTTCGAGACGTGATGCGTCGCGGATCACGGGAAGGGCGCCGGCGTCGACGACGATCGTTCCGGCGAAGCGGTCGAGGATCACCGCAGCCGCGCTTGCGGTTCTCGCGTCCTCCCTGAGCCCGGGGCCGATCGCAAGGACGTCGCAGCGTCCGATCGCCTCGTCGAGCGCGCGCGTCCGCCGCCGCGCAGCCCGCGGGACGCGCCGCGGCAGGGGAATCGTCAGCACCTCGGGGAGGGCGACATCGACGATCGGTGCGAGCCACTCCGGCACCCCGAGGAAGACGAGCCCCGCTCCGGCGCGAAGCGCCGCGCGGCAGCAGAGGATCGCGGCGCCGGCCATCCCCGGCGACCCGGCGATCACGAGGAGACGTCCGAAGGTCCCCTTGTGCCCATCCGCCGCCCGTTCCGGGAGCAGTCCCCGGATCGTGCTGCGAGACGGGACGATCCCCCACGGCTCGATCTCGCGCACGGCGCCCGGTGGATAGTCCACCGGGAGGATTGTGACCTCGCCGCACCGCGCCGCCGCGGGATGGAGGACGTGGGCCGGCTTGAGGAACGCCATCGCGAGGGTGGTTTCCGCCGCGACCGACGGCCCGAGGATCGCTCCGCGGTCGGCGTCGAGCCCGCTCGGGAGATCGAGGCTGACGACGGGGACCGAGGCATCGTTCAGCCGCTCCACGGCCTCGCGGTAGCCGCCCGCGAGGGGGCGGGTGGCGCCGCAACCGAACAAGGCATCGACGACGAGATCCGTCGCGCCGAGCTCGCCGTCGAGGGATTTGAGGCGGTCGCCAACGGTCCTCAGAGGAGGTGCACCGGCCTCCGCGAGGCGCTGCGCCATGCGCGCCGTGGCGGTGCCGGCAGCGGGTGGGAAGAGCGCGACGCAGGTCACGCGGACGCCGGCCTCGTGAAGGTGACGTGCGGCGACGAGCCCGTCACCGCCGTTTCCTCCCGGCCCTGTCAGGAGGAGCACCCGGGCCGGGCGATGTCGGTCGAGGACCCACCGCGCCGCGGCGGCGCCGGCGCTCTCCATCAGCGCATCGCGCTCGACGCCGCCCTCGTAGGCACGCTCATCGATACGACGCTGCTCCGCTGCGGTGACCACATATCGGTCGTCTGCCGACGTCATCCCTGTTCTCGCCATCTCTGCCACGTCTCCACGATCGTCTCTGCGAGATCCTTCGCCGCCCGCCCGCTGACGTCGATCCAGCATACGCTCTCGTCGCGGCGGAACCACGCGATCTGACGCCGCGCGAGCGTCCACGTCCGGCGAACGATCCGCTCCTCCATCTCCTCCGACGAGATCCTCCCGTCGAGGCAGGCGAGCGCCTCGGGGACGCCGATCGTGCGGTATGCCTGCATCTTCGGATGAAGCCCGAGCTCCCGCAGACAGGCGGCCTCGTCGACGAGCCCGTTGTGGATCATCGCTTGCACGCGGGCGGCAATCATGCCGCGGTGCTCTTCGCGCTCGCGTTGCAGTCCGATGCGCAGCGAAGGGAAGGGGAGCGGCTTCGCATCGCGCTGCCACGCGCTCATCGGTCGTCCCGTCGCCTCGTAGACCTCGAGGGCGCGCACGAGGCGCAACCGGTCGTTGACGTGGATCGCGGCGGCCGACGCCGCATCGACCTCGCGCAAGGCGTCGTGGAGCTCCTGAGACGACTTCACTTCCAGCCGCTCGCGGATCCGCGGGCAGCGCCCCGGACCCTCGAACAGGCCGTGGAGGACGGCGCCGAGGTACACCGTCCCGCCGCCGACGAGGATCGGGACGCGGTCCCGGCCGGCGATCTCTGGGACGAGCTCCTCCACGTCGCGGCGGAAGGCCATCGCGTCGTAGTCGCCGTCGAGTGGGACCCGGTCGACGAGATGGTGGCGGATCGCGGCGCGCTGCGTCGTCGCCGGCTTGTCGGTGACGATGTCGAGTCCCGCGAAGAACGCTCGCGAGTCCGCGGAAAGGATCTCCCCGTCGAGCCGCTTTGCGACCTCGAACGCGATCGCTGTCTTCCCGGTGGCGGTGGCGCCGAGGATGACCAGGACGGCGGGCGCGCGGTCCGCGTCGGCGCCCATGGGGGCTAGTCCTCGCCTTGGAGGAGCTCGCGGAAGCGCTTCAGTTCTGCTCGCCGCGAGGGGTGCTTGAGCTTCTCGATCGCCTTGATCTCGATCTGACGAACGCGTTCGCGTGTGATGTTGAACTTCAACGAGACGTCCTTGAGCGTCCGCGGGTGGTCGTCGTCGAGGCCGTAGCGCAGCTTGAGGATCTCACGCTCACGGTCGTCGAGCTGCTCGAGCGCGCGGTTGAGCTGCTCCTTGAGGAACATGCGGAACGTCTCCTTGGTCGGCGACGGCGACGTCGGATCCTCGATGAAGTCGCCGAGGGTGTCCTCGTCGTCGTCCCCGATCGGCCGCTCCAACGACGCGGTGTACTGCGAGACGTTCTCCACCTTCTTGATCTTGTCGATCGACATCCCGGTGAGGTCGGAGAGATCCTCGAGGGTGGGCGCCGCGCCGTGAGACTGGATGTACTCGCGCTTCACCCGGTTGAGCTCGCGAACGGTCTCGATCATGTGCACCGGGACGCGGATCGTGCGCGACTGATCGGCGATCGCGCGCGTGATCGCCTGACGGATCCACCACGTGGCGTAGGTCGAGAACTTGTAGCCGCGGGTGTAGTCGAACTTCTCGACCGCTTTCATGAGGCCCATGTTCCCCTCCTGGATGAGGTCGAGGAACGACAGGCCGCGGTTCATGTAGCGCTTGGCGATCGACACGACGAGGCGCAGGTTGGAGACGGTCAGGCGCTCGCGGGCGGCGCGGCCGTCGACGACGAGCTCCTCGAGCTCGTCGAGGGAGATGTCTTTCGGGAGGCTGATCCCGTGCTCTTCGGCGAGGGAGAAGTGCGTCAGCAGCTCGTCGGCTTCGGCACCGCGGGCGACCGAGTCCTCGAGTCCCCTTCGCTTGCTGCTCGACGCGGACAGGGACTTGAGCGCCTTCGCCGCCTCTTCGCCGCGGCGCTTCGTGAGGAGAAGCTCGGCGTAGCTCCCGACCTCCATCGCACGTGCGAGCTCGACCTCCTGCTCCTTGGTCAGCAGCGGGACCTTGCCGATCTCACGCAGGTAGGTCTTGACGGGATCCTCCCTGCGCTGGGAGTCACGACGGTCGGGGAGCACCGGCCGCCGAGGGCGGCGGCGCGGGTTCTCGGCCGTTGTCGTCGCGGAGCTCTCGTCCTCGCCGGAATCCGGCGACTCGTCGTCGGAGAGGAGGACCTCGGGATCGGAGAGATCGTCGATGTCGCTCTCTTCGTCCTCGGTCGCCGTATCCTCCGCGACGGACGCCTCTTCGTCGGCGGCCGGCTTCCCGTCGTCGTCTGGGGGCGTCTTGCGCTCGAGCTCCTCGGCGACCTCGGGCGGCTCAGGACGGCTGCTGCGCTTCGGCATCTTCCTCTCCCTTCGACGTGCGACGGTCCAATGATCGCCGCTTTGCCACCAGTTCGCTATACGCGCGCTGCAGATCGTCGACCTGCTCTCGATCCCCGCGCTTCTCCGCGTCCTCGATCCGCTCCCCGAGGGCGTGAAGTTCGCCCTCGATCGCGGGGAGATCGACGAGGCGGTTGAGCGAGTCGCGCACCGCCTTCTCGAGGAGCTGCTCGTCGTCCGCGTCGAACGGGAGCTCGCGCAGCATCAGCGCGCTGATCGCGCGGGCGTCTTCCGGGGACGCCTCCTCGGAGGATCCCTCGCCTTCGTCCCCGGCGTCGAGCCGGACGACGATCGCACGATGGCGCGCGGAGAAGCGCTCCTCGGGGATGCGCTTGCGGAGGGTCGCCCACGGGACCAGACCGCGGAGCGCGAGCGCGAGAAGCACCGTCTCTTCGTCCCACGAATCGCCCTGTGCCTCGACTCGCGGCTCGCTGCGGCTCCCCGACGAGGAACGCGCGCGCGTGAGATCGCGCAGCAGCTCGTCGGTGGGCAGTCCGAGGAGCGAATGGAGCTCTTGCACCAGCTCGTTGCGCAGCGTGATGTTCGTCAGCCCGCGGAAGAAGGTGCGCGTCTC
>CP070725.1:247717-256251 GCA_020350845.1 Candidatus Bipolaricaulota bacterium
CGAGGGTCGTCATCTCGTGATAGATGCCGTCGTCGACTCCGGGAGGGACGCTCCCCCCGAGAACGACCCACTGCGCGCGGTTCGCGATCCGCCGGAAGCGGCGCATGAAGCGCTCCATCTCCGCCCGCGTGACACGGAAGCCGGACTCGTTCACATTGATCGGGATGTGCTCACGATTCTTCTCGAGGATCGTCACGTTGGTGCGCGTCTCGCCGTGTGCCCACACGAAGTTCGTCGTGACCCCCTCGTCGCGCAGGTCACGGACAACGACGTGCCCCGTGTGCCCGCCGACGAGTCCCATCGCCACGTTGTCGATGCCCAGGCGGGCGAGCAGCACGGAGACGTTGACCCCTTTGCCTCCCGCCGAGGTGCTGCTCCGCGTGGCACGGGTCAGGAACTCCTCCTGCGTCACCTCGCCGATCTTCAGGCGGTCGACCCAGTAGACCTTGTCGATCGCGGGACTCAGAGTGACGGTTACGATCATTTCACGCCTCCACGGAAACGGGCGCCGTACACACCCCGTGCAGCGCGGATGCCGACGCGTGTTCGATGCGCACCGGGATCATCGTTCCCGCCGCGACGCGCGCATCCACGACGGCAGTCCTGTGGTCCGCGGTGCGGCCGAAGGAGCCGCCGTGTCGGCTCGCTCCCTCGACGAGAACCTCGACAGTCTCCCCGATGCGACGCTCGTTCTGCTCCCGGGCGATCTCCCGCTGCCTCTCGAGGACGACGTGCAGCCTCCGCTCCTTGACGTCGCTCGGGACATCATCCTTCATCGCGGCGCTGCGCGTTCCCGGACGCGGCGAGTACATCGCCACATACGCGGCGCCGAACTGAGCCTCCTCCACGAGAGAGAATGTCCGCGCGAAGTCGTCCGCGGTCTCCCCGGGGAAGCCGACGATCAGGTCTGTGGTGATGTTGATTCCGGGGACGGATGCGCGCAGTCGGCGAACCACGTCGAGGAACTGCGTTCGCGTGTAGCCGCGATTCATCGCCTCGAGAATGCGATCACTCCCCGACTGGCAGGCGAGGTGAATGTGGTTGCACACCGCATCCACATCGGCGAGCGCCTCGATCAGCTCGCTCGTTACGTCACGGGGGTGAGATGTCGTGAAGCGCACGCGTCTCGGTCCGCGGGACGCCACCTCACGGAGAAGCTGAGCGAACGATCCGAACTCCCGGCGGTCCGTTCCGTAGGAGTCGACGTTCTGCCCGAGCAGCAGGATCTCCGCGAAGCCTTCGCCGAGTGCGGCCTCGACCTCGCGAAGGACATCCTCGGGCGGTCGGCTGCGCAGCGGCCCGCGAGCGCGGGGCACGACACAGTACGAGCACCACGAGGAACATCCCTCGGTGATCGTCACCATCGCACGCACACCGGGCGCGCGGCGGAAGGGCATCGAGGCGAGGCCCTCGGGCCGAGGAAGGTGACACGGACGCCGTCCTGCCACGGCCGACGCGATGAGCTCAGGAAGGGCACGGAAGTCCGTCGAGCCGAACAGGAAGTCCACCGCGGGAAGGCGTTCCAGCAGCGGGGCGCCGCGCACTTGGGGCATGCATCCGCCGACGCCGATGAGGAGATCCCTGCGCGCCTTCTCGGAGGCGATCGCCCCGAGACGCCCGAGCGCTTTCTCCTCCGCCTTCTGCCGCACCATGCACGTGTTCAACACGACGATGTCCGCGTCGTCGAGGCGGTCGACGATCCGGTAGCCGTTCGCTTCCAGGATTCCCCCGATGCCCTCCGAGTGATGGAGGTTCATCTGGCAACCCCATGTCTCGATCAGAACGCCGTTTCCCATGTTCGTGGACACTATACGGAATCGCTTCTGAGCGATCAACGCCCTGTGGGTGGCGGATCTCGCTGCCTGCCCGTGCATGCGAAGCCGTGGGCGCGCTGTCGAGGATTCTGTATGATGCTCACGCCATGAGGATCCGCACCTGCGATCGCTACCTCGTTCGCGAGATGGTGGGGCCGTTCCTTCTGTCGGTCTTTGGCCTCGTGTTGTTCATCATGCTCAGTCTGATCATCAATCTCTCGGAGCTCGTGGTCGACCGTGGGATCTCTCCGGTGGCGCTCGCCCGCCTGATGGTCCTCAAGCTCCCGAGCCTCGTCGTTCTCGCGCTTCCCGTGAGCGGCTTGTTCGCGATGTTCCTCGGGCTCGGACGGCTGACACACGATCGCGAGGTCATCGCGCTCGAGGCCGCCGGGATCTCTCTGCGCCGGGTTCTCGCACCGTTGCTGGTCGTCTCCGTCGTCGTCGCTGCCGCCGACTTCGCGCTCTACAACTGGGGTGTCCCCTCCTCCGAAGGGGCCTTCCAGCAGTCGTATCTTGCGCTCATCTACCGACAGGGCGCGCCTCGGCTGCAGTCCGATACCTTCTTCAAGGGGCCGGAGGGGGAGGTCCTCTACGCACGTCGCTACAACCAGGAAGACGGTTCGCTCTCTGATGTCCTCGTCTACGACCACGTCGGGCGGCTGTTTCACCTGCAAGACGCGGCGGTGACGATCATCTCCGCCGTGCGGGGGGCGTGGAGCGGCGACGCGTGGGAGCTTCAGGACGGGCGCGTCTATGGTGTCGACGGGGAGGGACGGCTCGTCCACACGGCGACGTTCGAGGCGCTGACGATCCCCGTCGCGGCGACGCCGGCGGACTTCTTCGTCCAGTCGCGACAGCCCACGGAGATGGGGATCGGCGAACTGCGGCAGCGCATCGGGATGCTCACCGCTCGCGGCCTCGCCGCCGATGCGCTCATCCTCGAGTGCCACCGCAAGGTGGCGATTCCCTTGGCGACGCTGGTCTTCGTGCTCCTCGGAGGGGCGATGAGTCTCATCTTCGGGTGGCGCAGCCGGGCGGCGGGGATCGTTCTCAGCTTCCTTCTGATCGGCGCGTACCAGGGTGTGTTCCTGTGGACCGGGACACTCGGGGAGCGCGGGATCCTCCCCGCAGCGCTTGCCGCTTGGCTTCCGAATCTCGCGTTCGGTGCCGTCGGGCTCGCGCTCTTCGTCCGTCTGGATCGACTCAGCTCGCGCGATCTGTGGCAGCGCGTGCGGCGCGCCGTGCCCTTCCTCGGGGGCCTCGCGGCGGGCTAGGTTTGCCCCGCCGTCGGCGCCACAAGGCTCACCGTGATCTTCTAGCCCTCCTCGCGAGGGGGAATGATGCGGTCGATCAGACCGTACTCCAGGGCCTCGTCCGCGGACATGTAGTAGTCGCGGTCGGTGTCCTTCGCGATGCGCTTGACCGTCTTGCCGGTGTGCTTCGCGTAGATCCCCACCAGGCGATCGCGAAGCCTGAGGAGCTCCTCCGTCTGGATCTTGACATCGGCCGCCTGTCCCTGCGCCCCGCCGAAGACCTGATGGATGAGGATGCGTGCGTTGGGGAGGGCCGAGCGCTTCCCCGGCGAGCCGGCGGCAAGGAGCAAGGCGCCCATGCTCGCCGCCTGACCGAGGCAGATCGTCGCGACGTCACACGACACGAAACGCATGGTGTCGTAGATCGCGAGCCCGGCGGTGACAGAGCCTCCGGGGGAGTTGATGTACAAGTTGATCGGCTTGGAGGGGTCCTTCGCGGCGAGAAACAGCATCTGGGCGATGACGACGTTTGCTACCTCGTCGTCGATCGGATGCCGTAGGAAGATGATGCGGTCCTCGAGGAGTCGGGAATAGATGTCGTAGCTGCGCTCGGCGTGCCCATGGCGATCAATCACGAACGGGATCTGGCCCTTCATTTCTCCTCCTTCACGACCTCGATCACGGTCACCCTCTCCAGCAGCTCGTCGAGCGTCTCGGCGATCGCTCTCGCCCGCCGCAGCTCCTCCCAGCGGCCCTCCGCCTTGATCTGTGCGACGGTGCGCAGAGGATTCTCCCCCGCGGCCTCGGCCTCTGCACGGACCTCCTCTTCGAGCCGTGCATCGTCCAGGAGATGACCGCCGTCCCGAATCAACACATCGAGGAGGAGGTCGCGCCGGATCCGCGTCTCCACGCTCGCTCGCAATCGGTCCGCGAGAGCCTCGAGGCTCTCGCCCTGCGACGCGAGGGCCGCCTCGAGGGACTGCGGGGAAGACTGAGAGGCAAGCTGCTCGCGAATCTCGTCGATCTCCTGCGCGACGAGCTCCTCTGTCAGCGTCTCCGGCAGCGGGATCGCGGATCGCCCGACGAGCGTCTCGAGCAACTTCGCGCGGCGCAGCTCGCGCAGCCTTCCGTCGCGCGCGGCGCGCAGGGCGGACTCGATGTGCTCGCGCAGGGCGTCGAGGGACGGATGGCCGGCATCGCGGGCGAGCTCGTCGTCCAGGGAAGGAAGCTGCGCTTCGGCGATGGCGAGGATCTCGACGTTGCCCGATTCCTCCTCCGCTTGGCCTTCCTCGGGAAGCGTAATCGGGTCTCCGATCGCCTTCCCCATCAGCGCTGCGCCGAGGGGATCGGCGGCGTCCACGCGCAGCTGCCCTTCGTTGTCGTCGCACCGGAGGCGGACCACATCCCCCTCCGCGATGCGCGCGTCCCGCGCCTTGTCGATGAGCTTCCCGAACTCCCAGCGCACCTGCTCGAGCGCCTGCTGCACGTTCTGCTCGGTGATCGAGGGCAGCTCCTCCACACGGATCTCGATCCCGTCGACCGGCGGGGCCTCGATCCGCGGCAACACAGAAAGGGTCACATCGAATGCGTACTCCGATTCCGCGGACCACGATCCGGGGGCGATCGTCGGGGCGGCGACGGGGCGCAGGTCGAGCTCGCGAACGGCCTTACGGAAGAGCTCTTCGTGCAGATCGGCGCGCGCCTCGGCGGCGAACTGCTCCGTGCCGAACCGCGACTCCAGGTACTCCCGAGGAATGCGGCCGCGGCGGAAGCCGGGGACGCGAGCGCCGCGGGCGTAGCGGGCGTAGACGGCCTCGACCGCAGCACGGACGACCTCTCGGGGAACCGTCACGCGCACGTCGACCTCGGTGTCTCGACGTGCCGTGATCTCGTAGTTGGGCTCGGGTGATGTCACGGAAATCCTTTCTGGATGTGCGCTTTGGCGAGGCGGATTGTAGAAGAAGGATCCCCGGGAGGCAAGCTTGTTCGAGCTCTGGGTCAAGCGTCTACGAGGCGAAGAGGAACCACGCGAGGGTCCACTTGTCCCCCAACAGCGATCTCCATCCCTCGACGGCGTTGCCGAGAACCCACGACAGCGGCCCGGTCGGCAGCCGGGAGTCGATCAACAGGACGGCGAAGAGGATGAGGAAGCCGTATCTCTCGATGGACGCAAGCAGGCGTCTTCCGTCGGCACTCAAGAAGTACGAGAGGATCCTCGACCCATCGAGCGGGGGGATCGGGATCAGATTGAAGACCGTGAGCACCACGTTCCACACGACGAAGTAGTAGGTCAGCGCCATGATGGTGCGGACGATGTTCGCGCCCACCGAGGAGTCGAGGATTGCGCTCTCGGGGACCGCGAGAAGGACCAAGCGCACAAGGACTGTCATCGAGGCCGCCAGCAGGAGGTTCGTCGCCGGCCCTGCCGCCGCCGTGTAGAGCATGCCCTTGAGCGGATTGCGGAAGTAGGACGCGTTGATGGGCACGGGTCTCGCGTAGCCGAAGAGGACCCCCGTCTGGAGGATCAGGAGCAACGCGGGAAGGAGGATCGTTCCGATGGGATCGATATGCACCAGGGGGTTGAGGCTGAGGCGCCCGCGGGCCTTGGCCGTCGGATCGCCGAGTCGCCACGCGACCCACCCGTGCGCCACTTCGTGAAGGACGACGGCGGGAACGAGCGCGAGGTACATGACCAAGTAGCGGAAGACGACGCTAGGAATCATCCGTTCCTCTCCTGTCTACGGGGGCCACGGTGAGTGTATCCGCATCGGTCACACGGACCAGTCCCGCAGCGGCCCCCTTCGGCTTGCGCACGTGGCGAACCTCGGCGACCGTGACCTGGGCGCGGGCCTCGTCGCGCTTCTTGGAGTGCTCTACGGCGAGTCGCGCCGCGGCGCGGACCACGGACTGCGGGATCGGGTCACGGCCCTTTCTGTGAACGATGACATGCGCCCCCGAGGCTCCGTGCACGTGGAGCCAGAGGTCGTTGGCCTTGGCACGCCGCAGCAGGGCGTCGTTCTCGACCGCGCTTCGCCCGATCCTCACGGTGTACCCGTCGATCCGTTCGACGTACCCGCTTCCTCGGCGCGCATCACGGCTCGTCGCCGGGGGAGAAGCGATGATCCTGGTCACGTCGTCGTCGAGAGCGCGACCCGCATCGAGGGTACGGAGTCCCTCGCGGAGCACGGTCGCCTCTTCGGAGAGGCGACGCAACCTTGCTTGTGCCCGCGGCGCCCCGCGCTCGATTCTGCGGGCACGACGATAGAGTCGCTGGGCGTACGCCGGAGCCGAAACCGCCGGATCGAGGTCGATCCCGATGACCTCTCCGGTGATCGGATCCTCGAGCTCCACGTGCTCCGCCCCGCGCGGGATCTCGGTGGCACGGCTCAGGACGACGTCGGCAATCTGTCGCAGGGCGACGGGGTCGGCCTCGTCGATCCATCGGCCGATCCGTTCCACGGTCCGCTGTCGGCGGCGCAGTGCGTGGCGGATTCGGCGACGGACGTCCGCCCGCTTGCCCTCCTCCTCTCGCGTGCGATGACTGTCGACGTGCTCCACGTCGAGGGCGGCCGAGAAGCTGGGCAAGGAAGCGCCCCGGACCTGGGGCATGAACGCGGCGGCGATCGCGCCGCCGGCCCGGAACCAGGGCTCGTCGTCCCGCGCGGCCTCGGCGAGCGTCGCGAGGGCAGCGTGCAGCTCCTCGGGCTCGGAGTGGGTCTCGAGGAGGCGCTCCGCCGTCGATCGGCCGATCCCGTCGACCGTCCGGCAGAGCTGCACCGTCGGATCGGGGCTCCCGAGGATCTCACGCAGGGCGCTCGCTGTGACGTCACCGGGATCGCGCTTCTCCTGAACGGGAAGCGGCCGGTACGGCTCTTGCACGCGGACCCTCGGGTTCGTCCGCCAGCAGGCGATCACGCGATCGTCGCGGACGAGGATGAGGTTGCCCAGACGGCCGATCAGCTCCGCGACCAGCTCTGTGGTGCCTTCGTGGGCGTCGATCCCGGACAGAGGGAGGCGCACGAACCGGTCGAGGCCGCGCTGTTCGACACGCTCGACTCGTGCCCCGCGAAGAGCCTTCCGCAGCATCATGACAAACGGCGAGGAGCTCTCCCCTCCGGGGAACGAATGGGTGGTCAGATGGACCGCCGACCACGCGGGGGAGAGGAGCAGGCGGTGAGTGGCTGCGCTGCGGATGCTGAGGACGAAGACGCCGGGCAGAGGCTCCTTGACGGCCTGGATCCGCCCCCCCACGATGCGCGGCGAGATCTCGGCAAGAGCAATTGCCATCGCCAGTCCGTCCATAGGCTCCCTGTTGATGCGTCCGATCCCAACAGCTATACTGCCTGCCGATTGTAGCGCCGGCGTAGCTCAGTGGTAGAGCAATGGTTTCGTAAACCATCGGTCGGAGGTTCGACTCCTCTCGCCGGCTTTCTTTCTTTGTTGGGAACAGGGATTCCGTGGGCTTGCCGTTCCCACCCCGCTCTGTCAAGGACCGACGAACTCTCCCGCTTGGATGTGCCATCGTAGTGTCAACTTGCGTAGCACGGCAAGCGCTCGGAGACGGAGGAGAGAACAGATGGAGCCGCCTCACTGGCTGCCCCACCGTCATGTCCTGTTCTCAGAGCAACCTTACTCAGACGGCGCGACCACCTCCACTCGAATCCACTGATGGTCAAATGACGGTAAGCCGAGACGGATGTCGTAGAAGCCGGGATCAAGATCTGCTGTGGCAATACTGAAGCAGTAGCTCGCAGTCTTTGAATCGTGGGGGAGGAGCTTGGCCAGCAATGGCTCACGCACGTCGAAATCCTTAGCGATGGTTGCCCTATAGAACGTCATCGTGACGTAAGGAAGCTCGATCGGACCGCCAGCTTCCACCCTGCAGCAGCCGGTGATCAGCTCGCCGACCTCATAGGTGGCAGAGACGACCAGTTCGCCCAGGTAGGCCATGAGATAGTTGAGCAGAAGCCGCCAACGATCTCCCCCCTCTGGCCAGTCCCTATCAGGGGAACCTAGGTAGTTGAGCAGGAGACGCCAGGGGTCTTCCCCCGCAGGCGGCTCCTCGCCCTCAGGCCAGCCCCGATCAAGGAACCCAGCAAGGCCTGCCGGAACCAGCTCGATGCAAGGGTAGCCACCGGAGATCGTAGGCGCAGGTGAGCGCCCGAAGGTACCCACTTCCCACCCTGCGCGCGGAGGAGTGGGGGTGTCAGCGAAGACGAAGTACAACGTCGCCCCATGGAGGTAGGGCGAGAATGGCTCGTATTGTGCTATCACCCACTTGCCGCCGGCCTTAAAGACCCAGGGACAGAGATCACCTTTGATCCAATCGCCCTCTCTGTCAGGATTGCGATAGGAAGGCTCCACAGACATCATGCCCTCGAAACTCAGAACGCCGTTGACAGTGGAGGCCCCGGCACCCCTGATCACAAGGTCTTCGTAGCAGTCCGTACCAAGGGCAGCGAATGTC
>CP070725.1:256351-261729 GCA_020350845.1 Candidatus Bipolaricaulota bacterium
GCTGCGGCTCTCAGCCTCGGCATGGTGGCGTTGGTCATCGCCTCCCGGAGGGGATCATGGCCCTAGTCCGGGAGGTGCGGTGGGGCATGGCCGCGGCGTGGATTCTCGCCGTCGCACTGATGGTCGTCCTTGCGATCCTTCGCGTCCCGTCTCGTGAGGCCGGGCCCGAGGTCTGCATCGTGTCCCTCGACGGCTTCGAGATGGTCGTCGCGTTGGCCGAGATGAAGCGACTCCGCGCGCTCTCGCGCCCGGGGAGCTACGAGAACCAGTTCGGGAACTGGCGAGACGAGGGACGCTACACCGGGGTTCTCCTAGCAGACCTCATCGGCGAGGAGGTCGAGTATGGGGCCGTGCTTCTCGTCGCTGCCGACGGCTACCGCATCGAGGTCGCGCGGAGCCGCCTCGAAGATCCCGGCTACCCGATGATCGTCGCTTATGCGTTCGATGGCGTCGAGATCCCGGCGTGGAGGGACGGACCGCGCATCGCCGTCCTCCCCGAGGACGGCGGCGTCAGCAACGAGGAGTACGGTGTTCTCTCGGCGGGCAGCTTCTGGGTCAAGAACGTCACCGAGATCCATCTCCTCCCCTGATTCCGGGGACACATACCTTAATTCCTCGTGGGCGTCAGCAGGAGTCCCGTGCAGTATGATAAGCCATGGGGAAGACATACGATAGGATACACTATGGCACGAATCGCACGTGTGGTCATCCCGGGTTGCCCGCATCATGTGACGCAGCGGGGGGTACGGCGGATGGAGGTCTTCTTCGGCAGGCGAGATCGTCCGGACTACCTCAAGCTTCTTCGTCGCTTCAGTCGGATGCACGGCATCACCTACCTTGCGTGGTGTCTGATGCCGAACCACATCCATCTCCTAGCGATCCCCGAGGACGAGAGTAGCCTTGCGCGAGGGCTTGGGGAAGCGCACAAGCAGTACACGAAGCGAATCAACAAGCGTCATGGGTGTTCGGGGTACCTGTTTCAGGGGCGCTTCTACTCCTGCCCCGTGGCTCCCGAGGCCCTCATCGCGGTCACGAGGTACATCCTGAGGAATCCAGTTCGGGCACATCTCGTCTGTCACGCTTGGGAGTACCCGTGGTCGAGCGCTGCGTGGCTGATCGGTGCCATCGACCACGATCCGCTGGTCGAGGAACGAGGGCCGCTCCTGGAGGTCGACGACTGGACGGGGCTTCTGGAGGAGGACGACCCTATGGAGTCGAGGAAGGAGATCCGGACGCGCACACGCGCGGGCAGGCCACTGGGCCCGGAGGCTTTCGTGAGACGCCTCGAACGCCAGACAGGTCGAGTCCTTAGGCCTCGGAAGCGAGGGCCGAAGGCCCGGGCTCATGCGCTGGATGAAGGGAAGCCCACGAGGAATTAAGGTCTGTGTCCCCGGAACTTCCCGAAGGAGGTCTGATGACGGAGAGGACGGGTCGTACCGTGGACCTGGAGGCGGAGAAGAAGGCGATTCTCGCGCTGCACGAGGATGCCCGGCGGGCGCACTTCGCGACCGACGTCGAGGCGGCGCTCGAGGGTCTGGCGGACGAGCAGCTCATCCTGCGGGGCGGCACGATGGAGGTCGTCCCGGTCGAGGCGCTCAGGGAGTCGATGACGGGATACTTCGCGGGAGCGACCTTCCACGAGTGGGACGATCTCGCTCCCCCGGTGATCGAGATCTCTGACGACGGAACGCTGGCATGGATGGCGAATCGGCTGAAGGTCCGTCTCACACGGGTCGACGAGAGTGGCGACGAAGCCGAGAGCGCGTTCGTCTACTCGGGGATCCTCACCTACCGCAAGGTGGACGGGAAGTGGATCCGAACGGGGAACGCGTCGACCTTCGCCGAGCCGTAGATGCCTAGGGGTTGTCGGGCGCGTCCTCGGCCGGGCCCCAGTTGTACACGAAGCGAAGGTCTTCGAGGATGAGGCCCGCGGAGGTCCCGCGAGGAAGCTCGATCGCGATGAAGCGCACCGTTGCTCCGTCGTGACGGAAGACCGCGGGAATGGGAGCCGACGGATCCCATACCGGGCCTGAGGATCCACGCGAAGGACGAAGATCGGGAAGAACGGCGCGCGTGGGACGCTGACCAGCGTCGGCCCAGTAGACCTCGAGCTCGTCGGGGAGGCCGGCGTCTGACCAGTCGAGGTATAGCCCTACGATCGGCAGGGGGTGCTCCGCGAGGAGGTCGACGACGATCACGACCTTCTCAGCGATGCGCGGCGGGAAGGTCCACCGCGCGTCGACGCCGTTCGGAATTCGGTCGATACCCCGGACGGCATGGGTTGCGCTGACGTCGATTCCCCTCGTCCCGACGACCAGCCCGTAGGCGACAAGCTCGGCTGTGAGACGATCGTAGTAGAGATCCGGCGGATCGTCTGCGGGACGGGTGCTGAGAGCAAGCCACTCCGGTCGAGGAGCTGCGACATCCACGTATTCGACATGAAGACGCGTCTCGTCGAAGACAGGGTCGCCATTGGCATCCAGGTCGATTCCGAACCCGACGATCTTCTTCGTCCCGATGAAGGCATCGCCCTGGGTGGTGGCGGACAACAGATCATCGATGTTTCCCCCTCGAATCCTGCTGCGCGAATTCCCTTGGAGCAGGGTGACCCCGACCCGGTAGATGCGCTCGTCGCGCGTCTTGTAGAGGGTCATCTCGTCGATCATCATGCTGTGGCAGGTGCTCGAGCAGTTCTGCCATCCACCATCGTATCCCCGGATCATCACGTAGGAGCCGGGAGCTGGAGCGGAGATCCCGGGCCGGAAGTCTTCGTAGTCCAGCTCGGTCCCGTCGATCCAGTGGCCCCTCCCAGGAGAGCCGACTTGCCCCGCGGACTTCTCGTACCAGTAGCGAAGCTGCTCCTCTGTCTGGTAGAAGCTGCGGATCACCTTCGTGCTCGGAAGCTGCCAGTCGAGCAGCCAAGTGTCGTTCCTGTATCCCCTTGTGTAGGGAATGCCGGCCTCTCGGTGCCAGTAGGAGATCGTCTCCGAACACCACGCCTCACGGCTGTTTGCGAGGCCGAAGGTCTCGATGTGCCAAGCGTAGGACTGGGCGCAGGCGGCGGAGCTGCACCCGAGGACCATCTGGTAGTAGGGCTTGCCGCAAGACGATCGAACACTGAGGCCGTACGGTCGGACGATCATGTCGGGGATCTTCCCGTTGCAGCTTTCCTCCGTGCCGACGGTGTCCAGGGCGATCTCATGGATGTTCGCTCCGACGGGGTCCCAGGCCCCTTCATCAGAGAAGCACGAGCAGCCCGGGCCGTCGCGATTGAAGCACGGCATCGCCAGCGGCAGAGGGATTTCGGGAGAGGTCTGCGGGATGCCGGGGAGTAGGACGATGGTCGTCAGTCCGACGGCGATGAGAACCTGCAGTCCTCGCTTGGGGGTGACGCAGCGCACCATTCCGCACCTCCTCGGAGACGATCTCCGCATGGCCGCGAGGTCGGCGACGCCGGCCTCACGGGACGACACGCAGGCATCCAACCACGGCCGGGGCCTCTGAGGCAAGCGGCTCAGCGCGTGTGCCACCGGGTGCTACGAGACGAGTCTTCGGATCGACGAAAGGAGTCGGCCCGGGAACCGTTCCGCGAGTGTGCGATCGGCCTCGAGGGCGCGCGTGAAGAACGCGGGAGCGCCCGCCGCAAGCGCTTCTCCCAGTGCATGCGAACCGTCGCGGTCGACGATCGCCTGCGACATCCGCGCACCGAGGCCGTAGAACGGCCCGTTGGACTTCAGCCCCTCGTTCAGAAGGGCGTCTGAGGTCTCATCCCCGCGGTCTGCGTCAACGTCGAGGACCCGCTCGAGGAGATCGATGCCTGCCCCTCTTGCCTCGTCGCCTTCCGAGCGGACGCCTCCGCCGACATAGGTCGCGCTTCCCTCGAGCATCACATAGCAGAGCGCTCGGTAGAGGACCTGATCTTGGCTGCTCCCGTAGGAGCCTACCGTCAACGACTCGAAACCCGACGTTTTCCCAAGCGGGTCCTTGGGGCAGATCCGGAGCTGGAGGCGGTGAAACGTCTCGTGAACGAGCGTGTCGAGGCACTGCGCGAAGTCGTCCTTGATGTGCTCGATGTTGATGCCACCGGTGACGTCGGTCGCCCACCCGCGGATGGCCCACCCGACGGCGAACGTCAGCCGATCGACGAACGGAGCTCCCTTCGGGGCGAACGGTGCCAACCGTGAGAGAATGGCAGTTCCCAGCAGCTCGCCCTGTCCTTCGAGTCGAGCCACGAGATCCTCGAACTGGGAGTGATGCTGCGCGAGGTCTGCGAGATCGAACAGGTTGTGGGGACTGAGCCACCTCCAGATTGCGTGGACGGGATCATCGGAGCCTGCCTTCATGAGGCACCACGCGAAGCCGTCGTCGTCGATCAACGGCTCCGGGACGTATCCCAGCTCGCGGCGGTGGCGCATCATCTCCTGGAACGGGGCCATCCTCGCGACGGCCATCGCGCCCTGCTGATCGCTGCGGCCCGCTGCGATGTAGTCGAGTACGGCGCGGATCCCCGAGACGTCGAGCTCGAGCGCCCATCCCTGCGGAAGGGGTGCCTCAGCGGCAGCCGGAAGCTCCTGTCCGGTGAACGTGAGGGCATAGCTGTCGCCGAAGGCGGAACGAATCGCCTCGAGATGGCCCTCGCGGATCTCCGCCAGGGCTAGGGCCGTCGCGAGAACCGCATCGGGATCCTCGGGGACGGGCAACGGCGCGGCCGTCTGGGACGGGAGCATTCCCAGGAACCCGGCGCCCCGCGCTTCCTGCTCCGCCTCGATCTTCGCGAGATCGCTGATCCGGCCGGGCGGATCGAGGTGTTCCAGCGTCGAGACGAGGAACCGCGCGTCATCCTCTCCGACCCTTGCGACGAGCTGTTCCCACAAGCCGTCCTGTGCTGTGCTCTGCTCCGTCATGAAGTGCTCTCCGGGCGTTTCTTGCAGTCGCAGTCTATGCCGGCGCTGCCGGCCGATCCAGGCGCGACGGCGGGAAAGCGGTGTGGCGCGGTGGCTACAATGCCCGGTAAGGAGGGCTTCCATGGCGCGAGGGCGAATGCGTGTCGCGGAGATCGTGGGGCTTGCCAGCCCGTGGCTTCCCGAGGTGTCGCACGACGGGACGAGGCTCGCCTTCTACTGGGATCGAACCGGGCGAATCGAGCTCTACGTTGTCGACCTCCCCGACGGGGAACCGCAGCAGGTGAGTCACGGAGAGGTTCCCCGCGCGCTGCGGGCCGGCTTCGTCTGGTCGCCCGACGGCGGACGCATCGTCTTCGCCAAGGACATCGGCGGGAACGAGCAGCACGATCTCCACAGCCTCGACCTTGCGACCGGCACCGTGACGAAGCTCACCGAGAGTCCGACGGCCCAGGAGGACCCCTGCGGCTTCCGTCC
>CP070725.1:261829-266706 GCA_020350845.1 Candidatus Bipolaricaulota bacterium
GGCCATCGTCGATCCCGATTCGTCGGAGCGCTCGCTCTACGGCCTCGGACCGGAGATCAGCCTGTTTCGAGGAGCGCGCCGACTATGGCCTTACGCCGTAGCCGGCGCGGCCCTGGCCGTGCAGTCAAGCGGCTCGGCGAACGTCGCGGCCGTTTGGAACGCCGGTATCGGGCTCGAATACAACCCGTGGTCCTGGCTCGGGCTGGACGTTGAGGCCAACTACTTCGTCGAGGACCTGGGGCTGCGTGGCTTCTGGAGGTTGGCGGAGAGCGATCGCCGCGGTGTAGCTTTCGCGGCGCGCGTTTCCTTTCGCTGGGGAGGCCCGCCGCGTGTCTCCGGCCCTGAGGGGTCTATTGAATCCACTTCGCCTGAGTTCTATGAGCCGGCGTCTTCGACTCCCCGGTCGAGCGAGCCTGTCGGCGACGTCGCGATGCTCAGAGAGCGCGTCGCCGAGACGGCGCTGGCAGCGATGGGGGAACCGTATCGTTGGGGCGGGACGAGCACCGACGAAGGGTTCGACTGTTCGGGCCTGGTCTGGTATGCCTACGATACGCATGGCGTGAGCGTGCCGCGGATCAGCCGCGACCAGGCTCGCACCGGCAGCCCTTTGCCGGCCAACGCCTCGGCTCTCGAGCCCGGCGACATCCTGCTGTTCGCGGAGAGCGGCAGCCGCGTGACCCATGTGGGGCTGTACGTCGGGAACGCCCGCTTCATCCACTCCACCAACTCCGGCGGCGTGAAGGTCAGCAGGCTGAGCGGCTCGGGCGATGCGAACGACCGCTGGTGGTTCGCGCGCTGGATCGGCGCTCGTCGCGTGCTGGAGGGGGAGTGAAGGCCAAGTTGACATATTGACATATAATCTATATGCTTTGACGTATGAGGACGACCATCCGCCTTGATGACGATCTGATGCGTCAGGCCAAGCAGTATGCGGTCGAGGAGGGGGTGACCTTCACGGCCGTCGTGCATCAGGCATTGCGCGAGCTACTGTCGCGCAGCAAGCGCGTTCCCGAGCGAGAGCGGATCCCGCTGCCTAGCTACGGGAGTGGGGGAGGCGGCCTACAACCGGGAGTCGACCTGGATGATACTGCGGCGCTGCTCGACCTGATGGAGCGTGGGGATGATCCTGGTTGACGTGAACATCCTGGTTCACGCCTTCCGCGAGGACTCTCCCCGGCACGAGCCGCTACGCGCCTGGTTGGAGGATCTGGTCTACTCGGAGGGCGCGTTCGCTTTGTCCGCTCTCGTGCTAAGCGGGTTCCTGCGGATCGTCACCCACCCGCGCGTCTTCTCTCCGCCTACGCCGCTCGAGTCGGCCCTTGAGTTCGTCGAGGCGCTTCGCGCTCAACCGAACTGCGTACCTCTGGCACCAGGGGAGCGGCACTGGGCGATCTTCTCGCGCCTGTGCCGCGACGGGGCGGCCAAGGGGAACTTGGTGCCCGACGCCTACGTGGCTGCAATCGCCATCGAGTCGGGAAGCGAGCTGGTGACCACAGACCGGGATTTTGCGCGTTTTCCCGGTCTCAGATGGCGACCACCGACCGTCTCAGACTGAGCTTGCCCACTTAAGTTATTTCCTCACATGGAGTTACGAAAAAGGTTGACAGTTCTGGTGGTCTATTGTACTATAGCACTAGAACAATAGAGTACTAGAGCACAGGACCAATGAACACCCAGGACGAGAGCTAACCTTGGAAATCCGGATCGACGCCAAGAGCGGGGTGCCGTTCTACCGGCAGATCATCGAGCAAGTGAAGTTCGCTATCGCCCGGGGCGACCTCGTGCCGGGCGACCGGCTCCCGACGGTCCGACAGCTGGCCGTCGACCTTTCCATCAATCCAAACACCGTCATCCGCGCCTATCGTGAGCTCGAGATCGCGGGCGTGCTCGAGACCCAGCAGGGATCGGGGACGTTCGTGGGCAACCAGAAGCCCACGGTTGACGAACTCGAACGACAGCGGATGCTAGACCAGATACTCACCGAGCTTCTGGCGCGCGCTTCGGGCTATGGCTTCTCGCTCGACGATGTGCTCGAGGGCCTGCGCCACAGGAAGGAGGAGTCATCATGACATCGCTCAAACGCAGAACCGGAATGGGGAGCCCGCTGCCGGGTCTATCTCTCGAGCGGTTTGCGACGGGGCTCCGGGCCGACTTCCGGTTCGCGCCGGTCAACGCGCTGTTGTTGGTCGGGATCTTCGTAGCCGGGCTGATCGTGCACCTGAGCCTCTACCCGTTTTCGGTGATCGCCGTCGAGCTCGCCCTGGGGTCGGCGCTCGCCCTGGCGCTTCTTCTGAGGTTCACCCAGGTGTGGGAAGCGGTCGTCATTCTGGGGACGGCCGATGCGCTGGCGATCTTTCTTCAGTTGCGGCCCGAGAGCGAGGTGCTGCTCATCACCGCGATCGTCGCGATGATCGTCGCGCCCTCGGTCCAGATCGCCTACCAGTGGGAGCGGGCGGTGCTGCTGCGCTTCGGCCGCTTCCGCGGGATCAGGAAATCGGGTCCGTTCGTGATCGTTCCGATCATCGACAAGGTGGCGCAGTACGTCGATCAGCGCGTCCGAGTCACCGACTTCAGCGCCGAGACGACGCTCACGGCAGACACCGTTCCGGTGAACGTCGATGCGATCGCGTTCTGGATGGTCTGGGATGCGGAGAAGGCCGTGCTCGAGGTCGAGCACTTTGACGACGCCGTGATCATGTCGGCGCAGACGGCGCTGCGGAACGGAATCGGGAAGAACGACCTCGCGGTGCTGCTCTCCGAGCGCGACCGGCTGGGCCACGAGATTCAGAAGCTGCTTGACGAGAAGACTAGCAGTTGGGGGGTCACGACCCAGGCGGTCGAGATCCGCGACATCATCATCCCCAAGGGCCTCGAGGATGCGATGTCGAGGCAGGCCCAGGCCGAGCGCGAGCGGCAGAGCCGCATCATCCTCGGAACCGCCGAGACGGAGATCGCCGAAAAGTTCAGTCGCGCCTCCGAGCACTACCGCGACAACCCGGTCGCCCTGCATCTGCGGGCGATGAACATGGTCTTCGAGGGCCTGAGGCAGAAGGGCTCGATGATCATCGTCCCCTCGACCGCCGTCGAGACAATGGGGCTCGGCGCGCTGGGCGGGCTGACCGCTTTCGGTGGAGGCGTCGAGGGCCCTGCCCGCGCGGGGAATCCCGGGGCGGATGATGACGCCGACGCGCCGCCGTCGAGCCAGGAAAACTAGGGCGCACCGCAACGGGGAGCGAAAGGAAAGGTCCGGCGCAAGCACGAGGAGGTGACCCATGAAAGCGATCATGACCACTCTGGTCTTCGTGACGCTCGGCGTGGGGCTCGCGTGCGACGACGCGCCGAGTCCCGAGCCGCCAGCGCCGAACCTTGAAGAGGCGTCCGGCGATCTCGTCACCCTGCTGCCCGAGCGCGTTCTGGTAGCTGTGGAACTCCGCGACCTCGATGGGCGCTGGGACGAGTTGCGCGCGGTTCCGCCGCTCGCCCGCCTGCAGGATCGCATGCTCGACGAGATCGGACTCGACGCGCGCGACGTTCCGAAAATCGCCGGCCCGTTCGCGGTCCTCGCCCTGGTGCCTGACGAGGCCTGGCGCGAGATCGTACCCGTGGCCGTCTTGAATCCACCGTCCCCGGCGAGCGCGTTGGCGCGGCTCGGCCGGACAGACGCGCTGACCGCCGTCCAGGCGCGGGGCGCGGTCTGGATCGGGCCCGCGAGCCATGCCCGGCTGGTCGAGCGAATCGCCGCTGGTGACGGGACCTCTTTCCGCCAGGCCGTCGACTTCGCGGCCCTCGCCGAGCGCCTGCCCGAAGGCGGCCTCGCACGGGCCGCGCTTCACCCCGCCGCGCTGCGCGAGTACCTGCGCGTGCGCGCCCAGATGGCGAGGTCGAGCCCCGTGAGAGCGCTCGCGGCGCTCCTGCGCTCGGACCTCGAAGCCATCGAGATCGCGGGCTTCCGTCGCGATATCACCGGCGGCGAGTTCGTGACCGACGCGTGGGTGGGCTTCGACGCCGGAGTCCTTCCCGAGGCCGTCACGAGGGCGCTGGCGACCGCCCGAGGACCCGCGGTGCTGCCCAGCGACCTGGCCGCGGATGTCCTTCTCGCCAGCTCGTTCCGGACGGAGCCCGAGGCCGGCCTGGCGTGGCTGCGAAGCATCGCCGCCCGCGACCCGAGCGGTCCGCTTCGCAACCTCGACTTCTGGATCGAGGAATTCGAGGCGCGCACGGGCCGGAGCGTCGAGACGGACATCGTGGGCGCGCTGGGCGAGCGCGGCCTCACCCTCGTCCTCGAGGGCGCGGACGGCCGAGGCCTCGAGATCGTGGCGATCCTCGACGCGAGCGACCCCGAGCGGCTCGAGGCAGCCCTCGTGGACCTGCGCGACTGGCTGGGCGAGGAGATCTGGGGACGGTCTCTCGGTTTGACGATCCCCAAGCCGCGGCGCACCGATGCGGAGCGCGGCGCCGTGCACGGGCTCGACTTCTGGAGCCCCTTCGGCACCTTCCGGGGGCCCGTCTTTCAGGTCGCCGACGGCCGCTTGATCGTCGCTACCGGCCGTGGAGGCCTTGCTCGCGGCGTCGAGTTCGCCCGCACGGCGCAGTCGTGGGTCACACCTGCTTGGGCGCTCGAGGACGACGGTCCGGCCGACGAGATCGTCTACCTCCGCACGCGGGAGCTGGCCCGGGTCCTCGGCGAGGTTTTTGACGACGGATCATCCCTGTTCGGGGCGATCCTGGAGTTCCTCTACGGGACCGGCGAGGGTCGCCTGCGCCTGCGTTACGAGGAGCGCGGTCTTCGCCTCTCGGGTGTTCTTCAGATCTCCGCTAACCTTCGCATCGAGGCTCACGCACCGGACCGTACGCAGCTCCCCACGGCCGGTGCGCCC
>CP070725.1:266806-269773 GCA_020350845.1 Candidatus Bipolaricaulota bacterium
CTATGAGGGAGCGGCCGTCGATGAGGCGAGCCGCACCTTCCCGATCGAGATCGTGCTCGCGAAACCCGACCGGGTCGTCAAGCCGCAGATGGTGGCCAACGACGAATTGGCCACCCAGCGGCTCGAGAACGTGATCGTCGTACCGCAGGACGTGGTGCTGCGCACCGAGCTCGGTTACGAGGTATTCGTCGCGGTACAGAACGAGGGCGAATTGGTGGCTGAGTCTCGTGTCGTTCGCCTCGGACCCTCGTTCGAGGACGAGGTCGTGATCGAACAGGGCCTCGAAGTCGGCGACGAGCTGATCGTGGTCGGGCACCAGATGGTGGACCCCGGAAACCGGTTGCGCGTGATCCGATCCACTCAGCCTATGGATACCGCTGAGACCGCCGGGCAAGCTGACACGGCGGCGGGGGCGGCGTGAAGGACCGCGGCGGGAAACAGTACCGCGAGTTCTGGCCTACTTCGTTCGCGGTAGATCACCCGACCAGCGTCCTGGTGATGACGTTCATCGTCATCATCTGGGGTCTCATCTCCTATCTCCAGGTCCCCAAGGAGGCCTCACCGGACATCACCGTCCCGCTCATCGCGGTCAACACGGTGTACTCGGGCGTCGCGCCGGAGGACATCGAGACGCTCATCACCCGGCCGATCGAGGAGGAGCTCAACCGCATCGCCGATGTGAAGGAGATCGTCTCCAGCTCGGTCGAAGGCTATTCCAGTATCTCGGTCGAGTTCGAAGCCGGGATGGACATGACGGAGGCGCTCCAGCTGGTCCGAGAGAAGGTGGACATCGCGAAGCCGGAGCTGCCCGAGGCCGCCGAGGAGCCGGCCGTTGTCGAGTTCAACCTGTCCGAGTTCCCGATCCTCCAGGTGAACGTATCGGGCGAGTACAGCCTCGTCCGGCTCAAGGAGCTCGCCGAAGATCTCCAGGACGAGATCGAGCAGATCCCCAGCGTGTTGGAGGTGACGCTCTCCGGAGGCCTCGAGCGCGAGGTGCAGGTCAACGTCGATCTGGCCCGGCTCAAGTTCTACGACGTCTCGTACGACGATGTGATCGAGGCGATCGCGGAAGAGAACATCACGGTTCCGGGCGGGACGATCGACGTGGGCGACATCAAATACCTCGTCCGCGTGCCCGGTGAGTTCGAAGAAGCTCGCCCGATCGAGGACATCGTGGTTGCGGTACGGGGCGGCCGCGCCGTCTACGTGCGCGACGTGGCCACGGTGGACTTCGGCTTCAAGGACCGCGAGAGCTACGCACGCCTGAACGGTAATTCCGTGGTCACCCTCGGCGTGAGCAAGCGAACGGGCGAGAACATCATCGAGACGTCCGACGCCGTGAAGGCCGTGATCGAGGAGATGCGGCCCGTGTTCCCGCCCACCACGGTCGTCGAGATCACCTCCGACGAGGCCGAGTACGTGCGCGAGATGGTGGGGAGTCTTGAGAACAACATCATCTCGGGCCTCATCCTCGTGGTCGCCGTACTCCTGTTCGCGCTAGGGGTCACCAACGCCACCTTCGTCGGCGTGGCGATTCCGCTCTCGATGCTGATCTCGTTCGCCATCATCCAGCTGTTCGGGATGACGATGAACATGGTCGTCCTGTTTTCGCTGATCCTCGCGCTCGGGATGCTGGTCGACAACGCGGTGGTGATCGTCGAGAACATCTTCCGCTTCCGCGAGGAGGGCTTTGCCGCGAAGGACGCGTCCAAGCTCGCGACGGCCGAGGTCGCACCTCCCGTGATCGCCGCGACGGCTACCACGCTGGCGGCTTTCGCCCCCATGCTGCTGTGGCCGGGCATCACGGGCGAGTTCATGGCGTACCTTCCCAAGACGCTCATCATCACGCTCAGCTCGTCTCTGTACGTGGCGTTGATCATCAATCCCACCCTCACGTCGCTGTTCATGCGCACCGAGGACGAGCCGCGCATGACGCTCTCGCGTGAGACGAAGATGGTGCTCGGCGGGATCGCCGGAGTGTTGTTCCTGATCGGTCTGGTGCGAGAGCCTCTAGCGGCCGTGCTCCTGGTGCTGACAGCGGTCGGGCTCTTCTATCTGCACCGACACGTTCTTGCGCCGATCGCGCACTGGTTTCAGCACGTCAATCTTCCGGCTGTGCTCAGATCGTACGAGCGCACGCTGCGCTGGGCGATTCACCACAGGGGCCGGGTGATCGCCGGCGTGGTGGCCCTACTCGTGTTCTCGGTAATGGCCTTCGGCGCACTGAACGCCGGCATCGAGTTCTTCCCGGAGGATGTGCCACCGGAGACGGTGTGGATCCAGATCGAAGCACCCACGGGCACGCGCCTCGACGTTACCGACCGGATCGTGCGCCAGACCGAGGCGGAACTGGATGCCATTCGGGGCCGCGAGGACTTCGAGTCGGTCGTGGCGACCACGGGCTCCAGCGCGGGACTGTTTGGCGAGGGCGAGTCGGGTACCCACCTGGCGACGGTGGCCGTCGCGTTCGTGGACTTTCAGGATCGCGCCTCCGACGGAATCGAGACGGTGGAGCGGATGCGGGGCCGCGTCGGAGCCGACGTGGCAGGCGCCGACTTCACCGTGCAGCAACCCACGATGGGTCCGCCTACGGGCCTTCCGGTCAACATCGAGATCTCGGGTGAAGACACCGAGACGCTGCAGCGGCTGTCCGATGAAGCGATCGACGTGATCTCCAACTCGCCGGTCGCTGCCAAGCTGGACGGTCTGGAGAGCGATCTCGCCGATGCGCGTCCTGAGCTGCGCGTGGAGGTCGACCGCGAGAGAGCCGCGCTGTTCAACCTGAGCACGATGGACGTCGGATTCACCGTCCGAAGCGCGATCAACGGGACGGAAGCATCCGAGTTCCGGGACGGAGAAGAGGAGTACGACATCGTCGTTCGTCTGGCCGAACGGTACCGGAACGACCTGAGCGCGCTGGCCGATCTCACGATCACCAACGAGTTCGAGGAACAGGTGCCCCTCTCC
>CP070725.1:269873-287663 GCA_020350845.1 Candidatus Bipolaricaulota bacterium
ACTGGAGTAGCTCTCGCGACGGGTAGATCTCGCCCACCGGGTGCACGAGTCCCTTGACGTTCACCTCGATGCCCACATCGAACTCGACAAGGGACTCGACGAAGGGAAGGACTGCGTCGCGATAGCCGTCGAACGGAACGTGCGGGTTGTGGAGCCCTGTGAACCGTCGAATCAGGTCGGGATGGGCCACGACGGTGAATAGGTCCGAGGCGACCACCTCGGTCATCATCGCAAAGAAGGTCCGGTAGAGCGGAAGGGGATCGGCATCAGTGAGGAGTAGGTGTGCCTGCTTCTTCGACGCGAAGCGGATCCCGTGCATCTCGTGGGCAGATCCCATGACGAAGTCAAGCTGCCTCCCGATGGCGTCGGCGTAGTGCGGCAGGGTCTCTGCGATCTCGTCCCTGAGATCCTCGAAGTAGTCGACCTCGATCCCAAGGCGCACGGTCAGATCGGGGTATCTCTTCCGGCACGTCTCGATCTCCGACCAGACCTTGCCCAGGGTGGACGGGCTGAGGTGGTACCTCTCCGTTCGCAGGTTCATATGGTTGGTAATCGCGATCTCCGCAAGCCCCAATTCGGCGGCGCGAGCGCAATACTGCTCCACGGTTGCGTGCGCGTCGGAGCTCGTCGACGTATGAAGGTGGTAATCGACCAGTCCGCGGAGGCTTTGCGTCATCTACGCTCCTCCCCGTTGATGGACGGGAAGAGCGCGAGCAGCTCGTCGAATCGCTGGATGAACTCGTCCGCCATGGCGTCGGCCTCGTAGTTGAATGCGACCGTTCTGATCCCCACGGCAGCCGCGCCGTCCAGCTCTGCCTTCTTGTGCCCTACGAACGCTGCCTCGTGGGGCGTCACGCCGAGCCTTCTCAATCCGGCGCGGTAGATCGCCGGATCGGGTTTCCTGACCCCCTCCTCGTGCGAGGAGACAAACGCATCCCACACCTCCGCGATGCCGTTGCGTGAGAGCCAGCCGAGCTTGGTCTCTTTGGAGTGATAGGTATCCGTGATGATCCCCAGCAGGTATCCACGGTTCTTCAGTTCGAGGAGGGTCTCCCTCGATCGGTCGAAGAACGCGACGTCGCTCGCCTCCATCTCGAGTGCTTCGAGACCGCGCTCCAGGTGGAGTTCGTTCTCTACGCCGAGCGCGCGGAGACGTAGGGCCAAGTACTCGCGCTTCGTGATCTCACCGCGCATCGCCCGATCCTTCGCGCCCTTCGGCTCCGAGACTGCGGAAGCCTCATCCTCCCGAGGAAGCTCTCGCAGGAAGCGCGCAATGTGGGCCCCGCGGTTGGGTCGGAAGTAGAGGATGTCCCCGGCGTCGAAGAACAGGGCTCTGATTCCCGAGTCGCCGTTCGCTTGCGGCACCGCCGCTTCGGCGGGCTCAAGAACGTCATGGATCTCGTGGAGATCGCGGATGACGGCATCGGGTCGGGGCTCGGTGGGCTCCTCCCCGTCCACGGGGGCGTGCTCGATCAGCACGGCGAGTCCGAAACCCGCGCGCCTTGCCCCGAGGATGTCGCGACTGACCTTGTCGCCGACGTGAGCGCAGCGGTCGGGGGGCGATCCGATCTCTCGAGCGGCGTGAAGGAAGATCTGCGGATCGGGCTTGCGACGTCCGTAGGCCGCGGACGCAACGACGACGTCGAAGTGATCCAGGAGGCCGTGCCGTGAGAGATTGACCGCGACGCACGCGCGGCTCATGACATTGCTGATGAGTCCCAGCTTGAGACCGGCGGAACGAAGTGCGACAAGGACGTTCTCCGCCTCCGGGCGGACGCGGCGATTGTAGAACTCCGTCTCGAGAAGAAGCATGAACTCCTCGCTGAGCGGGCGCAGGGAGTCCGCCGCGAAGCCGAAGTCCTTGAGGATGAACCGGGAGCAGATCTCCAGCGCGGGCAGCTCGACCAGCGAGCTGCTGTTCCAGGCACGATAGGCGCTAAGCCCTTCGGTGATCGAGGCGTAGAACACGTCGGGATCGACGCCGGGATCGAGGTCGTGCTCTACGAGGAAGCTGTGGAGCAGGCCGGAGGCCCTTCGTCGCAGCGCATCGTCGTACCAAAGCGTCTCGAGCGTGCCTCCCATGTCAAAGAAGACGGCTTCGATTCTGTCCATGAGGAGATGTCCTTCCTCAGCCTTGCGCCCCGCCTAGCAGCTGCTCCCCGTGCCCCCCACCGAGAGGAGTTCCTCTGATGCGGAGTCGTAGAGGTTGAAGTGACGCACCCGTACCCACACCTTCTGATCCGGCTGGAGGTCGCTCTGCCCCTGTTCCCGCGTCGCCAGTGTCTGGCCCTCAGCGTGGAGGAAGATCAACGTCTCGCACCCCGCCATGAGAACCGTGTAGACATTCATCTCCCGTGCGCCCTCGAGCGGCACGACCGAGGTCTCCAGCCACTCAGGATGGGTCACGAGTGCGACTTCTCGCCCCGGCTCGACGTCGGTCTCAAGACCCTCGAGCGGCATGCGGAAGAGGCCGTCTCCACTCTCGAAGATCCTCTCTCCGTTCGCGCCCGTCAGGTGCCCGTCGATGCGGTTGATCTGGGGATTCCCCATGAAATCCGCGACGAACAGGTTCGACGGGCGGTTGTAGAGCTCCGCCGGTGATGCATCCTGCTGAAGGAGCCCGAGGCGCATCACGGTGACGCGATTCGAGAGGGTCAAGGCCTCGACCTGGTCGTGGGTGACATAGACCGTCGTCGCTCCGGATTCGTTGTGCAGGCGCTTGAGCTCCGAGCGGAGACGCATCCTGAGTTTCGCGTCCAAGTTTGAGAGGGGTTCGTCCATCAGGAAGGCCGGAGGCTCAGTCACGACCATCCGAGCGATCGCGACGCGCTGCTGTTCCCCACCCGAGAGCTCCGACGGGTATCGTCCCTCGTACCCCGTCATCTGGAGCTTCTCCAGGATCCCCATCACGGTGGCGCGGATCTTGTCCTTGGGAACCTTCCTCTCTTTGAGGCCAAAGGCGATGTTGTGGTAGACCGTCATGTGCGGCCACAGGGCATAGCTTTGAAAGATCAGACCGACGCCCCGATCGGGAGCGGGAACGTGGACGGCCTTCGAGGCGGAGTAGACGCAACGCTCGTTGATGAACAACTCGCCATCCGTCAGCTCCTCGAGACCCGCGATCATCCGCAACGTCGTTGTCTTGCCACAGCCCGAAGGGCCAAGAAGGGTGTGGAACTCCCCCTTCTCGATCTCGAGCGAGAGACGATCGACTGCCGTGACCTTCCCGTAGCGCTTGGTGACCCCCCGCAAAGAGATGAATCCCACGGTCTTACCTCCGGTTCTGAGTGGAGGCACAGGCGCTATGCGCCTGTGCCTCGAAGCGTGACTTGCTAACCGCCGTACATGATGAAGGCTTCCTGGATCTGTAGCTGATGCTCCCAGATGTACGCCTCGTCCACGTACCAATAGAGCGTAGGCGGTTCAAGCGGCAGGCATCCCTCTGCAATCGGGTAGCCCGTCATCGGAGCCCACGAACTCGCTGTGAACCACGGTGTCCGTCCTTGAAGCATCCGTGCGCTCTCGCCCTCCCAGTAGGGCTGCTCGAACTCGGTGATCCCGCGTTCGATCGGCTCCGCGGAGCCCATGAGCCAGCGGATGAGTAGCTTCGCTGCGTTGGGGTGCGGCGCCTGGGCCGGGATCATGAGGTACGTCGGATTGAGGATGACGTGCGCCGGCTCGAGCGTCATGACGCCGAGGACGTATCCCTTGGATTGGTTGTAGCGGATCTTCGAGCCCGACGTGAAGGAGCTGATCTTCGGGATCGTGTTCCCTTGTGCGACCGGCGTTCCGATGCCCTCTACGACGTCGTCCGACGAGCCGACAAGAACCGGGTCGTTCTGCATGAGGCGATAGAGCCACTCGAAGCCGGCGTCCGGAACTCCCGGTGACAGGACGAGCTCACCGTACTTCTTCTCGTACGCCGCCTTCATCTCCTCCGCGTGCCCGACGACCGTAGACATGTAGTTGAAGGTCGACTCGGAGGCCAGCGGGTTCTTGAACAGCACGCTCCCACGCCACTCCGGACGCGTGAGGTCCCACAGATTGTCGACCGGCGTTCCGTCCGCGAACTCCGGACCATTCGGGAACTGTTCGGTGTTGTAGTAGCACGTGCCCCCGCTCGTCCGTTGGAGGAGAAGCGGGTACTTCCTGTCATCCGGGATGTAGGGGCCGACGGTATCGGGCACGAAGTTGTAGACGAGACCCTCCGGCAGCGCGCGGAACGTCAGCTCGGCGCTCGTCGTGAAGAGCACGTCGCAGTTGTAGACGCCGGCCTCCTGTTCCCGAATGGCCTTGTCGAGCGCCTTGGCCGACCCCATGTCGTAGGAATTCACCCAGATGCCGTACTCTTCGAAGAACGTGTCGGCCGCCTGGTAGATCCGCGAGGAAGAGGAGTAGATGGTGACTTCCCCCTCCGCCTGTGCTGCTGCAATGATTGCGTCCCAATCCTGTGTCTCTGTGGCATAGGGACCGAGTTGGTTCACCTCGAGCCACGTCTCGAGCGCCTCGTCCGATGCGCCGACGGACGCCATCACGAGGATCAGCCCGAGCAGTACGAGCACGACACCTCGACTCCGCTTCATCTCAGCACCTCCTTGATGCCATACTTGCAGGAAGTCCCTGCGACCGGAAGGAGCCCTGTCTCTTCTCAGCCCCCACCGATGTGCTCCAGCTTCGATTTCCCCATCGCACTGGCGATGAAGTACCCCGTGAGCGTAAGGATGATGATCAGCACGGCGATCGCGTTTGCCTGCTGGGTGAAGCCCTGCTCGACATAGCGGTACGTCATCGACGTCAGAACGCGCGTCTTGGGCGTGACCAGAAGGACGATCAGACTGAGCATGCGCATCGATGTGATCAGACTGAGGATGAAGCCTGCCATCAGGCCGCTCTTCCCGAGCGGGATGACGATCGCTCGCATCCGCTTGACCCACGATGCTCCACGCAGGTATGCGGCCTCTTCGAGAGACTTGTCGATCTGCATCATCGCGGAGATTCCCGTCCGCGATGTGTACGGTAACCGCTTCGCCACCGTCACCAGGACGAGGAGCGTGAACGTGCCGTAGAGACTAGGAATCGGCCCCCACGACTTGGAGAACATGCTGAGGAAGATCCCGCCGAAGGCGATCGACGGGATGATATACGGGGTGAAGGCGAGGTTCTCGATAAGCCTCGACATGACCGAACCGCGAGCCTTCACGACGGCGTATCCGAAGAACAGCCCGCTGATGCTCGCGATCGCGGCCGCGATTGTGGCAAGCTTGATCGTGTTCCACATCCCGCCGAGGACATAGGGGTCGCGCAGGATCCCTGCGTTCGACGCGTAGATCGACCCCGGTGCACCGATCCAGTAGTCGAGCGTCAACTCGCGCACGTTGAAGTCCCCGTGCAATGTCAGGCTCTGCAGCAGGAGCATGCCGAGCGGGAACAGGATGCACGCCCCGATGAACACCAGGACCCCTACCGTGATCGGAGCTTTGGCGCGGCGCAGCTTGGTGCGAAGGATCCGCGTTCCTTTCCCGCCGATCGTCGTGAACTTCTTGCGGACGCCGAGGACCTTGGCATTCATGTAGATCGTGAGCGCAGAGATCAGCACGAGGAAGATGACCATCGCGTAGGCCGTGCCTTCGACCCGGTTGCTGAGCATGGCGTAGACCCGCGTCGAGATCGTGTAGTAGCGCACGGGAAGGCCGAGGATCGCCGGTGTGCCGAACGTCCCAACGGCCTTGCTGAAGATGAGGACGAACGCTGACCCGATCGCGGGAAGCATCAACGGGAAGGTGATCTTGCGCAGCACCGTCTTGCGGGAAGCTCCGAGCACGCGGCCGGTGTCCTCGAGCTGACTGTCGAGCGAGGCGAGGGCTCCGGAGACGAGGATGAAGGCGTACGGGAAGTAGTGAATCGTCATCGCGAGCACGATCGGGACGTAGCCGTAGGACAACCAGTTCGGCACGTTGACGCCCATCGCTTGGAGGAAGCCCGGCGAGCCTCCGATGCGCGTGTTCTTGAAGACGGTGTACCACGCGAGGGCCATCACCCACGAGGGCATGACGTACGGAATGATGGCGATGTTTCCGATCAAACGCTTCAGCGGCAGATCGGTTCGCACGACCAGCCACGCGAGGAGCGAGCCGAGCGGGAGGGCAAGACAGACGGTTCCCAGTGCGATCAGCAGGCTGTGCAGCAACGGCTTCCAGAGCAGTGCCTGCGACAGACGGCTTGCGACCACGCGATGCCAATGGTAGACGGTCCACGCACCCGGCCGGGCGTCGAGCACGAGCCGCGTATCGTTGTAGCTGAATGTACTGGCACCGATGAAGATCTGGACTAGTGGGATGATGACCAGGACGGCGAGGACCGCGAGAAGGACAAGTCCCATGAGCTTCTCGGGTCGACTGAGCCAACGCTGAAGGCGGAACCGCGCCTGCGTGAGCATGATCCCGGGGCCACGCTCCTCCCGGATCATGCCATCAAGTGAGTCCAAGCGCTCCCCTCTCTCCGTCCCGTAGAGGACTGTCCATGGGAGTCGAGAATAGCTACGGATGACGCCCGCGTCAAGGGATCCTGCAACATGTGTTGCGCGTGAGTACTGGGCTTCGGATGTAATCGCCCACTACAAGAGAGGTTTGGTCAGCCCTCAGCCGGCGTCGCTCAAGTCCGAGTCGTCCGACTCGTCCTCGTGATGGACCACGCGGTACTCGAAGCCGAAGCGTCGGCGCAGATCCTGGAGTCTCTTCAGTGTGGACAGTGCCTCGGGAGCGAGGAGCTTGGCGACATCGAGAACGATGGCCGTCATGATCGCCAGGGGAACGATGTTCGTGTGGTAGATCGTCGCCGGACCGCGGCGTGCAGCGAGGGTTACCGTCACGTGATCGAGCATCTCCTTGGCCACGGAGTCCGTGATGAGCACCGTCGGGCATCCGACGTCTTGGGCGATGGTGATTGCGCTCTTGTGCTCCTGGGGAACGACGAGGAAGCTGAACAGGACCAGGACGTCTTCCTCCGTCAGCAGCTGCAGCTTCTCAAGGATCGCTCGACCCTCCTCGGGGATTGCGATGACGTCCAGACGAAATCGCTGCAGCCGGAAGGCGAACAACTCGGCAAGAGGCCCTTGAGGGCCCCGGCCGCAGATGAAGATCCGCCGGGCGTGCGTGATCATCTCCGCCGCTCGATGGATGTCCTCGTTGAGGACTGTCTTGAGAGACTCCTTGAGGTAGAGCATCTCGGTCTCCACGACCTGCTGGTAAAGGTTGTCGGGCTGCACCTCGGCGAGGGTCTTCCCGAGCTTCTCCCCCGGGGTGATCTCCTGGCGGTAGAGGTCTTGAAGGTCGGCGCGAAGATCAGTATAGCCCTCGTACTCCAGGCTCTGAGCGAGGCGTACAAGGGTCGACTTGTGCACATCGAGTCGCCGTGCGGCTTCGTCAACGCTGAGGAAGATATACTCCTCGTAGTCTGTCAGGATGCTCTGAATGAGGTTCTTCTGGACTCGAGTGAGTACCGCGAAATGCTCTTGGACCCGATCTCGTAGGTTCGCCACCGCGTTCCTCCCACCTCCACTCGTGGGCATCGTAGCGGCCGACCGGGTCCGGGGCAACGACGATCCGACGGCTTCGGCGCGAGATTCCTCTCCCGAAGCGCGATTCAGTCCATGAGGCAAGGGCAACGCATGTTGCTGAATGGGGGCGGTGCCAGATCCGCCCGGAAGAATCTAGGACTTGCTCCCTCCTGGAGTCGGGGCGAGATCCTGGGGATGGTCTCCTTGCGGCGCGAGATGCGCGGCAATGCCGGCGTTCTGCCGCACATGTTGGGCGGTCTTGCACCCCGGGATGACGCAACTCACGGCGGGGTGTGCGAGGGACCACAGTAGCGAGTGCTCTGGAAGGGTCAGGCCCTCGGGGATCTCACTCTCGAGGATCGTATCAATCTCACGCTTGAGTCGGGCGATCGTCTCTCGGTCGTACTTCTTCGCGCGGGCATCGGTCTTCTCGAAGACGTCAAGGTGCTGGTATCGACCGCTAAGCAGTCCGCTGGCGAGCGGAACCCGGGCCATGACACCGAGGTCCTGATCCACACACATCGGCAACGCGTCCTCTTCTGCTTCGCGCTCCAGGCGGTTGTACTTCACCTGGATCACCGAAGCACCGACGTCCTCGGCCCGGGCCACTTGATGGATCCTCCACTCCGAGCTTCTCCGGGAGACCGAGACGCCGAGATGTCCGATCTTCCCGAGGCGCTTCTGCTCCCCGAGCATCGCCCACAACTCGTCGTTGTCGAAGGCCTCGTTGGAGCCGGAGTGGAACTGATAGAGGTCGATGTGCTCTGTCCGTAGCGCCCGGAGCGAGCCCTCAAGCTGGTCCCGAACCTCGGCGGGAGACCATGCCGGGCGGTTCTCGGACGGAGTCAGCCTGTCGTGGCCGAACTTCGTCGCCAGAATCCAGTGCTCTCGCGTCGACGTGATGGCCCGTCCGATCAAGGTTTCGGAGAGGCGATTCATCCCGTAGCACTTGGCGGTATCGATGAGGTTGATCCCGCACTCCAGCGCCGCGGTGAGGATCTCGTCCACCTCCCGCTGCGTGAAGTCCTTTCCCCAACGTCCTCCGAACTGGTAGGTTCCCAACCCGATGACCGAGACCCGAAGCTCCGACTTCCCTAGGCGTCTATATCTCACGTTGGTTCCTCGCTCCGTCGTTTCATCGCGCAGCGGCCGCTGCTCCTGTTGACGGCACCATACCGGGCAATCTGAGAAGCAGCAATGACCTCATGCAGCGGGATGCTCTCAAGCGGCGTCTGCGCGCGTCCTCTGCGGCAGCGGAAGCGCAACATTGGTTGCAGCGGCCGGGCGCCCACTCTACTCTCTGTGGAAAGGATCCTAGGCCCCGCTCTTGCTCCCGTGCATGCTCCGAACGAGCAGTCGCGATTGCGGCGACGTAGGGCTTGAGCTTCCGGCGGTCCGGATCGGCGGTCGAACGGCCTGCCCCGAGCATCCAACGCGGGCCGCAGAGGTGGAACGGTGACCGAGCGTGCTTAGTCTGATTCCGCTGTTCATCGCCGGAGCCTATGTAGGCTGGAACATCGGCGCCAACGATGCCGGCAACTGCGTCGGGACGACGGTCGGTTCCGGCCTCCTGAGCTACCGCCGGGCGATCCTGCTGGTCGCCGTGTTCGTCATCCTCGGCGCCCTTCTCCAGGGCGGGAACGTGATGAAGACGATCGGCAAGGGGATCGTCACGTCGGAGTTGCCGACGATCGGGATCATCGCGGCGCTCGTCTCCTCGGGGCTGTTCGTCACCCTCGCGACGTTCTTCCGGATTCCCGTCTCGACCTCCCAGGCGATCGTGGGTGGTGTCGCCGGCGTCGGGCTGTCGGCGGGCGCGGAGATGAATCTCGCGAAGATCGGGACCATCGCGCAGGTCTGGGTCGTCTGCCCGATCCTCACCGGCCTCCTCGCGTTCGTCATCTACTGGCTCTCGCGGACGCTGTTGCGGCGGCTCAGCCGGGAGTCCTTCTGGCAGCGCGCGCCGAATCTCCTGCTCATCCTGAGTGCCTGTTACGTTGCCTTTGCCCTCGGGGCGAACGACGTGGGGAATGCCATGGGGCCGATCGCCAACCTGGGCATCCAGTCCTCGTGGCTGGGACTGCTCGGGGGCGGCGCGCTGGCGGTGGGAGCACTCACCTTCGGGCGCCGCGTGACCGAGACCGTGGGCAGTGGGATCACGCCGCTGGACCCCGTGAGTGCCTTCTCGGCGCAGATGGCGGCGGCCCTCGCGGTGCACTTCTTCTCGATCCTCGGGATCCCCGTCTCGACGTCACAGTCGATCGTGGGCGCGGTGATCGGCGTGGGGATCCTCCACGGCATCCACACGGTGCGGAAGCGCAAGATCGTGGGAATCGTTGTCGGGTGGGTGGCGACACCCACGGCGGCCGGTCTGTTCTCGTTCGGTTTCTATCGATTGCTGAGGCTGGTGTTCGCGTCTCCAAGCTTGCTCTTCCTGCGTTCAGAGGCGATGGCGCTTTCGGTGGAATGATCTCCCGAGTGAGAGTCTGTCTCTCACGTCTCCCGATCGGCGAGCAGATCGACATAGGCGCAGTCAAGCAGCCGATCATCTCGGATGCCCAGGCGCTTGAGGAGGTCCGCCGCGGTCCTTCGTCCCCCGGCTTCGTCGTCCGTCGGATCGAGCACGACCTCGAGCTCGAGGAAGTCGCCGAGCTCTTCGACGCGGTCGAGATGGATCCGCGTGTTGCCGACGAGGAACAGGGTTCGCTCCTTGGACACGACGGCCCGCTCTGCGAGGGCGGCACGGAGGGCCTCGCGTAGCGCTGCTGGCGCGACGGTCTCGTAGATCACGTAGTGCGACGTCGTTGCCGACGTCGCATCAGGGCGCTCGTAGTAGATCAGCTGGCCGCGATCCGGTCCGAGCTGGCGCAGCTTGAGACGACCGCGGGAGGTGTGGAAGAAGATGTCGCGTTGGCGAACCTTCTCGATGGGCTGACCGGCTACGGCGATGACGCGTGCGCGCGTCGATTCCCAGTCGTCGATCCGGGCCTTCACCTCGACGTTCCGGCGGAAGGCGACGACGTCATCCATCGTAGATCCCGAGCCGATTGCCGAAGAAGGTGCGGTCGATGAAGGCGCGCTCGGGCACCGCCCTGCTCATGAACCCGAAGATCAGTGGGGCATCGTCGTAAGGAACTGCGTGCGCCTCGACGACGGCTTCGCCTTCCGGGAACTGCGCGATGCAGAATCTCGCCTCGGCGACGGTGTGGCAGCCGAGCGAGCCGGGGTTGACATAGCGGGCGCGTCCGTGGACATCGCTCGACGTGTGCTGGTGACCGAAGAAGACGATGTCCGCACGCACCCCGGAGAAGACCCGGTCCAGTGCCTCGCGCGAAGCCTCGTGAGCGAACGGGGCGAAACGCTCCCCACGGGGGTCCAGCCCGTAGTGGGCGAAGTGTGCATCCACGTCCTCGATCCGTCGATCGATCGTCATCTTCCAGCGACCGATGGCCTCACGATGGACGGCGCCGAGCTGCGTGTGCGTCCAGCGCTGGTGCTCCGCCTCTCCGGAGCTGATCCACTCCGGAAGCGGGTCCGGGAGGCCGTCAAGGAGCAGCGCCTCATGGTTTCCGACGAGACACTCGATCTGCGGCAGGGAGAGGAGAAGCTCGACCGTTTCGCGGGGATAGGGGCCGATGGCGATCGCGTCGCCGGTGTGGACGATCAGGTCACAGCGCTCGCGGGCGATCGCCGCGAGTGCCGCCTCCAGCGCCGGGAGATTGGCGTGAGCGTCTGTGAGGACGGCGATCTTCACGCGTTGGCCTCGGCGAGTGCCTGCTCGATCGCGCGGCGAATCCCCTCGCGCGGTGCCTCGTAGCCCCAGCCGATCTCCACCCCGTTGACGAAGATCGCGCGCGGGATCTGATGGCACAGCAGCTGGTCGCGGTCCTCGGCGCAGTACTCGTTCAGGACGACCTTGCCCTCGAATTCCGCGGCGATGTCGCGTACCCGCTGGGCCTCGATCGCACTCGTCTGGCAGAAGCCGTTCCAGAACAGATCAATGACGACCTTCCCGGGGATCGGCTGGTAGGTGTACTCGGGCTCGAGCAGCTGCGGAGGAACCGCAGAGGCCGCGAACGGCTTCCATAGAAGAACGGTACTCCCCTTTTCGACGACGACCTCGAACCCGAGGCGCTCGAAGTAGGTCGCGGGCATGAACCACTCCGCTCCGTACAGCCCGCGGTAGGCGATGACCGTCATCCCGAGACGCCCCTTCCTTCGGGCGTCGTCTTCGATGGCCTCGAGAAGCCGTCTACCCAGTCCACGTCCGGTGGCGATATCCGTCACACAAAGGCAGGGGACGGCGACGAGGCCGTCGCCGAGCGGGCCCCACGACGCGTGTTCGATCGGCAGGCCGTATGCGAAGCCGACGGGCTCGCCGTCCAGGAGAGCGACCTTGAACCGCGCCCCGCGGCGCCGGAGCGAGGCGAACAGCTCGCGTCGTCGTCCCGCCGCGCTGTCGATCTCCTCGGACTCGTAGGTGTGCGAGCACGTCGCCACGAAGTACTCGTCCTCAGGGCGCATCTCACGGATGCTGACGGAGCCGCTCATCGGCCCTCCCTTCGTAGGACGCAGTCACCGCGCCCGGGTACCGCCGGATCAGTTCTAGCATGCACTCCGTTCCGAACTCAAGACTGCGGACCGGGATCCGCTCGTCGGCGGCGTGGACCATGTCGAGGAACGGGAAGGACGCCGGGAGATCCATGGGGAGGAAGCCGTAGGTCTGGATGCCGAGGCGCGCGAAGTGGCGTGCATCGGTCGAGCCGACCTGAAGAAGCGGCACGGCGGCGGCTCCCCCAGTGCGCTCGGAGAGGATCGCCGCGAGCGTGGGAAACAGGGTCATGTCGACATCCGCCGGGGCATCACCGAGGCAATCGAGTTGCACCTCCGCGTCGGAGCCGATCACCTCCTGGAGTTCGTCGAGGAATCGATCCGGCGTGACCCCCGGGAGCCGGCGACAGTCCAGCGTCAACGTGATTCCTTTCGGTACGACATTCGGCTTGTCTCCGCCGCGAATGACGGTCGCCGTTGCGGTGTTGCGCAGTGCGGGTTCGAGCATTCCCACCCCCAAGCCGGGAAGCCTCAGGAGCAGCCCCCCCAGTCCGCGGACGAGAAGGAGGCGCAAGCCCCACGCCGTGGGTAAGGGTAGAGCCTGCGCCATGGCACGGATCATCCGGCGTGCTGCCTCCGTGATGTGGATCGGGAAGCGTCGGCGCTCCAGCCGCCGGAGAAGCTTCGCGGCCTTCGCCGTCGCCTCGCCGCGGGTGATGAACGCGCCGTGGCCGCCCCTCCCGCGGACCGTCACCTCGGCGAGGCAGGGTGCCTTCTCCGCGACCTGCACGAGATAGAGGGTCCGGCCACCGATCACGAGGGGAAAGCCCCCGAACTCCCCGATGGCATGTCGGACACTTCGGAGCACGTGTGGGTGCTCGTCGACGACGTAGCGCGCGCCGAGGTCGCCGCCCGCCTCCTCGTCTGCGAGGGCCATGAACAGGAGATCTCCCGCAAGGGGCTCCCCCGAGGCGTGAAGCCGGAGAAGGGCAGAGAGCATCATCGCCACGCCACCCTTCATGTCGAGCGCGCCTCGTCCCCAAACGCAACCCTCCGCGATCGCTCCTGAGAACGGGGGATGACCCCACGCCGCGGTGTCCGCAGGCACGACGTCTACGTGGCCGTAGAAGAGCAGCGGCGGAGCTTCGCCCCGACCGGGAAGGCGGGCGACGAGGTTCGGTCGAGCGGGATCCTTGGCAAGGATCTCGGAGGAGATCCCGTGGTCGTTCAGCAGGCGTGCGATCCAGGCGATGCACGGACCCTCGTTCCCCGGGGGATTGGCGGTGTCGAACTGCACGAGCCGCTGGAGGATCTCTGTCGGAGAAGGGACCCCTATCGCCGGGCGGGTCATCGCGGCACCTCCTGGGCGCATCATGGTGACCGCGAAGGAATGGAGCAACTACGGCCGGCGGACGCTACATCTGCTGGACCTTGAGGAGGTTGGACTGGCCTTCTCCGAACGGGTACCCACCGGTGATCAGGATCGTGTCTCCCGGCTCAACGAGCCCCGCGGTGTGCAAACTCGAACGGACGACGTCGATCATCTCCTCCACCGTCTCATAGCCCGGTACATGAAGCGGGTGGACGCCCCACGTGAGCGCAAGGCGCCGTGCGATCCGCGCGTCCGGTGTGAGTGCGAGGATCGGGGCTCGCGGGCGGGCGCGGGCAACGCGACGTGCCGTGTAGCCGCTGTGCGTCGCGGCGGCGATGAGCTTCACTCCGAGCTCATCGGCGAGTGCCGCCGCGGCGTCGCTCACGGCGTCCGTCGTCGTCGGTGGACCTGGCGACCGCGACATGTCGTCTGTTCCTGTGCACCGGTCCTCGGCGATGCGCACGATGCGTCCCATCATGCGGACGGCGTCGACCGGGTGCTTCCCGATCGCGGTCTCCTCGGAGAGCATGACGGCATCGGTGCCGTCGAGCACCGCATTCGCGACATCGCTCGCCTCGGCACGTGTCGGCTGAGGGTGGTCGACCATGGACAGGAGCATCTGGGTCGCCGTGATCACGGGGACTGCGGCACGGCGGCTGTGTGCGATGATCTCCTTCTGGCAGAACGGGACGCGCTCCGGAGCGATCTCGATGCCGAGATCGCCGCGGGCGACCATCACCGCATCGGCGGCTCCGAGGATCGCATCCAGCTCATCCACGGCACTCTGCCGCTCGATCTTCGCGAGCACCGCGGGCGACCCGTCACCAGGAGCCTTGCTAGCGATCAGCCGGCGGAGCGAGACGACATCGTCGGCGCAGCCGACGAACGAGAGGGCAACGATGTCCACGCCCTGCTCCAGGGCGAAGGTGAGGTCCTCGCGGTCCTTGTCGGAGAGGGCGGCGAGACGCGGAGATCCTCCTCGCTGGACGGCGCGGATCCCCTGGTGGGACGTGATCCGCCCGCCGTGCGCGACGACGCACCGAATCTGCTCCGAGGTCGCCTCGAGCGCCTCGAGCATCACCGTGCCGTCGCCGAGGAGGATCGTCGATCCGGCACGAAGGTGGGCGAGGGGCGCGGGATCGAGGACCGGAATCTCGGCGGCGCTCCCCGCTTCGACCCCAAGAAGGAGGACGACCTCGTCGCCCTGGGAGAGCATCTTCGTGCCGTCCGCGAGGCGGCCGATGCGGTGCTTGGGACCCTGAAGATCGGCCATGATCGCGACATTGGACGACTCCTCCCGGGCTGCGTGACGAACCTTGGCGATCGTTCGGGCGTGTTCCTCGTGTCGGCCGTGGGCGAGGTTGATGCGTGCGACATCCATCCCTGCGAGGACCATCTCGCGCAGGGTCTCAGCCCCCCAGGATGCGGGTCCCATGGTGCACACGACCTTCGTCCTCGTGTCGTCGAGAGGATTCACCGACGTCCTCCTTCCCTCTCCCGCCCGGGCATCTCTGGACGCCGCTCTAGCCCGAGGACGAAGTTCGCGATCTCGGTACGCTCACGCCACCCCCGCTTGCGGTAGAAGCCGCTGCGATACGACTCGCTGTCTCGCCCGTTGAGGAGCGACAGGCGAACGCAACCATGTTCTTCGGCTTCCGCGCGGACGCGCTCCAAGAGCGCCGTTCCGATCCCGTTGCCACGTGCCGCAGCGGAGACGAACAGCTCGGCGACGAGACCCTCCCACCCTCCGAGCATCACGTAGGGATGCCAGTGGACCGTCGCGTATCCGACGAGCTCCTGCGATGTGCGTTCCACGGCGACGAGGATTGTTGTGGCATCGTCGGATCGTGTGTCCAGCGTCTCCCGTATCGTGGGCGTGCCCGCGTGCGGACTGTGTTCCGGGTCGTGGGGAAACCACGGCGCGTCGGTGACGATTCGTGCGATTCCCGCCGCATCGCCGGGGAGCGCTCGCCGGATGAGTGTTTCCATGACGCCTTCTTCCGTGTTCCCTCTGACCTACGGCCGCCGGCCGATGAGCAGCCCGCGCCCGGTGAGTCCCTCTTCGTCGAATGCGGGCACCAAGCCGGCCTCGGTGGCGGCGGTGATCATCTCGTCCGACGTGAACAATCCCAGTTCGTGGTGCTCCACGATGTGCTCCGTCCCCTCAGGCGTGCCGATGAGGTGGTGCAGGTCGAACGAGGATCGTCCGTTCACGGTGAGGCTCGTGTTCACGCGAGCGATCTTGAGATCGGGCTCGTCGACGAATAGACCGTGCACCGTTCCCGGGATCCACGAATCGGGCGTCAACCACGGCTCCACGATGAGGACGCCGCCGGGCACGAGGTGCGCCGCCATCCTCTCCATCGCGCTTCGGAGGCCGTCGGAGGTGAGCACGTAGCCGATCGAGCTGAACAGGCAGGTCACGATGTCGAAGCGCTTGTCCAGTGCGAACGTCCTCATGTCACCCTGGTGAAACGGGATGTCGGGGCAGCTCTCGCGGGCGACGGCAAGCATCTCCGCCGACAGGTCGAGGCCCTCGACATCGAAACGATCCCGAAGGAGGGAAAGGTGTCTTCCCGTCCCGCAGGCGACGTCCAACAGGCAATTCCCGGAAGATCTCAGGTGCGTCGCGATCACATCGACGAGCTTCTCCGCCTCCGCGGCGTAGTCCTTGAAGCCGTAGATCTTGTCGTAGTAACGCGCGAGGCTGTCCATCGGCTCTCCTCACCCATTGCTCCTTCGTCAAGGGTATGCTTGCGGCTGGGACGCATCCACCAACCGCCTCAGGCGGCACGTCCGCAGGCGGCGATTCTTGACGCCGTTCTCGGCCGATGCTATGATGCCGACAGATTGCTGGCGATACGCTTCTTTGTTATCGGTTTGACTTCCCACCCGATGTCGACGAAGTAGCAAGGGACGTTTCCCTCAATCCGATTCTACCGTTAGGAGGCACAGGTCGGATGTCTGAACGTGAGACCGGCACAGTCAAGTGGTTCAACGATGCCAAGGGGTATGGCTTCATCGAGCGCGAGCAAGGTGAAGACGTTTTCGTGCACTTCCGCGCCATTCGTGGTGAGGGATATCGCACGCTGGAAGACGGACAGCGAGTTGAGTTCATGGTGGTCGATGGAGACAAGGGGCCCCAGGCGCAGGACGTCGTCGCCGTGGGCTAGTCACCAACGTTCCACAAGCACATCATGCGGGCGGTGTCGGGTGGCGCCGCCCGCTTCTCTTCGTGGGATCCCTGTGGCACCCCGTTCGAGTGCTCCGTTCTCGGCATCGGTCACGTAGGCGTGAGTTGACGCGTCCCTCTCTGTGAGGCATCGTCGCGGATGGCATGACCGTCCGGCGCTCACTTGCTCCTCGCTCCTCCGCGCACTCCCGAGGGATCTTCCATGACCGGCTTTGACGCCCTTTCGGCCGACGAGCGGACCCACCGCCTCGAGCGGCTTGCGCGGAAGGCACTCATAGCGTACCGCTTGGAGGATGCCCCGACCTGCTGCAGCGAGATCGGGGACGTTGGGGGCGTTCGGTTCACGGTCTCCGAACCCGGCGGAGAAGGCTTCATCCTGCAGATCTCGCCGCCCGGGACTCCCGAGGATGCGGTGCTTCGCCAGATCCATTGGCTCCTTGCGCTCAGTCGGGAGACGACGCTCGTCGTTCCCGAGCCGATCCTCGGACGCACGGGAACGCTCTACCAGCACGTGTCGATCCAGGGTGTCCCGGGCTTCCGATGGTGCGCGCTCTTCCGGCGGGTGGAGGGCGCAACTCGGGCGGACGGCTGGACGTCCGATCGAGCGCGACGGCTGGGATCGCTTCTCGCGGAGATCCATGGACACGCTGCACGCTTCCGCTGGCCGCGTGAAGTGGCCGAGGATCGTCTCGATGGGGCCGCGCTTGACCGTCTCCTACGCGCGGCGCATCTGCCAGACCCTCTTGAGCATGCACGCCTCCGCGATCTCGCCGGAGTGCTTCGCGATGTCATGGAGGCCCTCGGAGAGGAGGAGGGTGCCGCGGGAGCGATCCACGGAGAGCTCGACCGGCGCCATGCCCTCTTCCACGAAGATGAGATGCGAGCGATCGGCTTTGACCGCTGTCGGTGGGGGTACTTCCTCTACGACCTCTCCGTGACCTGCGCGGATCTCGCCAGCGTGGATCCCGAAGGGACACTCCGCGGGCCGCTCCTCGAGGGTTATCACACGGTGCGCCCGCTTCCCGCAGACGCCGAACGCCTGATCGATCTGTTCGCGATCCTCCGGCACTTGCTGTGCGTCGACCGGCTGAACGGCATCGCGGACGGTGCTTCCGTCGC
>CP070725.1:287763-293689 GCA_020350845.1 Candidatus Bipolaricaulota bacterium
AGAAGACCATCCTCTCTGTGGATCCCTCGTCGGAGGCGAGGTGGACGGTGAAGCGTCCAGCGTCCGACTCGCCTTGGTTGCGGACCACAAGCTGCACGGAAAGCTCGCACCAGTACTCCTGCTGCTGATTCCATTCGCAGATGCAGGTGGCATCAAGCGATTCGATCATCAGGTCCGGAGGCTCCTCCGGTGGAGGAAGCTGCCCCGGCGGCTCTGCTGAAGGGAGGACTCCCATGCCCGGCAGGGGATCGCCTGCCGGCTGGGGACCGGTAGACAGTACGTTCACCACGAAGTCCTCGAGGTAGAAGGTGGGTACTGGGGGACGAGGGAACTGTGGCAGGGCAAGCACCTCCAGCGGCCCGTCCACCGTCGGACCGGCCACGGTGAACGAGAAGACGGCCGAATCGCCAGGCCAGATGCCGATGCTTCCCGACGGGAGGCTCCAGTGCCACTCGTCGGCCGCAACGCTATCGAAGTCCCAACCGGTCGGGATCGTCACCGAGAGGGGCACGATCCCGGCAGATCGAGGCACCCTGAAGGCACCAACGCCGTACCGCTCTCCCTCGTGGGAGTAGACGTAGCTCAGGTTGGTGACGGTGTACGTGTACGTGTCAACGTCGCCGGCGCGGGTGACACACTCCTCGACCCGAACTTCGCCGAAGCTCGAGGCCGTCCCGTACGCGACGTCGTAGGCGACGTGACCTTCCGGGCATCCGGCTAACGGGGGAACCTCGTCGCCAGTGACTCCTGGGACCGCTCCGAGGTCGAGTCGATGCGGCCCTGTGGACGGCACCGTGACCACGAAATCCGTATCGTCCCGAAGCAGCTCGGGCAGCATGCTCGCTCGGGGTTGCGCGCGGGCCTCCAGTGGGCCGTCCACCGTCGGGCCCTCCACGGAGAACGAGAAGACGGCCGATTCGCCCAACCACAGGCTGCCAGGGACCTCGCCCCGTTCGTCCTCCACCGCGTGCCAGTACCACGAGTCCCTCGCGTGGCGGTCGAAGCGCCAGTTCGGTGGGGTGGTGACGGAGACCGGCTCCAGTCGGGCGGGATTGGGCACACGGAAGACAGCAATGCCAAGCGGCATGCGCAATGCGATCCCCCACGGATGGAGGTAGTAGCTGAGGTTGGTAACGGTGTAGGTATACGTGTCGACGCCGCCTTCGCGGGTGACACACTCCTCGACGCGGACCTCGCCGAACCCCGGACTCGGCAGCGTAGGTGGTGTCCCGTATCCCACGTCGTAGGCGACGTGTCCCTCGGGACAACCCGACAGTGGGGGAGTTCCCGGGAGCGCCGCGACCGGCCCGAGGGACTCCATGACCACGACGGGATCGTCCCTCGAGGCGGCGTCAAGCGCCACGGCGGTGTCGTGGAGCACGTTGACCCGGCCGGTGCCGATCCCCGTCGGCCCTGCATAGGAGACCGTGAAGATCGCCGACTCGCCGATCTCGATCCCCGCGTCGCCCGGGGGCAGGTCCCACCAGTGACAGGCAGCGCCGTCGCGATGGGTCCACCCCGGGGGACCCGTGGCCGCAATGCTCCCCAGATCCAGACGATCGGGCGCGCTGACGCTCCCGATCCCCATCTCACGACCCATTTCGTCACACACGGCGTAACCAAGATTCGTGATCACGTAGGCGTACGTATCGACACCGCCATCGCGCGTGACGCACACCTCGACGCGGACTTCATCCGTCGTCGCGCGCGATCGACTTCCGTACGCCACAGCGTTCGCGATGTATCCGGGAGGGCAACTGATCACCCGATGTGAAGGGATTCCTCCGGGGATCACGGGCGAGGCAGGCGGCGCTTCCGAGGGGTCGTCGCCGAGGCCGGTCCCTGGAGCGAGCACCAGGAGAAGGGCGCAGCCGATCAGGGCTACGCCGGGGAGTCGCTTTCGCCAGGTCATGGTCGACACTCCTTCCGAGACGGATCGGGCGCCGGCACCCTGCTCTGCGCCTGACCCGCGCACTGACGGCGCTTCTCGCACCAGTATGGATCGCCCGGTGTAGCTGTCAAACCGCAGGAGCTTGGTGTCGTTCGAGCCGGGGCCTCCCGAGCGCGGGTCCCGGTGGGGGCGCCTCAGGCACGTCCTGTCGAGCGCGCTTTGAGCGCCCTGCAGATCTCACCTTTGCGCCGAACTCGGCGGCAACACCGGGCGAAGTGGAGGAAAAACGGAGGCCCGCGACTACACACTCCCGACGAAGGGAGGGACAGCATGACGGATCTTCAAGCTTCTCGGACCCCGCGCTGTCCCGATCTCAAGACAAGGAGGAGAGTGTCATGCGTACGTGCGCATCCGTGATGTTGGTCGTTGTGGTGCTGTTCGCGTCAAGCCTCGCCGCAGTCTGCGCGAGGCCGGCGGTGACGGCCCACGGGGAGTTCCAGTCGCAGTTCCATATCGCGGGTCAGTGGTTCGAGGTGCAGATCGCGTTCAACGTGCAGGATCGTGGAGACGTCGGAGACCGCGGGAACCTCTCCATGCGTGCCTTCGACCACTGGACCGGCAAGCTGGTGGCCGTCCTCGTCTCCGAGGGCGAGATGGACGTGTTCCTCGACGGGGACTGGGTCCTGTTCACCACGGCTCTCAGGCCGACCTTCTTCGATCCGGACTACTACCTGCCGCTGCATCTGTTCCCTGCAGTAACGTTCCAGGCCCTGGACGGCGGAGAGGACGACGAGTTCAAGGTGTTCCTCGCGCCTCTTCCCGTCGAGAAGGGGAAGATCGTCGTCCGCTAGTCTGCTCGTCTCGGCGACGTGGCCCCGCGTGCCCACGGATCGGCCCGGTGGGCACGCGGGGCATCATCGGGCCGGCACTCCTCGTGGAGCGGTGGCAGATCACCGACCAGCACCGGGAGGCCGACCCGCCATCGGGGACAGGTCAAGGAGCCCCACATCCCTCACCAGCCGCCGAGCGCGCCCCTCGGCACGTCCTCCGATACACCTGATTCCGCAGCATCCGGAACCTCCCGGAGGACTCTTCCGCTCTGGCTCCGATACCACCGGGACAGGCGGTTGGCTCTCCCTCCCAGTGGCGCTACCATCCTCCCATAGGGGTCCATTGGTTGGAGGGCACTCTATGGGACAAGGAAATCGCTCTGCCGCGACTGTCGAGCCGCTGGAGATTCGCCTCCTCGGTCGGTTCGATGTCCTGCGAAGCGGGGAGTCAATCCCTGAGAACGCCTGGGATCGTCCGAAGACGAAGACCTTGCTGAAGATCCTTCTCACTCGACCGGGGATGGTCTTCATGCACGATAGCCTCATCGAGGAACTGTTCCCGGGGGACGATCCTGAGAGGGCCCGGGCCAATCTCTACTCGCGCGTCAGTCAGCTGCGCCGCACCCTCGAGCCCGATCTTGCCCGGGGATCGGAATCGCACTATGTCCTCCGTCGTGGGCAAGGCTACTGCTTCGAGGCGGGGCCATCGTGCTGGGTGGACACCGTTGAGTTCCGTCGGAAGCTGATGTCGGCCACGGATCTCGTGGAGCGGCGGGAGTGGGCGGATGCTGTCGAGGCGCTGGAAGAGGCTGTCGGGATCTTCCGTGGGGAGTTCCTTCCCGAGGATCGCTATGAGGTCTGGGCCGAAGGAACGGCGCAGGAGCTCAGGGAGTGCCATCTCGACGCGCTTCTGACGCTTGCGGAGTGCTGTGCCCAGATGGGAAGACTCCGGCAGGCCATTTCCCACTGCCAGCGGATCCTGGCGATCGAGCCGCATCGTGAGGATGCCGTCTGCCGTCTGATGGAGTATCAGGACCAGGCCGGGCAGCGTGCCGAGGCGCTCAAGACGTACGAGGAAGTCGAACGCGTTCTTAAGGACTACCTGGGCGTCGAGCCGTCTTCCGAAACGCAAGCTGTGTACAGTGCGATACGGGATCCGGAGCCGCTCACGGACGAGCCGGCCGATCTTCGAAGGATCGCTGTCCTCCCCCTCGCGGACTACGGCCCTGAATCCAAGGACACGTACTTCGCCGATGGCATGACGGAAGAGCTGATTGGATGCCTCTCACGGATCGGTGATCTTCGCGTCATCGCACGGACCTCGGTCATGCGCTACAAGGAAACCCGGAAGCCAATCGCACAGGTGGGACGCGAGCTGGGGGCCGGCGCCATCCTAGAGGGCAGCATCCGTAGGGCCGGCGACGATGTCCGGATCAGCGTTCAGCTGATTGATGCTGTGACCGAGGATCATCTCTGGGCAGGCGACTACGATCGGACGTTGTCCGATGTTCTCTCAGTGCAACGTGACGTCGCCAAGAAGGTTGCGAAGGTTCTGGCCGTGCGCCTTCTTCCGCGCGAGTCTGAGCGGAAAGAAGCCCGGCCAATGCAGGACGGGCGTGCGTATCTCTTCCACTTGGAGGGGCTGCGCGCATTCGAAGTGGAGCAGGACTACGATGCCGCTGGCCAGGCATTCGAGAGAGCCATCGAATCCGAGCCCGATCTTGCCGTGGCACACGTCGGTCTTGCGACGACGCTGATCTACCGGGCGCGATCGGAGCGCACGCCTGAGACGGTCCTGCCCCGTGCGCGGGAAGCACTGGATCGAGCGCTCTCACTCGACCCCGCCTCGCCCGAAGCGCACGCTACACTCGGCCTTGTCCGGTGGGTGTTTGACAGGGACGCCGTCGAGGCCGAGGCCGAATTCAGAGAAGCCATCGCCCTGAACCCCAGCTACGGCCAGGCCCACGAGTGGCTCGGCGACTTGATGGTGCAGCAATCCCGCTTCCACGAGGCGCTCGCTGAGGCACGGCACGCCCTGGCCCTGAGACCGCTCCTGCCCGACTCGTTCTGTGGCGTCGGGCGGAAGCTTCTCTCGCTCAGTCGCCCCCGCGAAGCCATCACCTACTTCGAGCAGGCGGCCCAGTTGGCTCCCCGGGGAGTCCCCGTTCTCTTAGGCATCGCCGCGGCGAAGGAGCGGCTCTACCAGTGGGAGGAAGCCGAGAAGCTCAGGAGAGACCTGATCGAGCTTCACCCCGAGTCTCCATTCATGCGATCCGGTCTCATGCTCCTGCTTCTCACCCGGGGCAAGATCGATGAGGCCCTGGGAATGCTCGACGCTTTCCGGACCCTCAGCACGAGCGATGTTCACGCAAGCTTCGTCGAAGGGGTGAGCCAACTTCTCTCGCGTCGGTACGACGAGGCCGTTGACTCGCTGTCGCGGTGCGCTGATGCCAGCGACATCGGACTTCCCATTGACGGCAGGAAGACGATCATCGGCTTTCTCGGCATCGCCCACGCCGAGCTGGGCCGGCTCGAGGATGCGCTGCGGTGCTACGAAACGGCCCGGCAGGAAGGATTGGCGTTCGGAGACGTCACCGCCATTCAGATCAGTGATACGGCCTGTGCGCTGACCAAGGCACGGATGGGTAATCCGGAGGATCTCCCGAGAGCGCTCGATCGCCTGATTCGGCGATCGAGCGAACCCGATGTCCCCGTCTTGTTGGCGATCCTCCACTTCGCGGCGAAGGATTTCGATGCTGGGTTCGAGTGGCTGAACACAGCGGTCGATCGACACGAGCGGGCGCCGTTGTCGATGATCAGAAACCACCCGTGGTTCGATCCCGCTCGAAGCGACCCTCGGTTCCGGCAAGTCCTTGAACGGATGAACCTCGCAGACTGACTCTTCGCGGCACTTGGGGCTCTGCCCCCAGAGCAGCAGGCGGCCGCTCTCAGGATGCAGTAGCAGGTGGTATCCGTCGCTGGACGAACTTGGCATCGTGCTACAGCCCTCCAAAGCCGCGCATCGCGCGCCTACTGCCCAGTGCTCGTGGGGGTTGAGGGGGGTAACCCTCGCCCCGAAGCCCAGACTAGACGTGACGTCGAAGCAACATGGACCAGCGTCCAGGGAGGTCGCGAGGCGCGTCGTCGGGTCCCTGAAGTGTCGGAGTGAAGGGGAATCCACGTACCATTGCGACGCTCGCCTGAG
>CP070725.1:293789-300696 GCA_020350845.1 Candidatus Bipolaricaulota bacterium
AGTTGCGTCAGCTCTGGAGGAAGCCCCGGCCGGTCGTCGCCGATCTGCATCCGCACGAATCGCGCCATGTTCCAGATCTTGTTGAGGAAGTTCCGCGCTTCCGCGAGCTGCGTCGATGGGGTTCGCATCGACCTTCCCTTCGTTGAAGCATGGGCCATCGCGAAGCGCAGGGCATCCGCGCCATACTCCTTCATGAACTCCAAGGGATCGACGGTGTTCCCCTTCGACTTGCTCATCTTGCGACCCTGCGGATCAACGATCAGCGGGGTGATGTACAGCGTCCGGAACGGGATCTCGTCCATGAAATGGAGCGCGGCCATGATCATCCTCGCCGCCCAGAAGAAGATGATGTCGAACGCGGTCACGAGGAACGAGGTCGGGAAGTAGACGTCGAGATCGTCCGTGCGCTGCGGCCATCCCATCACCGAGAACGGCCACAGCCACGAAGAGAACCACGTGTCGAGCACATCCTCGTCCTGTCGCAGATCGACGGCCTTGCCGTAGTGCGCACGCGCTGCCTGCGCCGCGTCGTCTTCCGAGAGCGCGGCGAACGCGTGATCGTCGGGCCCGTACCACACAGGGATGCGATGTCCCCACCACAGCTGCCGCGAGATACACCAGTCGCGGATGTTCTCCAGCCAGTCGAAGTAGATCTTGCTCCAGCGCTCGGGCACGAAACGCACCCGACCGTCGCGCACGGCCTCGATCGCACGTTCGGCGAGCGGCTTCATCCTCACGAACCACTGCGTCGAGATCAGCGGCTCGACTGCCGTGTGGCAGCGCTCGCAGTGTCCGACGGCGTGATGGTAGGGCTCGCTGCCCTCGAGGAGTCCGTCGGCCGTCAGCCGCTCGACGACGGCGGCTCGCGCCTCCTCGCGAGCCATGCCCGCGAACGGCCCACCGTTCTCGTTGATCGTCCCGTCGCCGTTGAGGATGTTGACGGAGTCGAGACCGTGCTTGCGCCCGATCTCGAAGTCGACGGGGTCGTGGGCCGGCGTCACCTTGAGGGCACCGCTCCCGAAGGTCGGATCGACCTCGTCAGCGGCGACGATCGGCAGCACCCGGTCGAGAATTGGGAGACGCGCCGTCTTGCCCACGAGATCCCGATACCGGTCGTCCTTCGGATGCACCGCGATGGCGGTGTCCCCGAGCATCGTCTCGGGACGGGTCGTGGCGATCGTCACCGACCCGCCGTCCTCCAGGGGGTAGCGAATCGAGTACATCGCTCCCTCGATCTCCTCGTGCTCCACCTCGAGATCCGAGATCGCGGTCTCGCAGCGAGGACACCAGTTGACGAGGTAGGCTCCGCGGTAGATGAGCCTTTCGTTGTAGAGGCGTACGAACACCTCGCGCACCGCGGCGGACAGGCCCTCGTCGAGTGTGAACCGAAGGCGAGACCAGTCGCACGAGCATCCGAGTGCCTTCAGCTGATCGATGATCTCCGAGCCGTACTTCGCCTTCCACGCCCACACTCGATCGACGAACGCCTCGCGCCCGAGATCGTGGCGGCTCTTCCCCTCCTGCGCCAGTTCCTTCTCGACGACGTTCTGCGTCGCGATCCCCGCGTGATCGGTTCCCGGGAACCAGCACGTGTCCTCGCCCTTCATGCGGCGGTAGCGGACAACGATGTCCTGGAGCGTGTTGTTGAGCGCGTGACCCATGTGCAGGCGACCGGTGATGTTCGGCGGCGGAATCACCACCGAGAATGGGACAGTGACGCGCGAGCCCGCCCCGGCTCGAAAGAAGCCGCCTTCCTCCCAGAACGAGCACAGCTCCGGCTCGATCTCATCAGGTCGGTAGCGCTTGGGCAACTCCATCGCGTCCTCCGTTCCTACTCCGTGATTCGTCCGTCTCCGTCGTCATCGAGGCTATGCCCGATCACGCTGCATAGAGAAGGACGGCCGTCCTGTCGCCGCCGATCGGCCTGCCGACGACGGCTGCGCCGGTCAAGGCGTCCGGATGAACCGCTTCCCGTCCAGCGCACTGATGAGGTCCTTCATCTCGAGCACGAGGAGGATGTGAGCGGCTTCCGCAGGCGACAACCCGCCTCGCGCAATGATATCGTCGATGTGAACGGCTTCAAGACCGATCTGATCGAGGACGGCGCGCTCCGTCCCGCTCAGCTCCTCCACATCCTTCGCCCTCCCGGCGGCGCGGGGGATCCGACGCACGCCGACGGCGAAGAGCACATCGTCTGCCGATGTGGCGACCAGGGCTCCGTCTCTGAGGAGGGCGTTACAGCCCGCGCTCGCTCGGCTCGTGACATTCCCCGGGACGGCGAAAACGTCCTTCCCCTGGCGAAGCGCCCACTCGGCGGTGATCAGGGCTCCGCTGCGCGCCGGAGCCTCGACGACGACGACTGCCTGTGAGATCCCGGAGAGGACCCGATTGCGCTGCGGGAAGGTCCACCTCGCGGGGCTCATCGTGAGGGGGAACTCGCTGAGGAGCGCGCCGTGGGAAGCGATCCGCTCGGCGAGCGCGCGCTGCCACGACGGCAGCCGGTGCAACAGGCCGCAGCCGAGGACCGCGACCGTTCTTCCTCCGGCGGCCACTGCCGCACCGTGTGCCGCTGCATCCACGCCGGCAGCAAGACCGCTCACGACGGTGATGCCTGCCTCGGCGAGGTCGCCTGCCAGGCGGCGCGCCACGGCTTTTCCGTAGCCGCTGGCGCGACGCGTGCCGACGACAGCGATCGCCGGAGGAGAGAGGTCCTCCGCATCCCCTCGCAGGTAGAGCACTGGCGGCGGGAGGGCGAGGGGGCGCAGCCCCTGCGGGTAGTCGCCGTCGAGGATCGTGAGGATGCGGATCCCTTCCCGCGAAGCCGATCGTTGAACGTGATCGACACACGACATGTCGCGTCCCGCCACGATGACGCGCGCCGCGTTCCAGTCTCCGATCACCGATACGAGGCTACCTGCAGGAGCACTCCAGGTAGCGCTCGCCGAGCCGAACGTCGACAGCATGCGGTAGAGCCGGTGCGGCGTGACTGCAGGAACGAGGTGCAGTCCGATCAGACACGCGCGCTCACGCTCTTCCCCCGCGGTCCGATCGCTCGCGCCTGTCCCTCGCGTTGCCGCCGAGCGACGGCTGACGTACCATGCTCCCACGATTCCATGGCTGTCTTCGCTCTGTTCCTCATCATCGGGGAGGTCTTCCTGCTCGTCGCCGTCGGCCGCGCAGTCGGCGCTGCGCCGCTGTTGGGGATCCTCCTCTCCACGGGGCTCCTCGGGTACGCGATCCTCCGTCGCCGAAGTGTGCAAGCGTTGCGCACTCTCGCGTCGGGGTTCACGCTGCGCGGCGCCCGGTCGTGGCCTGCGCTCCGTGGTGACGGTCTCCTCCTTGTGGCGGGCTTCCTCCTCCTCCTCCCCGGGCTTGCGACCGATGCTGTCGGCCTCCTCCTTCTTCTCCTCTTCGCCTTCAGATCGCGTCGTGGTCGAGTACCGCATCAGCACTCCGACGGGGCAATCGACATCGAGTTCCGCGTCCACGACGACTGAACGGCGAGTGACGCGAACAGCCACGCGGCAAGCGCCGCGAGCCACAGGGTCACGGACCCGGAGCACGGCAGATCCGCCCCGGGGATCGTCGCCAGCCCCTGAGCGAGGCGTGTGATCCCTGAGAGAACCCATCCCAACGGCGCCACGAGGATCTCCCCGAGGGGCGTGGCTAGGGTCAGCAGCACGACCATCCCCCCCCACAGCGTCGCCGTCACCAACGGAACGACGATGAGGTTCGCAAGGATCGCGATCGGGTGGTAGGTGGCGAAGTGCAGCGCGACGAGCGGGGCGGTCCCCACGTGGGCGAGGAGCGACACCCGCAGGAGACCTGTCGACCATCGTGCGGCGCGACTGCGGACCGGGCTCGTCGGTCCGCCCCGCGACCGGTCATTGAGGAGCGGGACGTGCCTCATCCCGAAGAGAATCGCGAAGGTCGCACCGAAGCTCAGCTGGAGCCCTCCCTCGAGCAGTTCCCACGGCGTCAGCACGAGCGCGATCACGAGTGCGAAGGCGAGCCCGTGGAGTGGCTCCACCCATCGCCGGAGAACGAGACCGCAATCCGCGAGCATGACGCCCGCGCCGAGAAACGCGAGCATGAGGACGGCACGTACGAGGCTGACGCGGGGCCCGACGATCCACAGGAAGGACGCGGCGGCGAGCAGCGCCACGGGGTAGATCACGACCACGCGGAGGCGCAAGGATCGGAGCCCGAACCACAGTCCTGCCATGAGGATCCCCAGATGGAGCCCAGAGGTCGCCAACACGTGCATCACCCCGAGCCGCTTGAAGGCCTCCTCTGTCCGTTCCGGGAGCAGCTTTCGTTCGCCGAAGAGGAGCGCGGCGGCGAGCGCCGCTCCCTCCCGAGGGAGGCGTCCATACAGTGCATCGATCGAGCGTTGTCTCAGTTCGTCCCCCGCGCGAGCGACGGTGAAGCCTCGGTCGAAGCCGACACGGGAAACCGACTCCGCCCCCGGGACCGTCGCCGTGAGGAAGATCGAGCGCCGCGCAAGGTACTGTGGATAGTCGAAGCCGTTGATCCTCTCCGGAGTCTCGATCGACCCCTCGAGGTGGATACGATCCCCGACATGTAGCCACCGAGGCCTCGCGCCGTCATGGAGGACGTAGACGCGGATCCGTTGCCTCGTCGCCGACATCTCCAACGTGAATCCGGTTCCCGTGTCACCGAGGTCGGGATAGGTGACGATCGTCCCGCTCGCCTCCTTGAGCCAGGGCGCGCGCGCGCCGAGCCCCGGCGCCGTCGGGAGAGAGCTTCCCCAGCGAGCGCCCCCGAGAAGAGCGACTCCCGCGAGGAGAAGGGCGACGCGCAGCCCCTGACGACGCCTCCCGAGGGCGGCGGCAAGAAGAAGCGACGCGACGGAGCCCAGCAGGAGCCAGAGCACGGGAACTCGTGCGATTCGTTCGACCAGCATCCCGCACACGAACGCCAGGGCAAGAGCCACCATCGTGCCTCCACGTCATCTCTTGTAGTATAGTATATGCCACGAGCCTTCCGGATTGCCAGCCTCTTCGCCGGGCCCGTATACTGTGGCTTCCGGTCCTTGACATGGGGGTGAACGGCATCGACGGTGCTGCCGACGTCAGGCTGCAGGCGGAGCTCGCCATCTCCGGAAACTGGCGAACCAAACAATAACTGCGGATTACGCATTCGCTGCTCCTTCCCTGAACTAGGGAGGGCCGCCCGGTGGAGTTCCCCGTCGACTCCGCCGTGGCGTCACGAAGGCGGGTACGCCGTCCCACGCGCTTCCCGTAGGGACGGAAGAGATCCACGGAGGCTGGGTGCACGACATCCTGCACGCGAGAGGTCATGCATCGAGATCAAACCGCGTGACTAAGCCTGTAGACGCCGAGCGAACGCAGTTCCGGACGCGGGTTCGATTCCCGCCACCTCCACCAGACACTACCGTAGCAAGAACCGGGGGCTACAGGCCCTCGGTTCTCTCTTCATGCAGCGGAACCTGGGCAAAGGACCCTGTCGACCCTTGGACTCCTCCGTTGCGGTCGTCGGGACTCGGCGTGCTGTGCTAATCCCTGCGGGGACAGTGCGGAAGCCTCGGACCTTGGATCCTGCCCATCGAGGCGACTTCGACGCAGGTCTCCGGATCGCAGCAGGTCATGCAGACTCGCTTGAACGCGCGTACGCCGAGCAATGTCACCCGTGGAGACAGGTATCGAGGCCGGGAGGGCTCGAATCTCAGAAGATCTGTGCTGAGGTACTTCCTGTTGTCGTCCGAGAACACAGTCACCACAGTCGCCTCTCTGCCCAGCTGGTTCTGGACCCTCAACGCACCGATGAGGTTCGCCCCCGATGAGATGCCCACAGCGATTCCCAGTTCAGATCCAAGCTTCTGTGCCATCAGAATGGCATCGCCATCGTCTACAGCGACCACATCGTCCAACTCGTCGAGATGCAGGATCGGGGGAACGAACTCGTCGGAGATCCCCTGGATGCGGTGCTTGCCGACGTTGCATCCCGTAGAGAGCGTAGGAGAGCTCGCAGGCTCGAGAGGATGGAGCCTGATCCCCGGGCAGTGCTCGCGCAAGTACCGCCCGACCCCCATCACAGTCCCTCCCGTCCCCACACCGGCAATGAAGGCGTCCGGATGGAGATCACGGAAACCCAACTGCCAGTGGATCTCCGGACCGGTTGCGACATAGTGCGCATCAGCGTTGGCGTTGTTGGAGAACTGCCGCGGGAGAAAGCTGTTGGGTTCCGCGTGGGCCAGATTCTCGGCACGCTCAATGCTACCCTGAAAGCCGCCCTCGCTCTTGGACACGAGAACGATCTCTGCCCCCAGCGACTTCATGAGGTTGATCCGCTCGGGGCTCATCCAGTCCGGCATGAAGACGGTGACGGGATGGCCAAGAGCACGACCGATGGCGGAGAAAGCGATGCCCGTGTTCCCGCTAGTGACTTCGATGATACGGTCCCCGGGCTGAAGGTCTCCCGTGGCACACGCCTTCCGAATGATGTGCAACGCCATGCGATCCTTGATGCTTCCGGTCATGTTGAGGTGCTCCGCCTTGGCATACAGGATGCGGTCTTCGTCCTCGTATCGCAGCTGAATCTCGAGAAGGGGTGTGTTCCCCACGAGCGCATTGAGCATCTGTGCACCGCTCTCAGCAGCCGCCGAACTCATGCCGGATCTCCCTTCGCTGACACCCTTTGGAGGCGGAGGCTCGTTCCCAGCATGGGCCAGGAGTGACCTCTCCCGATGGCCGTCCTACTTCCTAGGGTAGTCTAGCGGAGCCCCTCCTCCGAAGGCGAATGCAGGAATCAACCTTCTCGCCCGAGGTGCAGGAGGCCCTGTACCCGCTAGCGTTTCAGGACGCGAGTTCCACGTGCAGCAGCTGGAACCACCGCGTGGAGAGTGCCTACGGGCTCGGGCGTC
>CP070725.1:300796-304372 GCA_020350845.1 Candidatus Bipolaricaulota bacterium
AGGAAGAACGCGAAGCCGAAGATCTCGCGAACGACGTCCGCGAATCGCTCGTAGCTGCGGCTCCCGGCGTAGGCTTCGTCGCCACGCATCATCGCCGCCCACTGCTCCTGGCTCATCGCGCCGGTGCCGGAATCCGTTAGGAGATCGACGTAAACGTCCTCCGAGCGCAGGTTGAAGAGGTTGAATCCCGCCTCCCGCAACAGGCGCCGGCGCTCGTCGGCGGTCGGCAGGCGAACCGACTCGACGACCTTGATTCGGTAGGGTTTGTGGGAGGGCGACTCCATCCCGCCTCCTTGGCGGCAGGGCGAGGGTGTGAAGGGCGGCCTGCCTCCGTGGCCGCAGGATGGTAGTGGAGGCCGCGACGGCAGACAACCCGCATGGGGTTGACGGAGCCCGCGTCGAGGGGCTTTAATAGCGGTCCGGAATGGGTGATGGGGGGGACCATGCGCGAATCGACCGAGCGTGGTGAGCTGCGCGCGTTGGCAGGCGATCTCGAGGGCGCCCATGCGCCCGAGATCCGACGCGCGGTACGCGAGATCCTCAGGCAGTTCGGCGACAACGGCTCGCTTCTCGGCGAGATCCAAGAGCTGGCGTCGGCGGAGGAGCCCGAGGCGCGTCACATCGCGTGCGGATTGCTCACACGATGCTTCACCGAGAATCGCACGAAGACCGCGAAGCTTCTCGAGCAGCTTGCTGCCGACAAGGACTGGACCGTGCGCGAGGCCGCGGGGCAGGCCGCGGGCTCGTTGCTGCGAACGTCGTTCAAGGACGTTCTCGAGATCCTTCGCCGCTTCGCCGGTCACGAGAGCGCTCACGTGCGCCGCTGCGTGCCGATGGCGGCGATGAAGGCCGCGCGCACACGCCGCCTCGAATACGCGGAACCTCTCCTCAAGCTGCTCGCTCCACTGCTCGACGACCGCGATCCGATCGTGCGCCGCAGCCTCGGACCGTTCGCCCTCGGCGGGGGGCTCCTGCGCGCCTATCCCGACGCCGCGTTCGAGTACCTCGTGCAGTGGTCGACGTCCTACGACGCACAGGTGCTGTGGAACATCGCGATGGCGTTCTCCGGCGCGGGCGCGGCGGAGATGCCGCGCAAGGCGATCATCGTCCTGCGCAAGCTCTCACTCGACGAGCGGCGCTACGTCTGGCGGGCGGTCGCCTCGGCGATGTGGAAGCTCGGGCGCCGGGAGGAAGACGTGGTGAGAGACGAGCTCGCCCGCTGGCTCGAAGATCCCGACCGGCATCACGTCGCCCGCGCCGCACTGCAGCATCTGTAGGCACGACGGCGGCTCGGAGTCCTTTGGGCACGTGGCGCCTGTCTGGTTCGTTGAGTCCGTAGGGTTCCTCGGGTTCACAGCATCGCGAAGGGGCACGTTCGTCAAGGGCAAGCGACCTCCCTAGACCTAAGAACCCACTGAACTCCACAAGCCCGGCAAACCCGATGAACTCAACGAACCCAATGAACTCGACAGACTCGCCGATCCGCCGCTCGACTCGGGATCGCGGCAGAGTGCGTGATCGGCTAGCATCTGCCGCAGGTGATCCCGACATGAGCGAGCCTGTCTTCCGCACGTACGACCCGGAGAGGGACCGCGACGGCGTCGCCCGCGTGTGGCGTGAGGTCGGTTGGATCGACACCAAGGACCATGAGGAAGCGATGGACGTCTTCCTCGAGGCGAACGCGAATCGTGTCGCCACCGTCGACGGCTCGGTCGAGTCGTTCGTCTCCTCCGGTCCGGGAAGGCTGCGCTATCTCGACGAAGAGCTTCCCCTTTCGTGCATCACCGCGGTGACCACCAGCCGCATGGCGCGTCGTCTCGGCCTCGCGCGCGGACTCCTCGCGCGGGCACTCGCTGAGGACGTTCGCCGCGGCGCGATCGTCACCGAGCTCGGGATGTTCGATCAGGGCTTCTACGATCGCCTCGGCTTCGGGACCGGCGCGCTCGAGGTGTCCTACACGTTCGACCCCGCGTCACTCGTCGACACCGGGGAGCCGCGCGTGCCGGCACGTCTCGGCAAGGAGGATTGGGAGAGCGTGCACGCGAGCCGCCTCGCCCGTCGACGGCTCCACGGATCGGTCAACATCGCGCGAGCGGCGATGACCCGTGCCGAGATGATGTGGAGCGAGCACGGCTTCGGCTTCGGCTATCACGGTGAGGACGGCACCCTCTCTCACCACGCGTGGGTCTCCACCAAGGACGTCGAAAGCGGCCCGTACAGCCTCTGGTGGACGTCGTTCCGGACCAGGGAAGAGCTCCTCGAGCTGCTCGCCGTGGTCCGCAGCTGGTCCGATCAGGTCCCGCTCGTCCGCTTTCGCGAGCCGCCGGGGATCCACTTCCAGGACCTCCTTCGCCGCCCGTTCCGTTCACGCATGCTCACCAAGGACGGGAAGTATGCCGTTCGCGTCTCCGCCGGCGCCTACTCCCAGGTGCGCATTCTCGACCTCGCGGCATGCATCGAGCACACACACCTGGAGGAAGCCGACGTGAGCTTCAACCTCGCGCTCCACGATCCGATTCGCGACCACCTCCCGCCGGATAACCCGTGGCCCGGCCTCTCGGGGGACTACGTCGTGACGCTGGGAAGATCCTCGACCGCGCGCCACGGGACCGACGCCAAGCTTCCGCGGCTGCGGGCATCGATCGGCGCGTTCAGCCGCCTCTGGCTCGGCGCCCGATCGGCGAGCTCCCTCGCATGGACGGACGATCTCGACGGCCCGCCGGAGCTCCTGCGCGCGCTCGACCGCAGCCTCCGACTGCCCGCACCCCATCCGGACTGGGACTTCTGACCGCCACGGCGAGTCGTCTCCCCCCGTTGCGGAGCTGCCGAGGCAGTGCTATTCTAATGTGGAACACCCGATGGCCATGGAGAGCTTCGCCGTCCGCTTCCCCGTGCTCGGCTTCCTCCTCGAGGAGCCGCAACACGGCTATGTCCTCCGCGAACGGATCGCCGCCGGTCTCGGGGGCTTCTGGCGTGTCGCCAGCAGCCAGCTGTACTCGGTCCTCCACCGCCTCGAGCACGAGGGATGGGTGACCGCGGAGCAGCGCCCGGACGGCGCGGGGCCGGAGCGCACGGTGTACACCGCGACGGGCGACGGGGTCTCCGCGTTCTGGGCATGGTGCGGCGCACCAGTGGACCACCTGCGGGACCTGCGCGTCGAGCTGTTCGCCAAGCTCTACTTCATCAGGCGGTTGCGGCCAGCGGAGGCGGAGGCGTTTCTCGAGCGGCAGCGGTCGGCGCTCGTCACCTTGCGAGACGGCGTCGAGCAGTCCCCGGCCGTTCCCTGTGACGACCCCGACGTCGCTCGCTGGGCACGGGACTATCGCCGGCGCCAGATCCAGGGGGCGATCGACTGGGCCGACGCGCTGCTCGCCGCGTCGGCGGGAAGGGTCGACGGATGAGGCGTCACGCGGTCCGCTGCGCGGTCCTCGTCGTCGTTGCCGTGGCGGCGTACGCGGCCGATCTTCCCGAGGTCACGGTCGTCGACACAACCGGGCAGTCGGTGACGCTCGAACTCCCCGTCGAGCGCATCGTCACCGCCTACGCGATGGCGACCTACTACGCCGACGCCCTCGG
>CP070725.1:304472-318619 GCA_020350845.1 Candidatus Bipolaricaulota bacterium
GCTTCGGCGACAGCCTCTGCGGTAGGTCCTTCTCGCAGACGAGGTCGTCCACAAGCCTTGCCTCTTGGGCATCACGGTCGATCACGGGGGTCTCATCGATCGCGCCAAGGACATCCTCCCGCGTCAGTCCCCTCCCAGAGGCGATCGCTTCGACGAGCTGTGAGAACAGGTCGTCGGCCAACCAGTTCGCCATTTCGCGAGCCTGCTCGGACATCTCCGTTCTCGTGAGCATATCTGACGCCGTCTTGTACGGGCTGATCTGAACGAAGTCCGCCTCGAGACCGGCCCGTTTCAAGGCATCCGCGAGGAACAGATACCGCTGCGCGAGTCCGAGGGGCTCGATGCGTCCTCCCGGTTGCAGGAGGACCGTATCACAGGCGCTCGCGATGTAGTACCGCGGGGTATCGTACGCAGTTCCCCAGGCAACGACCCGCTTCCCCGAGCGCTGCAAGCGCTGTATCCCGTCGCGCACGGTCTGCTGCGCCGCCCACGAGAGCCTGAGCGGGTGCAGATGGAGGACGACGCCCTTGATGCGACCATCACCGGCGACACGCTCCAGCTGCTGGTCGAGCTCGAGAAGGGACAGCGGCTTGGGCAGGAAGCGCCGCAACAGCCCGCGTCTCGCCGGCGGAAGCGCGGGCATCTCCCCCGCGAGAATGAACTGCACATAGTGCGGTGCGGGAAGGGTTCGCAACACCAGGTTCCCGAGAACGCGCAGGATCAACCCGACCAAACGTACGACCATTCCCATCCTCCATCGACCTCCTCTTGCATCGTCCCCTCAAACGGCTTCCGCCGCCGACATGAGCGGCGACGGAAAGGCGAACATCATCTCGTGCGACCTACCGACGGATCCGAAAGGACCCGAGAAACGGCGCCATGCTGCGAAACTTCCGCGTGAACTCCTCGACCTCGGGCTCCTCGATCCCGCTCCGAAGCAGTCGTCGTCGGAAGCGCCGCGTCGCGAGCTCGCGCTTGACGACGAAGCCCAGCGCAGTTTCCGCGACGGCGAACAGGATGCGGAATGCCCCGACCAAGGCGACGACAACCAGCAGGAGCATCGTGAGGGCCGTACTGACGCCGCGGAAGAGCATTCGCGCAACCCGGAAGACGCTCATCCGTCGTCGCCGGAGCGGGCAAGCCCTCCGAGATCGAGTCCCTTCTTCCCGAGCACGTCGCGAAGGTTGATCATGTACCCCCGCGCCATATCCAGCGCTTGGTCTTCCGGGATGCCCGCCTCGATGAGCTTCTTGTAGAACTTGGCCACTGCGTCGGCCATGTTCTCGGCCGCAGCGGGGGAGTAGAGAACGTCCCGCAGCCCACCGAGCAGCTCCGGAATCTTGTCGGCGACAACGCCCAGGAGCTCGGAAACCTTGTCGACGTCGGGCAGCGGGATGTGCGACGGCATCCTCGAGCCTCCGTCGTCGGACTCGTCGCGCTCCTGCCGCGCCTCACGATGCCGCTTCATCTCCGCCTTCGCCTTGGCGATCTCCTCGTCCACGCGGGCGTAGATTTCGTCGAGCTTCTTGCCATACCCTTCGTCAGTCACGTTCGGTTCCCCCTTGTTGCAGACGGAACAGAGGCACCTTGCGACCGAGGATCCTCAGGTCGCCCTGCAGCGGATCGCCTCGCCCGCTTGCGGACATCCCCATCGAAAGCCCGAGCAGGAACGAGCCGACATCGATCCCCGGTGCGCCGCTGCGCTTGGCGCTCTCGGTGACCGTCTCGCGAAGCTCCGTCGGAGCTCCGGGAACCGTCCCGAGCGCCGCTTGAAGGTCCATCGCAAGTGGGACCATGCGCGCCAGCTCCGCGCGACACGGATCGCATGTCGCCAAGTGCATCGCGAGCTCGCCACTCTCCTCATCGGAGAGTGATCCCGCGACATACCAGGGGATCAGCTCTTCCGCTCGTTCACAATCGGTCATCTCAGGTACTCCAGCAACGCTCTCTTCGCGTGGTACATTCTCGACTTCACGGTCCCCTCGGGGATCTCCATCATGGATGCGATGTCACGATACGACAGGCCTTCGTAGAACGCCAAGAAGACCACCTCGCGCTGCTCTTCCGGCAATCGGTCCAGCGCCGCGAGAACACGCTCCTGGCGAGTGATCGCAATCGCCGGGTCAGGCTCCACCATCGGCGGCAGCTGATCGCGCGCCGCCCGCGCCTCACGGCGCAGGAGACTGAGCGCCTGATTGCGTGCGATGCCGAACACCCACGTTGAAACCTTGGACGTGCCACGGAAGCGCTGCGCGCCCTTCCACACGGCAAGAAGCGTCTCTTGGACAACATCCTCCGCGAGATGCCTCGATCGTAGCATCGTGAGGGCGAAGCGATGGATGCGGTCGGCATACGCGTTGTAGAACTGGTGAAAGGCGGCCTCGTCGCCGGCGGCAATGCGGGCAAGCGTGTCGCGTTCATCCACCAGACGCCCCTCCTACGCGTGGCTGCATGCTTCGAGCGACCCACGAGTCTCGCGTCGCAGGGCGACGTTGCTCTTCTGCTTCGTGTTGCGTGCGCGGGACGCGCTCGTCGCATCCGACGCGGACCTCCGCAGCAGTTCGCGGTATCGCATCAGCCCCGGGTCGATCTCGATTCTACCCCAGAAGCGCCCTGCCATGGCTTCCCTCCTTTCGGAAGGTAGGTCGCCGCAAGTCGCTTCGAGGTTCACTGTCGCCCGCTGGGCGCGGTGTACGACCCGCTCTGCGGGCTGCTACGCGGCTTCGTCGAAGACCTCCGCGAGTGCGCGTCGGGCCGTCCCTCGCCGCACGGGATGCCCGCACGCCGCGAGTCCCTCTTCCACTGCGGCGACCGTGTCCGCGAGGATCCCGCGGTCGACGGCCCCCATGTGACCGATGCGGAAGCTCCGGGTACGGATCTTCGGATGAAGCCCTCCGGCGATCACCGCGCCGGCCGCGCGAACCGCAGGAAGGAGAGCACCGAGCTCGATGCCCTCCGGAAGGAATGCGCAGGTCAGCGTCGACGCTGCGATCTCTTCCCGCACGGGCACGATCGAGACATCGAGCGCGTGCAGCGCCGCGCGGCAGGCTGCACCCAGCAGGCGATGGCGCTCCATGCGTCTGTCGAGGCCTTCCTCGACGGCGAGTGACAGCGACTCCGCCAGTGCCGCCACCAGTCCCACAGCGGGGGTTCCGAAGTATCCCGGCGTCCCTGCCTCGTATCCCTCCATGATCGGGAGCCAGTTCCCCCAGTCGACGTAGTACGAGCGGACGGGCGTCCGACGGCGGCTCCAGGCATCGAGGGCCTCGGGCGAGGCAACGAGCAATGCGAGACCGGCCGGAGCGGCGAGCGCCTTCTGCGAGGCCGTGAGCGCGAGGTCGATTCCCCACGACTCCTGAGCGAGAGGCTCTCCGCCCACGGAACAGACGCCGTCAAGGATCGTCAGCGCCCCATGATCTCTCGCGAGCGCTGCGATCGGCGCCGGATCGCACCGCACGCCCGTCGACGTGTCGACGTGGGTCACGGTGACAACCTTGACCGCGTGGCGCTCGAGTGCAGCGGCAACCGCATCGAAACTCACGGTCTCCCCAGCCTCGGCGCGAAGCACATGAGCTTCCGCTCCGAGGCGTTCCGCAATCGCCGCGAAACGATCGCCGAAGACCCCTGTGCTGATCACGAGAACCGCGTCTCCGGTCTCGATCAGGTTGGCGGCAGCCGCCTCCATCGCAAGGGTCCCCGACCCGGCGAGGATGAACGGCTGCCCGGAGGGAGCACCGAAGAGCACCCTTGTTCTCCGCAGCGCATCGCCGAACGAGTCGACGAACGTGGGAGAGAGGTGGCTCCGCGCGGGGGCACCGCTTGCCGCGCGAACGGAGTCCGGAAGGTCCACGGGGCCGGGGATCATCAGGTGGGGTCGATCGCTCATCGCACCTCCTCCGAAGCCGGGAGCAGACCTGCTCGCCGGAGAACTGTCGTCAACTCACCGCGACCACCCTCGGACAGCGACTCCAGCGGCGGTCGCGGCGCACCGCCGGTGAGCCCGAGAACGTCGAGCGCCGCCTTCAGCCCGGAGGGTCCCCAGCGCCGAGTGATCGCCTCGTTCACAGGGATCAGACGCCCTTGAAGCTCACGGGCATCGTCCCACGCTCCGTCGCGTGCGAGCGACCACAGGCGAAGGCACGACTCCGGGGCGATGTTGGCGAGAGCAAGCACCCCGCCGGACGCCCCGGCGGCGAGAGCAGGGACGAAGAATCCTGCCGATCCCGCGAGGACGGAGAACGAAGGGGAAGCCTCCCGACGGACGAAGGCGAGCTTCCCGAGGTCGCCGCTCGAATCTTTGATCCCCACGACGCCCTCGAGCCGAGCGAGACGGACGATCGCCGACGGGGCGAGATCAAGCCCGGTGTAGGCGGGCATGTTGTATACCAGTAAGGGCATTCCCGCACCCTCGACAACCGCCCGATAGTGCGCCACGAGCGCGTCCTCGGAGGTCACACGGCGGTAGTAATACGGAGGGAGGACCAGCGCTGCGTCGGCGCCCGCCTTCTTCGCTGCCCGTGCCGCCGCCACGGTGAGTGCCGTCGAGTGCCGCCCGACGCCGGCAATCATCCAGCGATCCTCAGGGATCGCCGCGCGCGCGGCGCGAAGGACCGTCATGCTCTCCTCCTCCGAGAGAAGCGGCCCCTCGCCCGCCGATCCGAGGACGACGAAGCCGTGGAGGCCCGCCGCGATCCAGTGTCCCAAGTTGCGCGTCAGCCCGTCGCAGTCGACCGAGCCGTCCGCGTCAAACGGCGTCGGGATCGGAGAGAACACACCTTCGGGAGGGGAACCCACCGACTTCGCTCGTGCGCCCGTGTCCATACGGTCGGCAGTATACCGCCTTCGCGACAAGCAAGGACGGCCTCCGAGACGGCAAACGGCGGTCGATGGGGAGGCATCGAGCTACACCCGCGGATGCGCCAGCCGGCCAAGGAGGAAGAGGCACGCGCCGCCGAGGAGCAGACCGATGCCCAACGTGGTCCACAGCCCCGACGCCGCCGACAGCCCCCGCCCGAGAAGCGGGACGCCGAGGATCGCCGTCACGATGCCCCATCGACAGGCCAGTATGCGCATCGACCCTCCCTTCGAGCGGCCTCGACAGGAATCAGTGTCCCGCGGATGCCCTCGGCCGGGAAGGACGGAGGCGATGGCACGACACGCCGTTCGTCCCGAGCGAAGGGAACAGCGGCTCCATCGCTCGAGAAGCGTCCGGCAGCTACGATGCTTCGCTCAGATCGCGACGGCGTTTGCGGAAGCCGCAGGCGCGGCAGACCGAGTAGACGGGGATGACGCGGCGTTGAATCTCCGGCATGTGTCCCTCATGGGGCCGCTGGAAGCCGTCGAGACGCGTGCGGTGCGTATGGACGAAGCTCTGGTCGTCGGCCTCGACCCGTGTGAGTCGCCCTCCGCACCGCGGGCAACGGCCGAGCCACAGACGGATCCAGCCCAACGGCCCGATGCGCGTCTCGGAGTCCATAGCAGGGACGAGTGTACGAGCGCGGGAGTCGGCGACCAACCTCGGCACGCCGCGAGTCTGCTCCGAGATCAGCCTCCTGCAGCCGCATGAACGGCGGCCGCTCCGGAGAGATGCTGGGAGATCCTCGGCGAGCCGTGGTAGGTCACCTTCGCCGCTCCGGAGGCGCGGATGTCGAGGCTCTCCGTCGCCCAAACCGCGACCTTCCCCGATCCCGAGAGGTGGATCGCCGCTTCGCGAGTCTCCAGGGTCGCTGCCCGCACGGAGGCCGCGCCGCTGGCCTTCACGCGGAACTCGTCGGCCGTTCCCGCCGCCTCGACGGCACCACCCCCGCTGATCGTCAGGGAAGCACGTGACGCATGCATCTTCCCGACACGGATCCGCCCGCTTCCGGAGAGCTTGACGTCGACCTTGGTCGCTTCGATGCTTGCCAGATCCAGTTTCGCGGCCCCGCTCGACGAGAACCGAAAGCGCTCTGCCTCAATCCGTTCGAGCGCCGCTTGCGCCGCCCCGCTGACCGAGATCTCCATCGCCGGGGACGCCAACGGCTCCGCGACGAAAGAACATGCCCCACTGACGCGGATCGCTTTCAGCCTCGGCGCCGTGACGCGAATCTCCGGTGATCGCGTGCGATGCCGGTAGAGGTGCCACGCGAAACAGATCCTCGGCCGCTGACGGATGACCAATCTGCCGCCGTTCGCTTCGGTGATCACACGTCGAACCACATCCGGCCGCCCGTGCACCACGACGGAGTACTCCCCGCCTTGGCGCAGCGTCAGACGGCCGATCCCGTGGATCTCGATCTTCTCGAATCCGGAGATCTGCCGCTCCTCAGCGATGCGATCGTCCCGCGTTCCCGTCATTTCACCCCTCTCGTCCTCCGCCGTGCACGATGAGACACGGCAGCGATCGGATAGTAACAGTGTTATGTTCTCCGGTCAACCCCACCAGCGTGCGCCTTGAGGTGTAACGTCCCCGTCGCTAGCCTTGCGCAGGACCGGGCTTCGCCGTCTCTTGACGGGCAGGAGCGGAAGCCCTGGGCAAGGGACCGGGAGGTTTCGCGGATGCAGGATCCCTCGCTTCTCTCGGACGAGGAGCTCCTCGCGCAATGCGACGTGCATCGCTTCCGCGCGAGCGGCCCCGGCGGGCAGAATGTCAACCGCAGGGAGACTGCCGTCCGCCTTGTGCACCGCCCGACGGGGATCGTCGTCACCTGTCAGGACGAGCGAAGCCAGCGGCGGAACCGGCAGATCGCCCTGGGACGACTACGCGCCGCCCTCGATGAACGATCGAAGCCGGTCACGCCGAGGATCCCCACCGCGGTCCCGCGACGCGCCCGGGCAGAGCGTCGTGCGTTCAAGACCGCCCGCGCCTTGCGCAAGAGGCTGCGGCGCAGGCCGTCCGCGGACGACTGACTTCGCTGCGATGCTACTGCTGGCCGCTCTGCGTTCGATCGCCTGCAATGCGCCCATCGACAAGGGTGATCAGACGCCTCACGCGGTCGAGGAGGCGCGTGTCGTGGGTCGCGAAGAAGAACGTCGCGCCCTTGCGCTCGTTCAGCCCGCGCATGAGGTCGATCAGGTCGAGGCTCGTCGCCGTGTCCAGGTTCGCCGTCGGCTCGTCGGCAAGGACGATCGACGGGGTGCTGACCACCGCCCGCGCAATCGCGACACGTTGCTGTTCCCCACCGGAGATCCTGCTGGGGTACTGGTCGGCGTACTGCTCGATCCCGAGTTCGGCGAGGATCGCACGCGCGCGCTCCTCTCGCTCCCTGCGGACGACCCCCTGAAGCTCGAGGACGAACGCCGTGTTCTCGAGGACGGTGAGCACGGGAATGAGGTTGTATGCCTGGAAGACGAACCCGATGCTCGTCAACCGAAGACGTGCAAGACGGTCCTTGCCCAGCCCCGACATCGGGGCCCCTTGGAGGAAGATCTCCCCCGAGGTCGGTCGATCGAGGCCGCCCAGTAGATGAAGCAGGGTCGACTTCCCGGACCCGGATGGACCTGCCACCGCAGTGAACTCTCCGGTGTGAAGCTCCATGCTCACACCGCGAAGCGCCGGGGTCTCGATCGTCTCGGTGACATAAGTCTTCTGCAGATCCTGTGTCCGCATCAACGGGTTACTCGACATATCTCATGGCCTCCATCGGCTCCAGCTTCGAAGCTCTCCGTGCGGGCATCCAGGCCGCGAGCATCGCCACAACGGCCATTGCCCCTGCCGAGAGGAGCACCTGCTTCGCGGTAATGCTCATGTGAAGCACGGGCGGAATCCCGATCTCCCGCATGTAGGCAGCCATCTGGCCCCACAGCGGGATCCCGCCGAACGCCTCGACAACGAGGACGACTCCCACGCCGACCACGGCCCCGTAGACTGCGCCGGCCGCAGTGATGATCCCGGCTTCCGCGAGAACCATCCCCATCACGCGCAGCCGCGAGGCTCCGAGCGCGAGGATCAGCCCGATCTCCCGGGTGCGTTCCATCACCGACAGGTAGAGGGTGTTCACCACGACCAGCGCGCCAAGGCCGAAGAACACGGCCGCCATGATCGAGAGCATCGGGACGAGAATCCTCAAGTACCCGTCCATCACCGGTAGCAGTTCCAGCCAGTCCTGGACCACGAGACCCGCGGGCAGGACGGCGCGTAGGGCCTCGGCCTTCTGCTCCATGAGGTCGGCATCCTGCGGGCCGGCGACTCCGTCGATACGGATCACGATGGCGGTCGCGGCGGCCTCGCTCCGCGCGAGTCGACGAGCCGTAGCCAGACTGCCGTAGACGAATGTGCGGCCGATCGTCGCTTCGGGAGCCCTGAGGATCCCTGCGATCGGTGCGCGGATCGCGCCGAGACTCGCCGCCGGATGGGCGCCGAGCAGGACCATATCGTCGCCGACATCCAGGTCGAGCAACTCCGCCAGCTCCTCTCCCACAAGGACGCCTGCGCTGTCACTGGTCAGGAACTCTCCCGCGACGATTCGATCGGCCATGTTGCTGATCGGGCCGATCTACTCGGGCACGACGCCGCGGACGAGCACCGTTCGGGTTCGGTCGCCAACGCTGGCCAGCGCCGGCAGGTCGAGCCGCACCGTCGACCACTCGATCCCGTCCAGCGAAGCCAGTGCAGCCAGAGCATCCGCGGGATCGTTCATCAGCGGCTGCGCCGATCCGGTGGCGCGTGTCGCCTCCGCACGAATCTGCATGTGCCCCGTATCGAACCGGGTCGATGACTCGAACATGTCCTGCACCATGCTGTTGATGAACCCGAACATGACGATCAGGAAGTAGATCGGGATCAGCACGGCGAGCAGCGTGAGGATGGTCCTTCGCCGATTGCGCATCATGTGGCGAATCGCGGCCTTCACGGATCCTCACCCCACGTTCCGAAGGTGTCCAGGCTGAAGAACCCCGCTTCGAGCTCGATGTCGAACTCCGCGAGCTCGATCTGCTGGAGCGTACGGTCGCCGAAGCGGTCCTCGATGACGATCGTGGTGGCGAACTTGCGATCTCCCGTCTCGACGACGTCGGAGAAGAAAGCGGTCTGCAGCACGTCACCGCGCTGGTCGTAGTAGGTCAGGCGCTCCATCACGTAGTCAGCGGTGACCCGGATCTCCAATCTGCCATACACCACGGGGGCATCCAGATGCGGGATGAGCGTCAGGAAGAAGCCATCCTCTATGACATCGACACTCGCATCGTAGTCATCGGACAGGGTTCCGTGGGACAGGTCGTCCAACGAGGGACCGCTCCCGAACAGGGCGTCGCCGATCGCCATCGCGGGGAGCTTGATCGGGCCGACGGCGGGCGAGTAGTACCACAGCTCGTCGGCCTGCTGGAGATAGCCCGAATTGAGGTCGATCTCGGGCTCAAGCACGCGGATGAGGGCGAGATCTTCGCCGAGTGTCCAGACCTCAAGCGCGTGGCGCTTGGTCGCTCCACCGAGGCTGATCTCGAGCCTGACGATCCCGTGGAAGCTGTCTCCGCGCCACGCGGAGTTGACGCGATCCAGAACCGCCTCGGCATCCAGGGCACCGTCTTCGGCGATGGCAGAGAACGCGAGCAGCAGGACCGCGAAGAGCGTTGCCGGAAGCGCCAGTCGTCTCATGAGGTTCATCTTCTTGGGCATCGCTCTACCCCTCTCGGATCGCCGCGACCGGCTCGAGCCGATTGACCCGTCGCGCCGGATACCACGCGGCCACGAGGGCGGTGAACACTACCACGCTGAGCGCGGCGACCCAGTACCACCCCGATGTCGACGCGTAGACGACTCTCGGGACACCGAGGGAGCCGACCATGTCCGTGAGCACGGAGATGTCCCAGCCGTTCCGGCTGAGGTACAGAAGCCCCCCATACCCCAGACCGCCACCCGCGACGAATCCGATGGCGGCCGCGAACGTCGACTCCAGCAGCACCATCCGGGCGAGGAGCTTGCGGCTCATGCCGACCGCGGTCATGACGCCGAACTCCCGGGTCCTCTCGAGAACCGAGTAGAACGCGGTGTTCGCGACGCCGAAGCCCGCCATCAGACTGATCATGATCACAAACGGGATCATCTTGAGCGTCGCGCCAGAGATCATGAAGCGCGCGAACGGATTGAGGTCGAAGAAGTCCGCCACGGTGACGCCCTCGTGATCCGCGAGGATCTGTCTCGCCTCTTCGACGGCGCGACGGTCGGAGCCCCCCTTCGGCAGAGCGATCGCGAGGGCGGTCGCTCCTTCGACGCCCGTCAGGGATCGAACGTCGTCGATCGACGCCATCGCCGTCTGCTCCAAGTCGAAGCTCGGTGAGTGGAAGAGCCCGGCGACGACGAACGCCCGCGAGTCGGTACCCTCCGCCCCGATCGCCAGGACAACGACTCGCTCGCCGACGCGAATGTCCAGATCCTCGGCGAGCGTGGTCGGCAGCAGGATCTGACCCGCGGCGTCGAGATAGCGTCCCTCGACAACGAGTCGATCGAGACGGGTCACTTTCGGCTCCCTCGTGGGATCGATCCCGCGCAGCATCACTCCGTCGGTGCCATAGGCGCTGCGGAGCATCCCGAACGTCTCCATCCGCGGCGCAATCCCGGCGGTTCGCATCTTCGCAAGCGCGGCCGTGGCGGCGGCAACCTGCTCCGAGGACATCGCGTTCTCCGGGATCGGATCGTCCGCGTAGAGAGCCGACCTCACCTGGAAGTTCCCCTGGTTCCATTCGACCTGTGTCGCCGTCAGCGAGCCGACCATGCCGTCGGTGAGCCCGAACAGCACGAGGATCACCAGACTCCCCACGGCCACGGTGGCAATCATCAGGATCGTGCGCTGCTTGTGGCGCCACAGGTTGCGCCACGCCATCCTCGCTGTGGTCAGCTTCATCGCGTCGCCTCCTGCGTCGGGCACGTCAACCCCTCGGCGAGGATCCGCGGGATGAGCGCGAGCATTCTCCGGTAGAGCGGCTCCGGGACTCGGTCCCGGTTGAGCGGGAGGAGCTTGATCAGCCCGAGGGCATAGACCAGATCCTGAGGATCGCCGTCGACGATCTCTCCGCGTCGCTGGCGATCCTCGATCCACGCCGCAAGCGGTGCGAACAGCGCCGCCCCACGTTGCAGCAGCCGCTCGACGTCGACGGAGCGGGCGAGACGAACGAACTCCTCGGGCCGATCGAGCATCGCCTTGGAGAAAGGATTCGTTTCGATCTCCCGCACGATGGCATGCATCAGCAAGACGAGCGCTTCGCGGACGTCCTCCGTGCGCTCGTACGAGGCCTCCGCAAGTCGGCGCATCATCTCCGGCATCTCTTCGAACATGATCTCGGCGTAGAGCTCCTCTTTGCTCGAGAAGAAGAGGTAGAAGCTGCTCTTCGCGATGCCCACCGGACGGGTCAGGTCCTCGACCGTGGTCTTCGTCAGGCCGTACCGCTCGAAGCACGAACGGCCGGCAGCGAGGAGCTGCTCACGAATTCTCTCCCTCTCGTCTGCCGCAAACGCCTTGGGCATGTTCGTCCTTCTGACTATACGAGTCTTTCCGTCACAGCGACACAGTCTACGCGATTTCCGACCGATGTCAACGGTTGCCGTCTCTCGCACGCCGTCAGCGGGCAGCCACTACCGCTCCTCGTGGACTGCGGTATCATCGACGAGGAGGTGATCGGGTTGAAGGAGTTCTCGTTCCTGATCGGCAACTGCCCCGGCAGCCTTGTGGAGATCGCAGAGGTCCTCGGCGCGGAGCGCGTCAACATCGAAGGGATCGGAGGCGCCACCGTTCTCGAGGAGGGCGTCGTCGGCCTCGTGACGGACGATCCCGGCAAGACCCGCAAGGTACTGCGCGAGGCGGAGATCGACTTCGAAGAGCATGAAGCGCTGGCGATCGATCTGCCGAATCACCCCAGCGAGCTCGCCACGCTGCTGCGACGGCTCGCCGACGAGCGCATCAACGTGCTCTCGTGCTACGCCGCCGTGGAGCGCAACCGACTCATCCTGACCGTCGACGATGTCGAGTCGACGAAGCGCATCCTACATCTGGAGTAGGTCGCCGGAGAGGCGCCAGAGGAAGTCGAACAGGCCGTCGTCTCCGTCGGCAGATCCTCCCCACGTAGCCGGGAAGCGCGACGGCAAGCCCGACATCAGCAGGGCGTCCAGATACACCCAGGAGCAGCGGACCTCTTGACCGGTCGAGCGGCGGGTCGCAGAATCGATGCGATGTTACGGAATGGAATCGAGAGGAGGGATGCTCATGAGCGTTTGCGGCGACATGAAGGTGGGACAGGTCTACGTCTGCGAGCACTGCGGCCTCGAACTGAAGGTCGTCAAGGAGTGTGACTGCGAGTCGGAGCACGAGTGCAGCTGCTCCGGGATGTCCTGCTGCAGCGGCGAACTGAAGCTGAAGAGCTAGGGTAGGACTCGCTCGCGGCCGGCAATCCCCTCGGGGCGCCGGTCGCGTCTCTTCGCGCAGGAGTGTGATCGCGGATGACTGGCCTGCCCACGCTTCTCGTCTTCGATCTCGACGGGACGCTATACCGGACGGAGATCTCGTTCCTCCCTGCGGTGCGGCGTCTGTTCACGGCTCGAGCTCTCCCCGTCCCCGATCCGGAGGAGGTGCTCCCGTTCATCGGCGAGCCGTTCTCCGCGTTCCTGCGATGGGCACAGGGAAGAGGGATCGCTCGTCCGCTCGGGGAGCTCGCCGACGAGATCTCGCGCACGGAGAGCCCGTTGATCGCGGATCGCGCCGCGACCTACCCCGGCGTCCCCGAGACGCTGGCCACACTCCGCGCGCGCGGGCACCGTCTAGCGGTGTGCACCAACGGGGACCGCGACTACGCCGACCTCGTGCTGCGCTCGTGCGGAATCCTCGACCTCTTCGACCTCATCCGCGGCCGTGGGCCGGAGGATCTGAGCAAGGCGAGGATGGTCGCTGACGTCCTGGCGGCGATTCCTCACGACGCGGCCTATGTCGTCGGCGATCGCAAGCACGACATCGAGTCGGCGCGGGAGAACGGATGCCCGTCGATCGGCGCGCTCTACGGCTACGGCGAACGTGGGGAGCTCGACGGCGCCGACTACGCCATCACCTCGTTTTCCGAGCTGTTGTCCATCGTTCACTAGGGACGGAGCGTCCTCAGTCCGAGCCAGTCCCACTGCTCCATCGGCGAGAAGCCGTAGCCCTCCAGCGTGCGCAGGACCGCCTCCTCCCCGTGGGCGACCTCTGTCTCCACGAAGACCCGTGGGAACCGCTGCAGCGTGGCGAGCGCCCTGCGAACGAGTGGCTCAGCGAGGGCGTCGGCCACCTCAGGAAGGACGACCAGCTTCACCTCGTGTGTCATCTTGGGTCGCGTGCGAGCGAGGACGCGGAGGCTCGCCACCGCCTCACCACTGCGTTCGACGACCCAGGAACGAACGGAGACCGCCGCCAGCCTCATGAGCAGGGGAGCGAGGAGTCGAAGCAGCGCCGATCGTCGGTACCGCCTACGAGTGACGGGAGCGAACGACTGGACTCGCGCCGGCGTCGCACGCCGTGCGAGCTCGAACCTTGCTCGCCATTCCGAGAGCGGCAACCTGCGGATGTTCCATCCCTCGATCGATTCCATCGGGACCTCGGGAAGATCCTCGAGCTTCATCGAGACCGAGGTGTTGTAGTGATCGAAGCCGAGACTGCGGTAGAGGCCGTAGGCCGCCTCGTTGTCGGAGCGGACCTTGAGCGAGACGACTTCCGCTCCAAACGCGGTGGCCTCACGAATCGCCGCACGGACCAACCTGCGCGCGATCCCCCGGCGACGGAACTCGGGCGCAGTGGCCACGGTTCCGATCTCCCACTGGGTCGGTTCACTCCCAAGACGTCCGAAGAGCACGACCCCCGCGATCTCCTCTCCGATCTCACAGACGAGGCCGTGGTTCGCGTGGCGGAAGAACGGGGAGATCCTCCCAAGAAGCGCCACGAGAGGAACCACACGGCGTTGCTCGCGCAGTGTCGTCTCGAAGTCGATCCCGCGTCGCGCGAACTCCTCGGCAAACGCCACCGCGCCGAGCCGGCAGAGCCGTGCTAGGTCGCCGACCAGGTCCAACGGCCGGATCCTCTCTTCCGACTCCGCCCCCTCCACGAACACTTCCCTGGCTCTCCTCTCCACGCCGGCCTTCCCCGCCAGCGCCGCGCCTGTCGGCGGCGCGCTTCCTCCCGCCGTCCCGGTTTCCAACCGTGCCCGCTGCATCAGGA
>CP070725.1:318719-324045 GCA_020350845.1 Candidatus Bipolaricaulota bacterium
AGGAGTCCGAAGCGATGGTAGATGAGGTCGGTGGACTCTAACGTGACGCCGATCAGCAGGGAGGGCAGATCGTGGCCCTCGGCCGCGATGATGAGGACGTGCTCCTCCGTGCCACGGTGGACCGTGAGCGTGATCTCGTCGCTCGGTAACGCGCCGTCGAGTTCGATGATCAAGGCTGTTGCCGTGGCCACGGGGACCCCGTTCACGGCGACGATTTCGTCTTCGCCGCGAAGCCCTGCGGCGTAGAGCGCCGCCGACGGGCTCACATCGATCAGGCGACGGGTGTGCGCCACGATGCCGTGGTAGAAGCCGAGGACGTAGCGCTCCGACTCCGCGTCATAGACGGGCGTGAGCGTCGTCTCGAGACGCTCTCCGGCGCGCAAGAGCTCCACCACGAGCGGGCGCCCTTCGGAGGCGGCGATCGCCGCGGAGACGGCATGGCGGCTCGGAATCGCGCGCCCATCGATCTGCAGCAGGGCGTCCCCTACCTGAAACGCGCCGTCCGCGGGAAGGCCGGGGATGACGTCGACGACCTGCAGTGCCGGGATGCCGTAGCCCAGCGCGACGGCAAGGGTGACCAGGAGCGTGATCGCGACATTGGCGATCGGCCCGGCGAGTCCGATCGCGATCCGCACGAGCGGCTTCTTGCTCACGAGCCGTTCTCCTTCGGGGACGTCCTCCTCCCCCCGCGAGCCGACGTCTCCCGCCATCCTGACGAATCCCCCGATCGGGACCGCGCGGAGGGAGTAGAGCGTTCCCCTGAGGCGTCTCCCCGCGAGGCGCGGCCCGAAGCCGACGGCGAACTCGAGCACGCGCACGCCGGCGAGCTTGGCGGCGACGAAGTGTCCCACCTCGTGCGCGCTGACGAGGACGAGGATCGTCCCCGCGAAGACGAGAATCGTGATCAGGATGCCCACGGTAGCCCCTCGGCGTGCATCACGAGAATGCGCCTCGTGTCCTCGGTCACGCGAACCTCCTCCGACAGCCGGACCCCGGGTACCCAGATGATCCGCTCGCCGTCGCAGAGGAGCGGCCATCGCTTACGGAGCCTGACGGGGACGTGGGCATCGATCATGAAGCGCCTGAGCGTCTTGTCCCGCGCCATCCCCAACGGATGGAAGCGATCGCCGGTACGGCGCGAGCGCACGTTGAGCGGAAACGCGATCCGATCGGCGTCGGCGAACTCGGTCGACCGATCCCTGTCGACGGGCGTCGGAACATCGTCTGCCGCCGTCATCGTGAGGTCGAAGGAGACGTCGAGGTCTGCCCACTCGTTCCTCCCGAGATGCACCGGCCGGCAGGCGCCACCCAATGACGCGGAATCGCCCTCCTGTCCGGTTGCTCCAGGAGATGCGACCTGCAGCTCCTCGCGGGTGACCCGCACCGTAGCCCGGGGAAGGTTGAGGCTGCGGGGGCCGCGGTAGGGATCGAGAATCCTCTCGACCGCCCTGACGTGTTCGTGCTCCAGGTCCAGAAGGTCGCCACGCGCTTCTGCGAGCGCGCGGCGGAGGAGTGCCCGGCGCATCGACGGGCGGAAGGTGGTGAGTGCCTCGCGATCGAGCGTCACCTGCCCCTCGGCGCTCGAGCGCACGACCTCCTGCCACGCCGGATCGAGAAGCTCGGCGAGGAGTGTCGTCTCTTCGTGCGCAAGCTTTGCGGCGCGGGCGATCGCCTCGGCCGCGCGTGGGTTGATCTGAGCCAGCTCGGGAAGAACACGGTGTCGGATGCGATTCCGGGAACGGCTCAGGTCGTCGTTCGTGGGATCCTCTCGCCACGAGAGTCCGCGCGATCGCGCGTACGCCACGACCTCTACCCTGGTGGTCTCGATCAGCGGGCGGATGAACGGCTCGCGCACGGCGGCCATCGTTCCCAGGCCGCGCGTTCCCGCTCCACGGGCGAGATGGAACACCGTCGACTCAGCGCGATCGTTCAGGGTATGGCCCAAGGCGATCCGTCTTGCGCCATGGGATTCGGCAGCACGTCGGAGGAAGTCGTGGCGGCAGGCGCGAGCAGCTGCTTCGATGTTTCCCCCATGCTCCTCCACCGTTGACGCGACGTCGATGCGCTCCCCGTGGAACGGGAGATCCCGTGCGTCCGCAAGCCGTGCGACGAACCGCGCGTCTTCGTCAGACCCGAGACGAAGCCCGTGGTCGAGATGACAGACGACGAGACGGAGACCGAGCTCCGGCGCGAGACGACCGAGAAGATCGAGGAGAACCACCGAGTCCGCGCCGCCGGAGACAGCGACCGCGACGCCGTCTCCCTGGAGGACCATGTCGTACTCGAGGATCGTGTCACGAACCCTGTTCAGAAGCACGCTCGGATTGTGTCCGTCCACCCTGCGGATGTCAACGAATCCAGTGCTGTTCAGCGATTCAGCGGACTGCGTCGACTATCATGCGTTCGGCCTCGCTGTGGAAGCGAGGCCGACACGGTTCCGATGTTCGTCTGCGAGGTCGCCTAGAACCTCATCGCGTAGCCTAGGGTGAGGCCGTCCTCTCCCCAGCCGAGCGTGAAGCCCGTGTCCTTTGCCGTGTTGTACGCGTCGAGCCCACTGTAGATCGCCCACGCGAGGTGAGCCGCGGCGACGATCGTGGTTCGCGTGTACCAAGGGACGGGAACGTATCTCACAGCGAAGGAACCGCCAACACCGATCGCAAGGTCGACGAGGAAGTGGAGAATCGCCTTGTCGATCTCGTCGTTCAGCAACTGCCCGAGCCCGGGAAGGAGGAACGACGCCAGTCCCGGGATCCACGCATCCTCCTGCGCGGTCGCCCCGAGCATGACGCCCCCGATGAGCGCCGCGACGACAAACAGAACCACCATCCGCCTCATACTCCTACCTCCTTTGCTTCCACGCGTGGCCCACCCGGCGAGCCGAACGCGTCGCTTGGCCCACTATACAGCACTGCGGAACGCCCACGAAGCGGGATCGAGTGCAATCGCGTTGCGGAGTTGCTCCGTGTATTGGAGGCGAAGAGGCTCTGCGCCGGGCCGCGACGACCTCAGGCCGTTCCCGCGAGGACCTCGTCGGGGACGTCGAAGTTCGCGAACACCTGCTGAACGTCCTCGTTGTCATCGAGCGCATCGAGCAGCCGCAGGAGCTTCTGGGCGGTCTGACCCTCGACGTGGACCGTTGACTTGGGAACCATCGTCACTTCCGAGCGCGAGGGCGAGATCCCGAGGTCTCTCACCGTTTCCGCGAGGGACCGGAGGTCACTGGGGTCGCAATACGCCTCGATGACGTCATCGTCCTCGTTGAGGTCCTCGGCACCGGACTCGATGAGCGTCATCAGCAGCTCGTCGCGATCGACGCCCTCTGGAAGCTCGTCGATGACGACCGTACCCCGACGATCGAACTGCCACGCGACGCTCCCCGCGGCGGCCATGCTCCCGCCGTGCTTGCTGAAGATGTGGCGGATCCCCGCGGCCGCGCGATTCCGATTGTCCGTGACCACGCGGATGAGCACGGCGACGCCGTCCTGGGCATAGCCCTCGTACATCGCCTCCTCGAGGGTCGCTCCGTCGAGGTCCCCGGTCGCACGCTTGATCGCCTTCTCGATGTTGTCCTTGGGAAGGTTCGCCGCCTTGGCGCGCTCGATCGCCTGGGCAAGAGCGGCGTTGTTCGCAGGATCGGGATCGCCGCTCCTCGCATGCAGCGTGATCTCACGGATCAGCTTGGCGAAGATCCCCGACCGCTTCTTGTCCTGCCGCTCTTTTCGGTACTTGGTGTTCGCCCACTTCGAATGCCCAGCCATTGGCAGTTCCCTCCGTCACGATGGTGTCTCGATCTTAGCATTGCAGCAGAGAGGGCACAACTGCCTGCGGCAGGGAAGCATCTTCGACGGGGTGCACCCTATCCGCTTGGCAGTGATCTCCATGACAGACACTGAAGGTCACTCGCAGTAGCATGGATCCCACTCGGCGTGGCAATGGTGTACGGGGGCGGGATGGAGGACGCGAGGCCCCTCCGTCCCAGGGCGGTTCATCACCCGCATCGTGGTGGGGCTTCACCTGTTGTGAGCCACGATTCGTTCCCTTCATTCGCACCTGAGGCTTCGTGTGTCATCGGCAGCCAATGCTACGAGGCGACGAGGCGGTCGAGAATGCGTCGGTCGGCGACGGGGAAGGCGTAGCCGTCGAGATCCTCGGGAAGGACCCACGCCCAGTCGGCGCAATCGATCGCGCGCGGTCTGCCGTGGGTGTGCCGGCACTCGTAGACGTAGAGGCTGACGCGGAAGTGGGTGTATGCGTGATCGAGCTCCATGAAGCACTCTCCGATCTCGACCTCGATGCCGAGCTCCTCACACAGCTCGCGGGCAAGGGCCTCCTCGTGGCTCTCGCCGTCCTCGATCCGCCCCCCGGGGAACTCCCACAGCCCTCCGAGCATGTCGTCCTCGTGCCGCTTGGCGATGAGCAGCTTCGCACCGGACTCCTGCGGCTCGCGATCCCACACGATCCCCGCGACGACATGGACGAGGGGGATTGCTTTGCGGCGTGGGCGCTGCGGGTAGAGGGCCTCCTCACCGTGCTTGTGGGCGGCGCAGGATGAGGCCGCGGGACACGAGGCGCATCGCGGCGATCGAGGGCGGCACAGGCGTGCCCCGAGATCCATCAGGGCCTGGTTCACTTGCCCTGCGTTGCCCGGCTTCACGAGGCCGGTCGCGATCTCGAGGAGGGCGTCGCGGGTCGCCGCGCGCTGCGGGTCCCCGGAAACCCGGAACAGCCGGCTGAGCACACGGATGATGTTCCCGTCGAGTGCAGGCGCTTCCCGTCCAAAGGCGATGCTCGCGATCGCGCCGGCGGTGTAGGCGCCGATCCCGGGCAGCGCGCGCAACTCAGACACCGATCGGGGAATCCGCCCTGCGTGGTGCTCGACGATCCCGCCCGCCGCCCGGTGGAGATTCCGCGCGCGGCGGTAGTAGCCGAGGCCCTCCCACGCCTTCAGCACCTCGTCCAGCGAGGCGGCGGCGAGCGACTCGACGGTGGGGAACCTCTTCAGGAAGCGATCGTAGTAGGCGAGGACCGTCTCCACTCGGGTCTGCTGGAGCATGATCTCTGACACCCAGACCGCGTACGGATCGCGGGTGGCACGCCACGGGAGATCGCGTGCCTCGATCCGGTACCAGGAAAGGAGCGCCTCGCGCAGTCGATCGAGCGCGGCGTGCTTCGCGACCATCGGACAAGGTGGGCGGCGGCCGGAGGTCGACCGCCGCGCTTCGCACGCGTTACCGATCGCGTACCAGAAGCTTCAGGTACTCGCCGATGTACTCGAAGCGTTCGAGGTCGAGCGTCGCTTCCACGATCTTCGCGGCCTGCTCGTCAC
>CP070725.1:324145-327790 GCA_020350845.1 Candidatus Bipolaricaulota bacterium
GAGCTACATGCCACAGGCCTCCTGCCCGCACACCGCTTCGTGTCCCACGGTGTGCCCCGCTCTGTCACATGGCGGTGACGGACGCTGGCGAGGGTTGGCCGGGTTGATGATAGGGCTGCCGTTCGGCAGGATGGGGTCTTCACCAGTCTTCGACGACGGCAGAAAGGGGAGCTGATGCGCTCGCGTCCCCGGGGGATGGTCGGCTTCAGCGTGATCTGGTTCGGGCAGCTCGTGTCGATGCTCGGCACGGGGATGACCCAGTTCGCGCTCACGATCTGGGCGTGGCAGGTCACCGGCGAGGCGACGGCACTCGCACTCGTCGGCTTTTGCGGCTACTTCCCGCGGATCGTCTTCACACCCCTTGCGGGGGCGCTCATCGACCGCTGGAATCGCAAGCTGGTGATGATCCTCAGCGATCTCGCTGCCGGGGTGGCGACGATCGCGATCTTCGTCCTGTACCGGCTCGACGCGCTCGAGATCTGGCACCTCTACGGCGCGGCGGCATTCGCCGGCGCCTTCGGCTCGTTCCAGTTCCCCGCCTACTCCGCGTCGATCTCCCTCATGCTCCCCAAGGAGCAGTTCACACGGGCAAACACAATGCTGGGGATGGTCTACTCGGTCTCGGGGGTCTTCTCCCCGATTGCCGCCGGTGCGCTGCTCGCGTTCATCGGCATCGGTGGGATCCTCACGATCGATATCGTCACGTTCACCTTCGCCATCGGGGCGCTTCTCGTGGTCGCGGTCCCCCAGCCCGCGGAGCACCACGTCGCCGAGGCGAAGAAGCGCAGCCTACTCGCGGACTGTGCGTTCGGATTCCGCTACGTGCTGGCGAGCCGTAGCCTCACGGGCCTGCTGATGCTCTTCTTCACACTCAACTTCCTCCTCACCTGCAGCGGTGCGGTCCTCGCGCCGATGATCCTCGCGCGCTCGGGGAACAACGAGCTCGCCCTGGGCACCGTGCAGATGATCTTCGGGATCAGCGGCGTCGTCGGCGGGGCGCTGGTCACCGTGTGGGGCGGACCGAAGCGCAGGATCTACGGACTGCTGATCACCGTCATCGTCACCGGCCTCCTCGGGAACACCGTGCTCGGGATCGGTCGAGGGTTGGTCGTCTGGGGAATCGGCGCCTTCCTGTCGATGTTCTTCATCCCGTTGGCGAACGGGGCGAGCGCCGCGATCTGGCAGACAAAGGTCCCGCCGCATCTTCAAGGCCGCGTCTTCTCGGCGAGGATCCTCATCGGTCAGATCGGGGCGGCGGTGGCGATCCCGCTCTCCGGGGTGCTCGCCGACCGCGTCTTCGAGCCGCTGATGGCCGGCGCGAGTGCGCTCTCGCAGGCGCTCACACCACTCGTCGGGAGCGGACCCGGTGCCGGGATGGGGCTGATGTTCGTGCTCTTCGGCGTCCTCGGAACGATCGCTGGGGTCAGTGGATTCGCCTACCGGCCGGTGCGTGAGATCGAAAGCATGCTTCCTGACTTCGATGCCGAAGCCCAGGACGAAGGCCAGGACGAAGTTGCCGACGGCTGAGGCATCAGTTCGCGGTGGCGTACTGGGTCCTGAGAGGTTGGCTGGCAGTTCGTTGGGTTCGTGGAGTCCGTTGGGTTCCTTGAGTGAAGGCCGGTGCTCATCGATGCTCGAGTGTGATGCGCATTACATTCACCTCATGACTCGGTGAACTCTGCGAACCCCATAAACGCTACGAACCCAACGAACGGGGAACTGCGAACCGCGAACGGCGAACCGCGCACCCCTTGCCTCCCTTCCCTCCACAAGCGTTTCTGTCTACACTGATCTCCGAGTTCCTAGGAACGGAGGGCGAAGGCATGGCGAGGAGGATCTCTGCGCGGCGGTGGTCGGTGGGTGTTGCTGCACTGTCGATCGTCCTCGCCGTGCCGGCCCTCGCTGGGGCTCCTGAGATCGAGTGGATTCCGATCGATCGCGCCTCCCGAGTCGAGACCGAGGCCGGAGCGCTCCTCGTGTGGCACCAGGCGAATCTGGGAGCCGCCGATGCCGAAGTCGTGCTCCACGAGGTCACGATCAGCAACCTCTCGTTCGACCCCGACGGCCGCGGGTTGGTCTCTCTCGGCATTCCCGTCTCTCTGGAGGCCCTTCCCTCGCTCGAGATCGTCGATCTCCCCGCGGGGTGGAGCGTCGATGCGAGCGCCCTGGCGGTCGGTGACTTGCCCTCATCGGCCGCGCCGCACTGGGCCCACCTCGTCGTCGGTCCGGATCGCGCCGATCTGATCACGGGGGTCACCTCTGGGATCGCCGTTGGTGACGAGGCGACGATCCGCTACCGGCTGCCGCCGTCGCTCGCAGACGGCGTGCCGTACTGGCAGGAACTGGCGCGCTACGGTGTGCTGCACGCCGTCCACGCGACGGCGAACGCCGCGACGATCCTCGCCATCCCGCGGATCGAGGAGATCGCTGCCCTCGCGCCGAGCGCCGTCCTCGACATCCTTCCCGCGCTGGCGACCGAGGAGCCGCTCACGCGCCCGCTGGGCGCGGCGGTTGCGCCTCCCGCGGCCGTCTTCCCCGAGCATCCGCCGGCCGCCCCTCGACACCCCGACCTCGAGGTGACGATCGAGACCGAGCGGATCACCTGCGGCGCCCTCGAGGACGGAGAGAATCTCTGGCTGCGGATCCCGATCACGGTGGTGAACGTCGGGACGATGGCCACCCTCGGACGGGCGACGGTGCTCGTCGAGTCGCCGAACGGCTCCCACGTGCTGCACGCCGGTCCGCTCGATGTCGGCGCCGGGCGGGAGCTTCTTCTCAGTCTCCAGGCGCTGATGGGTGATCCCGATCCGCTGGACGCTGCTCGACTCCTGGTGATCGCCGATCCGGCGAACGAGCTCGGTGAGAGCGACGAACGGAACAACGTCGCGTTCACCGCGATCGCCTGCACCGATCGCTCGACGATGAAGCCGATCCTCTGCGACGAAGCCCCGATCGTGAGATCGCCGGATCTTGTCCTCGATGCGCAGAGCTCCTATGCGTCCTGCACTGCGGACGGGACAACGGGCGGCTGTTCCGTCGAGATCGTGGCGTCCGTGCGCAATGACGGCGAGGCCTGGGTCAACGAGGGGACGATCCTTCGTGTCTCGAGTGCCCTCGGGCAGTGGGACGCCGCCCTCGGCCCGATCGCCCCGGGGGCAGTACACACCGTGATCGTCTCCTACGAGCTCTCCCCGCCACTCCCGGACGCGGTGGATACGGGGGATCTCCTCTTCGCCCTGAGCCTCGATCCCGAGGACACGCTCCCCGAGCTCGACGAGACGAACAACGAGACGCTTCTTGTGCTTCCGTGTAGCGAGTGTGCTTCTCGGTGAGGCGGGGCCGGTAGCCTGTGGCATGTAGGTCGTGCGCCAAGCACCCAAGGCATTCCGAACGTGATGTACATCACCGCGCAGGCATAGAGTGGTCCGCTTGCGGCTTGCAGACGGGCGCAACGGGTTGCGCCGTTCCCGCCAGCTATGAGCTACACGCTACGAGCGATCGATTCGGGGACACAAACCTTATTCCTCGTGGGCGACGTAGTCTGGAGGGTCCAGGAGGAACTAAGGTTTGTGTCCCCGAATCTTGGGGCCTAGACTGCTCCTGAAGACTCGGAGGTTGAGGAGGTATTCGATGCGTACCGGTCGA
>CP070725.1:327890-331406 GCA_020350845.1 Candidatus Bipolaricaulota bacterium
CATGGCGACGCCGGCCGCATCGTCATCGCCATGTGCACGTGAACGGGGACTCACACGAGCACGTTCACACCCACGAGGGACCCCACGCTCATGTCCACGACGTCGCGGGACATCGGATTACCCCGTGGGCGCTGTTCGTCATCTTCGTTCTCGGCCCGTGTGAGCCGCTGATCCCATTGCTCATGTTCCCCGCGGCGACGGCGGGCCTGTCCGACGTCTTCCTCGTCGCTGCCGCGTTCGGAGCGGTCACGATCGCCACAATGCTCGGCGTCACGCTTCTCCTACGGACGGGGCTGGCGCGGCTTCCTTTGGGGGGTGTCGAGCGGTACGCTCACGCTCTCGCGGGCGGCGCGATCTTGATGTCCGGCGCTGCGATGAAGCTCTTCGGCCTGTAGTCGCGGGCTCGTCGGACGGGGTGAGGTCGCCTAGGGTCTGCCGTGGCGTGCGAGGCGCGCGTAACGTAGCTCTAGATGGTGCTTGTGCCTCCGCTCGTCGTCAGCGAGCGCGGCGAACAGCGCCTCGCCCTGTGGAGAGCTGTGACGACGCAGTCGCTCGTAGAGCTCGATCGCGCGCTCCTCTCTGCGGATCGCAAGCGTGAGGGCGTCGGCGAGAGACATCGTCTCTAGCGCCTTGGCCTCGGGAAGGAGCTCGCTGATCTTGAAGTCCGGTGGCGCCGGCGGCTGTTCGAGCAGCGTATCGGGCGTCGCGTTTTCGAGACGATCGGCGTGCTTCCGCTCGTCGCCGGCGAGCTCCCGGAAGAGGCGGCGGACCTCCTCATCCTCGGCCCGGTCGGCCCAGTCTGCGTAGAAGCGATTCGCCCCCTTCTCCTTCTCCACCGCAAACTCGAGGATCTCGCGCTGCTTCTTGTCCATCGGGCTCCGTGCGCTCATCGTAGCATGGGAACGAGCGTGGCGGCAACGAGGCGCCCGATGGAGTCGCCGTTCACCGTCGGAGGTCGTCACGGGAGACCGTCACTTCATGGAGCTCCACGTCGATCGCCGGCGCGAACGTAAGCGTGGCATACGTCGATCGCCCATAGGTAGGCGTGATCGCCCCGGGGCTGATGAAGAGGCGATCCTGCCAGCGCTTCACGAGCGGAGCGTGGAAGTGCCCGAAGACGATGATCTCGGCCTCCGGGTGGCTGGCAATCATGGCGCGGTAGAAGAGGTCCATCTCCGCGGTGTCATAGGCGAGGCCGATGTACCGGCTCTGCAGATCGTGAGGCTGATGGCCGTGCTGAAGCCCGATCACGTGGCCCTCGATTTCGAGGCCGAGGCGTTGCGGAAGAACGTCCTGCACTGAAGCGGGGTCGCAGTTGCCGGCCACCGCGTGCGTCGGCGCGAGCCTCTCGAGGGCGGCGAGCACCTCGAGGGAGACCAAATCGCCCGCGTGGAGGATGGCGTCGATTCCCTCCAGCTGCCGGAGGAGATCTGTGGGGAGACGCGGAAGGGACGTGGGCACGTGGGTGTCGGCCAAGAGCGCAAGCCTCATGGGAGTCCTTCCTGCATCTCTCCACGGGTGATCGCCGCACTGTACCCTCCGATATGCACGCGCATCGCGCCCCCACGAAGCTCCGCGACGCGATCGGCCATGCGGTCGAGGAAGTAGCGATCGTGGGAGATCGCAAGGACTGTCCCCTCGAAGCCCTCGAGCGCCTCTTCGAGGATCTCCGCCGATGCGATGTCGAGGTTGTTCGTCGGTTCGTCGAGTAAGAGGAGGTTCGCTCCTGAGTGCACGATGAGCGCGAGCTGGAGTCGGCTTCTCTCGCCTCCCGACAGGTCGGCGACAGGTCGCTTCGCCTGCTCGTAGTTGAACGCAAAGCGAGTGAGTGTGCGCACGGCCGCCGCTTCGGAGATCCCCGCGCCGTGGCGCAGGGTATCGATCAGACTGCGCCTGGGATCGAGCGTCTCGTGCTCCTGTGCGTAGTAGCCGATACGCACGCTCGGGCCGACGACGACCTCTCCCCCGGTTGCCGTCTCCTCGCCGAGGAGGATGCGGAAGAGGACCGTCTTCCCCGATCCGTTCGGGCCAACGATCCCGAGACGCTCGCCGTGCCGCACGATGAGGTCGATTCCCTCGAGGACCGCTCGCTCGCTCGCTCGGCTGTCCTCTCCAGACGGGAAGCTCTTGCTCAGCTCGCGCAACTCGACGACCTTGCTGCTTCCCCTCCAACCTATGAGCTCAAGGCGCATCGCTGGCTGAGTCGCCGGCGCCTCCACTCGCTCCATGCGCTCGAGCCGCTTGAGGATCGCCTTCCCGCGCTGCGAGAACTTCGGATTGTCGAACACCTTGCCCCAGGTCATGAGGCGGCTCGCGGATCGCTCGAGGCGATCGATCTCCTTCTGCTGATCGGCATAGCGCTTCTGCCGGCGGGCGCGAAGCTGCTCTCTGGAAACGGCGTACTCCGAGTAGTTCCCCGGAAAGCGCGACAGCCGCCCTCCCTCGAGCTCGGCGATCTCGTCGACCACCAGGTCGAGAAGATAACGGTCGTGGGAGACGAGAATCACGCCTCCCGGGTAGCCTTGGACGAATCGCTGCAGGTGGGCCTTCGCGGCGAGGTCAAGATGGTTGTCGGGCTCATCGAGGAGGAGAAGCTCCGGCTGTCCGAGCGCCTGGGCTGCCAGCCCGACGAGCTTCCGCTGGCCGCCGCTCAGCTCCCCTATCGGCCTGGAGAGATCATCGTCGCGGAAGCCAAGCCGGCGAAGAATCCCGCGGATCCGTGCCTCGATCCCGGGGCCTCCCGCGAGGTCGTAGGCTTCGAGGAGCCGCTCCTGCTCGTGCAGTGTGCGCTGTAGCGAATCGTCGTTCTCGAACACCTCAGGATCGCCGAGCCTACGCTCGACCTCGTCGAGGTTGCGCTCGATGATGCGGAGCTCGTCGGCCCCGCCGCGCACGATGTCGTAGACCGTCGCGGTCTGCGGGAAGCCCAGCTCCTGAGGAAGGTACCCCACGCTCAGTCCGGTACGCCGCGCGACGGATCCCGAAGCGGGAGCCACCTCCCCGGCGATCGCGCGCAACAGGCTGCTCTTGCCACTGCCGTTGGAACCCACCAGTCCGATCGCGCGATCGTCGGGAACCTCGAAGCTGAGGTCGGAGAAGACCGGATGCGACGCGTAGCTGATGGTCACTCGGTCGAGCGTGACAGCGATCATGATCGGGTATGCCTGCCTTACCTCTTCGTGGGGTCCGTTGAGTCGGTGGAGTGTAACGGGTTCGTGGGGTCCGTAGGGTTCCTTGAGCTCATCGTGTGAAGAGGTGGGTTCGCGGTGCGCAGTTCGCGGTCCAGAGGCATGCAGTACGCCTACGGATCACCGGGCTTCGCAGACAGCATGACACGGTGCCACAGCCGACGGCCTGAGTACCTTCGCGGGGTTGAACTGCGAGCCGCGCACCAGCCGCTCAGACCCTACGAACCCGACGAACTCAGGACATTCGGCGGACGAGTCCTTGCCTAGAAGAACGCGACCGCTGCCTCTCCCGGGTTCTTCGGCCCAAGAGGCGTCGGCAGAGGCTTCA
>CP070725.1:331506-341238 GCA_020350845.1 Candidatus Bipolaricaulota bacterium
CAGATGACTCGACCGACGTTCGACGCTCGTCGCCTGACCCGAGAAGGTCTGCCGCCAGCTGAGGGTCAGCCCGAGGCTGCCTCCCGTTGACGAATCGTCAGCTCCGAACAGGTGATCGGAGAGCGTTCCGCCGGCGCTCAACGTCCAGTCCTCGCTGCCACGGGTGAAGACGTTCGGGCCGACGACCTCTTGATTCAGGGAGAGGCGCAGGGACGGGCCGTCGTCGGCAACCTCCGCGTCATCGCTCACGAGCCGCGCGAGGAGCCTTCCCAGCTCGAGGCGCAACGACGCACGGTTGCCCACCGCGGTCCGACCCGCTCCCCCGTGGATCCCCAACTGCTCGAAGTCGTGAGTTCCGTCGATGCGCGCTCCGTCGAGGAGGTCGAGCCGTCCGGTCAGCGTCCATCCGAGTGCGTCCCGCCCGCCGCTCTGCCCGATCGAGGAGAAGCCCGTGGTTTCCGCTCGTAGGCTTCCGGACAGCGAAAGCCCGCCGAGCTCGCGATCGAAGCTCGCGCGCGCGAGCCACCCACGCGCCGTGTGATCGGCGGCGTCAAGATCCGTGAAGGCTTCCGGGTCTCGACCCCCGATTCCCGTCTCGGTCGGGGCGAAGGCGGTCGTCGCAGCCCCCTGGTGGCGCCACACCCAGAGGTCGTAGGCATCGTCCGCCTCACTGGCGGCCCACAGCCCCCCGTCCGTGTCGGCGGTGACGGCCGCGATCACCCACGGCGCGAGGATCGTCTCTCCGGAGAGGGTGCGTAGCCCTTGGCCCGAGGCATACCAGAGCTCTCCGTTCACGTCGGTGGCCACGGTCACGGACTCCCCTACGACGAGCCACTCGAGTCCGCCGGTACCGTCGACCCGTGCCACGCCGTCCCGGGTGCACGCGAGCAGCTCCTCTCCCGAGGCGTACAGGGAGGCTACCGGGATCCCTGCCAGTCCGGGCACCGCGTGCGCGAGCTCGCTGTCGACGTCCACGCGCAGAAGGCCACCTTCTCCGGCGACGAAGAGCGTCCTTCCACTCACGGCGAGGTCGCGGATCGGGGCAACGGCCGTGAGAGCGTCTGCCGCGAACAGGTCCCACGCGCCGCCGGCGCCGATCTCATCGAGGAGGATCGTGGCGACGTCTCTCTCCGTTGCGAACCATAGCCTGTCCGCTCCCGCGGCCACGCTTTGCGCCACTCCTTCGGGAAGCTGCACCCCGAGAAGGAATCGGCTCCAGTTGGCGACGCGGGCGAGAGGCGCCTCGCCGCTCAATACCACCCGGGTGACCCCCGCGGACGTCGCGAAGAGCACGGCCTCGCCGTCAAACGCCACGTCTACGACACGGCTCGACGTGAGGCCGTCGTTCGCGGTCAGCAACGTCCATCGTCCGCCCTCGAAGACGCTCACGCCCTGCAGATGTGCCACGAAAACCCGATCCTCGGCCGCGAGGATCCCCGTCGCCCGGCCGGGAAGCGGCGGCCTGAGGTTGTCGTCCAGCGGGAAGCGGTCTCGGCTGTATCCGAGCGCAAAGGTCGACGAGAATCCTGGCTCGTGGAGCGTGCCCGTCACGCCGAGCACGGTATGGCGGTTGGGCATCGTCCGTGCCTCGCCCTCCTGGAGAGGGGTCGGCGAATCGGCCGCTTCGAGGGCGCTGAATCCGAGATCGCCGCGGAGCCCCAGCGGCAGCGCAAAGGAGAGTCCGTAGAAGGATCGTGCGTACTCCACGGGGACGCCGAGCCCCCCGCGGAACTGCTCGAAGTCGACCCGCAGCACGTCCTCGTCGCCGATCTCAACGAGTAGGAAGACGGTCGTCAGCTCCCCGTAGTCCACGGTGAAGTCGATCTCATCTTCGAGCGGCTCTCCGTTCAGGAGAAGTCGCACGCTTCCGGGAACGATCGATAGCTCGTCCAGGAGAAGCATGTCGCCCGAGCGGGCGTAGCTGAAGCTCGCGCGGAGCGCGCGCTCCGACGCGTCCCAGAAGGCATCCGGCGCATCTAGGGTGAACAGTCCGGGCTCCGCGAAGAGCTGCACCGCGTACCCAGGCGCCTCGGGGGTTCCGATCGTCTGGTAGGCCCCGTCGCCGATGCGCACCTCGACAACCAGGGAGTCCTCGTCGACGGACGTCTCCCCGAGGGTGTAGAAGCGCCTGCGCTGCGCCGACGAAAGGAGCGGGCCCTCGCCGTCGGACAGCAGCCGCATGTGAGGGCGCAGCGCCTCGAGGAATCCCTTCTCGTGCGTCGAACCCTCGACGAACGGGTACTGGGCGCGTTCGCCCGCCGAGGCGTCGGCGTTCCACGCCGCGATCAGTTCGCGCACCGCCTCGCGAACGAGCGCGTCGGGCGCGCGGCGCAGGATGATGAACTCGCTCACGCTCTCCGGGACGATGAACTCGCCCGCCGACAGCGGCTCGAGAACGAGCGTCGTAACGGCGCTTGCGAGGAAGCCGAGGTCATACGCATCGAGCGTCCCCGTGAGTGCCGGCGATGCCTCAAACGCCAGCTCCACCTCGGACAGGCCGGAGACGAACGGGCGATCCAGGGTGATGTAGTAGAGCCCGGCCACATCGCGAAGGTAGGGCGGGTCGTCCTGCAGCGGGTCTGCGGCCGGTCCGACGTACTCGATCTCTCCCGAGGCGGTACGACCGACAAAGGTACGCGACGCAGAGATCCCTTCGACCTGCGACAGGACGCCGGTGATCTGCGGCCGTGGCTGCCCTTCGTCCTCACCGAACAACACGTCGATGCGAACGCCCTTCATCTTCTTGTTGTAGACGGCGAAGTCGCCCTTTCCGGTGAGAGAGAAATCCCCCAGAATCCCCTTCACGTACTCGGTATCGAGCGACACGGTCAAGCGCTGCTCCTGCAGCGGAAGGCGGTCGTCGAACGATGCCTCGACGAAGAGGATAGACATCGCCTCTCCGTAGAGCTCGACGGCGAGCGTCTGCTCGAGGATCAGGCGATTCGAGCTCTGGCCCGTCTTCCCGAAGCCGTAGGAGAGCGTCCACGTCTTCTCCCCGTCGACCGTGTAGTTGAACCGCACGGTGACCGTCACGGACGCGGTGGACGTCTCGCCGACGGCATTCGCGACGGTGTACTCGAACGTCTCCTTGCCTTCGAACGGTCCACTCGGCCAGTACTGGAGCGCCTGCCCGTCGCTGCGGATGCTGAGCCTTCCCCCGCGGCTGGTCGGTCCCACCGCGATGATCTCGAGCGTCCCCCCGGCGGTCTCTCGATCGTTGGCGAGAACATCGATCTCGTGCTCGACCGACTCCCAGTCGATGAACACGCGATCGTCCTCGGCGACGGGCACCGCATGCGCCGTCGCCACGCCAAGGAGGAAGCACAAGAGCGAAAGACCTCCGAGCACCGTCACCCATCGAAGGGCCGACCCCTGTCGGCCGCGCCGCATCATCTCGATGCCCCCTGTCAGAAGCGGAAGCTCAGCGAGAGACGATGCCCCCCGCCGAGGTCCGCGTGGGCGACGTACGCCCAGTCCATTGCGTAGCTCGAGAACTGAAGCCCGACGCCAAAGGTGGGGCTCGTGCCGTCGAAGCCGGCACGCAGAGCGACAGGTCCAAACCACACCTCGAGCCCCGCGAGCAGGCGCGGAGCACTGCGGGCGAAGATTCCTCGTCCCTCGAGCAGCAGTGTCCACCGGAGGTCCGCCATCGGTTCGGCCGACACCGCCGCGGCCAAGGTGAGGGAACGCATCCACGGCTCTTCGTGCCCGTCCGCGAAGCGCACCGGCTGCGACCACGCATTCTCGACGACCACGCCCCCGCGAACCCATGTCGTTGACAGGAGAGCCGCCGCGTCGATCGACCATCCGGTGGCCTCGCCGGGTTCCACGAGCCAGTACAGCTTCGCACGAGCACCGGCGGCCACCGGCCCGACGGCCGCGCCGCCGCCGCCGACGAGCGATCGCGCGACATAGCGCAGCGTTCCCTCGGGGGTGGCGATCGGACCGGAATCGATCTGCGAGAGCTGTGCGCCCACATGCGGAAGCGCGACGCTGATCGCCCCGTACGAGAGGGCACCGAAGTCCCGCGCGAGGAAGGAGGAGACGGTGACGTCCTCGTCCCACGCCAGCCCCGCGGGATTCGACCCGACCCCCGTTCCGCCGTCCGCGAGGGCGCTGAACGCGCCTCCCGCCCCGAGCGCTCGGGCAGAACTCCCGAGAGAGAGCAGTGCCGCAACGTTGTCCATCGCGCGGACGGGCAGTGCACACGCCACAGCCAGAAGCGAGAGCCACGCGACGATGTGCCGGGCTTTCATCGGCGGATCACCAGCCTCTCGACCGGAGAGCGACCGGCGTCGCTCACCACGAGGAAGAGATAGAGGCCGCTCGCGGCCCGCAGGCCGTTCGCCGTGGTGAGCCCCCAATCCACCCGTTCGCCGCCTGGGTCGAGCGCCGTTTCGTAGAGCAGGCGTCCGGTCACGCTGTAGATCCGTAGGACGGCCCACGTCGCACGCTCCGGAAGCTGATAGACGAAGCTCGCGATCTCCGTTGCCGGATTCGTCGTCGTCTCGATGCGAACCCGCCCCAACGGGCCCGGCCCGTCTCCGTCACCGCCGTCGCCCGGAGACGGCTCCACCGCGTTCACGGCCGCCGGCGCGCTGAGCTTGCCGTAGCCCCACCGCGAATCGGGCGGCGACGCGGTATGCGCGTCCTGTCCCGCGGAGTCGATCAGGATGTCGCGCACTTCGGTCCACGTCATCGTGGGATCGATCGACAGCATGAGCGCGGCGACGCCCGCCACGTGGGGTGCGGCGAAGCTCGTACCGAGACTCGCCTCGTGAACGCCGTCCGTGTGAACGACGTAGTTCTGCACCCATGCCGAACCGGAGCGCGAGGAGAGGATCCACGCCCCGGGCGCCGTGAGGTCCGGCTTCTGCCGGCCGTCCATCGTCGGCCCTGCGCTCGAAAAGGACGTCAGCGCCCCGAGAGGATAGCTGCTCGTGAAGTCCTGCGTCCCCGCCAGGGAAGGCCACGACGCACGGGAGTTGTAGGAGCCGACGGTGATCACGCGCAATGCATTGCCCGGCTCGGCGATCGTATGCGTCGCATCGCCGCCGATGAACTCCGCCTCTCCCGAAGTGATCCAACCATGGAAGCGCCCACCGCCGGCACGATCGGTGACCGACACGCCCCATAACTGGCCGCCACCGGCCCCGCTCAGCCGAAGGGTAGCCTCGTGGAAGCCGTTGCTCGGATTTGCGCCCGCGGCCGCGTTGTCGACATAGAGATCGCCGTTCTCCGTGCTCGCCGAACCGGTCTCCCCGAACGGGACCTCGAGGAGAAGCCCTCCCGGAAGGGCGACGGTCACGTCGAAGTGCGCACTCCCGGGATACCACAGCGAGGCCTCGACCGACGCGCTCGACGGCGAAATCGCGAAGCTCGTCGAGTTTCCGAAGAGGACGCGCGAGATGTGAATCGACTGGTCGCCCTCGTTCCCCGCGGAGACGACGATGACCCGTCCGGGGCGATCGACGAGTTCGTCGAGCCCCTGCTCGAAGAGGCTCGTTCCGTCGTGAGGTCCGGCGTGCCCACCAAGGCTCAAGTTGACGACGGCGGGAAGGCCCCGCAGCCCCGCCTCCTCGAAGATGTACTCCACGCCCGCGAGGATGTCGGTGGTGTAGAAGGGCGTCTTGACGACGATCAGTTCGGCACCCGGCGCGATGCCGGCGATCCCCGCCGTTGAGGACGACCCGTCGGAAACGAGGATTCCCGCGACGCGCGAGCCGTGTCCCTCGTTGTCGTGCTGCCGAACCACGCCCGATTGCGGCCCAAGCTCCAGGGCGATGTCCGCCTCGATCTCCGCGCGGCTGTAGTACGTTCCGAAGAGGCCTTCGGTCTGATCCCAGATCGCAGTGATGCGTGACGACTCCTCGAACTCGTCGCCGTCATCATCGTAGCGGAAGTCGAGGTGAAGGTAGTCGATGCCGGTGTCCACCACGCCGACGACCACGCCCTCGCCCGTCAGCCCGGGGTACGCCGAGCGGACATACGGCATACCGATCGTCGACAGGCTCACGTCGAGCTTCGGAGCGGCCTTCCACGCCGGCTCGATGTACACGACGCCGTCATCCTCCGCGAGCCGCAGAAGCTCGCCCAGCGTGACGGCGACGCTCACAATCGTCCCCGTATTCGCTCGGATCGGAAGGCCGGCGAAGTGCATCCCGCCGACAGGGCGTACCGCCTTGACGAGGACAGGGACGCGCTCGAGGTCGCCGAGGAAGCGCAGGATGAGCTCTGGCAACGGCGCGACGAATGGGCCATCACCGCCTGGCAGGGGAAGTCTTGCCACACCGGCTCCGCTCGGGGAAAGCCGCGCGGACGATGCACTCGCCCAAGCGCGCAGCGTCGGGTGGAGCCGCTCCGTGCCGGCAGTGGCGCTGACTGCGATCGAGATCAGGAAGACGAGCGCGGCCGTCGCCCAGGGCGCGGCGCGCTTCCACCCAAGGGACATGTGATCCCCTCCCCCTCAGCTGCGTCGGCGATTCTACCACAGCCCCGGAAAGGCACAAAGCAGCTGCGGGCGACATCGAGTGTCAGCGGATTCCCGCTTGGACGGCCGACGGCGTTGACCTCGGAAGCGATGTGCGCGTTCGGAACGCCTTTACATCGATCCGGAAGCTATGCTAAGATCGGGCAGTGCCGATGGCATGTGCGCAGGAGGTCGATGCTCGCGATGGGGAATGCACCACGGGTGGATGTACTCGACGACGGCACCATGCTTGTCCGCTACAAGCAAGCGGTCGAACAAGCGATTACCCGAGTCCCCGTCAAGAACGGCGTCGTGGACATTGACTCCATCTGGGTGGAGGCCTCCATTCCGTTCGATCTTCTGCGGACGATCCTCGCCATGCCCGACCTGACGCTGCCGGAGAACGTGGAGCGGATCAACACCAAGACGCGCATTCGTGAAGGAGCGCCGAGTGGAGCCCGTCGCAAACCCAAGCGGCACAGACGTCGTAAGGTTCGGAACTGACGGCTGGCGCGGCGCGATCGCCCGCGAATTCACGTTCGAGAACGTCGGCCGCGTCGCCGAAGCTACGGCGGCATTCCTCGTCTCCGATGCGCGCAAAGAGCTCGCGATCTACAACGAGTGGGGGGCTCCCTATCGTTCCGCGGCGAACGGCATCACCGTGGGCTACGACACCAGGTTCCTCTCCGACCAGTTTGCACTGCACTTCGCGCGGATCGTCCTCGATCGCGGGGTGCCGGTTGCGATCAGCGATCGCCCCATCCCCACGCCGGCGCTCTCGTACTCCGTCGTCGATCGTGCCGTGTCGGCGGGGATCATGTTCACCGCAAGCCACAACCCGGCGACCGACAACGGGATCAAGTACAAGGCGGAGTACGGCGGCTCCGCGCCGGGGGAGCTCACCTCGGGAGTAGAAGCTCGTCTTCCGACTCGCGCACGCCTCCCCGCTGTCCCGCCGTCAGCCATTCCCCGCGTCGACCTGCGAACACCGTTCCTCCATCGGGTGAGGGAGTTTCTCGATCCGGATCGGCTTCGAGGGGCTCCGCTCCTCGTGGTTGTCGATTCGATGTACGGTTCCGCCCAAGGGTACGTCGCCGAACTCCTCGCCGAGTACGGCGTCGAACATCTCGTCATCCGCGGGACACGTGACGTCCTCTTCGGCGGGAAGAAGCCGGAACCGCTCGCCGAGAATCTCGTCCCACTGCGCGCCGTCATCGCGTCGCGCCAGAAGACGCACCCGCGGATGATCGGTGTCGTCACCGACGGCGACGGGGATCGCGTCTCGGCGATGGACGAGAAGGGGACGTTCATCAACGCCCATCGCACCTTCGCACTGATTCTCCACTACCTGTTGGAGGTTCGCGGCTGGCGGGGCGCTGTGGTGAAGTCCTTCAACCTCACCGACATGGCGACGGCAATCTGCGAGAGCTACGGCCTCGAGATGATCGAGGTGCCGATCGGATTCAAGAACGCCGTCGAGCACATCCTCCAGCGGGACGTTCTCGTGGCCGCAGAAGAGAGCGGCAGCATCGCCATCCAGGGGCACATCCCGGAGCGCGACGGCGTCCTCAATTCGCTGCTTCTCGCCGAAATCGCCGCGTCGGCGGACGGCCCGATCAGCGAAGAGATCCGGCGCCTCGACGATGCCTTCGGCCCGTTCGCCTACCACCGCCGGGACATCACCGTCCCCGGACGTCTCGAGGTCGTCGCCCGGCTGCTTGCCGATCCTCCGGACCGGTTCGCCGGTCGCCCCGTGAAGGCCGTTGAAACCCTCGACGGCCTGAAGCTAAGATTCTCCAAGGGATGGCTGCTGTTCCGAGCATCGGGGACGGAGCCGATCCTTCGCCTCTATAGCGAGATGCCCACAGAGCGCGACGTGTGGCTGATGCTTGACGAGGCGGAGAAGCTGGCACGGGGAGACCTCACGCTATGGTAGATTCCGAGCGACGAGAGCGGTACGAGTTTGCAGCGATCGAAGATCGCTGGCGCGACTTCTGGGCGGAACAGGGCTTCTTCCGTGCAGACACGACGACTCGCGAGAACACGTTCTACTACCTCAACATGTTCCCCTACCCGTCGAGCTACCTTCACGTCGGGCATGGACGGAACTACATCATCGGCGATGTCGTCAGCCGGGTGAAGCGGATGCGCGGCTACACCGTCCTCAATCCTATGGGCTGGGACGCCTTCGGCCTTCCCGCGGAGAACGCCGCAATCGAGAGGAAGGTGCACCCGCGCGAGTGGACGCTGTCCAACATCGAGTACTCGAAGGAGCAGTTCCGCGCATGGGGAGTGCAGTTCGACTGGGACCGTGAGGTCACCACATGCCTTCCCGACTACTACCGCTGGACGCAATGGCTTTTCCTCCAACTCTACAAGAACGGACTCGCGTACAAGAGCGAGGCCACGGTCAACTACTGCCCGACCTGCGAGACAGTCCTCGCCAACGAGCAGGTGGTCGGCGGCGCGTGCGAGCGTTGCGGCACGGTCCCCGAGAAGAAGGACCTCGAGCAATGGTTCTTCAAGATCACAGAGTACGCGGACAGGCTGCTCGACGATCTCGACCAGCTGACGGAGTGGCCGGAGAACGTGCGCAAGATGCAGGAGAACTGGATCGGGCGCAGTGAAGGCGCCGAGGTCACGTTCACCACCGAGGCCGGCGATCCGATGACGGTGTTCACTACGCGTCCGGACACGCTGTGGGGCGCGACGTTCATGGTTCTCGCCCCGGAGCATCCGCTCGTCCAGACCCTCACGACGGATGAGCACCGCGTCGAGGTGACGGCCTACTGCGAACGGGCGGCACGCGCGACGGAGATCGAGCGCACGTCGACCGAGCGCGAGAAGACGGGCGTCTTTACCGGCGGCTTCGCGCTCAATCCGGTCAACGGGCGGCGCATCCCGGTGTGGATCGCCGACTATGTTCTGCTGACCTACGGGACAGGGGCGATCATGGCGGTGCCCGCTCACGATGAGCGCGACTTCGAGTTCGCCCTCGAGTTCGGCCTGCCGATCCTTCCCGTGATCGAACGCCCCGACGGCGTCGTCAAGTCGTTCGCCCTGGAGGGAACGGTGGGGGACGGGTTCGCGCCCGCGCTCCACGACGCGGAGATCCCGTACGAAGCCGTCAAAGCCGGCCTCGACGTCACCATTCCCCTCGATCTCGTCGGTCGCTACGTCGGTCTCGCCCGCGAGCATCTTCAGCCGGGCTCGTGGATCGACGTCGTCGGCGCACGGTGGCAGTTCGTCTTCCAGGACTGTGC
>CP070725.1:341338-354228 GCA_020350845.1 Candidatus Bipolaricaulota bacterium
ACCTGACCGCTCTCGATCTTCCCCGGAGGGATTTGGACGAGACCCATGATCGTGAGTGCCGTGACGGACTTGCCGCAGCCGCTCTCCCCAACGATGCCCAACGTCTTCTCGGGCTCGATGGTGAAGTCCACGCCGTCCACCGCGCGGACGACGCCGTCCTCCGTGTTGATTTAGGTCTTCAGGTCCCGGACGTCGATCAGCGGCACTGCGATCAATCCTCCTCGATTGAAGTTCTCAGAGTACCGATAGGATGAACCCGACGAGCATGAACGCGACCGCAAGTGCGGCGGTCAGCGTCCTCTTGGGGTCGCGCACCTCGTCTCGCCCGAACACCGTGCCCGACATCCCGGAGCCGAACGCCCCTCCGAGACCTGAGTGTTCGCTCATCTGGATGAGGATCAGGCCGATCAACGCGAAGCAATCCAAGAAGAACACGACTTCCAGTAACGTCCTAATCATGTGGAGAAGATCCTCCCACGCAGTATCCGCTCGCGAGGCCCGGCATTATAGCACGACCCCAACCCGCCTACAACGGAGGATCAGGCCTGTTGGTGCCCCTGCACGACCTCCCGTATCCTCTCTTCCGGCCGAGACGATACGGGGGTGCATGGACGGTGCGCAAGCTGGTCATCGTGACGGGCGGCGTTCTCTCCGGATTGGGGAAAGGCGTCGTCGCTGCCTCGGTCGCCCTTCTCTTCCAGTCCAAGGGGTACCGCGTCACGCTTCAGAAGATCGATCCGTACGTCAATCTCGACGCGGGGACGATGAATCCCTACGAGCACGGCGAGGTGTTCGTCACGGACGACGGGAAGGAGACCGATCTCGACGTCGGACGCTACGAACGCTTCCTCGATCGAGGGCTGTCCGCGGCGAACTACATGACCACGGGCCAGGTCTACTGGAGCGTGATTCGCCAGGAGCGCGCGGGCGCGTTTCTCGGACAGACCGTGCAGGTCATCCCCCACATCACGGACGAGATCAAGCGACTGATTCGACTCCCCATCGACCGCGACGATGCCGAGATCGGTGTCGTCGAGGTCGGCGGGACCGTCGGCGATATCGAAGGGCTACCGTTTCTCGAGGCGCTGCGCCAGCTCAAGGACGAGCTCCCCCGAGAGGACATGTGCTTCCTCCACGTGACCCTCCTCCCGCAGCTGTCGACGACCGATGAGCTGAAGACGAAGCCCACGCAGCACAGCGTCAAGGAGTTGCGCGCAATCGGCATTCAGCCTCACGTTCTCGTGGCGCGCTCGGAGAAGCCCCTGCCCGAGCCCGTGCGCCGCAAGCTCGCGCTGTTCTGCGACGTCCCGCTCGACTGCGTGATCGAGAACGTCGATCGGCCCTCGATCTACGAGGTGCCGCTGATGTTCGAGGAGAACTCGCTGGACAAGCGCATCGAGCGCCAGCTGCAGCTTCCCGCGAGGCCGACGGACCTTGCCACGTGGGACCGGCTCGTCGCGCGCGTCCGTGCACCGGCGAGACGGACCACCGTGGCGATCGTCGGGAAGTACATCGAGCTCTACGACGCCTACCTCAGCATTCGCGAGGCGCTCCTCCACGCAGGGGCCACCCTCGACATCGGGGTCGACATCCGTTGGGTCGCTGCCGAGAAGGTGGCCGACGACGGGCCCGTTCCCCATCTCGAGGAGACGGACGGGATCCTCATTCCGGGGGGCTTCGGCGATCGCGGCATCGAAGGGAAGGTCGAGGCGGTGAGCTACGCTCGCGAGCGCGGCGTGCCCTACTTCGGCATCTGTCTCGGGCTCCAGTGTGCGGTCATCGAGTTCGCACGGAGCGTTCTCGGAATGGGCGATGCCAACAGCTCCGAATTCGATGAAGCGACGTCCCATGCGGTCATCGACCTCCTCGAGGAGCAGGTCGGCGTCGGCGATCGCGGAGGGACGATGCGCCGCGGTGCGTCGCCTGTCCTCGTGCGTGAGGGCACCCTCGCGCATCGCCTCTACGGCGCGACGACCGTCGAGGAACGCCACCGGCATCGCTTCGAGGTCAACCCCGCCTACCGTGAGGCGTTCGAAGCAGGGGGGATGGCCGTCAGCGGCACGACGCCCGACGGACATCTCGCGGAGATCATCGAACTCCCCGACCATCCGTGGTTCATCGGGGTGCAGTTCCACCCCGAGTTCCGATCGCGGTTCGTCTCGCCGCATCCGTTGTTCACAGGATTCGTACAGGCATGCGCAGAACGCGAAGGGCGATCCAGCTAGCCGCCGTCCTCCTTGTCGCCGCGGGGATCGCGTTACTGATGATCCCGCCGGAGGGCGATGTGCCACGCAGCGAGAGCGCGGCGCAAGGGATTCTCGTGCGCAGGTACGACCTCGCCGGCGATCTCGCGTGGGAGGTCTCCGCGCGGCGCGGTTCGCTCGAGGGCAGGGATGCTCGCCTCGAAGAGGTCGACGTCGTCTTCGTGCGGGACGGCGACACGCTGCTCACGGCGATCGCTGCAGAGATGGTGGTCACCCCCACGCGGGCCGAACTGCTCGGCGGGGTGACGGCGGGGCAGGAAGGACGCTATGAGCTCACCACCGAAGCGCTCCACTGGACATCGGAGGCGGAAACGCTCGTGGCGGAGAAGACGACCCTCACCTTCGACCGCGGTGTGATCTTCGCCGACGGCTTCCGCTACGCTCCGCGCGAGGAGCGTGCCTCTCTCGTCGGCGATGTGCACGGAACGCTCGATCTCGATGAGCCGGCGGCGTTCCGCGGGGAGCGTGCCGTCTGGGAGGGCGACGAGCAGCTGCTGATCGAGGAGGTCGAGGTGCGACACGGGGAGTGGACCTATCGCGCGGATCGCGCCGAGCTGTCGCCGGATGAGGAATCGGTGGCCTTCTCGGGGGGGACGACGGTGGCGCTCCGGTCTGCCGAGTTGACCGCCGATGGCGTCATCCTCGACCGCTCGGGGCTGCGCGCGCACGGCGCGGTCACCGTCATCCTCGACGGGGAGTTCTTCGAGAAGGAAGACGATGCTTGAAGCCAGTGGGCTGACGAAGAGCTACGGCGGAGTGCGCGTCGTGAACGGTGTCTCGTTCACTGTCGAGCGGGGAGAGGTCGTCGGGCTTCTCGGGCCGAACGGCGCGGGAAAGACGACGACCTTCCTCATGATCATCGGGTTCATCCCCGCCGAGCGCGGCGAGGTCCGGCTGAACGGGAAGCGCATCTCGCACCTCCCGTTCTACCAGCGTGCGCGCGCCGGCATCAGCTACCTCCCGCAGGAGCCGTCGGTCTTCATCCATGCCACGGTGGAGGAGAACCTGCGGCTCGTCCTCGAGTGGTCGGCGGACCGCGAGCGGCGGGACGCCCTGCGGAAGACGCTTCTTGAGGAGTTCACGCTGACCGAGTTCGCCCGCCGCCGGGCGTCGACGCTGTCCGCCGGGGAGCGTCGACGACTGGAGATCGCCCGCTCGCTGGCGACGTCGCCGGCGTACGTCCTTCTCGACGAGCCGTTCTCGGGGATCGATCCGATCTCCGTGGCCGACCTGCAAGAGCGGATTGCCACGTTGCGCAGCCGCGGGCTGGGCGTGGTGATCACGGATCACAATGTGCGCGATACCCTCGCCATCACCGACCGCGCCCTCCTCATTCACGAGGGGAAGATCATGACCGAAGGCACGGCGGAGGAGCTCATCGCGGATCCGCTGGCGCGGCAGTTCTATCTCGGGCATCGCTTCCGCGAGGATCCCGTCGATAGAGCCGAGCGAGCAGGATGAACAGGCCGAAGCCGATCACGAAGGCGATGCTGATCGCGTGCGCCGCACGGAAGGATCCGACGACCGTCTCGTACTGGTAGCCGCCCACCGTGACCTCGATCGTGCGCAGCTCTCCGAGCCAGAGGCTGTCCGCCCGGGTGAACGAGACGATCGACCGCGCCACAGCGTAGAGGATGAAGTACAGCGCGGTGACGAAGCCGTCGCGGAAGCCGCGCTTCCGTGCCCACACCCAGAGGAGCGCGAAGATCATCAGGTTGAGGATCATTTCGTAGAGCATCGAGGGGTGCGTCGCCTGCCCGGGGAACGCCTGCCCCGCGGGGGAGCTCAGAGGGAATCGGAGCCCCCAGGGAAGCGTCGTCGGCAGTCCGAAGGCGTCCCCGTTGGTGAGGTTGCCGATCCTTCCGATCGCCTGTCCGAGGATGAGGCTCGGCGTCAGAGCATCCGTCAGCGCCCAGAAGCGCACCCGCTTCACGCGGGCGTAGAGGAACACCGCGAGGAGGCCGGCGATCACCCCTCCGTGGATGGCAAGCCCTCCCTGCCACAGCTTCACGATGTCGACGAGGTGTTGACCGTAGTAGTCCCATTGGAAGGCGACGTAGTACAAGCGGGCCCCGACGAGCGCTGACGGGATGATCCACAGAAGGAGGTCGAACAGCGCCTCCGTCGATAGCGGAAGCTCCTTCCTGCGGGCCTCGCGGGCGAAGAGGACGAAGCCGAGGGAGATGGCAAGGACGTACATCAGCCCGTAGTAGCGGATGACGACGGGGCCGATCTTCACCAACACCGGATGCATGGTCCCCCCTGAGGCGCGGTATCATCGCGGAGTATATGCATCCGTCACGGTGGAAAGAAACGGCGCTTGCGGCACTCGCTGGCGTGCTGCTCGCCCTCGCAATGCCCGGCTTCGGCATCTGGCCGCTCGCTTTCGTCGGCCTCGTTCCGTTCCTCTTCGCGCAAGGAACGAGCGCACGGGTGCTCCCCGGGGCCGTCTGCGGCGCGGTGCTGTTCGCGATCGACCTCCGTTGGCTGCTGACGCTCACGCGGTTCACCCCGCTGGTCATCCTCGGGTATCTCGTCCTCGTTGCCCTCCTTGCTCTCGCTCTGGGGCTCGTCGGGGCGCTCGTCGGGGCGTCACGGCGGCGATTCGGCGTTGCGGCCGCGTGGCTTCTCGTCGCACCGATCGCCTGGAGTGCGTTCGAGCTTCTCCGCGCGCAGGGGGAGATCGGTCTCAGCTTCTCCGCGCTGTACAGCGCGCTGCACCGAGTCCCGGCGCTGATCCAAGGCGTGTCGCTTCTCGGACCGTGGGCGCTGACGGCGGCGGTGGTGTTCATTAACGGCGCCCTCGCGCAGCTGCTGATCAGGCGGCCTCGGGGGCTTCTCGCCGGGGCGGGTGTGGCCGCCCTGCTCGCCACCTTGTGGTGGCTTCCTCTGCCGCCGGCGGGGGAAGCGATGGAGGTGGGCATCGTCGGCTCCGACGTCGCCCAGGATGTCAAACTTGCGGGAACTGAACTCGCGACCCTTACGCCGTTCTACCTCGACATGGGGCGCCGCGCGGCGAGCGAGGGGCCGCAGCTGATCGTCTTCCCGGAGTCGATCCTTCCGGCGTTCATCCTTCGCGACGAGGGACTCCTCAAGGCGTTCTCCGATCTCGCACGGGAGGCGGGAAGCGCGATTCTCTTCGGCACGGGCGACTACATGGACGGGGAGATCCTGAATCGTGTCGCGCTGCTCTCGGAGGCGGGGGAGCTCGTCGGAACGTACGCCATGATGCATCCCGTGCCGTTCGGCGAGACGGTGCCCGGCCGGAGGATCCTCGAGGCGCTCGGTCTCGCGACATGGATCCTGCGGATGCTCCCTGTGGACCTCACGCCGGGGAAGGAGTACACGATCCTCGATGGGATCGGCGCGCCGATCTGCTTCGAGTCGACCTTCCCTGCGATTTCGCGGCGGTTCGCCGAGGAGGGAGCGACACTGCTCGTGACGGTCACCAACGACGCGTGGTTCGACGGCTCGAGCGAGCTTCGTGCGCACTTCGCGGCGGCCGTCTTTCGCGCCGTGGAGACTCGGCGCTACGTGATCCAGGCGGCGAACGGCGGAATCTCGGGGATCGTCGATCCTCGGGGGCGGATCGTCGCGCAGCGCGTGGGAGAGACGGTGCTCGCTGGACGCGTCGAACACAGAAGCGGAGCCTCGGCCTACGTGCGCTATGGCGAACTCCCGCTGCTCGTCCTCTTCGTCCTGCTCCTCGTCGGCGGGGCCGCATGGCGTCGGCTCGCCTGACGGTCCGTGAGAGGCGTCGCGGCCTGCCGAAGAGAAGCGGCGGAGGGGGAGAGAGCCCCTCCGCCGCGTCGGATGTCCTGTTCTAGAGGCCGAGCGTTACTCGCGTTCCTCCGCGGGGAAGACGTTGTCTCCGGTGCCCGTGAGCGCGGTCACCGAGCCGTCGGCAAACGAGACGAAGACGATGTTGTAGAAGAAGCCGTCGACCCGTGTGAAGGCAATCCCCGAGCCGTCTTCGAGCCAGTATGGGGCGAACTCGTCGGCGGCGGTGGTGATGGTGTCCGCGAAGGTCGTTGCCAGCAGCGCCTCGATGTACTCCTCGAGGACGAGCGCGCCGCTGCCGTCCGCGTTCATGATCCACAGATCGATGATCCCGCCGGCGATACGCTCGCGTGAGAAGGCGATCTTCGAGCCGTCTGGCGACCACGCAGGTCGGGACACACCGGCGTCCGGCGGCAGGCCGAGCGCCGTGGCAAGACCGGCGTCGAAGCCCGCGGGCGATGCGTCGCCGTCACGGACGGCCGCGCCGTCATAGATCTCGATCGCGAATCCCGCCGAGTCGTCCCACAGCCAGATCGAGCTTCCTCCGCTCGCGTCCATGTCGGAGACGAACACCACATCGTCGTTCACCGGGGAGTATGCCGGAGCGATTGCCCACGAGGGACTTTGTGTCGTCAGCTGGGTCTGCGCCCCGCCGGCCGCAGTCATTGTCCAGATCTCCCACGTCGTGGTCGACGGGGTCTGTGCCGCATTCGAGGCGTAGGCGATCAGCGAGGCATCGGACGACCAGCTAGGCTGGATCTCGTTCGTGGTCACGGACGTGAGCAGCGCGATCGAGCTCCCGTCGGTCCCCATGGCGTAGATGTTCCAGTCTCCCATTGCGTCCCCGGCATAGGCGATGCGGTTCCGCGTGCCCCGAATGAGATCGGGGAAGATCTCCTCGGTCGCCGTGTTGAGCACGGCGCCCTGGGCCGACCCGTCTGCGAGCATGCGCCAGATGTCGTAGTCCCCGTCGCGCTCGACGGCGAACGTGATCATCGCTGCCCCCACAGTGACGGTGGCCTGGGCCATGCCGATCCGCCCGTCATCGTCGGTCACCGTCAGCGTGACGACGTAGACCCCGGCGACATCGTACTCGTGGACGATGACGTCGGTCACGTCGGTTCCCGTAGCGGCGGTGGATGCGTCCCCGAAGTCCAGCTCATACCCAACGATGGTTCCGTCGGGGTCGGTGGACCCCGCGATGTTGAATGTGAACTCGACCGGGACTTCCTCGTCGGCTACAGGCGGAACGACAAGAAGGGCAATCGGGGCTTGCCCGAAGAAGCCCCGACAGGCGGCGATTCCGAGCACAAGCGCAACAAGCAACAGCGCAGCCAGCATGGCCTTGCGACCTGTCCGAGGGGCTGCTGTTCCCGTCGCAGGCATATCGTCAACCTCCTTAGCGTCGATCTCAGCTCCGAAGCGCAATGATGATGTCACTGCGTGAAGCCAGTCTAGGAGTTTTGCGCCACGATACGCCAGGGACGGCGACCAGAGGCAAGTGGAGGCTTCGTCCCGACCGGAGGTGACCGATGTCGGGAGGCGAAACCAGACGCCGGGAGAGAGTGTATAGTCAGTGGAGTGGGGAGGAGACGTCGGCGTGTATCAGTTGCAGGACGAGGTGAGCCTGTTGCGGGCTTCACTGGACGGCGATACCGAGGCGTGGGGTGAGATTGTGTCTCGATACAAGGACGCCGTATACGGACTGTGTTTGGGGTTTCTCCGCCAGCCCGCCGATGCCGAGGATATGACCCATGACGCATTCATTCGCGCGTACGAGAACCTGCGACGCTACCACCTCGAGAAGCGCTTCTCGACCTGGTTGTTCACGATCGCTTCGAATCTCTGCCGCAATCGCCTTCGCTACCGCCGCTACCATCCGGTGGTCTCGCCGCCGGATCAGATCGCCGGCGGCCGCGATCCGGCGATCGAAGTCGCGCGCGAGGATCGTCATGACGAGATCAGGAAGGCGCTCGACGAGCTTCCCTACGCGTACCGTGCTCCACTCGTGCTGCGCTTCTACAACGACCTGTCGTACAAGGAGATCGCCGAAGTGCTCTCCTTGCCCGAGGGGACGGTCAAGACCAGAATTCACCGGGCGAAGGTGCAGTTGAAGCAGGTTCTCGAGAAGAAGGACGGTGTTGTTCACCATGAGACTGGATGACATGGATCGCGTGCTCCGTGAGGCGCTTCACCAGGAAGTTTCCGAGACGGCGTACCGCATCGAGGGACTGGAGGACCGCATCACGGCGTCGCTCTCCGGTCGGGCGCCGAACCCCGGGTTTCTCGGGGCATTGAAGCAGCTCCTCGCACCGTCGACGGGGGGGCGCGTCGCGCAGCTTGCCGTCGTCGGCGCGACCGCTGCCTGCTTCCTCCTTGTGGGAGCCCTCGTCGTTCCGCGTGTCGCTCCGACCGCTCAGCCGGACGCCGCCCAGGGTCTACGTTCCGCGCTCGACCGAGAGGACGCGACGCTGTTCCTCGTTCCCGCCCCCGGTGCCGAGAGCGTGACGGTCTTGGGGAACTTCAACGGATGGACGGCGACGCCGCTCTCTGATCCCGACGAGGACGGGATCTGGACCGCGACCATCGAGCTTCCCCCGGGGCGCTACGAGTATGCCTACCTCGTGGACGGGCGGTGGTGGGGGCAGGACCCGCTCGCCGATGAGTACGTCCGCAGCTTCGGGGAATACAACTCGGTGCGCTACGTCGAGCGCGTGGGAGACGGAGCATGATCGCCGGCGCGCGGGGTAGCTCTGCAGTCTGCGGGATCCCCGTGCGCTGTGGGAGAGCGAAGGGGCTCGCCTCTCGGGGCCTGGTCATCCTTGCGGTACTCCTTGCCGCGCTCGCCGTCGTCGGGATCGCTCAAGAGCTGCGAGAGTCGATCCTTCCCGCCCTCGTTGATCTCGGAATCGTCAACGCCGACGGCGTGGCCGACGGTCTCGTGGTTGGCATCGAGCAAGGGAAGCTGACTGCCGAAACGACGATCCGTCTCCTCGATCTGCTCGCCGCCGCTCCGGGGACCGCCGAGCAGAAGGAGGACCTCCTTCTCGTCCTCGTGGCGACCCTGGAGAGCGAGCTTCCGGCGGAGGGTCTTGCCGACAAGGCGATCCAGGGCCTCACACGAGGCGTCTCTCTCATGCAGATCACGAGGGAGATCGACATGCGCCGCCGACTCCAGCTCTCGGTGCGCGAGCTGCTCCACGCCAACGGGATCTTCGGCGCCCCGGGCGAGGCCCGGACCGCGCTCAACCATCTCCCCCAGAGCTCGTTCGACGGACTGGTGACGCACATCGCGGGGGCCCTCGGAGACTCGCTCGAGGCGGGCGGCAGTCCGTTCGACGGTGTGGGCCTTCACGCCGCCGTCCAGCACCGACTGACGCAACTCGCCGGGGCGGTCCTCCCGAGCCAGGATGTCGATCTCGTGCTCGAGCGGATCGGCTCCGACGACTGGACGCAGGCGGTGCTCGCCGCCCTCGAGTGATCCCGGCCGAATCACACCGGCCGAGGCCCAACGAAGGTTCTTGCTGAGGCGAATCGCCGACGGGTAAGATGACGGCCTAATGGAGCCACGATTCCTTGCCCTCGATTGGGATCTGCGCCATCCGGCCGTCCTCGTCGACAGCTTCTATGAGGCGCCCTCGCTCGCCGCGTTCGACGCCGTCTTTGTCGACCCGGCAGCGATCAGCGCGCGATGGAGACACGACATCCCCGCCGAGCGCGACGGCAGGCGCCGGACCTACGCCGGGGTCGACTACGGACTCGGGCGCACCCTCTCGCGGATCATGATCAAACGTCGCCGGGAATGCAGCGACCTGCTTCTGCGGGGGGGAGGGCTCGTGATCTGTCGCCTGCGCCCGCGTGCCGACGGTGTGGAGATCGTGGCCGAGGACGGCCCGCAGGAGCGGGTCGATCGCTACAGCTGGCTGCCGACGGTCTCCCTCGTGGATCGCCAGCATCAGCTGACGTTCCCCACCAACGGCCGGTTCGTCGCGCGTCGCGGACACGACATCCGTCTCGAGGGAACGGGCAGTCCGTTCGAGGAGTATCTACGAGCCTTCGCCGGGCAGGTGGAGTACACGGCCGTGTACGAGGATCTGCTTTCCACGCCGATCGACCGCTTCGCGACGGTCCTCGCGCGCAATCGCGTGGGGGATGTCCTCGCGCTCGAGATCCCGTTCGAGGACGGAGCGTTCGTCCTCGTGCCGCCGCTCCAAGGCGTCTCCCCGGCGCGGGAAGCGACCGTCCTTGCCCAGGTCACATCCGATGTCGCCGGCCGCGGCTCGTTCTCCCCCGAGCCGGACTGGACGCCGTCGGTCCCGTTCCCCGGCGAGGAGGCTCTTCGGGACGAGCTCTCCAGCGTCGGGACGCGCCGCGAGAAGCTCGACGCCAAGGCCTCCGAGATCGAGGCAAAGCTCGCCGTACTCCTGGGGCCGAAGCCGATGCTCTACGCCAAGGGACGGCGCGTCCTCCTGCCGGCGGTGGGCGAAGCGCTGTGCGCACTCGGCTTCGAGGTGACGATCGAATTCGACCACATCCTCGCACGCAGCGACGAGGGCGACGCGCAGGTCGTGGCGACGGCGACGGAATCGGCAGCGGTCGACATCACCAGCTATCGACGCCTGCTGCGCCTCGTGGATGCCGCACGCACCGAGGATGTCGGCCCCGAGAAAGGGATCCTCGTCGTCAGCGGCTCGCGTGAACTCGACCCGCGCCATCGCCCGACACAGTACACCGATGCCGTCGTCCGCGGATGCCGGTCGCAGGGCTTCTGCCTGTTGACGACGTTCCAGCTCTACAAGCTCGTCGTCTCCGTTGCCGAGGGCGGTGACGACGCCTCCTCCCAGGCGCGCCGCCTCCTCCTTGATGCGAGCGGGGAGCTCCGACGGGCCGATCTGACGTGATCGCTCCGCTACTCGCGGCGCTCGTGCTCGTCCCCGTCACGGCGATCGCGTGTGGCGCCTTCGCACGCGCCATGAGACACGCCGCGATCGGGCAGCACGTGCGCCGGGACGGGCCGCGGGTCCACGTCGGCAAGGCCGGGACGCCGATCATGGGCGGCGTCGTGATCCTCTCCCTGTGGGGCGTGGCGCTTCTCACGCTTCGTTCGACAGGAGGGGTCCCGCGGGCGGCGTGGGCGGTCTACGCGTCCGCGGCGGCGTTCGGTGCGGTGGGGTGGGCGGACGATCTGCTCGCCTTGCGACGTCGCGGAACGTCCGGCCTCTCCGTCCTGCAGAAGCTCGTTCTCTGCGGCGTCGTCGCCGCGGGGCTGTTCTTCGGCTTCCGTGATCTCTTCGACGCCGCGGTGCGCGTTCCGTTCACCACGATCGCGATCTCCCTATCGAGCGCGGCGACGGCACTCTTGACGATCGTCGTGTTCACCGCGACGACGAACAGCATGAACCTCACCGACGGCCAGGACGGCCTCGCCACCGGCGTGACACTCATCCTTGGCGCAGCGCTCCTGCTGGCCGCGCCTGAAGCGTCGGGCCTTCCCGCGCTGCTCCCGCTCCTCGGATGCCTCGGGGGCTTCCTCTGGGTCAACGCCCACCCCGCCCGTCTCTTCCTCGGGGACGTCGGATCGTTTGCACTGGGGGGAGCGGTCGCAGCGTTCGCCCTCGCCGAGGGTCTCGCGTTCGCCCTGCCACTGTTCGCTGGGGTCCTCGTGCTCGAGGCGCTGTCGGTCATCACCCAGGTCGGGGTCTATCGGCTCACCGGCCGGCGACTGCTACGGATGAGCCCCATGCATCACCACTTCGAGCTTCCCGCAGGACCGCCGCGCGCCCATCTCCTTCCGGCCGTCGACCTTCCCGAGTCCAAGATCACCGTGCGCCTGTGGATAGTCGAAGCGCTGTTCGCAGCGCTGGCCATCATCTCACTGCGCGTCGGGTAGACCGCGAGGCGTGGGAAGTAGGCTGTAGGTTGTGGGAAGTCGGAGACGGCGTTCGCGGTTCGCCGTTCACGGTTCGCGGTCGATGGCTTCGAAGAGCAGGGCGCCGGCCGGACACGATGGTCCCAAGAGGTTTCGGTCACGAGAGGGAAGAAGGGGCAAGGAGGGAAGCCGTCTCAGAAGCGCCGAACGCTCTGCCGCAGGTATGGCACGAAGAGCGGATCGCCTTCTGGAATCGCGAATCACGGACCGCTAACTGATGCCCCCACATGCCACGATCGATTCCGGGGACACAATACTCATTTCCTGGACTATTGGCCCGCCGTGCCTCCCCCGGAGCGCCTATGGGAAGGCATCTTTGCGAAGCATGATGCGAGGCAAGCGGCCACGAAATGAGTATTGCGTCCCCGGAAAGCCGTGGTGCCGGAGGTGGGACTTGAACCCACACGAGGGGTGACCCTCACAGGATCCTGAATCCTGCGCGTCTGCCAATTCCGCCACTCCGGCGGCACGCGCGAGGCAGTCTACGGCTGTCCGGTTCCCGTTTCAACTGCGGGTCCGCCGGCGGTCGGAGCGGCCGCCCGAGGCCCACCCGCGGCGGCGGCTTCCGGTCACCAAGGCGGATCGGGAATGTGGGAGGCTTGGCGCACCGAGGGATATCGGCTACAATGCGGGGACGCCTGACCCGCTCAGTAAGGTGATGGGGGAGCGGATCCGCGGGTGACCTCCGCACGGCGTACGGGGTGGCACGAGGGGGTAAGCATGGTCGAACTGAAGGACTTCCGCATTCTCTCCGATCTCAAAGCCAAGGATCTCGACAAGCTCGGGGAGAGCGTGCGCAAGATCAGCTACGGTCGCGGCGAGATCATCTTCCAAGAGGGGGCGCCCGCGTTCGGCTTCTACCTGATCTTCGACGGCATGGTGAAGCTCGTGAAGCGCAGCATGCGCGCCAAGAGCCA
>CP070725.1:354328-359095 GCA_020350845.1 Candidatus Bipolaricaulota bacterium
CGTGGACGATCCCCACGCCTGGCGGGTGGCCGCACCGCGCCGTGTCGGCGCTTCCCAACGTCGGCGCGGCGTACTTCGCCTTTGCTGAGCGGCTCGCGGGACAGATCGCGCTGTTCGAGATGGCACAAGCCCAGCTGCCGCCGGGCCCCGTGGTGGCGCCGTCGGCCACGACGACGCTCGTTAGGCACACGAGCCTTCCCGCAGCGCACGTCGTGGCGGCAGCGAGCACCGTCCACCCCGCCACCGGCGCCGTTCCCAGTGCGTCGTACGTCTTGCCTCGGTCGACGGCAACGCCGTTCGTCGAGTGGGGACCGATCCCGGGCGGGAACTACATCGAGGACGTGAGCGTCCATCCCGGCGGGGAGATCTGGTTCGTGGACGGCGCGTCCCAGGTTCACCGTCTGGATCACCGCACCAACACCGCTTCGGACTACGATGTTCCGTCCGGGCGAGCGGTCGCGGTCGACATCCCCGGAACCGGTGACGTGTGGTACCTGGACTCCGATCGGGCGGCGATCGGCAAGCTCGATGTGGTGACCGGCGAGGTGATCCTGTGGGAGATCCCCGGGGGCGTCCAGCCGATCGACCTGCTCGTCGACGGGATGCTGAACGTCTGGTTCGTCGATCGCGAAGCCGATCTCATCGGCTACCTCGAGCCCCCGGAGTCGCGGTTCGTCCTCTTCGATCTGCCCACGGGATCGTTCCCTGTGCGCCTGACCCGGGACGGTCAGCTTGAGCATTTCTGGTTCGTCGCCGAGCGCGGGGGGATCGTCGGCAGGCTGCGGGTCCCCTAGTCATCGCGCGCGCTTGTCGCGAAGGAGCTCGGCGGTGTAGGGTCGTCCGCCACAAAGGGAGGTGGAACCATGCCCACCTACATCCTTCTCAGTCGGGTGACCGACGAAGGCGCGGAAACGATCAAGAGGAATCCCGAGCGGATCCGCGAGGTCAACGACGAGATCGAGCAGTTCGGAGCGCACGTCGTGCATCAGTACGCGACGGTCGGTGCCTACGACTTCGTGAGCGTCGTCGAGGCTCCCGATCTGTCGTCGATCCTTCGCGTCTCCGTCGAGCTCGGAGCGCGGGGAAGCGTGAAGATTCAGACGCTTTCCGCGATGCCGATCGACGACTTCATCGCGAGCTTGAAGTAGCCACGCCGCTCAGGGGATCGGAAACAGGTCGGCGGAGAAGTACTTCGTCTCACTCCAGATCGCATTGGGCATCACGTCGAACACTTGTGTGCCCTCCAGGTCGCCCGAAGAGCGTACGCTGTCCCCGTCGAGGTCGAGCGCGAACTCGACGAAGTAGCGGCGGCCGGTCTCGATCGTTTCCAGAGTTGTAAGCTTCGCCCACGCATGGAACGCCGTGTTGGGGTAGCTCTCAAGCCCCGCGGCCAATTCCTCGATCACCGCCCCGCCGGGGCTGTCGACCAGCCTCGCGATGACCGTGATCCCGTTGTAGGCACGCGTGTCGATGACGAGGGCGAAGGTCACGCGCTTCGCTTGGGGAAGGATCATCCCTCCGGGGCCGCAGGAGACGAGCGCGAGGAGTCCTGCCACGACAGCGGCGACGGACAGCACCGTTGCGATTCTCTTCATCGAGATCCCCTCCGGCTCCCACAGTAGCAGAAGCGCCGGGGCCGCGGAAGCGCTTACCCGCGATCCGTGGAGCGACCGGGCCCGCGTCCGAGACCCTCGGATTGGGCGCGAACGTCCGACTCCTGCTCGGGCCTCGCGACCCGTCAGGATCGGGCCTTGCGCCCGCCGCCCGGGGTGGGTATACTGCCGGTACGCATCACAAGCATCTGTCGTCAGAGCTGACCCTGACACGGGTCAGGCGGTGAGTTCCCAATCCCGCGCAGGAGGCGCGACCCCATGAACGAGATCGTTGTACGAGACCGCTGCCAGGGCACGCCACTGGTGGACTCGCTGTAGCAGTTTCGTCACCGAACGGCACCCACCGGAACCCGATCGGATCCACCTCGCCAACGAGCGTTCGTCGCCTGCGTTCCACCCAGGCGGCTGTCGTCGTCGGCCGCGACCCGCATTCAGTTGCCGCGGCGTGAGTCTTCGAGGATCCGGTGTGACACGTCCCTGACACGGTGCGCGAAGAGGATCACGCGCACCCGACGACGCGGCGTCGTTGCCGTGTGAACCGACACAGCGGTGCGAGACACCCACTCAATGCGAGACCGTGGCACGTGCCCGGTACCAACAGAACGAGCCGATGGGCCCCGTATGGCGGGGCGGTTCGGGCAAGGAAGGGGGAGTCGACGATGTTGTATCCCATGCACGAGGTCGAGGAGCTGACTCGGCGCGGCCATCAGGAGGCCATCGTCGTCGCGGAGCGCAACCGCGAACTGGCGACGCTCGTCAGGCACCAGCGTGCAGTCGACAGGCTACGCAGGGCGCTCTCCCAGGGGATCGCCGCGGGCCTGGACGTCGAGCGCGTGGCGGCCGAGCTGCTGGACTTCGACCGACTGAAGGCGAACTAGGCACAGGAAGACGAGAGCTTCACCACAGGCGAGGAGGAGGGGTACGGTCCACGCCCCTCCTCCTCACGCTCTTTCTTGCACCACACAACGGGATCCCCTGTTGCATCGTGGGTTGAGCCCTTCTATCCTATGCGCCAACTTTCTTCAGAGTACGCTGTGAGGGGGAACCGTGAAGGTCTTGGTCACAGGGCTCTTCGAGCCCGCGGCACTGCATTCCATTCGACGATTCGGACCACTGGGGCACGAGGTCGACGCGGCGGAGGGGCATCTCCTGGCCTACGCGGGGTTCTCGAAGTACGTGAAGCGGCGTGTGCGGCTTCCCAACATGCGCTACTTCCCGAAGCGCTACGCCGACAGGCTCCTGGCGGAGCTCGAGAGCGGGAACTACGACGCGTACTTCCCTTCGTATGAGGAGATCATCCTCATGAGCCACTACCGCGAGCGGATCCACGCCGCGGTGAAGACGATGCTTCCCGATACGGCGACGCTGATGCGACTGCACGACAAGGCGCAGCTCGCGGAGCTCGCACGCGAGATCGGGATCGCCACCCCAGAGATCATCGTCCCGCGATCGACGGAAGAGGCACGAGAGGCGATCGCCTCGGTAGCGCTCCCGGTGGTGGTGAAGATGCGCAAGACCTCGGGCGCAGCGGGACTGCGCATCGTTCACGACCGCAACGTCCTCACCAAGAAGTACTTCGAGGTCGTGCGCATCAACGATCTCGATGAGGACAACCTGCCGATGCTTCAGCAGTGGATCGACGGACCGACGACGTGCACGCTCGAGCTCTGCCGGGAGGGCGAGGTCCTCGGGGACGTGATGTACCGCGGCGTACGCACGATGCCGCGCAGCGGGGGGACGACCGTTCTCCGCGAGAGCGTCGCCGATCCCGCGTGCACTGAAGCGGCCGCAAGGATCGTCAAGTATCTCGACTTCCACGGCTTCTGCGGCTTCGATTTCGTCGTCGAGGAGAGCACGGGGAAGCCATACCTCGTCGACGGCAACTGCCGTATCACTCCGGCGATCACGATGGCCTATCACGGCGGCTGCGACATGATCGACGCATGGTGCCGACTGGTGAACGGCGAGGAGGTCGCCTCACTGCCGGAGACCGCCGTCGGCGTGCGCACGAAGATGCAGTTCGCCGACTTCGTGTGGCTCCTCGAGAGCTACTTCGCAAGCTTCAAGGACTGGTCGGGTGAGCACCGTATGCGTAGGGCGTGGTGGCGCGAGAAGGACCACTTCTACGACATCCACAGCTTCAGCGATCCGATGCCAAATATCATGGTCTGGGTCTACATTCTGACGAACTGCTACAAGCTCATCTTCACCGACTTCGACTCGGCGCAGCTGTTCATCTTCCACAACCAGTACACCGGGGACGGAGAGGCGCTCAGCGTCGGCGCCGCGACCGCGGACTAGCTTGATCGACTGGAAGGCGCACTACGCCGCCGAACTCGAGGGCCCGGCAGCGTGGCTGGCGATCGCGGGGAGACTGCGACGTGCACGGCCCGACGCGGACCTCGTTCGCGAGCTCGAGGCAGGAGCGATCCTCTCGTTTCCCCACACCTTCCTCCGCGCGGCGGCTCCGCTCCAGATGCCGGTCCTCGTGGCGCTACGTGCGGCCGGGATCCGGCGGGTTGTCGCGCTCGGCGTCATCCACGGCGCGTTCCTGAATCCCTCGTACCGGGAGCGGTTCGCGGCAGCTGCGGGAGAGCCTCCCGAGCACGCCGAGACGGCCTACGCCGAGCTTTGCGGGGGGTGGCTGCCGTGTGTAGCGGAGCACCCCACGCCACACGGCGAGATCGCCCTGTGGCAACCGCAGGAGATTGTCGCGGAAGGGATCCGCCGGGCACCGGCGGGGCTCCTCGACGACGAGTACTCACTCGACACGTTCCTCACGCTGGCACGTCTCCAAGCGGACGCCCACGACGAACCCCCACTCGAGATCTGCCCGGTCTACGTCGGTCCGACCCGTCATCCACTGACGGGCTCGTTCTCGGTCGCCGCGGCGATGGCGGAGGCGGTGAGAACCGTCCTCGGGTCGGAGACCGCGGTGGTCGCGACCGGGGATCTCGTGCACTACGGCTGGGAGGTCTACGAGCAGCACGACCGTTCGCTCGACGGGCTCTCACCCGACGGGATCGAGGAGCACTTCCGCGGCCTCACCGCCGAGACGCTGGCAACGGCGCTGCGCGAGGGCGGATTGCAGGAAGCGTTCGCGCGCAGCGTACGCGACCTCGCCAACGACCAGCGCTATATCCTCCCGGTGATC
>CP070725.1:359195-367937 GCA_020350845.1 Candidatus Bipolaricaulota bacterium
AAGGGTGGTCGACCGCACCCCAGCCGACGAGGTGGAAGTTCACGATCTCCACTGGATCAGTCTGGGAGAACGCGTAGGCTCGCTCGTGCAGCTTGTGGAATGCGTCGAGAACGGAATCCAGCGCCCCGCCCAGGGCAGCCTCAGGGACAGGTGTCCGCACTGTGTGCTCCTGTCCCTTGTAGCGTAGATCCAGGAAGCGCTCGATCGACAGACGGCCTTCAGGGACGGACTCCTCCTCGAGCTGTCTCCTCGCCGCCTGCTCGAGCTCGACAAAGATCCTGCGGATCCTGTCGAGGGACTCGTCGTCACAGGGGATGACGTGAGTCCGGACGAAGTCATGGCGTAGATCGGTCATCAGCATCCCCCACGCCGAGAACTGGCCCGGTGCCCGGGGGACGATGACCTTGCGCATCCGGAGCTCCCGCGCAAGCATCGGCGCGTGGAGCCCTCCTGCTCCTCCAGCAGCGACGAGTGCGAAGTCGCGCGGGTCGTACCCTCTCTCGACGCTGACCCTCTCGAGCGCTGCCTGCATGTTCGCGTTCGCCAACCGAAGCATCCCGAGCGCAGCTTCCGTGATCGCGAGACCAATCGGCTTCGCCACCCCCGCAATGGCTCGCTCCGCCATCCCATCGTCGAGCGGCATCCGCCCGCCGAGAAAGTAGTCGGCGCTCAGCCGTCCTGTGACCAGATTGGCGTCCGTCACGGTCGGGTCGCATCCCCCGAGTCCGTAGCACGCAGGGCCTGGATCGGCGCCTGCGCTTTGCGGCCCGACGTGCAGTGCCCCCCCGGCATCGATCCACGCGATCGATCCGCCGCCCGCGCCGACCTCCACGATGTCGGCCACGGGGATCTGGATCGGATACCCTGCCCTCGTTGCTGACTTGTCTAGGTGGTATTCGGTGTTCACCCGGATCTCACCACCCTCGATCAGACTCACCTTCGCGGTCGTCCCGCCCATGTCGAACGAGATGACATCCTCCTCTCCGACCGCGGCGGCGATCGAGCGGGCGCCGATGACGCCCCCCACAGGACCCGATTCGACAAGATGGATCGGGACCCGTTCCGCCTTGCGAAACGTCGTCGTGCCACCGTTCGACTGCATCGCGAGCTTCGACGCCGAGGAGCGCATGCTCGCAAGGTGACGGTCGAGCGTCGATAGGTACAGCGCTGTCGCCGGCTTCACGAAGGCGTTGAGCGCCGTCGTGTTCGTCCTCTCGTATTCCCGCCACTGCTGAGTGATCTCGTGAGAGGCAGTCATCGCTGCGTCCGGGCAGACCTCCCCGATGATCTCCCGAGCACGAGCCTCGTGATCCGGATTCGCGTATGCGTTGAGGAAGCAGACTGCGATCGCTTCCACGCCTTCGGCATTGCAGCGTTCCGCGACGCGTCGGACAGCGCCCTCGTCGAGCGGCGCTAGGACCTCTCCTCGATGTGTGACCCGCTCCGGCACTTCGAACCGAAGGCGTCGCGGGACGAAGGGACGCGGCTTCTCGTACATCAGGTTGTACATATCGGTCCGATTGGCGCGCTGAATCTCGAGAACGTCGCGGAACCCTTCCGTCGTGACGAGAGCGACCTTGGCTCCCTTTCTCTCCGTCAGCGCGTTGATCACGACCGTAGTGCCATGCACGAACTGGGACACGTCTTTCGCTTCGAGGCCGGCCTTCTCCATCGAGGCGGTGACGCCGTCAGCGAAGTTGGCGGGAGTCGTCAGGACCTTTTCCAGCGCGACCTCCCCGGTCGTCTCGTCGAGAGCCACGAGATCCGTGAAGGTTCCACCGATATCGATTGCCAGTCGCGTCCCCACTCAGCCTCCCGCCTTCGCAGCACCATGTTCGTACAGATGGCATCGGACGAGACGTCCGTCATCCATCGCGCGCGTCTCGGGGTCCGCCTCGGAGCAAATCCCCTTCCGCTCCGGACAGCGCAGGTGGAAGCTACATCCTGGCGGTACATCGACCGGGCTTGGGATTTCTCCCTTGGAGACAATCTTCTCGGGCTTGAGGGATTCCTCTTGCCGCGTGACCACAGGGATTGACGAAAGGAGCATCCGCGTATACGGGTGCTTCGGAGAGCGGAAGAACTCCTCAGTGCGCGCGACCTCACAGAGCTTCCCGAGGTACATGATCGCGACTCTCGTCGCGACGTTCCTCATCAGGCTGAGATCATGCGTGATGAAGAGGTAGGTCAGATCGAGCTCATCGCCCAGCCGCATCAAGAGGTTGATGATCTTCCCCTGAACCGATACGTCGAGCGCCGATGTCGGCTCATCCAACACGACGAACCGCGGGTTGGTCGCGAGCGCGCGAGCGATCGCAACCATCTGCTTCTCGCCTCCCCCGATCGACTGGGGATGCTTGTAGAGGTACTCACCCGGGGGGAGCTCGACGGTCTCGAGCAGGTGGCTCATCAAGCTCAGCCTCTCCTTCGGCGTTCCGATTCCGTGAACCTTGAGTGGGACTGACAGGATCTGCTTGATCGTCCGCTTCGGATTGAGAGAGGAGCCCGGATCCTGGAAGACGATCCGGATCTTCCCCTTCAGTTCCTTCGAGCGCCGGGAAAAGGCGACGTCGATCGGGCTGCCGTCGAAGCTGATCTGCCCGGAGGTCGGAGGATAGATCCCGACGACGCACTGCGCCGTCGTTGTCTTCCCGGATCCGGATTCCCCCACGAGCCCTACGGTGTCTCCTGAAGAGACATGAAGCGAGATGTCGTCTACGGCTCGCACCACTCCACGCTTTGTCGGGAAGTGCTTGACGAGGTTCTCGATCATCAGGATCTGCTTCGCCGTCACGCTTCCCCCCCGTAGAGGTAGCACGCCGCTCGATGGCCGCCGCCGATCTCGAAGAGGGAAGGCAGCTCGGCACTGCAGGCCTCCATTCGATGCACGCAACGCGGGTGAAATCGGCAGCCTGGAGGTGGATCGAGGTAGTTCGGAATCCTTCCGGGGATCCCCTCGCTGATTCCTTCCCCGGTGAGCTTCGGGACACTCGCCATAAGTCCCTGCGTATAGGGATGCTTCGGACCCTCAAGCAGCTGCTTGGTCTCTCCAGTCTCAACGATCGACCCTGCGTACATGGTGTTCGCTCGCTGAGTCAGGTCGCGGACGACACCCATCGAGTGCGTGATCATCACAACCGAGGAACCGTGTTCGTCGACCAACTCGTCGAGCTTGCGAAGGATCTGGTCCTGGATTGTGACATCGAGGTTGGTCGTCGGTTCGTCTGCCAGGAGCAGCTTCGCATGGGTCGACAGTGCTTGGGCGATGCACACGCGCTGTCGCATTCCCCCGGAGAGCTGAATAGGGTAGTTGGTCATGATTCGCTCCGGATCCGGCATTCCCGTCTCGCGCAGGGCCTCGATACATCGTGCCTCGATGACCCGACGCGGCAGCCGCCTCCCCTGGCCGATGGCGGAATCCTTGACGATGTCGCGAAGTTGGGTGCCGATGGTGAACACTGGATTGAGCGACTGCAGCGGATCCTGAAAGATCGCGCTCAGCTCGTGCCGACGAAGTGCCTGGACGCGCCTCCGCCGCATCCGGAGCACGTCCTGCCCGCGGTAGAGGATCTGTCCGTCCGTGACCTTGGCCGGCGGCATCGGGAGAACCCGCAGGATGGACTTCACCGTCGTCGTCTTCCCACACCCTGTCTCGCCGACGAGGCCAACACGCTCGCCGACGCCGACGGACAGCTGCACGCCGTTCAACACGCTCAGGTAGCCTTCGAAGATTCGGAAACCTACGTGGAGATCTACGACGTCGAGAAGAGGCTCGCTCACGCTAGACCTCCTCGACGGCGAAGACGTCTCGCAGCCCGTCGCCAACGAGGTTGAATGCGAGGATTACGACGACAATGGCCAACGCGGGGAAGATCGTTCCCCACCACTCCCCCGGAAGTCGCTTTGCCCCCTCCGCAACCATCGTGCCCAATCCCGGCTTCGGGGGCTGGACGCCCAGACCGATGAAGCTGAGCGTCGCGCCGAGGAGGATGACGATCCCCATGTCGAGCGTCATCTTCGTCATCACCGGGGCTAGACAGTTGGGGAGGATCTCCCTGAACATGATGTGGAGCTTACTTGCCCCCGTCAGCTCCGCCTCTCGCACGAAGTACTCGCTTCGAAGCGACGATGCAAGCGCGAAGACGAGCCGCGAGTACCACGGCCACCAGACCAGTGCGATCGCCATCATCTGGTTCATGAGATTCGGCGTGAGCATCGCCGTGATCGCGAGTGCGAGGACCAGTGGTGGAACCGCGAGGAAGATGTCGGTGATCCGCATGATCACCGTATCGATCCACGTCCCCTGATGGTAGCCCGCGATCAAGCCGAGGATTACGCCGGGAGCGACCCCCAGGGAGAGGACCACGATCCCGATCGTCAGCGAGAAGCGATAGCCGAAGATCACTCGACTGAAGATGTCTCGTCCGACTCGGTCGGTGCCGAAGAAGTGGGTCAAGCTCGGGGGTTTGCCGGAATCCTGGAAGTTCGTGTACGGCTTCGCGTGCTCGGGGTAGGGCGTGATGTACGGCGCGAGAATCGCGGCCAGGACGATCGAGACGAGGACGACCAGCCCGATCACGGAGAGCGGGTTGCGCGAGAACTTGTACCACCCCTTGGTGAACCCCCTTCGCTTCTGGCGGAGAGATGCCAGTAGGTCTTCCCTCAGCTGCTCGCGCACGGCTACGATCCCCCCGTACGAAGCCGGATCGTCGGATCGAGGAACATCGTGATGATGTCGACGAGAAGGTTCACCATGGCGAACGTCAGGCCAATCACCAAGACGACTGCGACGATCGCGTTCAAGTCCTTGTTGAGCATCGCCGTCACGGCATACCGTGAGAATCCCGGCCACATGTAGACCATCTCGACCAAGAACGCGTTCGACATGAGGAACGCGAAGTCGAGTCCCATCACCGTGACCGTGGGGATGATCGACGGCTTGAGCAAGTACTTGAAGACCAGACGAGACGTCCTGATTCCGTGCACCCGGTGCACCGTGATGTAGTCCTTCTGCATGTTCTCCACGATGGACGTGCGTGTGATCCGCCCCTCCTGCGCGATGTGAATCACAGCCAGGCTGATCGCCGGCAGGATCATGTGCTTCAGCGCCGTCAACGCAATGTCGGGCCGACCGGCCAGCAAGCTGTCGACGGTCATGAACCCGGTGACCCTCGCCGGCGGCGTCATCATGATCGGGAGCCGCCCGACACCGGGAGCCAGCTTCAGGACTTGGCTGAAGACGAACAACAGGAAGATCGCGACGACGAACGACGGCGTCGCAATGCCCAAGTATGAGACGAGACGGGATAGCCCGTCGAACCACGAATTGCGGAAGTACCCAGCGAGAACGCCCGTCACCTGCCCGATGATCGCAGAGATCAGTGTCGCGAACAGGATCAGCTCGAACGTCGCGGGGATGTACTGAACGAGATCCATGGTGACGGGCCGCCGGGTGTACGACGACCTCCCGAGATCCCCGTGCATCAGGTCCCGGAGCCAGTAGTAGTACTGAACGGGGAACGGATCGTTGAGATGCATCTCCTCCCGCAGTCGCTCCACCTGCTCTTCGGTCGCCAGGAACCCCAGCGCAGCCCGCGCCGGATCACCCGGCATGACACGCGCGATGAAGAAGATCAGCAGCGACAACCCGAACAGGACGAACAGCGACTGGAACAAACGCTTCCCTATGAACGCAACCATGCTCTCCCCGCGGCTCGCCAGAGTCGTGGGGAGCGGGCACGAGGCCCGCTCCCCGCCTAGCCGTTCTTGGAGCTACTGCATCTCCTCCTTGAGTGTGAGGTTGATGCGCCACAGGTGCATGTTCTCCGTGGGGCCGACCATCGAGATCGACTCCTTCGGCCCAACAATGTAAGCCTGGTGCGCGAACAGCGTCGGCTTCTGGTACGGGTAGAACGCCAACGCGTGATCGGCAATCAGCGGCTGCAGCTGCTCGTACAGAGCGATCCGCCTCGCCGCATCCGGCTCCGCCCTGGTGGCATCGAGGAGGTCGATGATCTCCTGGTCCTCGAAGAACCAGTGCGCTTCGAAGATCCAACCGAACCCGTTCGGATGGAACATGGAGAAGAAGTAGTAGTCGTGCGTCGGCGACGACTGCGGTGCGAACAGGAAGATGGTCATGTTCGGGGTCGTCTCCGGGCTGGAGCACTCTGCCGAGTACTCCGGCCACGGCGGGCCGGCGACCTCGACGTTGACCCCCAAGGCCGCCATGTCTGCCTGAAGCTGCAGTCCGATGTCCTCTTCGAAGTCGAGGCCGCCGCAGAAGTGGAACGTGACCGTTACGTCGCCCAGGTTGCCGGCGTACTTCGACAGCGCCAGCTCCGCCGCCGCCTTGACGAGATCTTGCTCGCGCGGCTGCGGCTCGATCGGCACATACCCCGGCATGCTCGGGAGGATGATGCCGGTCTCACCGTTACCGAGCGCTTCCCACGGTCCGACGACGCCTGCGTAGTCGTAGGCGTAGAGGATCGCCTTGCGGAAGTGCTCGTCATCAGTCGGCGGAGCCTGCGTGTTCATCCATACCGTGACGTTCTGCGCCCACGCCGATGTGAGTCTGAGATCCGGGTCGGCCTGGATGTCCTGAAGCTGCGGCAGGGTCCACCCACCGTTGATTTCCAGGTCGAGGTCACCGTTCTTCAGCAGCGTCATCAGCGTGGTGTAGTCGGTCTCCATGATGAAGACGAGCCGCTCGATTGGCACCTCGTTCGGTCCCCAACCCTCGTCGCTCCAGCCCTCGAAGTAATCGACGAACCGCGCCGCATCGAGGCGCTGGCCCGGGAGGTGGTTGGTCATCATGTACGGACCCGTCCCGGCGTCATGCGTCGCCAGCCAGTCCTCGCCGTAGTCACCCATGTCGCCATACGCGCCATCTGGCTTGATGTTTTGCAGAACCAGGTTCTTCTCCACTGGGAAGAAGAGGGCCAGCGTATCCGGAAATATGGCGCTCGGCTTGTCGAGGAGGAAGTCGACGGTGTAGCGATCGACCACCTCCGCCGTGACCTGCCCGAGCGGGCCCGAGTTGCCTTTCCCCATCGTGATGAACCGAGTCATCGACCATGCGATATCCTCGGCCGTCATCTCGTATCCAGAGTGGAACTTCACCCCTTGGCGCAGCGTGAATCGCCAGTGCGTGAAGTCACCTCCGACCGCCTCCCACGCCGTGGCCAAGTGCGCACGTACGCCTCCTGCAGGCGCTGGATAGACCAGTGGGCTGTACAGGTTGTACATCGCCTCCGTGTCGTACCAGTCCGATGCCACAGCGGGATCCGCCGTGATGACCGGATACCCATTGATCACAACGACGTTCTCCACGGTCCCCCAAGCCAGCAGTCCGCATGCAAAGACGGCCGCTAGCGATAGAACGAGTGCTCCTTTCTTCACTTCGCATCACCTCGCAGCGTTCCTTGACGTAACCGGTTCCTCTCGATCGTCTGAATCTCGAAACACCTCCTTTCCCCCCACTTCCGGGTTGCGGTCACGAACCTCATGCGACGCGCTTCAGCTCGTGAGGCGCGTGCGTCATCGGCCGTTCTCCCTCCTCTGTCACCACGACGACGTCCTCCACACGGATGCCGAAGCGCCCCGGCAAGTACACTCCGGGTTCGATCGAGAACGTCATCCCCTCCTCCAGTCTCTCGTCGCTCCCCTCAACGAGGTACGGAGACTCGTGCACATCAAGACCGATCCCGTGACCGGTCCTGTGCACAAACTGCTCTCCGTATCCCGCCTTGACCAGCACATCGCGCGCAGCACGGTCGACCGCCTCAGCAGGGGTCCCCACACGAGAGGCGTCCCGCGCCGCTACGTACGACCGTCGAACTGCGTCGTATACCCTCTCCACTTCCGCAGGCGCGTCACCGCAGACGACGGTTCGCGAGACGTCCGAGCAGTAGCCGGCGACTCTGCAGCCGAAATCGAGGATCACGACGTCTCCGGCTTCGATTCGCCGTGCCCCGGCGCGGTGATGCGGCATCGCACTGTTGGGCCCCGAGGCGACAAGCGTCTGGAACGCCACACCCTCGGCGCCGTGGGCGAGCATCTCCGCCTCGAGCCGTCCGGCGAGCTCGATCTCGGACAGTCCAGCAACCTTCTGCGACGTGACAGCCTCGTACGCCCGATCGGCGATCTCTCCAGCTCGCTGCATCACGCCGACTTCCTGTTCGTCCTTGCGCAGACGGAGCCCTTCCATCACTTCCGACGCCAGGCCGAACTCCCGACCCGCAAATGCGCGCTGGATCGAGAGTGCGAACGTCGACCACAGCGTGTCATCGAGCAGGATTCGCCCCGCGACACCCGACAAGCCCTTCGCGGCGCCGGACAGAAGCGCTTCGGGGGTCTCGCCGTCACGCCACACGCGCATCACGAATCCGGACGTGCGCGCCCTCACTTCAGCGGCGTAGAGTTCAGGCACGATGAACGTCGGCTCGTCCGCACAGCCGACGATGAGACAGAGAAGCCGCTCCCCAGGCTCGTCGGTGAAGCCCGTGAGATAGCGAAGGTTCGAAGACAGGCCGAAAATGGCCGCGGCCGCGCCGATATCTCGCATCCCACGACGCACCGCCTTCAGGCGTGCCTCCTTGGCGTCCGTCGAGCGCGTCACGCCGCCTCCTCCGCTCCGCTGACGGCCACCATCTCGCCGCCCTGTTGCCAGATCCGCAGCCCCACCTTCTCGATCTGCGGCCACTCGTCCTGCGGGACCCGGCCAAACACGTTCACGGGCAACTG
>CP070725.1:368037-378069 GCA_020350845.1 Candidatus Bipolaricaulota bacterium
ACGATGCACTCTTCCGCAGGCTCATCGCGCTTGAGACGGACCGCCCGGATCTGGTGACGCCGGATTCGCCCACACAGCGCGTGGGCGCACCTCCTGCGGACGGCTTCGCCCATGTTCGCCACGCCGTCCCGATGCTCAGCCTGGCAAATGCATTCGATGTGGAGGGCGTCCGCGCCTTCGATCGGCGCCTCCGGCAGCTCCTCGGCGTGCCCGCCGCAACGTACATCGCAGAGCCGAAGCTCGACGGGCTCTCGGTGGAGTTGGTTTTCGAGGACGGATTGCTCGTCCGCGGCTCGACTCGTGGCGATGGCGCGACCGGCGAGGACGTGACGGGAAACCTGCGGACGATCCGCGAGATCCCGTTGCGGCTCGAGGCGAGCGGGGTCGCGGTGCCCGCCGTCCTGGAGGTGCGCGGCGAGGTCTACGTCGAGGGCTCGGCGCTCGATGCGCTCAACGCGGCGCGTCTGCGGGACGGACTCGAGCCGTTTGCCAACCCGCGGAACCTCGCCGCCGGCTCGCTGCGGCAGCTCGACCCGGAGGTCACGGCAGGGCGCCCATTGCAGTTCTTCGGCTACGATCTCGGGCGGATCGAAGGGGCGGAAGTCGGCAGCCAGCAGGAGCTTCTCGAGTGTCTTCCCGCCCTCGGCATCCCGGTCAACCCGCTGTTCGCCGTCTGCGACGGGATCGACGATGCGATCGCGTTCTACGATCGGCTGCTCGGGGAACGCGAGGGGCTGCCCTACGAGACCGACGGCGTGGTCATCAAGCTCGACGACTTCCAAGCGCGGGAGCGCGTAGGGCAGGTGTCACGCAGCCCTCGCTGGGCGATCGCCGCCAAGTTCCCCGCGGAGCAGGGGATCACCGTGCTCAGGGACATCGTGGTGCATGTCGGGCGCACGGGCACGCTGACGCCGACCGCGGTGCTCGATCCGGTGCGTGTGCGCGGCGTCGAGATTCGCAGCGCGTCCCTCCACAACGAGGACGAAATCGCACGAAAGGATCTGCGCATCGGCGACACGGTCGTCATCCAGCGCGCCGGCGACGTGATTCCCCAAGTCGTCGCTCCCTTGCCCGACCGACGGGACGGCACGGAGCGCTGCTTCGTCATGCCCCACCGCTGTCCGGCGTGCGGCCATCCCGTGATCCGGGAAGAGGGCGTCGTCGCACGTCGTTGCGTCAACCTCTCCTGCCCGGCTCGTCTCAAGGAGTCGATCTGGCACTTCGTCTCGCGGGGCGGCCTCGACGTCGATGGATTCGGCATCAAGCTCATCGATCAGCTCGTCGAGCGGGGCCTCGTGCATCGGCTGAGCGACATCTTCGCCCTCGATGCGGAGTCGTTGATCGAGCTCGACCGGATGGGCGAGAAGTCGGCGAGCAGCCTTCTCGATGCGCTCGAGCGCAGCAAGGCGGTCTCCCTGCCGCGCCTCCTCTTCGCGCTCGGGATCCCCGAGGTGGGGGAGCACGCGGCCCGCTCTCTGGCCGCGGCCTTCGCGGACCTGGAGACGCTCGCCGCCGCCCCCCGAGAAGCTCTCGAAGCCGTTCCCGACATCGGACTGCGCACCGCGCAGGGGATTCGCTCCTTCTTCGAGGACTCGTCGAACCGAGAGCTGATCGAAGCACTGAGCGCTGCGGGGGTGACGGTGCATGCCGATTCCCGGCGTGCGACCGGGGGCCGTCTGCAGGGCCTGCGGTTCGTCCTCACCGGCTCGCTCTCGACGATGACCCGCGGCGAGGCAGGAGAGCGCATCGCTGCGTACGGGGGCGTAGTCACGTCGTCCGTCAGTGCGAAGACGGACTACGTGGTCGTCCGAGAGAAGTCGGGGGCGAAGGCGGAGCGCGCGCGCGACCTCGGCGTCACCACACTCTCCGAAGAGGAGTTCTTGGCTCTCCTCGAGGGCGATGACTAGGACGCTTCCCGACCTCTCGTTCGACGAGGTCTCCTGCTGGCTCGTCGATCGTGGCGTTCCGCGCTACCGAGCAGAGCAACTCTGGCACGGCGTCTACGGCGATCTCGCCCCGGACTACGAGAGCATCACCACGCTTCCCGCCGGGCTGCGGCAGGAGCTGCACCGTGAACTCCCCCTCGATCGCTCGACGCAGATCGGAGTCTGCGAAGACCGAGAACGCCGAGTACGCAAGCTCCTCCTCGAGCTCGAAGACGGGGAGACGATCGAAGCCGTGCTGATGCACTACGACCGGCGGCATACCGCTTGCCTCTCGTGCCAAGTCGGCTGTCCCGTGGGCTGCACCTTTTGTGCCACCGGCTTGGACGGCTTCGTGAGGAATCTGTCTACAGGGGAAATCGTTTCCCAGGCGCTCCGCTTCGCGCGGGAGCTGAAGAAGGCAGGCAAGCGGCTCTCGAACATCGTCTACATGGGGATGGGGGAACCTCTCCTGAACTACGACGCGACGCTGAAGTCGGTGCGCATCCTGAACGATGCGCGTGGCTTCGCCCTCGGGATTCGCTCGTTCACGCTCTCCACGGCGGGCGTCGTTCCCGGGATTCGGCGACTCGAAGGCGAGGATCTTGCACTGAATCTCGCCGTCTCCCTCCACACGGTGGACGACGGGCTCCGTGAACGGCTTGTTCCGCTCGCGAAGCGCTATCCCGTGAAGGAGCTCCTGTCCGCTTGCCGATCGTACGTTCGTGTGACGAACCGCCGCGTCACGTTCGAGGTCGCACTCCTGAGGGGGATCAACGACGCCCGGAAGGACGCGCACGCGATGGCCGCGCGTCTCTCCGGCCTGCTGTGTCATGTCAATCTGATCCCGGGGAACGCTGCGCCTGACGCACCGTTTGCACCGTCGGAACGAGAGACGGTGGACGATTTCGCGAGGACGTTGACGGACGCCGGGATTCCGACCACGGTACGCGTGGCACGAGGACAGGCGATCGAAGCCGGTTGCGGGCAGCTACGTCGAAGGCGCAGCTAGTTGTTGAGCAGTCCGCGGTAGTACTCGAGTGCGTCGAGACCCCACGTCTCCGTCAGCTGGCTCAGGCCCTGTTTCACGAGCTGGCGGGCGCGTTCGCGGCTGATCTCGAGGATCCTCCCGATCTCCGAGAAGTTGTACGGGCAGCCGTCCTCGACGCCATAGTGCAGGCGAAGTGCGGCCGCCTGCCGCGCGGGGATGCGCTCGAGGACGCGCTCGAGCTCGTCGTGGAAGAGGATCCGTAGCGCCTCGTGCTCCGGGGAGAGGGCATCCTCGGCAAGAAGATCCTCGAGTGTCTCCTCGCTGTCCTCGCCGACGACCTGATCGAGGGAGACGATCTCCGACACCTCCCGTTCGATCTGCCGCAGCCGGTCGACGGAGATCCCCAGCGCACGGGTGATCTCCGCCTCGTCCACACGCCCGTCCTCCGACAGGGAGCGCATCTGCTCGAGTCGCCGCACCGCGCGGAAGAGGTAGTCCGGAATGCGGATCATGCGCGAGTGGGTGGTGATCGCGTTGAGGATCGCGCGGCGGATCCACCACGAGGCGTACGTGCTCAGGCGATAGCCGCGGGTCACGTCGAACCGATCGACCGCCTCGATGAGACCGATGTTCCCCTCCTGAATGAGGTCGAGGAGGGAAAGACCGACGTCGCCGTATTCGCGCGCGATGCTCACCACGACGCGCAGGCTGGAGGTGATCAGTCGTTCCCGCGCGCCGGCGACACCGTCGGCCATCGCCCGAGCGAGGCTCGCCTCCTCCTCCTGGCTGAGGAGGGGAAAGCGGGAGACCTCGCGGACATAGATCCGGAGGAGATCCAGCGTCTCCGGGGGGGTGCGCAGCGCACTCGGTTTCACTTCGTTCTCGGCCCTCATGATCTCTTCCTCATCGAGATACCTTACGAGAGCCTTCGCCGCGTTCCAAGGGAACTGCAGGCGGGAGGAGCACCTCCAGCACGTCGAGTTCCTCAACGTGGCTCGCGACCCCGAGAAGCCCCGCCAGGCTGGGACGCGTTCGTCCGTCGTCGCCGGAGACGAGTTCCTTGATGTACAGACCGCCCTCTGTCTCGAGATCCAGCTCCGCCTCGGTGGCAGAGGTCCGTGTCACACTCGCCTTGAGAACCTGTCTTCGGCGAACGAGATCCGCGCGGCGATGGCTCACCCGCGCCGGCGTCCGCTGCTCGATCCCGCCCACGATCTGCTCCATCGCTTGTCCGAGGGCAGCTTCGGAGATCGGCTCGGCGAAGCGGACGAGCGCTCGATACCGCTTCCTCGCGCGGGCTTCCTTGATTCGCGCGACGTCCCCCTTGCATGCGGCTTCGAGACCTTCGACCTCCACCTTTCCGCCGGTCGAGGCGTTGATGCTCTTCGTCAACGCCTCGAGGTCCATCGCGCGCTGCCTAGGTGCTACGAGTTCGAGGACGAACGGTCGTCCCGCCCCGAGCATCCGTGCGTCGACGTCCTCGCGGCCGGCGCCGTGCAGGTGCGCGCGTTCCGCCCGACTCTCGCGAAGAGGTTCCGCGGCGACGAGTTCTTCGACCGACTCGGGGTACTGCTTCCCCGAGCCGCCACACGTCTCACAGCCTCGTCCTCGGCATGTGCGGCACGGCCAGTGGGTCTGTGGCACGCCGCGGATCAGCTTCCGGTAGCGCCCCAGGAGGAAGACCGACGCCACGCGGACGGCGACGTCGTCGCGGAAGAGATCGATGACGAACGAGAGATCGGGACGATCGAACGACACGGTTCCCCTGCCGGCGAGCCGCTCGAAGGCCTTTCCCATTCCACGGTTGATCGCGCGCCCGAGGGGCTCGATGGCATCGCTGGGAAAGCGCCGCACGAACGTCTCCTCCATGACCTCGAGGCGCGGCGAAAGGCGCACGCCGAAGAGGTAGGTCGCGAACTCGTGGCCCGCACAGGCCGCCAACGCACGCTCCGCCCAGCGATCGATCTCGTCGAACAAGCCGCCGCACACCCAGCACGTGCCGGCAAGCCCCCGCGCTCCGCCCGCCTCCGTCTCCGCGCGCAGCCGCTCGCCCCGCTCGTGGTTCGCGATCCCGTGGCCGACCATTCCGAACGCTCGTCCTAGGCAATCGTCGCAGATCGGCCCCGCGAGCACGATCTGACGCGCACGAGCGAGCATCGATTCGTTCGTTTCGAATTCACCAGAGGTTCGTGTCATCTTCACGATTGTCGACGAAGCTTTGGATCGGGTCGAGCGGCGAAGGAGCGCAGCGATGAATCATCGACGACGATGGAAGCGAGGAGTACTCGTCCTGCTCGTCGGCCTCGTGGCATGGGGCACGACAGGCGCCTCGGCCGGTGGAGCCTTCGAGCTCCAGGAGCAGGTGATCCGCGTCTATGAGGAAGTCGCGGCTTCTGTCGTCCACATCGCGGTTCGGGGAACTACTGAGGACGTCTTCATGCGTCCGGTGCCGACCGCCGGCTCGGGTTCCGGATTCCTCTTCGACGACGACGGCCACATCGTGACCAACTACCATGTGATCGCCGACGCGGAAACGATCACGGTCGCCTTCGACGGCGTGGACTGTTGCCCGGCAGTCGTTGTCGGTGTTGACCCATCCACCGACCTCGCGGTGCTTCGGGTGGAGCGTGTCGATCTTCCCCCGCCACTTGTGCTCGCCGAGTCGAGCGCGCTTCGTGTCGGCCAGTTTGTCGTCGCAGTGGGGAACCCCTTCGGCCTCCAGGGGACGGCGACCTTCGGGATCATCAGCGCGCTCGAACGGGTGATCCGAAGTCCGGACGGAAGGTTCATCGGCGAAGCGATCCAGACGGACGCGGCGATCAACCCCGGGAACTCCGGGGGGCCGCTGCTTGATCTCGAGGGTCGCGTGATCGGTGTGAACTCGCAGATCATCAGTCCTGTCGAGGCGTCCGCGGGCATTGGCTTCGCCGTGGCATCGGACACCGTGGCGCGGGTCGTCCCGGTGCTGATCGCTCAGGGCCGATTCCCTCACCCCTATCTCGGGGTTGTCGGATTCGACCTGAGCGCCGAGCGCGTGCAGGACTTCCGCGAAAGCGGGATCGAGCTTCCGATGGCACGAGGGATTCTCGTCCTTGCTGTGGAAGCGGACAGCCCCGCGGAGCGCGCTGGATTGCGCGGCGGGAACCGCACGATCTCGCTGAACGGGATTCCCTTCCCTCTCGGGGGCGACGTGATTCTCGAGATCAACGGCACTCCCACAAGCAGCGTTCTTGACCTCATTCTCGGCCTGGAGAGCCGAGGGGTCATCGGCGCACCCCTCACCCTTCTCGTGCTGAGAGACGGCGAGACCCTCACCCTGACGGCGACCCTCGCTGAGCGCCCGGAGTCCTCGCAGAGCTTCTCCTTCTAAAGCCCGGCCGCTCTAGGGAGCCGGCGGTGGGACCGGGCGACGTGGAGTCACCCGCCACTTCCGGCTGTCATCCGACACGGCTCCCATCCGACACGGCTCCCATCCGACACGGCTCCCATCCGAACAGGATTCCTGGGCTTGCCTCCCGCCTGAGGCGGGACTAGGATCGGGCCTCATGGAGACTCCACCCGCGGGAGCACTCACCGCATCGGCCGTCGTCTTCGCGGCCACGTACTTCGTGATGCTCGTCGGACGCGCCCATCGTGCGACCGTCGCACTGGCCGGCGCCGTGGCGATGATCGCCGTGGGGTCATGGTTCAGCTTCTACGACATGCACACTGCCGGCGGCGCGGTGGACTTCAACACGATCTTCCTGCTCCTCGGGATGATGATCGTCGTCGAGCTGTTCCGTGAGACCGGGTTCTTCCAGTACCTCGCGATCGCGGCGGCGAAGCTCACCCGTGGCCGTCCGTGGCTTCTCCTGATCTACCTCGGCTTGGTGACGAGCCTGATCTCCATGGTCCTCGACAACGTGACAACGATTCTCATCCTCGTCCCGGTGACGGTCTCGATCGCGGACATCATGGGGATCTCCCCGCTGCCCTTTCTGATCGGGGAGCTGGTGCTCTCGAACGTCGGCGGCGTGGCGACCCTCATCGGGGATCCGCCGAACATCCTCATCGGCTCTGCGGCCGGTTACAGCTTCACCGACTTCCTCGTGCACCTCGCGCCGATCGTGGTCGTCGCGTGGATCGCTGCGCAGGGCTTCCTCCTGCTGATCTTCCGCAAGAGCCTTCGCGGAACGCCGGAGAGCGTGGCGCGTCTGCTGTCGATGAACGCCCGCCTTGCACTCACCGACCGGCGGACAGCCTACCGCATGCTCACCGTGCTCATCGGGACGATCATCCTCTTCTTGATCCACGATCGGGTGGGTCTCGAACCCGGTGTGGTGGCACTTGCCGGGGCGAGCGTGGGACTGCTCTGGATCCGGCCTTCACTGGAGACGATTCTCAAGGCGATCCACTGGGATGTCCTGCTGTTCTTCATCGCCCTGTTCATGATCGTCGGGGGCCTCGAGGCGGGGGGGCTGCTCGGCAGCCTCGGGCGCGGGATCGAGTCGCTGGTGGGAATCGGCATGCCGGTGGCCGTCCTCGCGGTGCTTTGGGGGAGCGCGCTTGCCTCCGGGGTCCTCAGCAACGTGCCGTTCACGATCGCGATGCTTCCCGTGCTCAAGGGACTTGCGACGCACGGGGTTGCTGTCGGTCCGTTGTGGTGGGCGCTGGCGCTCGGCGTCGGACTGGGAGCGAATCTGACGCCGATCGGAGCGGCGTCGAACGTTCTCGTCTCGTCCCTCAGTGAGACGATCGGGACACCACTTGGGCCGCGCGCCTGGCTCCGCACCGGGAGTGTGGTCGCGGTACTCACCTGCGTCGTCGGAAGCGGAGGGATCCTGCTCGCCCTCGCGTGTGGCTGGTTGTAAGGCGGGCGCAACGCCCAGGATGCCGTGCGATTCCCGCGGCAGGACAATCGGCGGTAAGCTGTGAGGAGCTCACCCTGCGGGAGGTTACCCTGTACGCACGGATTGCGCTTCCACTCCCGGTCGAGCGCCTGTTCGACTTCGTCGTCCCCGAGAGCGGATTGCCGGGGATCGCGGCGGGTTGCCGTGTTTCGGTGCGCTTCCAGGATCGGCTGAGCCCCGGGATCGTCGTGGAGCTCAGCCCACGCTCGGATCACGAGGGCCCGTTCGAACCCGTGATCGACGTCAGCGATCGCCCCCGCTTCTCGCCGTACGGGCTGGCCTTCGCACGGCACATCGCGCGCGAGCGACTGACACCGGAAGGGATCCTCCTGAATCGGGTGCTGCCGTCGCGCACCGGGCGCGGCGCAGGACGCTGGGTGCGTCTCGCGGTGCCCCTGAGCGATGCCCACGCCGCGCTCAAGCGCTTGCGGGCGCGCGCGCCGAGGCAGGCCGACGTGATCCATCGCCTCATCGCTGTTGCCGGTCCACTTCCCGAAAGCGCACTGCGTGAGGAGTTCGGGGCCGGCGTGCGTGCTGTCGTCTCGCGACTACAGGAGCTGGGGTGGGTGAACACTGCGACTCGCGCGGAGGAACTCCTCGGTTCGGAGGTTCACGCGACCGCGCTCGATCTGTTCGCCGCATCAGAACGCGAGGAGATGAGGCCGGAACTCCTCTTCCGACGCGACCGGCTGGAGCGCTACGGCGAGGCGATCCAGGCGGCGCTCAGTGAGGACGGACCGGTGCTGGTCGTCGCCCCGACGATCCTTCATGCACGGTGGCTGTTCCGCGCGCTTGAATCCCTCGCTCCAGGTCGCGCTGCCCTCTACCACAGCGCCCTCTCCGAGGGACACCGTGGGGACGCTTGGGAGGGCGTACGTGACGGCACGCTGCGGCTCCTCGTCGGGACGCGGTCGCTGCTCTTCGTGCCGGCGCAGCGCCCGGCGCTGATCATCCTCGACGATGAGGGTGCCGCGGGGCACCGCCAGGAGGACATGGTTCCCCACTTCCACACGCGCGATCTGGCCCTCCGGCACGCGCCTGCTCGCCTCATCCTCGGTACGACAGCGCCTACCGTGGAGAGCTGGCACGCCGTCTCCTGCAGCGCGATGGATCGTTCCGGAAGCGACGAAGACTCAGGCGATGTTGCGGTCCAGATCGTCGACGTCCGCGGGGATCGCAGCGTCATCAGCGACGCCGTGACGCGTGCGATGGCGTCCGTACTCCAAGCGAACGGACGGATCCTCGTCGTGGTCCCGCGCCGTGGCTACTTCCAGGCGATCGTGTGCAAGGCGTGTGGGCGTCCAGTGCGCTGCAAGCGCTGCCGGGCGAGCCTGACCTACCGCCCGCAGAGCGCGCAGTTTCTCTGTCGTGCCTGCGGTCGTGCTGCCGCGGAAGCCCGTTGTACCGAGTGTGGGTCGAGGGCGCTGCGCTTCGTCGGGCACGGAAGTGAGCAGGTCGCGAGTGTCGTGCGCTCGGCCTTCCCGGACGCCCTTCCGTTTCTTCTCGACACTGCGGCCCTGCGCCGACGAACGGACCTCGAGGAAGCGGAGCGCGCACTGGCGGAAGGCGCGACGATCATCGTCTCCACGCCTGTCGTTTCCTCGGGCCCGCCGGTCCCCGGGATCCGCTTGGCGGTGGCCCTCGATGTGGACGCGCTCATCGCGCGCTCGGACTTCCGTGCCGCAGAGGGCGCGTACCAAGTGCTCGACGGACTCCGCGGGCGGATGACGAGTGGGACGCTCATGGTCCAGACGAACTGCCCGGAACATCCCGTGATTGACGCGATCGCCTCCGGGATTCCGGATCGCTTCTACGACGCGGAGATCGAAGAGCGACGCGCCCTCCTCTATCCGCCGTTCGCCACGCTCGTGCGCGTGACGCTTCCCAAGCGGGACGCCTCGCGCACGGCGCTCGACTCCGCAGCGAGGGCCCTCGCCACTCGCAGCATTGAGGTTCTCGGTCCCGTGGAGGACCGGGAGGGGGTGACGCTTCTCGCGAAGCTTCCCGACCCTCACCTCGCGAGGGAAGTCGCGTGCGAGCTGCGTGCCGTGGCTCCCGGTGGGGAGATCGACCTCGACGGGCGGTTGCCCTAGCGGACGTGGATCTCGATTACGTCACGGTCGGCGAGTACGTGATCCGACGGGACCTGCTGGCCGTCGAAGCGTCCCGATCCCCAGATGCGGACGTACTTGAGCCGGTCCTCGAACTCCCGATGCACGGTACGGACCGC
>CP070725.1:378169-380855 GCA_020350845.1 Candidatus Bipolaricaulota bacterium
GACTGCGTTGTCGACTCCGCGACCGCCAATTCGGACGGAGGCGGGATGACGGTTCGGCACTGCGGTTCGCTTGCTCTGACGGGCTGCACCCTTCGCCACAACGCGGGCCGCCGGGAAGGCGGGGGGATGCTGATCGAGAGCACGCCATTCATGCTCTCCGGATGTCTTTTCCAGGCGAACCGCCTGCTCATCCCCCCTGCGGCGACCATTCCTCTGCGAGGGGGTGGCGTGCGTGCGATCGCGAGCAACGGGACGGTGGCCTTCACGTGTTTCGCGGGAGAGTCCGCCCAGGGTCATGGGGGTGCTTGGAGTCAGCTCGGCGGCATCGTCACGATGCGGGACAACGTGTTCGATGGCAACGAGTCGCGAGTGTACGGCGGCGCTCTCTACGTGGATCTCGGCGGAAGAATCATGTTCCGTCGCTGTCTTCTCCGCGGGAACTCCGCGAAGCTCGGTGGTGCGGTCGCGGCCGCGTTCACGGGCAGGATCGAGCTCGAAAGCTGCTCTTTACCGGAGAACCGGGCCACCATCTCGGGAGCAGCGGTGCACCTGGAGACGGGGGCCGTGGCGAGCGGCGTCAACACGATCTTCTGCACGGCCGAGAGCAGCAGCTTGATTCACTGTTCGGGAGCTGGCCTGACCCTGACGTACTGCAACGCGTGGAACGACAGCACTGCCAACGCGAGTCCGGAGTTCACCGGGACCTGCGGTGATCCCACGGGTACGAACGGAAACATCCGTGTGGATCCAGAGTTCTGCCCGACCCTGGTGGTGCCACCGTTCTGTGATCCCCCGGGAGAGGTCTTTGCGTTGAGCCCGGCTTCGCCCTGCGTCGGCGCGGGAAGCGGAGGCGCGGACATCGGTTGGCGAGGGGTGGGTTGTTCAATCCCGAGACTGAGGAATCTGGAGAAGATGACCTGGGGTGCCATTAAGGCGCGCTACCGGCTCCCGAGTTCGGGCCGCTAGCCGCCCGCCGTTCCCGGTCAGGAGGGCTCCAGGCGCAGGCGAGGCGGAGAGGAGCGTGAGGGGATCCTCGCCGGGGAGCCGAGAGTCCATCGTTCGACGCGGCAAGCGATTGACCCCGAACTAGATGCTCTGCTAGAATACCGTACGAATGCCGTCCTGACGAAGCTGCCCCATACGTGCGTTTACCAAGCATCGTGAGGAAAAGCCAACGAGTCACAGGACGCACGTCCCGATGCAATGGATTCCCTTCATTACGGTTTGCTGCACATCGGCGGCCCGCTCGTGGCCTCTCTGCTCCGCGGGTTGCCTCGCAATCGTCTCTGTTGCCCCAGACTCCCTCGATCCTCTGCCGTGAGGTGATTTCGATGCTCGGATCTTCGCATCTGAGAATGCTGCTTTCGTTGGCCAAGGAGTGCCGACCCACCGTGGTATTCCTGGCGGTGTCTGTCTTGATGCTGGGGGGATCTCCGGCGCTCTCCGCGGGTCTTCAGGCGCGCGTTGACTTCGCGGAGCGCGACTTGCAGATCGAAGAAGGACCTGCCGGAGTTGAGGTGAGCCTGCGGGGAGTGCCTCAGACCGGAGGCGTGGACCTGCCATCGCTACCGATGGCGCTCCGGACGTTCTACGTGCCGGCGGGCTACGAAGTGAGTGAGGTTCGAGTGCGTGCCCTGTCCGAGCGGGAGGTTTCGGACTCGGTCCGACTGGCCACTCGTGAGGCGCGGCTCTGGGAGAGCGAAACGGGGGTCATGCGCTCGTATCCGTCCTCGGCGCTGGCAGAGTCGGGGGATCTGTTTCCGGCGCTTTCGGGCGTCTCGCTGGGCGGCGGGAGCTTCGGTGGCTATCGCTTGCACACCGTGGGCTTGTTTCCGGTTCGCTGGTCTTCTGTGACAGGCCAGCTGGTCTTCACGGATTCGTTCGAGCTCGAGCTTGAGCTGGTGGCGACGAGCGAGACGGGCTTGCGGCGTCAGCGGACGGGCACGGCGGCGGAGGCGACGTTCGGAGCGGCGGTTCGCTCGCTGGTCGAGAACGCCGAGGACGTTCCGGTGTTCGGGGGGCTCTCGGGTCTCCGCGGTGCGTCGGGGCACGGTCTCTTCCTGCCGGAGGAGCTGCCGAGCGTCGAGGGCAGCGGCGTCGACATGGTGATCGTGACGCTGGCGGACATGGCCGACGAGTTCCAGGTTCTTGCGGACTGGAAGACGCAGAAGGGGATTCCGACGGTGGTGCGCACGTTGAGCTGGGTGGAGACGAACTACCCGGCGGGGCACGACACGGCAGAGCGGATCCGACTGTTCTTGCAGGACGCCTACGCGAAGTGGGGGACCTACCTGGTGCTTCTGGCCGGTGACTACGAAGAGGTCCCTCCGCGTGAAGCGTACAACCGCTTCTTCTACGGCGGGGCCGAGGTCCCGACCGATCAGTACTACGCCTGCCTGGAGGGAGACTGGAACGGGGACGGCGACCAGTACTTCGGGGAAGGAACCTTCCAGGGAGATCCGGGCGACAGCATCGACATGTATCCGGATGTGTATGTCGGCAGGGCTCCGGTGGAGTCGGAGGCCGAGGCGACCAACTTCGTGACGAAGAGTCAGACCTACGAGAAGAACCCGCCCTCGGGCTACGTGGAAGCCCACAACATCTTCGCGGAAGTTCTCTTCCCCTCCGAATGGGAATACGGAGATCCGCCCGAGGAGATCACGCTGGACGGCAAGACGCTCGCCGA
>CP070725.1:380955-384059 GCA_020350845.1 Candidatus Bipolaricaulota bacterium
ATTGCGACTTCGCGGTCGTCGCGGCGGGCTCGGTGTCCGTGACGCCGCTGCATCTCGAGCTGACGGACGACGAGGCGAGGGAGCAGGTGGCCGCCTGGGATCTCGCCGAGGTCGTGCGATGATTCGGCGCCGCAACGCCGAGCGCGACGAGGGCTTCGCGACCAGTCGGCAGGAGATGGTGCGTCACCAGCTGGAGGAGCGCGGGATCCACGATCCCCGCGTCCTGGACGTCATGGGGCGAGTGCCCCGCCATCGCTTCGTCGATCCGGCCCTCGTCAGCCGAGCGTATGGAGACCACGCCCTGCCGATCGGCGCGGGCCAGACGATCTCCCAGCCCTACATGGTCGCGATCATGACCGAGGCTCTCGGTCTCGAGGGAGGGGAGAGAGTCCTCGAGATCGGTACGGGCTCCGGCTACCAGACGGCCATCCTCGCCGAGTTCACCCCGCACCTGTTCTCTATCGAGCGCAGCCCGGAGCTCTCGCGGGCCGCGGCGGCGATCCTCAAGGAACTCGGGTACGCGAACGTTATTCTAAAGACGGGGGACGGGACGCTCGGCTGGCCCGAGCACGCCCCCTACAAGGGCATCATCGTGACCGCGGGCGCCCCCGCGCTTCCGGAGCCTCTCTGCGAGCAGCTGGCGGAGGGGGGGCGGCTCGTGATCCCGGTCGGGGACCGTGAGATCCAGACGCTAGAGCTGGCCGTGAAGCGCCACGGCAAGATCCGGCGGCACAAGGTCCTCGACTGCGCGTTCGTACCCCTCTTGGGCCGCGCCGGTTGGCGGGAGTGACGATTCGCATGACTTCTGATCAGATTCCCGAGCCGCTGCCGGGCAGCGAGCCGGTCGAGAAGAATCCCGGCCGCCCCACGAAGTTGAAGTGGTTCCGGCGGCTGTACGACTGGGTGCTGAGCTGGGCGGAGTCGCGCTACGCGACGCTCGCGCTCACGATTCACGCGACCACGGAGTCCTTCATCTTCCCGATTCCCGTGGATCCGCTGCTGATGGCGCTCTCGCTCTCGAAGCCGCGCCGGGCTCTGTACTTCGCGTTCATCGCTTCGCTCTTCTCGGTGCTGGGGGGTCTCGTCGGGTACGCCATCGGGCTCTGGGCCTACGAGGCGATCGGCTCCCGCATCATCGCGGCCTTCCACGCTCAGGAGACGTTCCTGACTTTACAGACGCGCTTCAACGAGTATACTTTTTGGGCCATTATGGCAGCCGGCCTGACGCCCCTGCCGTTCAAGGTGTTCACGATCGCTGCGGGCGCCTGCAGCGTGTCGATGGGACCCTTTCTCGTGGGGGCCGTCGTGTCCCGCTCCGTGCGTTTCTTCGCCGTGGCGGGGTTGATCCGCATCTTCGGGCCGGCGATCAAGGAGAAGATCGATCGCTATTTCGATCTCTTCTCCGTGATCTTCATCGCGCTCCTCATCGGTGGCTTCCTCGTGCTGAAGTACGCTCGCCACTGAGGGCGCGTGGCGCAGAGTCGCGACAGGTCGGGGTGTAGCGCAGTCCGGTTAGCGCGCCTGCTTCGGGAGCAGGAGGTCGGAGGTTCAAATCCTCTCACCCCGACCACTTCCGCAATTGACTTCAATTATCACTAGAGGTGGACTTCGTGAGTGAGCCTGATCTCCTGAGGGCCGCGATTCGCGATGTGCCCGATTTCCCCAAGGCGGGGGTCCTGTTCAAGGACATCACGCCGCTGCTGAAGGATCCCGCCGCCCTTCGCGAAGCGCTGCGGCGGATGGAGGAGCGCTGGCGGGACGAGAGCGTGGACGCCGTGGCGGGGATCGAGGCGCGAGGGTTCATCTTCGGCGGCGCGCTCGCGGATCGGCTCGGGATCCCGTTCGTGCCGCTGCGCAAGCAGGGCAAGCTACCCTGGCACGTCGCTCGCGCCGAGTACGCGCTCGAGTACGGAACGGACGCGATCGAGATGCACGTCGACGCGATCGAGGCGGGCCAGCGGGTCCTGATCGTGGATGATCTGCTGGCCACGGGCGGCACCGCGCGGGCGGCGGCCGAGCTGATCGAAGCTCAGGGTGGGGTCGTCGCGGGCTTCAGCTTCGTCGTCAGCCTCGTGTTTCTGAAGGGCGGCGAGAAGATCTCAGGGTATCCCGTGCAGTCTCTCGTGGAGTACGGCGAATAGGGGAGCCGGCGGCCGGCGCTCCGGCTCACTCCTCGCCGGCGACATCGAGGACCTTGAGCTCCGTCTGCCGCGCGGAGAGAAACGTCGTTCCCTCGTCGGTCACCAGGACCACCTCTTCGAGCGCGACGAGTCCGAACTCCGGCAGGATGATCGACGGCTCCAGGGTGAAGACGCTCCCCGCCTCGACCTTTCCGTACGGCGTCTCGTTGTAGCGCTCCCAGCGCGGCGCCAGCGTGGCGCCGCCGCCGTCGTGTGCGGCGCGGCCGAGCTGATGACCGAGGGCGTGCTGATACTCCTCGTAGCCTTCCCCGACGAGGTGATCACGCGCGACCTGGTCGATCTCCCAGCCCTGGCTGTCCGGGCGCAGAGCCTTCGCCGCCTTCTCGATGGCGGCCACGATCGTCGCGAACGCGCGCTGCACCGGCTCGGGCGGGTCGCTCGTGGTACCGGGCACGTACCAGACACGCTGAATGTCGGAGCAGTAACCGTCCAGGCGGATGCCGAAGGTGACGTGCACGAGCGAATCGGGCGAGATGGCCTCGCCGGTCGGGCTGACGTGCCCGATCCGGGAGGAGGGGCCGGTCGAGACGAGCGGGCAGATCTGCGGGGTCCACGCGCATTCGTAACCGCGCTCGCGCGCGCGGGAGCGAATGGCCTCGGCGAGCTCGCGAGCGGTCATGCCGATGCGGATCTCGCGCGCGGATTCCTCGAGGATCGTCTCCGTCTCGCGGACGCTGCGCCGGATCGCCTCGACTTCCATGTCGAGCTTCTGCGCGCGCAGCGACCAGATGACGTCCTCGGCGGAGACGAGGCGGTCGGCGTAGATCGTCCCTTCGAAGCGGCGCTGCAGCAAGCGCAGCAAGCCGGCGCCGAGACCGTCCGCGAGCGGATCGTTCTCGGAGAAGTTGACGGCGATCGAACGCGGATTGAGGCGCAGGATCGTGTTGACGAGCGGTTCGGAGA
>CP070725.1:384159-388115 GCA_020350845.1 Candidatus Bipolaricaulota bacterium
CGATCTTCAACACGGACGCCATCCACCAGGAGTTCTTGCGGGCCGGGAAGTCGCTCCGCGACGCTCGTGGGGGCGGGCCGAGCGGCTGTGTGACGGTCAGCGCGTTCGGCAAGGAGAGCTGCGTCCTGACCGGCTACATGAACTGGCCGAAGATCCTCGAGATCACTCTTCACAACGGCATCGACCCACGCAGCGGGAAGCGTCTCGGTCCGGAAACCGGGGATCCGCGTCGCTTCGGCTCGTTCGACGAGTTGCTCGCGGCCTATCGCGAGCAACTCGACCATTTCGTCGATCTGAAGATCGAAGGCAACGAGCGGATCGAGCGGCTGTTCGCCGAGCAGATGCCGGCGCCGTTCCTCTCCGTCCTCGTCGAAGACTGCGTCGACCGCGGCATGGACTACAACGACGCAGGGCCGAGATACCCGACGACCTATATCCAGGGGGTGGGGCTCGGGACGACGACTGATGCGTTGGCCGCGATCGACGAGCATGTGTACAGGCATGGAAAGCTGACCATGGACCAGCTCATGGACACGCTCGACTCCGACTTCGTCGGGTATGAGTCTGTGAGGCAGATGCTGGTCCGCCAGTCCCCGAAGTTCGGAAACGACGACGACCGCGCCGATCGGATCGCTTGCAAGCTCTCCGATGCATACTCCGAGAGCATCGACGGGCGCCCGAACACGAAGGGCGGACGTTACGCGGTGAACCTTCTTCCCACGACGGTCCATGTCTACTTCGGGTCGGTCGTCGGCGCGACGGCAGACGGCCGGAAGGCTGGCATCCCGCTCTCCGACGGGATCTCGCCCGTGCAGGGTGCTGACACGAACGGGCCGACGGCTGTCGTCCGGTCCGTGGGGAAGATCGACCACGTTCGAACGGGCGGGACGCTGTTGAACCAGCGATTCCTTCCCGATGTCTTGCGCGACGAGAGCGGTCTTCGGAAGCTCGGTGATCTGGTGCGGACGTACTTCCGGATGGACGGGCATCACATCCAGTTCAACGTCGTCGACTCGGAGACGCTCCGACAGGCGCAGGAGAGGCCGAGTGAGCACCGGGATCTGATCGTTCGGGTCGCCGGATATAGCGACTTCTTCAGCAACCTGGATCGAGCTCTCCAGGACGAAATCATCGCCAGGACCGCCCACGAGGAGATCTAGTTGCGCGGGTCCGTGACTCCGCTGAGCGGGCTGCTGCGGCAGCTCTGTGGGGGCGCCTGCGCGGTGGGGCGATCGGTCTGCCGCCGGCCGCGAGGGTGCGGCATTCACTGCCGTGGAGTGAACAGCGTTCACTCATGTTTGACAGCCGTTCACAAGCGTACCTATAGTGGAGTCATGGAGAGCGAGCAGCTGGCGGAGGTCGGGTGGCGCATTCGCAGCATCCGAAGCCGGAAGAGGATGACCCTCCGTACGCTTTCGCAGTCATGCGGCCTGTCCGTCGGGTTTCTGTCACAGATCGAGCGTGGGCTTTCGGCCTTCTCGACGTCGTCTCTTCGCTCGATCTGCCAGGCGCTGGACGTCTCGCTTGCCGATGTGCTCGTCATGACGAATGGACCCGGGAACGCAATCCTCGTCGACCCGCGTCACTCTGCGATCACGAAGGGCGATAGCCGGCCCCACGTCAGCCTGTCCGATGCGTCGGTCAGGTACCGGTTCCTGAGCACCGGCCTTCCAGGGCGCCGCTTCGAGGCCGTCGTCGGAGAGATGGCGCCGGGCAGTCGCAGCGAGCCGCATACCCACGAAGGGGAGGAGTTCGGCTACGTCTTGGAGGGCGGGCTTGCGCTCGTCACCGACAAGGAGGAGCAACGGCTGCGCGCAGGCGACAGCTACCACCTGATGGCTTCCGGGCGGCACGCCTGTAGGGCAGGAGATGACGGGGCGAAGGTCCTCTGGGTCCAGACAGCCCGATACGTTCGCGCCCTCAGTCTCCTGGGGAGGGAGACGCTCCCCATCGGCACCCTTCCGCCTCCGATGCGCAGCGTCAGCGAGCCTGCCTTCGTCAACCTCTCCGAGACTGCAGTCCGCTACCGGTTTCTGAGCGGCGATCTTGCGGAAGCCCAGCTGCGGGTCTTCGTTGCCGAGATTCCGGCCGAGAGTGAGGAGGAGCCAACAGTCTTCAAGGGCGAGGAGTTCGGTTACGTCCTCGAGGGCCGGGTCCATCTCACGGTCGGGGCAGACACGTATCCGCTGGGGGAGGGCGACTGCTACCACGTTCCGGCGGCGTCAACGCGTGGCTACCGCGTTGACGGCGCGTCGAGTGCCAAGCTCCTCTGGGTTCAGATGGGGCCCGGGTCGACAGAGGCGGAGGCTGTCTGGAGTGAGACGATCGAGAAGACGGAATCGCCAGATCCGTCACGAGTTGTGGTCAGGGGGCGTTCCAGGAGGAACTGATGTACAGACTGAGTACGGACGTGGGCGGGACCTTCACGGATGGCGTGCTACTCGACGAGGCATCGGGGGGCATCGTCGTCAGCAAGGTCTCTTCCACACCCCGCAACCCGGCGATCGGCACGATCGAGTCCGTGGAGAAGTTCTCGATCCCGCTGCGAGAGGTGAGCTTCCTGTCGCACGGAACGACGGTCGTCATCAACGCATTGATCGAAGGCAAGGGAGCCAAGACGGCTCTTGTCACGACTCGTGGATTCCGAGACGTCATCGAGATCGGACGATCGAACCGCACGGAGATGTACGATGCACTCTATCGGAAGCCCCGCCCGCTCGTCCCCCGCTTCCTCCGCCTCGAAGTGAGTGAACGAATCGACGCTGAGGGCCGAGTCGTCTCCCCTCTTCTGGAGGAGGAGCTCCAAGAGGCACTGGAGATCCTTGTCAGTGAGGACGTTGAGGCTGTTGCCGTTTGCCTGTTGAACGCCTACGCGAACCCCGACCACGAAGTCCGGATCGGGAAGTTCCTGAATGCCGAGCTCCCGAAGGCCACGGTATCTCTCTCACACCTGATCACCCGCAGGTACTACGAGTATGAGAGGACGAGTACAGCGACGCAGAACGCCTACGTCATGCCCGTGGTGCGCACATACCTCGACAGCCTTGAGGAGGAGCTCCGGCAGCGTGGATTTCGTCAAGTCCTGCAGATCATGCAGTCGAACGGCGGTGTCATGGCAGCTTCCGTCGCTCGCGACATGCCGATCGCCATGGTCGAGTCTGGCCCCGCAGGAGGTGCCATCGGCGCGGCACAGCTGGCCAAGCTGATCGGCTACGGGAACGTCATCTCCTATGACATGGGGGGGACGACGGCGAAGACGTCGATCATCACCGGCGGACTGCCCGAAACGACCGACCAGTACCTCGTTGAGGGGCGCCCGATCCTTCTTCCCGTTGTCGACCTGCGTGAAATCGGGGCGGGAGGCGGAAGCATCGCTTGGATCGACGAGGCAGGTGCGATGCATGTGGGCCCGCAGAGCGCGGGTGCCGATCCTGGACCTGCCTGCTATCGGCGGGGCGGGACGGACCCGACTGTCACGGACGCCAACCTCCAGCTTGGGATTCTCGATCCCGACTACTTCCTTGGCGGTGAGATGGAGATCTCGACGGAGCTCGGCCGCAGCGCAATCCAGCGTGTCGCCGACCACTTCGATCTGAGCGCCGACGAGGCGGCACTGGGGATTATCAAGATCGTCAACACCAACATGTCAGGCCTGCTTCAGTCGATGACCGTGAAGCGGGGCTATGACCCGAGGGAGTTCGCGATCGTCGCCTTCGGCGGAGCGGGGCCGATCCACGCGGCGGCGATCGCCAACGAGCTCGGCGTTCCGACGGTCATCGTCCCGCCGTACTCGGGGGTCTTCTCTGCTTGGGGCATGCTGATGGCCGATCTGCGTCACGATCTGAGTCAGACGTTCATCACCCCGCTGGACAGCGCCGATCCGGAAGAGGTGAGGGGTCTGTTCGGCGAGCTCGACGCGCGTATCGTCGGCGTCTTCGACCGAGAGGGCATCGGAC
>CP070725.1:388215-419664 GCA_020350845.1 Candidatus Bipolaricaulota bacterium
CCATGCCGACACCGACGACGATCAGCAACGACGTTCCGCCGATGATGAAGGCCCCACGCATGCCGCTGATCGCCGAGAAGACGTACGGCAGTGCAGCAACCGACGCGAGGAAGACCGCGCCGATGAGGAGGATACGGTTGAGCACGGAACTGATGTAATCCGCTGTCGGTCGCCCCGGGCGAACGCCAGGGATGAAGCCGCCGGACTCGCGGACGTTCTTCGCGACGTCGGTCGGATCGAACACGATCGAGCTGTAGAAGTACGTGAAGAAGAAGATCAGCAAGACGTAGAGGAGCACGTAGACGAGCCTTCCCGGGGCGAGGTACGCCTGCAGGAACGCGAGCGAATCGACCCACTGCGTGAGCGTCAGCGGCAGCGTGAGCAGAGCCGACGCGAAGATGATCGGGATGACCCCTCCCTGGTTCACGCGGATCGGCAGATGGGACGTGTGCCCGCCGTAGATCCGTCGCCCGGCCGTACGCTTCGCGTACTGGATGGTGATCTTCCGCTGTCCCTGCTGAATCATCGTGACCGCAGCGACGACCGCGACGAACAGCGCGACAAGCGCGACACCCCAGAACGGACTGACACTTCCGCTCGTGATCTCGAGCACGGTCTCCTGGATCTGAGTCGGGACTCGCGACAGGATGCCGACCATGATGATCATGCTGATGCCGTTCCCGATCCCGTTCTCGGTCATGCGCTCTCCGAGCCACATGAGGAAGATCGTGCCCGTCGTGAGCGTCACGATCGTCGTAAGGAAGAACCACGGCCCGGCGCTCTCCGCCGCCTGACGGATGAGCATGCTCATCGTCGCCGCCTGCACGATCGCCAACCCCACGGTCGCCCATCGGGTGTACGACGTGATCTTTCGGCGGCCTTCCCGTCCCTGCTGCTGGAGTTCCTTGAGCCGTGGGATGACCGCAGTCAGCAGGCTGAAGATGATCGATGCATTGATGTACGGTGTCACCCCGAGGGCGAACAGCGAGAAGCGGAACAGCGCCCCGCCGGTGAACATGTTCACGAAGCTGAAGATCCCGCCGCCCTGATCGCGGAAGAGCTGTGCGATCTGCTCGGGATCAACGCCGGGGACCGGAATGAGCGTCCCGAGGCGTGCGATGATGATCGCGCCGAGGGTGAACAGGATGCGCTTACGAAGCTCCGGAACCCGCCACAGGTGCGCGAAGCGATCCCACATCAGCCCACCGCCTCCGCAGTCCCCCCGGCCTCCTCGATCTTGCGCCGCGCCTCGGCGGTGAAGCGATCGGCGCGAACGGTCAGCGGCTTCGTCAGTTCGCCGCGGCCGAGCACCTTCAGACGCGAGACGCGCCCCTTGACGATCCGCAGGGCGCGCAGCCGGTCGAGATCGACCTCGGAGCCGTTCTCGAATCGCTCCTCGAGGACGTCGACATTCACGCACGCATACTCGACCCGCCCAGGGTTCTTGAAGCCGCGCTTGGGAAAGCGCATCCAGATCGGTGTCTGGCCTCCCTCGAAGCCGATGCGCACGCCGCCGCCGCTGCGGGAGTTCTGGCCCTTGGTCCCGCGGCCGCTCTCGTGGCCCCCGTGTCCCGAGCCGTAGCCTCGGCCGACGCGCTTACGGCGCCGGACGCTGCCTTTGGCCGGTCGCAGATCCTCAATCCTCATGAGCCGTCTCCTCCTCCGCGACAGGCTCCTTCCACGTCGCGGAGCGCGTCGCAAGGACCTGCTGTTCGCTGCGCAGCCGCGCCAGTCCTTCGACCGCGGCGCGAGAGAGCGTCAACGGATTCGTCGTTCCGATCGACTTCGTGAGCACATCGCTGATTCCCGCAAGCCGGCAGATAGCACCTACGGTCGTTCCCGCGATGATCCCCGTGCCCGGGTAGGCGGGCTTGAGAAGCACGCGACCGGCCTTGAACCTGCCGACCGTCTCGTGAGGGATCGTCCCGTCCACTCGCTCGACGGTAACGATGTGCTTCTTCGCGTCGCGCATCGCCTGCTGGATCGCCCGCGGGATCTCGTTCGTGGTCCCCACGCCGACGCCTACGGTCCCGTTGCGATCCCCGATGACCATCGTCACGCGGAACCGCAGGTTGCGGCCGCCCTTGGTCACCTTGCTCACACGTCGGATATCGATGATCTCATTCTCGAATTCGTCGACTGGCGTCAAAAGCGCAACCCTCCCTCGCGACAAGCGTCTGCCAACGCAGCGACCACGCCGTGATAGGGGTAGCCCCCGCGGTCGAACACGGCGTGCTCGATCCCCTTCTCCGCAGCACGCGCCGCAATCAGTGCCCCGACCTTTCCCGCGGCGTCGACATTGCGTCCGTGCACGTCACCGCGAACCGCTGGATCGAGCGTCGACGCCGTCACGAGCACACGTCCCGCTTGGTCGTCCACGAGCTGCGCATACACGTGACGCAGGCTCTTGCGAACGCAGAGTCGGGGGCGCTCCGCGGTGCCGGTGACTCTCTTGCGCACCCGCAGATGCCGCTTCCTGCGCTCTGCCCGTCGATCGACTCGTGCCATGATCCTTACTCCCCTTACTCGGCCGTGGCACCGCCAAGCTTCCCGGCCTTCTGGATGACCTGTTCGTCCTGGTAGCGGATCCCTTTGCCGCTGTAGACGATCGGCTTGCGGAAGGCGCGGATCGTGGCCGCCACGTGCCCGACCTGCTGCTTGTCAATCCCGCGAACGATGATCTCGTTCGGATTGGGAACCTCGACCTCGATCCCGTCAGGAACCGTGTATTCGACCGGATTCGAGTACCCAAGATCGAGGATGAGTTCACTGCCCTGAAGGCGAGCACGATAGCCGAGCCCGCGAACGAGGAGCGTCTTCTCCCACTTCGCCGACACCCCGTGCACCATGTTCGCGAGCAGGCTCCGATACAGTCCGTGAAACGCCCGATGCCGCTTCCCGTCACCGCGGCGAGAGACGACCGCAACGCCGTCCTCGACGCTGATCTCGATCAGATCGGGGCGGTACGTCTGCGTCAGGCGCCCGTGGGCGCCGGCGACGACGAACGCCTCCCGGCCGACTTCGATCGTCACACCCTCAGGGATCGCGACCGGAACCTTTCCTACCTTGGACATGCTCGACCTTCCTATGCCACCTGACAGAGAACCTCGCCGCCGATGCCGCGCTCCCGCGCCTCATGGCCGGCGAGCACACCTTCCGACGTCGACAGGATGCACAGACCCATCCCCCCGAGGGGCTTGGGAATGCGATCCTTTCCGACGTACACACGGCGACTCGGCTTGCTGATCACGCGAATCTCCCGGATCGCGCGCTCACGCCTCGACCGCTCACCTCGATACTTGAGGCGAATGCGCAGCGTGGGACCCGGATTCCCTGCCTCCACGTCGTACCCGAGGATGTAGCCCTCCTGCTCGAGGATCTTGGCCACGGCCTCCTTCATGTTCGAGTGCGGCATGGCGACATCCGCGTGGAGCTTGGCATTCGCGTTGCGGATGCGCGTCAGCATGTCAGCAATGGGGTTCGATATCATCTCAGCACCTACCAGCTGGCCTTCTTCATCCCCGGGATCTGTCCCGCGTGCGCGAGCTTGCGGAAGCATAGCCGGCAGATCCCGAAATCTCGAATCACCGCGTGGGGTCTGCCACAGAGCCCACAGCGGCGGACCCTGCGCACGCTGAACTTCGGCTCTCGCTGGCTGCGTACGACCAAGCCTTTCTTCGCCATTGCTCCCCCTAGTCCTTGAACGGGACGCCGAGCGCCTTGAGCAGGGCGTATCCCTCTTGGTCGGTCCGTGCCGACGTCACGATCGTGATGTCCATGCCCTGGGTCGCTGCCGTCTCGTCGTAGGAGACCTCCGGGAAGGAGAGCTGCTCGGCAAGACCCAGCGTGTAGTTGCCTCGTCCGTCGAACGATCCCGCGGACAGGCCGCGGAAATCTCGGATCCCGGGCAGGACCACGTTGACGAGCTTGTACAGAAACTCGTAGGCGCGGTCGCGGCGCAGCGTCACCTTGCAGCCGATCGGCTCTCCCTTCGTCAACTTGAAGTCGGAGATCGACTGCCGCGCCTTGGTGATGATCGGGCGCTGGCCGGTCATGCGTGCGAGGTTCGCCGCGGCACCCTCGAGGATCTTGGGATTGTCCTTCTCCTTGACCCCCATATTGACGACGATCTTCTTGAGACGCGGGACCTGCATCACGTTGTCCAAGCCGAGCTCCTTCCGGATGGCCGGCACCAACTCTGTCAAGAACCTCTCGCGCTCCATGGCTACCTGAAGATCTCCCCGCACTTCTTGCATCGACGCATCTTCACGCCGTCTACGATGCTGAACCCGACGCGCGTCGGGACATCGCACTCCGGACAGATCGGGAGGACGTTGGAGATGTGGATCGTCCCCTCGCGCTTGATGATCCCCGGCTCGCGGAGGGTCTGCGTCGCCCGTTGATGCTTGGTGATCATGTTGATGTTCTCGACGATCACGCGATCTCGCTCGGGGTAGACGACCATGACCTTGCCCGTCTTCCCGCGGTCGTTCCCCGCGATGACCTTGACGCGGTCTCCCTTACGGATCTTGTGCATTCTTCACCCCGTCCTAGAGCACCTCGGGAGCGAGCGAGATGATGCGCAGCATCTTGCGATCACGCAACTCTCGTGCCACCGGTCCGAAGACGCGCGTGCCCATCGGCTCGCCTTGCGCGTTGAGGAGGACGATCGCGTTGTCGTCGAACCGGATGTAGGTCCCGTCCTTCCTGCGGTACGCGCTTCGCGTGCGCACAATGACTCCACGCACGATTTGCCCCTTCTCGATATCGCTCGTCGGGAGGCGCCTGCGCACCGACCCCACGATGATGTCCCCGATCTCACCGGTCCGACGATTCGACGGCCCGAGGACGTTGATACAGCGAACGAGCTTCGCCCCCGAGTTGTCGGCGACCCGTAGCATCGATTGCATCTGGATCATCGTCAGACCTCGGCCTTCTCCAGGATCTCCACCAACCGCCAGCGCTTGCGGCTGCTGAGCGGACGACACTCTACGATCCGCACGAGATCGCCCACCGCGGCCTCGTCCGCCGGATCGTGCACGTGGAACTTGAAATGCCGCCTGATGTACTTGCGGTAGAGCGGGTGGAGGCGTCGCTCCTCGACGCGAATCACGATGGTCTTCGCCATCTTGTCGCTGATCACACGCCCGATCTTCTCTTTCTTCATGTCGAGGACCCCTGTCGCCGCTCCCTGGCTACGGTCATGACGCGCGCGATATCGCGGCGTGTCTTGACGAGTTCTGCGGTGTTGTCCAGCTCGCCAGTCGCCCGCTGGAACCGAAGATTGAACAGCTTGCGCTTCAGTTCCTGTTCCCTCTGCATCAGCTCTTCCACGGGCAGCTCCCGCAGCTCGTCCGCCTTCATGCCTCTCCTCCAAGGACCGTCTTCCGCTTCAGTCGCGTGGGAATGGGGAGCTTGTGGCTCACCAACTCGTGAACCCGCTTCGCCTCCCGTTCGCCGATCCCCGCGATCTCGAACAGGATGCGGCCGGGACGAACGACGGCGACCCAGTGGTCGACAGGACCCTTGCCCTTCCCCATCCGCGCCTCCGCGGGGTGTTTCGTGATCGGCTTATCGGGGAAGACACGAATCCAGATCTTCGAGTCACGATGCGTCTGGCGAGTGATGGTCGTTCGACACGACTCGATCTGCTGTCCGGTGATCCACGCCGGGGCCAGCGCCTGGATGCCATACTCGCCGAATGTGACTTCGTTGCCGCGGGTGGCCTTGCCCGTCATCCGCCCGCGATGCATCTTGCGGTGTTTCGTCCTCTTGGGGAAGAGCAGCGCCATCGCTAACCCACCTCGTCCCTTCGAAGGCGTCGCGACCGCTCACCACGAAAGACCCATGCCTTCACACCGATGTTTCCGTACTTCGTTCGTGCTTCCGTGAAGCCGTAGTCGATGTCCGCACGGATCGTCTGGAGAGGAACGCGACCCTCTCTCATCGTGATCGAGCGTGCGATCTCCGCGCCGCCGAGGCGCCCCGAGACCTTGATCTTCACGCCCTCTGCGCCCGCGCCCATCACGCGACGCATGACCTCTTTCATCGCCCGCGCCGGGGCGAAGCGGTTCTCGATCTGGCGCGCGACGTCCTGTGCGACGAGCGTCGCCTCGAGGTCGGGGCGATCGACTTCCTGGATCGAGACCTTCACCGATCGTCCCGTCATCGCCTCGAGGTCCGCCTGCAGTCGCTCGATCTCGCTTCCTCCACGGCCGATGATGATCCCCGGGCGCGCTGATCGGACGACGATCGACACGCGGTCCTCTTTGGAGCGCTCGATGTTCACCTCGGCCACGGCCGCCCCACGGTAGCGCTCGACGATTAGGTCGCGGATGTGCTTGTCTTCGACGATGTACGTCGGCGCGAGCTTCGGGTTGTACCAATTGGAAACCCACTTGCGAGTCACGCCGACGCGAAAGCCGACCGGATTGATCTTCTGTCCCATAGCTCTCAGTCCCTTTCGGCGACGACGATGGTGATATGGCTCGACGGCCGACGGAAAATGTCTGCGCGCCCCATCGCCCGCGGCTTCAGCCGTCGGAAGGCTCGTCCCATGTCCACTGTCGCCACGGCGACGTACAGACGATCCACATCCACATCGAAGTTGTTCTCGGCGTTGGCGATCGCCGACTCGAGGGTCTTCCGGATCGGTGTTGCTGCCTTCCGCTTGGAGAGCGTCACCAGGCGAAGTGCCTCACTGACGTCCTTCCCGCGGATGGCATCGATCACCAACCGTGCCTTGATCGGAGAGACCCGTACGTATCGTGAGATCGCGCGTGCTTCCACCATGGCTCCTCTATGTCAAACTGGGGGCGCGCTTCTTCTTCATCCCGCCGTGCGAACGGAAGGTCCGCGTCGGCGCGAACTCGCCCAACTTGTGTCCTACCATGTTCTCGACGATGTAGACGGGGATGTGGACCTTGCCGTTGTGGACCTTGATCGTCAGCCCCACCATGTCAGGAGTGATCATCGAAGACCTTGCCCAGGTCTTGATCTCCTTGAGGTCCCCGCGTCGTGCCTTGGCCACCTTCTGCACCAGGCTGTCCTTGACGTACGGTCCCTTCTTCGTCGATCTTGGCATCCGCTCTCCTTAGCGCCTTCCCTTGCCCGCGCGACGGACGATCAGCGCGCTGCTCGCCTTGCGCTTGTTGCGCGTCCGTCCGCCCTTGGCGAGCTTCCCCGTGGGCGACACCTGTGGGCGCCCCACGCGGGCACGACCCTCACCGCCCCCATGAGGGTGATCGACGGGGTTCATCGCCACGCCACGGACCCTCGGCTTGCGGCCCAGATGACGCACCCTCCCCGCCTTGCCGTGCTTGATGTTCTTGTGATCGGGATTCGATACCTCGCCGATCGTTGCCACGCACTCCGTGCTGAAGATCCGTACCTCGCCCGACGGCAGGCGCACGTGCGCGCGGTCGCCTTCCTTACCGATGAGCTTCGCCGATGTCCCCGCGGAGCGGGCGACCTTCCCTCCGCTTCCGGGGGAGAGCTCGAGATTGTGAACGACCGCACCGACGGGGACACGCCGTAGCGGCAGCGCATTCCCGACGCGAATCTCGGCGCCCTCGCCGGCCTCCACCCGAGACCCGATCTCGAGCTCGAGCGGGGCAAGGATGTACCGCTTCTCGCCGTCGCTGTAGTTGAGTAGGGTGATCCACGCGGAGCGATTGGGATCGTACTCGCGCGTCATGACCGTCGCCGGGATGCCCACCTTGTCCCGGGAAAAGTCGATCAGGCGGTAGCGCCGCTTGTGGCCTCCGCCTCGCCATCGACACGTCGTGCGCCCCTGGCTGTTGCGGCCACCGGTCTTCTTGATCGGGCGCAACAGGGAGCGCTCCGGCGCGCATCGTGTGAGCTCGGAGAAGTCGGGCAGATCGGCGTGCCGTCGCCCGGGAGACGTCGCCTTGAATCGTTTCGTCGCCATCAGTCCCCTAGCCTCCCACGATGTTGATGCGATCGCCTTCCGCAAGACGGACGACCGCCTTGCGCCATCGAGACGTCCTGCCGTGGAGCTGGTTCAGCCGATCTCGTCTCGGCTTCCCCTTTCTGTTAGCGGTCCACACCTTGACGACATGGACGTCGAACAGCTCCTCGACCGCCTTCCGAATCTGCACCTTGTTGGCACCCAGGGCGACGCGGAACGCGTACTTCCCCTCTTCCATCCGAGCCCAGGTCTCTTCCGTGAGGATCGGCTCGAGGATGACATCTTCTGCGTGCATGAGCTTGGCCATCGACTACACCCTCTCCCCGAGTTCCGCCACGGCCGTCTGGGTGACGACCAGCGTCTCGTGACGGAGTACGTCGTAGGCGTTCAGACCGTCACTGACGACGCAGCTGATCCCCGGAAGATTGCGGAAGGACTTGGTCGTCGCCGGGCTGAACTCATCGCGCCCCACGACGAACAGCGCCGTTCCGTCGATCTCCAGTCGCCCGATGAGTGCGATCGCGGCCTTCGTCTTCGGCTCCTCGAAGCTGACGCGATCGAGAAGGATCACGCGATCCTCCTGCGCCCGATCCGACAGCGCCGACGTCAGCGCGCGGCGACGCATCTTCTTGGTGAGCTTGAGGTCGTAGTTCCGCGGCCTCGGACCGAACGTGATTCCCCCACCGACCCACAGGGGCGATCGCCGCGAGCCGGCGCGCGCGCGGCCGGTGCCCTTCTGACGCCACGGCTTGCGGCCGCCACCGCGGACTTCCCCACGGGTCTTCGTGGAGGCCGTCCCTCGGCGGCGATTCATGAGCAGCACGCGCACCGCACGATGCATGAGGTCGACGTTGATCTCGCTGTCGAAGAGACGCGCGTCGAGCTCCGCGGTCGACGAACCGTTACCGTCAAACGCGAACAGCTTCGCCTCAGCCATCGCGCCTCCTCACCTGAAGCAGCGACCCCTTCGCCCCAGGGGTCGACCCTTTGAGAACGAGGAGGTTCCGCTCCTCATCGACTCGAAGAACGCGAAGCTTGCGAACCGTCACGCGCACGTCACCCGCGTGTCCGGGCAGTTTCTTCCCCTTGGTGACGCGCCCCGGCTTCACGCACTGGCCGATCGAGCCCGGTCGACGATGGAAGTGCGAGCCGTGACTCTTCGGCCCGCCGGCGAAGTTCCAGCGCTTGACGACTCCCTGGAATCCGAGGCCGCGACTGCGCCCGGTGACATCGACCTGGTCCCCTTCCGTGAAGATTCCCACGCCGATCTCGTCGCCAACGTTGTACTCCTCCGGGTCGTCCACCCGCACCTCGAACAGGTGTCGATGCGGATCGACCCCCGCCTTGGCGTAGTGCCCGAGGAGCGGCTTGGTGCTCTTGCGCGCATCGATCGGATCCGCGCCCAGCTGGAGCGCGTTGTACCCGTCTCGCTCCGCCGTCCGAATGGCGACGACACGACACGGGCCCGCTTCGACGACGGTCGCGCCGACGGCCGACGTGTCGACGAACACCTGCGTCATCCCAACCTTGCGCGCAAGGATCCCCAAAGCCATCGTGATTCTCCTTCGTGCGGGGGGCTACAGCTTGATCTCGATGTCGATCCCGGTCGGCAGCTCGATGTCCATCAAGGCGTTGATCGTCTCCGACGTCGGCTCCTTGATGTCGAGCAGCCGCGTGTGAATCCGTCGCTCGAAGTGCTCCATCGAACGCTTGTCGATGTGCGGTGAGCGCAACACCGTATACACACGACGCTGCGTCGGCAGCGGAATCGGCCCGGCGATCTTCGCCCGGGTCTCCTTCGCGGAATCGACGATCTTCTTCGTCGAGATGTCGACCAGCTCGTGGTCGTAGCCACGCAGCTTGATGCGGATCTTTTCCCTTGCCATCCTCAGTATCCTCGCCGCCTGATGATCTCCTCTTTGAGCCCACTCGGCACGACTTCGTATCCCTTGACGAGAAGCGAGTACGTTCCCCGCCCCTGCGTCGAAGAACGCAGCTGCGTCGCATACCCAAACGTCTCCGCAAGCGGGACCGTCACCACAACAATCTGCGCCGTCTCCCGCGTCTGCAGCTCTCGGATTTCCCCGCGACGCCGCGCCAAGTCCTCCAACACTTCACCCAGGTACTCGGCCGGCGTGATCACGTCTCCCTCCATCATCGGCTCGAGAAGCTCGAAACTCCCCTTCTCGTATGCCCGATGAACAGCAGAGGCAGCGGCCGCCTTGAAGGCAAGCTCGGACGAGTCTACTGGATGAAAGGAACCACCGATCAGGGTGGTTCCGATATCGGCCAAAGGATACCCCGCGAGCGGGCCGCTTGTCAACGTCTCGCAGACGCCTTCCTCCACAGCCGAACGGAAGGCTTTGGGGACCTCCTCGTCGCTCACGTCGGTGGCGAAGCGGATCCCTTCACCTCGGCCCAGGGGCTCGATCTGCAGGGCCACGCGGGCGAACTGCCCGCGGCCTCCGATCGGCGTGTCGAAGGTCTCCTCGACACGGATCGCCTCCTGAATCGTCTCGTGGTAGGCGACGTGCGGCCTGCCGACGGACGCCGTGATCCCGTACTCCTCCCGCAGGCGGCGCATGAGAACCTCGAGGTGAAGCTCCCCCATACCCGAGACGATGAGCTGATTCACGTCCTCATCGAAGCGAACGACGAAGGTCGGATCCTCGAGGGCGAGCTTGTCGAGCGCATCGGTGAGGTCTCCGAGTTCCGCCTCCGTTCGCGGCTCGACGGCGACGAAGACCACCGGCTCGGGAAAGCTGATCCGCTCGAGGACGATCGGGGCCGTCTTCTCACAGAGGGTGTCCCCGGTGGCAATGCTCTGCGATCCGACGATCGCAACGATGTCTCCCGCGCTGATCTCGGGAAGGGGCGTGCGATCGTTGGCATGCATGCGGAACACCTTCATCAGGCGCAGCCCCTTGCCCGACGTGGAATTCAGGAGATGCCCTCCAGCCTTGACCCTCCCCGAATAGGCGCGGACGAAGACGAGCCGCCCCGCGTAGCGATCGGTGACGACCTTGAATGCGAGGCCGGCAAACGGTTGCGCCGGGTCGGCGCGACGCTCGCCCTGGTCCTCGGCGACTCCATGGATCGGCGGAACGTCGAGCGGGGACGGCAAGTAGCGGATCACCGCTTCGAGCAGCGGCTGGATCCCCTGATTGTGAAACGCCGAGCCTCCGAGCACGGGAATCAGCCCGTGATCGATACACCCTCTGCGCAGCGCCTCGTGGAACACCGCAGGCTCCACTTCATGGCCCGCGAGGTATGTTTCCATGAGCCGATCGTCGAACTCCGCGACGCGCGCGATGAGCGTCTCCCGTGCCTCCTCGACGTCGTCCTGCAAGGGGTCGGGAACGGGGAGCTCCTCGAAGCGCTCCCCCTTGCTCTCGGGATCCCAGACGACGAGCTTGCGCGTGAGAAGCTCGACGATCCCCACGAGACGTCGCTCGTCGTCGCGGTACGGGAGTTGAAGCGGGGCCACGGCGACCCCGAGCCGCTCTTCGATCATCTCGACGGTCCCCGTGAAGCTCGCTTCGGCGCGGTCGAGCTTGTTCACGAACGCCAGTCGAGGCACGGAGTAGCGATCGGCCTGGCGCCACACGGCTTCCGATTGGGACTCGACCATCTCGACCCCGGAGAAGATGACGATCGCCCCGTCGAGGACGCGTAGCGATCGCTCGACCTCGGCGGTGAAGTCAACATGCCCCGGCGTGTCGATGATGTTGATCTGATGGTCGCGCCACGGACAGGTCGTGGCCGCGGACGTGATCGTGATCCCGCGCTCCCGCTCTTGGGGCATCCAGTCCATTTCGGTGTCACCGTCGTGGACTTCCCCCATGCGGTGCGTCCTGCCCGTGTAGTAGAGGATGCGCTCCGTGGCGGTGGTCTTCCCGGCATCGATGTGCGCCATGATGCCGATGTTTCGCAGCCGCGCGATGGGAGCCGAGTGCTCGGAAGACATCGAGACCCTTTCTACGCTAGGCGCATCGGAAGGGCCACGGGAGGACTACCAGCGGTAGTGCGCGAACGCGCGGTTCGCCTCCGCCATGCGGTGAGAATCGAGTCGCTTGTTGTATGCCCGGCCCTCTTTGCGGGCCGCCTCGAGGATCTCCGCCGCAAGACGGTGAGCCATGGTGTGCTCGGCCCGATCGCGGGCGGCCGCCACGATCCAGCGCAGCGCCAGCGCGAGCTGGCGGTTGGCCGGTACCTCGTAGGGAACCTGGTAGTTCGCCCCACCCACTCGACGAGTACGCACCTCGAGGCGCGGGGAGCAGTTCGATATCGCGCTGTTGAACACCTCGAGAGCAGGCTCTTCACTGCGCTGCTCGATCTCCTGCAGCGAGTCGTACACCACACGCTCGGCGACGGACTTCTTCCCGTCGTGCATCACGTAGTTGATGAGCTTGCTGATCAGCACGCTGTTGTGCTTGATGTCAGGACGTACGTCCCTGCCTGGCAACTCCATGACCACTAGCTCCCCTTCTTCGCGCCGTACTTCGAGCGGCCCTGCTGGCGCCCGTCGACGCCTTCGGAGTCCATCGTCCCGCGGACGATGTGATAGCGGACGCCGGGCAGATCCTTCACGCGGCCGCCGCGAACGAGCACCATGGAGTGCTCCTGCAGGTTGTGACCCTCGCCACCGATGTACGCCGTCACTTCCTTGCCGTTGCTGAGGCGCACACGAGCCACCTTCCGCAGCGCGGAGTTCGGCTTCTTCGGTGTGCGCGTATACACGCGCGTGCACACACCGCGTCGCTGCGGACACGCATCGAGATGCGGTGCCTTGCGCTTCTTCGCCTTCGGCTTTCGCCCTCGTCGAACGAGTTGATTGATCGTTGGCATGCTTCCTCTCTCAAACGCCGGCAGATTATAGGTCGGTCGTCGACCCTGTCAACTGCGCTTCTGAATCGGCCTCTGCGCCTTCATCATCGATCTCCTCGTCAGCCTCTTCGCCCACTACGGGGCGGGACGGAAAGCCCGTCCCCGCAGGGATTCGCTTGCCGACAATGATGTTCGGCTTGAGGCCCTCAAGCTCGTCGACCTCGCCGCGCAGGGCCGCCTCCGCGAGCACCTTCGTCGTGCGCTGGAACGACGCCGCGGACAGCCAGCCCTTCGTCTGCAGCGCAGCCTTCGAGATGCGCAGAAGCTCCCGCTCGCCGACCGGGAGTCGCTTGTCCTGAAGCTGGATTTCGACCTGTCCCTCGGTTTGGCGAATCCACACGGACGAAACGCCGACGCGTGTCGCCGACGTGATGATCTCGTCGGTCAGACGCTCGCCGGAGGGTGCGATCAGCTCGCCCTCGGCAACAACGTCTTCGGCGATCACCTCGCCGATCGCCGCGCGGCGCCCTTGCTCCGCTTCCTGATTCCACTGACTCAGGGACCGAACGGCCTCCTGGAACTCCTCAAGCATCACGAGGTCGCCGATGAGGAAGTGCGAGTCACCGCGGTCGACGATCCGCACGTTGTTCAGGATCTGGCGGATGATCACTTCCAGATGCTTGTCGTTGATGTCTACACCCTGAGCTTTGTAGACCTTGTGAATCTCGGTCAGCAGGTACTCTCGCGTTTTGCGCACACCCGCCGTTTCGAGCAGCGCGTGCGGGGCGACCACGCCCTTCGTCAGGAGATCCCCCTCCTTGACCTTGTCACCGGCGCGGACGGTCGCCATCTGATCGATCTCCACCGAGCATCTCGGTCGCAGATCCACCAGCGTCACGTCGTCCTCCTCCTTCACCTTCTCCACGTGGAAGAGGTCTCCCGGAGGCAGTTCCAGATGAACGAGCCGTTCGTTCTCCCGGACCCGCTCCCCATGCCCCTTGTCGCACAGGAGATCCGACGTGAGGGGGAAGCGCAGCAGTCGCCCTTCCGGGTTGTACACGAGAACCCGGTCCGCGAGCTTGAGCACCTTCCCTTCACCCTCTGCTGCGAGGAACGTCGGCTTCGAGCGGGATGTCAGCTGGTCGCCGACACTCACCTTTGCCCCGTGCTCAACCATCATTCGCGCGCCGTACGGAATCTCGTACTCTCGCTCCTCACTGTCCGTACCGACGAGGACGAACCCGCGGTCCTTCCCTTCGGGAACGACGATCTTCCCTGCGCGGTCGGCGATGCGCGGCTCGAGGTGGAAGCGCTCGGTGAGGGCGTCTCCCTCGGCGACCCGCTGGCCGTTCCTGACGACGGGAACGGCACCCGGCGGCAACGGGTACGAGCGATCGCCGGCGGCGGTGTCGATGATCACCAACTCGCGCTTGCCGTCCCCTTCCAAGAGGTAGAGCTCTCCGGCGCACGGGCTACGCACCTCGAGGAGATCGTCGCCGCTCATGTCCTCGCCCTTCTTCGCTCGACAGAGCGCGGTCGGGATGCTCACCTGGCGGACCTCTCCGAGGATCTCCACGAGATCCCGCCCGGTATCCCCAAGCGGACTGACCTGCTCCACGTGGCCGTCGAGTGGCGACATCCCCGCCTCGGCGCTCTTGATCGTCTTGCGCGCCTCGAACAGCTCCTCCGCACGAGGCAGTCCCTGGGTGATGTCCTCGCCGGCCACGCCCCCGGTGTGGCAGGTGCGCATCGTGAGCTGTGTTCCCGGTTCCCCGACCGACTGCGCGGCGATCACACCGACCGCCGTCCCGAGCTCCACCGCCTGGTGGTTGCTCATGTCGAAGCCGTAGCACAGCTGACAGACCCCGTTGATCGACTCACACACCATCGGCGAGCGGAGCATGATCTGCGGGCGCACGGAGATCTCGGCGACCTTCGCCTTACGCAGCGCATCGACGAGGCGCGATGTCAGCACCTCGTCTTGCTGAACGATGACGTGGCCCGAGCTGGGGTCGACGACATCGCCTACGCTCTTCGTCCCCGCGAGGACCTGGGCGACGTTTCGTCGCTTCAGCGGGATCGTCGCCTCCATCGCCGCCAGCCGGTCCGCAAGCTCCTTCGAGACCCACGTTCCCGACTCCGCAACGACATCCCCCGAATCAGGATCGACGACCGCTTGGCTCAGCACGCGGCCGTAGATCCGTTCCTCGATCGACTCCATGACGTCGAGCTTCCCGTAGCGCAGCGGATCGATGCTCACCCCCTGCATCGTTCCGCAATCCACTTCCTTGACGATCGTGTCCGACGCGGCATCGACCAGGCGTCTTGTCAGGTACCCCGAGTCGGCCGTCTTCAACGCTGTGTCCGCAGCTCCCTTGCGTCCCCCGTGCGTGGAGATGAAGTACTCCATCATGTCGAGGCCCTCGCGGAAGTTGGAGATGACCGGCATCTCGATGATCTCACCAGACTGACCGGCCATCGGCCCGCGCATCCCGCACAGTTGCTTGACCTGGTCAGGACCGCCGCGCGCTCCTGACGTGACCATGCCGTAGACAGGGTTGAACTTGTGTGCGCGCAGGTTGTCCATCGTCGCGTCTTCCATCTGGTCGACCGTCCGTCGCCAGATGCGGATTACCGCCAGGCGCCGCTCCTCGTCCGTGGCCAAGCCCATCTCGTGCATGCGGTTGATGCGCCGCACTGCGGAGTACGACTCCCGGATGATCTCCTCCTTCTCCTCCGGGATGAGGCAGTCCGGAAGCGAGATGGTGAGCCCCGCGCGGGTGGCGTAGCGGAAGCCGAGATCCTTGAGGCTGTCGAGAAGCGCCGACGCCCGCTCCCAGCCGAACCGATGGTAGCACTCCATGACCAGCCTACGGATCGCGCGGCGATCCATCACGGTGTCGTAGTCACGGATCTCCGCAGGGACGACGGCATTGAGTTCGGCCCGCCCGAGAGTCGTCTCCACGACGTCACCGTCGATGCGGATCCGCACCGGGCTGTGAAGCGCGAGGAACCCCTCCTCGTGTGCACGCCGCGCCTCATCGAGATCGCGGAATGCCTTCCCGCTTCCCTCTCCTTCCTCGTCGAGGAGCGTCAGGTAGTAGTACGCGAAGACGGGATCCTGCGTCGGCAGGCTGAGCGGCTCCCCGCTCGACGGAGACAGGATGTTCCTCGGAGCCGCCATCAGCGAGCGCGCCTCTTCGATCGCCTCGGCCGAGAGCGGCAGGTGGACTGCCATCTGATCCCCGTCGAAGTCTGCGTTGTACGGGGGACAGACGAGAGGATGGATGTGGATCGCCTCACCGTCCACGAGCACCGGCTCGAACGCCTGCATCGACAGCCGGTGAAGCGTCGGGGCACGGTTGAGAAGCACCGGATGCTTGCTGATCAGCTTCTCGAGGATGTCCCACACTTCGGGCATCTCGCCGCGCAGCGCCCGGTTCTTGATCTCGTCGAAGTCGGAGAACGTGGTCGTCTCCAGATAGTGGAGGATGAACGGCTTGAACAGCTCGAGCGCCATCTTCTTCGGGAGCCCGCACTGGTTCAGGCGAAGGCTCGGATCGACGACGATCACGGCGCGGCCCGAGTAGTCCACCCGACGTCCGAGGAGGTTCCTCCGCAGTCGTCCGTGCTTGCCGTGGATTCGCTCCGACAGCGACTTCAGCGGCCGGTTGTCGCGGCCGCGGATCGGATTCTCCTTCTTCTCGTTGTGGATCAGCGCGTCGACCGCTTCCTGCAGCATTCGCCGCTCGTTGCGCAGGATGACCTCGGGCGCCCCCATGTCGATCAGCTTCTTGAGGCGGTTGTTGCGGTTGATGATGCGCCGGTAGAGGTCATTGAGGTCGGTCGTCGCGAACTTGCCGCCCTCGAGTTGGATCATCGGGCGGAGGGACGGTGGGAGGACGGGGATCACGTCGAGAACCATGTCCTGGGCGTTGTTCCCGGAGCTGCGCAGCTGGTCGACGACCTCCAGCCTACGGATCAGCCGCCGCTGGTTGCCCACGGCCGTCTCCCTGCGGAGGCTCTCCGTGAGCTCGTCGTGCACGTCATCGAGATCGAGAGACTCGAGCAGTCCTTTCACCCCTGCCGCCCCGGTGAGCGCGACGAAGCCGTTGGGATAGACACGCTCGTAGGCCCTCTTTTCGAGGTAGTTGATGCGCTCTCCGAGCTTGAGCCCGGTCTCAGGATTGCGCACACGGGTGATGAGGAAGACGAGCGAGTCGAGGATTTCGCTATCGAGGACTTCGCCGGAGACATCGGCCCCGTAGCGATCGACGAGCATCTCGAACGTCGTCTTGGCGCACACATCCTCCACGGGCCGTTCGGCGATCATCGCCTGGGCTTCGATCTTGTCGCCGTCCTCGACATTGAGCTCGACCTCGCCGGCGATCGGGTACTCCTGGGAGCCGACGACGACGGCACGAATCTTCTCCCCGCTCGTCAATCGTCGATCCTCGATCGTGACACGGCCCCCTTCCTCGGCGATGACCGCGGGGGCATCGGCGACAAAGAACGCCGGTTCGACGGTGAAGTTGAAGCTTCCCGAGAGGATGTCGACCTCGGGGGCATACAGGGTCTCCCCCGGGCGAACCTCCTTGTTCTCGGATGACGTGACAACCCACAGCGATGCCTCGATGGGCTCGGTCTCGTAGTACGCGATCCGCTGCAACTCCTTCTTCTTCATCCCCAGCAGTCGGCTGAGAAGGCTCGAGACCCCCTTGAGGAACCAGAAGTGGATGACCGGGCTGGCGAGGGAGATGTGCGCCATGTTCACGCGACGGACAGAGGAGTCGGTGACCAGGACATGGCACTTCTCGCAGGTGATTCCCTCGTACTTCTTCCCCTTGTACTTGCCGCAGCCGCACTCGTAGTCGTTCTCGGGCCCGAAGATCTCCTCGGCGTACAGTCCGCCGCGCTCGGCACGATGGGTTCGGTAGTTGATCGTCTCCGACTCGGTGACCTCGCCGTGAGACCAACCGACCATGGTCGACGGCGAGGCAAGCTGAAGCTTCACCCGCTTGATGTCATCCCCAGAGATCAATGACTTCCTCCCTTGCGCGCTTGCGCCGCGCATTCCGTCAAGAAGCGACGATTCGTGCCGTACCGGGCGGGACGCCCGTCGACGAACGCTCTCACTCTTTCGTGGATGATGGGGTTGCCTTGTTCGTCTTCTTCTTGCGCGAAGCGGCCTTCGCGCCGTCTGCCGCCGATCCGCCGGCGTCCGAGGACGCGTCCGTCACGCCTGCGGCGTCGTCCTGATCCTTGCTCCTCGTGGCCGAGATCTCCTTCTCTGCCTTTCCTCGCTTGCCACGGTAGTCGGTCGAGTAGTAGCCGCTTCCCTTGTAGATCACGCCGACGCGCGGCAGAAGCCGCTCGGTCTCCTGCGCCCCACACTCCGGGCAGGCGGTCGGCGGCTCGCTCCCGTTACGCTGAAGGACCTTGAACGTCGTTTGGCACTTCAGGCACTGGTAACGGTAAATGGGCATAGGCACCCCTGCCTCACATTGGGGGCTTCACAGTTCCTTCGTCTTCTCGCCCAAGACCGTAGCTCAGGCCGTTTCTTCCGATCATCGGACAGCCGCCACAGGGACGACCGTCACCGGTGAGAAGTATACCTCCTGATCCCCGCTCATCAAGCCGTCGACGTCCCGTCAAACGAGTGACGTGAACGTCTCCGATGCGAAGCAGTAGCGCGCGATCTCCTCGACCGCAGTGAACGGGCCGACGGAGAGCTGCGACGTTTCGTCGTGGTTCTCGAAGCGATAGCACACGAGGACGCTCGCATGGTCCGACGCCTCGCTGTGGGTCGCGGTCACACGGCAGGCGAACTCGATGATCTCCTCGACCTCGGCGGGGTCCTTCGAGCTCCAATCGGTCCGCACAAGACACATCGGGCCGCGGTGCGTCGGAAGGTACACGCGCAGGTCCTGCGGGAGAAGGAGATTCTGCAGCGCCCGCTTCTCCTCCTCGTCCGTCGCGAGCACGAACTTCACGTCCGGATCCTGCTTGTAGTACAGGCGAAAGTCGAGTAGCCGGAGGGCATTCAACGTGAATCGCTCCTCACGAAGGAGGTTCTCGAGGCGGGTTCCGTAGCCCGGCGCCGTCAGCCGGCAGCGCTTGTAGCAGTCCATGGCGCCGTCGGCAGCGATCCCCAGGGAGCTCGCAAGATCCATCAACCCGTCCTGGTCATCGGCGACCAGGCCGGCGAGTGCCTTGCGCGGGATCGCCCCTGAGCTCTCCACCGGCGTGGGAGGAAGGAGGCGCGCAGACAACGGCCGCAGGACCTGGCCCGTCGCCCCCGCGTTGCGCATGACGCGCACGAGATCGTCCTCCTCGAGGCCGTTTCGCCCAACGATCTCCCCGGTCACGATGAAGTCGGCACCGATCCGCTCCATGTAGCGCAAGGCATGGGCGAGAAACAGCGTGCGGCAACTGAGGCAGCTTCTTCGCAGCGAGAAGCGCCTGCGGACGGGGATGTTCGCCAGCCGGCGGAACTCCTTCTTCAGCGACTGGGTGCGGAACGGCGACGCCGGCCACTCGAGCTTCGCACAGTCGCGGATGCACTCCGCCTCCGCAAAGAACGGCGAGCGGAAGTAGAGAAGGTGCATCCCCTCGACGTTCGGCATGCGATCGATGAGTGCCGTGGCGACGCGACTCGCAAGACTTCCCGAATGAAGTGCCAGCACCCTGACCACAGCTCTTCTCGCCTCGCTTCTCCGCTAGCGCCGCGGCTCGATCAGCCCGTAGTTACCGTCCCTCCTGTGATAGATGATGCTCACCTCGTCGGTCTCCGCGTTGATGAACACGAGGAATCCCTTGTCGACCGCTTCCAGCTGGAGCGACGCCTCCTCGGGGAGCATCGGCTTGTGGAAGAACGTGTCGGTGCGCACGATCCTCTTCTCGCCGGCCCCGTCACCTGCCTCCTCACCCTCGCCAGATCCTCCCTCACGCCGCTCCCGGGTGTCGGTGAGTTGGTCCTTGTACTTGACGAGCTGACGTCGAAGCTTGTCGATCGCACGATCGATCGACGCGTACATGTCTGTCGAATCCTCGTGGGCGTGAAGTACCTTGCGGTTCGTGAGATGCGCGTGGAACTCCGCGATCTGGCGCTCCTTCTCCACCGAGAGCACGACATCGACGGAGATGATGCGGTCGAAGTAGCGGCTCAGGGCCTCGGTCTTGCTGATGACATGGTTGCGGACCGCGTCGCTCGGAGACGCGTGGCGCTCCACGATCTTGACCTTCATCAACAGTCCTTCCCCAAGCCGCAGCTGCCCGATGGATTGTAATCCCACACGGAAGATTCGTCAATGAGCATCTCCTCGAAGCGCAACGAGATGGGGCTCTGATCCGCGCACCGCCTAGGTGCTGGCGGCTTCTAGGAGGCGGTCGCGAAGCTGCGACGTGATGAGATGGAGCTCCGTCCCGCCGATGTCCGGCTCAAAGATCTCGAACTCACGCATCGCGAACGCCTTAAGCGTGCTGCGGTAGTGGGGCTTCCCGCCACGGCGCTCGGTCGAGATCATCCCCATCTCGAGGAACTCCCGGGGTGGATCGTTTTCCAGAACGCCCGGAGGGCAGTGCGTCCACGCCGCGATCTGCTCGACGGAGTAGGTGGACGGCGCGTGGGCCACGAGGAAGGCAAGGAGCCGTCGATGGAGAAGGGCGCCCCGGCTCACGCGGCCGACGAGCCGTTCGATGTGCCGGTGGACCGCGGGAGGAAGGATCCGTTCCCGCTGCCCTCCGACGTCGATCACCGGTGGCTCGAGGATCGCTGCCGACGGGGCTTCGACCGGCGCCGCTGCCCACTGCGAGCCCCCGGCCGTGTCCGCTCGCTCCTCGCGCGCCGCGACGGGCGCAAGTGCCTCCTCACGCGCGGTCCGTGGAACCTCGACGCGGATGTAGCCCAGGGTGCGCGCAACATCCTCGAGTTCGGTGATCTGCCGCTGCCGCTCGGAGAGCACCTCCTCGAGCTCGTGGACGCGCTGCTCGAGGAGCTGCACCTTCGAGCGTCGGCCACGCTTTCCCTTCGATCGCTCGATCGCTTCGATGATCGCCTGGCTCACCTGTCGCAGGGCCGGCGTGACCACGGTCTCCAGCGTCGGCGTGAACCCCGCGTGGAACGTCTCCCGTTCGCGCACGTGGAGAGGAACGATCGTCTCGTGATCCACGAAGATGCAGTCCCCGGTCTCGAGCGCGGAGACGATCTCCTTGACCTCCGCCTTCTTCCACGGAAGGAGCTCGCCGTAGACGCGCATGTCCGCCTCGTGCACCACGCGATGGAGGAAGAGGAGTCCGGCCTGGCTGAGGACGTCTTTGTCCACCTTGGCACTGCGCTGGGAAACGATGATTGCCCCCAAACCGCGCTTTCTCCCGCGCAGGGCGATGCGTGAGACGAGATCCTTGAGCTCGGAGCGCACCCCTTGGGGGATGAACTCGTGTGCCTCCTCGATGCCGATGATGTACGGACGGCGAAGCGAGCCGGCCAGTCTCCACAGCGCTCCGAGGTACTCCTGGAGAAGCTCGCTGCGCTCCTCGGCAAGATGCCCGCTGAGGTCGAGAACGACGGGGATGTTGCGCTCCATGCTGATGCGTGCGACTTCCTCGGCGCTGCCGGCATCGATCTCGATTTCGACACCGTCCCCGGTCCCCACCACGAGGACCTCGAACCGCTCCTTGAGGCCGAAGTACTCGCCGTCGATATCGACGATCGACAACGGGTAGCTGTGCTTCAGCAGCTCCTCGAAGAGGACCCCGGCAGTGTTCGACTTGCCCGAACCCCGGATGCCGAGAATGGCGACGCACTGCCCGATAATCGCCTCGAGATCGAGGTCGAGATCGGGACTCACCATGAGCGGAGCCGTCATCTCACACCACCCGTCCCTCGCACGCGTGCGACCTTGTCGCCATCGCATCGCAGGCCTCGTGCTCCCTCCCGTGACGGAAGGAAGACGCGTGGATCGTCTCCCGAAGCTTGGCCGAGGAGGACGGGCGAAGGTAGGGCGATTGTCCCGCGCGCGAGGGGACTAGGTCCGCTGGGGGTGATCGTCGATCATCGCCTGCGCGGCACGTCTTGCCTCCTCGGGGCTCGTGATCTCGCCCGCGAGGATGCGGTCGTGCACGGCCGCCAGAACCGCTCCCAGTCTTGGCCCCGGAGGCATCCCCATCGCGATGAGCGCATGTCCGTCGATCAGCTCCCGCGCCCTGGCGAGGCTGCACACCTCGTCGATGTGTTCGATCACGCGAAGCGTCTCGTCGAGGATCGGCGCCCACCCCGTTGCGCGGTGCACGCTCGCCTCGCAGTCGGCGACAAGTAGCTGCAGGAGCTCGAAGAACCGCGGGAACCGGCGCTCGAGACGGACCTCGCCGACGACCTCTCCTTCGCTGACGAAGCGCACCTGCTTCCCCCGACCCATCGCCGGAAAGTCCGCAACCCGCATGTGATTGCCGATGAGGAAGCCCAGCTGCTGCGCCTCCTCACGGCTGAAGCGCAGTCTCTTCGCAATGCGCTCCGCCTTGCGCGCTCCCACGGCGCAGTGGCCGCCCATGTTCGCGCCGCCGCTTCGATCGAGGGCGTGGGGCTTGCCGATGTCGTGGAGGAGCACGGCAAGCTTCACCAGAGGGTTTGTGATGAACCGGTCGGCAACGCGCAACGCGGCCACCGTGTGCACGTAGACGTCTCCCTCGGGATGGTACTCCTCGGGCTGCGGCACGCCCTTGAGGGCCGCGACCTCGGGAAACACGTGGGGGAGGAGCCCGAGATCGTCCATGCGTTCGATCCCCGCGGCCGCCCGCGGGCTTTCGAGCAGGCGCAGCAGCTCGTCACGGATTCGCTCGTTGGAGATCTCCAGGATGTGCGCCGCGTTGGCGCGAATCGCCTCCGCGGTCTGCGGCTCGATCGTCGCATCGAGCTGACTCGCGAAGCGGACGGCGCGGAGCATCCGCAGGTAGTCCTCGGAGAAGCGTACCGTGGGGTCCCCGATCGCCCGCAGTAGCCGCGCCTCGAGATCCGGGACGCCGTCCACGTAGTCGAGGACCGTCCCGTCAGCGCGAGCGACAAGGGCATTCACGGTGAGATCACGCCGACGGAGATCGCCTTCCAGGTCTGCGTCATGGGAGACCACGGCCGGTCGGCGCCCGTCGTAGTCGCCCTCTTCGCGGTAGGTCGCCACTTCGATCTGCGAGCCTTCGGGGGGGACGACGCGCAAGACGCCGAAGCGCTCTCCGACACGAACGATGGGACGGTCACTGAAGAGCTTGAGGATCTCATCGGGAGGCGCGGCGGTGGCGACATCGACCTCACGCGGAGCGAACGGCCTCCCCTCCCACGCCGCGAGCAGCGCGTCGCGGACGACCCCTCCCACGAGAACCGCCTCGAAGCCCGCGTCGATGAGCCGCGCGAGCACCTCACGCACGAAAGGGTGGCGCTCGTAGACTCGCTCGAGATCGATCCTCCACGTGTCTCTCATGGCGCGATGACTATACGAAGGGCCGCGCCGAGACAGCAAGCGGAGAGTACCATAGCGCTGCGCCGGTCTCTTTCCGCGACGAGGCTACTGTGTCTCCTCCTCGGGAGACGCTTCCGGCTCGCGAAGATCATCCTCGTCGAGCAAGGAGTGGAGGTGCATCGAACGCTCGACCGTCTCGTCGAGCACGAAGTGAAGCTCGGGTGTGTAGCGCATCTCCAGCCGCCGGGCGAGCATGCTGCGGAAGAACCCCCGGTCGCGCTCGAACTGACGGATCACCGCCTCGCGATCCGCGACGTTCTCCCCGAGGGCGACGAAGATCCGCGCGTGACTCCCGTCGGGGGAGAGACGAACGTCCATGACCGTAGGAAACGCGCTCTTGATCAGCGGATCGCGAGCCTCGAACTCGACGATCTCCGACAGATGGCGTTGGATCTCCTCGCGCACCCGCGCCTGGAAACGCCCCTCGGTCACAGGATCTCCCTCTCGCTCTCTTCGAGCGCGAACCGCGGTCCGCGGGCGAGTCTTCCTTCGATCTTGCCGAGCACGGACTCGCTGCGGCGGACGTCATTCGAAACGTGAACGATGCGCAGCGTCACACGGTCGAGCTCGTCGTGATCGGCAACCTCGGCGACGCCGATCGCCGGACCGAGTGCGGTGATCTGGGCGATCAGCGGCTTGACGATGCTACGTTTCTCCTTCAGGGAGCGGACCCCCGGCAGGTGGAGCGTCACGGTGAGCAGACCTGCGCGCATCGTCGGCTAGGCCGGGACCTCCTCGAGGAGGAAGAACTCCAGGCGGTCCCCGATCTGGACATCGTCGAACTCCGCGAGGCGGATGCCGCACTCACGACCCGACTGCACCTCGCGCACGTCGTCTTCAAAGCGCCGCAGCGACGCGATCTCCCCCACGAACAGCTCCTCCCCGTCGCGCAGAAGCCGCGCCTTTGCCGACCGCTGCACACGCCCCTCGGCGATGTAGCACCCCGCGACGACGCCCACGGGGATCTTGAAGATGTCGCGCACCTCCGCCGTCCCCAGCGAAACCTCACGGAACTCCGGTGCGAGCATGCGCTTCAGCGTTCCTTCGATCTGCTCGATGAGGTCATAGATGATCTCGTAGGTCATCACGATGACCCCGTTGCGGTCCGCGAGTTGCGTCGCCTTGCCGTCCGCCTTGACGCCGAAGCCGACGACGAGGCACGGGCCGGAGACGCTCGACGCGAGCAGAATGTCGCTCTCCGAGACCGCCCCGACGCCGGTGAGCAGGATCTCCTTCTCGATCTCCCCCACCTGTAGCGCTTCGATCTCGCGGCGAACGGCCTCCAACGCCCCGGTCGAGCCGGCCTTGAGGATCAAGCGCAGCTTCTCCTCCTCCTGAGCCTCTTTGAACAGATCCTCTACGCTCAGCTGCGCGCGCGACCTTCGCGGCGATTCGGCCTCGCTACGGCGACGCTCCGCCAGTCGCTTCGCCTCGTTGATCTTCGACAGCACTTCGAGCGTGGAACCGACGGCGGGGACCTCTTGGAGTCCGAGCACTTCCACCGCCGTCCCCGGGGTCGCCTCCGCGCACCGGGTGCCGCTTCCGTCGATCAGCGCCTTGACGCGCCCGTAGGTCTGATCCGCAACGATGATGTCCTTCTCGCGCAGGGTCCCGTTCCTGACGACGACCGATGCCACCGGCCCGCGGCCCGCCGACAGATGGCTCTCGATGATCACCGCTTCGAGCGCGGCGTCCGGGTCCCCGCGAAGATCCTCCATCTCCGCCACGAGGAGGATCATCTCCATGAGCTCTTCGAGGTTCTCCCCGTTGAGCGCGGAGATCGGCACCGTCACGGTATCGCCGCCCCACGCTTCGGGCGTCAACCCCTGTTTCGCGAGGTCGCCCATCACTCGGTCGACGTCCGCGTTCGCTTTGTCGATCTTGTTCACGGCAACGATCATCGGGATGTCCGCGGCGCGGATGTGATCGATCGCCTCCACGGTCTGGGCCATCACGCCGTCGTCGGCAGCGACCACGAGGATCGCGATATCGGTGGCCTGCGCCCCACGAGCACGCATCCCGGTGAACGCCTTGTGCCCCGGCGTGTCGATGACAGTGATCTTCTGGCCTCGTAGGTCGACCTGATAGGCGGCGACGCCCTGGGTGATCCCGCCCGCTTCCTTTTCCACGAGCTGCGAACTGCGCAGGGCATCCAGAAGGGTAGTCTTCCCGTGGTCGATGTGCCCGAGGACGGACACCACTGGAGCCCGCGGATCCCCCGTGGTCACCCGCGTCCGCCGCTCCCGCGGACGGACCTCCGCCGGTGGCGCTTCCTCCGCCGCCTCAGCCGTCGGCTCCGCGGCTCCCTCGTCGGTGTAGAGGTTGACGATGAGGGCGTACTCCTCCTCGTCGACCGTATTCGAGGCCTTCAGGCCGGGCATCCCGAGCTCGCCGAGGCGGGTGACGAACTCCTTGCTCGTCACGTCGAGCTCGCGAGCGATTTCGTAGATCCTTCGTCTCGTCAAACGTTCACCCTTCTCTCTGCAACCGGGGATCCTTGGTGAAGCCGGACGACTATACCGCAAGGGTCGCGAGCGGTCAACCGATAATCCTGATGGCTACGGCACTACACCTCACCGCCGCAGGATCGCGACGACCGCGACGGCGGCGATGATGACCGCGAGGACGATCCCGAAGAGCTTCCACGCGTCACGACGCAATGTGCCCTTGACCTCGGGCGACAGGTTGCTGCGCTTCGGGTAGCGGATCGCCATCCGCTGCGACTTCTTGTACGTCCGAACGTAGAGATCGATCTTCTTCTGGCGCTTGTAGACGATCGCCAGGTTGTGCATCGCGTTCGCGTAGTGTGGTTCGACCTCGAGGGCCCGCTTGTAGGCGTACTCCGCGCGGTTCAGATCCCCTGCGTCGATATAGATGTTCCCCAGTCGGAAGTAGATCGTCTCCTTCTCGAGGCCGAAGCGCAGCGCCTCGACGAGAAGATCGATGCCCTCCTTGAACCGCTTCTTCTTGCGGTGCTCGTCGGCCTTCTCGATCGCCTCTCGAACAAAGCGCTCCTGCTCGGCAAGCGTCTCAAGCTCTTGGGTTTGCATCGATCCACTCCCTCACTCGTTGGATGTCCTGCCAAGCCAGGTACTTCGGACTGCCCTTCGTGCGCTGCGGGTTCCGCAGGAGGTAGCTCGGGTGGAACATCGGAAAGACGCGCATGCTCCCGCGCCACGGCAAGAACGATCCGCGGATCTTGGTGATCCCGTCGACGTCGGGCAAGAGCCATTGCGTCGGAGTGTTGCCGAGACTCACGATCAGCCCAGGATTGATCAGAGCGATCTGCGCCTCGAGGTACGGGAAGCAGGCGCTCATCTCGTCCTTCGATGGGACCCTGTTTCCCGGCGGACGGCACTTGACGACGTTGGTGATGTACACCATGTCCCGCGTCAGCTGGACCGCGCCCAAGACCTCATCGAGCTTCTGCCCCGCGGGGCCGACGAACGGCCGTCCGGTCTCGTCTTCGACTTCGCCCGGGCCCTCTCCGATGAACACCACGCTCGCCGTCGGACTCCCTTCCCCGAAGACCACATGGGTTCGGGTTTCTGCCAGTGGACATCGGGTGCAGTCACCGACTCTCTCCCGGAGTGTGTCGAGCGTCAACGTCATCGGCGCGACCTCACAGAGAAGGGATGGCACGTAGTGGGACACTTCGCGGAGGAAGAGGCGTGGTACGTGAGCGGACAACGGGACTCGAACCCGCGACCCTCAGCTTGGGAAGCTGATGCTCTACCAACTGAGCTATGTCCGCATCTGATGAGCATTGTAGTCGCCCGGTCGGGGAGCGGCAACTCACGACTCGCGCAGCGCCTCGAGCGCCGGCAGGCGGCGGCCGCGGAGCAAGGCCAGCGAAGCCCCGCCACCGGTGGAGATGTGGGACATCGACTCCGCCAGTCCGAAGCTGGAGACCGCGTCGCCGGTCTCCCCTCCTCCGACCACGGTGTACGCATCCGTTGCCGCCATCGCCTCGGCGAGGCCTCGCGTCCCGGAGGCGAACGCCGGGTCCTCGTACATCCCCATCGGTCCGGTCCACAAGACGGAACCCGCTCCCGCGATCCGCTCCGCAAACCGGGCGACCGTCTCCGGGCCGATGTTGAAGCCGCTGCGCTCCGGAGGGATCTCATCCACCGCGAAGATCTCCGCCTCCGAGGCCGCTTCCGGAGCTTCGGCCGTCACCACGTCCGACGGAAGGAGGACGGTCACCCCGCGCTCCCCGGCGTTGGCGAGCACCTCCTCCACTTCATCGAGCAGGGCGTGCTCCACGGGAGAGGTCCCGACATGGACGCCGAGCGCCTCGAGCAGTGTGTACGCCACCCCACCGCCGACAAGGATCTCATCCACGGTGCGGATCAAGTCGCGCAGCGGTCCGAGCTTGCTCTTCGCCTTCTTCCCCCCGATCACCGCCACGTACGGTCGCTTCGGCTCCTCGACGAGCGGCGACAGCGCTTCGAGCTCCTTCTGAACGAGCAGCCCGGCGTAGGCGGGGAGGTGATCCGCGACTCCGACCGTCGACGCATGCGCACGATGCAGCGTGGCAAACGCATCGTTGACGAACAGATCTCCGAGGCTCGACAGCCATCGGGCGAACGGGCTCTCGTTGGCCGTCTCCTCGGGATGGAAGCGGACATTCTCGAGAACGTGAATGGCCTCATCGGCCGCCTCGTCGATGTGCGGGCGGACATCCTCCTCATGCTCGGTGTGGAGGATGATGGGCGCTTCCAGGAGCTCCCCGAGAAGATCGGCGATCGGCCGCAGGGAGAGTTCGGGGACGACCTTTCCCTCGGGGCGGCCGAGATGGCTGAAGACGACGACCTTCGCGCCGCGTTCGCGCAGAAGCCGGAGCGTCGGGAGCGAGGCCTGAATCCGCGTGTCGTCCCCGATCTGCCCGTCGGCCATCGGGACGTTGTAGTCTACGCGGACCGCCACCACCTGTCCCTCCACCTGCGCATCCTGAACCCGCCGCAATCCCGCGAACGCGCCGCTCATACCCCGCCTCCTTTGCCCTCACGATCCCTTGAACGCCCACTGCAAGGGCATTATAATGCTCCGTGATGAACAGTCAAAACCTGATCCTCCTCGGGATCGGTCTGTTCGTGTCCGTCATCGTCGCGACCCTCGCCTACAACGAGTTTCAGCAGCTGGAGCATCGGCCGACGGAGCCCGGCGGACTGATCTGGCAGGTGAACTCCGCCTTCGATCGAATCCGCGATCTCGAGGCCGTACTCGAGATCGAGGTGCAGCCCGAGATGTACGATCCGCTGGTCGGAGCGGATTCGGCGTTCCTCGATGTCGCCGCGTTCCTCCCCACGCCGTCGGCAGGCACGATCCACGCACCGTTCCAGATCCTCCTGCAGTACGTCAACGACGAGCAGCCTGCACTCCTCCTGCGCTATCCGGTCGGCGACGACAACAACACCAACGACGAGCTGATCGTCATCGACAACGGGCGGCTGTCGCATTATCTGCCGTTCGAGAACGCGATGGTCACACGCCTGTGGCCGGCACGACTTCCGCTCATCACCCTCGGACTGATGGGCTTCCACCTCAAGACCGTGGAAGACGAGTGGGACGCAGGGAGGGTGTCGCTTCGCGTGCTCCAAGACGTTTCCGGTCTCCCTCCGGGCCTCTTCCAGGCGGCGATGGACCTCGGATTCACGCTCTCGGGAGACAGGACAGGGGCGGGAGCGATCTGCTTCCGTGCGTCCCATTGCCCCCCGCTCCACGACTGGAGCTTCGTGAGCATTCAGGATCCGATGTCACAGAGCTCGATCCAGGGGGGATACATCCTCGAGGTGCGCGACGCGGGGAGCGACATGCTCGAGGCGATGATCTGGGTCGATCGCGGCGACTACACGATTCTCAAGACGGTGCGCTTCGTCGACGGCATGCGCGCGTACAGCATCCGGGCACAGCGCATCGAGATCAATCCGGGGCTTCTGCGGGACAACCTCGTCGTCCTGCCGCGGGTCTCCCTCGAGATCGAAGCCGGGAGCTAGGAAGCCTCCGCCGACTCGTTGTCGAGCGCCGTCGGCCGGCGGAACTCGGAGAGATCCATCTCGTACTCGACGAAGTCCTGGAACTCGTCCTCCTCCGCGAACGGCGACTCGATCGAGGAGTCCTCGAAGACCTTGTCGGCGACATAGATTGGGCTTCCGATGCGAAGAGCGAGGGCGATCGAGTCGGACGGCCGCGCGTCGACCTCGACCGACTCTCCGCCGGCACGAGCGAGGACGATCCTCGCGTAGTACGTGCCTTCCTTCTCCTCCGAGATGACGATCCGCTCCACCGACCCCTTGAGATCCTCGATGATCTCCTTCATCAGGTCGTGGGTCATCGGTCGCGGGAACCGTCCGCTCTGCAGTCCGAAAGCGATCGCGATCGCTTCCGCCTCCCCGATCCAGATCGGCATCGCGCGATTGGAGTTCCTGTCCTTGAGCAGGACCACAGGCGAGTTGCTGAGCGGATCGACCAGGAGCGCCTTGATTTCGGCCTCGCGCATTGCTCGTCTCCTTTGGCACCCTCAGGACGACGTTGGCTGAGCATTATAGCAGTCACCGACGCCGAGGGGAAGTATCCACATCACATTCGTAGGGCAGGCCTCGATCATCCCGGAATCGAAGGAAGAGGCCATCGCGAAGCGCTTTCCGGATGCTGATAGACGACCTTCCCGCCGAGGAAGGTCATCTCCACGCGCAGCTCGCGGATGCGCCCGGGGGTTGCGACGGGATTCCCATTGAGCACGACGAGATCGGCGATGTGCCCGGGGGCAATCTCCCCTTTGGACTCCTCTTCGAAGGAGGCTGCCGCCCCGGCGGCGGTGTAGGCGTGGAGCGCGTCGGCCACCGACAGGCGCTGCCCGACGTATGGCGCATTGACCGCTCCGTGGATCCCGAGCAGCGGTCCCATCGGCATGCCGTCCGAGCCGAAGACGAGGGGAAGCCCCTGTGCCGCGATCGTCGCGTGAGGGTTGCTCGTGCGGTCGCGCTCCGCGCCGAGCCTGCGCTCGTAGAAGCTGTCCGGGCCCGACCATCGGCCGACGAAGTTGGGCTGCATTGAAAGCCACAAGCCGAGAGCGGCGGCACGCTCGACATGCCCCTCCCGCGGGAGCTCGAAGTGCTCGATGCGATGGCGCAACGTGCGCGACGTGCCGACAGCCTCGTGGGCGGAAATCACCTGCTCGATCGCACGATCGCCGATGGCGTGCACCGCGGTCGGCATCCCCGCCTCCTCGGCAGCACGCAAGAAGGAACGCAGGTGCTCGTCCGTGTGATTGAGCCGCCCGCGCCCTCCGGTGTCGGCAAACGGGGCGTGGACCGCAGCGTTCGCCGCCCCGATCGACCCGTCGGCGAACAGCTTGATCCCGCCGAGACGGAGCCACGGATCCCCGAAGCCCTGGTCGATCCCGAGCGCGCGCAACGAGTTGAGAAGTGGTTCTTCGGGGTAGAGGGTGACGCGCATCTCGCGAAGCCGGCGTGCGGCGACGTAGGCGCGAAGCTCTGCAGGCGCCGCCATCGCGTGCACCGACGTCACGCCGAGACGATGGGCCGTGCGGGATGCCTCGCACAGACCCTCGACCAGCATTTCCGTCGCGGGAAGCGTGGACCGGGAGAGGGTGAACGCGGCCTCTTCGAGGAGACTACCGGACTCCGAGTCGACCTGCCTCGCGTCGATCCCCGGGGGAAGCTTGTCGAGGCCGACGCGGTTGACGATCGCCAGGTGTCCGTCCACACGGATCGCCGCGAGCGGCGTGTGCGGTGCGATCCGATCCAGCTCCGCGCGCGACAGTCGCTGCGCGGGCTCCCAAGTGGACTCGTCCCATCCGACCCCGATCGCCCACGTCCCCGCGGGGGTGGCGCGTACTGCTTCTGCAAGCAGTTCCAAAGCGTCCGACCTTCCCGACTCCGCGAGCTGCGTCCGCAGGCCGAGCGCGCGCAGCCCCTCGTGGACGAAGTGGGTGTGGCCGTCGATGAACCCGGGGAGCAGCGCGCACCCTGCCAGGTCCCACGTGTGTGCCTCGTGGCACCACTCGGGACGCTCCTCGAATCGCCCGACCCACGTGATCACTCCTTCCCGCAGCACCACCGTCTCCGCGTGCGGGGACGTGGGAAGGATGCCGCCGGTAAGAACGAGGGCCGCGCTCGACTCCATGCCGGGATTGTACGTGGGCCATTCCCCGGCCCC
>CP070725.1:419764-423240 GCA_020350845.1 Candidatus Bipolaricaulota bacterium
CTTGTTCTCCGCCGCCGCATCGAGCGCCTGAGCCGCCTGAAGCTCGGCGTCCGCTAATCGTTCTTCCACCTCTTTTGCCCGCTGCTGCAAGCCGCCGCATCCCGCAAGCGCGAGCACGGCTGCGGCAACCACCAAGACCACAAGATTGCGTTTCACCTCATCCTCCCTCTCCGCGGCTAGTGTGCCATGCGTCTTTGGGCGGCGCGGCACCACGGAACTGGCTCAGATACAACCGGTAGTACGCGCCTTCGGCTGCGAGCAGCTCGGCGTGGTCACCCTGCTCGACGATGCGGCCGTTGTCGATCACGAGGATGCGATTGGCGCTGCGTATCGTCGATAGACGGTGCGCGATGATGAGACTCGTCCGTCCCTTCATCAGTTCCTGAAGCGCCTCTTGGATTTGCGTCTCGGTTCGGGTGTCCACGGAACTCGTCGCCTCGTCAAGGATCAGTACCCGCGGATCGGCGAGAACCGCGCGGGCGATCGAGAGAAGCTGCCGTTGCCCTTCGGAGAGGTTCGCGCCGCGCTCGGAGAGTTCCGTGTCATAGCCGTCCGGAAGGCGCCGAATGAAGCCGTCCGCGTTGGCGAGTCTCGCCGCCTCCACGACCTCCGCATCCGTGGCGTCGAGGCGGCCGTAGCGGATGTTCTCCTGCACGGACTCCGCGAAGAGAAACGTCTGCTGCAGGACGACGCCCAGCTGCCTGCGAAGGGAGGCCGCGGTGACACCACGGACGTCCTCCCCATCGAGACGAACGACCCCCTCCGCGATATCGTAGAACCTTCCGAGCAGATTGACGACGGTCGTCTTCCCTGCGCCCGTGGGGCCGACGAGGGCGATGACCTCCCCCGGCGTGGCGCGCAGGGTGATGTCCTTCAGAACGTCGACACCCGGTTCATAGGCAAACGTCACGTCCTCGAACGAAACCTCGCCGCGGACCGTCCCCAGTGCACGCGCATTGGGGGAGTCCACGAGATCGGGAACCTCGTCGAGAATCTCGAAGATCCGTTCCGCCCCTGCGAGGGCCTGTTGGACCTGGTTGTAGAGCCCCCCCAGCTGGCGCAGCGGCTCCGCGAACCTCCGGGAGTACGCGATGAAGGTGGTGATCAATCCGACAGTCACGGCGCCGCGGACGGTGAGCCATCCGCCGATGCCGGCGACGACGGCGACATTCATGTTGGAGAGGATGCCCATCATCGGCATCACGAATAGTGCATAGGTCATTGCGTGGATTCCCAGGCGGCGGACCGTCGTGTTGTGCACGTCGAATCGCGAAAGAACGCGATCCTCCTGCCCAAAAGCAGTGACGACACGCTGCCCGCTGAAGGTCTCTTCCAGTGTGCCGTTGAGCACGCCGAGGTTCTTCTGATACGCGCGAAAGGCGCTTCGCGTCTTTCTTCCGACGACGACGACCAGGCCGAACATCAGAGGCAGGACGACCATCGAGGCGAGGGCGAGCCACGGGCTGAGGATGAACATCACGAGCAGGATCCCGAGCATGGTCAGCAAGCCGGAGAAGAGCTGGGTCACGTTCTGACTGAGTACTCTGCTGATGGCGTCGATGTCGTTGGTCAGGCGACTCATCGTCTCGCCCGCGCGTCGGCTGTCGTGGAACCGCAGGCTGAGGCCCTGCAGATGGGCGAAAAGATCGGCGCGGATCTCGCGCATGGCGCGCTGAGCAACGGTCGCGATCAGGACCCCCTGAGCCGCGTTGGCGAGCCACGCGACGCCGTAGCAGCCGAGCATCGCGAGAAGGACGCGCAGCACCGCGGCCATCCCCTGTCGAGTGACGATGAGATCAATTGCGCGCCCCATGAGATACGGCCCAAGGAGCGCCATGGAGGTCCCGAAGGTCGCGAGCACGAAGACCGTGACGATTGCCGCTCGGTAGCGGCGGAGATAGCCAAGGAGTCTACGCAACGAGCCGCGCGCATCCTTCGCGCGCTCCCCGCCGAACATGTGTGCGCCACGGCCGGGGCGGAGGCCCATGGGGCGTCGCTCCCGTTGCTCCGCGGTCACGTCATCCCTCCGAGCTGCGAGACGTAGATCTCGCGATATATGGCGCTCTTCTCGAGAAGCTCGCTGTGGGTTCCGTAGGACACGACGTTCCCGCGGTCGAGAACGAGGATCATGTCGGCAAGAAGCACCGTGCTAATCCGCTGCGCCACAATGAATCGCGTGGTGGTGTGGGCAGCGTCCGCAAGGAGCGCATCGAGGGCATCCTGTAGGCGAACCTCTGTCTCGATGTCGACCGCGCTTGTCGAGTCGTCGAGGATCAGGATCTTGGGCTTCGTGAGGAGCGCACGCGCGATGGCCAAACGCTGGCGCTGCCCGCCGGACAGGGTTACACCGCGCTGTCCGATAACGGTGTCGACACCCTCAGGCAGCGACTCGACGAAGTTGAGCGCCTGTGCCGTCCGGCACGCATCTCGAATCTCGTCCAGCGACGCATCCGGGCGTCCGTACGCCACGTTCTCGCGGACGGTGCCGCCGAACAGGACGGCTTCCTGAAGCGCGATGCCGATCGATGATCGGAGGACGCTCAAGGGCAACTCGCGGATGTCCGTGCCATCGAGCGTGATGCGGCCCTCCGTGACGTCGTAGAACCGCGGAATGAGGTGGATGAGGGTCGACTTTCCCGATCCAGTGGCACCGAGACTGGCGATCGTCTCACCGGCCTCGGCGACGAAGCTCACATCGCGAAGTACCGGTTCTCCGCCATCGCCCTCGTACGTGAAGCCGACCCGCTCGAACGCGATGCGTCCTTGCACGTCAGGAAGCGGCGCCGCGACTGCGGGGGCCGTGACCGACGGCTCCGTTTCGAGCACCTCGAGAATGCGCGCAGCGGAAGCATCGGCCGCGGCGATAGGGCTCAGCATGGCGGCGAGCATCATCAGCGGGAAGAGCGCGAAGGTGAGGTAGTTGATCGAAGCCACGACCTGTCCGACGGTCATCTCTCCGGCCAGCGTGGCGCCGCCTCCGAGCCAGATCGCGCCAATGATGCCGAGATTCAGGATCAAGGTCATGGTCGGCAAGAGGATCGCAACGAGTCGCATGATGCGAATTGTCTTCTCCATCAGCTGCCGGTTGGCGTCGCCGAAGCGTTCGATTTCGTGCGCCTCGCGTACGAACGCCTTCACGATACGGACTCCAGCGAGGTTCTCCTGGAGCACAGTGTTCAGCCGGTCCAGGCGCTGCTGGACCCAGGTGAACATCGGCCGTGCGGTGCGTGCGAACCACAGCACAGACAGCGCGATGACCGGTACGAAGGCGGCCATCATCAGGGCCAGCCTCGTACTTGTGACCAGGAGCATGACCGTCGCGCCCAGGACCCAGATCGGCGCCCTCGTGAGGATCCTTAGCGACATCATGACAATCATCTGCGTCATGTGGACATCGCTTGTTGATCGGGTGATCAGCTGCCCTGTCTGGACCTCGTCGAGGTTGGAAAACGAGAAGGACTGAACCTTGCGCACCA
>CP070725.1:423340-436290 GCA_020350845.1 Candidatus Bipolaricaulota bacterium
GACTGGAAGCCGAAGTGGCGGATCGTTTCCACTACCCGTGGATCGAGACGATCGATGACGTTGACGACGAACCGGCCGCTCTCCGCGATCATCTCGTGTGTGAGCGATCTCTTCCCTAGGCCGACCGCAATCCGCGGAGGAGCGTTCGTGACCTGCATCAGCGCATCGAGGATCTGACCGTTCTTCCGACCACTGGAGGCTGCGGTGAGGACGTAGAGCCCGTGCGTCACCTGATAGAGCGCCTGATTGAGCTCGGCGGCTTCGGTCACGACGTGGAAGTCCATGCAGGCTCTCCTCACTCGCCGTCGGAGTCCGCCGGGGCGGGCGTGCACATCGGCACGCGTGCACCGAGCTCGCGGTCGACCATGACCAATCCCGGCCCGTCCGTGCCGATTCGCGCGAGGAGATCCACGATGCGCGACGCGGTCGCCTCTTCCTCGACCTGCTCGCTGACGAACCACTGCAGCATGATCGCTGCGGCGTGATCGTTCTCCTCGGCGGCAAGGGTCACCAGATCGCTGATCTTGCCGGTGATGTACTCCTCGTGTGCGAGTGCTGCCTGAAACGCGTCGAGTGGTGAGGACCACTCCGTCTTCGGCTCGGCCAAGGCAAGAAGCTTGACCCGCCCGTCGCGCTCGACGAGGTGGTCGAAGAAGCGCATTGCATGCGCCACCTCTTCCTGGACCTGAGCCTTCATCCATTGCGCCATTCCCTCGAGTCCGATCGATTCGAAGTACCCGACCATCGAAAGGTAGAGATATGCCGACTCCATCTCCTCCTTGATCTGGGCATTGATGGCATCCTGCATCCGTTCACCGATCATCCACTCCTCCTTCTCGCACGTCTTCAGGTCGATGGTCGCCAGACCGCAACCATGACACGGCAAGCCTACCAGTTCTCGGCAAGTAGTTCGAAATGAGCCTGGGGATGTGCGCAGGCGGGGCACAGACCGGGCGCCTCGCTGCCCTCATGCAGGTAGCCGCAGTTCCTGCAGCGCCACACCACCGGGGCATCCTTCTTGAAGACCATATCGCCCTGGACGTTCCTCAGCAGTCCGAGGTACCTCTTCTCGTGCTGCTTCTCGGCGACGGACACGGCGTCGAAGACGCTACCGATCTCGTTGAATCCCTCTTCGCGAGCGATCTCGGCGAATCCGGGGTACATCGAACTCCACTCTTCATGCTCGCCCGCCGCGGCAGCCTCGAGATTCTCGGCGGTGGTGCCGATCGTCCCTGCCGGGAAGGACGCTTCTACGCCGACCATTCCCCCCTCGAGGAACTTGAAGAAGCGCTTCGCGTGCTCCTTCTCCTGGTCCGCCGTCTCCTCGAAGATTGACTGGATCTGGACGAACCCCTCCTTCTTCGCCTGACTCGCGAAGTAGGTGTACCGGTTGCGGGCCTGAGACTCCCCGGCGAACGCCGTGAGCAGGTTCTTCTCGGTGCGACTTCCCTTCAGTTTCATCGATTGCCTCCTTCGAATCGGTTCTTCAGTGCTGACATTTTGGACACCAGTACGTCGAGCGCGAAGCCTGCACCGTGCGTGCGATCGCCGCACCACACCGCCGGCAGGTTCTTCCTTCACGGCCATAGACGGCGAGCATCTCACCGAATTCACCGTCGTTCCCGCCTGGGTCACGGTAGTCGGCGACGCTGACGCCGAAGCTCGTCCCCGAATGGCGAATCGCCTCCTCGAGCAGGTCGACGATCTCACGGTGGAGTGCATCGATGCGCTTCCGTGCGATGCGGTTTCCCGGGCGACGCGGTGCGATGCCCGCCCGCCATAGCGCCTCAGCGGCGTAGATATTCCCCAGACCGGCGATCCTCCTCTGATCCGTGAGTGCGAGCTTGATCGGTCTCTTCGTTCCCCGGAGGAGATCGTGAAGCGCCTCGGGGGTGAACTCCTCGCTCAAAGGATCGATCCCGAGCCGTCTGTCGAACGGTCCACGCAGGAGATCTACGGTCCCCAGTCTTCTCGGGTTGACGAACGACACCACCCCGCGGTCGAGGTGCAGCCGGAAGCGAACATGGGGGAGTTCCTCCTCCGCACACGAGAGGAGCAGTCGCCCGGACATCCGCAGATGGATGATCAGGGACCAGTCGCCCGAGACCCGGAAGACGATGTGCTTGCCTCTGCGCTCGACGGATTCGAGGGTCTCGCCGGCCAGTCGGTCCGCGGCGACCCTGATCCGCGGATCGAGGATCTCCGCGCGACGAATGCGCGAGCCCACGAGCGGTCGCAGGCCGCGGACGATCGTCTCCACCTCGGGAAGCTCAGGCATGACGACGCTCCCCCCTGTCGCCTGCGAGGCACTCGGCACAGACCCCGTAGAGGTACGTGGACACGGACGCTACCTGATGCCCGTCCACGAGGTCGCCGGTGCGAATCGGGGTCGGGGCATCGACATCGTACAGTCGTCGGCAGCGGCAGCAGCGGAAGTGGCCGTGAGGCTTTCCCCCGCACAGGTCGTAGCGCGCGGCGTCCTTCTCGATCGTCAGCTCGCTGACCAGGCCGACGTCCACGAGGGCGCGCAGCCCGTTGTAGACCGTCGCCTTGGAGATCGTGGGATGCCTCGTGGAGACGGCGCGAAACACGTCATCCGCCGTCGGGTGGATGTCCACCGAATCGAGGTATTTCACGATCGCGATACGCTGCAACGTGGGCACGAGACCCGTCTCACGGAGTCGATCCGTCACGCCTCGATCGTTCATCGAGAATAATTCTAAACCACGAATTACTCTAATGCAAGGCGGGGCGGGGCCCCTATCACGGCGAGCCCGAACCGGCAGATCTCACGCTAGGACGACTTGGGGTTGATGCGGTCCTTGATGGCGGCACGGACTTCGGGCGACGCGCGGAGCGCCCCGAAGATCCTGATCGACTTGATGGTCGCGCGCGCCAGGCCGGGATCCACGGAGTCGTCGATCGACACGGTGCCCATGACCCGCGTCACGAGCATCTTCCCTTCCTCGCGCAGCTCCTCGAGCTCCTGCCGCGTCAGCTCCTGCGCGCCGACGACGAACGACCACTTCCGCGCAACACCCTCGATGACCGGCTCGTGCCGATCGAGTAGGTTGCGGATTGCGGTTCGAATGAGATCGGTGCGGTTCGAGTACAGCCCCTGATCGACGAGGACATCGATTCGACCGAGGTCCACCGGGCCGAGGTTGATGGTGATCTTCTCCGTGTCGGGCATGCTACCTCCATCTTCTGCCCATCTGTGGGGATGGGCAGTAGCATTGTAGCGATTCGTCGTGGTGCGGGAAGCGCCAGTTTTCGGTGCGTCGCGGTTTCCGCCCGAAGGCGCTTCTCCGGCGGCGACGCTTCTGAGGAAGAGTGATTTTGACGCCGGTCGGGGGAGCGGACCTGAGGCGCATCGAGCGCACCGTGAACTCCATGAGCGGTCGATTGAACATCGATCGTCAACTCCTCTCACCATCCATATGGATGGTGAGAGGAGTCTAGCACGACTCTCCCTCGATGTCAACATCCATATGGATGGTGTAGAGAGTATGTACGGAGTTCCTACCGCCGCAGCCTCGCGACGCGTCAGCTGTCAGACTCGGCGACGTCCTCGGGGAGGTGGATCGCGAACTTGCACCACGGGTCCCCAGCGAGGATCGATTCCACGACCTTGGCGCGAATCGGCTGGCCGAAGATGACTTCGTACGGCTTCTTGTGGAACGCGGCACTGCAGTTGCAGAAGGTCGCTGGGATGCGCAGCTCTGCGGAGCGAAGGGACTCCTTCACCCACGGGCAGTGGCAGTAGTGATAGGCCTTCTCCGCGGGCGTGGAGGCCTTCAGGTACTCGATCGTCTGGTGCGGGATCTTCGCCTCAAAGATGATCCTTCCCTCGCGTACGCCTGCCATGATCTCGCGATGTCGACGAACAAAGGCGATGACGTCATCGTCGATCCGCTGGTTGAAGTACAACGTGCCTTCGTCGCGATGCTTCTCCAGCTCCGCGAGGAAATCCGCTCCCTTGCGCTCCAGGTAGGCGTCGATTCCGCCGGCTTCCTCGTACTTCTTCTTCGCGCCGAGGTACCAGTCGTCCTCGAGGTGGCGCAGGCCTTCACCGAGGATCTCGGCGCATGTGTCACGATCCACGGCAGCCTCGAGCCGCTCCATGACCCTGGCCGTCATCTGTGGCTTCGCGACGTTCGGCGTGCCCAACGGTGGAAGCTCGATCCCGTCGAAGATCTCGTCGCGGGTCTCTGTGCCGAGGCGCTCTCCGAGCTTCGCGTGCAGTGTGTCGAGTGCCTCCGCTCCGTCGATCAACTCGAGACCGGCGATGTACAGGGCGTCGTTCCCGAGGAACCTTGCGAAGCGAATGAGAGCCACGTAGTTGTCCCACGTGTTGGTCCCGCGGTCGATCATCCGTCGGGAGAACCGGTGGAAATCCTCTACCGTGGCCTTCTCCGGAGAGCTCCCCGGATCGCCCTCGGCGAGGACGGTCTCGAATTCCTCGACGATGGCGATGGATGCATCGATCTGGTCGGATGGTGCGTCTCGCTCCTTCAGGTACTCGCCGAATCCGTCTCGGTCCATCGGCGTACTCACCTCCCCGCGAATTCGCGATGCGTCAGGAGGATCCTGAGGGCGGCTCGTGTCGCGACCGTCTCACGATCCGCGGCGGGTGCTGCCGTCGGAAAGCTTCGCGAGCTCCCCGAGGAGCTCGCGAGGAGAGAGAACGAGAATCTCGAGGCGCTCGGGCTGTGCGAGGAGGTCCTCGTCTTGACTGACGAGGATCGCTCCGCTGACGTACGCGAGGGCGGCGAACTTGCGGTCATCGGGGTCGGGGATCTGTGGGAATCGCTCGGGCCTGAGCTCGTCTTGGTGGCGATCCCGATCGTGGAAGAGTTCCGAGAACGCGGTCCACGATAGCGGCGGGATCTTCTCCAGGACGAGGCGGGTCTCCCGACGTGTCTCCTCGCTCCACACCATGCGCAACGCTCCCCGGCGGACGAGGTCCAAGAGCTGGGCCGCCGCGCCTCGACGGTGAAAGCCGGCGGCGACGAAGACGTTGGTGTCGACGACGATCCTTGGCACTCCGCGTTCCATGAGGCGATCGTACTCTGAGTCGCGGGGATCGTTGACAGCGCATGTCCGTTCACGTACGCTTCGCGACTCCGCGGATCGGCCTTCGCGCGGCCTCCACGGATTTGCACGGCGCGTTCCCATGACGGTCCTTTCTCTCGTGTCTTGACGGCGGTCGGGACTTGCTGTGTGATGGAGAAGATGCCTGCGAAGGAGTGACGATGAGCGAGTCGATACCGATCGAGCGGATTCGCAACGTGGGGGTCATGGCGCACATCGATGCGGGGAAGACCACCGTCACCGAGCGTATCCTGTTCTTCACCGGAAAGCGCCACAAGATGGGCGAGGTGCACGATGGTGAAGCGGCGATGGACTGGATGATCCAGGAGCAGGAGCGGGGGATTACCATCACATCGGCGGCGACGACCACCTACTGGCGCGATCACCGCATCAACATCATCGACACTCCGGGCCACGTGGACTTCACGGCGGAAGTCGAGCGCTCTCTCCGCGTCCTCGACGGGACGGTTGCCCTGTTCTGCGCCGTCGGGGGTGTGCAGCCCCAGGCCGAGACCGTATGGCGGCAGGCGGAGAAGTACCGCGTGCCGCGGATTGCGTTCGTGAACAAGATGGACCGCGCCGGCGCGGACTTCCATCGTGTCGTCGAAGAGATCCGCGTGGAGCTCGGCGCGAATGCCGTTCCCGTGGTGATCCCCATCGGAAGCGAAGGAGACTTCCAGGGGGTCGTCGATCTCGTGCACATGAAGGCGGTGTACTACGACGACAGTCCACAGGGGGCGACGATCCGTGTCGAAGAGATCCCCGACGGGCTGGCCGACGACGCACGTCAGGCAGCCGAGCTCATGATCGAAAGGATCAGCGAACAGGACGACGATCTGATGGAGCGCTTCCTCGAGGGGGAAGAGCCCGAGCCTCGCGAGGTCCTTCGCGCTGTCCGCAAGGCGACCATCGACGGGCGATTCATCCCCGTGCTCTGCGGTGCAGCGTTCAGGAACAAGGGCGTGCGCCTCCTCCTCGACGGGATCGTCGACTACCTGCCGTCACCCGTCGATCTTCCTCCCGTCATCGGCGCCTCTGCGGAGTCGACCGAGGAGCTCATCAGGGATCCTCATGATGACGCTCCGCTCGCGGCGCTCGCGTTCAAGGTCCAGGCGGACAAGCACATGGGGAAGCTGACGTACGTGCGCGTGTACTCCGGCGTTCTCGGGGCCGGCGATCGCGTCTACAACTCCAACCGCGAGAAGGTGCAGCGCGTGGGAAGGCTGTTCGAGATGCATGCCAACGATCGGGAGGCGATCGAAGCCCTTCGCACCGGCCAGGTGGGAGCCGTCGTCGGCCTTGCCGACACCCGCACCGGGGACACGCTCTGCAGCCAGGACCATCCGATCCTCCTCGAGTCGATCGAGTTCCCCGCTCCGGTCATCGGGGTCGCGATCTCACCCGCGTCGCGCGACGACCGCGACAAACTCGCCGTGGCACTGCAGCGATTGGCGGAGGAAGACCCGACCTTCGTCGTCCGTTCGGACGTCGAGACGGGGGAGGTGATCATCTCCGGCATGGGCGAGCTCCATCTGGAGATCATCCTCGATCGTCTGCGACGTGAGTTCGGCGTCGAGGTTCATGCCGATCGTCCCCAGGTCGCCTACCGCGAGACGGTTCTCGGCGCGGTGGAGCACGAGTACCGTCACGTGAAGCAAACCGGAGGGCGCGGGCAGTATGCGCACGCGATCTTCCGCGTCGAGCCGACCGACCCGGGAACGGGCTTCCAATTCGAGGACACGATCACCGGCGGGCGCATCTCCCGCGAGTACCTCGCAGCGCTCGAGCGGGGCATCGTCGAGGAGATGGGCGAAGGGCCGTATGCCGGCTTCCCGATGGTTGACGTCAAGGTCGTCGTCCTCGACGGATCGATGCACGATGTCGACTCCTCGGAGCATGCATTTCGCACCTGCGGGCGAATGGGCTTCCGCGAGGCCTGCCTCAAGGCAGGCCTCGAGCTGCTCGAACCGATGATGAGCGTGGAGGTGACGGCGCCGGAAGATCAGACCGGCGCGATCACTGGGAGTCTGTGCAGCAAGCGGGGGAAGGTCCTGGGGATGGACAGCAAGGGGGGCGCTACCGTACTCACCGGCCGGGTTCCCCTGGCCGAGATGTTCGGCTATGCCTCCGAGCTGCGGAATCTCACCAGCGGGCGGGGGACGTTCACCATGCACTTCGAGCACTACGAGGCGGTGCCGTTCTCGATCGCGGAGAAGATCGTCGAGGAGCGCCGCAAGGCCTCTTCCTGATCTCCGCGCGTCCGGGTCGCGGCGGGCTCAGGCGGGCACACAGAGGAGCTCGTCTTGCGGTGTGCTCAAGAAGCGGCAGCCGTCGCCCGTGACGAGAACGTCCTCTTCGAGGCTCACCGACCCGTATTGCTCCGTGGGCACACCGAGTTCGAGGGTGAACACGTTCCCCTCCTCGACGATGCCCAGCGGCGCCGCTCCGTAGCGTTCCCACTGCGGGCCGAGGAGGGTCCCCCCGTCGTGCGCATGGCGGCCCACCTGATGCCCGAGCGCATGGGCGTACGGTGGATAGCCACGTTCTTGGATGAAGTCCCGTGCGACCTCGTCGACGTCGCACCCCCGGACGCCCGGACGAAGTGCGGATGCGGCCGCGCGGATCGTGTCCCGTACGGCGTCGAATGCACGGGCGATCTCTTCGGGGATCTCCTCCCGCTCTCCGAAGAAGGCCATTCGTTGCAGATCGGCGCAGTACCCGCCGTAACGCACGCCGAAATCGAAGTGGAGAAGGTGCCCGCGTCGCGTCTTCAGCGCCGACGGCGCACCGTGGCCGAACGGCTTCTCCGGGCCGGCATCCACCGCGGGATCCGAGGCCGCCTGCCACGCGTGCCCCACGCCGAGTTCCTGCATCCGCGCATGGACCCGACGTTGGATCTCGATCTCCGTCTCACCGACCCGGAGCTCGTTCACGAGCTCGGTCAGGATCTCGTCGGTGATGTGGACTGCGCGTTCGATTCTGCCGACTTCGGTCGGGCTCTTGCGCCCCCGCAACTTCCCGATGATCCGCTCTGCGCTCACGAGTCGTCCGGAGTAGGGCGTTCCTTCCAGATGATGGAGGAGAAGGAGCTTCATCCCCGCGGTCAGCCCGTCGGCGGCGACGTCGTCGCGGCTCTCATCGATCGCGATGCGTCGGGGGTCGATCCGCTCCAGCTCGCGCCGGAGGAGATCGGAGATCCCCTCTGTGTACGGAATGACTCGGTCGAAGAGCCCTTCGGGAACGACCGCGGCGTCGTAGTTGCCGACCACCGCGAGGCGCTCCCCCTCGTTCGTGAACAGGAGCGCCGAGATCCACACGAGATCCGCTCCCAGCACGAGGGGAAGAATCGGATCGGCCATCTGAGAGGTCTCACGGACCCAGACGAGCCAGCAGTCGATGCCTTCTTCGTCGAGGATCCCCGGGATCTGCGCCGCCTTCTCACGGAGGAGGACGCTGTCACTCGTCACGATCTCGCTCACGCCGGCGAGTGTAGACGCGCGGCCTTCCCCGAGCCAACCGTCAGTGGTGGATCGCTCGCCCGAGGAGGGGAACCGAGATATCGATCGCGCCCTCGGGGCACAGCTCCTGGCAGCAGTAGCAGCGGATGCAGCGATCGTAGCGGTGCGTCGGTGGGCGCTCGTGGGAGCGGTGCTGGAACTCGATCGCCTTCGGGCTCACTGGGCAGACTGAGACACAAATGCCGCAGCGCGTGCAGCGTGACGGGACCACGACCGGCCGCGGAACGACGAGACGGCGGGCGAGGCGGCTCCAGCGTCCGGGGCTGCCGGTGGTCGGTTGTGGGCTTCGGTTGACATCGAAGTCCGCGGCGACAAGGGTTGCCAACGGATCTCCGACGAGATCGAAGCCGTCGCTCCGCCCGAGCCCGCAGTCCCGACCGTGGACGATCGGGAGGACAAGCTCCGGGTCGAGCCCGACCAGACGGGAGAACGTGGCATCGAGTGCCACGGGATCCTCAGAGATCGCAAGGACTCCCATCGAGCGGGGCGTGCCCGATTGCGGCCCGTTGCCCTCCATCGCGACGATCCCGTCGAGGACGCACAGGCGCGGGCGCAGAAGGCGGTTGAGATCGGCGAGCATCCGCGAGAACAGATCGACATTCGGCAGGCGCGCGTGGAACTCCATCTTGAGGGCTCCCGGGATGCACCCGAACTGGTTCTTCATCGCTCCGGTGATCCGCGTCAGCCCGTGGGACTTCATCTTCGGCAGGGAGATCAGACCGTCGGCTTCGAGGATGCCGTTAGCGATCGTGAAGCGCTTGATGAGTGACCCGTCAGGGAAGGGAACGTCCGCGCCGTGGCCGAAGTCCGCGAGGGGGATGCCCAAACGATCGGCTTCGTCCGCCAGCCCTGCGCGGCGGGCCTGCGACGCCGTGCTCACCGGGTATCCCGGGGAGTCGCCGTAGGAGACTCGACAACCGTGCTCCTGGAACACCTCCGCGACAGCGCGGAACACGGCCGGGTGAGTCGTCACCGCGCGATCGGGTGCGCGTCCGGCAAGGAGGTTCGGTTTGAGAACGATGCGCTCTCCGGGGCGCGCGAAGCGTTCCACGCCTCCGAGGAGCTCGATACTACGACGGACCGCGTCGCCGACCCTCCCCCGGTCGTAATCTTCGCAGCGTACCAGGGCGACCGAGGAGCGGGCTTCGCTGTCGACCATGATGCTCCCTTCTTGCGGGTCCTATAAGTAGACGAGCACGGAGACGAAGTGGCACGAGACGCCGATGAGGACCAGCAGGTGCCACACCATGTGCGCGAACGGGAGCCTCTTCCAGGCGAAGAAGATGATTCCCAGGGTATAGGCGAAGCCGCCGCCGAGGAGCCACGCGATTGCTCCCCACGGGAGGGTGCGATGGATCGCCCCGAGCATGAACAGCCCCGCCCATCCCATCAGCGCGTAGGCGACGGTCGATGCGATCACGAGCCGTCCGAGGAAGATGCTCTTGAGGACGACGCCGGTGATTGCGAGCGCCCAAATGACCCCGAGGACGATCCAGCCCATGGGTTTGTCTGCGGCAAGCACGGTGAACGGCGTGTACGTTCCCGCGATGACGAGGTAGATCGCCGCGTGGTCGAAAATGCGGAAGACGCGCTTCGCCTTCGGCGGTCGCAGCGCGTGGTAAAGCGTCGAGGCGAGATGCAGCAGGACGAGGGTGGCTCCGTAGATCGCGAAGCTCGCGATGCGCGGCGCGCCTCCGCGCAACACGCCGACGGCCAGGAGTGCCACCAGTCCGGCGAGCGACAGCACGGCCCCTACACCGTGGGTGACGCTGTTCGCGATCTCCTCCCCGATCGTGAACTGCGGCTCGCTGCGGCGGGTCGTTCCGGGGTCCTCTGTGCTTACGTTCGATCCCTCGGCAGGCATCACAGTGGGGAAGTGTACCGCAGTCACAGCCGAGAGGGTGGGTACAATGGGATCGCGCCGGCGAGCGCCGAGCGGCTTTCGCCCGGCAGAGAGGTCTCATGTTAAACGATCGCGAATCCTTGGGCTTCCGTGTCGTTCGTCTCTGCTTCGGCTTTCGCGACTCGGAGCGGGAGCTCCGTGTTCTCGAAGACCTCTCGTTCGATGTCCGCGGGGGTGAGTTCCTCTCCATCGTCGGGCCGTCTGGCTGCGGGAAGACCACCCTCCTCCGCTTGCTCGCCGGTCTCCTCGAGCCTGACTCCGGAGACATTGACGTTGTCGATGCAGCGTCTCCGCTGCGCGTGGCGTACCTTCCACAGCGGGAGACACTGCTTCCGTGGCGATCTGCGCTCAGCAACGCCGTTCTCGCCTCGGACATTGCGGGACGGCCACGCCACGAGGCCCTTCGCGAGGCGCGGAAGCTGTTCGTGCGATTCGGCTTGTCGGGCTTCGAGGATCACTATCCGTCCCAGCTCTCCGGCGGGATGCGCCAGCGGTTGGCCATCGTTCGCACCTTTCTTGCACACCGAGAGGTCCTTCTCCTCGACGAGCCGTTCGGCGCTCTCGATCCGCTGACGCGTGCCAGCCTGCAGGACTGGCTGATCGAGGTCTGGCAGGCGCTCGCGAAGACGGTCGTCCTAGTCACGCACGATGCCGAGGAGGCACTCCTCCTCTCCGACCGGCTTCTCGTGCTCTCGCCCCGGCCCGCGTCTGCCCGGTCTCTCGATGTGGTTTCCCTCGGGCGCCCGCGAGTGCGGTCCGACCGGGCGCTGATGGAAGCGAGAGCTGCCCTGCTGGAGAGGCTTCTCGAGGAGGAAGGGACATGAAGTTCTCGCACCGACTGGCTCCGGGTGCGGTTCTCCTTCTCGCGGCCGGGCTCTGGGAGGCGGCCGTGCGAGGTCTCGCGCTTCCGGAATACATCCTTCCCGCGCCGTCCCAGATCCTCACGAGCTTCTTCGATCACTTCTCGATGCTTGCCCACCACGCGACGATAACGCTCGCAGAGATCCTCCTCGGGGTCCTGCTCGCCACCGTCGCGGGCATGCTCCTTGCGGTGCTCATCGACCGCTCGGAGATCCTCGCCCGCGCGATCTACCCGCTACTCATCGGATCTCAGATGGTTCCCGTCTTCGCAGTCGCTCCCGTTCTCATGGTCTGGTTCGGGTATGGGCTGTGGCCCAAGGTTGCCGTGGCTGCACTGATCGGCTTCTTCCCGATCGCGATCAACGCCGCGGACGGCTTGCGTACAACGAGCGCCGATGCCGTCGAGCTGTTTCGATCGTTGGATGCGAGCAGAGGTCAGATCTTCTTCCGCCTGAGACTGCCTTCGAGCCTTCCTCTCCTTCTCTCGGGGATCAAGGTGGGAGCCACACTCGCTGTCGTTGGCGCGACGATTGGAGAGTGGGTCGGCGCGAAGCGGGGCCTCGGCTACCTCATGGTGCAGTCCAACGCGCGCCTGCAGATGGCGCTTGTGTTCGCGGCGATCCTTGCGCTCGCTCTCCTCGGATTGCTTCTGTTCACCGGCTTGAGGATCCTCGAGCGGCGCTTGCTGCGGTGGAGAACCGCGGAAGGAGGGAATCGTCGTGGCGCGTAGGGCGTGGCGCTTCCTGATGCTGTCGGTGGTTGTCGCTTCGCTCTTCGCCGCCGCGGTCCTCGGGGAGCCGCTGCGCGTCTGCCTCGACTTCTTCCCGAATCCCAACCACGTACCGCTCTACGCCGCTCTCGGGGAAGGACTTCTTGCCCGGCAAGGGATCGATGTCGACATTGTCGTGCCGTCGAACCCCAGCGATCCGGTGAAGCTCGCGGCCGTACGCACCCTGGACATCGCCCTGACGCCGCAGATCAACTACCTCATCGCTCGGGACGAGGGCCTTCCCCTGATCGCGATCGGAGCGCTCATTGGCGGGGCACTGGGAGGCCTCCTGAGCGTCGAGCCCGAGCGCATCGCTCGCCTCGAGGATCTTGCCGGAGGGAGGATCGGCTATTCTCTGGCGCCGTTGGAGCCGGTGCTCTGGCGGACGATGCTCGCCTGCTCAGGTGTCGATCCTGGCTCGGTGGAGCTGATCCACGTCGGCTTCAACACGATGGCCTCCCTCCTGGCGGGGACGGTGGACGCGATCGGCGCGTTCCGCAACTACGAACCGATCCAGGCGGAGCTGTTCGGGAGGATCCCGCTCTTCTTCCCCCAGGAGGCGTACTGCATTCCTGAGACGTACGACATCCTCATCGTGGCGCATCCTGCGCTCCTGGAGGAGCGTTCGCTGGAGCTTCATGCCTTCCTCAGTGCGCTTGCCGCGGCGGTGGAGATGACCCGCGCCGATCCCGAGCATGCCTTCGCGCTCTTCCTTCAGGCGCATCCCGAGCTTGACGTCGAGCTCTCTTTGCGCTACTTCGAGGCTACGCTGCCTCTCTTCGCGAAAGGGCTTCGCCACGACGAC
>CP070725.1:436390-438985 GCA_020350845.1 Candidatus Bipolaricaulota bacterium
CGCGCGCGCCGTGCTCGGCGTGCAGGACCCCACCGTCGCCGTGCTCAGCATCGGCGAGGAGCGGGGCAAGGGGAATCGGCTCGTCGCGCGGGCGACGACGCTCCTCGACGACGCGCCGTTCCGGTTCGTGGGAAACGTCGAAGGCCATCAGCTCCTTCTCGAGCGGCCCGCAGACGTCGTCGTCACCGACGGCTTCGCGGGCAATGTCCTCGTCAAGGGGATCGAGGGCGGTGTGCACGCGACGACCGCGCTTCTCAGGGCATCGATCTCCGAACGGCTCCGACACAAGCTCGGTGCACTGCTGTTGCGCACGGCATTCTCTCGCCTACGGTCGGCGCTCGGCTACCAGGCACGCGGCGGCGCCCCGCTCCTCGGGGTCGGCGGGAATGTGGTTATCGCCCACGGTCGGTCGGACGCGACGGCGATCGCGGGAGCGATCGACATGGCGCAACGCGCTGTCGGCGGAGGCGTCGTCGAGCAACTCATGTGCGGCCTCGACGGGTGGCAGGGCGATGGGGGCTAGACTCCTCGGGTCGGGGCATTTCGTCCCGAGCGACACCCTCACGAACGACGATCTCGCACGACGGGTCGACACCTCGGACGAGTGGATCGTGCGCCGCACGGGGATCCGCGCGCGGCACGTGCTCGCCGACGGGGAGATCCCCGCGGAGATGGCGGTCGCCGCCGGCCGCGGGGCGATCGAGCGTGCGGGGATCGCGCCCTCGGCCGTCGACCTGCTGATCGTCGCCACCAACTTCCCCGATCTGATCTGTCCGGGAACCGCGCCGTTCGTCGCCGACGGCCTCGGGCTCGGGGAGACCCCGTTCTTCGACCTCAAGGCGGGCTGCACAGGCTTCGTGTACGGGCTCGCCGTCGCCGATGCGATGGTCGCCGCCGGCGGCTGCCGCCATGTGCTCCTCATCGGAAGCGAGGCGCTGTCCCGCGTCACGGACTGGCTCGACCGCAAGACGTGCGTGCTCTTCGGCGACGGCGCGGGGGCGGTCGTGCTCGGCCCGGGGGCGTCGGACGAGGGCGTTCTCGCGACTGCGGTCTTCGGCGACCCGACGAAGGCGATGCTCCTTGCGATCCCCGCCGGCGGGACCCGACGACCGGCCTCCGCGGAGACCGTAGAGGCGCGGGAGCACTTCGTCCGCATGGAGGGCGCCGGCGTCTACCGCAGTGCCGTGCCGATGATGGCCCGTTCGCTGAACACCGCGATCGCCCGCGCGGAGCTGGCGCTCGCCGATGTCGACTGGATCATCCCCCACCAGGCGAACCTGCGGATCATCGAGTCGCTCGTGCGCCGCCTCGGCGTGGAAGAGGATCGCGTGATCGTCAATCTCGATCGGGTCGCCAACACGTCGACCGCGTCCATCCCGATCGCGCTCGACGAAGCGATCCGTGACGGCCGCATCGAGCGCGGTCAGATCGTCGCGCTGACGGCATTCGGCGCCGGAGCGACCTACGCCGCGGCCGTGATCAGGATGTAGGAGGCGAGTCCGATGGCAGCGAACACAGCGTTCCTCTTCCCGGGGCAGGGGACGGTGCCCGAGGCGCTTCCCGAGGACGCGTACGGACGTGATCTGGTGCGTCGCGCCGAGGAGCGAGGCGTGCCGCTTCGTGAACGGGTGGCGGCGGGTGATGCGCTCGCGCTGCGCTCGACAGAGATCGCTCAGCCGCTGATCTTCATCGACTCCGTCGCCAAGCTCGCGGCGCTTCGCGGCCTAGGGATCGAGCCGGTGGCCACCGCCGGGCACAGCCTCGGGGAGTATGCCGCCCTCGTCTGCGCCGGGGTGCTCGACGCCCACGCGGGACTCGACCTGGTGATCGAGCGCGGCCGCGCGATGGCCGCGGTGTCCGGAGCGATGGCCGCCGTGGTCAAGCTCACGCTCTCCGAGGTGGAGGCGATCTGTGCCGAAGTCGGAGACGAGGTCACCGTCGCCAACGTGAACGGAGAGCGACAGATCGTGGTCTCGGGAACCGAGGAGGCCGTCGCGAGCGTCGCCGACGCCGCCGTCGCCGGGGGAGGTCGTGCCTTCCCGCTCGCGGTGTCCGGCCCGTTTCACACGCCGCTCATGCGTGGCGCCTCGACACGGTTCGCGGCGACCCTCGAGGCGATCCCGTTTCGCGAGCCGGACGTGACCTTCGTCTCCGCGGTCAGCGGCGCCGAGGAGCGGGGAGGCGACCGATTGAAGAGCCTGATGACCGAGCAGATGCTCGCCTGCGTGCGCTGGCTCGACGTGATGCAGCGGCTCGGCGATGCGGGAATCGAGCGCGCGGTGGAGGTGGGTCCGGGGCGCGTGCTCATCGGGCTCGGAAGTCGCATCCTCCCGGAGCTGCCGATCATGACCTACGAGGAGGCGATCGCCGACCATGGCTGAACTGACCGGGCGCGTCGCCGTCGTCACCGGGGGAACGCGAGGAATCGGTCGCGCGATCGTCGAGCGCCTCGTCGCCGAGGGGGCGTCCGTCTGGGTTCTCGCGCGCTCGGTCGACGCGGGGCGTGCGCTGGAGGCTGCGCTGCCCGGTACGTCCTTCCTCGCCACCGACGTCTCCGACCCGGACGAGGTGACGGCCGCGGCCAAGGAGATCACG
>CP070725.1:439085-448463 GCA_020350845.1 Candidatus Bipolaricaulota bacterium
CCGTTGACGATCACCCCCGGGGTTCAAGTGCAGCAGGGACAGACGGTGCACGTCGTGGTCGGGATCACCAACAACGGGGATCTCGATGCGGGGCCGTTCGACGTGCAGTTCGCGTACTGCCGCCAGGTAGATACCGTCGCGCCGGAAGAGACGCCGGCCTGCGCCGAAGCAGGGCAGTTCGTCTCTGCGTACTTCAATCCGGTTCCCCCGATCACCGTCGCGGGCTTGGGGATCGGCGAGCGCGTCGAAGTCGAAGTCGATCTCGAAACCCTGAATCTCTCGCCAGGGCGCTACAACCTTCAGGTGTGGATTGACCCGCCGAAGGCCGATCGGCCGAACGGAGACGTCAAGGAGCGCCAGGAGGGAAACAACCTCGTGGCGAGTCAGATCTTCGTCCTCGGAGCGGATCTCGTCGGGCTGGCGATGCAGGCCGAGTGGGTCCCCGCGGATGATGACGGAGACGGAGAGCCGGATCTGAACATCCATGGCGTTCCCGTTCGCCATGTCGTCGAGCTACGTGCCCAGTTCCGGAATGCCGGGGTGCTTCCTGCGGGAGACTTCCATGTGGGCTTCTACTACGCGCGGGTGGAGGAAGAGCAACAGCCGTCGGCGATCTGCGGCGAGCCTCCGAACACGGTCTGTGTTCCGGGACCGTGGTTCTCCTCCGTGTGGATGCACGGACTCGATGTCGGTGCCGATGAACTCGTGACCTGCCGCTGGGATCCGCACGCACTCGGTCTCGCTCCGGGGCTGTACATCCTCGGTGCGTACATCGACGCCGAGGATACCGTCGACGAGCACTTCGAGCTGAACAACGTGATCGAGATCCCGTTCGAGCTCCCCGAGCCGGAGGGCAGGCCCGATGTTCCTGTGGGGGACGTGGATCTCGCTGCCGTGACCCTGTTCGCCCGACGCTCGTCGAGCGATCCGGACGACCTGCGGATGTGGTCGACGGTCGCCAACCTTGGCCTCGAGGATGTCGGGCCGTTTGAGGTGGCGTTCACCTATACGCCCCTCGGCGATCCGGATCCCGTGTTCTCCATTGCGAGCGTCCCCGGTCTCGCTGCTGGCGAAACCGTGACGCTCCTGCGGACCCTCGACATCACCGGGCTTCCTTCGGGGTACTACGTGGTGACGGTGATCGTGGATCCCGAGGATCTGATCCCCGAGCTCGACGAGGAGAACAACACCCAGCAAGAGAAGGTTCGTCTCTTCTGAGGTTGCGGGAGGCGACGCAGGAATCGAGTGGCCGCCGCGGGGGCAGAAGCGGCGGCCACGGCTTTGAGAGAAGCTGAGTCTGTCGGGTCTACGCGCCTCCTCCGAGGGACAGCTTCTGATCGAGGATGTTCAGAAGCTGACGCAGGAGATCGACGACCCGCTCCGGGAGGTCGCCGCCGCCAAGGTGCTGGCCTTCCATCCGGCGCATCGCAGGCATCTCGCGAAGCGTCACCCGGAGCCGGCCACGGAGAGCCTCGATTCGCTCCCGAAGCTCTGCCATGGCGGAGTCGTCCGTGATCCGATCCCCGCCCTCTCTGGCATCGGCGATCCGATTCCGGATCCCGCGCAGGAAATCCGCCATGTCGACGGGGTCGTCGCCCCCTCTGCGGGCGACGAAGATCGGATCGCGGGGGACGGCCGACCGCATCCGTTGATCGGGCGCGGCGCCGAACTGCCCGAGGGAGACCTCGCGCACGAAGCCGGCGATGATCTCGCCTTGGCGGATCGTGAGGGTGTCCTTGAGTTCCTCCACCGCCGTCCGCACCGTTTCGCGGAGCGCTTCGTGGTCGGCGGCGGTCTCCTCGTGGAACGTCGTCAGGCGCTCCTCCAATTCCTCCCGCGTTCCGTCGAACCTGATCATCTCGTCCTCGAACGCGGCCCGTTTCCGGTCCATCGCATCGACTTGTGTGAGCACATCGGCCAGTCGGTCGCGCACGACGCGCATCTGCTCAGGTGTCAACTGCAGGCGGTTCACGAGGATCGCCAGTGGAAGGGTGGCGTCGCTCCCCTCCGAGCGAACGCTGACAGCACTGCTTGCCGTAGCGCCGACGAGGACCCCGGCGAGTAGGACGAGCGCAATCCCCACACGGAGCTTGCTCATGGCACGGCCTCCTTTGCTCTCGCTGATTGGTGGAAGCGTAGCTGCCGGCGGTGAGGATCGGCGGCCGGAGATGTGGCAGATCGGTGAAGACACGACATCGTGTCCGTTGGCGGGGCGATCCCGCCCTCGTATGATCGGGCCGCTCTGGCCGCCACGGCGTTCCTGACTCAGCGGTGCTTGCGGATCGGGGTTTGTCGAGGAGGGACAGCCGCGGCGGGGGAAGGAGAAGGCATGGCAGCGAACGAGAGGATCGCGATCATCGGCGGCGGCAACCTGGGCACAGCAATCGCGGAAGGACTGCTCGCGTCGGGTGAGCTTCCCGCGGACAGGCTCACGGTGACCCGACGAACAGTCGATCGGCTCACGGATCTTGCCACAAGGGGGGTCGTCACATCGGGGGACAACGTCGCGGCGGTCCGTGATGCCGCGGTTGTCCTCGTCTGCGTCCGTCCGGGACAGCTTGACGACGTCCTCGAGGAGGTCGCGCCCGAGGTCCGTGCGAACGAGCATGTGCTGGTGTCGACGGTGTCCGGCGTAACGACGGCGCAGATCGCGGCTCACCTTCCGGACGGTGTCGCCATCGTCCGAGCGATGCCCACCATCGCCGTGTCCGTGCGCGAATCGATGACCTGTCTCGCGCCGGCGGCGGCGGCGTCGAGCGAGGCGCAGGCCACTGTCGCGAGGCTGGTCACCCCTCTCGGCTCGATCATGATCGTGCGCGAGGAGCAGATCACACCCGCGACGGCGCTTTGTGCATGCGGTGTCGCGTTCTTCCTGCGGGCGATCCGTGCTGCATCGCAAGGGGGCGTCCAGGTCGGCTTCCATGCGGATGAAGCGATTCGCCTGGCGGCGCAGACCGCGCGGGGAGCTGCTTCCCTGCTGCTAGGCTCCGAGGTCGTTCACCCCGAGAACATGATCGACAACGTCACCACCCCACGGGGTGTGACGATCGCGGGATTGAATGAGATGGAGCACAGTGGCTTCAGCTCGGCGATGATCAGGGGCATCGTGATCGCTGCCGAGAAGGCGGGAGTCTTGTACACCGCAGCCGACTGAGGGCTCGATGGACGAGCAGGCGTCGTACCTGGCGTTGGTGCAAGACGAACTCTCACGGCGCGCCGAGGTGCTTGCCGGCTGGGTATCGCCTTGCCGCCTCTGTCGGCGGGCGTGCGGCGCTCACCGCGACCGGGGTGAAACGGGCTTCTGCGGCATCGGGGCGACTGTCCGTGTCGCGAGTTACGGACCGCACTTCGGCGAGGAGCCGGAGCTCGTCGGACGCTACGGCTCAGGCACGATCTTCTTCTCGGGCTGCAACCTCGCCTGCGTCTACTGCCAGAACAGCGAGATCTCCTGGGGGCGCCAGGGCTGGGAGATCGGAGCCGACGCGCTCGCTGGCGTGATGCTCGCGCTCCAGGACTCCGGGTGCCACAACATCAACCTCGTCACGCCGACCCATGTCGCTTCCGGGATCGTCGATGCGCTCCTCATCGCGCGCGATGGTGGACTTCGGCTTCCCCTGGTGTGGAACTGTGGGGGCTACGAGTCGGTGGACGTCCTTCGGCAGCTCGACGGGATCGTCGACATCTACATGCCCGATCTGAAGTACGGCACGAACGATGCCGCCTGCAGGCTGTCGGATGCACCGGACTACGTCGCGGTGAGCCGTGAGGCCGTCCGCGAGATGCACCGCCAGGTCGGTGATCTTGTCGTTGCGGATGGAGTCGCCGTCCGTGGACTGTTGCTGCGCCATCTCGTGCTCCCGGAGCGGCTCGCGGCAAGTCGCGAGGTACTGCGCTTCGTCGCCGAGGAAATCTCACGTGACAGCTACGTCAACATCATGGCGCAGTACCGCCCGATGCACAGGGCGGAAGAGTTCCCCGAGCTCGCTCGGCGAGTCCACGCCGAGGAGGTTGCCGAAGTGCTCGCGGACGCTCACCGTCGCGGCCTTCACCGCGGCTTCCCGGAGGCGTGAGCGCGTCTCCCGGCGGGTGCACCGCCAAGCTGTGATACACTCCTTGCCGATGGTGTTCTCGGAGCGATATCGTCGCGGGGAGGCATTCCTTGGAGGTGGCTCTCATGGGGCTTCTGGACGGCAAGCACGGATTGATTATCGGCGTGGCGAACGAGCGCAGCATCGCGTGGCACATCGCACACAACGCGTCGAAGGAAGGTGCCACGTGTGCGTTCTCCTACTACCCCGACGAGAAGATGGAGCGCAGGGTGCGGCGAGCGCTCCAGTCGGCGGGGCTTGACGATGCCTGGCTGCATCCGTGCGATGTCGGTTCCGATGAGGATCTCGATCGGCTGTTCGTCGCGCTCACCGGGGTCATGCCGCGCGTCGACTTCGTCGTGCACTCCGTGGCCTACGCCGATCGCGAGTATCTGCAGCCGGGGCGATTCGTCGAGACGCCGCGGGATGTCTTCGTCCGGGCGCTGGACGTCTCGGCGTATACGTTGATCGCGGTCGCCGAGCGCGCCGCGCCGCTCATGAGCGACGGTGGCGCGATCCTCGCACTCACCTACTACGGTGCCGAGAAGGCGATCCCCGGCTACAACGTCATGGGGGTGGCGAAGGCCGCCCTCGAAGCGACGACGCGCTATCTTGCCGCCGATCTCGGAGAGCGAGGGATCCGCGTCAACGCGCTGTCTGCCGGCCCTTGTCGGACGGTCTCCGCGATGGCCGTGGGCGACGTGGACGAGATGTTCACCCGGATGGAGCAGCGCGCCCCGATGCGGCGCAATATCACCACCGATGAGGTCGGTCGATCGGCGATCTATCTCCTGAGTGATCTGTCGTCGGGGGTGACCGGCGAGACGCATCACGTCGACGCCGGATTCAACGCGGTCGCCGGATAGCGGCCGGCGGGAGGATGGCGATGGCGGGACGCGCGCACACGATCGAGCTTCGTGTCGTCGGGGCGACGGGAGATTGCGCCGCAGGGCACCGTGTGGGGGATCGCTTCCTCGTGCGCGGCGATTGCGAACGGTTCTCCTGCGACGGGATCTGCATCCACGCGCTCTACAGCCTCATGCCCAAGCTGATCGCGCTGCGGTATGGCGCGCGATTCCCGTGGGCAGCCGACGGGGACGAGATCCGCCACGCTTGCCCCGATGCCACCAACCCCCACGTCTTCGCTCTTCGCCGCGTCGATTGACCCGAGGCTAGGTCTCGGGGGGTGGGGGAAGGCGGACGATGCCCGCGCCGAATTGGGGGTCGATTCCTTCGGGGCCACGGTCCTCGGCGGATGCCATAAGCAGATCCCGGAGTTCGCGCGGCCCGGACTCGGGATAGGCTTGCTTGAGAAGGAGTGCAGCGCCGGCGACATGAGGGGCGGCGGCGGAGGTCCCGGAGAAGCCGCCGATCCACGCGCCGCCGCGCTCGACCGCGGGGCCGGTGGTCACGGTGTGCACGTGGTCGGGAGCGGTCAGCTCGGGCTTGATCGTCCCGTCGTGGGTCGGTCCGCGTCCGCTGTACGGCTCGAGCCATTGCGTGTACCAGTTGACCGCTCCTACCGTGAGGACGTAGGGAGAGCACGCCGGGAGCAGGTAGGCGATGCTCCCCGACGAGAGTGCGTACTCCATGCGACGGCCGTTGATCCACCGCAGATGAAGCTCGACGGGATCCGCGCCGGGATCCTTGCGAATGCGTGCGAGGTACGTTCCGGAGGGAAGGCCCTCCACATGCAGTGACTCGATCGGAGTCCCCGGCGTGCCTTCTCCGTCACTCGTTGCGATCAGTGTGCCGGTGTGATGGAACAGAAGGATCTCGTAGCCGTTGTCGCTCGCCGAGCAGACGTCCTCCCAGTGGAGGCGCAGCTCAATGATGTCCCCGGGGAAGACGGTGAGGTTGAGCGCGTCGTCGTAGCTGCGGAAGTCGTGGTCGCCGTCGCCGTCGGGGTCATGAAACGTGCCGTGCCACGTCGACTCGCCGTCGTTTCCTGAGGCGACGACGACGAGTACCCCCGCGTTCCATAGCGCGCGGAGGAGCCGCTCGTAGGAGCTCTCTCCTCCCGATGCGCAGGAGATCCCGCCATAGACCGAGATCACCACCACATCGGGCGCCCATCCGAGGAGCACCTCTTCGACACGAGCGGGATCGATCGTGGGAGGAGTCGCGAGAAGGCAGAGGCGGGCCGCGGGGGCAATGTCATGGAGGATCTCCGCCACCGCGGTGCCGTGACGGGCCCGCGAGCCGTCCTCCGGGGCGCCCGTCACCGGGATGTCCAGGCCGAGTGCCGTCACGCGATCCGCCGGCGGGAGCTCGGCGCCGAGGAGCTCCTCGAACCCGAGGAATCCCGTATCCCAAACGACGGCGACGGTACCGCGACCATCGTAGGACTTCTCGTGCCAGGCGTAGGCGCCGAGCCGCTCCAGGCCCTCGCTGACGACGACGCCCTGGGCGCGTGTCGCCCGTGGAACCCACACTGCAGCGACGATCGCGATCGCGACGAGAAGAGGTCGAAACCACCCGGCGGACGGCGTATCGCGGCGCATCGGCACGCTGCTGGTGGCGGTCCTGCCGTCCACTGAGAGACTCTCGCTGTGGGCGATGCGGTCAGTCCTCCACCGGGGGGAGAGTGACCAGCCCCGCCCCGTACTCGTTGTCCTTGCCGCTCGCTCCGAGATCCGCGGCATGGACCTCGAGGTAGTCAACGACGTCATCTCGCGTGAAGTCAGGGAATCGCTGCCACACCAGAAGCGCGACGCCCGCGACCTGTGCCGCCGCCGGCGAGGTTCCGTCGAACCCACCGATCCATCGCCCGCGAAGCTCGAATGCGGGCCCCGTGAGCGCCGTTTGCACGTAGGTCGGCCCCACGAGGTCCGGTTTGATCCGACCATCACGCGTCGGCCCCTGCGCGCTGTACGGCTCGAGCCAGCGGGTGAACCAGTTGATCGCTCCCACGGTGAGGGCATACCGCGACGAGCCGGGGAGCAGTCGCCCCACGCTGCCTGCTTGGACGGAGTACTCCAGACGCCGTCCGTTGATCCAGTGGATCGAGAGCTGCGCTGGGGGCGCCCCGGGCTCCTTGTGGATCTTGAGGAAGTAGGTTCCCGTCGGGAGTCCTTCGAGGTCGATGGAGGCCACCCCGGGGAAGTGCTCATCGGTCACGACGCTCGAGGCGAGCGGACTCATCCACCGATCGAGGAGCAGCAACTCGTACCCTCCCCCGGTCACGCACGGGTCGTCCCAGTACAGGCGGAGATGGAGGCTGTCTCCCTGGTACACCGCGATGCTCATCTCCTCGTCGTAGTCGCGGAAGTCGTGGAACGCGTCGCCGTTAGCATCCACAAAGGTGCCTGTCCAATGGGACTCGCCGTCGTTTCCTGCGGGCCCCACGACGAGGATGCCGCGTTCCCAGAGGCCCTGAAGGACGCTCTCGTAGTCGCTGGCGCCGGCTTCGAAGCAGGCAACCCCGCCGAAGACCATCGCGAGCACCACGTCCGGCTCCCAGGCGAGAAGCTCCGCGAGGACATCGTCGTAGTCGACGGATTCTCCGGTTGCGAGTAGGAAGAACTCCGCTTCCGGGGCGAAGTCGTGGACGAGCTCTGCGACGGCGGTTCCGTGGGCGCTGATACCGAGCGGGGCGTCAGCGGTCGATTCCATCCCGAGGGCCTTTGTGGTCAGACGGGCCCGCCCCGGGAGCTCGCTCCCGAGGTACAGCTCATAGGCGGCGAAGCCTGCGTCCCAGATCGCGACGCGCGTTCCTGCTCCGCGGTAGCCGGCGATGTGCCAGGCGTCGGCGCCGACGACGGTGACGCCTTCGCTCACGATCGTCCCCTGAGCGATCGCCAGGAGCGATCCCGTGAGGAGCCACACGAGGGAGATACTCCATCCATGAAGCCATCGATTGTGCATAGCGTTCCGTGGGGGCACGTGCGAGGAAGGCCGAACCTCTGTGGAGGGCACTCTACCTTACGCGCTCGGAGCGATCAAGCCGAACACCTTGGGCGTACCGGCACGGCCGACGGGGTAAGATCCACGCGCAGCGCAGGCTGCACGTGGAGGTGATACGATGGCATGGGGTATGGCTAGGGGGATAGCGGCGCTTGGTGTGGTGTTGTCTCTGTCTTCGATCTCGGCCGCCGGCTTCGACGATCAGCCGGAGGACTGGAGCAGCTACATCTACGCCGCCGATGGCGATGTCATCTTCGACGACGAGCTTGCCGCATTCGTTGCCGCGAATCTGGGCGAGGAGAGGCCCGGTGCTCTGCTGTTCGCATTCACCCAATGCCACGGCGGGGGAATGCTCGACGATCTCGCCGATCGGCTCGAAGGACGTGCCGACGTGGCGCTGTTCAGCGCCAGCGCTCACCACGAGTCGGCGTGGGTCGCCACCGCGGATACGTCGGCCGCGTGCCTCAAGGCATGCGGTCTGAAGGAGCCCCGCAGCTACTACGTCGAAGCGCTGGCCCGGGCGCTTGCAGAGGACCGCGTGTCGGGCCTGACGCTTGCCGAGCTTGGCGAGCTCGCCGCACGGCTCGATGCCGCCGCTGCAGGCGGAGCGGCGACCCGGCCTGACCTCTGCTCCGGAGAGGAACGGGTCACGGAGCCGGAGCATCCGCAGATGGTGTTCGTCGGAGGGGGGGAAGCGCTGCGGCTCGGCCGTGCGTCGTCCGGGGAGCCGCTTCATGCCGAGGAGCTGCACGCCGTGCTCTTCGTCGGCGAAGCGGCCGAGGTCTGGGCGCGGACCGACCTCGAGCGAATCCACTCCGAGCTCATGGCCTGCGTCTTCCGTCCCGAGAACATGTATGTCCTCGCAGGGAACGGACCCGACCCGGCGGGAGACCCATCGGGCGAAGTCGCGTCCCCGCTCGCGTGGCCGACCTTTGTCGATCGGCCGGCGACGCGCGAGGCGTTGTTCGACGTCCTCGGGGCGCTCCTCCCGACGGTCGGCGCACGTGGTCAGCTCGTCTTCTGGTCCACCGGCCACGGCGAGCATGAGCGCCGCATCTCCTGGGAGCATGCGGTGCCCCTCGAGGGTGAGCTCCCGATGACAGGATCGCTCGGCGCGGAGGACCCGCAGTTGGCGGACGACACGCGATATGAGCTGTATGCAGTCGCCGGCGAGGCGGGCGAAGAGATCGGCATTCTGTTGAGTTCCTCCGACTTCGACGCCTTCCTCTACCTCTACGACAGCGAGCGACAGGTCATCGCTACGGACGACGACAGCGGCGGCGGCACCGATGCCTATCTTCGCGTCGTCCTCCCGGCGGACGGCGTGTACTACGTGCTCGCCAACGCCTTCCGCCCGGACGGTGAAGGCGACTACCGACTCGAG
>CP070725.1:448563-453018 GCA_020350845.1 Candidatus Bipolaricaulota bacterium
ACGCCGCTCGAGGAGATGATCGGGGGCGTCAAGAACGGCTACTACCTCAAGTCCCTCGGGATGAGCGGACAGGCGGACTCCAACGCGGAGTTCATGTTCGGTGTCCGCGAGGCGTGGAGGATCACCGGCGGCAGGAAGGGTGAACTCCTGCGCGGCGTGACGATCTCGGGGAATGCCTTCGATGTCCTCAAGTCGGTCGATGCCGTGGGGGACGACTTCACCTGGGAGTACGGCGCCGGCTACTGCGGGAAGGGGCAGCCGGCCAAGGCCGACCTCGGAGGCCCCCACGTGCGGTGCCGGATCACGATTGGAGGACGACAGCAATGAGCAGTCACAGCCTGAGTCTGCTGGACCGCTGCAGTGAAGCCCTCGATGCGGCCCGTGCGCAGGGTGCAGAGCATGCCGAGGTCGCAGGGGAGGCCCTGCGCCGCGTCACCGCCACGATCTCCAAGCACGATCTGCAGATCACCCAGAGCCACCGAGAGACGATGCTCGGGGTTCGCGTTCTCGATCGCGGGCGGCTCGGCTTCGCGTGCACGAACAACCCGGAGAACGTCGCGCAGATCTGTTCCGACGCGCTCTCCATCGCGACGGCTTCCCCCGCCGACGAGCACAACGTGTTGCCGTCCATGATCGAGTCTCCGGCCATCGAGGGGCTCTACGACGAGGCCGCGGTGTCGTTCTCCACCGAGGACGTCGTCCGTCAGGCGATCCGCATGCTCGAGGTCGCCGCGGACGTCGATTCGCGCGTGATCCTCGGAGACGCGGAGTTCATCGCGACGGTCAGCGAGCGCGCCCTCGTCAACAGTCAGGGCGTACGGCGCGAGGAACGTGGCAGCGTCTTCACCTACTTCGCCCTCGCCACGGCTCGAGAGGGGGACGTCGTGTCGAACTTCGACTTCCAGTTCGATGCCTCTCGTTCCGTGAGCGGGATCGACGTCGAGCCGATCACCCGCCGTGCCTCGGAGAACGCACTCGGCTCCCTCGGCGCGCAACCGGGAGAGACCTTCAAGGGACCGGTGATCCTCGCCCCGGTGGCGGGGCTGTTCGTGCTCACCTCGCTCATCGGCTTCCAGGCGAACGGGATGAACGTGTTCCGAGGCATGAGTCGCTGGGGCGATCAAGTCGGAAAGACGGTCGCCAGCGAGATGGTCACCCTCGTCGACGACGGAACGCTCCCCGGGGGAGTCTCTACGTCGGGCTTCGACCGCGAGGGCGTCCCCCACCGCCGCTTGACGCTCATCGAGGGAGGGACGCTGACCGGCCTCTTCCATAACACCTACAGCGCCCACGCACTGGGCACATCCTCCACCGGACACGCGGAGGGATCTCCGCGGACCATCCCGAGCGTGGGAGGGACCAACCTCGAGATCCTCCCCGGCGAGCGCACGAAGGACGACCTCGTCTCGGAGATGAAGCGGGGACTCCTTGTCACGCGCTTCTCGGGGAACACGAATCCCATCACCGGCGACTTCTCCGGTGTGGCCAAGGGAGCGTACCTGATCCGCGACGGGAAGATCGAGCGACCCGTGGCAGGAACGCTCATCGCGGGAAACGCCTTCGAAGCGCTGAAGGGGATCTCCGGACTGTCCAAGGAGCAGGAGCGCGTGTTCAACTGCACGCTCCCGTTCATCCGGCTCGAGGACGTCTCGGTAACCGCGGGCTAGTGGAGCAGGTGCGTCATGCCTCGAAGAGGGCCGGTGCGTCGGAGGAACACCTCCGTCATCCCGTGCGCTCGCTGACCGCAGAGGACTACGACGCGCTCGTCGCGCTCTGGGAGGACGCAGGACTCCCCTATCGCCCCCACGGGCGCGATGCGCGAGCACGCATCGCGCGTGAGATCGATGGCCCCTGTTCGGCGTTTCTCGGCGTGGAACGCGACGGCAGACTCGTGGGGGCCGTCCTCGGCACCCACGACGGGCGGAAAGGATGGATCAACCGCCTCGCGGTCGATCCCAAGCACCGGCGCGAGGGCATCGGGAGGACACTCGTGGCCGCCCTGGAAGCGCACTTCGCGGCGCTCGACATCCACATCGTCGCGTGTCACATCGAAGACTGGAACGCGACGTCCCGTACGATCTTCGAGCAGTTCGGCTACCGTCCGCATCCCGACATCCTCTACTTCACGAAGCGCGACAGCGCCGAGACCTGATCCCTTGAGAAGAGAGGAGGACCGATGACCGTTTGTCTCCGTGAGGACGAGTACACGCAGCGCCGGGCGAGGATCCGCAGCGCACTCGCAGATCGCTCCCTCGACGCGCTGTGCTTGTTCTCCTCCACCCAGGTCTTCTACCTGACGGGGTTCGCGTTTCTCGCCACCGAGCGGCCTCTGGCGGCGATCTACCGCGTCGAGGCAGACCTCCTGACGCTCTTCGTCCCGCTCCTCGAGCGCGAGCACGCTGACGAGGCGTTCGTCGATGAGACGACGACCTACGACGAGTATCCGGGGCGGGTCCATCCGATGAATCAGCTCGCGAGCCTACTCGCCGACTGGGGGCTCTCCTCGGCACGCATCGCAGCCGACAGCGACGGCTACGGCGGCGGGTACGGGTACGTCGGTCCACGACTGGGCGAGCTCGTCTCTGGGGAGGTCACCCTCGTGCACGACCTCATCGAGCGGATGATGTGGATCTAGTCGGCCGACGAAGTCGCCCTCATCCGCGCGTCGTGCCGCTGGGGAGACCGAGCCCATCGCCTCCTCCAGCAGCACTCCACGCCCGGAGCGATGGAGACGGAGGTCTCGTTCCGCGCCTCGCAAGAGGCGTCGCGCGAGATGGTCGCCGCCCTCGGTCCGAGCTATCGTCCGCTGCGGTTCGGCTCCCTCCCGGCGAGAGCCGGCTTTCGCGGGCAGATCGGGGCGCAATCTGCCATTCCTCACGCGCTCACGACGAACGCCGTGATGCGTGAGGGCGACGTCCTCGTCACCGGCGCCGCGGCGGAGGTCGGCGGCTATCTGAGTGAACTCGAGCGGACGATGATCCTCGGGGAGCCGTCGGCGGAGCAGCGCCGCCTGTTCGAGCTCATGCTCGAGGTGCAGTCGCTTGCGATCGACGCGATTCGCCCCGGGGCACGTTGTTCCGAGGTCGATGCGGAGGTTCTCGGGTTCTTCCGGGAGCACGATCTCATGGCGATGTGGCGCCACCACACCGGGCACGGGATCGGCTACGGGATGCACGAAGCGCCTTTTCTCGACGTCGGCGACGACACCGTCATCGAACCGGGAATGGTGCTCACGGTGGAGCCCGGACTCTACGTTCCCGGCTTCGCCGGCTTCCGCCACTCCGACACGGTTCTCGTGACGGAGACGGGAAGTGAACTCCTGACGACCTACCCGCGGGATCTCGACAGCCTCGTCATCGAGCCGTAGTCGTCGGATCGCAACCTCCCAGAGTGAGCCGCTTGGCGCGACGTCGCCGGCCGGCTACAGTCCTCGCGAGTCCTTGACAAGGGGAGGCTTCGACCGTGAGCTCGATTCCCACGCTTCATGCGTTGTTTGCCACATCGGCAGAGCGCTATCCCGACCACATCGCCGTACGAAACACCAAGGACGTGCCCGGTGAGCCGACAGACATCTCCTACCGCGACCTCGACACGCTGAGCGATCGAGTTGCGGCAGGATTGCAGGCCGTCGGTGTTGCACGCGGCAGCCGGGTCGCGATCCTCGCACAGCCGCGCATTCGCTATGCCGCGACAGTTCTGGGAACCTTCAAGGCGGGAGCCTGGATCGTTCCGCTAGATCCCGCCCTCACCCGAGAGGAGCTTGCCACCGTCCTTTCGCACGCGGAACCGAAGGCCGTGTTTGCCTCGAGCGATCTGCTCTCCAAGCTCCCGCGTGACGGCTGGACGGCGATCGATCTTGACGATCGGGTGGCGACACCCTTCGCCAGCATGCTGTCGGTGGAGCCGCCCGCGGATCCCCAGATCGGCTCTTCGGACGTGGCGCTCCTCGCGTACACGTCGGGCACGACCGGACGTCCCAAGGGCGTCCTACTCACTCACGCCAACATCGCCTCGGATCTCATCCAAGGGACCAAGGTCATACCCATTTTGCCGGACGATGTCCTCCTGTCGATCGCGCCGTGGCACCACATTCTCGGACTCGTCACGTGTCTCATCCTCCCGCTCTACGGCGGCGGCACCGCGATGTACACCAGTGACTACCGCAAGCTCGCGTCGCTGATGCGGGAGCACGGGGTGAGCATCTTCACCGGGGTTCCGAAGCTCTACCACGCGCTCTACGGGAAGCTGATGGAACGGGTCAGCAGCTCCTTCGTACTGCGCATCCTGTGGCGGGTGGCCCCGCGCCTCGTCGGTCGCGGAATCAGGCGCAAGCTCACGGGAGGCCGCTTGCGCTTCTTCGTCTCCGGGTCCGCTCCGCTGGAGCCTCGGGTCGCTCTCGGATTCCGCCGCATGGGGATTGGGATGATGGAGGGGTACGGTCTCACCGAGACCTCT
>CP070725.1:453118-456034 GCA_020350845.1 Candidatus Bipolaricaulota bacterium
CAGGGTGTCCATGTCGTGGGCCTGGATGTCTGTCCCGAGATGCTTCGCGTCGCGAAGAAGAAGGCGCGAGGCATCGCCAACGTCCGTTGGGTTCAGAGGGATATGAGGTCTTTCGAGCTGCGGGAGCGTTTCGGAGTCATCCTCATTCCGGGTCACTCGTTTCAGAACCTCCTCACGCCGGAGGATCAAGCATCGTGCCTCAGCGCGTGCGTGAAGCACCTCGTCGCCGGGGGACGCCTGGTGATCCACGTGGATCATCCCGAGGTCGACTGGCTCGGCGGGTTGGTGAAGGAGGGTGGAGGAGCCTTCAGCGATGCGGAACGATTCGTCCATCCGGTCACCGGCCGCCGGATTCGGACCTCCCGGGCCTGGTCCTACGAGGCGCACACACAGACCGCCATCCAGGAGACGATCTGGGAGGAGCTCGATGCGGACGGCGGGGTAGCGAACCGGTGGGAGTCCGGCCCGATTCGCATCCACTGCGTCTTCCGGCACGAGATGGAGCATCTGCTCGCGCGCGCCGGGCTTGTCGTCGACGGGGTGTTCGGGGATTTCCTCGGAGGAGAGCTAGCGGAGTGCAGCTCGGAGATGATCTGGCTCGCCCGGCGTCAGGAGTAGAGGTCGCGCTTCCTGTAGAAGTAGACGAGGAATGCGACGCTCGTGGCGATTGGCAGTAGCGCAACGATGTCTCCCGTCATCAGCATAAACGCTGCCGACACGAGGCCGATCCACAGGAGGACGATCGCCGTCCGCCATCCCCAGAGGCGGAGGTGCCACAAGCCGTAGACGCTCGCCAACTGAAGAGCTCCGACCGCGATCTGGAGGATGCCGAGACCGACGAAGAGAGGATAGTCGACCTGGAGGGCGGCCTGCAGAAGAAGGATTCCGAGCCCGATCGACACGAAGGAGCCGACCGTCCACAGCGAGCAGACGACCTTGATTCCGACGGGGGCGGACGGTGTCGCAGGAGGTCCTCCGGACTGCGGCTTCTCGTGCTCCCTCAGATCGGGGTCGGGGACGATATAGCGGAAGCACGTCGGGCAGTAGGGATGAGGCGACGCGGGATTCTCCGTTGTCGGCCCTCCACAGTACGGGCAGGTGTCGCGACGCTCCGGCTCCGCCGTCATCACCCCGCCTCCTCAAGCAGCGCCGCGGGGCCCCTGGTCCGGTGAAGATGGTTGATGCGGCAGATCTCCAGGAGTTCGCCCGATCGGCTGCGCGCGGCCCTCGGGACACGGATGTCGAGGTGACCTGCGAACCGCGCGCGGGCTTCTCCGTTGCCGACGATACGAGCGGGGGAGCGAGCGTGCCGGTCGAGGAGATCGGACGCGGTGCAGGAACGAAGCTCGATCGCTTTTCCCTCACGCACGAGGAGGTGCGTGACCGTCTCCCCTTCGAGCCACAACACGTCGACGTTCTCGGCCCGATCGACCTCCACCGCCTGGGGACGCGCTGCGTGTTCCAGTGCACGGATGCGGTCTCGCAGGTCGCGAGCGCGGTCGTACTCCTGCTGCGCCGCGGACTCCATCATCTCGAGGCGCATCCTTCGGAGCAGCTCCCGTGACGGACGCCGCAGGAGGCGCGCCGCCTCGTTCACGAGCGCACGGTAGGCGACGCTGTCGATCCCTCCTACGCACGGGGCATGACACCCTCTGGTCTGGGCGCGGGCGCATGACGTGGTGGGAAGCTCGTGGCACGTCCGCAGGGGAAACCGCATGCGCAGCACGTCGAGGAGCCGATTGCGGAGGTTCCACCCGATGAACGGCCCGAACAGCTTGGCGTAACGGCCGCGGACGTTCTCCAGGGCGTAGTTGACTCGCTCCCTTCGGTAGGGAACGAACCTCGGAAACGGCTCGTCGGTTCGCGCGATGTAGTAGTACCCCTCGCCTTCCCGTGAGAGCTTCCCGTTGTACGGAGGACGGTAGTGGCGGATGAGGTTGCGCTCGAGGACGAGCGCCTCGCGCTCGTTGCGGCAGAGGAAGAGCTCGATCCCGCGGACGCGCTCGATCATCTCCGCTTTTCGGTGGGGCCGATCGCTGCGACGGAAGTAGGACGACAGACGTCGACGCAGATTCTTCGCCTTCCCCACGTAGAGCAGTTCATCGCCCGCGCCGCAGAGAAGGTAGCAGCCGGGATGCTCCGGGAAGTCGCGCGGCTCGAATGCGACGGATGGGTTCCGCCGTCGGCGAGCATCGACTGTGATGTGCATTACATTCGCCATCTGCGCGAAGACCATACGCTTCCACGCGCGCCGACACCAGCGGTCGGCGTCTCGCGAGCTCTGCGCATCGTCGTAGGGAAGACCTCGCTTCCCTGAAGCGGCGACGGTCCGGATCGCGGGGTGCGCTGTGGCGTATGATTCAGAGCGTCGGAGGACAGGGGGCGAAGGAATGGCCACTCAGGACGCACGGATCCTTGCAGCGGATGTCGGCGCCACGAAGACGGTCGTCGCGCTCTTCGACCGGGACGGCTCGATCGCGACGCCCGTTGCACGAAAGGCCTATCCCAGCCGGGAGCATGACGGGCTCGAGTCCATTCTGGGTGCGTTTCGCGGAACACACGGGGGACCGATCGCGTGCGCCGCGCTTGCCGTCGCGGGTCCGTTGCACGAGGGGCGGGCGGAGCTGACGAATCTGGGGTGGGTCGTAGACCGTGAAGAGATCTCCGATCGGCAGTCGATCCCGACGGTCGTGATGATGAACGATCTCGAAGGACTGGCCGCGGCGGTGCCGCACCTCCTGCCCGAGGATCTGCACGCGCTCGCGCACGGCGATTCCGTCGCGGGTGGGACCCTCGCCGTTGCCGCACCGGGCACAGGACTCGGACAGGCATTCCTCACGTGGAATGGGCGGGAGTACATCGCCCACGCCTGCGAGGGCGGCCATTGCAGCTTCGCCCCGACGACAACGGAGCAGG
>CP070725.1:456134-461131 GCA_020350845.1 Candidatus Bipolaricaulota bacterium
GGCGTACCTCGCCCCGGGAAGGCTCGTCTACGTGCTCCTCTACGTCTTGCTGATCTTCTTCTTCACGTACTTCTACAGCTCGATCGTGTTCGATCCGACCGACGTCGCGAAGAACGTCCGCGAGTCCGGTGGCTTCATCCCCGGCGTTCGCCCGGGGCGACCGACGGCGGATTACATCAGTTCCGTGCTCAACCGTATCCTCCTCATCGGGGCGGTCTTCCTCGCGTCGGTCGCTGCACTGCCGTACGTCTTCTCGGCGATCAGCGGCATGCGTGGGGCATTCATCATCGGCGGAACGTCGTTGCTGATCGTCGTCGGTGTCGGCATGGATACGCTGATGCAGATTGAGGCGCACCTCGTCATGCGCCACTACGAGAGCCTGACCAAGGCTGGCGGCCTGCTCGGCCGCAGGGGCTGATGGGCGGCGCGGCGAAGACGCGAATCGTTCTCCTCGGGCCTCCTGGGGCAGGCAAGGGAACGCAGGCGAAGCGCCTCGCATCGGAGCTCGGGCTTCCTCATCTCTCGTCGGGGGACATCCTTCGCGCCGAGGTCGGGAGGCAGTCTCCCCTGGGGATTCGCGCCCAGTCGTACATGGATCGTGGCGAGCTCGTCCCCGATGCGCTGATCATCGAGATGATCGCTTCCCGGATCGAGGGCGCCGAGGGGTTCATCCTTGACGGCTTCCCGAGAACCGTGGCCCAGGCCGAGGCACTCGAAGGCGTGGCGTCGATCGACGTCGTCCTCAACATCATGCTCGAGCGAGGGGAGGTCATCCGTCGACTGACCGCACGCCGCGTCTGTAGCGACTGCGGCGCGATCCGCAATCTCGCCTCCGAAGGACTGGATGAGTCCGCATCGTGTCCTTCTTGCGGCGGAACCCTGAGCCAGCGTGACGACGACCGGCAGGAGGTCATCGAGCACAGGTTCGATGTCTACACCGAGCAGACCGCGCCGCTTGTGAGCTTCTACCGCGAGCGTAGGCTCCTCGCCGACATCGATGGCTCTCGGCCGAGCGACGAGGTGCATGCCGCCGTGCTCCGCGAGCTGACGCAATGATTCCCGTCAAGACCCCCGAGGAGCTGGACGTGCAGCGCGAGAACGGACGACTGCTGGCCGCGGTTGTCGCGAAGGTGGTCGCCGCCATCCGTCCCGGGGAGAACACCGCCGTGCTCGATGCTCTTGCGGAATCCCTCATCCGTGACGGCGGCGCAGAGCCGTCGTTCAAGGGCTATCAGGGCTACCCCGCAGCGGTCTGTACGTCGCTCAACGAAGAGGTCGTGCACGGGATCCCGAGCGCCTCTCGCCGCCTCCGGGACGGGGACCTGCTGTCGATCGATGTCGGGCTCCTCCGTGGCGGCCTCCATGTGGACATGGCGGTGACCGTCCCCGTGGGAGAGGTGAGCGAGTCGGCGAGACATCTCATGGAGTCGACGGAGAAGAGCTTGTGGTGCGCGATTCGAGTCGCTACAATCGGAAACCGCGTGTCGGACATCTCTCACGCGATCGGCTCCTTCGTCGAAGGCGAAGGGCTGTTCGTTGTCAAGGAGTACGTCGGACACGGGATTGGGAGAGCGTTACACGAAGACCCGCAGATCCCGAACAATGGGCCTCCCGGATGTGGACCTCGGCTTGCGGCGGGCATGGTGCTCGCCATCGAGCCGATGGTGAAGGTCGACGACGAGCCGACCCGCGTCTTGGACGATCAGTGGACCGTGGTCACGGGAACCGGTGGGTTGGCAGCGCATTTTGAGCACACGATCGCGCTGACCGAAGAGGGTGTGGACGTGCTCACGCAAGGAGGTGCCTAAGCACCGCAGTGGCGAAGACAGGGAATCGCCCCCAGAAGAAGTCGGATGTGATCCGGCTGCGCGGCGAGGTGATCGAGTGCCTGCCCAGTTCGATGTTCCGCGTTCGCTTGAACAACGGGCATGTCGTTCTCTGCCACATCTCCGGGAGGATCCGCAAGCACTACATCCGGATCCTGACAGGGGATCGTGTCGTGGTGGAGTTCTCGCCGTATGACCTGACGAAGGGGCGCATCGTCTATCGCGAGACGTAGCGTCTCGGGCGCGTGCGAGGTGAGGTGCCATGAAGGTACGAAGCTCAGTCAAGAAGATGTGTGCGAAGTGCAAGATCATCCGCCGATCCGGGCGGGTCATGATCGTGTGCCGGAACCCGCGGCATAAGCAGCGCCAAGGCTAGGAGGTCGGTGCATGGCTCGAATTGCCGGAGTCAACCTGCCGAACGAGAAGCGGATCGAGATCGGCCTGACCTACATTCACGGGATCGGACGCTCTCGGGCGACGGCGATCATCGAGCAGACCGGTATCTCTCCCGATGTTCGCGTGAAGGACCTGACGGAGAAGGAGGTCGCGTCACTGCGCCGTGAGGTGGAGCAGCTCGAGGTCGAAGGCGATCTGCGACGCCGCGTCTTCGGGAGCATCCAGCGCTTGAAGGACATCAACGCGTACCGTGGCATCCGGCACAAGCGGCGCTTGCCCGTCCGAGGGCAACGGACGCGCTCGAACGCGCGCACCTGGAAAGGTCCTCGCCCCGCGAAGGCGGGCAAGAAGAGGTAGGGATGGCGAAGAACATCAAGCTGGAACGCGCGAGGGTTCACATTCACGCGACCTTCAACAACACGATCATCACGCTCACCGAGATCGGCGGGAATCCGATCTGCTGGAAGAGCCCGGGGGTCGTCGGCTACAAGGGCTCGCGAAAGGGCACGCCGTACGCGGCGCAGATCGCGGCCGAAGCGCTCGTCCGAGAGATGAAGGACTTCGGCATCCGCTCGGTCCAGGTGACCGTGAAGGGCACCGGCTCGGGGCGGCAATCCGTCGTGCAGACGATCAAAGGGTCGGGCATTCGCGTCGAAGAAATCCGTAACGTGACGCCGGTGTCCCACAGCGGCAACAGGAGACGATGATGGGACGAGACACCGGGCCGAAGTGTAGACAGTGTCGCCGCGAGGGCGAGAAGCTGTTCATCAAAGGGGAGCGCTGCTACTCACGGAGCTGCCCCATCAACCGGCGCAACAACCCTCCTGGAGAGCGCAGTCGGCGGCGTCGACCGCGGCGAAGCCAGTACTACATCCACCTGCGTGAGAAGCAGAAGGTGCGAAGGATGTACCGCGTCCGCGAGCGTCAGTTCCGGCGCTACGTGGAGGCCGCCAAGCGACGCAAGGGCGTGACCGGCGAGGCCTTGCTCACGCTCCTCGAGCGTCGCCTGGACAACACGCTATACCGCGGCGGATTCGCGTCCTCTCGCGATCAGGCGCGGCAGTTGATCGTGCACGGCCACTTCGAGCTCAACGGGCGCTCGACCGACAGGCCGTCGATCCTCCTGCGCGAGGGCGACACGATCAGCGTCAAGGAAGGGCGACGGAGCAAGGTGCAGGCGGTCCTCGAGGCGAACGCGGACCGAGAGATCCCCACCTGGCTGGAGCGAAGCGCGGATGCGATGAAGCTCCAGTTGCTGGCACAGCCGAGGCCGGACGAGGTTGTGCACAACGTCGCGACGAACCTCATCGTCGAGTACTACTCACGCTAGGAGGCGCACGTGGACGGCCTGGTATTCCCCGAGCGGGTCGCTGTCGAGGAGCTGACCGGCACCTACGGCAAGATCGTGATCTCCCCCCTGGAGCGCGGCTTCGCCACGACTTTGGGCAACAGCCTGCGACGCATTCTGCTGTCATCGATTCCCGGCGCGGCTGTCGTCCGCGTGAACTTCGCCGGCAAGTACCACGAGTATGACACGATCGAGGGCATCAAGGAGGACGTTCTCGAGATCATCCTCAACCTCAAGGGACTGGCGCTGCGGGTCCACGGCGACGAACTGAAGCGCCTCACGATCGAGAAGCGGGGCGCCGGCGAGGTCACTGCGGGGGACATCGACCTCGAGCCGGGGGTCGAGGTGATCAACCCCGATCTGCACATCGCGACGCTGAATGCCAAGGGTGCCCTGAGCGTCGAGCTCGAAGTGAGCGCGGGATACGGCTACCGCCCCGCGGAGATGAACAAGCTGGAGAACGCGCCGCTCGCCGTGATCCCCATCGATTCGGACTTCTCCCCGGTGCGCAAGGTGGACTACACCGTGTCCGAGACTCGTGTCGGGGGGCGCACGGGGTACGAGTCGCTCACGCTCGAGCTCGAGACCGACGGGGGCATCAAGCCCGAAGAAGCGCTCTCCGAGTCGGTGCGCATCCTGCAGCGGCACCTCGATCTGTTCGAGGACTTCGCCGCCCATCCGTTCGGTCTCGCCGTCGATGAGGGTGAGGAGGTCGAGGACTCCCTCCGCGCGGAGACGCTGGCCGACCTGAACTTCGATCCTCGTGCGTGCAATCTTCTCAAGGAGGCGGAAATCTTCACCCTCGGGGATCTCCTGGATTGCCCCCACGAGGAGCTTCTCGACATCCACGGCTTCGGCTCCAAGACACTGACCAAGGTCGAGGAGCGGCTGCGGGAACTGGGATTCGACCTGAAGAGCGAAGAGGAGTTGCGTGATGCGCCATCGACGTAAGACCGTGAAGCTGGGGATGGAACGCAAGCACCGTGACAGCGTGCTCGCCAATCTGGCGAAGGCGCTCATCCTTCACGAGCATGTCGATACGACGTACACGCGCGCCAAGGCCGGTCAGCGCTACGCCGAGCGGCTGATCACCCTCGCGCGGCGCGGCGACGGCCACGCTCGCCGCATCGCCTTCTCCCGGATCCAGGACAAGCGGGCGATCGACAAGCTGTTCGGCGAGATCGGCCCGCGCTTCGGCGACCGGCCCGGTGGCTATACGCGAGTGGTTCGGCTCGGGCCGCGGCGCGGCGACGGCGCCGAGGTCGCGCGCCTGATGCTCGTCGAGTAGTGCGCCGTCCCGCGCAGCTTTCGCTAGGTTCCCGCTGACAGGCTTTCCTGCGCGAGCTCTCCGCGTTCGTGTCGTGCCCTGAGTCTCGCGATCATGTCGCCGGCCATGCTTGCGAGATCGTAGGCGGGGCACCAGTCCC
>CP070725.1:461231-466020 GCA_020350845.1 Candidatus Bipolaricaulota bacterium
GCACGGTGGAGCTCGTGCTGCGCTACGTCGGTTCGAGCGTCACGGAGACGGACGCCTTGCGCCTCTACCTGGCGCTCTCCCCGGTTGGGGACGCGGTCTTCTGGAGGGACTTCGAAGCGCTGATTACCTGGTATCCGTAGGCAGCCGTGCCGGCGGCACGAGGGAGGTAGGCTGTAGGGGGTAGTTAGTAGGAACAGCAGGCAGTGCGCGGTCGGAGATGGAATGCGGGAAGTCGGCCGTAGAGAGTAGGAACGCACTTCTCGCACACGTGCAGTGCCTACTTCTTACGGCCTACGTGCTCCGCGGGCCGCGAGCGTCTGTCACCGCAGCCTACTGCCCACTTCCCACGACCTACTCCCTCGTCCTAGGCGAGATCCCGCAGCCAGCTCCGCAGCAGCCGATGGGCGACGGAGAGGAAGACGACGGCGCCGGCGGTGAACAGGATGTGGTCGAGCGTCACCACGCCGATGGCGAAGGCGAGGGCATTCCCCGCGGCAGGAGGATGCTCGGTGTTGGTGATGACCATGATGAACATGGAGATCGCCACCGCCGCGGCGGCGATCGCCCCGACGGCGACGGTACTCTCGGCCAGGACTCCTGTGCGGAAGGGGATCGAGCAGAGCAGTCCGACGGCCATGCATACGGCATGTCCTCCGAGAAGCCGGCGCGGCTGGGCGGTGTCGTGCTTGGGCATGGCGAACGCGATGAACGCGCTCGCCCCGAGCGCGGCGACGACCGCGCCGTGGGTGAGTGTGCCGAACACGGCGATGATCGCCGCGACCACGGCGAACGCCAGCCCGGTCTGAAGGACGTAGTGCTTGGGATCTCTGCGGAATCGCTCGTCGAGGATCTTCACTCTCATAGGCTCGTCGCCTTCCTCCGCAACCGGCGGATCGTCGCCAGGTTGAGCGGATCGGCCTCGCGGCCGTCCTCCAGATCCTTCGGCGTCTCGAGGACGAACGGCAGCGCACGCAACCGCGGATGGTTGATGAGCGCGGCGAAGCCGTCGTCTCCGATCTCCCCCTGCCCGATGTGTTCGTGGCGATCCCGCCGCGAGCCGAGGGGATGCTTGGCATCGTTGAGATGGATCATTCGCAGACGGCCGAGTCCCACGGCCTCGTCGATCTGCGACAGCGTCGCCTCGAGCGCTGCTCGCGTGCGCAGGTCGTAGCCCCCGGCATGGGCGTGGCAGCTGTCGAGGCAGAGGCCCATCCGGCCGTCCTCGGACGCGCCGAGGATCGCCGCCAGCTCGTCGAACGTGCGGCCCATCGTCGTCCCCGCCCCGGCGGTGTTCTCCAGCAGCAGCTCGAACGAACTGGCGGGGAACGAGGCCTCCCGATGCGCTACCTCCAGCGCGGCGACGATGCGGCGGATCCCCGCCTTCACGCCCGCGCCGCGATGGGCCCCGAGATGGGTGACGACGGCGTCGGCGCCGAGGCTCGCGGCACGATCGATCTCGGCGACGAAGGCGGCGGTCGATCGTTCCCACAGCGCGTCGTCGGGCGTCGCGAGGTTGAGGAGGTACGGCGTGTGGACGACGAGGTACCCGATCCCCGCCGCCGCTCTCCGCTCGCGGAACGACGTCGCCGTCTCCTCGGATAGCGGCGCCATCGCCCACACCGACGGCGAGTGGGTGAAGATCTGCAGCGCGGAGATCCCGAGGCGCTCCGCCTCGTCGATCGCGCGCTCGATCCCCCCTGCGATCGACAGATGGCAGCCGTGAAGGAATCGCTCGCTCATGGGACGGGACGAGTATCGGTGTCGTCCTGCGCACAGGCAATGCCCGCTCAAGAAGAACGGAGAAGAGCGAAGCGAGGACACGAAGCGCACGAAGGAGAGAGTCCGTAGACTCGACAGGAAGAGGAGCGAAGCCTACAGGTCGCCGACGGCGTCGTCGGCCTGGATCAGCCCCGCGCCGAAGCGCGAATCGGGGCCGGCATTCCCGAGGTCCTGGCAGCTCCCTCGGAGGATCGCGATCGCCTCCTGCCGATCGAGCTCGGGCCGGGCGGAGAGGATCAGCGCCAAGGTGCCACTCACGTGGGGCGCGGCGAACGACGTTCCCGAGGCCTGCCGGGCGCCGCCCTTGATGTCGATCGAGACGATTTCGTCCCCCGGCGCGGCGGCGTCGATCCCGCAGCCGTAGTTGCTGAACGACGCGAGTTCGTCGTCCTGATCCGTCGCGGAGATCGCAAGGACGGAGTCGTAGCAGCCTGGGAAGCAGAGCTCGGCCGATCCCCCGTTGCCCGCGATCCCGACGACGAGGACGCCGCGTTCGGCGGCGCGCTCGAGCGCACGCTCGAGGACCTCCGGCGGGCGTCCGTTGGCGTAGACGCTGAGGTTGATGATCTGCGCACCGTTGTCGACCGCGTAGTCGATCGCCTCTGCGAACCGATCCCAGTCGCGACCATAGAAGAGATTGCGCGAGTCGAGGAAGCGCAGGTCCATCAGGCGCACCCCGGGGGCGACGCCGGCGATCCGCTCGGCCCCACGCTGCGCGGCGATGATTCCGGCGACGAACGTCCCGTGCCAGTGAAGCGCGCTCCCCACGGCGGAGCTGCTGTCGTTGTCGCGGAAGTCCCAGCCGTGGATGTCGTCGACGTATCCGTTGCCGTCGTCGTCGATCCCGTTGCCCGCGATCTCGCCCGGATTCGTCCACAGCGCGCCGGCGAGAAGCGGGGCGCCGACATCGATCCCGCTGTCGATCACGGCGACGATGACGCGCCGCGAGCCTTCGGTCTTCTCCCAGGCGACCGGTGCCTCGATGCGCGCGATCGACCACGAGACGTCGAGGACATCGGCCGAAGTCTGGTAGCTGCCGCCGCCACCCGCAGGAAGCAAGCGCGGAAGGGTCACGACACAGACCGCGACGGTCATGAGCAGCACCGCGGTGAGGGCCCATCCTTTGCGCGCCGCCATCGGTCAGCGGGTCGGCAGTCCGTCGCGGCCAGCCGCCCCCTGTCGCCTCCTCGCGTGGTCTCCCCGGCCCGGAGAACACATCCACCGTAAACGGGTAGAAAACACTATACACCATCCGGTTCACGTTGGCAACGATCCCAAACACATGCACTCCAAGGGGAGATGATCCGCGGGGCGGAACGTGGGTTTGAAGCCGACGAACCGAGGCGATAGGGTGTCATCCGGAAGGACGGTGCCATGGAGACCCAGGTCGCGATCGTCGGCGCAGGACCCGCGGGGTACACCGCGGCACTCCGTTTGCGGCAGCTCGGCTCGGAGGTCGTCCTCATCGAGCGCGACGAGATCGGGGGGACCTGCCTCAACTGGGGGTGCATCCCGACGAAGGCGCTGTTCCACGCGACGGAGCGGATCGAGGCCGCGCTCTCCGGAGCAGCGATGGGGATCCGCTTCGCCGCGCCCGAGGTCAACGTCGCCGAGCTTCGATCGTGGACCACGGACGTCGTAACCGTCCTCCGCGACGGCGTCGGCACCCTCCTCGACGGCGCCGGCGTCGCGGTCGTTCGTTCGACCGCTCGTCTGGCGACGGACGGGGGACTGCTTCTCGACGACGGGGAGCGGGTGAAGGCCGAGCGGATCGTCCTCGCCAGCGGCTCCGCTGCGATCGAGATTCCGTCGATGCCGTTCGACGGGGAGACGGTGTGGTCCTCGGACGATGCCCTCGCCCTCACCGAGATTCCGGAGAGGTTCCTGGTCATCGGCGCGGGCGTCGTCGGACTCGAGATGGCGCTCCTCTACCGTCGCCTGGGGAGCGAGGTGACGGTCGTCGAGCTCGCCGATCGCCTCCTGCCGACGATGGATCTCGATCCTCGGATCCTCTCCACCCTGGGGAGGGGCCTCGCGCAGCGGGGGATCACCGTTCGACTCGGAGACGCCGCAGCATCGTTCGCGCCTACAGGAGGGGCCGGGGTCCTCACCACGGCATCGGGGGTCGAGCTCGAAGCGGATCGAATGCTCGTCGCCGTCGGGCGACGCGCGCGAACGAGGGAGCTCGGCCTCGAGGAACTCTCCGTCGCCTGCGACGAGGCAGGAAGGGTCACTGTGGATGAGGGCTTCGCGACCTCCGTGCCGGGGCTGTACGCGATCGGTGACGTCATCGCCGGGCCGATGCTCGCTCACAAGGCGTCGGCCGATGCCCTCGCGGTCGCCGCGGGGCTCCACGGGGAATCCTTCGCAGTGGACTACGAGGCCGTCCCCCAGGCGGTGTTTACCGATCCTGAAGTAGCCTGCGTCGGTCTCTCAGAGCGTTCTGCCCGCGAGCGCGGCCTCACGGTGGACGTCGGACGCTTCCCCTATGCCGCCCTCGGCAGGGCGCAGGCGATGGACGAGAGCGAGGGCCTCTTCCAGGTCGTCGCCGACCACGACTCGGGAAGGCTGCTCGGCGTTCAGGTCGTCGGCGCGCACGCCGCGGATCTGATCGGGATCGGGGCGCTCGGACTCCACGGAGAACTGACCGTCCACCAGCTCGCCGATGCAGTGCAGGTCCATCCGACGCTTCCCGAGGGGCTCAAGGAAGCCGCGGAGAACGCCCTCGGACGGGCGATCCACATCGCCGGCCGTCGGCCGCGGCGCGAGCCGTGAGCTAGGTCTTCGTCTGCTCCCCGACCTCGGCGTCGGGATGGATCTCGAGACACTCCGAGTACTCGACCCGCTCGATCTCGCAACCCGGCCCAATGCTCACGCGTCGGCCGCGCACCACGTCCGCTCGGGTGTCTTCGAGGCTGATGTCGTCGCCCTCGATCTGCGACGTCCGCAGCTCGGCGGTCCCACCGCCGGTGAAGACCTTGACGAGGCCCTCGAGGAGCATCCCCTTGTA
>CP070725.1:466120-470972 GCA_020350845.1 Candidatus Bipolaricaulota bacterium
ACGGAGAGCACGAGGGGATAGAAGACGAGCGGGAAGATGACCGTCAGGAGTACCGTCCGCCGATCGCGAACCGCGCCGAGAAGCTCCTTGAAGAACAGCAGTCGAACGTTGGTCAGCATTCCGTCCGGAATTGTAGCGGCCGGGAACGCGACGAGGCTATGGTGGGACAATCGGAAGCCGTCGCGGAGGACGACGGAAGCGGGAGGGGAACGCGCTACTCGGGGGTGTCTTCGGAGGGAGTCTGCGACGATCCCGGTTCAGGATCCGAGGAAGGCGTCTGAACGGGCTCGACGATCGGCTCCTCGGGGAGGATCGCAGGCTGAGGCTCGACGGTCGGCTCGGGCGCGGAGGGCGAGCTCGGGACGGCGTCCGCAGGTGCCGCGGAAGCGGCACCTGCGTCCGTGTCCATCGCATCTTCGGCGCCGTCCTCGCAAGGCGCAGGAACGGGGATCCAGACCCCGTTCTCGTTCGTCACCCGCGGCTCTCCGATCTGGTGGAGCGCATCGGGAGGGCAGGCATCGAGGATGACGGTGAAGCTCTGCACGGGAGAGGAATGCCCGAGGTTGTCCATCGCGTAGTAGGAGACGGTCCGCGGCCCGCTCGCGCCCGACAGGGTGAACGGTCCGTTGTAGGGGACCCACTCTCCGCCGTCGATCGCGAAGTAGATGCACGCGACGCCGCTCGCGTCCTGCGCGTAGAGCGTGATCGGCGTGGCAAGACTCACGATCACGGCATCCGCGGGAAGCTCTCCGAGCGAGCCGACCTGCGCGCAGGGGTCGGCCGGCGCACAGGGGTCCGTCGGTGCACAGGGATCCGCCGGTGCGCACGGGTCGGCCGGCGCACAGGGATCCGCCGGCGCGCACGGGTCGACCGGCTCACAGGGATCGGCCGGCAGGCAGCCTCCGGCGGGCGGGATGCACGGCCCCGGCGGCAGACAGCCGCTCGGCGGGAGACAGAGATCGGGCACCCCGTCGCAATCCACGTCCTGCCACTCCCCGGTGTCGCACACCTTGGTGCTCGTCAGGCAGTGGCCGGCATCGTGGTAGCAGAACGGGAGCGCGTCGCCCATCGGCGACGACATCAACGGATAGGGATCTCCGAGGCACGAGTACGGCCGGTCTCCGATCCCGTCACAATCGAAGTCGCAGCCCTCGTAGTCGCTCCAGAAGTTGCCCCGCGTCCCGCAGTACCACAGCGTGCGTCGCTCCGGATCGTAGCCCGCAAGGCCGTTCCAGATGAAGCTGTTGTCGACGACCGTGTTCTCGCGGGAGGCGGCAAGCATGCGCACCCCGTATCGGTTCTCCGCGATGAGATTGCCGACGATCGCGTTGTTGTGCGCGTTCTCGAAAAGAATCCCGGTCTCGCTGCGGAGCAGCTGACAGCCTTCGATGCGACCGTGCGTCACCGAGTTGAACTGGATCGCCGCACCGCGCGCACTGTCGATGATGCAGTTTCTGATGACGAAGTAGCGCGAGGTATGGTCGATGAAGATCCCGAATCCCGCGCGATCGGGGACGATCTTCCACCCCTCGATGATGTACGGGTTGTCACGCGTGCCACACCCGGATACGACGCCGTTCTCGGGAGTGAACGCCCCGTCACCATAGATGTAGATCGATCCTCGAGCGCCCCACCACAAGTACCCGTCGCCAGCAGACCCCCCCATCATCAGCCCGGCAGTGATCAGCAGTGTGGCCACTCCCAGGCACACGAGTCTCCTGGCCATGACTGAAACCTCCTTACTGCGACATTCCCGTCGGCGCCCTCTGCGGCACGTCGGGGCATGCGCAGTCGCCGCGCAGGAGACGCCCGTTCGGGCCGAAGATGGCTTACCGTCCAGTATAGACGGCCACCGTCGAGGTGTCGGTAACGGACATCACAGCGCCGGCGCCGCGTCGGGCCGCGAGCCGACGGCGGCGAAGAAGATCTCCTCGAGATCGCGAGAACCGTAGCGCCCCTCGAGCTCGGCGAGTGTTCCCACCGAGAGCAGCCGCCCGCGGTGGAGGATCCCGATGCGGTCGCAGAGCTTCTCCGCGACCCGCATGATGTGCGTCGAGAGGAGGATCGTCCGCCCCTGCTCGCGGAGTAGGCGGACGGTGTCGGTCACCGCGCGGGCGGCCATGACGTCGAGGCCGTAGGTCGGCTCGTCGAGGATCAAGACCGGCGGGTCGTGGATGATGCTTCGTGCGAGCGAGAGCTTCTGCTTCTCGCCGGTGGAGAACGTCCCCACGCGCCGGTCAACGATCGGGGCCATCTGCAGGAGCTCGAACGCCTCGTTCGCACGCCGCTCCAGCTCGGCCTCGGGAAGCCTGACGATGCGCCCGAAGAAGCGCAGCGTCTCGCGCGCGGTGAAGCGGTCGTAGAGCCCCGTCTCCGTCGCCACGAAGCCGATCACCGCGCGCACCTTGGCCGGTGCGGTCCGGATGTCGTGGCCGACGACCGATGCCGACCCGGAAGAGGGGGTGAGGATCGTCGCCAGCATGCGCAGCGTCGTCGTCTTCCCCGCCCCGTTCGGCCCGAGAAGGCCGAAGATCTCGCCGGGACGGACGGAGAAGGAGACGCCATCGACTGCATGCACGTCCCCCGTCCTCGAGCGAAAGCGCTTGCCGAGTTCGCGGGTCTCGATCGAGACGTCGCTCACAGGACGTCGACTCCCAGCAGCGGACGGAGCACCTCGGGCAGCAGGATCGACCCGTCCTCCTGCTGGTTGTTCTCGAGCAGGGCGGCGACCAACCGCGACGTCGCGAGGCCGGAGGCGTTGAGGGTATGCACGAATGCCGGCTTCTCCTTGGGGCGCGGGCGATAGCGGATCGACCCCCGCCGCGCCTGGAACGCTTCACAGTTGCTGCACGAGGAGACCTCGTAGTAGCGCCCCTGCCCCGGGAGGAAGACTTCGAGGTCGATCGTCTTCGCCGCCTGTTGAGCGAGATCGGCCGACGCGAGGAGGACGACGCGGTAGTGCATCCCGAGCGCCTGAAGGACGGACTCGGCATCTGCGATGAGTCGCTCGAGGCAGTCGTAGGAGTCGTCGGGCGTGGTGTAGGCGAACAGCTCGACCTTGTTGAACTGGTGGACGCGGATCAGCCCGCGCTCCTCTTCTCCGTAGCTTCCCGCCTCCCTGCGAAAGCACGGAGTGTACGCCACGTACCGCAGCGGGAGATCGTCGCCGTCGAGAATCTCGCCGCGATGGAGGTTCACGAGAAGGCTCTCCGCGGTCGGATTGAGATAGAGCTCGTCGCGCTCCATCTGGTAGACATCGTCGGCGAACTTGGGAAGCTGTGACGCGACGAAGAGGCTCTCCCGGCTGGCCACGAAGGGCGGCCACACCGGCGTGTACCCGCGCTCCACGTGGTGGGCGAACATGAACTGGATGAGTGCCATCTCGAGCCGCGCTCCGAGCCCGACGTACATCGGGAACCTCGCGCCGGCAATCTGCGCTCCTCTCGCAAAGTCGAGAAGCCCCCTGTCGCTTCCGATCTGGAGGTGGTTCTTCCTCCACGGCTCGTCCCCCGGCCGATCGCCCTCCGTGCGCAGGACGACGCCCTCGTCCTTCCCTCCCGAGGGGACGCTCGCATGGGGAACATTGGGGAGCTCCGCGAGCCACTCGCCAAGACGCTCCGTCGCCTCCCGTAGCCGCTTCTCGAGATCCCCGATCGCGGTCGAGAGATCCCCCATCTCGGCGAGGAGGTCGCTCGCGTCCTCCCCGCGCTTCTTGCGTTCCCCCACCTCCTGCGAACCCTCGTTGCGTCGCGCCTTGAGCGCTTCGACTTCGCGCAGCAGCGCGAGACGTTCGTCGTCGAGTTCCAGGAGCGTCGTCAGATCGACCTCCGGATCTCGCGTCCGCAGTCGATCCGCGACTCCCTCGGGGTCCTCTCGTAGCGTTCGGATGTCGAGCATGACGGCCCTCCACGTGCGGGCGCCATTCTAGGGCCCCGTCCAGGGTGCGGCAATCCCCGGCACCGACGGGCCGAGGCCTCGGTTTCGCGTGGGCGAAGCGGCCCGTATAATGCGCCCACTCCGGAATCGATGTTGACGTCGAAGCTTCGCGAGGATCCGTGGGTCCCCGTGGCGATCGACGGGTGAGGACGACCATGAAGATCCTGATGTACTCCAAGGCGCTGTACTCCAGCTGGCTCTACTACAACGCCGATCGGATCCTGTTCGACGCCGGAGAGGGGGCGAGCACCGTTCTCGGGAACAAGGCGTTCGCGATCCGCCGCGTCTTTCTCTCCCACGGCCACGCCGATCACATCGCCGGGCTGGTGGGGCTGGTGAACATCCGCAACAACGCCATGGGCGATCGCGAGAAGGAACTCACGGTGTACTACCCGAAAGGGAACTATCTCGTGTCGGAGATGATCGGCTTTCTCGAGCGCACGAACCGCCGTCTGAGCTACGACCTCGAATGGGTGCCGCTCGCCTCCGGAGATCGTGTGGAACTCCTCGGCGGGCAACTCCCGCGGTACATCGAGGCGTTCCCCACGGTCCACGTACACAACGAACCGTCGCTCGGCTACTCGATCGTCGAAGTGCGCCACCGCCTGCGAAGCGAGCTCGTCGGGGCTTCGCAGACGAAGATCGCGGAGATCGCCCAGTCGCGCGGGCGGGAGGCGGTCACCGAGTCCTACGACCAGCGGCTGTTCTCGTACGGCGGGGACTCCGTGGCGATCAAGCCCGATCTCATTCGCGGGACGGAGGTCCTCTGTCATGATGCAACCTTCCTCGACGAGCAGGATCGCAAGGAGTACAAGCACGCGACGCTCGCCGAGGCCGTCGCCGTGGCGCGCGAGGCCGAGGTGAGCAGGAAGTTGATCGCCTTTCACATCTCGAGCCGCTACCGCGCGAAACTCAA
>CP070725.1:471072-481986 GCA_020350845.1 Candidatus Bipolaricaulota bacterium
AGTGCTGAAAGTTTGCCAAGATGTGGGTCGTGGAGAACGCGGCGCACGGCAACCGCGCGTACTGCACACTGAACGAGGGTCTGGGCGCGGTTCTGCGGTACGGGGCCTTCGGCGACGAGGTCTACGAACGACTGCGATGGATGCGCGACCGTCTCGCGCCGGCGCTCGCGCGGGCGATCGAACTTCACGGTCCCGTGGATCTTCGCACCCTCCTCGCCCAGGCGCTGCAGATGGGCGACGAGGGCCACAACCGGAACCGCGCCGGGACCTCCCTTCTCATCCGCGAGTTGGCGCCTGCGCTCGTGCGCGCGAACGCGGACCGCGAGCGCATCGCCGAGGTGCTCGCCTTCCTCCACGCGAACGACCACTTCTTCCTCAATCTCACGATGCCCGCGGGGAAGTGTGCCCTCGATGCCGCCGCAGAGCAGTCGGGCAGCTCGCTCGTCACGGTGATGGCGCGGAACGGGACCGAGTTCGGCATTCGCCTCTCGGGGACCGGCGATCGCTGGTTCACCGCCCCCGCGCCTCGCGTCGACGGCCTCTACCTCCCCGGCTACGGCCCGGACGATGCGGCACCCGACATCGGCGACTCCGCGATCACGGAGACCGCGGGCTACGGCGGCTTCGCGATGGCGACGGCGCCGGCGATCGTGCAGTTCGTCGGCGGCTCTCCCGCCCTCGCCGTGGAGACGACCGAGCGCATGCGGCGGATCACGCTCGCCGAGAGCCCGGTCTACCAGATTCCCTCCCTCAGCTTCCGCGGGACCCCGACGGGGATCGACGTGCTGCGCGTCGTCGAGACCGGGATCGTTCCCGCGATCAACACCGGCATCGCGCACAGGCTTCCGGGGATCGGGATGGTCGGCGCGGGGCTGGTGACGCCTCCGCTCGCCTGCTTCCGGGACGCCGCGCGGGCACTCGCCGAGACCCTTGAGGGGGAAGACGACGCAAGGTAAGGAGGATCCATGCGCTGTATCGATCTGACGATCCCCCTGGGGATCGCGACGCCCCCGTGGCCGACCTACGAGCCGCTACAGGTGAAGTACTTCAAGCGCCTCGCGCCGAACGGTGCCAACGGGCAGCTGCTCACACACTCCAACCACGTGGGGACCCACCTCGACGGGGAGATCCACTTCTTCACCCCGGGCAAGGACATCGCCCAGCTGGACTTCGACTTCCTCGTCCATGACGCTGTCGTCGTCGACCTGTCGAACGCCTGTGGCGACTACGATATCTACACCCCGGCGATGATCGAGGAGCGGGTGACCGTCCACGACGGCGACATCCTGATCATCCACACCGGGTACCACCACTTCGGTTGGGACCAGCCGACGGCGGACGAGGTCCGCTACATGGTCAAACACCCCGGTCCCGACCGCGAGTTCGCGGAGTGGTGTCGAGCGAAGAAGATCCGCTGGATCGGCGTCGACTGCGGCAGCGCCGATCATCCGATGAACACGATCATCCGTGACTGGATGCCGCGGCAGGCGAAGGAGGCCGATGCCCACTTCCGGGCCAAGTACGGGATCCCGCTCGCCGAGCGGTTCGACGACTCGAAGTATCAGTTGATGCACCTCGAGCTGTTCAACCACGGCGTCATCCATGCGGAGTGTCTCGGGGGGGACATCGACCTACTGCTCGACCAACGGGTCAGCGTGGGCTGCTTCCCGTGGCGCTTCGTCGACGGGGAGAGCTCGATCGCGAGGATCGTCGCCTTCGTCGACGAGGCACGCCATGCGGAGCTGATGGCCGTCAAGGAGACGTGCGAGCTGACCCGCTTCGGCGATGTCGCGGGTGCGGCGAATCCCCAGCTACATGCATCGTCTCGGGACTAGCCGGGGCCGATCTTCGCCGGTGCCCCTTCGAGCGAAGCGAGCCGGGGGCGATGCGCTCGATTACCTCGCCGCCTCGCCGCGAGTCGGAACCGTGGCCGGGCGGTTCCGCCACGGGCTGATCCTCCGGTTGGGGGAAGACGACGACCTGCGACTCCTCGCCGTGCAGGGGCCGGCGGCCTCCCTTCATCCGTGGGCGATCGAGACCGCCTCCCGGCCCGCGGATGTCGCGCGCGGGACTGTCGTGCACACCGGCGACATCGCGATGGAGATCGGGGCCGTTCACGTCGCGTTCCGGGGCGTGCTGCGTTGCCCCCTTGCCGTGCCGACCATGACCCTCGAGTCGTTCGCCGCGGCGCGCTCGCGGCTCACGGCGTGGGTGGCGTCGCCGCACGGCCTCGCCGCGCATGCGGCCACCGGCGACCTCTTGGAGAGGCTCCTCGGACTGCGCGAGCGGCTCGCCTCCGCCTCGCCCCGTGCCCTCCTCTCCCTCCTCGGTCGCGGACCCGGGTCGACGCCGCTGGGCGATGATCTGATCGTCGGGGCTCTCGCCGGCGCGAGCGCGATGCGTGAGATCACGTGGCCGAGGACGGTACATCCACAGTGGCTTGGGAAGGTCCTGCGCAGCGCGCCGCTGTACCGCAAGACGACTGCGGCATCGGCGCAGATGATCGATGCGGCGCTCGGCGGATCCTTTCCCGAGCCTCTGTGTGCGCTCCTTGCGCGACTCACGGAGAGACGATCCTCGACGACGGAGGTAAACGATGCCGCCTGTCGTCTCGCCGAGCTCGGAGGGCTCTCCGGCATCGGCTTCCTCCACGGGATCTACGCCGCGGTGTGCCGTTGGGGACTGCGAACGAGGCCCGACGTCAAGAGGATCCCCGCGAGAACCTCTCCTCGAGCGCCCGCTCGACGCTCGGGGGAACGAAGGACGACACGCCGCCGCCGTACATCTTGACCTCGTTGACGACGGAGGACGAGAGGAAGCTGTACTCCCCCGCGGTCATCAGGAAGACCGTCTCCACATCGGGCGCGAGATCGCGGTTCATGAGGGCCATCTGGAACTCGTAGTCGAAGTCCGAATTGGCTCGCAGCCCGCGGACGACGGCGTGCACGTCCCGCTCGCGGGCGACATCGATGAGCAGACAGTCGTAGCGGATGACCTCGATCCCGTCGAGTCCCTCCTCCGCGAGCGCCTCACGGGCGATGCGCACCCGTTCTTCCGCCGCGAACAGCGGATCCTTGTGGGGGTGAGCGACGACCGCCACGATGAGGTGGGAGAAGAGCTTCCGTGCGCGGCGGATGATGTCGATGTGGCCGTAGGTGATCGGATCGAAGTTCCCCGGGTAGATCGCCGCCCGTTCGCTCATGACGCGGGGATTCTAGCGATGGGCTCCGGAAGCGGCAACGGCCGGTGCATCGGGACCGACCTCAGCGATATTCGCCGCCTCCGTGCGGACGTACCTCGCGATCGCGTCGTCGAGTTCGTCGCTGCTGACGCCTTCGACGCGAGCGATCAGCGCATCGGGTGAAAGGATCTCACGACCCGAAAGAACGGCGGTTCCGAGGCGGATCATTCGGCTCCCGTTGCTCTCGAGGCTGAGGATGAGGTGCCCGCGAAGCTTCGACTTCGCACGATCGACCTCGTCCGCCGTCACCCCTTCGCGGCGCAGCCTCTCGAGCTCTTCGAGGACCAGGCCGCGGACCGTCCACGCGTTCTCCGGCGCGACGCCGGCGTAGAACGTCCACACGCCGACATCGCTGTAGTGGGTCACTGCACTCGACACGGCGTAGGCGAGCCCTCGTTCCTCGCGAATCGCGCGGAACAGTCGCGAGCTCAGGCCGTCCCCGAGAATGCTGTTCAGGATCTCCAGCGGGAATCGGTCATCGTCTCCGGCGGAGGGCCCGGGGAGTGCCACATAGACGTGACTCTGGGCGGTGTTCCTGCGGTGGACGCGCTCGCCGAAGCCCATCGTCGGAGGCGCCTCGGGCGGCGGCTCGCTCCCCTCCTCTCCGTCCACAAAGCGCTCCTCCGCGGGGGAAGGAACATCCTTGGCGCGTGTGGAGCCGCAGACGGCGAGGACCATGTTCGAGGGGGTGTACTGCCCGCGGTGCCGCTTCTTGATCTCACCGCAAGTCAACGTCTCGACCATTTCGCGTGTGCCCAGCACCGATCGCCCGAGGGCATGAGGGGGATCCCAGAGACCGTTAGCGAAAAGGTCGTAGGCGCACTGCTCGGGATCGTCATCGCGATTGCGGATCTCCTCGAGCAGGACGCCGCGCTCGAGGTCGAGGGCGCCTGCCGGGAACTTCGGGTTCCGGGCGAGATCGGCGAGCAGGTCGAGAACGGTGACCAGGCTCTCCGCCGGAGCCTCCGCGTAGACGAGTGTCGACTCACGGCCTGTGGCCGCGTTCAGATGCCCGCCGACATCCTCGATCTCGCACGCGATCGCATCGGCGGAGCGCTGCGACGTGCCCTTGAACAGCAGATGCTCGACCGCGTGGGACAGCCCCGGGCGGTCGACGGGGTCGCTGCGGCTCCCCCCGCCGATCCAGATCCCCGCGCTGATCGAGCGGGACGACGGCACCTCCTCGACGAGCACGCGCATCCCGCTCGCGAGCACGGTCATGGAGGCACCGTCGTACAGCGTATGCGCCGTTACCACCGATCCTCGAACGACTCTTCCTGCTGCACGGGTTCGGGCTCGCTCGGGGCCGCGGCCGCCTCCTGCACGGGCTCACGCGCCTCCGTCTCCGGCGCCACGCGGCGCAGCTTGTAGCGGCCGCGCTCGTCGATCTTGAGCACCTCTACCGTGACGCGATCGCCCTGGCGAACGACATCCTCGACACGTCGAACGTAGTCCTCCGACAGCTCCGAGATGTGGATCAGGCCGGTCACCGTCGATGTCAGCTCGACGAACGCGCCGTAGTCCGTGGTGTTTGTTACCACGCCTTCGATGATGTCGCCTTCGCTGACCGTCCGTTCGGGAGCGGGTGCGGGCGTCTCCGGGGATTCCTTCGGCTTGCGCCCCCGGTCTCGGCCTCTCCGCCCCTCGGCCGGCCGCCCCTGGCGGTCGTCGCCACGACGTTCGCCGTCGGGGGCGATCCTCCGCAGATCGGGGCGTCCCATCTTGTCCTCGCCGATCACCTCGATGGTGATCTCGTCACCGGGCTTGACGATGTCCCGGACGTTGTCCACGAATCCGTCGGCGAGGTTGGAGACGTGGACCAATCCTTCCGTCCCGTTCTTGAGCTCGACGAACGCCCCGAAGTCGACGATCCGCGTGACCTTGGTCGTCAGGATCGTTCCCACCTCGAGCTCCGCCGTCATGTCCTCGATCCAACGCCGCGCGGCGGCGGCCGACTCCTGGTCGGGGCCGGCGATGCGCACGGTGCCGTCGTCCTCGATGTCAATCTGCGCGCCGGTCTCCTCGACGATGCTGCGGATCGTCCGCCCGCCGGGTCCGATCACGAGCCCGATCTTCTCGATCGGGATCTCGATCGTCTCCAGCTTCGGCGCGTACTCCGAGAGGTTCTCGCGAGGCGCGACGATCGTCTGCGTCATCGCGTCGAGAATCGTGAGGCGCGCCTGCTTCGCCTGCGCGAGCGCCTGCTGCAGAATCTCGCGGGTGATCCCACCGACCTTGACATCGAGCTGGAAGCCGGTGATCCCTTCCCGCGTTCCGACGACCTTGAAGTCCATGTCGCCGTAGTGATCCTCGGCGCCCTGGATATCTGTGAGGATGACGTTCTTCCCGGTCTGCGCGTCCTGGATGAGCCCCATCGCAATCCCCGCTACGGGCTTCGCGATCGGCACGCCGGCGTCCATCATCGCGAGCGACGCGCTGCACACCGTGGCCATCGACGACGAGCCGTTCGACTCGAGGATCTCGGATACCAGGCGGATCACGTAGGGGAACTCCTCCTCCCCTGGGAGTACCGTCTGCAGGGAGTTCTCGGCGAGGTAGCCGTGGCCGATGGAGCGTCGGCTCGGAGAGCCGATCCGGCGCACCTCGCCGACGGAGAACGGAGGGAAGTTGTAGTGCAGCATGAACCGCTTGCGTCCCTCCTTCATCATCTGGTCGATGATCTGCTCGTCGCTGCGTGTCGCCCCGAGCGTCACGATCCCGAGGCTCTGTGTCTCCCCGCGCACGAACAGCGCCGAGCCGTGAGCCCGAGGCAGGACTGACACCTCGCACGTGACCGGCCGGAGCTCCTCGGGGCGCCGACCGTCGATGCGCACGCCGCGCTCGAGAATCCCCTCGCGCATGAACTGCTTGTAGATCTCCTCGAACTGCGTCGCGAGCTTGCCTTCCAGCTCCTCCCGCTCGTCGTCTTCCACTCCCTCCGGAACGAGGGACGTCACCGCGCGCTCGCGCAGCTCGTCGAGGTACTCGCCCCGTTCCTGCTTCGCCTTGAGCTCGTAGAGCGTCGACAGCTCCGGCCAGATGATGGCCCGCATCTGCGCCTGGAGGTGAGGATCCACTTCCGCTGCGGGTTCATACGGCAACGGGGTGATCGACCCCTGTGCGACGAAGCGCGTCTGCAGCTCGATCAGCTCCTGGATCACGCCGTGTGCGTCACCGACGGCGAGGACGACATCCCCTTCCGGGATCCCGTCCATCATCCCCTCGATCATCGTGACGGTCTTGCGCGTCCCGGCGACGGTGATGTCCACCCCGCCCTCCTCCAGCGCCTGCGCACTGGGGTTGGCCACGAGACGGCCGTCTGCGCGTCCCACCTTGACCGCTGCGATCGGCTCTTGAAACGGAGTTCCGGCGAGAAGAAGCGCGCTCGACGCGCCGAGGATCGCGGGGATCGCCGGCGGGCAATCGGGCTCGGCCGACAGGATCGTGGCCACGATCTGCACCTCGTCGATGTACTCCTTGGGGAAGAGTGGCCGGATCGGGCGGTCGATCAGGCGTGCGGTGAGGATGGCGGTGTCGCTCGGCCTCCCCTCTCGCTTGAAGAACCCCCCGGGGATCTTCCCGCTGGCGTAGAATCGTTCTTCGTAGTCCACTCGCAGGGGGAAGTAGTCGAATCCCCCTTCATTCGTCTTCACACAGACGGTGACGAGGACTTTCGTGTCCCCGTACGACGCGAGGACCGCGCCGTGTGCCTGCTTGGCAAGGCGTCCCGTTTCCAGGGAGACCTCCTTGCCGTTCAACATCATGCTCTCACGAACGTACATGCTCTAGACTCCTCGTATGCCCAGCTTCTCGATCAATGCTCGGTATGCGGCGAGATCTCGCCGCTTGACGTACTTCAACAGCCGACGACGAAGGCCGACCATCTTTCTCAGCCCGCGTTGGGCGCTGAAGTCCTTCCTGTGGGTCTCGAGGTGTTCGGTCAGCTCGCGGACCCGTTCTGTCAACAGTGCGATCTGAACGGCCGCCGACCCAGTGTCTCGATCTCCCTGACCGAAGGCCTCGACAAGTTCTTTCTTCTTCTCTGGGGAAAGCCCCATGCTCCCTCCTTGACACCCGAACCCGAGGCGGGGCTACGCCGCCGTCCCAGGATGGGCCATTCCGTCGCGCAGCCTCCCTGCGCGCACCTTGACTTCGCTTCTCACTTCGTCTTCGTCGACCGTCATCAGGTTGCCCTCGCGGACCACGAACGCTCCGTCGATCATCACGTCGACGACATCGTCGGAGTGTGATGCATAGACCAGTGCCGACTGTGCGTCGTAGATCGGCTGAACGTGGGCACACTCGAGATCGACGACCACCACATCCGCCGGGGCGCCGACGGCGAGCGTCCCGGTCGCAAGACCCAGGGCCCTGGCCCCGTTTTCCGTCGCCATCTCCAGGACCGCATCCGCGGAGAGGATGTTCGCATCTCGACGGATCGCCTTCTGCAGCAGCGCCGCCGTCCGCATCTCGCGGAAGAGGTCCAAGTTGTTGTTCGACGCTGCCCCGTCGGTTCCCAACGCCACATTGACCCCGGCACGCTGCATGGCGGCGATCGGCGCGACTCCGTTCCCGAGCTTGGCATTACTACACGGGCAGTGGAGAACGGACACACCATGCGCGGCCAGGCGCTCGATATCGTCCTCGCTCACATGGACACAGTGCGCGGCGAGTGTCGGCACCTCGAGCACGCCGATCCGCTCGAGTGTTGCCACCGGACTGACGCCGTGCACGTTCGACCAGTCATCAACCTCCTTCTCCGCCTCGGAGAGGTGAGTGTGGATGGGCACAGTATACCGCCCCGCGAGCTTCGCCGCCGCCTGCAGAACGTCCTCGCCGCAGGAGTAGACCGCATGCGGAGCGACGGCGGCGCGAATCCTTCCCCCGCAGGCGCCGTGCCACGTGGCGACGACCCCTTCCGCGGTCTCCAGCTCCCGACGTCCGACATCGTCCATGCTGTCGGCGACGATGCCGTAGCTGAGGTTCGCGCGAAGGCCGACATCGCGGACGGCACGGCCAACGGCGTCGACATGGAAGTACATGTCGACGATCTGCGTCGTCCCCGCGCGAACCATCTCGACGAGGCCGAGGACGGAGCCCCAGTAGACGTCGTCGGGCGTGAGCATGCGCTCGATCGGCCACACGTGCTCCTCGAGCCACGTGTGCAACGGCACGTCGTCGGCGCAGCCTCGCAGCAGGGCCATCGCGACATGGGTGTGGGCGTTGATCAGACCCGGCAGCGCGAGCATCCCGGCGCAGTCCAGGACGTCGTCCCCCGGCGATGCCGCACTTCCTGGTGAGGTGATCGCCGCGATCTGCCCGCCCTCCACCCTCACGTCGACCGGCGCTGTCGATTCGCAGTGGGGGGTCCATACGTTGACGTTGCTGAAGACCGTTCCCATCGATTTCGTCCCTTGTTCGTCGAAGATGGTAGCGGAGAGCCTTGCACACGGCAACAGCGCTCCGTGGATGCGGGTTGATCTTCGAGGACTCTATAGCCTATTCTACGATACGGAATGTGTGCAGATCACGGAGAGACAGACCCGGGACGCCGCGCCGAGGATCGTGCATGCCGCTACCTCCGCCGGCACGGCTACCGAATCGTGCAGCGTAACTGGCGTTGCCGCCTGGGTGAACTGGACATCATCGCGCGTGACGGAGACGTGCTCGCCGTAGTCGAGGTCAAGCTCCGCCGCAGCGGCGCCTTCGGCGGTCCCGAGGGCGCGCTGTCCCCGATGCAGTGCCGGCGGATTCGTGCCGCGACGGGGGTCTTCCTTGCGGCGACGGCGTGCGATCTCCCGGTGAGGTTCGACCTCGTCGCGATCGACGGGGTCGAGGTACGGCTTCATCGCGACGCGTTTCGCGCCGACGGATGTTCGCGCGGATTCTGAGCGCCGCGGTGGTCGGCATCGACGCGCGGGCGATCGAGGTCCAGTGTGACGTCGCCGGAGGTCTCCCCGCGTTTCAGATCGTGGGACTTCCGGAGAAGGAGGTGACGGAGAGCCGCGAGCGCGTTCGGAGTGCCCTCAGAAACGCGGGATTCGCCTTTCCGCCGGGGCGAATCACGGCGAACCTCGCCCCCGCGGACATGAAGAAGGAGGGGGTGGGATTCGATCTGCCGGTGGCCGTCGGGATCCTTGTCGCATCGCGCCAGCTACGTCCGCCGCCGCTCGAGACCGTTCTCGTCGGCGAGCTGGCACTCGACGGTGCGGTGCGCGGCGTGCGCGGCATCCTCCCGATGGCGATGTCCGCCAAGGAGAGCGGGGCTACCACGCTCATCGTCCCTGCACTCAACGCGGAGGAGGCGGCGCTCGTCGGCGGGCTGGACGTGATCCCGGTGCGGTCGCTCCAGGAGGCGACCCGCTTCCTCCGCGGGGAGCTCGTCATCCGCACGGTTCACGTCGACCCGGAGGTGCTGCTCGCACGGGCCCATGAGGCCTCGCCGAACGACTTGCGCAACGTGCGTGGGCAGCTCCAGGCGAAGCGCGCACTGGAGGTCGCGGCGGCGGGAGGGCACAACCTCTTGCTCGTTGGGCCTCCAGGGGCAGGCAAGAGCATGCTCGCGCGGAGCCTGCCGGGGATTCTACCGCCGCTCTCCCTTGCCGAAGCCCTCGATGTGACGCGCATCTACAGCTCGGCAGGGCTGATCGAGAGCGGCCTCTCGCTCGTCTGCACGAGGCCGTTTCGAGCTCCCCATCACACGATCTCCTATGCGTGCATGGTCGGAGGAGGGCACGGGGACCCCGGCCCCGGCGAGATCTCGCTCGCCCACCACGGAGTGCTCTTCCTCGACGAGACGCCAGAGTTCGATCGCCGCGTGCTGGAAACGCTGCGCCAGCCGCTGGAGGAGCGCTCGATCCTCCTCTCCCGCGCCGGGGTCTCGGTCCGCTACCCGTGCAGTTTCACCCTGGTCGCGGCAATGAACCCCTGTCCCTGTGGCTACCTCGGGGACTCCGGCCGGGAGTGCGTGTGCGGCGCGGAGCAGGTTCGCCGATACCGGAGACGTCTCTCCGGTCCGTTCCTCGACCGCATCGACATGGTGGCCGAGGTCCCCCGCCTATCGCGGCAGGAGCTCACGGGGAGGCCGATGGGGGAGCCCTCCTCGGCGGTCAGGGTTCGAGTCGGACGCGCGCGAGCGATACAATGGGCCCGTTTCGCAGACGCTCCCGATGTCGCGTGCAACGCGCATCTGGAAGCGGCGGACCTCGCACGGTGCTGCGAGCTTGGTGCACCGGCGAGGCATCTGCTGGAACAGGCGATAGACCGGTACTCGCTCAGCGCGCGAGCCTACGTGCGGGCTCTCAAGGTCGCACGGACGATCGCCGACCTCGAGGGGTGCGAGGCGATGGAGGCACAGCACATCGCCGAGGCGATTCAGTACCGAATCGCCGGAGAGCACTAGCAGGAAGAGGAGGAAGCATGAGCAGGGGTTGGCCTGTCGCGTGGTGTCTGATCATTCTCGCTGCGTTTGCGATCGGTGCATCTGCTGTCGAGTACCCGTTCGAGGTCTCGGACATCCTCGTGGAGGGAAACGAGGAGATCCGCACGCGAACCATCACCGGCGCGATCTCGCTGCGCCGTGGGCGGGAGGCCTCGGAGGACGATGTCAAGGCGGCGTCGCGGGCGGTCTACGATCTGGGATGGTTCCGCGAGGTCTATCCCGAGATCGCTGA
>CP070725.1:482086-510129 GCA_020350845.1 Candidatus Bipolaricaulota bacterium
CATTCCGCACACGATACCGCCACCGGCCTGCGAGGACGATTCCGCTCGCCACCGCGACGATCGCTGCGACGGCCACCCTCCCTTCGCGCGAGATCGGCAGCAGCAGCAACCCGATGGCGACGAACAGTCCCGCCCCGTAGTGCTTACCCACAGGGTCGTACGTCAGCCGACCCCCAACGCGTATCGCGACGAATCCGAGCGCCGCAACGAGTGGGCCCACCGGCGTCCAGGCAGGGATCATCCCTACGATCGCAAGGCCGACGAGGAGGAAGATCGCCGCGAAGACGTCCGCGCAAACATCGAGCACGCGCCCCCATGCGCTTTCGACGGCGAGAGATCGCGCCACCCACCCGTCGGCGATGTCAGAGAGGACGAGCGCCGCGAACAGCGCTCCGGCAAGGCCCCACCGCTCCCGCCGCCACGCAAGCAGCAACAAGGGTGCAGTGGCGAATCTGGAGAGCGTCAAGAGCGTGGAGGGCGCGAAGCGCAGGTGCCTCATGACGCGGGATCCGTCCACCAAGCGCTCACGATCGTCAGGGCAGGGTCAGCGCCGCGCCTCTGCTTCTCGCGATCTGCACAACATCCTCGATCCCGTGGACCTCCTCATTGGGCGCGTCCTGCCAGAGCTCGAGGCGCTCGGCAATCATTCCCCCCGCATCGGCGAGCTGTCCCTCCAGGAGCGATGCCGCGCGATCGGTCGATCCGGCGCCGGTGACGAGAATCGCGGTGGCGAGGCCTCCGAGATCGCCGAGCCGCTCTACGTATCGTCGGACGGGACGCGCCGGCTGCCACTGGTACGCTTGGGCGCCGAGCACGAGGAGATCGTAGCCCGCGAGATCGTGAGGCGCCTTACGGCTCGCTGTTGTGACATCGCATCGCCAGCCCGCGTCCGCGAGTCCTGTGGCGAATGCCATGGTCACGTCTTCCTGGAAGCTGCTCAGTCCAGGGTGGTAGACGACGAGCGCGCTTCCCGCAGCTCCCGACGGATTCACGGTGATGACTTCGCTCGGAACGTCAGTCCGCACCTGCAGCAGGATCGACCCTACGAACAGCCCCAGCGCGACCGCCACCATCAGCCACATCGAAGGCTTCGCTCCGCCCATAACTCCCCCTCCTATTCCGGGGACACAATACTCATTTCCTGGGCTTGCGTCCCCTCGTTCGCGGCCGCCCGCGCCTCCCGAGCGCGTGCTCGACCCGGTCCAAGAAGTCATCGCCGCCCAGAGGCCGACCCGTCCTCGTGTGAAGCCTGATGTCACCGAGACCATCCTCTTCCTCGGCAAGGAACTCGGCCCAATCAGAGACATCAGCGAGCAGCGAGGAACGAACGGCCAACGGGTCATGGGCTGCACGCCCCACCATCCACCGGGCACTCGACCACACGTAGTCCGCAGGATCGAGCACGAGCCCGGCTCGGACCGGATTCCGCAGTACGTACCGGACCGCCGCAAGGATGTGTACGCGCTCCAGCGGGCAGGAATAGAACCTTCCCTGGAAGAGATACCCTCTCCACCCTTGTCGGAAGTTGACTCGCCGGGTGTACAGCCGGTGCGCTTCACCGATTCCGCGCGCGAGACCCGCAGCATCTTCGGGCACGACGATCAGATGCACGTGATTCCGCATCAGACACCACGCCAGGAATCTCAGCCCCGTCCGGGCTCCATGCTCTGCCAGAAGAGAAACATAGGCGTCCCGGTCCGCGTCGGAGAAGAACACGTCCAGTTTCCGCACTCCCCTCTGCGTCACGTGGTGGGGGCACCCGGGGACGACCACTCGGGCAATCCTTGCCATACGTTGAGTATCTTCTATTGACAGTGATCCTGCCACAATCGGCCGTCGGCGGAACCCACGAGGATCCAGGAATTGAGTATTGTGTCCCCGGAATCGATTCGCGAAGATCACAGATCTCAGGATGGGGGGATTCGATGGGCATGACGTCACGGGAGCGCGTCCTCGCGGCACTTCGGCATGAAGAGGCCGATCGCGTGCCGATCATCCTCGGGGTGAGCAATGCCACCGGGATCAAGATGCGACCCTACAGGGCGCTCAAGAAGCTGATCGGGGTCGATGCCGCGGATGCCTACCTCTACGACTGGCCGGAGCTCGGGACGGCGGCGGTAGACGAGGAGACGCTGCGCCGTCTGCACAGCGACGTGCGGGGAGTCCTTGACCTCGAGCCGGCGTCCGTCCGGGCGCGGAACGCAGCGCGCGAGCCGCACGCGCCGTGCATCGACTCCTGGGGTTCGGGGCAGAAGGAGGTGCAGCCGGGGCAGTGGTTCCCCGGCGTGCACCCGATGGCCGACGCGACCACACTCCGCGAGATCGAGGAGTACCGCTGGCCGGACATGGAGGATCCGACGCGTGTGGCCCACGTGGCTGCCCAGGCGGCGACGCTCGCGGCGCAAGACGAGTACGCGATCATGGCCACACCGTGGCTGCTCTTCCCGCTCGAGCGCGCCTTCGCGATGCAGGGGATGGACCGCTTCCTACTGAATCTGGTCGCTCACCCGGAGTTTGCCGAGGCCCTCCTGTGGAAGATCGAGTCGCTGTGCAAGATGCTCATGGGGCACTTCCTCGCCGCGGTCGGTCCGAACATCGACATCATCAAGATCGGCGATGACCTCGGCACCCAGGAGAGCCTGCTGATGTCCCCGACGATGTACCGCTCGATGCTCAAGCCGATTCACGCGGACTTCATCGCATTCATCAAGGAGCGCACGGAGGCGAAGGTCTTCTTCCACACCGACGGTGACGTCTTCCCGTTGATCGAGGACTTCGTCGAGATCGGGATCGACATCCTCAACCCCATCCAGACGTCGGCCGGGAAGATGGCGAACCTCGAGGAGCTGAAGGCCCGGTTCGGAGAGGAGATCGTCCTCTGCGGCGGGATCGACACGCACCACTACTTGCCGAACGGCAGCCCGCAGGAGGTGCGCGAAGAGGTGAAGCGCGTCCTCGGGATCCTCGCTCCTGGCGGGGGCTATCTCGAGTCGTCGGTGCACACGATCATGGACGACGTGCCTCCCGAGAACATCCTCGCCATGGTCGATGCCGTCGAGGAGTTCGGCAGCTATCCGATCCGCGGGCCTTAGTCCGTCCCACTCACGGAAGACGAGGAGATCCACACGATGAGGGTTTCGAGAGATCACTTCTTGGGTCCGGCGTTCGTCGTCCTGATCCTGGCAATGGCTGCCCTCTCGGGCTGCGAAGAGGAGCGAACCGCGAATCCTGACGGCACTGCGATCCAGGCCGAGGAACGCACCTCCCAAACCGCACCTGCCGACACCCCGTCTCCCGCAGTCGAGGAGGCCGCGCAGGATGCCACGCCTGAGGTGCCGACCGAAACGCCCGTCCTCCCTCAAGAGAAGGGCGCGGTCTTCGCCGTCGACGGCATCGTGAAGCCTGGCGAGTATTCCCGTTCGATGACTCTCGCCCGTGTCGAGATCTCCTGGTCGAACGACGCGGAGACCCTGCGCATGGCGCTCGACGCTCCGGGAGAGGGATACGTCACCGTAGGCTTCGATCCGGTGGATCGCAAGGTCGGTGCGAACTACATCATCGGCTATGTCAAAGACGGCGAAGCGGTGGTGCGCGATCATGTCGGCACGCGCGGGAATCTCCACGAGTGGGACGTCGAGGTCGGCGGTGAGGACAACCTGCTGGACTATGCCGGGACGGAGGTCGACGGGCGCACCGTGCTCGAGTTCATCATCCCCCTGGATTCCGGTGATCCGAAGGACCGCCCGCTGGCTCCCGGAGCGACGCACGTCGTTCAGGTCGCCTACCAGAGCCGCCGCGACGACTTCGTCTCTTGGCACAGCCGTCACGGCACCTCGACGATCGAGCTCGATCCCGCCCCGTGACGCGGATTGTGTCAGGAGCGGGAATCCAACCACTCCCACCGAGTCACGACTCCGAGGGAAGTGGGTGGAGGAGGAAGATCGCGAGCGCTTCGAGATGGCCTATCGTGCCACCGGCAAGCGCTACGATCTGGGGAAGTCCTGCGTGCGGTTTCGTCGACTCGACGATCTGCCCCTGGAGCTGATCGGGGAGGCAATCGCATCCATGGAGGTATCCGACTTCGTGCAGGCGGTCGAACGAATCCGCTCGGCAGAGAGGTGAAGCACGGCGTGGCGGCCGGGGGAGGTGTTGTGTGATGCCTGTCAGCGAGGACTACCTGGCATTCCTCACCGACCAGCTGATCGATTGGCGAGACGTCTCCGTCCGCCGCATGTTCGGCGGCGCGGGACTCTACGTCGGGGGAACCATGTTCGGCCTCGTCGCCGATGACACCCTGTTTCTTCGCGTCGACGACGACAGTCGGCCCGACTACGAGCGTGAAGGCTGCGCGCCGTTCCGACCGTTCCACGATCGGAAGCCGATGCCGTACTACGAGATCCCGGCGCACGTGCTCGAGGATCCCACACTGCTTCACGCCTGGGCCGATCGTGCCCTGCAGGCGGCACGGAACCGGGCGAGCCCCTGACGGGCCCTCCCTGGTACTCGAAGGCCGCTTCACCTGTGTGGCAGCCTCTTGCTCGAACTGACGCGACGGACTACGGTACTCCCAGCATGAAAGTCATCACGAAGCTTGTGCCCGCCGTTCTTGCTCTGTGCCTGTGCGTCGGCATCGGCGCAGCGGCCTCGAGCCTGGAGGCGTCCCTTCGCCTGATCCCGGCAGAGACGGAGGAACTGATGCTCCTGTTCACCGATTGGGATCGGATCCGCGCCGCGCTCGCCCTGGACGATGTGACGAGTGCAAGCCCGTTCGAAGAGCGCCTCGAGCTCGCGATGAGCACATCCCAGACACATGCCGCAGGCTCCGCGTTCGCGCTACACCACTTGGTCGATCATGCGGCGAACTGGGGTTGGGACACGACCGACCTCGCGTGGGAGGCGTATGTCATCACGGGAAGGCTGCCGCCGTTCTATCTCCTCAGGCTGCGCGACCACGTCTCCTTCGACACGATCGCCACCCACTTCGTGGAGAAGGGCTTCGTGCAGACCGAGTCCCACGGCGTGACCGTCTTCCATCATGACATCGTTCCCGGAGAGGACTGGCTGCGGACCACGGAGATCTCAATCCTCAACACGGCCTATCTGCCCGGCGAGCGGCTGCTCGTGCTGAGCAGCTTCCCCGGCGGGGTCGAGGTCGTCATTCGGACGCTTGAAGGCGAACTGGCGTCGCTTCAGGGCGATCCGTACGCGGTTGCCGCGGTCACGCATCTTGGCGAGCCGTTCGCGGCGATCCTCCTCGCCGGCCTCGGTGAGTGCCTACGGTTTCCGCCGAATCCCGTCCTGGATCCTCTGGGCACGCTTCCCTCACAGGGGACGGCCGATGCGATTCGAGCGGCGGTCGAGGAGTCCGACCTGTTGGTACCCTACCGGGTCTTCGCCGTCGGCTATCGGGAAGTCGACGGGATCCCAGTGGGGTCGATCGTCTTCGAGTACGACGCCGTTGAGCTCGCCGAACTCGATCTCGCCCCGCGCCGCCTTCTCGCAGAGGAGGGACGGAGCAGCTCCTTCGACGCGCCGATCGCGGAGAGCTACTTCAGCGTGCTTTCGGCAGGTGTGGAGGATCGAGCGATCGTCTTCGCCGTCGCCCCGGTGAACGATCAGCCGATGCGGCTCTTCCGCATGGTCCACTACCGGGACGCCCCGTTTGCCGGATGCAGCGTGCCGAGAGACTAGAAGGCGATGCGGATCGCGAGCAAACAGACGCCGATCTCTAGCGGATAGCCGACAAGGACGGGCGCACTGCCGAGGTGCGGGAGCGTCCCGTCGTGCGTCGGGTAGAGCTTCGCCTCGCAGAGATCGAAGCCTCCGCACGCCCTGTAGAAGAGCACGTGCTCCAGATCCGGGAGCGCGCCGCCGATCGCCCCCCACACGAAGCGTGGATCACCTTCCGTGCGGCGGCCGAGCTCCGCGGTCGCGAAGATCGTCGCGAAGGTATACGCGGAGAAGAGCGCGATGTCCGCCCCGTCGGTCGGATCCGGATCGTGGTGCGGCATCATGTCGAGCAGAGCGTGGCTCACGAATCCGATGAGGAACGCCACGACCGGGCTCTCGCTCCACGCGACTCCGAGCAGGCCACCCACGATGGCATGGGTTCCGAATGCCGACGCCATCGCCGGAGCGCTCGCTGCCGTGACGGCGACCAATGCGACGACGGCCCACCTTCCCCGGCGTGCCTTCCAGCTCCTCACTTGCGATGGTGCCGACATGCTTCCCCCTTCACACGGCGTGGGCAGAGACTAGATCGTCGCCCAAGCCCCAGCAAGTCCGACTCCGAGAGCCCGCCCTGCGTATCAGCCGGGCGCCCGAGGATCACCTTGGGGCGCAGCTTCTCAGCATCAGGTCTCCCCGCCCTCGGCCGGCAGCGACCTTCCTGCGCGGCGCGAGCGCAGCTCCGCGCGCACCATCAGCAGGAGGAGTGCAGCGGGGCACGCGGACGCGCGGATCGCGTAGACCCACGCCAGCGTCCCCTTCCCCGAGAGAAGAGACACGATCGGAGCGAGCATGAGCCCGACCCACATCGTGAACGACTCCGTGTTGCGATCCGCCGTCCAGATCCGTCGCACCACGGGAAGATACGCGATCAGCATCACGGCCTGAATGAGCGCGTGTGCCGCCACATGGTGGCGGGTCATCGCCCAGCCGATCATGATCACAACCACGGCAATGAGGCAGCCGAGATCGAACCGAGTGAAACGGCTGCTACGCTCCCCGAAGACGGCGATGAACAGCGCCACCCCTCCGACGAGCACGATGTCCGCCGTGTTCAGGATGTTGTCCAGGAGTCCGTACTGCCCGTCACCGAGATAGGTCAGCAGGCTGCCCACGGCAGCGATGGTGAAGAAGACCCACATCGCCAGCGAGGGATGAATCGCGCGGCGGCGGATCTGCCAGCAGTAGCGGATGCCGATCAGAAGGTTGATCGTCGACACCGCGACGAAGGAGAAGAGCCTCATGGTTGGCCCCGCGTCAGGACTCGCACGACGGGTCGCGGCGACCGGCGAACGATTAGATCACCGTCTCAAGCGTCTCCGGGTCGAACACGTGGAGCGTCCGCAGATTCACCGACAGGTTGATCGTCGATTCCGTCTCCACCTGGCGGTGAGGATCGAGACTGGCGACAAGCTGCACGTCATCCACGTAGCCGTAGACGAGGAGCGTGTGCCCGAGCTGCTCGAGTACCGAGACCGTGAGGCGGATCGTGTTCTCCGTGGCGTCGGTCGGTCCGTCGAGATCCTCTGGGCGCACCCCCATCACCACCTGCGACGGGAGATCCGTCGACGATCGCTCCGCGGGAAGCGCGATCCTGAACGCGCCCCCGGAGAGGATCATCTGTCCACCCTCCTTCGCCGCCGTCGCGGGAAGGAAGTTCATCGCCGGGCTTCCGATGAACCCTGCCACGAACTGGTTCTTGGGGTTGTCGTAGGTCTCCTTCGGCGAGTCGTACTGCTGAATCACGCCGTCCTTCATCACCGCGATCCGGTCGCCGAGCGTCATCGCCTCGACCTGGTCGTGGGTGACGTAGATCGTCGTCGTCTGCAGCTTGCTGTGAAGCTCCTCGAGCTCAGTCCGCATCTGCACACGGAGCTTGGCGTCGAGGTTCGAGAGCGGCTCGTCGAACAGGAAGACCTTCGGCTTGCGCACAATCGCGCGGCCCACGGCCACCCGCTGACGTTGACCTCCGGACAGCTCCCGCGGCTTGCTCTTCAGCTTCTCCTGGATGCCCAGGAGGTCGGCCGCTTCCTCCACGCGCTCGCGGATCTGCGCCTTCGGCGTCTTGCGCAGCTTGAGCCCGAACGCCATGTTGTTGAAGACGTCCATGTGCGGGTAGAGCGCGTAGTTCTGGAAGACCATCGCGATGTCGCGATCCTTCGGCGGGACACGGTTGACGACACGCTCCCCGATTCGGATCTCGCCCTCGGTGACGTCCTCGAGTCCGGCAACCATGCGCAGTGTCGTCGTCTTGCCACATCCCGACGGCCCGACAAGCACCGTGAACTTGCCGTCCTCGATCTCCATCGAGATGTCGTCCACCGCGGTGAAATCCCCGAAGCGCTTCGTGATGCTCGTCAGCGTGACCTCAGCCATTCCTCCTCCTTGGACGGCGCCCCCACCGGATCGGCTCCGGGTCTCGCATCCCCACATTACAAGGAACGCACTCGACGATCAACGCGAAGGAGCGTTCAGGCCGCGACACGAGGGAGTGGCGCTCAGGCGTCCGCGAGATCCACCTCTCGCAGATGGCGCGCAGCGTCCTCGGGCGGCATCGGGTTGATGTAGAAGCCCGTGCCCCACTCGAATCCCGCCACACGGGTGAGCCGCGGAAGCACCGCGATTCTCCAGTGGTAGTCATAGGGCAGGGTCTTCCAATAGCCCGGCTTGCCCGGCCGCGGCACCGGGTTGGGGGTCGTCTTGAGCACGAAGTTGTAGGGAATGTCCCCAAGAAGAAGCGTGAGGCGCTGCAGCGAGCGCTTCAGGATCCACGCCAGGTCGAGCCGCTGGTCGTCGTCGAGCGTCGTGAAGTCGTGCGAGTGCGCCTTGGGATAGATCACAAACTCGAACGGGAAGCGCGATGCGTACGGAGCCCACGCGACGTAGCCGTCGTTCTCCTCGACCACGCGATGGCCTCCGCGGATCTCGGCGAGCATCACGTCGCAGAACAGGCATCGCTCCTTCGACTCGTAGTATGCCCGCGCGATGTTCAGGGAGTTCCTGACTTCCTGGGGGACGACCGGGGTCGCGATGATCTGGGAGTGGGGATGGAGCAGTGACGCCCCCGCCTCCTTCCCGTGGTTGCGGAAGAGGATCACGTAGCGGAACCATGGGTTCGTCATCAGCTCACGGAGTCGAGCGATGTAGGCATCGATGATCCGCTTGATCTGCTCCGCCGGAAGGTCGGGAATCTCGCAGAAGTGCTCTGGGGTCTCGACCACAACCTCGTGCGCACCGACGCCGTTCATCCTGTCGTAGAAGCCTTCGATCGCTTCGCGGCCGAGGTCGTCATAGTCCTGAAGCGCCGCGAACTTGTTCGGGACGACGCGGACGTACCACTCCTTGCCGTTCGCGACGCGGAAGGTCTCCGCGGGGGTCATCTCCTCGTTGCCTGCGCAGAACGGACAGCCCTCGGGCTGTTGCTCATCCAGTTCGGATCCCCGCTTCGCGAAGTCGGACGGCCGCTTCGCCCGCTCCGGCGCGACGATCACCCAGCGGTCGTTCGTCGGTCCTCGTCTCAGTTCCGGCATCGTGCTCCTTCCGGCACCGCTCGACGGTTCGCGCGCGGATTGTACACGAGGGGCTCTCCGCCGGGCAGGAAGCCAGCAGTAGGTCGCCCGTCCCGCAGAGGACTCCTCGTCGCGAGCCAGTTGAAGCGCCGCGCCAAGGCTTTGATACTTCCCGCGGAGGTGGAATGGATGCGTGTTCTCTTCGTTTCCGCTGAGGTTTCCCCGTTCGCTAAGACGGGAGGGCTGGCCGATGTCGCCCTCGCTCTTCCCCGCTCGCTGGCCGCTTCGGGGATCGATGTGCGCGTCGTGATGCCGAAGTACCGCGCGGTCGGCGACAAGACCGAGACGCGCGAGGAGACGCGGCTCTCCGTGCCCGTCGCCGGGGCCGAGAAGCCGTGCGTGGTCTTCAGCGGATCCCTCCCAGAGAGCGAGGTCCCGATCCACTTCCTGGGAAACGATCCGTACTACGATCGCCCGGAGATCTACGGTGAGGGAGCCGAGTACCCTGATGCGCTCGAGCGATTCACCTTCTTCTCCCGTGGGGCGCTCGAGCTGTGCGCCGCCCTGGAGTGGATCCCCGATCTCATCCACATCAACGACTGGCACACGGGACTGATCCCCGGATACCTTGCCGACCACGTCGTGCCCGGACTGGAGTCGGCGAGAACGCTACTCACGATCCACAACCTCGGCTATCAGGGAGAGTTCCCGGGGGATCAGGCCGCGATTCCCGGTCTCTCCGAGTCCACGCTCGAGCCGTACTGGCACAGATCGAAGCTGAACCTCCTCAAGGGGGGAATTCTCCGCGCGGACCTCGTCAACACGGTGTCTCCCACCTACGCCGAGGAGATCCTGCACGAGGGCGCAGGCCTCGAGGAGGCGCTGCGCGCCCGCGAGGACTCGTTGTTCGGGGTCATCAACGGCATCGACATGGACGAATGGGATCCCGCGACGGACAGCCATCTCTGGGCGACGTTCGACAAGGACGATCTCGCCGGCAAGGCGGAGAACAAGGCCCGCCTTCAGGAGGAGCTCGGACTCGCCGCGGATCCTGCGGCGCCGATCCTCGGCGTCATCAGCCGCCTCGCGGAGCAGAAGGGGTTCGATCTCGTCATGTCCGCGTTCGACCGGATGATGGAGCTTCCCGTGCAGTTCGTCCTCCTCGGGACGGGCTCCGAGGAGTACGAAGCGTTCTTCCGTGAAGCCCAGACCCGCTATGCGGGACGCGTCTCCTCGATGATCACCTTCTCCGAACCGTGGGCGCATCGCATCGAGGCAGCGTCCGACATGTTTCTCATGCCGTCGCACTACGAGCCGTGCGGGCTCAACCAGCAGTACTCCCTGCGCTACGGCACGGTGCCTGTGGTCCGCGCCACAGGCGGGCTGAGGGACACCGTCCACCCCTACGACTCGGCGACGGACGACGGGAACGGTTTCCTCTTCGAGCAGCCGACCCCGGAGGCGTTCCTCGACGCGGTGCGGCGCGCCGTCGATCTCTTCACCCAAGATCCCGAGGCGTGGGACCGCTTGCGGCGCCGCGGCATGGCGCAGGACCTCTCGTGGGACGCCTCCGCGGTCGCCTACCGCAAGCTCTACGAGAAGACGCTCGAGAGCGCCTAGGAGCGCAGGAGGACGCGGTAGCTCAGTGGCGGGATCGACGCCTCGCCCGCGAGCGCTTCCCCGGCCAGGAGATCCTGCCACTGCCCAGGAGGAAGGGGAAGCGCAGCCTTTTGGTCGCGACCGGCATTGATCGTGACAACGCTGCGGCGGTTCTCGTAGGCCCGTTGGAAGGCGAGGCAGCGGCCCGCTGCGTGAAGCCAGGCGAGCGAGCCGCGCCGTAGCGCCGGCTTACGACCGCGCAGGTTCACCAGCCGACGCACTTCCTCGAGAAGCCCGCGATCCCAGACCCGCTCGTCCCAGGGGAACGGACGTCGGTTGTCGGGGTCATCTCCACCATGAAGGCCGATCTCGTCTCCGTAGTAGATCGCAGGGGCCCCGGGGTAGGTCAGCAGGAAGGCGTGGGCGAGCTTCGCCCGGGCGCTGTCCCCACCACACTTCGTCAGAAACCGCGGACGGTCGTGGCTGCTGAGGAGCGTATAGGAGGCGTGGTTCGCCTCCTCGGGGTAGCTGTGCCACAGCTTCCGCAGGTTGGCGACGAACGTCGCGGCGTCCCAGTGCTCGTCGGCGAGGAAGGCGACGAGCGCTTCCCACAGCCGGTAGTGCATCACGCCGTCCAGCGCGTCGTGCTTGAACCACGGGGTGCCGAGTCCCATCACCTCGCCGAGTACGTACGCCTCCGGCGACGCTTCTCGGGCAGCTCGATAGATCTCGCGCACGAAGTCCGGGGGAAGGTACTCCACCGTGTCCAGCCGCCAGCCGTCGATCGCGAACTCCTCGATCCAGTAGCGGACCACGTTCAGCAGGTACTCCCTCGCGGCAGGATGGCGATGATTCCATTCCGGCATCTTGCGAACGCCTGCCCAACATGCGTAGTTCGGCTCCGGATCGAAGACGACGCGATCGCCACGGATGTCGAACCACTCCCAGTACGTTGAGCCTCGCCCGCGGGACACGACATGCTGGAAGAAGGGGTGGAGAACGCTGCAGTGATTGAATACCCCGTCGAGCACGAGCTTCATGCCCCGATCGTGCAGCTCACGCACCAGCTCACGAATCGAGCGATCGTCCCCGAAGCCGGGATCGATCGCGTAGTAGTCGACCGTGTCGTACTTGTGGTACGAGTTCGCGTGGAAGATCGGGGTGAGGTAGAGCGCCGTGACCCCGAGATCCTGGAGGTACGGCAAGGCCGCCTGAATCCCTGCAAGGTCCCCGCCGCGCGGTTCCCGATCTCCGGGGGCGTGGGGATCGACGGACCAAGCATCGGCACCCCGGCGGAAGCGATCGGGGAGGATCTGATAGAAGACGGCGTCGCGAACCCAGTCCGGCGGCGAGACCATCACGCCTCGTCGCCGTCGATGAGAAGGATCCGCACCGTCCGCGCGTCCGTCGCCGGCAGCCGCAGCCGCTCGCCGGAGCGCATCAACTCGATCCTCGCTCCACGCGCATCCAGGAGGTCGATCGCGACCGTCGGCCCCGTCGAAAGGAGGCCGCCCGGGAGGCTCACGAAGATCGGTCGCGCCTCCTCCCACGAGAGGTTGGCGACCACGATCACGGTCTGATCGCCCGTCCAGCGCACGTAGGAGACGATCTGGTCCGATCGCGCGCCGGTGTCGAGAAGAGCGATCTCCGGCGATCGCAGCGCGGCCGTCGCCAGTCGGTGGCCGATGAGCTCTCGGTAGCGGCTCAGAAGCGACGCCTCATGGTCGCTCTGCGCCTCGACGTTCACCGTTGCATGGCCCTCCGCCAGCGGCTCCCAGGGCGCCGTCGGCGAGAAGCCCGCGTGCGCGCCCGACGACCACTGCATCGGCGTGCGGATCCGCTCGTGCGGGCCCGCACCGACCATCCCGATTTCCTCGCCGTAGTAGAGGAACGGCGTTCCCGGGAGGGTCAGGAGGAGCGCGGCGCAGAGCTTCGCCGCCTCGACGTCCTCGCCGAGGCGACTCATGACTCGATCCTGGTCGTGGTTCGCGAGGAAGGTCGCGACGGAGCGCCCCTCGTACACCGTGCCCACCCGCGCCATCGCGGAGACCAGCCTATCGGGGCTGCCGCTCGCGACGGAACTCAGCATCGCCTCCGCCAGCGAGAACTCGAAGCAGAGGTCGAGGCCGTCGTCGAGATACGGCGCGATCGCCTCGGGCTCGTCCCAGACTTCGCCCACGAGCAGCGCCTCCGCATTCGCCGCGTGAACGACACCCCGCATCTCCTGCAGCCAGCGATGGGTCTCCGGCGTGTTCTCCTGCTGCGCTCCGTCTTCGATGAGGTGCTTGACCGCGTCGAGCCGGAAGCCATCGACGCCGACATCGTCGAGCCAGAATCGGATCACATCGTGCATCTCCGCCGTGACCTCGGGATTGCGGTAGTTGAGATCGGGCATCCCGCCCCAGAAGAGGCCGTAGTAGTAGCCATTCAGCGTCCAGTGCCAGACCGTCTGCCCCCACGGGCCGAGGAATCCGGGATCGCGGGACTCCCAGAGGTACCAGTCGCGGTACGCACTCGCTCTTCGCTTCGCCGACAGGAACCAGGGATGCTTCGAAGAACTGTGATTCAGCACGAGATCGACAATGACGCGAATCCCGCGCGCATGGGCCTCGTCGAGCAATCGCCGGAAGGTCGAGAGGTCGCCGTAGTCCGGCTCCACCGAGTAGTAGTCAACGACATCGTACCCGTGATAGGAGGGAGACTCGCAGATCGGCATCAACCACAGTGCGTTGACGCCGAGATCGTCCCCCGTCGTAGGGTCGCCGTCGTTGAGGTAGTCGAGCTTCTCGATCAGACCGTCGAGGTCTCCGATCCCGTCCCCGTCGCTGTCGTAGAAGCTGCGCACAAAGATCTCGTAGAACACGGCGTCCTCCCACCACGAGCGAGCGGAACCGTGGGCAGCGAGCGCGGCAAGGACAAGGACCGATAGGAAGGCGGCGAGAAGCACCCGCGGAAGCGGTCGAGGCCGCATCGCGTCCGCAAGCGCAGTCATTCCTTGACCGCTCCTCCGGTGAGCCCCGAGATGATCATCCGCTGCAGCGGGAGGAAGATCAGCAGGATGAGAATCGCGCCGAGGATCGCCGCGGCGGCAAACGTCCCCCAGCGACGGGAGTAGGCCTCCTGCGTGAAGAACCGCAGCCCCACCGAGAGGGTGTACATCCGGGTGCCCCGCAGCAGGATGCTCGCCAAGATGTACTCGCCGTACGCGGTGATGAACTGGATGATGAGCACCACCGCAAGAATCGGCCGCGCCAGCGGGATGATGATCCGGACGAACGCGCGGAACGGTGTCGCGCCGTCGACCATCGCCGATTCCTCCAGAGACCGGGGAATCGTGTCGAAGTAGCCCTTCATGAACCACGTATTGAACCCCATCGCCCCGCCGAGGTAGACGACGATCAGTCCCGGGTGGGTGTTGAGGCCGAACGCGGGAAGGTACTCGCTGATCGCGAGAAGCAAGAGGTAGATCGCGACCATGGCGAGCATCTGGGGGAACATCTGCACGAGCAGCAACCCGAGCAGCCCCGTGCGTCGCCCGGTGAATCGGAATCTCGAGAAGGCGTAGGCTCCGATGGCACACAGGATCACCGTCCCGATCGCGGTGATCCCCGAGACCTTGATCGTGTTCAGCAGCCACTGGAGGAACGGCACATTGGGATCGGTGAACAGCGTCTTGTAGTGCGCCAATGTCGGGTTAGGCGGGATGAGCTGTTGCGTCTGCAGGCTGTTCGTCGGATTGATCGACGCCGAAACGATCCACACCACGGGGAACAAGGCGAACGCAATCGCGAGCCAGATCAGGCCGTGCCGAACGATCAGTCCGAGCCATCCGTGCCGCCTATACACCGCGGTGCACCTCCTCGAGTGCTTTCGTGAAGCGGAAGTTGATCGCGCTGATGGTGGCGATGATGACGAAGATGATCACCGCGATCGCCGACGCCAGCGCGAGCTGGTTCCCGCGCACCCCCTGGAAGGCGATGCGATAGGTCCACGAGATGAGGATGTCCGTAGCCCCTGCCGGCGTCGCCGCGCCGAGGACCGGCGGGCGTCCGCCGGTCATGAGGAAGACCACCGTGAAGTTGTTGAACGTGAACGCGAACGAGCCGATCAACAACGGCGCGGTGCTCACCAGGAGAAGCGGCAAGGTAATTCTTGTCAGCCGCTGAAAGCCGTTCGCCCCGTCGATCCGCGCCGCCTCGTAGATCCCTCCGGGGATGCTCTGCAACGCGCCGAGCGAGATGATCATCATGTACGGAAAGGTGAGCCAGGTGTTGACGAAGATCAGCATCGCCTTCGCCCAGATCGGATCCTGCAGCCACGGCACCTTCCCCGCGGCACCGAACAGATCCTGAAGGATGCGGTTGATCGCCCCCGCTTCGGTGTTGAACAGCCCGAGCCAGACGAGGGCGCTGATGAATGCCGGGATCGCGTAGGGAACGATCAGCACGGACCGGTAGAAGAACCGCCCGCGGATGTAGGGATCGTTGAGGAGCATCGCCAGTCCGAGCCCGAGGGCGAAGCTGAAGACGACGCTCAGCAACGCCCAGATGATCGTCCATGTGAACACGCGGACGAAGTCCGACCGGATCCCCTCGTCACTGAGGATGTCCGTGTAGTTGCGGGCGCCGACGTTCACGCGGAACCCGGGCTCGACGACGGATCCGTCGGGCGCAGTGAACGTTCCCTCGACGGGTGTGTACTCCACGCCAGAGCGCAGGTCCACCAAGACGTTCCGTCCCTCATCAAACGCGTACAACGGAACGACCTCGCGGAACTCCTCGATCCCCGAGAGCTGAAGATAGGTTGTCCCGTACGTGTAGCGCCGTGTCTCCAACTCGCTGAGCACGCTGAAGACGGCGAGACCTTCGAGCAGGACGTGATCTCCCACCGCGACGATTCGACCTTCCCCGTCTCGTTCGAGCCGCGGATCGTCGGCGGCCAGCGGGAGAAACTCCAGCTCCTCGGCGACAAGCATCGCGCCCGCATCGTCGCTGAGGATCACGACGAGCTGCCCGTCCTCGTCCTGGAAGACCGTCGATGCGAAGTGCAGTCCGTCCGGCGGCTGGTAGGTTCGCGACTCCAGCTGGGTGACGACCTGGTCCTTCGTGAGGATGTGCCCCGTCTGGGTGTTCGTCGTCGAGATGTAGACCGTGTAGACGATCGGGTAGACGACCATCCCGAACAGGAAGATCAAGCCCGGCAGCAGGTACCGCAGGGGGTACGCCCGCTTGCTCAGGCTGACGAAGTTGAGCAGGAGTGTGCCCACGGCGAGGAAACCGAGCAGCGCGTAGCTCCCGCGCGAGCCGAGGATGATCACGCCCCACACCGCCACCGCATCGAGCAGACAGAGGAGAACGATCTTCACCAAGGTCGACGCCAGCCCGGGTCGCTTCATCGTGTCGAAGAAGAAACGGGGACGGCCCGAGGGCCATCCCCGTCAGTCTATGTGCTACGCATCGTGATCGAGCGCTATTCGCAACCGATCGCCTCGAGGATCTGGTTCGTCGCCTGGATCAACGCCATGACGGGGTCCGTCTCCTGGTTGCCGATCAGCGCCTGAGCATCGGACCACGCGCCCCACACCGAGGACATCTCCGCGATGTTCGGCATCGGGATCGCGTTCTGGCCGACCTCACCAAACGTCGCCACATCGGGATCGGACTTGACCTGGTCGAACGCGGAAAGCAGCGCCGGCGGTCGCGGATCAAGTGCGAACAGCTCGAGTGCGGTCTCCTCCGTCGCGATGTACTTCAGCAGGAACTCGGTGGCGATCGTCTTGTTCTTCGAGAACGAGTTCAGCATCACACCGCGCACGCCGGCGAACGGCCGGGCGATTCCCACCGTGCCGTCGTCGCAGCTGAAGCTCGGGATCGGCGCGACGCCGTAGTTGATTCCGGCATCGCGCAGGCTACCGATGAGCCACGGACCGGAGATGACCATGCCGCCGTTGCCGCTGAACATCACGCCGGTCATCGTGTCCCAGTCCACACCATTGGCGAGGATGCCTTCCTCGATCATCTCGTCGAAGAGGATCGCACCGAAGACCGCTCCGGGATCATTGAGCCCGACGTCACAGGGGTTCAGGCTACCGTCCTCATTCTTGCCGAAGATGTAGCCGCCGCACGCACTGAGCATCGGGAACCAGTGGAACGGGTCGGGGTTCTGCACGATGTAGCCGTAGACCCCCGCCTCGACGTCCGTGATGTCGCGTGCGATCTGCATCAGCTCGTCCCAGGTCGCAGGAGGCGTCGGCACGAGGTCCTTGTTGTACAGCAGGGCCACGTTCTCGACACCGTAGGGGACCCCATAGAGCAGGCCACCGTAGGAGAACCCGTCGATCGCCACCGGGTTGAACTCGTCAATCCGCGCCGAGAGATCGATCGGATCGAGCAGCCCGTTGACCACGAGTTCGCCGACCCAGTCGTGTGCACCCACCAGCAGGTCGGGGCCCTCGCCCGTCGGTGCGGCCGTGTTGAATTGCCCGCGGATGTCGCTGAACGCGATCTCCACGACTTCGACTTCCACGCCGGTGACCGCCGTGAATCCTGCCGCGATGTCGCGGAAGACCGGCGTACCGACATCATCGGCCCAGATCGTCAGCTTCGGCTGGGCGACTGCCGTCAGGCCGGCAAGAAGCAGCAGGCCGAGCAGTGCGATGGTGATTCGCTTCATGTGAATCCTCCTTGGATCCTACCTCTGCGTCGCGCGATCACGCGACGCGACTCCTGTTGCGCTAACTATACTCCTTGCGCGCCTCTTCGTCGCGCTCACGGTGACGTGATCTCGACTTCGATCGGTACCAGAGCAGCAAAGGTCTTGGCGGTCGAGTCGTAGCTCGACAGAATCACCTCCTGCGTAGTTCCCGCGGGACAGAGAATGTCGTACGCCAGTGGCCCGACGAACGGATCGGGATTGCCTCCGCCCGTCCACTGCCCGGCCGTTGCCCCCACGGGCCGATAGTAGTTCGCTCCATAGCCGTCCTGTGAACCGACGATCACGTAGTGCCACCCCGCGATGGTGGGCAGGATGGTCTTGGGGATCGTGATGATGATTCGGCCTCGCTTCGGATCGGAGGCCACCTCGGCGAGGAGCGGTCCTTCGCCCGCCGCCGTCCACAGGTGCCGTCCGTAGGCCGGCCATCCCGCCACCCGCAGGAAGACGTCCCACGGATGCTCGGGATCGAAGCCGACCTTGGCTGCGGCACCTTCCTCGTGCATCTCGGTCGAGCCGCCGTCGGTCACATCGAGGTACAGGTTGACGATCGGATGGCTGAAGCCCTGCGGGCCGTTCCAGGGATTCGGGAGCGCAGCGAGATCCACCGCAATCTGCCAACGATCGTCGGCATCGTAGATCGCGTATCGGATCACGTCGAACAGCCCGTCGACAGCGAACACCTCGTCCGTGGGGTAGACATAGCTCCCGGGGCCATGATCATCGCCCGCCGGATCCTCGACCGCGAACACCTCCTCCCCCTGGATCAGGGTCGGGATCTGCGCCAGGAGCGGTCGATCGGGGACCCGTGCCAGCATCTCTCCTTCCCGCTCGAGCGTGAACACGAGGGTGACGGCCTTCCCCGGTTCGATACCGAGCTCCGAGAACGGGACCATGAACTCGACACGCTCCGCGATCTGCGCCCTGCGCCGCGCAGTCGTTCCCAGAGACGAGGCGAACGACCAGCTTCCCGCGCCGTCGGCCTCGTACATCGCGGCCGTCCCCGCACCGTTGGCGCGGACCTTGTCGAAGTTGATCTGCACCGCACGGGCGAGGCCGAAGCCGAGCTGCTTGCCGCTGTAGCGGGTCACGATGTTCGCCGCGTCTCCCGGTCCACCCGACGCGTAGAGCACGAGATGCAGATCCCCGCCGATCCACGTCGTCGGATCCGTGACGGTTCCTACGGAGACGTACAGATCAGATTCTTTGTACACGACCGCGACCTCGGCGAGCTCCCCGTCCCCTGTGAGGACGACAGCGTCGTCCCACCCCTCCTCGGGGCTCGACACGCCATCGACGACCGGATCGCCCTCGCCGAGGCTCGCCGCCGTGGGCAGCTCGAGCCGCAGCGTCAGCACCGACGGGATCTCCGTCGCACCGGCGAACTGGTACGCCCCGATGAGATGTGCCTTGAAGAGCCAGTCGTAGAGGTCATCCGTGTTCGAGTCCTGGTCGATCCCGTACCACCAGAACCAGTCCGACCCCTCCGCCGCGTAGATCGCATCCACCGCCTCCAGAGGAGACCCGGCATCGACGACGACCTCTCGCGCCGCGGCGAGTCGTGCCCACCCCTCGTCCTCGTCCGCTTCGCCGCTCCACGTCGACAGGTCGCCGGCCCACGATCCGGTGGGAACGCGCTCCAGGGCCGTCAAGCTCGGCCCCTCGGAGAGGAACGCTGCGGGCGTCACCGTGCGGATCCAGTCCGCCTCCGCGAGCGCCGCGTAGAGCGCGCGGAGGAAGGCCCTGCCGTTGTCGGGATAGCCCGCGAGGAACATCCAGTTCTCCCCGTCCATCGCCAACGTGAGGAGGTGCTCGCTGGGATCGTCCAGCGCCTCCCAGACCGATCGAATCTCGTCGAGGAAGTCAGCGACGGCAGTCTCCGTCGGCTTGTTGCCGTAGGCGAAGCTGATCTTGTTTGATAGCTCCGTCTCGCGGAAGAGGATCGCGATGCCGTCCCATTCGTAGATTGTGGTCAGTTCTTCAAGGCTGGGAGTGTGCCCCAACGCCTGCGCGAGGATTCCCTCGTCCGAGGTCGTCCACTCGAAGCCGGCCGAGGCGAGAATGGAGACCGCCTCCTCCGACACGGCCTGCTCGGGTGGCCACACACCGACGGCGGTCCGATGGAGCAAGAGCTCGTGCTGCGCCTGCCCCGCAGCGAGCTGGCCGAGAGCGTCCTCCTGCCATCCGTTGTCGACAAGCAGAGGAAGAATCGGGTGGTAGAACGGACTGGTGATCAGCTCGTTCTCCAGGTCAGCGATGTTCTGGTAGGCATGACGAACCGTCTTCAGGATCTCCATCTGGGCCTGGATCAAAGCGATCAGGTCCTCGCGCGTGAAGCCGGAGTGGTTTCTGTACCGCAGCAAGCCGTACTGCTCATGAAGCTCGGGCGAGGTCTGCCACAGGAGGAAGAGGCACGACGCGTCGAGGAGCTCCTGGTCGGTCAGATCCCGCTCGTTGTGAAGGCGATTGAGCTCCGTGTAGCGCGCATCGTAGTACGGGTCATCCGCGTCGTCGTCGAACATGTATCCGTTGAGCCAGAACATCTGCTCTTCGAGGTTGCCGCGATCGTCTGGCGAGAGGGATGCCGGATCGTCGGCCAGCGTCCAGACCCATCGCAGGTGATTGTCAACCGCGCCGATGTGCTCGTGGAGGCCGCCCCGCGAGAGCTCCTCCAGCGTGATCGTCGCATAGTCCTCGAGCTGCCACAGCAGGCTCGGCTGAAGGTTGAACGTCGTCACGACGCCGGGATACTCGAACGAGATGCGCGCGGAATCGATGTACTCCTGCACTCCGTGGACGCGAACCCACGGAAGCTCATACTCGTCGGTCAGCCGATTCCAGTACATCGGCTGGTGCTGATGCCACACGATGGCCAGGTTCAGCGGAGCCTTCTCGGCGAGCGCCATCGAGCAGGCCGCCAAGAGCACCGCCAGAAGAACGAACGACTTGCGAACCACGTCCTCACCTCCTGAGTACCGTCACCTCGCGGTGATCGGGTGCCAATGCCACCACGGTCACACCGTCTTCACGGGTCGTGTCCATTGCACGGCCGTCGCACAGGACCTCGATCGGCCGCTCACTCCGGATGCCGAACCGCCCGTCGAGGCCGCGCACGCGAAGTGCGAACGGCTCTCCTTCGATCACCTCCACGACGCCTCCCGACGGCGCCGACACGAACCGATCGAGCAGCCCCACAGGCGAGACGCCGGCGATGACCGGGGAGAGCGCGAAGAACGCGAGCGCTCCAGGCTCGAGTTCGCCGCGCATGGCCTCGACGAACGCACCGCGAAGCCCGTCACGAATGACGTATTCCCCTGCAAGAGGAGGCGCGACGTCGAAGGGTTGCGCAGCGTCAGAGAGGTTCAGGAGGACGACGTAGAGCCACGCGTGCGCGCCCGCTCGATGCAGCGTCCAATAGGTCTCGACGGCGGATCCGAGCGTGCTCGCCTCGGGGAAGAGCGGCCGGTCGGGATGGAGGATCCTTCCGTCCGTCGCGATCAGCCGCGATAGCAGCTCGAGGTCCGCCTGTCCGGGCCCGTCCCCGATCCCCACCGGGCCGCACGAGAGCGCACGAACGACCGCATCGCCGAGTGCGCGGGCACCGCCCAAGCCCGGGTGAAACGTCGTCAGGAACAGATCGTGGAACGGAAGCAGCCCCACCGCGTAGAGCACCGTTCCCATCAGTAGGTTCTGCCGCCACAGGTCGACCGACCGGACCGCCTCGCGGCGGAACCCCTCATCGCCTTGGGCGGCCAGGGTATCCAGCGCCTCGGGCTGGGCGAAGAGGTAGTCGATCGAGGTTCGTGCCGCCAGGACGTTGGGCTCCGCGGTGGAGGCAAGGGCCATGCCCATCGTCTGCATGCACTGCAGAACGTTCAGATCCCGATCGCGGAACGCACGCGCCATCGCACGGTACCAGGACTCGGCAGCATCGGGGGACTGCCGCAGCCTCCGGCTGAGATGCTGCTGCGTTCGCATCCAGTCGTGCCAGACCACAATGCCGTGCTGCCGTTGGATCTCCGCCGCGACGTCGGCGTAGACCCTGCCCTCACTTCCGTCCGACGCGTAGGCGTTCCTCGACGCGAGCGCCGAGATGTGGAGGGCGGTGGGGAGATTCCCTTCCCTGACGAGTGGTGCGATCCCGCAGGGGTATTTCTTCGGGTCGGGAACGAATTCCGTGGCCTGGCCGATCTGCTCGTAGGGATACCACAGATCGAGGCCGACGTAGCGCAACGGAACCGGCCGCTCACGCGCATCGTCGAGGACCGTACGCAGGCCGGTCTCCTCGAGCGGGCGGATCGGCTCCGTGTAGTACCCACCGTAGGCATTCCACCACCCGAGGCCTGAGGTCAACGGATGATCGCCGGGCACTGCACGTCGCTTCCCTCCCCTCCTGAGAAGCTCGTCGCCGAGCGCCATCAGCGCTTCGGTAGCGCTTGACCCCACGACGAAGAGCGTCTCGATCTGGGTGCCCGTCTCGAGGCGGTCGACCGCGCCGTGAATCCCTCGACCCACCCCACGGGGCATGGCCACCAGCGCGCTGGTGAGGAACTGGCTCGCGGGACTGATCGCCAGGGCACTCCCTTCGTCGTAGACGACAAGAGGGGCAAACGCCCGCGCCGTCAGATCGTCGGCCTTCCGGAACTCGACCGCGGGCCAGTACCCCCCGAACGGGTCGTCGGCCGCACCCAGACCGTACGTCACGAGAAGCGCGCTCAGCTCCTCTCCGAGTTCCATCGCCGGGGCGATGACCGCCGGCGCCTCGAAGGAGTCGGCGCAGGCGACGCCCTCGAGCGGTGCATGAAGCTCCACGCAGTAGGTGACGACCGCTCCGAGGCTCGTCACTTGCTGGACCAGGATCGTCTCGCCCCCACAACGGACGACGCTCCGGAAGCACGCCGGCTCCGGGGCGTCCGCTTCCCAGGGAGTGGTCTCCCATCGCCCGCCCGGGATCGCCGGCGCCGCGAATCGCAGCCCGTGGGCGAGTGTCCGCTCCATGACGCCGATCGTCAGTGCCCCGTCCGCCGTGACAGCGATTCGCGCCTTCATGACAGGGTCACTTGTGCGGGAACGCGGAAGAACTCCAGCGCTGCGCTCGCCGCCGCGCCGATGAGGAAGCCGTCGCCTCCGAGCTCGGCGGGGACAATCCGCAGCCGTGAGGCCTCCTCGGGGAACGAGTGCTGGCAGACGACCTCCTCGAACGCTGCGACGAACAGATCCCCCTCGCCCATGCGCTCACCTCCGAGGATGATCGCCTCGGGGTTGAGGAGATTCACGAGGTTCTTCGCCCCGACGCCGAGGTTGGCGCCCATGCGACGGAAGGCTTCGCGGGCCGGCGCCAACCCCTCCCGCGCCGCGGCCGCGAGTGGATCGATCCCCTCGAATCCCAGTCGCTCCGCCTCTTCGCAAAGGAAGCGATCCGAGGCGTAGACCTCGAGGCAACCCCGCTCACGACAGCGACAAACAGGACCGTTGGGATCGATCGTGATGTGACCCAGCTCGCCGGCGCCTCCGAAGGCGCCGCGGTAGAGCTCGCCGCCGATCACCAGGCCGGCGCCGATTCCCTCCCCCACCGTGATACAGATGAAGTGCTGGAACGGCCGTCCGGCGCCGTACCACCGTTCGGCGAGCGCGAGGCCGTTGACGTCGTTCTCCACGCGGACGGGAAGGTCGAAGGACGATCTCAAGGCCTCTCCGACCGCAACATCCTCCCACTCGAGGATCGGGGAGTAGAGATTGGTGCCCGTCGCCGGCTCGACGAATCCCGAGACGGAGACGCCGAGTCCCAGCACACGACCGTCGACCAACGTGTTGACGACACCCACAAGATCCTCGAGCACCCGATCGGCACGAACGGGACGGTGGATTGCGGCCTCCGCACGCCGCAGGATCGTGCCCATCAAGTCCACCTGGGCTCCGAGGATCCGCGACCGTTCGATCTTGATCCCGATGCTCGTGGCGTAGGAGGGGTTGAGCTCGATCAGCGTCGCGGGACGTCCCGAGGGTGGAGTGCTCTTCCCAATCTCGCAGGCAATCCCTTCATCGATCAGCGACCGCACTAGGCGGCTGAGAACGGACGGCGCGAGGCCGGTCCTGCGTGCGATGTCCGCGCGCGACAGCGGGGCGTCGGTCCGAAGAAGGTTCACCACAAGCGCCCGGTTCTGCGCCCGAACGAGGTCCTGATCGCCCTTCTGAAGTTCCATCCGGAATTCCTTCTCGCCGCGAACGAAGTGACTATACGCCCCCCCGAGGATCGCCGCAAGCAAGCGCGGCGTACGACGTTGACGAACCCTGGGGTTCCACCTAGAGTCGCCACGATGAGAGTCCTGGCGGTGAGCGACGTGGTTCGTGAGATCCTCTACACCCCTGCCGTCCGCACGCACTGCACGGGGGTCGAGCTCATCCTGTCGTGCGGCGATCTTCCCGCGGACTACCTGGAGTACCTCGTGACCCTGCTCAACGTCCCGCTGCTCTACGTCCACGGCAACCATGATCGCCCCACGCACCGCGCCGATGGCACGATCGCCAGCGGCCCTCGCGGAGGCGTGAACGCGGACGCCCGCGTTACCCGAGTGTCCTCTCGATCCGGACAGCCTCTGATCGTCGCCGGTCTCGAAGGATCGCACTTCTACAACGGAGGACCGCACCAGTACACCGAACGCGAGATGCACGCCAAGGCACGTCGCCTGTCCGCTCGCCTGCTGGTGAGCAGGATCCGGCACCGCCACGGCTTGGACGTGCTCATCACCCACGCCGCACCCGCCGGGATCCACGACGGAACCGATCGAGCACATCAGGGATTCCACGCGTTTCGAAAGCTGATCGAGCGCTGGCAGCCACGGTGGGCAATCCACGGCCACGTGCACCCCTCCTACGGCTACGACACCGCCCCCCGCGAGGTGGGGAGGACGACGGTAGTGAACGTCTTCGGGTACGAGATCATGGAGATCGCCCCGTGACCGGCGCGGACTTCGAGCGAGCGAGGAGGAAGGCCGATTGGAACAGGATCGTCGCGTTCTTCACCGGTCGCCCTTCGCTCCTCCTGCCGTTCGATCTCGTGCGCAGCCAGATCGAGGTCAAGTCCATCGCCTACGCGGGAACTCGTGAGATCGAGATCGACAAGGTCATCGGAAGCGTCAACCGCTATCACGACTTCGATCGCGAGTTCCTGCCGCGATCGCGAGACACGGGAGAACGCTGGAAGAGCGTTCGTCAGGCGTTCGACAGCCCCGCGGGCTTCCCTCCGATCAAGGTCTACCAGGTGGGCTCGGCGTACTTCGTCGTCGACGGGAATCACAGGCTCTCGGTCGCGCGCCGGCTGGGGATGAAGCGCATCGAGGCCGAGGTCACCGAATTCAGGCCCAACGTTCCGATCGATGAGAACACGGACATCCCCGCGCTGATCGTCAAGGCGGAGTACAGCGACTTCCTCAAGCGAACCCGGCTCGATGAGCTGCGGCCCGAGCAGTGGATCGAGTTCACTCGCCCCGGGCGCTACGCCACCCTTCTCGAGCACATCGAGAAGCGGCGCTACTTCCTCGGCCTGGAGGCGAGCCAGGCGGTTCCCTATGAGGACGCCGTGGTGTCATGGTACGACGGCCTCTACCGGCCGTTGATCGAGCTCCTTCACCAGGAGGGGCTGCTGGAGCGCTTTCCGAAGCGCACGGAGGCGGACCTCTACGTCTGGATCACAGAACACCTCTACTTCCTCCGCGAGCAATGGGGCGACGAGGTGGGACTCGACACGGCGACTCGGGACTTCGTCACGGGGAAGGTCTCCGGCGAGCCGCGACGGCGCCGAACGGGACGAAGACGGTCATCCCCTGCCGAAGACGAGGCTTCCGCATTGCGCTTCCTCGCAGACCATCTCGCCTGGATGAGTCGCCGCGGGATCGGTGTGGATGCGCCCTATCACGTCCCCGCTCGCTGGATCGAACCAGGTGCGGAGACGACGCCGAGCCCATCCGTGGAGACGACGGCACCGGAGTTCTGGCGGGCGTCCGTCGACCGCATTCTCGACGCCACGCCGCGACCGCTCCTCGAAGGAAACCGAGGGGAATGGACGCGGCGCGCTGTCGTCTACAACCTCTTCGTGCGCCTGTCGTGCGCCTACGACCACGACGGCGACGGCGAGCTGACTGTCCTGAATGCGAGCGGGATGCGGGAGACGGGGACGTTCATCAAGGCCGTCGCGATGCTCCCGTACCTACGAGATCTCGGCTGCAATGCCGTCCACCTCCTGCCGATCTGCCGCATCGGCCAGGACGGCCGCAAGGGCGCGCTGGGTTCGCCCTACGCGATCGCCGATCCGTATCAGCTCGATGAGACCCTCTCCGAGCCCCTGATCGGACTGGGACCAGACGCGGAGTTCGCTGCGTTCGTAGAGGCCGCCCATCGTCTGGGGATCCGCGTCGTTCTCGAGTTCGTCTTCCGCACCGCCGCGAAGGACAGCGTGTGGGTCGCGCAGCACCCGGAGTGGTTCTACTGGATTCGCGAAGCCGTCCCGGATTGCGGCCCAGGTGTGCGCGGCGATTGCTACGGAAGCCCCGCGTTCTCGGCGCGTGAGCTGAGGACCGTCCGGCGTGCGGTGGAGCGCGGCGACTTCGAGGCGCTGATCCCGCCGCCGGCGCCCTACCGCGACCTGTTTGCGCCTCCGCCGCTGCCGGAGCGGGTGACCTACGTGAAGGGCTCGGCACGCGGAGCGGGAAAGGGTGGCGACATCATCCGGATCCCCGGGGAGTTCGAGGACTGGCCACCCGACGATCCCCAGCCTCCATGGGGCGATGTCACCTACCTCCGCCTCTACGATGCCCAGGACTTCAACTACATCGCCTACAACACCGTGCGCATGTACGATCGCCGTCTTGCGACTCCGGCTCACGCGGTGTCGTCGCTGTGGGATCGGATCGCGGGCATCCTCCCCTACTACCAGAACCGGTTTCACATCGATGGCGCCATGATTGACATGGGCCATGCGCTCCCGCCGTCGCTCAGAAGACGTCTTCTCGAGGGCGCGCGCGGAGTGAATCCCGGCTTCGCCTTCTGGGGAGAGGACTTCGCCCCGAGCGAGGCGAGCCGCGCCGAGGGCTACAACGCCGCCGTCGGGAGCTTCTGGTGGACGATTCATCGCCCGCCGTCCCTCGAGGAGGCGATCGAGAAGCTCGCCGAGCAGGATCTTCCTCTGCCGTTCTTCGCCACGCCGGAGACGCACAACTCCCCACGCTGCGCCGAGAGGCCCGGAGGCATCGTGTGGGCGCTCAGCGCGTGGACCCTCGGCGCGTTCCTTCCCGCCGTTCCCGTCCTTCATTCCGGCTTCGAGCTGGGCGCGACGAGACCGGTCAACACGGGACTCGACTTCGAAGACGCGGCGCGGGCCCGGTATCCCGAGGAGGAGCTGCCACTGTGCAACCCGTTCGCACTTCCGTGGGACGTCCCGAAGAGCCTGATCGAGCCGCTCCGCCGGATCCTAGAGATCCGCGCGTCCTTCGAAGATCTCGTGACGTCCAACGCGGCGTCGACGATCGCTGTGCCGGCGTCGGAACACGCCGTAGCCTACATCCGCAGCGACGGATCGCGCGTCGTTCTCGTTGCTGCCAATCCCAGCGATTGCGCAGTCACCACACGGATCCGCAGCCCGGTGCTGCGCGGTCTCGAGCTTCACGATCCCCTCAGCGAGGAAGTCGTCAGCGCGCCTGCAGGCGCGCTCGCTCTCATGCTGAAGCCTTGGGGCTCGCGGGTCCTCGTCCACACCCCCGAGCGCGTCTAGGGACCGGGGCAAGGCCGTGAATCGCGAGTCTCGGACCCACCTGCGCCACTCTTCGCCTTGATCGGAAGCTTTCGTTTGGATAGCCTTCCGGAAGCGAGGCGGTATCGACCGAAAGACCTATGCTGGTAGATGAAAGGCGTCATCTCATCGCAGAGGTGGTGATCGCGCACGGGGCTGCGACCGTGGCGGAACTGAGCGATCGGTTCGGTGTCTCCCAGGTCACCATCCGTTCCGACCTCGAAGCCCTGGAGAAGACGGGTACGGTCACGCGCAATCGAGGCGGGGCGGTGGCCAATCGTGTTGCACGTTTCACCCCCGCGTTCCAGGAGCAGTCGAGCGTGCACCGCGAGGAGAAGCGGGCGATCGCGGCAGCTGCGTCCCGACTCATCGAGGACGGGGACTGGCTCGTCCTCGACGCGGGGAGCACGACGCTCTATCTCGCCGACCTCCTGTGCAAGCGGCATCTAACCGTCGCCGTCAACTCGGTCTACTCGCTCAACCGCCTCGTCGACGCCCCCGAGGTCGATCTCATCCTCGTGGGTGGCACGCTCTACCGCCCCGCGATGAGCTTCGGGGGGGAGCTCGGCGAGGCGTTCCTCGACCGATTCCGGTTCGACAAGGCGGTGATCGGCGTGAACGGCTTCTCCCCTCGAGGGATCTCGGTCAACAACCCATACGAGGCGGGGATCAAGCGCAGGATGATCGAGCGGTCGGAGTGTGTCATGGTCCTC
>CP070725.1:510229-517528 GCA_020350845.1 Candidatus Bipolaricaulota bacterium
CGCGACCTACGGATCGCTGGGTCGTCTTGAAGATACGCTCGCAGCCTTTGTCGCGCGTGCGCCGCGACAGATCCTGTGTATCGACGATCCCCGCGTCCGGCGGATCGCCGACTCGATCCCCACGGCGCGAACGGCGGGCTTCTCGCGCGAAGCCCACGTGCGCTGCGTGCGCGCGCAGGCCGATGCGGATCGCACGCGGTTCCTGCTCGAGGTCGGTGGACGCCGGGTGGGATGGGCGATTCTCCCTGCGCCGGGAGAGCACAACGTGCGCAACGCGCTGTGTGCCGTCGCCGCGTCGGTCGAGCTCGGCGTCCCTCCTGCCGTCGCCGCCTGGGCGCTCTCGCGTGTCCGCCTCCCCGAGAGGCGATTCGAGATCCTCGAACGGGGAGCGATCACCGTCGTCGATGACTTCGCCCACCTCCCGGCAGAAGTTGCGACGACCGTCCGTGCCGCCCGGGAGGGATGGGCCGATCGGCGGCTGGTGTGCGTCTTTCAGCCGCACCGGTACTCACGCACGAAGGCGCTCGGCGATCGCTTCGGGGCCGCGTTTCGCGACGCGGACAGCGTCATCGTCACCGGGATCTACCCCGCGTGCGAGCCGGCGCGTCCTGACGTGACCTCGCAGATCGTGGTCGACGCGATCGCGCGCGACGCGGGACCGGTCGAGCTCCACTACGCCGAGGATCGCGGGCAGCTCCTCCGCCTCCTCGAGAGCACCATCGTTCCCGGGGACCTCGTTCTCGGGCTCGGCGCGGGGGATCTGACCTCGGTCATGCACGACGTCGCCCACGGCGTCCGCGAAAGAGCGCACGGCCGTGGACGCTGCTGAGCTTCACGCACGACTCGCGGCGATCGCCGGGGGGATCGAAGACGATGTGCCGCTCGCCGCGCTGACTACGTTGGGCGTCGGGGGACCGGCGAAGCGGCTTGTCGCCCCGCGTACGCAGGCCGAGCTGGGGGCGGTTGTTGAGCTTCTCGAAGCTCACAGCGAGCGCTTCCTCGTTCTCGGTGGCGGGTCGAACCTGCTCTTCTCCGACCGCGGCTTCTCCGGCACGGTGATTGCCACCACTGCGCTGCGGGCATGGTCGGTGGAGACCGCCGAGGTCACGGCCGAGTGCGGTGTCCCCCTGCAGCACCTCCTTTCCGACGCGGCCGTCGCGGCGACGGGCGCCCTCGACTTCCTCGTCGGGATCCCCGGGACGATCGGCGGGGCGACGGTCATGAATGCGGGGATCCGTGGCGCATCCATGAGCGATGTCGTGGCTTCGGTGACCGTCCTCGTGCACGGAGGAGGCCGCGAGATCCTGGACGGGGACTCGTGCGGCTTCCGCTACCGTGGAAGCGCACTTGCCGACGCGGGGAGGACCGTCCTCGAGACGACGCTACGCCTGACAGGAAGGCGGTTTGATCGGGATTCGTTGAGCGCAGTGCGGCGTGCGACACAGCCCGTCGGGAAGCGAACGGCGGGGTGCGTCTTCCGCAATCCGCCGGGAATGGCGGCGGGAGAGCTGATCGAGGTGGCGGGTCTCAAAGGAGCCCGCGTCGGCGATGCTATAGTCTCTGAGATTCACGGCAACTTCATCGAGAATCAGGGGCATGCCACAAGCGACGAGATTCGCTCACTGATTGACATTGTGCGACGAAAGGTGTATAAGGGATTCCGCGTCTTGCTTGAGTTAGAGATCGAGGTTGTCGCAGGGTGAGAGAGGGAGGATCTGCAAGCAAAACGCTCGGGTGGGGTATCGTAATAGGGGGGGTACTTATCGTCGCCGCCGTTGTCGCCTTGTACTCACCATCGATGTGCCTGTTTGACCTCCGTGACCTTTCGATCGAATCCGGGGCACACCTCACCGAAGGAGAGATCGGTCGTCTCGCGGCGGTCCGTCACGGCGAGAACCTTCTTCGGATCTCGCTCGGCGGGGTCCGCGAGCGAGTCGGCTCGAACCCCTGGGCACGGTCGGTGGAGGTCGCACGGCGGCTCCCGCATACGCTCGAGATCCGCGTTGTCGAGAGGCTTCCGCTCGCCTCGGTGAAGATCCCCGAGGACGGCGAATGGACAGTCCTCGCCGAAGACGGTGTGGCGGTCGCGCGGGCAAGCAGACCTCCCGCAGATCTCCTGATTGCGCAGGGACTCTCCTGGACTGGGGACAGCTCTTCGATCGCACCTTCCGAACTCGAGATCCTGACCGACCTCCGGCAGGAGGAGGTGCGCCCCCCGACGTTCGCCGTCGTTGACTTCACGGACCCCACGAACGTCACGTTGCGCGGAGAGGACGGACCCACAGTGAGCCTCGGCCCTCTCGCGCAGGCGGCGAGGAGCGTGATAGAGCTCGGCGCCCTGCTTGACTCGATCCCCGTAAATGACTATCAAACGATCGACCTTACGTACGAGGGTGAGGCGATCCTTGTGCCGCGCTAAGGTGGTGAAGCGATGAGGAAAGAGAGAGTGGTGGTCGGGCTCGATGTCGGGACCACGAAAGTTGTCGCGCTGGTCGGCAACGTGGTGGACGGGCACATCGAGATCATCGGGCTCGGCAAGGCTGAGTCGCACGGCCTGGAGAAAGGCGTCGTCGTCGACATCGGCCGGACCATGGCCTCGATCCGCAAGGCGATTGAAGAGGCCGAGAACATGGCCGACGTGAAGATCGGCTCCGTGTACGTCGGCATCGCAGGCAAGCACATCACGTCGATCAACAACAGCGGGACCGTTTCGATCAACAGGCCTGATCGCGTGATCGCAGAAGAGGACGTGCATCGCGTCGTCGAGACGGCACAGGCGATCCAGCTTCCTCCCGAGAGCGAGATGATCCACGTCATCCCGCGTCAGTACATCGTCGACGGGCAGGACGGCATCACGGACCCCGTGGGCATGACCGGGACCCGCCTCGAGGTGGACGTCCATATCGTGACCGGAGCGATCACCGCGGTGCACAACCTCGTGCGCTGCGTCGAGGCCCTCGGCGTGGGCATTGAGCAGATCGTGCTCGAACCGCTGGCGTCGTCCATGGCCGTTCTCTCCTCGGCGGAGAAGGAGCTCGGCGTCGTGCTGATGGACATCGGCGGAGGAACGACCGATATCAGCGTCTTCCGCGGCGGTGACATCTGGTTCTCGAAGGTCATTCCGATCGCCGGCGAGCACATCACCAACGACATCACGGTGGGACTGCAGACGCCGATCGAAGAGGCCGAGCTGATCAAGAAGAGCGCCGGCACGGCGCTCGTCGACAGCGTGGGCGAGGACGAGAAGATCGAAGTGGCAACGATCGGTGGCGACGAGAAGAAGTCCGTATCCCGCAAGCGGCTGGCGAAGATCATCGAGCCGCGTGTTGAGGAGCTGCTCGACCTCGGGATGCAGGAGGTCGAGGACGCCGGCTATCGTGATCTCGTCCCGGCGGGGCTCGTCCTGACCGGGGGCTCCTCGCTGCTTCACGGCATCACCGAGTTCGCGCAGCAGCGCTACGACATGGCGGTTCGCCGGGGGAAGATCCCACAGGGGATCCATGGACTGCGGGACATCGTGGAGTCGCCCATCTATGCGACGTCGATCGGCCTGCTTCGCTACGCCACCGAAACGAAGGATTTCAAGAAGAAGGACTTCTACCAGCCAAAGAGGGGGTCATTCGTCGGGAAGCTACTCAATTGGCTGAACCGGTTCTTCCGGGGGTGAACGAGGATGGACGATAGGCTGCACACTCCTCTTGCCAGATTGATGGTGATCGGGGTCGGGGGCGGCGGGGGCAACGCGGTAGACCGGATGTTCAGCTCCGCGATCAACGGTGTGGAGCTGGTGGCGGTGAACACTGATGCCCAGGTCCTCGATGTCGTTCATGCGCACCGCACCCTGCAGCTCGGGCGCAAGCTCACTGCCGGACTCGGCGCCGGAGGGGACCCCGAGATCGGCAAGCAGGCCGCCGAGGAGAGCCGAGAGGAGATCATGGATCTTCTCGAGGGCGTCGACATGGCCTTCATCACGTGCGGGATGGGAGGGGGCACCGGGACCGGCGCGGCGCCCGTGATCGCGGGGCTCGCGAAGGAAGCCGGCATCCTCACCACAGGGATCGTCACCCGCCCGTTCTCGTTCGAGGGACTGGCCCGAGCCGAGAAGGCGGAGGCGGGGATCAGTCGGCTGTCGAATGCCGTCGACGCGCTGATCACGATCTCCAACGACAAGCTGCACAAAGTGGCGGCGCAGAACACGCCGCTCTCCGCCGCCTTCGAACTGGCGGACGAGGTCCTGCACCAGGGTGTGGAGGGGATCTCCGAGCTCGTCACCGTGCCCGGGATGATCAACCTCGATTTCGCCGACATCGAAAGCGTCATGCGCAATGCTGGGACGGCGATGATGGGAATCGGCGAGGGCGAAGGCGAGGGTAAGACGAAAGAGGCGGCGAGGAATGCGATCTCCTCTCCGCACCTCGACGGCTCGATCAAGGGCGCCCGCAAGGTGATCATGAACGTCTCCGGCGGCCCCGACCTCACGCTCGATGAGGTCACCGAGGCCGCCCAGTTGATCAGCGAGGCCGTCTCCGATCGGGCGGACATCATTTTCGGCACGGCGATCCACAACAACGGGAACCGCGTCCGTCTCACAGTGATCGCCACCGGATTCACCCCGCGCCTGAGCGACGACGACGAGAACGGATCGCATCTCTCGAACGAGACGATGCTCGTCAAGCTACAGCAGGAAAGCCGGATCGGAAGTGGCGACTTCGACATCCCGACCTTCCTCCGGCGAGGGCGCCAGAGCCAGCAGAGCACGCCCGCGCGCGCCTGGGGGGACGAGGAGTAGAGAGGCCCTCCCCTCCCTCTCGAGTGCGCCGGCGCCGACAGCCCGCCATGGGTGGCCGGCCATCGGTCCTCATGGGGGAGACCCCGTGCGGTCGCCTCTTGTCGATCATGATCGGGCGTAGAACAGTGCGTCCATATCCAGTGATGATCGTATCGTATAGGCCCTGGGAACTATTGACAGAGCAGTAGGATCCCCCATACACTGTTTGCCGTTGGAGGGAGGCATGCGGCGAGACGCCAAGGAGGCTACGGACTCCCGCACTGACTCCTGAGGTCGGAACTTCGATCCTCCTCGGCTCGCCCTTCCAGCTACTGACAGCGCTCCTTTGCGTTCCGCTCATGCACGGCCTGCAGCGACAAAGGAGGTCGCGATGAAGCGGGCACTACTCGGGGCGCTGTGCGTCCTGTTCCTTGTGGGATGCGCGTGCGCCGCACAACCGGCGATCGATGCAATCGAGGTGAAGCTCGACGCTCTCGAAACCTATCACTGGTATGTCCCTTCCGGCGGAGGGGATCCGGAGCCCTGGCTCCCGAGGATCTTCATGGAGGTCGACTCCGGAAACGCCGAGCTCGGTCTCAGGATCCGTGTGACCCAGAGCATGATCCGTGACACACAGGCCATGATCGCGGCTCTCGAGGCCAAGGGGGACGGGTTCGAGGTCAAGCTCGACGAGCTTGCGCTCGGCATGGAGCTTCTCGAGGTGAAGGCAGATGCCGTTGAAGTGAAGCTCGACGACCTTGCCCTCGGCATGGAGCTTTTCGAGGTGAAGATGGATGCCGCCGAGGTGAAGCTCGACGATCTTGCGTCCCAGCTCGATCTACACGATGCTGGCGTCCATGACCATCTCTACGATGTGGAGATGGACCTTGAGGAACTTCACGATTGCCTGCACGATATGGAGGAGGACCTTCACTATCACCTGGAAGATATGGAGATCGGGCTTCACGATCACCTGGACGCCGTCGATGCAAACATCGCAATCCTCGAAGGCAAGTCTGACGCGATGGAAGTCAAGCTCGACTCGATCGCGCTTGCGACGTCGGGGCTCGAGGGCAAGCTCGATACGATCGGTCCTCGGGTCGAGGACATCTACAGCTTCCTGTCGACGGATCTCGTTGGGCGCCTAGACGGCATTGACGGTGCTCTCGTCAGCGTTGAAGGCAAGCTCGATCTCATCGGTCCTCAGGTTGGGGACATCTACAGCTTCCTGTCGACGGATCTCGTTGGGCGCCTGAACGTAATCGATGACGCGCTGCTCACCCTTGAGGGCAAGCTAGACACGCTGGACCTTGCCGGTGCCTTGGGTGCGATCGAGGGCAAGCTTGACGTCTTTCCTGAGAGTCTCGGGTTGGCGCTCGGTCCTCTAGAGGCCAAGTTCGATGCGTTGGAGCCTGTGCTCAGCGGGGTCCAGAGTGGGCTCCTTGAGGTGGGAATGGGCGTCAGCGCCATCGAGGGCAAGTTCGATGCCTTGGAGCCTGTGCTCAGCGGGCTCTACAGTGGGCTGCTTGAGGTGGGATTGGGCGTCAGCGTCATCGAGGGCAAGCTTGACACGATGGAGCCCAAGCTCGACGGACTTGGCACGGCGTTATCGGGAGTGGCAACGGGTCTTGAGGGCGGGTTCACCGACCTGGAGGGACTGCTCACGACGGGGTTTGGCTCGGTGGGAACCTACCTTGATGCGGTCGAGAGCAAGCTTGATGGCCTTCTTCCTGGGTTGGGCGGGTTGCTGGGAGCGTTGCAGACCGGGATCATCGAAGGCATTGGGAGTACTCTCCAGCAACTCATGTATGACCTGCTCCTCTACATGGGGGAACCCCTTGGGGCGATGGAAGCGAAGCTCGACGGGATTGGCCCGTTCATTGTGGAGGGGCTGAACACAGCGTTATTCGGGCTAGCGAGCAGCCTTGCGACGATCGAGGCAGCACTGGCTGATCCTGCGGTTTACCAGGCAGATGTGAGTGGGCTCGCGACGCAGCCGAGCGTAGACGCCCTCGAAAGCAAGATGGACGCTCTCGAAGGCAAGCTGGATGCGATCGCCAGCACCATCCAGGCTCTCGAAGCGAAGATCGAGCTGATCCCGACGAGTTGTCCGGATCCCTGTCCTCCGCCTCCGTAGGCGGGCAAGGGTCTTCGATCCGGTGTGGTGTCGACCGGAGTTCAAAGAGGGGGCGCTTCGGCGCCCCCTCTTCTCTCTTGTGGCTCTTCCCAGTGACAGCGCAGACAGCTACAAGGGAGCTATAGTCAACATGCCGAGGAATACAGTGAGCCGGCACCATGCGCCCATCACATGACCAGCACACCCCATCCCTCAATGGAGTCCATACATTTCGGCGCCTTCGGGACGCGGCCCACAACAGCGGGAAACGCGTCCGTCATACGCTGATCGCCACGGATTTGCAGTGTCCGGCCGGTCGACGGGTCTCGGTGGAGGAGATACCGTGCGGTCGCCTCTTGTCGATCATGATCGGGCGTAGAACAGTGCGTCCATATCCAGTGATGATCGTATCGTA
>CP070725.1:517628-522376 GCA_020350845.1 Candidatus Bipolaricaulota bacterium
CCTATGCGGTCGACGGTCTACGTTTCCTGCGAGGGGCCGCGCCGCTCTGCCTATCCCCGCTGACCGAAGACTTCCCTGAGTAGACGTTGCGGCGTCGCCGGGCGTTGAACGCGGTGCGTTCGTACGGTAAACCATGGATATCACGTGTCGACAGGAGGGTGATCGGGGTGAAGAGGGGAGTGGGGATCGCTGTCATCTGCTTGGGATTCGCGGCATGGGCCGCTTCGGGCGCCGATCTCGCGCTGTGTGACTACCACGCGCCGCAGACGGATCTGCTCGACTCCAATCTGTCGTTCAGCTACCGCTACTACGATGATCCGGAGACGGACGGGATCGACGTGAATTCGGGATGGGTGAAGCTCAACTACCATCGCTTCGCCGATGCGCCGGAGGTGGGATACAGCCTGTCGGGGCTCGTGCAGTTGATGCTCGCCGACTTCGTACCCACGGGGGGCACGGGAAGCGCCTCTGCGACCATGCGTTACTACCTCTCGGAAGTGCAGCCACTGTTCGCGTTCGGAGGGCTCGAGAGCTCGGCGGCGACCGGTCAGCGCAACCCGGGGCTCGAGGTCCGGGCCGGTGTCGGCTACGGACGCTTCTCTGACGTCACACCGCTTGCCAAGGCGTTCCGCTTCCAGTCCGAGCTGATCGACGTCGGGGCGCTCGAGCGCGAGCTCAGTGCGGACGCCCTGCTCGCGATCGCCGCCGAGGTCGGGAAGCGCATCGAGTACGACAAGCTCGAGGACCTGGTGGGCGTCATCGAGTCCCTTATCGAGAACGACAGCGGCGTCATCCTGAATGCGCGGTCGCTGCTTCTGATCGAGGGCATTCTTCTCGAGCAGGGGGACGAACGGCACTGCGGATGGGCCGTGCAGGCCGGGCTCGGCTACGAGGTGGTGGACGCCTTCGGCGAGCCGCGAAACGTCCTCCTCACGGCCTCGGCCGACGCAGCGATCGCCGGCGATCTCGGATCGCAGTGGGTCCTGCGGTGTAGCGCTTCGGGCCCACTCGACATCCTCCGTCAGCACACGCTGACGGCGACCGCATCGGGGGAGATGACGCTCTCCGAGGACGCCTCGTTCCTCAGTGACTTCTCCTATCAGCGGGTGAAGCCGAGCAGCGGCGACGCGGCGAACAGCTTCTCGGCGGCACTCGCGCTGTCGTTCGACATCGGCGGTGCGGACGTGGCTGTCCAGCTGTCGTTGACGCGGGATGCCGGGGCGAGCGGATGGGCGAAGGACCTCACCATCTCGGCCTCCATGGACCTGCTCCAGGAGAGGCGGCCGACGCGCGGCTGGGAGAGCGGGAGCTTCGAGCTCGACTGATCTGCGTCGTTCCCTGTCAACATCGGTGCGCACCTGATGCTCGGCGATCGGCGGACGCCTGACGCGCTCGGCGCCGTACGGCGGTTTCTCACCGCTGCGGTGACCGTTGCGGTCGGACTCTCCATGATCGGTGCTTCGTGTCCCTCCACCGAGACCGCCTTCACGGCCTCGGGCACCGTCACCGTACGTTTCGAGGGGATCCGTCTCGTCGCGGAGGTCTCCGGCCAGTTGGCGCTGCACGGGGAGCTCGAGGACGGCGACGGGCGGTGCACCAAGTTCCGTGCGCAGGGTCCTCTGCGTGCACGGGCAGGACGCAAGAGCCCGCTCGCGACGGCGGAGGGGTGGGCGGTCTTCGACCTTTCGGGGACGACCGGGGACGGGAGTCCACTCCGGGTCGCCGGTGGCCTCGTGGCGCGTCGCGAGGGGCTTCCGTTTGCGGGCGGGCTCGGGATCCACGGCAGCGGTACCTTTGCAGCGGTCGTGTGCACGCCGTGGGACACCCGCCTGTTGGTCGGTGCACTGGTCGGCGAGGGCCGCGGACGGCTCGTCCCTTCCGATCAGCCGGGAACGCTCCAGGCCGTCGCCGAGGCGGGTGGCGCCCTCCTTTTCCGGCAAGCGGTTGCGATCGATCCTCTGGGGGAAGCCGGCCCCGCGTCGACCCGCGCTCGGCTTCCGTTCGACCTGGGGACATGGCCCGCGGAGCTGGCGGACGATCTCCTCGTCCTTCTCGAGTCGTGCCTCGGAGCGATGTCCTCTTCCGGCGAGCCCCCGAGCGAGTAGGTGGCAGCGCGGGGAGGCGAGCTTGACGAGGCGGTGGCAATCCAGTCTGATAGGAGACGCTCCGAGGAGGGGATGCCGTTGAACAGTGCTCGAATCGTGCTCGCGTTGCTCATCGCCCTTGCCGCATCGGGATCTGTCGTCTACGCGCCGCCATGTCCGCCGGGTGTGATCGCGAGCGACAATGAGATCATCAGCGGCGCGCTGGGTGTCGTCTCGATCGATCTGTGCGTGACGCGCGACGCGGGCGTCGACACCTACACCTATCGGCTCGCCAATCTCGGACCGACGACGGCGCAGGTCTGTGGCTTCCTCGTCTCCGGGATGGGGGCATTCTCGACCGTCTCGCAGACCGCGCCGCCGGGATGGGCGGGGGACGTCGCGGAAGCCGACGGGAGCGCGAGCTGGTGGCGCTGGTCGCAGGAGGGCGTTCCCGCCGAGGAGAAAGGGCTTGCGCCGGGAGAGGCGGTCGTGATGTCGATGTCGCTCGCCGGGCCCACGTCTCCGACCGATGGCGCTGCCTCTCTCGGGACCTGCGGCCGCGAGCCGGTGACGTTGCACATCCTCGGGCCGTCGGCCTGTGCGGTTCCGGAGGGAGGCCCGCCGGCCGCGAGTTGCGACTGCGGCGTCGGCGGCTGTGTCGGCCGACCGCTCTTCGAAGGCGAAGGAGAGCGAATCGTGCTTCTCCGCGGTCCGGAGACGCTGACCGTCACGAGCTGCGATCCGACCTGGGTACGCCATGGCTTCTCCGGGATCGCGATGGCCCCCGACGAGGTGGCATTTCGGCTGTTCGTCGACGGAGTCCCCATTCCTCTCGAGCCGGTCGTGCACTTCCTGCCCTCAGCGATCCCCGGGATCGTGGTCACGGTGATGCTGTGGCACGCGCAGTTCGCGGCCGGGACGTTCTCCGAGGGAGCCCACGAGCTCGTCGGCGAGTGGGATGTTCTCGGGCCGGACGGATACCTATTGGTGCGCCCGCTGACGTTGATCGTCGAACCTTGCGCTGAAGCCGCGCTGCTCCCTGACCTCGAAGTCCGCGTCACAGGGATCTCTTGCGGGTGCCTGTGGGGGGCGCCGGGCAACTACAGCTGCGATCTCGATGTCCGCGTGAGCGTGGAGAATCTAGGATCCGTGCCGTCGCCCGTCAGTCGGATCGAGCTCCACTGCCCCGAGGGGGAGCGATCACGCCCCCTGTTCGAACTGGCTCCGGGCGAGGTACGCCGCACGACCCTCTCCGTCTCCTTCGATCTGGAGCAGTACGCGGAAGAGCTGCCATGCCCGATCCCCTTCCAGGTCGTGGTGGACCCTGCCGACGCCGTCGCCGAGTCGGACGAGGCGAACAACATCGTCGACGGGTCGAGCTGCTGCGAAGACGTCGGCGAGTAGTCCTCCTTCCGGCGCCACGCGCTACTCGGACGACAGCGCCTCGACCGGATCAAGCCGCGACGCACGCCACGCGGGCCAGACGCCGGCAAGGCCGCCGAGCAGGAACGACAGCAGCAGCACGCCGAACACGAGGGTCGCCGTGAACACCGGCGCGAAGCCCGCGACGCCGAGCACGGGACCCAGGAGCCGTGTCCCGAAGACGCTGAACAGCGTCCCCACCCCGAGACCTAGGACGCCTCCGATCAGCCCCATCAGACCGGAGTCGATGACGAACAGCAGGAGAACCTGGCCGTCCCGTGCCCCGACGGCCTTGAGGACACCGATCTCGCGAGTCCGCTCGAGGACCGCGGTGTACATCGTGTTCATCAGCCCGACGGCACCGACGATCAGCGCGACGGCGGCGATGCTCGCAAGCACGGTCTCGACCATCCCGAGAGTCCCCTGGATGCTGTCGGCGATCTCTTCCACGGAGACGGCCGTTCCGGAGGTTCCCTGCTCCTCGAGTGCGGCTTCGATCGCGCGTTGAGCCTCGGTCACGGAGGCCCCGGTGCGGACACGGGTTACGGTGGTGGAGTAGCTGTCCGATCCCTCGCCGAGCCGGGAGGCCTGTTCCTCGAGCACGAACAGGGTGTCGTCCGTGTTGGAGAGGCCGCGAAGAAGGAGTGAAGCGGCATCCCCGGCACCGCCCTGAGAGGCGCCGAGTGCATCCAGCGGATTGTCCTGGGACGACTCGGCCGCCGGTGCGAGGATCCCCACGACCTCGAATCGCGCGTTCCCGATGACGACCGTATCTCCGACGGTGACCTCAAGGCTCTCCGCACTCCGCGAGCCGATCACCACTTCGCGCGCATTCGCATCCTCGAGCCCCGTCCCCTGCTCAAGCACGAAGCCGCCGAGGATGGGGGAAAACGCTTCGAGAAACGATGCCGACGGCGAGGTCACGCGGAGGAAGCCCCCGACGGCGTCGCTCTCCACGGCGAGGATCCGGGTGGTCAGATTTCCCGCCTCCTCGAGCTGGGGTACCTGCTCGAGAAGCCGATCGGTGTCCACCCCCGAGGAGGAGGATGAAGCCGACATCCGCGACATGATCTGGGAAGGATCGAACTGCCCCCCCGTTCGTCCGAATCCCGCTGTGCGGGACGGGTCGAAGGCGGCGAAGCCTGATCGAGGAACGACGAGCACCACGTCGTACCCGATGTCCTCGAACTGCTGCAGCACGGCCTGCTGCACGCCTGTGCCGATCGAGATCAGCGCGACGAC
>CP070725.1:522476-526431 GCA_020350845.1 Candidatus Bipolaricaulota bacterium
GTCGCTCGCGATCATTGCCTCGAAGATCGCCTGCGCGTCGTCTTCGACGACACAGCCCGGGACGTCCTTCGATTCGAAACACGCGTAGCACGAGGTGCAGTCCGCGACATCGAGCCGCGCGAGGTCGAAGCGCTCGACTTCGTGCCCCTCCGCGCGCAGTGCATCCTCCGCCCACCCGAGAACAGTCTCGGTGTTCCCGCGCGGCCGTGGGCCGCCGTAGATCGTGACGAAGCGCATGATCCCCTCCTCTTAGCGGTCTGCGAACGCGGCCACGATGTGGCCGTAGACGACGAGGTGGTAGTCCGGGGAAGGGTAGAACGTCTCGGGCACATCTGTAGGTGCGAAGTCGGCGTCCGCTTGCTGCGTGCGGGCGATGATCTCGCACTCGTAGTGCAGTCCGCACTCCGCAACCCACGCTGCCTCCACAGTCTCCGCGGGCACCAGCGTGAGCCCCGTCTCCAGTGCCTTGTCGCAGTCTCGCCCCGACCTCGAGCCACAGAACGCGAGCGCGTCCCCGAGCTCTCCCGGACGGGGCACGCTCACCGTGAACGCCGTGGACGCGCGCATGCAGCCGTAGGTGTAGCGGCTCTCGCGAACGAGGACCGCGAGGACCGGACGGCTCCACACGATCCCGACCTGTGCCCACCCGATCGTCATCGGGTTCGGCTTGCCGTCACCATCCGCGGCGACGACGAACGCACCTCCGCTGCGCAGCGCGTCGTGCAGCCACTGCGTCTCCTCATACCACTCGATCTGCCGCATCCTGTGCTCCTCCCTCGCCTCGCGGGGATGTCCTTCAGTGTGAAAGCACGGCCTCGATACCGCAACCCCGGCGCGTTGTCTCGGTCGCCGACGAGCGGTACGATCGCCGCGGAGGCCTCATGCATATCACCATTCTCAACGGGAACCCGAGTGCTGAGAGAGATGCCTTCGACAGCTACCTCGGCGCGGTCCGCGACCTCGCGGAGCGGCGCGGTCACGATGTGACGCCCCTCGTGCTTCGCGACCTCGCGATCGAGCCGTGCGTCGGGTGCTTCGGGTGTTGGGTCAAGCGCCCGGGGGAGTGCGTCTTCTCCGACGCGTCCGCGGACGTGTGCCGCGCGGTGATCGCCTCGGACCTCACGGTCTTCGCCTCTCCGTTGATCATGGGCTTCGTGTCTGCGGTGACAAAGAAGGCGATGGACAAGCTGATCCCGCTGGTTCACCCCTACTTCGCGGTGATCCGGAACGAGACCCATCACCGCAAGCGCTACGAGCGGTACCCGGCGCTCGGCCTGATCCTCGACAAGGGGCGCGACGGAGCCGCGGAGGACTTCGCCATCACGCAACGGCTGTTCGAACGCTACTCGATCAACTTCCACGGCCCGCTGTTGTTCACGCGCAGCACGGAAGCCGATCCGAAGGAGGTGGCCGATGCCATCGACGCGGCTTGTGGCGCTTAACGGGTCGCCTCGTGGGAGGCGGGGGAACACGCCGCTGATGCTCGACGCCTTCCTCGACGGCGTCGAAGAGGTCTGGGGCACGCGGCCGGTGCTGCACCATCTGGCGGAGGCAGGCGACAGCGAGGAGCCGGTCCATGTCTTCGGAGAGGCCAGTGCGGTCCTTCTCGGCTTCCCAGTCTATACGGACGCCATGCCGGGGATCGTCAAGGCGTTCATCGAAGCCCTGGAACCGCTCTGCGCGCGGCCTGAGGGGCCGGAGCTGATCTTTCTCGTGCAGTCCGGATTCCCGGAAGCGATCCATTCGCGGGCGGTGGAGGCCTACCTCGAGCGGCTCGCCGCCCGGCTGCGGGGGCGATATGTGGGAACGATCGTGAAGCCCTCGGGAGAGGAGACTCGCCTCCGGCCGAAGGAGCGGAATGCCACGCTCTTCGCCCGGCTGTGCGAACTGGGGCGGAGCTACGCGACCACGGGTGAGCTTGATGCCAAGGTTCTCGCCCTACTGGCGTCTCCAGAGCGCTTCCCGTGGTGGCTGTCGCCCGTGCTGCGCCTCTTCTTCCGGACGAACACCGTGAACTTCCTCTGGGACCGCCAGCTGCGCGAGAACGGCGTCTTCGAGGAGCGATTCGCGCGTCCCTACGCGCCAAGCTAGTCACCCCGCACAACGGAATCGACACGCGATGACCAGACAGCAGGAGCCCGATTGAGCTACGAACCATTCCCGACAGAGGAGCGCATGCCCCTCTCTCCGATACGGGTCGTCCGGCGCTTGCTCCGCTGGGCCCTGGGGGCTCTCGTCTACGCCGCACTGAGCATCCCGCCGATTCTGCTACTCGGTATCCGCCCGTGGATCATCGCGCTGGCCATGGCGGCAGCGGCGCTGCTCCACATCGCGTACAAGATCAAACGGCGGCGGCAGCCCCTGGCGCGCGCGCTGCGCGGCTCCGTCTACGTGATCGGTGCCGCGATCCTGCTTCTGCTCACCGACTCGAGCGGGATCCTCGACCCGATGCTCAGCAAAGAAGGACACATCGTACCCGCCGTGCAGCTCGTAGCCGACCCCATGGTGCTCCGTCCCGGAGATCGGCTGACGTTTCGCGCCTCATCCACGAATCCTGGACCGGGTGCACTCGCAGGGAGTGCGGTCGCAATTGACGGGGCGCCACGCCGGGGCGTGATCCTCTACGCACTCATCCCGGTTCACGAGGGGAGACGCCTTTCCCTCGACGGGACGCCCGAGGGCGGAATCTGGAGCGGGGGACAGTTCGAGCCGGGGCAGATCGTCTACGCGGATCCGCTCAACTACACGAGCAATCCACTCCTTTGGGCGTGGCGCAGCCACTACATCGATGGTGACAAGATCGTCGGCTTCATCAGCACGGGCCCGGTCGAGCGAGCGTTGGCCGTGGGCGAGCGGATCGAGCTCGCATTTTCGGTGGCGATCCCGGGGAGCGCGGGCCCCGGTGGCCTGCGCCAGATCGGCGCGATCCTGGGATACAGCACGCCGTTCTCGGCGGGCTCGCGCCAGTACTTCATCTGGGAGTCTCTGTCGACTCCGCCGAAGGTGCAGATGCGCTAGCGGCTCGGAAAAGGAGCGGCCGGGGGGCGATCCAAGCCCTCTAGGGATTGACACGAAGTGCCGTTCCCGCTATTCTTTTGAGTGTCTCTCCACAGTTTGCGTAGGGGCTTTCGGACGGAGCCGTTCCGCTCGAAAGCGGCGAGTCACGGTAGTTGCTGACCGGGCACACGCCCGGCAGTCGAGAGTTTGTGGAGGAGGGAGTGGTGAGGAAAGCACTGTGCTTGTTGGCCGTAGGAGCACTCCTGGTCGGCGTGCTCGGCGTCGCGCAAGATGTCGTCACCATCGAGCCTCGGGCGGAGCTTCTCCTGTTCGACATCCCCCTGGATTTCGAGTTCACGATCCTGCATCTCGGGCTCGTGTTCTCGGAGTATGTCGCGTTTGACGTCACGGACATCTTCGCCATCGGTGGCGGGGTGGCCACGTTGATCGCGAACGAGGAGACCGGGGGATACGTCTACGTGGATATCGTCGTGCCGCCCGGAGCGACACTCGTCGTCAACCTCCCTGCCGATACGACCGCCGAGTTCGTGGCGGCGTACGTGTTCCCGTAGCACGGGTTGGGTAGAGAACGACGCAGGAGCGCATGACAGCCAACCTTGTGGACCAAGGAGGCCCACTGATGAGACGATTGCTGATTGGGCTTTTCGTAGCCCTGGTGGCATTTGGGGTTGTTGCAGTTGCCCAGACAAACGTCCCTGAGACACCGGGGGCGACACCGGGCGGCACCCTGACGTTGGGCGTGGGGCAGGTATTCCAGAATCTCGATCCTCGCATCTCGAACTCGGCGTACGACTCCTACGTCATCGCCGAGGTCTTCGATCGGCTGGTCGACTTCCATCCGGACACGAAGGAGATTATTCCCTTTATCGCCAAGTCGTGGGAGGTCATCTCCGACGAGCAGACTCGTTTCTTCATCAACGAGAACATCTACTTCCAC
>CP070725.1:526531-529255 GCA_020350845.1 Candidatus Bipolaricaulota bacterium
AGGGGCGTGGGATGTGGGTTGTAGGCTGTAGGCACGAGGTCCGCGGTTCGGCGGCAAGGTTGCTAGGGCCGTCGGAGTCTCCGGATCATGTCCCGCTTCTTCTCCACGCGAGCTGTAAGTCTCCCGGGCTTATGCCGTCCATGAACCGCGAGCTGCGCACCGTCAACTGATCCTCCTACACCCCACAACCTACGTGCTACGGGCCTCGACCCCACGAAAAGAGTATTGTGTCCCCGGAATCTGAGGAGGTGACCGGCGTGATCGAGCTCCCGGAGGCGGTGACGATCGCGCGCCAGTTGGGAGAAACGCTCGGCGGGGTGGCGATCGAAGACGTGGCGATTGCCGAAGAGCGACCTCGGTTCATGTTCGTCAACGAGGATCTCGGCGCCTACCGCCGGTGCTTGGTTGGGCACCACATCGTCGAGAGCCGCGCCCGAGGGAAGTGGATCCTCTCACGACTCGACACCGGGACGACCCTTCTCCTCGGGGAGATGTTCGGGCGGATCCTCTTCGTGCCTCCCGGAGGCGAGATGCCGAAGAAGGCCCACGCGATCCTCACGTTCGCAGGGGGCGGTCGTCTCGTCGTCACCATCCAGGCGTGGGGTGGAGTGCAGGTGCTCGACGCGGAGGAACTCGACGCCCATCCGTGGATCGGGCTCGATTCGGTCTCCCCACTCGGTGACACGTTCACCGCCGATCGGCTCGATCGGCTTCTCGACCACCGCGGGGATTGGAGCCGCAAGCCGATCAAGGCATTCCTCGTTCATGAAGGGAACGTCCGCGGCATCGGGAACGGCTATCTCCAGGACATCCTCTTCCGCGCGAAGCTCAGCCCGAAGCGCAAGGTTCCGACACTCACGCGCGACGACCGGGAGCGGCTGCACCTCGCAATCGTGACGACGATGACGGAAGCGATCGCGGCGAACGGACGGGACACCGAGCGAGATCTGCACGGTACCCCGGGATCCTACGTCCCGCGCCTCGACCGGCGCGCCGCCGGGACCCCCTGTCCCGACTGCGGCGCCTCGATCGAGAAGATCTCCTACCTCGGGGGATCGTGCTACCTCTGCCCCGTCTGCCAACCCGCTCCGTAGCGCGCCACGGGAGCGCAGAAGCGACGGGCAGATGCACTCCGTGGCGCTCGCAGAGTATGATCGCGGGGATTCCCGTCCGCCCCGAGGGGAGGGATCTGTGCCGCGAACCGGGGTCATCGTCCTTGCCATCGCCGCCGTGTCCCTCGCCCTCCTAGCGACCGCCTGCAGCCGTCGAGAAACCGTGCAGGACCCGCCGCCGGAGATACAGAACCCGCCGCTGCCCGTCGAGGTCGACGACCTGCGGGACACCGCGGTCACCCGCTTCGCCGGTCTCTCACCCGCTGCCATCGAAGCGCTTCGCAGCCTGAAGAAGCTCGACCCGTATCCGCTCTACATGATGAGCATCGAGGGAGACCCTGTCTCGGCCGGCGGAATCTCGAGCGACCTCGCGTGGGGATGCTCACTGTTCGCCGCACTCGCTGCCGACGCCCCACGGCTCCTGGGACGCAACTTCGACTGGGAGTTCAGCCCGGCACTTCTCCTTTTCCATACTCCGTCTGACGGCTATAGCTCGGTGGCGATGGTGGATATCGCCTACCTCGTCTCCCCGGAGGACGTCGATCGTCTTCTCGACCTCCCGCTCGAGCGCCGCGTACCCCTGCTCGGCGCGACCCGTTTCCCGTTCGACGGGATGAACCAGAACGGGCTGGCGATCGGCTTGGCCGCCGTTCCCGCAACGGAGATGCCGTTCAACCCAGCACTACGCACCGTGGGGTCTCTCGGCGCGATGCGCGAGGTCCTCGACCACGCGTCGACCGTCGCGGAGGCGTTGGAGATCCTCCACGCGATCAACATCGACATGTCGGGAGGGCCGTCAGTGCACTACCTCATCGCCGATGCCGCCGGGGATGCCGCACTCGTCGAATTCTACGACGGGCGGGTCGTGATCGAGGACAACGAAGAAGCGTGGCACGTCGCGACGAACTTCCTGCGCTGTGCCGCAGGGGGAGACGCGAGCGGGATCTGCGAGCGATACGATCGTCTCTGGGCAGCGCTGTCCGACCGAGAGGGGCGCCTCACCGTGGACGAAGCGTTCGTCCTCCTGTCGGACGTCGCACAACCGGCACGGACCCAGTGGTCGGCCGTCTACCATCTCAGCGACCGCGCGGTGAGCGTGCGCATGGGGGACGGATCTGCTGAGCCGTATCGTTTCGATCTCGAGACCGTCGAGACGGATTCTGCTCGGGCGGACGGGGAAAGAGAAGAACCTACCTGAGCTTGGGCCGCCGCGCGATGGGCCCCCTCGGCCCCCGGACGACGGCCCACCTCCACCAGCAGGGAGGTGCTCCTAGGAGGTTCGACCACACTGTACAGCACGAGCGCGCCGTTGACAAGCGGATTCCGCGGACGGCTGTCACGTTTATCGGGCAGGCGAAAGCTGAGACTGCCCCGCCTCCGTACCCGTGAAGTCTTTGCCAGCGGTCGTTCTCGTTCGTTTCTCGACTAGTAGTTCGGGCGCAGCGGCGCGTCTGCCTCTGGCCCCGCAAGGTGAGGCTCGAAGGCCGATGAGAAGAGATAGACGTAGATCAGTCCTGCGCCAAGGACGATCGCCACCCAAGCGATAGCACGCCCCTTCGAGTCGCGTGCCCAGACTCCAAGAGCAACCCCAAGAGCACACATACCTGCCCCA
>CP070725.1:529355-533663 GCA_020350845.1 Candidatus Bipolaricaulota bacterium
GTGCAGCGGTTCCTGGAGCAGTAGGCGCCTTCACCCCCGCTGTCGTTCTGCTTCCGGCGCCCTGGGACGTCCCGGGTCTTCGTCACCTACAAGCTAAGAACGTCTGCGGACTCGACGGAAGCCCAGGGGAAGACCCGTCGCAGAAAGGCGTCGAAGCTGCTCTCTCCCCCGTAGAGGCCGTTGGGGTCGTACTCCACCAGCGCGTCGTGCTGCATCAGATTGACGTAGTACCGACGCAGCTGCGCCATCGCCTCCGAGGGATGGAAGTAGATCTGGAACCCACGGATCCAGGTCCGCGACTCAAGATCCAGCTCGAACGCAATCTTGTTCTCGATCAGGAACACATCACGCAGCTGATCGCGCACGAGCTCCTGCGCGCTGATACCATAGATCCGGAAGCTCCCCCGTTCCCCATGCGGTCCCACCAGACGCTCGATCAGGTCCCGATCCTCGATCAGTGCCTCAGGCTCGGGCTCGATCATGACCTGCACGATGTCGGCCCCGCGCCGCGACGCATTGACCTTCTGCCGCAGATAGTCCTCTCCGATCTCCGTGTCCCACCAGACGGGAGCACGGATGTAGTTCGTCGAGTAGACCGAATCGCCATCGCCCACGAGCTGCAGGAAGCGGCCGGCCTGTGTTCGGACATCCTCCACGTGCACGGAGAACTCGCTGCTGTCGATCCCCTCGAGGAGTTCGGCAGTGTTCGCCAGCCAGTGACGCACCAGCTGCTGAGCGCCGGGATCGATCTCGCCGTGACGCTGATGGAACCGCACCACATTCCTGAGAAGCCTCTCGAGCAGCATGCCGTGCCGCGGGTGCTTGAACACCTCTGGGGTCAGCCCGAGGATCCGAGTGAGGTCGGCCTTCTTCGCCACACCACCCTTGGACGCGCCGGTGGGCTGGGTCTCCGTTTGCCACGGGAGCACAATACAGAAGAGCTCGACCGGATCGTCGACGTTGCGAAGCTCACGCTCGCCCAGGCTTTCGAGCGGGAGATCCAACTGATTGCGAATCTGGTCGTAGACCTGCCGGGAGAGCGCGATCCCGCCGACCTCCGCGAGCGGCTCGATCCGCGAGAGTACGTTGACGCCGTCGCCGAAGACATCGCCTTCCCGGTGCACAAGATCGCCGAGGTGGAGACCAATGCGGATCCACAGCTTGCGCGAAGTCGGCATCACAGCGTTCCTCTCGACCAGCGCGGTCTGGATGTCAACAGCGCACTGCGCCGCCTGAAGCGCACTGGGGAAGGTGACCAGGAAGGAGTCCCCCATGTGCTTGATCTCGCGTCCCGATCGATTGGCGATCGAAGAGCGGATGAGGTTGCTGTGCTCCTCGAGCAGCTCCAGTGCCAGCTGCTCGTCCCGGGCCACGAGCTTCGTGTAGCCCGAGATGTCGGTCTGCATCAGCGCGGCGAGTGTCCTCTTGTCTTCGGTCATCCCGACTCACCATCTCAGGAGTACCTGGAGCCATTCTACCGCGCGTCGTCCGGTGAAGACACACCTGGGGTGAAGCCGTCGACGCTGGCAGGTCACGCCGCGAGATCAGGATCCTTGGGCGACGTAGTACCCGCGGCTCGTTCCATCTCGAGATGGGTGTCGGACTCGTCGACGACCGAAAACCCGAGCCGTTCGTAGAACACGATCGCACGGCTCACCCTGAGAACGCTCAGCGAAACCGACAACCCCAGATCGTCGGCCACTCCGCAAACTCCGGCGATGAGCCGACTGCCCACACCGCGACCCTGGACCTCCGGGAGAAGAACGATGCTCTCGATGTGAAGCGAGGGTCCGCATCTCCTTACGGTCAGTGAGCCCGCGTCCCGGCCCTCGACCCGGACGATCCGAACGTCCCCCTCACACAGGATCTGTGCGACGTACCTCGCCTGCCGCTCCTCGTCCCACGCCCCCCACACGGCGACGACGTCGCCCTGCACCGCGGCTCTCGTTACGGAAACGAGGAACCGCTCGTCGGCCGGGCCAGCGGCTCGAAACTCGATCCCAGACGCCGGTTCTTGTGCGATGATGTCGGCCAGCCTGGCCCACAGAGAGCCGGTGTCCTCCGAGGGAGCTACGGCGCCTCCCACTTGACGAAGGTCGGCTCAGAGAGCGCGCTCGAGACGTCCCACGCCATCTTGAAGTCGTACGCCTCGAGGCCCCACGGGTCGCAGCCGAGAGCGAAGTAGTAGCCCATCAGATCGGGCTCGCCGGTCGTCTCGGCGAAGGCGTAGAGCTGATCGCCGTAGGTCCAGAAGCTCTTCGTGCAGCCGAAGGCGCAGCTCACCGAGTCCGCGTAATCCTGATCGACGGGGGCGAGCGCGACCATGTGATCGGCGACGCCGTCCCCGTCGGTGTCCACGGCGACGATCATCGCCCCCTCCCCGAGGGTGCGCACCAGGCTCGCATAGAGAATCGCCGTGTCCTCACAGTCTCCCACCCCGTCGACGAGGCTCTCCAGCGGGTAGCGCGGATACTCGAAGCCCGAGCGGTCGTAGGCGTAGTCGACGGCCGCCTGAACGAAGTTGAACGCGCACTCGAGCGTCGGGTACAAGGCCCCACCCATCCGGTCGTGGATCCACCCGGTGAGCTCCTCGAGGACCTCGTCGTCGAGGGGATCGAGGACGAACTCGTCGTAGTTCCTCAGGCCCCACAGCCCGCGAAGCCGCTGTCGATACTCGTTGATCAGCGCCGCCGGGATGGACACGTCCCAATCCAGCTGTTCGCCGCCGTACTCCCACGAGAAGCTCAACGGGATGGTGCCCGACACGGTGACGACCACCTCGCCGCTCGCCGTCGCCTCGTTGCCGCCATCGTCGGTCACGGTGAGTTGCACACGATAGCTCCCCGGATAGAGGTAGCGATGGGCGACGATCGACCCGACGCCGGTCGCGCCGTCGCCGAAGTCCCACTCCCACCAGACGATCTCGCCGTCACCGTCAGTCGATCCTGCGCCGTCGAACGTCACCAGGAGCGGAGCCGGCCCGAGGACCGGGTCGATGACCATCGCCGGCTGCGGCACTTCGTCGAAGGCCGCGACCTCGATTGCCACCGTCGTCACGGTGCTCTTCCTCCGATTGTCGCGGACGGTGAGGCGAACGAGGTAGGTTCCCGGGGAGTCGAAGCGATGGGTGACGATCGCGCCCCGCTCCGACGTGCCGTCTCCGAAACTCCACGTCCAACGCCGGATCTCGCCGTCAGGGTCGTACGAGTCGGAGCCGTCGAAACGCACGTCGAGCGGAGCACTCCCGTACGTCGTCGAGACGGAGACGCTCGCAATCGGCGCGAAGTTCGGGAAGAGGCCGCATCCGCTCACGAGCAGCAGGAGCGCCACGAGAGCGGCAACCGGTGACAGCCGATACGGGCCCCTCATGCTTCTCATCGTTCCACTCCGGACGCCCGCAGAGTCGATCCTCCCCGGGGACACTCCCCCACGGGCCCAGCAATGATGTGCAGCCCGCGTCTACTGGAGGGTGACGAACCAGTCCTCTCCTCGGATCCCCGAGATCGAGTCGTACCAGAAGCCGGAGATCCTGTGTTCGGAGGCGTCGAGCGTCCCGCGGAAGACCACAAGGCTGAAGGTCAGTTGCACCTCACGCGTCGTGGCGTTGAACGAGCCCGACACCAACGGGAAGGCCTGCGCCACAATGTACAGCGTCCCGGTGATGCCGCCGGAAGCCGAATGCCCGATGTCGATCGACATCGCGAGCGTGTTCCAGTTGATGTCGGTGAAGCTTCCCGTCCAGCGGCCGTCGAGGGTGGGTGTGACGGTGATCTGCTTCTGCGACGTTGCGCTCTTCCCGGCCCCGTCGGTGACCGTCAAGCGCACCGTGTAGGTCCCACCGACCTCATAGGAGTGCTTCGGATTCTGGGAGGGGGACGAGTCGTTGTCGCCGAAGTCCCAGTTCCACAACGTCACGCCACCGCCGCCGAAGAGCCCGCCGGCGTCGGTCGACAGGTCGGTGAACTGAACGTCGGTGCGCGCCAGCGGATCCTGTGGACTCCAGGAGAATCCCGCGACCGGAGCGGCATTGAACAGCGCGCAACCCGCTGTCACCACGAGCAGCGCCACGATCCCCACCACGACCCCCAAGAACTGCGTGCGCCTCATGTCCCGCCCTCCTTTGAGTACCGCCGGCGCATTATAGCGAGGCGCAGGGGGATCGGTAGTCGCTCCCGGCCGTGTGTGAAGCTCGAAACGCGGTGCCTCGGGGCGCACCCCTCACGCGTGGACGACAGATCGACGTGTAATGAGGGTTACCGACAGGTCGGCACCGCCCTCCTATACTGGAGCCTAGACAGGAAGCGAAGA
>CP070725.1:533763-536765 GCA_020350845.1 Candidatus Bipolaricaulota bacterium
ATCGGCCTCCTGTTTCATGGTGACGGAGTTTCGGGCCGTAGGCGGCATTCGACAACGCTGTAGTCCATAGCCAGAGATAGGATTCGCCGTCAGGATCGTGGAGGACTCAAACCGAACATCGCTAACGGAACTGCAGTCTTGATCTGGCTCCTCGGGGAGGACTCGAACCTCCAACCATTCGGTTAACAGCCGAGCGCTCTGCCAATTGAGCTACCGAGGAATGGGATTCGATCTTAGCTAGGCGTTTCCGGGGCGTCAAGCCCGTCCGCCAGCCGCTCCAGAAGATGGCGCAGGATCTCCGCCGCTTTGGCCAGTTCGTCGACCGCGATCTCCTCGTCCGTGGAGTGAGCACCCTGCCCGCCGAAGCCGAGAACGACCGCCTCGAGCCCGCGCCCGGTCAGGACGAGGGCATCGGTCCCGCCGAGAATGACCTCTGTCTTCGGCTCGAGCCCGCCGGAAGCGATCGCCGCCCTGGCCGCCTGCACAAGGGGCGCGTCCTCATCCACCTTCGTCGCACGGTAGGCGAACTGCACGTCCACGTCGGCAGTGGCCCCCATCTCCGCGGCTGCCTCCTCGAACGCCCGGCGCATCGCTTCGGCCTGCCGCTCGCACTTCTCGTGGTCGAGGCTACGGCACTCGGCCTGGATCGTCACCGTCTCGGGAACGCCGTTGCGGATCAGCCCTCCTTGGATCGTGCCCACGTTGGCGACGCTCTCCTCGTCGAGCTTCCCCTCCGAGAACCTCGTGATCCCGTGCGCCGCCGCACGGATCGCGGAAACGCCTCCCTCGGGCATCGCCGCATGAGCCGCCTTGCCGGTGACGGTGATGTCGAGCGTCGCGTGTGTCGGTCCGCCAAGGATGACCGCATCCAGCCGATCCGTGTCCACGACCACGCCGCGTTTCGCGCGGATCTTGGACGTGTCGAGGTTCTTCGCCCCGATGAGGCCGATCTCCTCTCCGCGTGTCACAACGATGTCGACTGCGGGCCTGCGCGCTGCGGTGCGAATCGCTTCGATGATCGCGGCAAGGCCTGCCTTGTCGTCGGCTCCAAGGATCGTGTCTCCCGCCGAACGGATGACGCCGTCTTCGACGACCGGGTCGATCCCGACGCCGGGCTTGACGGTATCCCCGTGGGCCGCAAGAAACAGCGCCGGGGCATCGCTCCCTGCCGCGTCGAGATGGGCGATCAGATTCCCGTGATCGTCCAGCTCACACGCTGCGCCCAGCTCCTTCTCCAGCCATGCGCTCACGAACTCGAGAAACGGCGCCTCGTTCCCCGACTCGCTGTCGATACGCACCATCTCGCAGAACAGCTCTTCGATCGTTTGGGTCATCTCGCCTCCAGGGGCGAAGTGTACTACGTCGCTCGGGTATGAGGTACGGTATCCAGGGTTCGCGGTGCGCCGTTCACCAACTAGGTGGCATCGCGGCGCGTTGATCGCGCGAGAGAGGCCGGTGCGTCTCCGGCCGATCAGGGTCTCGTCCTGCGATCGATGAACACCCGCGACCCATTGCGAACTGCGAACGGTGACCCCACACATGCATCTTGCTTCGCGGCTGGCGCGGACCTAACGTATCGTCTGGGAAGGAGTCGGATGCGGATCCTCACGATCGCTGCGGTCGGATTGGCCGTCGGGTTACTGCTCCTTGGATCCGCCTGGGAGGCTGGGCGCATGGCGCAACGGGTGCCGATCGAACTCACGGCAGAAGAGCAGCAGACGCTCCTCCGCCTCGCTCGCGAGCGCCTGTCGGCCCACGTGCGCGGCGATCGCGAATCGGAGCTGGATGTCACGACCCTCAGCGCCGCGCTCCAGGAAGAGGCGGCGTGCTTCGTAACACTCAACAAGGACGGCCGGCTCCGCGGCTGCATCCTCGACCGCTTCGACGCGCACGAATCCATCGCCGAGAACGTTCGGCGCAACGTCGTTCTCGCCGCCACAGGAGATCCGCGATTCGCTCCCGTTCGCCTCGAGGAGCTAGCGAACCTCTCGATCGAGATCAGCATCCTCGGGTCGCCGTATCGCCTCGAGTTTGGGAGCGCCGAAGACCTCATCGCTGCCCTCCACCCGGGCGAGCACGGTGTGATCCTGACGACGCCCTACGGCACCTCGACCTATCTCCCCCAGGTGTGGGAGCAGATCCCGAACCCGGAGGAGTTCCTCTCTTCACTCTGCCTGAAGCACGGAGCGCCCGAGGGCTGTTGGCGCGAAGCTCCCTACCCCCGCGTTGAGCTGTACCGCGTCTTCCACTTCTCGGAAGACGACATCCCCGCGGACGCCGATTGACAGCCCACCTGCGTGACAGCTACCCTCCGGTGCAAAGGAGCGTGGAGCTCGGCGAACATGGCAAGACGGACGAAGCTGCGCCCGGAGCGACTCTACGGTAGCGTGATCGGCTGGGAGGGGTGGACCTTCCGGATCCTCTCTTCGCCGCAGGGCCTCCGCCGACTCGAGCTCCACGAGGCGTCGTTCGACGACCTCGCAGAGCGTCTCGGGGTGCGGATTCTTCCCGACGACAGTGTGAATGCCGCGGTCCTCCGCCAGCTCCACGACTACCTCGAAGGGGAGCGCCGCGCGTTCGATCTTGCACTCGACCTTCGCGGCACGGAGTTCCAGCGCGCCGTGTGGGACGCCCTCCGGGGGATCCCCTACGGAGAGACCCGCGCCTACGGCGACGTCGCGAAGGGGATTGGACGGCCGCGCGCCGCGCGGGCGGTCGGTCAAGCACTGGCGTCCAACCCGGTACCGATCATCGTCCCGTGCCACCGCGTGCTGGGAGGGAACGGAAGCCTCGTCGGCTTCGGCGGTGGCCTCCCGCTGAAGGAGCGCCTGCTCGCCCTCGAGAAAGGTAGCCTGCAGCTCTAGGTCCCCTCCTCGTGGTGCGCAGCAAGCTCGGCGACATCCGGCTCCACATGGACCGCGGGGTTCACAGGACGCGGGCAGGCGCGGCGGATCGCGGACTCGACCTCCATCGAGACGCGGTGGGCGTCGACAACAGATAGC
>CP070725.1:536865-541318 GCA_020350845.1 Candidatus Bipolaricaulota bacterium
CCCAGGAAAGGCGGATCGCGTCGGGATAGGTCCCGACCGTCGCGGTGACCTCCTGAGGGGCATGAGTACGGTAGCCGTAGATGCCGTGGGCGACGGCGGAGAGCCGCCCTTCTCCTCCTTCATGTACCGTTTGGACCCGGTACCAGTAGTCGACGCAGTGCTCCGCCGACACGTCCTCGAACGAACGCCCGGTGACGACGGCGATCTCCTCGTAGGTCCCCATGTACGCCGAGGCCCGCAAGACGCGGTAGGTCTCCACGCCCGGGACTGCGCTCCAGGTGATCAAGATCCACTCAAACGGCTCTCCTCGACTGGCCTCGATCTTGTATGGAGGATCGTCCGGACCGGAAGGCGCAGGGGTGAACATCGCGCTCGCCCTGATCGGCGTGCTCTGCTCTGCGCGTCCGCATCCGTTCATCGCTGCCACGCGGTACTGATAGATCTGGCCGGCGACGATGTCCGTGTCGAGGAACCACGGCTTCACGAGCTCGTCGGCGATCACGTACTGCTTCGCGGTCGGGCCGACGTGGCCCTGCATCGGCTCCGAGCGCAGCAGCCGGTAGTGGGTCGCCGATGCCGACGGGGTCCACTCGATCCGCAGCCCTCCGGTCGCCTCTTCGTTCCACCACACGTTCTCGACCGTGAAGGGAACGAGTCCGACGTAGCCCATGACCTGCTGGGACTCGAGCCCGACGCTCTCGCCCAGGGCGCGCACAACGTACTCGTACTGCTGGCAGACCTCGACATCCGCGTCGGAGTACACGGGGGATCCGGTCAACGCGAGCTGCTCGAAGGCGCCGGCGAAGCGCGGCCGCCGGAGGATCTCGTACGTCTGGACGCCCGTGACCTCGTCCCAAAGGAGCTCGACGCGCGCCTCGTGGCTCCCCCGGGTCGCGAGCACCGACGTCGGCGCCGCCGCGCGAACGGCTCCGGCGACTCCCTCGAGGCCGAGGAAGATCTGCAGGGGGAAGACCTCGTCGTCCAGCGCGACGGTGGTCAGAAGCGCCAGTCCGGCGTCCGTCTGCGCGAATCCCTCGCTCAGGCTGGCAAGCGTCGCCGTCGTCAGGGGCGGGGAGTCCGCCGGGGCCCAACTCAGCTCGTCGACCGACGCCTCGAGACCGATTCCGGAGGCCTCGGAAGGTTGTCCGAAGCCGAGGAATCGCAGCGTCCCCGCTACCGGGAGCTCCGTCGCGCCGAGCGATGCGGGCATCCCGTCAAGATCGGCGAGGATGGCGTCACGGGAAACGGCCTGCCACCCGAGTGACGATGCCGTCTTGGCCAATGCCGCGGCACTCACCTCGCCGGACGCGAGGATCTCTCCCGGAGAGGCGATCGCCTGCACGCCTTCCTTGCGGGCAGCCTCCGCGGTGACCGTCTCCGGCCAGGCGACCTCGCCGTCGGCCGCGGAAAGCCGGGCCACGAACGGTAGCCGGCCGAGCGCTTCCACCCCGGCCACCGTGCAGCGAACGACGATGGCCTCGTAGCCGTGTAGATACGGAAGCCCTTGCTCCCAGATCGCGCTTCCCCCACGAAGCAGGGTGGGGGACGGGGCGAGCTCAGCGTGCTCCGCGATGCCGTCGAGCACGTCCGACATGAAGTCACTGGCCCACACAGCGTGAGAGGCGCTGCCGTAGGAGGCGTCGGCCTCCGCGAGCCCGGACAGGGCCTCCTCCTGAAGGTGAAGGAACACAGTGCGTTGTCCGGCGTCCTCTGTCGCGATCCACGCGCGCAAGGACTGATCGAGCTTCGCCTTCCAGTCGTCGCTGTCCGCACTGATCACGGCGCCGCTTCCCAGTGCGAGCACGAGGAGGAGAACGCCGATCCGCCGCTTCGTCATCCGCTTCATGGGCACCTCCCAAGCGATACCATCCGCGCCAAGTATAACCTATTCGTTTCACTTGCGTCACGGATGGCGTGCCGCTGGCGATATCGGACCCCTGGTCGAGCGGCGGCCGACCGGATACGGTCTACGCCGGGAAGGAGCCCCGCGAATGGCTCGACACCGCAGCAACCTGGTGTGGATCGACCTCGAGACCACCGGTCTGAGCGTCGGGCGCCATGCGATCCTGGAGATTGCGAGCATCGTCACTGACAAGGATCTCAACATCCTTGAAGAGGGCCCCGATCTCGTCGTTCATCAGACGGAGGAGACGCTCGCGCGCGTGGATGAGTGGTGCGAGCAGCAGCACGGACCGTCCGGCCTTCTCGAGGCGTCGGCGGCGTCAGACATTTCGCTGCGGGAGGCGGAGGCGCAGACGCTGCGCTTCCTGCGCAAGCACACCCATCGAGGGGCCTCCCCGTTGTGCGGAAACTCCATCCTCCTCGACCGGCGCTTCCTCATGCGCTACATGCCCGATCTCAACGCGCATCTGAGCCATCGCAACATCGACGTCAGCGCGATCAACGAGCTCGTGGCGCGGTGGTTCCCGGGCGCCCTTGCGCGTCTCGACAAAGGGATCCGGCACCGAGCGGCCGACGACATTCGCGCATCGATCGAGGAGCTGCGTTTCTACCGGCGAAGCGTCTTCCGCGAGTAGGGGGCAAGTTCACGGTTCACAGTTCACGGTTCGCAGCGCGCGGATCATTTCATCGTGCCTTCTCAGCTCGTGGGGCTGCCGAGGCCTGATACTGCGGCTCTGCGTCTCGAAGGACTCGATGCTCTCGGGGAACGCACAGACTCCGGCGAGTTCGCGCAGGCCATGGGTCTCGCAGTCGCCTCAAACTGCGCACCACGCAAAGCGAGCCAGCATGCGGGACTGATCTGGCATGAGCCGCCGCGCAGGGGTACGCTAGTCCAGGAGGCGATCGAATGGGCGAGATCAGCATTCTCTACGACAACCACGCGAAGGAGGGACTCCGGCCTGGCTTCGGCTTCTCCGCCTACCTGCGGACGGAGGCGGCCGTTGTCCTGTTCGACAGCGGGGCGGACAAGATGGTTCTCGAGGGCAACGCCGATGCGATGGGCTGCGACCTCGATGTCGTCACCGCGTTCGTCATCTCCCACGACCATTGCGATCACATGGGGGCGATCTCCTCGGTGCTCCACAAGGGGCTGCGGGTGTACGCACCGGCGGCGACGCGTCGGCGGTTCGCGAGGATCAACCAGCGGGATATGGAGCTCGTCGCAGTGAAGGGGCCGACCGAGATCGTGCCCGGGGTCCGTTCCATCGGGCAGTTCGGCCGCCGCAGGATCCCCGAGCAGGCGCTCCTCCTGGACGGGGCGGACGGCCCTGTCCTGATCACCGGATGCGCTCATCCGGGAGTCGTCAAGCTCGCCCGACGGGCGACCGAGCTCGTGAACCGCCCGCTCTCGCTCGTGCTCGGTGGCTTCCACCTGATGAACCGCAAGGAGCACGAGATTCGCGGCGTCATCGAGGACCTGCGAAGACTCGGGATCGAGCGCTTGGCCCCGTGCCACTGCACCGGGGAGAAGGCGGTCGGGGCGATGCGCGAGGCCTTCGGTGACGGCTTCATCGAGGTCGCCGCCGGGAGCCGCATCGCGATCTAGCTCCCTCGATTGGGTGGGGTGCGCAGTCCGCAGTTCACGGTTCGCGGCGTGGGGATGCAGTTCGCTTCTCGTACGTGATGACGTGCCAACCTACATGCCGTGCGTGTCGGGCGTTTCCCGTCACATTCCTTCGTTCCGTAGATTTGTCGGCTGCGAACGGCGAACTGACCGACTCTCCCTGTCAGCTTTCGATCTCGGGAGCCCGTGCGTGCCACTCGGTGTGCACGAAGGTCCCCGGGCAGTCGGCCATCGACTCCTCGTAGGTGAGCTTCCCTTCGCCCGCGAGGACGGCGCGCAGATAGCACAGACGGTGGCCGATCGCCTTTTCGATCGCCTCGTCTCCCACGAGATTGGGGCCATGCCCGAGCAGCAGGGTGTGGTTGACGCTTCCGAGGAGGCGCTCCAGCGTCTCGATGTGGGCGGCAACGTCGTCGAACTCGACGTACGGGAGGATCGGAACGCCCTCTTCCGACGCCATGACCAGATCGCCGACGTGGACGATGCCGTCGTCGATGACGGTGAACAGGCTGCACGGTGAGTGGCCCGGGGCCTCGACGAAGGTCAGCCGGAACGGACCGAACGCGAACGAGGAACCGTCGGCGAGTGGATCGTCGGGGCTGAACAGCGCGAGATCCTCGGGCGCGTAGAGCCGCGAAAGCGCTTCCCGAGCGTTCGGGCTCGCGTGGAGTGTGACCGGCGGAAGGGGCCGGAGGCCGAGGAAGTGGTCGTCGTGAAGGTGCGAGAGGACGACGTCGGTGACGGCGTAGCCGTCCGCGCCAAGATCCTCGGCGACGGCGGCCGCGTGGGGCTCAAACCCGGTGTCGATCAGCAGTGCGCGCCTCTCCTCTGGTGCGAGCAGGACGAAGAGGTTGAACGAGTAGTGCTTCCCCGGCTCCGGCGGGAACACGTAGCGAAACAGGCCTTGCGTGACCTCTTCCTTGTGCA
>CP070725.1:541418-544965 GCA_020350845.1 Candidatus Bipolaricaulota bacterium
CCCTTGCTGACTTCCTTTGACTGGCCCTACTTCGTGAACACCGTATTCAACGCGGGAGCAGTGCGCCTCCGCTCCGGCGAGACCCTGCTGCTCTGTCGCGTCGAGGATTGCTCGGGGCGCTCCCACCTTTGCGTGGCGCGTTCGGCCGACGGCGTCAGCAACTGGAAGATCGATTCAAGTCCGACCCTGTTCCCCGACCCCGAGAACCATCGCGAGGAGGAGTGGGGGATCGAGGATCCACGCATCGTGTGGCTGGCTGAACTCGGCAAGTACGCCGTGACTTACACGTGTTACTCGCCGGCTGGACCCGGTGTATCTCTTGCCCTCACGGAGGATTTTCGCAGTTTCGAGCGGTTGGGGAACGTGATGCCGCCCGAGGACAAGGACGCCGCGTTACTCCCGAGGAGATTCGGCGGCCGTTGGGCGATGATTCACCGACCGGTCTCCGCCTCTGGCGGCGGGGCGCACATCTGGATCTCCTACTCTCCAGACCTCAAGCACTGGGGTGACCACACGGTGGTCATCCGAGCGCGCCGAGGTCCGTGGTGGGACGCGAACAAGATCGGCATCTCGCCACCACTCGTCGAGACGCCGGAAGGCTGGCTGATGATGTACCACGGTGTTCGGATGACGCCGGCTGGTTGCATCTATCGCCTCGGCTTGGCCCTGCTCGACCTTGAGAAGCCGTCTGTCTGTCTTCGTCGTAGCACAAAGTGGGTATTCGGCCCCGAGAAGGACTACGAACGAGTGGGCGACGTTTGGGACGTCGTGTTCCCTTGCGGGGTGGTACTTGAGGAGGATGGCGATACGCTCCGCGTGTACTACGGCGCCGCCGATACCAGCATAGCGCTGGCCACGGGAAGCGTTCGGGAGATGTTAGCATGGCTCGCTCAGAACAGCGTGCCCGGAGACGTCGCAGTCGAGTGAGCGCGGCCGGAGCCTCACGGCGTTCGGAGATCTCATGCGAGTCGGGATGTTGGCGCCGATCAGTTGGCCGCTTCCTCCCGCTGATTACGGGCCATGGGAGCAAGTCGTCCATAACCTGACGGAGGGGCTCGTCCGGCTCGGTCACGATGTCACTCTCTTCGCTGCGGGTGGAAGCCAGACGTCCGCGACTCTCGTGGAGACGTGTCCACACGCCATCGGCGCCTGGCCTGAGCCCGAGCGAAGTCGACCCCGGGGTCTCGATCCGGAAAGCGGTCTTCTCGAAGGTCCTCCCGATCCGCGCGTTTGGGAGGAGCTCCACATCGCCACATGTATGGAGCGAGCCCGGACCGGCGCCTTTGACGTTGTGCATTCGCACCTGCACGTCCACGCACTGACCTACGGGCGCTTCCTTCCTTGTCCGCTCGTTTCCACACTGCACGGCTCGACGTGGGTTCGGGCGACCCACCCAATCTTCCTGGCCTACCGGGACTTGCCTTTCGTCTCGATATCGAACGCAGAGCGGCGGATGCTCCCCGAGCTCAGTTATGTGGCGACGGTCTACAACGGAATCCGCGTCTCGGACTTCCCCTGCGAGACGGAAAAGGAGGAATATCTGCTATTCGCCGGGCGCTTGGCGCCTGAGAAGGGGCCCGCTGAGGCGATCGAGGTCGCTCGCCGGGCGGGGAGGCGGCTCGTCCTCGCCGGCACTGTCGAGCCCCAGCACGAGAGCTATTTCCGAGCCCGGATCGAGCCGCACCTCGAGAAGGGGAGAGTCGAGTATCTGGGCCCCTTGCCCCCGAAGGATCTCGCGACCGTTTACCGCAAGGCATCCGCGGTCCTTCTCATGACGGCCTGGTGTGAGCCGTTCGGACTCGTGGCCGTCGAGGCGCAGGCGAGCGGAACCCCGGTCATCGCAACGCGGCTCGGCGCCCTGCCGGAGATCGTCCGCGATTACGAGACGGGCTTTCTGATCGATTCGGTAGAAGAGGCTGCTGCCGCCGTGGAGAGGCTCGTCGACATCGATCCACTCGCCTGCCGGCACAACGCAGAGACTCGCTTCACCGCGGCCCGCATGGCCGAGTCGTACGCGGGCGTTTACGCATCCCTGGTGGAGAGGTAGCCGGCGGAGTCGGGGTACCTTCACGGAGTCGGAAACCTGCTCGGGAACGGTTGGCGACCCGAGCTAGTTCTCAGAGCGGTGGGCGACTCTCTTCGAGGCAGAGGTCGACGAGTTCCTCCAGAACGGCGGTTCCCACGCACATGACCTTGTCGGCACCTCCCCAATACACCTTCACGGTCCCGTCCTCCTCGGGGACGGCTCCGCAGGTGAAGACCACGTTGTGGACGTACCCGGTGACCTCCCAGGGATCCTCCGGTTGGAGAATCCACCGGTCGCAAACGCCGAGTACGTGAGCGGGATCCTCCAGGTCGTGCAGGGCGACACCGAGGCGGTAGACAGCCCCGTCCATCGTCGGGACGACGCCATGATAGATGTGCAGCCACCCCCGATCGGTGCGGATGGGAGTCGCACCCGGTCCGATCTTCATCTCATCCCAGTGATAGGGGACGGGTTTCATCACGACCCGGGAGTCCCCCCAGTGAACGAGGTCCCTCGAGTAGCTGATCCAGATCGACCATGGAGAGATCTCGCTGTGTGGACGATCGAGTCGGGCATAGCGCCCGTCGAACCTCCCCGGAAAAAGAACGGTGTTGCGCATGTCGGCCTGGGAGATGAGGCCGACCCGCTCCACCGAGTCGAAGTCGCGCGTGCGGGCGAGGGCGATCCGAACGCCGTGACGGGAGTACGCGCTGTAGGTGATCAGGTACTCGTCTTCCAGGGCGCAGATCCGAGGGTCCTCGACCCCGAACTCCTCGTACTCGGCGTGGAAGCCGGCTGTCGCAGGGAGCAGGAAGGGTTTCGGGCACGGGGTGAACCGGTAGCCGTCATCGCTCTTGGCAAGGCCCACGATGCTCCGCCCGTTGCCCCGGTGGGCCCTGAAGAGCATGATGTACCGACCCTCGTGGCGGGTCACTCCGGCGTTGTGAACGGTCTCCACGGGGTAGGGGATGTCGTCTGGGGTGAGGATCGGGTTTCCCGGGTATCGCTGGACGATGGGTTCTCTCATGGGGGCTCCGTCGGTCAAGCCTGTGTCGAGGTTTCGGGTCCGCCGTAGACACTAGTCGAATGAAGTACGTCCGCACAATTGCCGAAAGACGGGTGTGGTCGTTGTCGGGCGGCAATCTGGCCGTATTCTGGTCACAGATAGCCGCTGTCTGCCGCGCTGAGGAAGTCGTACCATGAAGAACTCCCCGATCGTGATGATAAGTTCCTATCCTCCTCGCCTCTGCGGGATTGCGACGTTCTGTGAGGAGGCTCGCGAGTTCATCCAGAAGGCGAACCCGGAGCGGGATGTCCTCGTCATCAGCCACACGGACGGCCGGGGAGACGGGGTTTTCCCCCTGATCGACATCCGCCATCGCGACTGGTGGAGGCCGGTGGCGCGGAAGATCGATGAGCTCGGCCCCTACGCCGTCCACCTCCAGCACGAGTACGGACTCTACGAGCACCACGACGAACGCGGGGTTGGGGACACGAATGAGGGCTTCCTCGACCTCTTAG
>CP070725.1:545065-556975 GCA_020350845.1 Candidatus Bipolaricaulota bacterium
CCGAGGGCTGCGGAGGCGGCGTCAGGGAACTCGGTCATCACGCCGTCACCGTAGGTCTTCACGATTCGACCGCCTCGTGCGCCCACCTCGGCCGAGACGAGCTCGGTGAAGCGGCGCGCAAGGCGCAGCGCCTGTCGGTCCCCAGCATGCGCGGTGTATGCCGTGAATCCGCGGATGTCTCCGAAGAGGACAGCAATCACAGCCTCGGTCTCAACCACGAGAGCCTCCTTGGATTGGCCGTACTTCGGCGGCCGACAGCGTGCCGTCGGCATCGTAGCGGATCCCACCCGTCGCGCGAAACTCGGCCGGTTGGGAACCGTTACATGTTCCTCGGTGTAGGTGAGGTGTATCGCGGGCTCGGAAATTCCGAGCTACGGCTGGAACGCCGCCTCGACGACAGTGTGTCCGCGGGGGCTTCGAAGCACCGGTCGGGGCGGCGCCGCCTCGATGCGTCCCGCCTAGGGGTTCTCGTCCGACCGCTACCTGAGGCGGACGGTGGCCCGCGGCTCGACGACCGCGTGCTCGCGGATGCGAGCGGCGAGGTCCTCCTCGACGGCTCCCGATGCGAGAAGGCTTCGCAGGCGTGCGAGACTGATGTCCGTGACGCGATCCCAGAGGCCGGATCGGCGGATCTCCTCCTCCAACGCCTCGCGCTGTGTGTCGCCCTTGGCGGGAAATGCGAGTCGCGGTTCGCGATCGATCACGGCCTCGTACTGCGTGCCGACCACCGTGGCCAGTCCCGCGTCGGATGCAAACGTGACGAGTCTCTCCTCGACCTCCTCGATCTGGTGCTCGATCTCCTTGCGCTGTTCGGAGAGGCCCTCTCGAAGGGCCACGAGGCGGTCCACGAGGACGACACCGGCATCGTCTCCCCGCTCTTCGGGAGGCCGCCCCTGAAGCGCGCGTCGATGCGCCTTGGCGGGACATAGGCTGTAGTACTCACACCAGTCGCAGAGCGCGCTCTCCCGGGGGGCGAACCGTTGCTCGCTCTCGATGCGTCGCATCGCGGCGAGGAGTTCCTCGCGCAGCGCCTCGCGTTCGAGCGGCGTCCGCGTGGTCACCCGCTCCTCGTCGAACCGAAGGTAGTGCCAGACGAGACGAACCTCGCTCGCCTCCGGGAAGAGGTGCCGTGCCGCGAGATCGTAGATCCCCGCCTGACGATCGACCGCCGCCTGTTCCGGGTCGGCGAGTGTTCCTCCGGTCTTGTAATCGTGGACCTCGATGGTTCCGTCCGTCGCGCGCATCAGGCGGTCGATGAATCCGTTCAGCGTGTGCCCGTCGTCGAGGGCGAAGCGGAACGGCTTCTCGAGTCCGAGGACGATTCCCTCGTGGAACGGAGAGTGCCGATCGTAGTAGCGCTGCAGCAGGTCGCATCCGACTCCGTGGTAGCTCTCCGCGGTGAGCTCGGTCTTGACGATTCGCGTGTCCTCGCTCCACTCCTCCTCCCACCGCTTCTCGTATACGGAGAGCAGTTCCTTCGCGGACGGGGTCCTGCCGTGGAGGAGAAGGTCGTAGAGCCACTCGAGCGCATCGTGTACGCGGCTCCCGAGAAACGCCTCGATCGTCGGGCCGACGTCCACCTTGACCCGGTCGATGTAGCGAAAACGGTACTTCTGCGGGCAGATCTCGAAAGCCGACAGCCGGGAGTACGAGTAGGTCTTCACGGAGGGACGCTCCTTCCCGGGCAGGCTAGGTACCGCTGCCGGTGATGTCAAGGGCGGCGGCTGTGCGTCGTGCGCCTCGCTTCGATCGCTGCCGGCGTTTTGGTGCCCATGCTGCAGGCCTCACGGCGCCGCGGGGCGTTACTCGTCGGCGTCGTCCAATGCGTCGTCGATCTCGCTGATCGTGCGATCGATGTCGTCGCTGAGGTCCTCCAGGTCGCCCTGCAGGCGCTCCAGCTGCTCGATGAGCGGTCGCAGCTTCTCGATGAGATCCTTCTTCGACACGAAGGCCATCGGCTCCCTCCTTCCACGGGTCGTGCTTCGAGATTCTAGCCTTGCCCGGAGGGCGGACAAGCGGCGGGCGCTGCACGAAGCCCCCCGCGAGGGTAGAGTGCTCCCACGGTGACGACCGATCGCTGCCCGGAGGATCACGCGTGGATCGACGCCTCCCGCTTCGTGCGGTTCGCGGGTGAGGACCTGGAGCTGTGGAGCGAGGTCGAAGGGGCATCCGTCATCCCGCGGGACGCGCGACGAGGTACGGGATCGATCGAGACCGTCCGCTGGGGAGCCCTCGGACGACAAGATCCTCCGCGGGTCCTTCTCCGTATCGTCTACTCGGGCGGGCTCGTATCGACCGTCGCCGCGAGCCGACTGGCGACGATCGCCACGAGGCTCAGTGTGCGCACACGGCTTGCGACACTCCTCGACGCGCCATCGGGCGGCGGAGACCCGATGGAAGCCGAGCGACGGCTTCATGCCTACGCGCACGAAGTCCGTACGACGCGCGCGGCGGCGCGTGCGGCGCGCGCTCGGCGAATGCAAGAGACGCGGCGCCGTCGGAAGGCGACCGACAGGCACTGACCCCAGGGCGGCTGCCCTCCGCTTGCCCTCGCGTCGTGACCGAGAACGGGGGATTCACCGTCCAACAAGCCCTCGCGAAATCGGAAGAAGCATGCAACACTACACTTCCATGGGTTCACGGTGTATACTCTGGAGGTTCCGTAGAAGTGTGGGGCATGACGGGGGTGATGCACATGCCCGCGAAGGACACGGTCAAGACCCTGTCCATCTACATCCCGAAGTCGAAGATGGATCGCCGCCCGGTGGCGCGCCTGGAGCGATTGAGCAAGAAGCGTGATCGCTCGATCAACTACCTCGTCGTCGAGGCGATCCTCGAGTATCTCGACCGACACGAGAAGGTGTAGCGACTCCTCCGCGCGGAACCGACGCGGAGCTCCGTGGCTTCTCATTGCCGGTTCCGTTCCTACGGCTCTTCCCTCTCGCGCCCAGCCTGTTCGCCTGCCTTCGCGCGCACGCCGCGCCGTCGGCGGGGAGAAGGACGGGGACCGGTAGGAGAACCGATCCCCGGCTGCAAGGGGAGAACGCAGCCCCTTCGCTACGCGCCTCGGGGCCTGACCATGCCCCACCGGGCACGAGCTCTTGATCGAAGGTCGAGCCGCGACGCGGTCGATCGTCACGGACCGATCGACCCAACGTAGTCCCCGGTTGTGGGCGAGTTGTGAAGAAACCCCGAAGGAGACGTGAAGGAGACGTGGAGACGTCCTTGCGCTGGAGCGTTCGTCAGAGGTCGCGAGGTCGCTTCCCGACCGCGGCGGCGTAGATCGCGAATTCCTCTTCCCCGTCCACGCCGAGAGCCTCGTTCAAGGCTTCGTCCGAGAAGGCGCCGATGGCGCACGCCCCCGCCCCGATCGACTCCGCCGCAAGGTAGAGGTTCTGACAGGCGTGTCCCGCATCGAGGAAGAGATAACGGTAGGCGCGCTCGCTGTAGCGCCACGCAGAACGGTAGGGGACGGCGGTCCAGAGAAAGGTCGCCGCGCTCGCAGGGACGATCGCTTGGCCGAGGCACGCAGCGGCGACCTCTCGAATCGCATCGGCGCCTCCGACGGCGGCGCCCAGCGCGTGGTCGAGCGGGAGGTAGGGATAGAGACCGGGAGGAAGCTCGCAAACCCGGTGGGCGAGCACGAACGTCTCCAGGGGATGCCGTGCCCCGGCGGAGGGAACGGTCCGCAGCGTCGCCTTCCCCGGAATCTCGCCGCGAAGCCCTTGCGTGGCCCACAGCAGATAGGAGAGCTCCTCGAGGGAGAGCGGCTCGGGGGAGTAGTCGCGGAGGCTCTCACGGCGTGTGATCGCGGCAGTGACAGTGAGCTCCGCTTGCGGGACGGCGCGTGGATCGGGAAGGGTGATCGCCTCTCCAGGAGCGGCCGAGCGCTGCCGGAAGAGCGGCGGCTGGGGTACCCCCGCCGCCTGATCCGACGGCGTGAGCCGATCGTAGCAGGTGTCGCGCACGAATCGCCTGCCGGCGTGGGACATCATCGATCCTCCTCGGCTCGGCGTCGCGCTGGCTTCGCCTGCGGACGCGCGTCGACGCGCCGCGGCGTCCGCCGCTCGACGAGCGAAGCGATCGCCGATACGTCGAGGCCTTCGAGCGTGTCAACGCGCAGCGCGGCGTCGGGGAAGGCCAGGGTACGGGTCAACCGATTGGGGACCGCGACGCAGGCGATGCCCGCAGCGGTTGCCGCGTCGACTCCGTGGTGCGAGTCTTCGAAGGCGACCGCCTCCGCTGCTGTCACGCCGAGCTCGCGGAGCGCGAGATCGTAGACGTCCGGGGCGGGCTTGGCAGCGACCTCGCTCGATGCGCAGGAGATCACGGCGAACGCCTCGTGGAGCCCGAGGCGACGCAGATGGCCTGCGACCCACGGGTGATCGGAGCTGGACGCGACGGCGAGGGCGAGCCCTGCGGCGCACGCCTCGCCGATGAGGTCGACGACCCCGGGACAGGCGCTCAGCTCGGCGATCCTGCGGTTCTCGCGTCGCTCGTGGTCGCGGAGGATCCGCCCGCGGTCCAACGGACGTCCCGCGCAGGACTGGAGGATCTCCGTCGGATCGTGATCGCCGGGCGCGCGGCCGATGACCCGGATCCACTCCGCAAGCGGCAGCTCGCAGCCATGCTCGGCGAAGATCTCCCGCCACGCCTCGTAGCGCGGCGTCTCCGTATCCAGGATCAGGCCATCGAAGTCGAACACCAGTGCGCGCAGCATGACGCTCCTCAAGCAAGGTGAGAGGCGATCGTACGGAAGCCCGTGCCCCGCGGCAAACGGAAGCCCGTCTTGGCGGGCTCGTGCGTTGCGTCATCTGCTGCGAGACGATAGGATGCGATGATGAAAGCCCGTTTCTGCTTGTGTTTCGCGGCGATCTTGGTGGCCGCATCGCTGGCCGCGGCGGCACGTCCCGTCTATCGCCTGACGTTGTCCGGGACGATCAACCCCATCAGTCGCGACCTCGTCAAGAGGGCCATTCGCGAGGCCGAGGACGGCGATGCTGCGATCCTTGTGATCGAGCTCAACACCCCCGGCGGACTGGCCGATGCGATGCGTGACATCGTGATCGCCGAATTCGATGCGCAGGTTCCGGTGGTGGTGTTCGTCTCTCCCGCGGGGGCGCGCGCGGCGTCTGCGGGGGCGCTCATCACGCTCGCGGCCGACATCGCGGCGATGGCCCCGGGCACGAACATCGGCGCGGCGACGCCGGTGGATCTCCTCGGGGGAGGCGAAGAGGAATCCGCTGCGATCGACAAGGCGGTCAATGACGCCGCCGCCTTTGCGCGGTCGGTCGCCGAGCAGCGGGGGAGGAACGTGGAGTGGGCGGAGGCTGCCGTCCGCGAGGCGAGCTCACTGTCCGCGTCAGAAGCGCTCGAGTTGGGCGTCATCGACCTTCTTGCCGACGACTTCGACGACCTCCTCCAGCGCCTGGAGGGCAGATCGGTCGACGGCGGCGAGGCGCTCCGGGTCGTGGGCGCGGACGTACGGACCGTGCGTCCCTCGCTGCGCGAGCGGCTCCTCGACTACCTCGCGAACCCGAACATCGTCTACATCCTCTTCCTTCTCGGCCTCTACGGACTGATCTACGAGTTCTTCCAGCCGGGCGTGGGGTTTGGGCTTGCGGCCGGGGGGATCTGCCTTGCGCTCGCGCTCTTCGGGCTACAGGTCCTGCCGATCAACATCGTCGGCGTCGCACTCATCCTCTTCGGCGTGGGACTGATGATCCTCGATGCGTTCACGCCGACGAACGGGATCCTCACCTTCGGCGGCGTCATCGCCCTGCTCGCCGGGTCGTTCTCGCTATTCGACATCCAGGATCCGGCGATCGGCCTGTCGTGGGTGACCGTGGTGGCGATGGTTGGCGCGGTGACGCTCCTTTCGTTGTTTGTCGTCTCCAAGGGGCTTCTCGCGCAGCGCCGGAGGCCCGCCACCGGCCTCTCCGCACTGGTGGGGCTCCCCGGGCGCGCGATGTCAGAGCTCGCTCCCGAAGGGCAGGTGCGCGTTCGCGGGGAAACGTGGAGCGCGATCACGCAAGACAACGATGTGCCGCTCGGGGAGAGGATCCGCGTCGTACGCGTCGAGGGGCGCCGACTGGTCGTCGCACGCGAGCACCCGCCGAGGAGAGGAAGCGGCGGCGAACCGGGGGAGAGAGGATGACCGAGTGGCCTCCCAGGATGCAGACCGTGAGATCTGCGGCGACAGCAGCGCTCGCCGCCGCGGGGCTCATCGTTCTTGTGGGGATCCTGATCCTCCTCGTTCACTTCGCGCAGGTAGGGCTCACGGTGAACGTACGCGGCGACGTGTCCCTCGGCGGGGAGCCGACAGGGGTGACCGGGGAGGTTCGCCTGGTGATGGAGGACGCAGTCACCATGGTCACCACCGGCCCCGACGCCGGTCCCGTGCCGGTGGCGCTGTCTCCCACGGACTGCCCACAGTGTGGCGGGCCGCTGCTTCCCATCCGCTGGCAGCCGCTCTCCGGGGAAATCGAGTGGCAGTGCGCGGAGTGCGATCTGACGGTCGGCGCGCCCTGATCCCGGCGCGCAGGGGTAGCCTGCAGGGGGTAGGAAATGCAACCGAGAGTCCGCCATCTGGTGGTGGGCAGCAGGTTGCAGGGAGTGGGAGGAAGGCGGGCGGCCCTCTTGGTTCTTCCTACAGACTACATCCTACGACCTGTGTCCTGCCCTCCCTCCATTAGCGCGCGTTCGCGGTGCGCGCTTCGCCGTCTGAGGAGCGAGATCCACCCGCCGCAATGCGCGAGATCAACGGGGGCGTCTCGTGAAGCCCGCGTAGCCCAAGCGATGTGTCGCCTTCCCGTAGACCGAAGGGCATGAGCTGACAGCGCGGGCTGCGGCGCGCGAAACGTGAACTGCCAACCGCGTACGGACGCCTCTTACGGGAGGGGGCGCGCGTCGTCCCAGATCGCTTCGAAGAACGCTTCGAACGGTTCCGCTACCGCTGGTGAGTGCAAGACGGCAAGGCTCGCTTCGACGTTGCGCTCAAGCGCGTAGTAGTTCCAGTTCGTCGACCCGAGAATGACGGTTTCCCCATCGATGAGGACGAGTTTCGCGTGGGTTGTCACCTCGGGGGCATCGAGGCGGACGGCGACGCCCTGGAAGTGGAGCCGGATCGCCGCCTCCAGATTCGCGCGGAGGGAGTCGGGGTAGGGCGCGCAGTCGTCGAGGACGACCCGGACGTCGAGTCCTCTCGCGGCGGCGTGGATGACGGCGTCGACAAGCCCGTTGCACAGGCTCGTAGGGAAGGTCGGATAGAACGACATCCGGTACATCACGATGTGCACCGAGCGCTGTGCCGCCTGCAGGCTGTCGAGGACGAACTCCGCGTAGAGGGACGTGTCCGGCGCATCGGGCAACGGGACGATGACTGCCCCCTCCGTGTCGTCGGGGACCGGCGGTAGGCGGATCCCCCCGGCGGGGAGATCCCCGTTCCACAGCCGCTCGAAGAACGCGACGAACGGCGCCGCGACTGCGGGATCCTCGATGAGGAGACCGGCCTGACGATGCTCCGTGAGAGCGTAGCGGTTCCAGTTGGCGGAGCCGACGACGACGATGCGTCGGTCGACAATCGCCAGCTTGGCGTGCGTCGTGACCTCGGGATCATCGAAGCGAGCGTCGATTCCGTTGGCGCGAAGGGCCTCGACGACGGCCGTGTTCCCGGACGTGATCGACGGCGCCCACTCGCTGGCGTCGATCAGCAGCCGTACCTTGACCCCACGGTCGCCGGCGGCGATGAGGGCGTCCCACAAGGAGACCGACTCCAGCCGCCCGCTCGCAAGGAGGAGGTCGATGCTCGACGCCGCGTGCTCGATCAGGCGTTCGACCTCGTCGGAGTAGGACCGCGTCGGCGGCAGAACGATGAGCGGGCAAAGCTCAGTTCCCGCCGTTCCGGCCGCCAGCAGGGCCCAGGCGAGAAGCGCAAAGCAAAGAGCCCATCGTCGTTGCACCGTCTCCCACCGCCGGGCTACAATCGTAGCAAAGGGAGGGTCCAATGGTCAACGAATTGCATGTACCGCAGCTGCGCCGCGTCTGCGATGCGGCTGCGTTCGACTTCGCGACGACCGCAGACATCGAGCCCCTGGATCGAATCATCGGCCAGGAGCGCGCGATTGAGGCCCTCAAATTGGGGCTGGGCATCAAGGACGCGAAGAACCGCTACAACATCTACGTGGCCGGGGGGCCGGGCACGGGGAAGATGTCGGCGGTCGAGAGCTTCCTCAGTCGCGTCAGTCGGGACGAAGAGGTGCCCCCCGACCTGTGCTACGTCCACAACTTCGAGAGTCCTCACACGCCGCGCTATCTCGAGCTCCCGGCGGGCAAGGGGTGCAGTCTGCGCGACGACATGACGGCGCTGATCACGAGACTCAAGCGCGAGATCCCGAAGGTCTTCGAATCCGATGAGTTCAAGGCGCGCAGTAAGAAGATCGGGGAGCGATACACCGAGCGGAGGTCCAAGCTTCTCGAGGAGATGGAGAAGCAATCCCGCGATCTCGGCTTCGCCATCCAGCGGACGCCGATCGGGATCAACACGCTCCCCCTCCGCGAGGGCGGGGAACCGCTCAGCCAAGAGGAGTACGAGGCGCTCTCCGAGGAGGAACGGGGAGCGATCCGTGAGAAGCAGGGAGAGGTTCAGACCCTCGTGCAGGAACGCCTGCAGGAGATCGCACGCATCGATGAGGAGCGCGAGGAGGAGGTCAAGAAGCTCGCCAAAGAGGCCGTGCTGTTCATGATCGAGCCGCACTTCCGCCAGCTCTCCGAGCGCTACGGCGAGATCGACAAGGCGGTCGCCTTCCTCACGGACGTGCGCAAGGACATCGCCGACAATCTGCAGCAGTTCGAGCAGACGGGGAATCAGACCGCGAAGCGCTCGCCGTTCCCCTTCCCCGTGCCTCAGGACGACCCGTTCAAGCGCTACGCGGTCAACGTTCTTGTCGACAACTGTGCGACCGAGGGCGCGCCGGTGATCGTCGAGCAGAATGCGACGTACACCAATCTGTTCGGGACGATCGAGCGCAGGATGCAGATGGGAATGGCGATCACCGACTACTCGATGATCAAGCCCGGCTCCCTGCATCGCGCCAACGGCGGGTATCTCGTGCTCAATGCGAACAACCTCTTCCGCGTCGGGCTCAGCTGGGAGGCGCTGAAGATCGCGATCAAACGTCGCGAGATCCGCATCGAGGACCCGCTGCAGATGCTCGGCTACTCGACGACGGAAGGACTCAAGCCGGAGCCGATTCCGTTCCGCATGAAGGTGATCATCATCGGCAGCCCGCAGATCTACGAGCTGCTTCACTTCTACGACGAGGACTTTCCCAAGCTGTTCTCCGTGAAGAGCGACTTCGGTGTCGAGATGGAGCGCAGCGAGGAGAACGAGCGCGCTCTTGCGCAGTTCGTGCGCGCCCGGTGCGACGAGGACGAAGCACTGCTTCCGTTCGCCCCCTCGGGCATCGCGGGGATCGTCGAGTTCGCGTCGGAGATCGCCGGCGATCAGCAGAAGCTGACCTGCCGCTTCGGCAACCTGACTTCGATCATCAAGGAAGCGTCTTACTGGGCGACCGCTGGCGGGGACGAGGTCGTCTCCGGCGATCACGTCCGCGCCGCGATCGAACAGCGCGACAACCGCCGCAACCGCATCGAAGAGAAGATTCGCGAGATGATCGCCCGCGGGCAGATCCTCGTCGACACCGAGGGCGAGGCCGTCGGGCAGGTCAACGGGCTTGCCGTCCTGCAGCTCGGCGACTACGCCTTCGGCAAGCCGTCCCGGATCACGGCATCGGCTCACGCCGGCAAGGGGGGGATCGTCGACATCGAGCGCGAGGCCGAGCTCGGCGGGCATACCCACACCAAGGGGATCATGATCCTCAAGGGCTTCCTCGGGGAGCGGTTCGCGGCGGAGAAGCCGCTCAGCCTGGCGGCGAGCCTGACGTTCGAGCAGAGCTACTCCATGGTCGACGGCGACAGCGCGTCGAGCACCGAGCTCTACGCACTCCTCTCGAGCCTCTCCGGGGTCCCCGTCCGTCAGGGGATCGCCGTCACCGGCTCCGTCAACCAGAAGGGCGAGATCCAACCGATCGGGGGCGTCAACGAGAAGATCGAGGGCTTCTTCCGCGTCTGCAAGGAGCTCGGCCTGAGCGGCGACCAGGGGGTGATGATCCCCGCCAAGAACGTCGACAACCTGATGCTCGCGAGCGATGTCGTGGAGGCGGTCGACGCCGGCCGGTTCCACGTCTATGCGGTGCACACCGTGGAGGAAGGGATCGAAACACTCACCGGGCTTCCCGCCGGCGAGCCCGACGAAGACGGCGTCTACGACCCGGAAACGGTCTTCGGCCGGGTGGTGGCGCGGCTGGAAGCGATCCGCGAGGCGCTGAAGGAGGAGAAGGAGGACGAGGAGCGGGAGGGCTCGACGTCCGACGGCGAGGCGGGAGCCTCGCCCCAGGACGAGTCTCCCGACGCGTAGTCGCCTCCTGTCCGGTCGCGGGGCGATCCCGCGGATCTACGACGTCAGTCGCTCGACGAGCCGTTCCAGTCCGAGGGCGCGCGATCCCTTCACCAGCAGAACCGTGCCGCCGGTCGCCTCGAGTCGCCGGCGGACAGCGTCTGCCATCTCCCGCGGATCGTCGCTGTCGATGAACGTGAGACGCGATCGGACCTCGTCGGACGCCCAGCCGGCGGCAGCGCGGGGCGCGTCGCCGACGAGGAAGATCGGATCGAACCCGGCGTGAAGCGCGCGTTCGAGCACGACGCGATGCCAGCGCGCCGACTCCTCCCCAAGCCCGAGCATCTTGCCGAAGACGAGCGCGCGCCCGGGGATCGATGTCGCGAGCGACGCGTGGGCCTCGATGGCGGCCAGCGATGACTCCGGATTGGCGTTGTAGCTGTCGTCGAGGATGCCGCCGAACGGGGCGTCGAGCAGTTCGAGGCGATGCGGCTGCGGGCGGCAACGCGCGGCGCGTTCCCGGAGGGCATCGGGTGGAACGCCGAGTTCGAGGGCGACGGTCACTGCGGCGAGAATGCTCGTCACATGGTGTGTCCCCACCAGTCCGAACGCCAGCTCGAGCGGCGGGTCACGGAGATCGACGTGGAGCGGTGGGGTCGGCTCCCTCGCCACCCCGAGAACATCCCCCTCGCGGCTGCCGAAACGCGTCAGCGCCCCGCCCCACCGTGCCGCGCGGTCGGCAAGCCGGGAATCGTCGGCGTTGATCACCGCATGGGGCGTCCGCTCCGGAGCGGACACGATCTGCCACTTCTCCTCGGTGATCGCCTCGAGCGACCCGAAGCCGTCGAGGTGGCCGTGTCCGATGCGCGTGATCACCGCGAGATCCGGGGCGACGAGACGGGCGAGGGGGGCGATCTCCCCCGGTCTCTCGGTGCCGAGCTCGAACAGGCCGACGTCATCGCCCTCCTCCATCTCGAGCACCGCAAGGGGAACGCCGATCTCGGTGTTGTAGTTCTCGGGAGACGAATAGACCGCGTGGGTTCCGCGCAGCAGCTCCGCAGCGACAGCGCGCGTGCCCGTCTTCCCGCACGTCCCGGTGACGGCAACGAAGGTCCCGGTCAGGCACGCGCGCCATGCCGCCGCGAGAAGATACAGCGCACGCAGGGGCCGTTCGACGACGACGAGATTGGTCGCGGTCTGCGGAAGCCCCTCCGTATGACGAACGAGCGCCGCCCGGGCCCCGCGCGCGTAGGCCTCCTCGAGGTGAAGGTGACCGTCGGTGCGTGATCCCGGGAGGGCGACGAACAGGTCTCCGGGCCTGACGCGACGCGAGTCGTGTACGGCGCGGCGCAACACGAGGTTCGCCCCGTCGGAAGACGGCCGTCTGAGCCTGCCTTCCGCGATCTCGACCGTGTCCCCGAGCGTGAACATCCCTACTCGGACTCGAGCAGGTA
>CP070725.1:557075-562749 GCA_020350845.1 Candidatus Bipolaricaulota bacterium
ACTCCGGCGACCTGGCGACGATGGACGCCGAGGGATACGTGCGCATCGTCGGCCGCAAGAAGGACATGCTCATCACGGGTGGGTTCAACGTCTATCCCGCAGAGATCGAAGAGTACCTGTTCACCCATCCCAAGGTGCAGAACGTCTCGGTGATCGGGATTCCCGACGACGTGATGGGAGAGGTCGCCGCGGCGTACATCATCCCCCGCGAGGGAGCGACGGTCGATCCGCAGGAGATCGTCGACTACTGCGTCGGAGAGATCGCCAACTTCAAGGTCCCGCGATACGTCGTGATCGTCGACGAGCTTCCGATGACGCAGTCCGGGAAGGTGCAGAAGTTCCGCCTGCGAGAGATCGCCGACGCCGCGGGCGAGATGGTCAAACTCTCTCCGTCCCGCCGATGATCGCGCTCGCCCTGATCACCGACGACGATCGGCGGCAGGCCGTCGAGCTCACGCGCACCCTGATCTCGGTGGAGAGTCATGCGGAGGCCGTCGGACACGAGTCCTCCGTGGGCCGATTCCTCAAGGACTGGTTCGACGCCCGCGGGATCGCCGCCTCGCTGCAGTCCGTCGTCGGCGAGCGGAGCAACGTCGTCGCCCGGATTCCCGGAGGAGACGGGCCGAGCCTGATGCTGAACGGACACCTGGACACCGTTCCTGCAGGGGAGATGAGCGACGCGTTCGCGGCAACGATCGACGGCGCGGTGCTCCGCGGGCGCGGAGCGTGCGACATGAAGGGTGCCGTCGCGGCGATGTGCGTCACGATGGCCGCCGTCGCACGTGCCGGCACCCCCCTCTCCGGCGATCTCGTGTTCGCGGGGACCATCGACGAGGAGTCCGGGTCGCTCGGTGTCAAGGCCCTCCTCGACGCAGGAATCCGCGCCGACTACGCACTCGTCGGCGAGCCGACGTCGCTGCGCATCGCCGTCACCCACAAGGGATCCTGTTTCGTGCGCATCGTCCTGCGCGGGCGGGGCGCGCACGGAAGCGTACCTCAGGAGGGTGTCAATGCCGTCGTCGCGGGAGCGAGACTCGTCTCGCTTCTCGAGGGGGCCTATCGCGAGAAGCTCGCCGGCCGCACCCACCCGCTTCTCGGCACGGCGACCGTCAACGTCGGAAGACTGTGCGGAGGTACGCAGCCGAACATCGTCGCCGAGTCCTGCGAGCTCGAGATCGACCGTCGACTCGTCCCGGGAGAAGCGGGGACCGTGGAGGAGATCCGCGCGCTGGTCGCATCGATCTGCGACCCGATCGCGGGACTCTCCTACGAAGTGACGGAGATGCCGATGACCGCCGTGGTCCCCCATGTGCCGCTCGAGACCCCGCCGGCGGGATCGCTCGTCGCCGCCGCCCGCGACGCGTGCACGACGCTCGGCCTTCCCGACGATCCGATCGGCGTGACCTACTGGTCGGACGGCGGCCACCTCTCCGCGCGCGGCGTCGAGACGGTCGTCCTGGGACCGGGAACGATCGCTCACGCCCACGGACCCGACGATCACGTGGCGATCGACGATCTGCATCGCGCCGTCGAGCTCTACACGCACATCGCGCACCGCCTGCTGGCGGCCTAGCGAGACACGCCCTCGCCTTCAGGCTCAGGCGTGGAGCTTCGTCGCGGCGACGAACGCCAACCCGTTCTCCGTCAGCGCACGCGCCGTTCGGTTCACCGCCTCGTGCTCGTCGAGGTAGTTCACGAGCATCGCGTCCATCAGCCCGTCGGCCTCGATCTGCTCCTTGGGGCGGAAGTAGTCGAGGATGTCCGAGGGGTGCTCACGCCCCGCCTCCACCTCGGGCGATCCTCCCTCGTGCTTCGCGGAGATGTTGGGGACGACCTTCGCCAGCTCCACCAGTTCGTCGAGCCGGTCGTACGGCTGCACGACGATCGACTTGTAGGTCTCGGTGATGTGATGCTCGAAGCGCACGACGTCCTCCAGCCCGAGGGCGCGGCGCAGCTTCGATGTCTTGAGAATCGTCTCATTGTCGACCGAGTTCGACCAGTTGAACCCGATGAGCGACGTCGTGCCGTCGTCTCGAGAGAATAGCTTCGCCCCGAGGAGGGTCCACAGCGCGGCGTAGGGGTTGTCGTTTCCCATGAACACGGAGATCTTGAACTCGATGTCGACTCCCAGCTTGTGCAGCATGTAGCCGATGAGCACCGTCCCCGGGTTGATGTTCAGCACCTGGCGGATCCCGTAGGACGTGTAGACCTCGAGGAACTCCTCGGCCCACTCGACGGCATGCTCGTTCGGTTGCCCGACGCCTCCGAAGTAGCCGGTGATCGTCTCCGGCCCCCCGAGGTGCACGTTCGACCCATCGGTCCCCTTCGTGTCCAGGGTCTCCACGTAACTCGCCCCGATGACCTGCATCGCCGCTGCGATCGCGAGCGTGTCTCCCTGATCGGCACACTGCTCCTCCATGCACCGGACCCGAATGTATCGGCCGGGCATCAGTTCGCGGCGCTCGATCGCCCGCTTCGCCTCCTCGATCAGCCACGGGAAGAACTGAAGCGCGCTGATCTCGAGCGTCACCGCGGAGCCCTCGCGGAACTCACGCCGGTCGGCGTCATCGCCGAGCACGTCCCGGCGGAAGGCCGCCACCGGGACGAACGCTCCCGCGTCACGCTGTGCCTCCAGCCAGCGGACGTCATCGAGGTACGGGGAGCCCTCGGCATGGAGCCGCTCGTAGAGCCGATCGAGATCGCGGGCCTCCCGCGCCCGGCGGTTGATCTCCTCGACGCCGCCGCGCGACGCAATCGCGTCGAGTACCGCGTTCACGACATCGTTCTCGGGGTCGAGCAACAGCTGGTTCACCTCGGCCAACGCATCGTCGCGGATCCGCAGACGCCCCCTCAGCTCCTCGTGACGCTCACTCATGACGCCCCTCCTCCGTCCTCACCGATCGCCTCGCGGAATCTCTCCGCTTCGCCCTTGAGCATCGGGTAGCAGTGCTCCTCCGCGGGGAAGACACCCTTGCGAACATCATCCACGTAGGCGCGCATCGCGTCGGTCACGACCTCGGCGACGTTCGCATACTTGCGCACGAACTTCGGGGTGAACGCCTGGAACTGACCGATGAGATCGGACACGATGAGCAGCTGACCGTCGCACGGCGGCCCCGCGCCGATGCTCAGGACGGGGATCGACAGCCTTTCCGTGATGTAGCCCGTGACCTCGGGGGGCACCGCTTCCAGCAGCAGCAGATGGGCCCCCGCGTCCTCCACCGCCACCGCGTCCTCGACGAGGGCGCAGGCCGTCTCCGCCGTCCGCCCCTGGGCCTTGTGACCGCCGAGCTGTCCCGAGCTCTGGGGGGTCAGCCCGATGTGGCCGCACACGACGATGCCTGCATCCACGATCGAGCGGATGCGGCTCGCGATGCGCACCCCGCCCTCGAGCTTCACGGCATCCACGGCGGCCTCCTTGAGGAAGCGCCCCGCGTTTCGAACCGCGTCCTCGTCGCTCGCCTGATAGCTCATGAACGGCATGTCTCCGACGACGAACGCGGTCGGCGCACCGCGTCGGACCGCCTCCGAATGCACGATGCACTGGTCCATGGTGACCGGCACCGTGCTGTCATAGCCGTACACGCACATCCCGAGGGAGTCGCCCACAAGGAGCATGTCCAATCCCGCGGCCTCGGCGAACTGCGCGGTTGGGAAGTCGTACGCCGTCAGCCACGCGATCTTCGTCCCTTCCGACTTCATCCGGTAGAGGTCGAGTATCGTCACCCTGCGCTGTCGCTCTGTCATCCGTCCCTCCTCCTTCTCCTGGATCCCGTCGTCATGTCGTCATCCCGCGGCGAGCAGGGAAACGCCAAACGCACTCAGCAGCAGCTCCAGGCGGCACAGCGGGAGGCCCACGACGTTGTAGAAGTCGCCCTTGATCCGCTCCACGAACGCCCCCGCCACCCCCTGGATCGCATAGGCACCGGCGACACCGATGTACTCCTCGAGCGCGAGATAGCGCTCGATGTCGACGGGCTGCAGCGTGCGGAAGGTGACCTCCGTGCGCTCGACGGCGGATCGCGCGTCGCCCGATTCGCTGTCGAGCACGTGGAGTGCCGTCAACACCTCGTGCGTCGTGCCGCTCAGTCGCTCCAGCATCGCCCGTGCATGGTCCCGGGAATCAGGCTTCCCGAGCACCGTCCCCCGGTGCGCGACCGCCGTGTCGGCACCGAGGATGAGGCCGGTCATCTTCTCCGCGACCGCCTCCGCCTTGGCACGCGCGTTGGCCATCACGTGTCCCTCCGGATCGGCCGCGGTCACCTCGACGACATCGCTGGGGACGACGACGACCTCCACCGGATAGCGCGCCAGCAGCTGTCGTCTGCGGGGCGAGGACGACGCGAGGACGATGCGCACCCGCGCGCTCGTCCGGGGCCCGCCCGTGCCGGCGCCGTCCGCGCCGGTCACGATTCGTGCTCGCCGACGTCGCGAAGCCAGATCGTGCCGTCCGCCGTGTCCTTGAGCACGATGCCGAGCGCGGCGAGCCGGTCGCGGAGCTCGTCCGCGAGCTCGTACGCCGCCGCCTCGCGCAACTTCAGCCGCAGATCGATGAGCAGTGCGAGCAATCCTTCTTCGAGCGCGCCCGAAGGAGCCTCGTCACCCTCCTCATCGAGAAGCCCGAGAGGACCGTCGAGTCGGCGCAGCAACGTGAGCGCTTCGCGAATCCCGGCCCCCCATTCGGCCTCTCGCGCCCGGAAGCGGTTGGCCGCCGAGACCAGGTCCTGGAGGACGGCGACGGCCTCCACCGTGTTGAAGTCATCGTCGAGCGCCTCCACGTACCGCTCGTGGAGCCGCTCGAGCTCAAGCCTGAGGCCGCCTGCCGCGTCGTCACCGCCTCCTCCGCCGCCTGCGCGCAGCGCAGCCTCGGCATCCGCAGCGAACGTCAGCAACCGTTTCCTCGCTGCCGCGGCCTCGTTCAGCCCCTCCTCGGAGTAGTCGAGCGGCTTGCGATAGTGGCGCGCGAGGTAGAAGTAGCGCACCACGGGACCGCCGAAGCGGTCGAGGACGTCAACCGCGTAGGAGAAGTTGCCCGCGGACTTGTGCATCTCTTCGCCGCGCACGGTGAGCATCCCGTTGTGCAGCCAGAAGCGCACGAACGGCCTGCCGTAGGCCGCCTCCGCCTGGGCAATCTCGTTCTCGTGATGAGGGAAGATGAGGTCGTTGCCGCCGGCGTGGAGATCGACCTCCTCGCCGAGGTATGCGCGCGCGAGCACCACGCACTCCGTGTGCCATCCCGGGCGTCCCTCGCCCCACGGTGACGGCCATCGCGGCTCACCGGGCTTGGCCGCCTTCCACAGCGTGAAGTCGAGCGCATGCTCCTTCTTCTCCGACGCTTCGACACGCGCCCCGGCCTCCTGGTCATCCAGCCGACGCCCCGAGAGGGCGCCGTACGCGGGCACGGAGCGCACGCGGAAGTACACGTCCCCGTCGCTGGCGTAGGCCGCACCGACATCGATCAGACGCTCCACGAGGGCGACCATCCCTTCGATGTGCTCCGTCGCTCGCGGACTGTGGGTCGGGGGCTCGGCACGAAGGCGGCGGAGCAGGTCGAAGTACGCCTCGGTGAAGCGCCCGGCGATCTCCTCGACAGACTCCCCCGTCTGAAGCGAGCGGTCGATCAGCTTGTCGTCCACGTCCGTCACGTTCTGGATGTGGAGCACGGTCCACCCCT
>CP070725.1:562849-566069 GCA_020350845.1 Candidatus Bipolaricaulota bacterium
CATGAGCGACAACGGCACGCTGCGCGGCGGCTACCCCGAGGCGATGCGCGCTTCGATCGAGGCCGTCGAAGCGACCCGGTCGAGGCGGCTCGCGGAGGGTCCTGTGGCGGCACTCGACGCGGAGGAGCGCGAGGCGCTGCTCGAGGCGTTTCACCCGGACTACAAGGCGGAGAAGAAGCGAGCGCTGCGTGTCGGCCCGTCCAGGGGAGAGCTCATGCCCCACGAGGTGGCGGACGTCTTCGAGGCCTATCCTCGTCTCGACCCGGCGTCCGTCGACGTCAGCGCTCCCGATCTCGAGACCAAGGTCCTCATTCTCGGGGGCGGCGGAGCGGCGACGGTGGCGGCTCTCATGGCCGTCGAGCAGGGGGTTCTCGCGTCGGAGATCCTGATCGCGACGAAGCTGCGCCACGGGGACTGCAACACCATCATGGCCCAGGGAGGGATCCAGGCCGCCGATCGAGCGGTCGATTCGCCGGCGATTCACTACCTCGACGCGATCGGCGGGGGGCACTTCACGAATCGACCCGAACTCGTGCGCGCCCTCGTGGGGGACGGCCCGATGATCATCGACTGGCACGAGCGCCTGGGGATCCTCTACGACAAGGTGAACGGGGAGTACCTTGAAGCGCACGGTGGCGGGACCTCGCGGATGCGCATGCACTCCGCCAAGGACTACACGGGGATGGAGCTGATGCGCGTCCTCCGCGACGAGGTGCGGAACCTCGGGATCCCCGTTCTCGAGTTCGCCGCGGCGGTGGAACTCGTCCTCGACGACAAGGGACGGGCGGCGGGCGCCGTGCTCGTGAATCTCGAGACCGACGAGACAATGGTCGTCCGTTCGCACGCGACGGTGCTCGCGACCGGCGGCTTCGGTAGGCTGCACATCCAGGGATACCCGACGACCAATCACTACGGTGCGACGGCCGACGGGCTGGTCCTCGCCTACCGCGCCGGGGCGGCCGTGATCGACATGGACTCGGTGCAGTACCACCCCACAGGGGTCGCCTATCCGGCAGCGATCCTCGGTCAACTGGCGACGGAGAAGCTGCGCAACCAGGGCGCGGAGCCGGTGAATGCCCATGGGGAAGCGTTCGTCTATCCCCTCGAGCCCCGCGACGTGGAGTCCGCGGCGATCATCCGCGAGTGCTACGATCGCGACAACGGCGTCCCCACGCCGAGCGGCGTCCGCGGGGTCTGGCTCGACACGCCGATGATCGAGGAGATCCACGGGAAGGGGACGATCAAGCAGCGCCTCGCGGCAATGTGGATGATGTGGAACCGTCACGGGATTGACATCGCGGTCGATCCCGCGCTCGTCTTCCCCACGCTCCATTACCAGAACGGCGGCGTCGTGATCGACGAGCACGGTGCGACGGCGGTTCCCGGGCTGTTCGCCGGTGGAGAGGTCGCGGGGGGCGTTCACGGCAAGAACCGGCTGATGGGCAACTCCCTCCTGGACTGCAATGTTTTCGGGCGTCGTGCAGGGATGTCCGCGGCCTCGTGGGTGCAGAGCGAACCCGAACCCGGCCGGGGAGGCCTGGCCCACGTCGAGCGCTACGTCGCGATGCTGCACGACGAGGGGATCGAGGTCGATCGCCGGGCGCCGGTGTTGCTGCCCGACTACCGCCGCGAGGCCGTCGTCGACCGCGCGATGAAGGCGTTCTAGGAGGCTCGGGGATGGTCACGACGACCAAGCGCTGGAAGACGAAGAAGGGATTCCTCTACCTCCAGGAGGATGAGTGCAAGGGATGTGGCTTCTGCATCGAGTTCTGTCCGAAGGAGGTGCTCGAGACCTCGGACAAGTTCAACGCCAAGGGCTACTACCCGCCGCGGGCGAAGGACCCCGAGGCCTGCGTGAACTGCACCTTCTGCGAGCTGATCTGTCCCGACTTCGCCATCTGGACCGAGGAAACCGAGGACGAGCATGAGTGAGCGTATCCTCGCGGGTCAGCACTTCATGAACGGTGACGAGGCGATCGCCGAGGGGGCGATCGCCGCGGGGTGCACGGTCTTCGCCGGCTACCCGATTACCCCGCAGTCGGAGATCGCGGAGCGCGTCTCCTACCGCCTTCCTCAGGTCGGCGGGGTCTTCATCCAAATGGAGGACGAAATCTCGTCGATGGCGGCGGTCCTCGGCGCAGCGTGGGGCGGAGCCAAGGCGATGACCGCGACGTCGGGTCCCGGCTTCTCGTTGATGATGGAGAACATCGGTCTGGGGATGATGACCGAGACGCCGTGCGTCGTTGTCGATATCCAGCGCGGAGGACCGAGCACGGGGCTGCCGACGCTGGTGGGACAGGCCGACATGATGCAGGCGCGATGGGGATCCCACGGCGACTACGGCGTGATCGCCCTCTGTCCCTCGTCTCCGCAGGAAGCGTTCGAGTTGACGATCCGTGCGTTCAATCTCTCGGAGCGCTTCCGTCTGCCGGTCTTCGTGATGGCCGACGAGGTCGTCGGGCACATGTACGAGCGTGTGGTCGTCGATCCCGATCGGATCGAGATCGTCGAGCGCCGGGCGCCGAACAAGCCGCCGGGGGAGTTCCTCCTCTATGCGCCCGGGGAGGATCTCGTGCCGCAGGGAATGCCCGCGTTCGGGGACGGGTACCGGGTGCACGTCACCGGGCTGACCCACGACGAGCGCGGCTATCCCGTGATCGACGCGGCGACGCAGCGAGAGAACGTCACCCGGCTCTCGGAGAAGATCACGCGCAACGCGGAAGAGATCGTCGAGATCGAGGCCACGGACCTCGACGGCGCCGAGGTGGTCATCGTGAGCTACGGGATCTCGGCGCGAACGTCACTGGGGGCGCTTCGCGCGGCGCAGGAGAAGGGGCTCAAGGCGGGGATGCTGCGGCTGGTGACGGTATGGCCGTTTCCCGATCGAGCGGTTCGCGATCTGCTGGGGCACGTCGCGGGGTTCGTCGTCCCGGAGATCAACCTCGGACAGATCGTCCGCGAGGTGGAGCGGGTCGCCGGCGCGCGAGCCGCGGTGCGTTCCGTGCCTCATGCCGGTGGGGGGATTCACGATCCGCAGGTGATCGTCGCCGCGATGGAGGAGGTGCTTGGCCGTGCAGCGTAGGACAACGCAAGAGGTCGTCCCGGAAGTCGTAGAGCATAGGACGCATCCGATGAGCCGTTTCCTGCGGTCCGATCGCCTGCCCCACATCTGGTGCGCGGGCAGCGGTCTGGGGACGGCGCTGTCGTGCTTCACCTATGC
>CP070725.1:566169-570787 GCA_020350845.1 Candidatus Bipolaricaulota bacterium
CCGGCGTCGAGCGGTTCGAGGTCGGCCAACCGCGCCAGATCGTCCATGTCGAGGAGTTGTGTAACGCCTGCGGGAACTGCGCCACCTTCTGCGTCCATGAGGGGAAGCCGTTCGAGGACCAGCCGCGCGTGTTCCTCACCCGAGAGGCGTTCGCGGAGGATGACGGGGAGGCGCTCCTCGTGGAGCCCGACCGGGTTCTGCGACGAGGCGGGACAACGGCGACGCTCACCACGCGCGACGGCGGATGGACCTACGAGGACCCGTGGCTCCGCGCACGCTTCGCGCGTGACCTCTCGGAGCCGGAGATCGAGCTTCGAAAGGGGTTCGACGGCGAACGCTCGCTTCGCGCCGCCGCCGAGATGGCGATCGTTCACGAGGCGGTCACCGGGACGGCGGCCTATCTCCTGGCCCCCGGGAGCGAGGAGGACGACCGTGGGTGATCCGCGCGCGCTGCGCTGTGTGAGCTGCCGGACGGAGTACGGTCCCGACGAGCTGGAGTACACCTGCCCCACCTGCGGTCCCCGTCGCGGGACGTTGGAGTTCCTCTACGACTACGACGCACTGCGATCGGAGTTGACCCGGGAGCGCCTCGCCGCCGATGGCGAGCGCAGCATGTGGCGCTACCTCCCGCTGCTGCCGATCCGTGACGCACGCTTCATCCAGCAGCTTCTCGTCGGCTGGACGCCGATCTACCGCGCCCCTGCGCTGGGGCGCGAGCTCGGCTTCGCCGAGCTTCTCGTCAAAGACGACGGGAGGAATCCCACCGCCTCGTACAAGGATCGCGCGAGCTCCCTCGTCGTGATCGCCGCACAGGAGAAGGGCAAGGAGGTGGTCACCTGCGCGTCGACGGGGAATGCCGCGAGCTCGCTCGCCGGCTTCGCCGCCGCCACCGACCTCGAGACGGTGATCTTCGTCCCCGAACGTGCCCCGGAGGCGAAGGTCGCCCAGCTTCTGATCTACGGCGCCAGGGTGTTCGTCGTCCGCGGCTCGTACGATGTCGCCTACGACCTCGCCGCCGAAGCGGCGGACGCCTTCGGCTGGTACAACCGCTCGGCGGCGATGAATCCGTACCTCGTGGAGGGGAAGAAGACGGGCGCGCTCGAACTCGCGGAGCAGCTCGGGTGGGACCTGCCCGACGCGGTGTTCGTGAGTGTGGGAGACGGCTCGGTGATCAGCGGGGTGTGCAAGGGCTTCGAGGAGATGCGCACACTCGGCTGGACCGACCGCGTCCCCGCGGTCATCGGCGTTCAGGCCGAGCGGTCGGCGCCGGTCGCGCGGTCGTTCGATCGGTTCGACGGCGTGACGGTCGAGATCGACGACGGGCCGGCGGACACCGTCGCAGACAGCATCTGCGTCGGCGCACCACGGGACATCGTGAAGGCGGTCACCTACGTGACAAGAAACGGAGGACGATTCGTCGTCGTCAGCGACGAAGAGATCCTGGACGCGATCCGCGTCCTCGCGCGTCGCACCGGGGTCTTCGCCGAGCCCGCGGGGGCGGCGGCGTTCGCCGGAGCGGCCCGCCTCGCGCGTGCCGGAGAGCTCAAGGAGAAGCGCGTGGCGATCTTGGTCACCGGGAACGGCCTCAAGGACGTGCGCGCGGCGCGCTCCGCCGTCGGCGAGCCGACCGTGATCGATCCCGTCCTCGCCCGGGTGGAGGAGGCGTTGTGAGCGAGCGACGGCAGATCCGGGTCCGCGTCAACGGCCGGGAGCACACGCGCGAGGTCGACGCCGAGCTGCGCTTGCTCGACCTGTTGCGCGACGAGCTCGACCTCACCGGGACCAAAGAGGGATGTGGGGAAGGAGAATGTGGAGCGTGCACGGTGCTCATGGACGGTCGCGCCGTCAATTCGTGCCTCATGTTCGCCGTCCAGGCCGACGGAAGCGACGTCCTCACCGTCGAGGGCCTGAGCGAGGGCGAGGCGCTCCACCCGATCCAGGAGGCGTACGTCGAAGCGGGGGGCACGCAGTGCGGTTTCTGTACGCCGGGATTCATCCTCTCGACCTATGCGCTGCTGACGCGCACCGCGAACCCCACCGACGAGGAGATTCGCACCGCGCTCGAGGGGAATCTCTGTCGCTGTACCGGCTACACGAAGATCCTCGATGCGGTACGTCTTGCCGCGAAGCGATGGCCGTGGGAGGAGCGACCTCATGGTTGACGCGATCGTCCCCGCCGCCGGGCTGGGATCGCGTTTCGGCGGGATCAAGCCGCTGATGCGTTGCGACGGGGAGACGGCCGTCGCGCGGGTCGTCGACGCCCTGCGGGCCGCGGGCGTCGATCGCGTGCTCGTCGTCGTCGGGCACCACGCCACCGAGGTCGCCGACGCGGCGCAACGGGCAGGGGCGGAGGTCGTCGCCAATCCCGACTACGAGTGCGGACTCGCGTCCTCGCTCGTCGCCGGTCTCCGCGCCGCGAAGGACGCCCGCGACGGGATCCTCGTCCTCCACGCGGACATGCCTCACGTCCGGGAGGAGACGATCCGCGCCGTGCTCGATGCCGGTCGCCGCGGGGCATCGATCGCGCGGCCCGTCGTCGACGGACGCCCCGGCTTCCCGGTGTTCTTCGCCGACGACCACCGTGAGGCCCTGATCGGCGAGCTGCACGGCGACACCGGTGCCCGCGAGTACATCGCACGACACCAGGAGGCGCTGGTTTCGATCGACGTGGACGATGCCGGCAGCGTCGCCGACGTCGACGTGCAGGAAACGGGAAGTGAGGGCAGCACCCGTGGAAAGATCGTACGTACGGCCTGAGACGATCGACGCGCTGCTCGAGGCGCTGGAAACGCCGGGCGCGGCGATCCTCTGTGGCGGCACCGACCTGATGGTCAAGCTGCGCGCGGGGCTCGTCGACCCGTCGCTGCTCGTGGACATCAGCGGTCTGGAGGCGCTGCGCGGCGTCCGCGACGAGGACGGAGGCATCGTCATCGGCGCGGCGACCCCCGAGACGGAGCTTCTCGAAAACGATGCCGTCCGACAGCGGCTGCCGCTGCTGGTGGCGGCGCTGGAGACGCTCGGATCCGTCCAGATCCGCAACCGGGGAACGCTCGGCGGCAATCTCGTCAACGCGTCGCCCGCCGCCGACGGCGCTCTCCCCCTGCTCCTGCACGACGCCGAAGTCGTCCTCGCGAGCCGCGGCGGGGTCCGCCGGATGCCGGTCGAAGCGTTCATCGTCTCCCCGGGGAAGACCCAGCTCCGCGCGGGCGAGTTCGTGCAAGAGATCCGCATCCCGGCGGTCGACGAGGAGGCCGTGGGGCGCTTGCACAAGGTGGGGCGGAGACGCGCGTTGACGATCGCGATCGCCTCTGTGGGGATGCTCTGCCGGATACGGGAGGGGAGGATCGCCTGGATCCGTCTCGCCGCAGGATCGGTCGCCCCGCGTCCGATCCGCCTCCGTCCCGTCGAAGAGGCGCTCACCGGCCACGTCCTCGACGCCGAGCTGATCCCCGAGGCACGAGCGCTCGCCGCGTCCGCCGTCTCCCCGATCGACGACATCCGCGGGACCGCGGAGTATCGGCGCGGGGTGGTCGCTGACCTCGTCGCCGCGTTCCTGAGTGAGATCTGCGATGCATGAGATCGTGATCCGTGGGGGCTCGGTGGTCACGCCCGACGGGACGAAGGCGATCGACGTCGGAATCGACGACGAGCGGATCGTCGCCCTCGCCTCGGGGCTCTCCGGGCGCCGGGAGGTCGATGCCGTCGGGTGTTACGTGCTCCCGGGGATCATCGATGCCCACACCCACATGCAGCTCCCGGTGGGAGGAACGCGCTCCAGCGATGACTTCGAGAGCGGGTCGATCGCGGGGGCGATCGGCGGCGTGACCTGCTTCGTCGACTTCTCCGTGGGGGCAGAGGACGGGGCGCTCCCGGAGGAGATCGAGTCGCGCATCGGCGATGCCTCCGGAAGCGCCGTTGACTTCAGCCTTCACGCCGAGATCATCGGCTGGCGGTCCGATCGCTCGCCGGAGGTCGCGGAGGCGGTCGCCCTCGGCGTCCGCTCGTTCAAGTTCTACCTCGCGTACTCCGAATCGGGGCGGATGACGACGGATGCTCAGCTGGTCGACGCGTTCCGGGCGCTGGCGACGCACGGCGGCCGGGCGATGGTCCACGCGGAGAACGACGGGCTCATCCGCGCGCTGACTGCGGAGTCTCTCGCCGCCGGGCGCACCGACATCGACGCCCTCGCCGACACCCGCCCCGCGGTCTGCGAGGAGGAGGCGATCCTCCGCGCCTCGGTGTGGGCGCGTGCCGCCGATCTGCCACTGCGCATCGCGCACATCAGCTCCGCCCTCGGGCTCCGCGCCGCGACGACGAGCCGTTCCCTGGGACCCCGGCTCGTCGCCGAGAGCTGCCCGCAGTACCTTCTGCTCGACCGCAGCGTCTACGGAAGGCCGAACGGCATCCAGTTCGCCGCGACGCCGCCGCTGCGGGCGCCCGAGGATGGAGACGCGCTTTGGCAGGCGGCCGCCGACGGAACCCTCGACGTCATCGCCACCGATCACTGTTCCTTCCGCTCCGAGCAGAAGCCCACAGAGTCCGCGTTCGTCGACGTTCCCAAGGGAATCCCGGGGATCGAGACGCTGCTCCCGCTGCTGTTCAGCGAAGGCGTCGGCCG
>CP070725.1:570887-576768 GCA_020350845.1 Candidatus Bipolaricaulota bacterium
CGCGATTCCTGCGGCAGCGACCGCGCCGACGAGCATCTGCCCTTCCGCGCCGATGTTCCAGAACAGCGCACGAAACGCCACGCTCAGTCCGACGCCGATCGCAAGGAGCGGGATCATCCGCCGGATCGTCTCGGCGAAGCCGTAGGTGCTGCCGAACGCCCCGCGGAAGATGGAGTGGTACGCGCGGACCATCGAGACGCCGTAGGCCTGGAAGAAGATCCCCGCCGCGAGCAGGGCCGCCGCGATCGCACCGATCGAGACGAGGAACACGACCCACGGCGGCGGCGTGGGACGGCGCTCGATCTGAAGCCAGGACGGCGCCCTCACGCGACACCTGCTCCCTGCCGCGTGCCCGCCATCATCAGGCCGAGGCCCTCGAGTTCGGCGTCTTCGGCGTCGACGACGCCCATCACCTCTCCCTCGTAGAGCACCAGGATGCGATCGGAGAGCTGCATGATCTCGTCGAGATCCTCGGAGATGAGGAGGATCGCCGCGCCCCGGTCCCGCTGGTCGAGCAGCACCTGGCGGATCTGCTCGGTGGCGCCGACGTCGAGCCCGTACGTCGGATGGGCGGCGACGACGAAGCGCGGGCTCCCGCACAGTTCGCGTGCAAGGACGAGACGCTGGATGTTGCCGCCGGAGAGGTTCTTCGCCGCCGTCCCGTCGCCCGGCGCCGAGATCTCGTACTCGTCCATCGCGCGACAGGCGTTCTCGTAGGCCGCCTTCTCGTCGAGGATCGTCCAGCGACAGAACTCCGGCCGGCGATAGCTCTTGAGGATCAGGTTCTCGCGGATGCTCATCGTGGGCACGGTGCCCATCCGGATCCGTTCTGTGGGAACGTGGGCGACGCCAAGATCGGCGATCTCGCGCGCCGAGCAGCGAGCGAGGTCACGCGTCTCGAGGACCGCCGAGCCGCGCGTCGCCCTCCGCAGCCCGGTGAGAACCTCCGACAGCTCGTGCTGGCCGTTTCCCGAGACCCCGGCGACGCCGAGGATCTCCCCTTCGTGAAGATCGAAGCTCACGCCGCGCAGTGCCGTCAGGCCACGATCGTTGTGCGCGTGGAGGTCGCGCACCTCGAGGACCCGGTCTCCGACCTCGTGGGCGCGCTTCTCGAGACGGAAGACCACCTCGCGGCCGACCATCAACCGCGCGAGCCCCTCCTTGCTCGTCGTCGCCGTCTCCACCGTGGCGACGACGGAGCCCCTGCGCAACACGGTGACGCGATCGCTCGCCTGCATCACTTCGTCCAGCTTGTGCGTGATGAAGATGATCGTCAGGCCGTCGTCGACGAGGGTCCGCAGGGTGGTGAACAGCGCCTCGACCTCCTGCGGCGTGAGCACGCTCGTCGGCTCGTCCATGATCAGGATCGAGGCATCGCGGTAGAGCGCCTTGAGGATCTCCACACGTTGCTGCTGCCCCACCGAGAGCTGCCAGACCTTGGCCGTGGGATCGACCTGGAGGCCGTACTCCGCGGCCAGCCGCTCAATCTTCTGGCGGATCCGGCGGCGTCTGAGCAACGGTCCGGTCCCCTCGTCCAGCCCGAGGACGACGTTCTCCTCGACCGACAGCGTCGGAACGAGATGGAAGTGCTGATGCACCATGCCGATCCGGTGGGCGAGGGCGGCACGCGGAGAGGGAATTCGCGTGGGTACGTTCTCGAGAAGGATCTCGCCCTCGTCGGGCTGGTAGAGCCCGTAGAGGATACGCATGAGCGTCGTCTTCCCCGCGCCGTTCTCCCCGAGCAGGCAATGGATCTCGCCCCGCCGCACAGAGAGGTCCACGCCGTCGTTGGCGACTACACCGGGGAACCGCTTCGTGATGCCGCGTAGCTGGACCGCGACTTCGACCGCGTTCAGCGACGCTCCTTTCCGCTGCCTCCTGGCGGCAGATCCACCCACCGGGAGTCTCATCATAGGGTCCGCCGGAGGGACCGTCAAGCCGGACACGAACGGGGTTCTCGCGGGATCCGGGAGAGCCCGAAGGATTCCCGTCCCTCCGCTCCGGGCGGCCGCCAATCCCTCCCGGCGCCTCACTCCTCCGGGGGCACCGCCGTTCCCGTGAACGCGTGCCAGAAGGCCTCGGCGAGCTGCTCCTCCCGCGCCTCGTCCGAAGACCGTAGATGGCTGTGGATGCTGCGTGCGCACGCGCGCTGGCGCGAGCTCGCGAGGCTGCTCGTGCGATAGATCTCCAGCTCGCTCCGGAAGAACTCGACGCGACGGGTGTTGTGGGTCATCACCATCTGGCGATAGGTCCCGCCGTCGCGATACTCGTCGCGGCTGTCGTCTCCGAGGCGGATCACGCATTCGAGGACAGGATCCTCGATGACGGTCGTCGGCGCCTCGAGAGCTACGGACTCCTCGGTTCCCGGCGCGGTCACCACGGCCGCGACGACCACGACGGCCTCTTCCGGAACGAAGAGATCGAGCGTCCCGGCGAGGTCGATCGTGACGGCACCGCTCGCGTCGACCGGCCCGGTCCAGTGAAGCCCGCGAAGCGCTTCGTCGTAGGTGACGGCCCCCGCGGAGGCGACCGCCGACCCTGCCACGTAGTGCACCGCCGCAGGGAGGGAGATCTCCGCCGTCGCCGTCGTCGCCGCGCCGCCGCTTTCAAGCACCGTGAGCGTGTAGGTGAGTGTCGTCCCGGGCATCGCCTCGGGGTGATCGACGACGAACGTCGACCCTGACAGCACCGGTGTCGTCGGGGTCGGAGCCGGCGTCGGCGTACCACGACCGTATCCACCGCCCGTCTCCCCCGGTGCCCGCGGTGTCTTCCGGGGCACGGGAAGTGGCGTCTTGGGCGTCGGCGTCACCGGCCCGCGCCCTCGCGGGGCGGGCGTGGGCGGCGCCGGCCGTCCGGTCGGCACTGGCGCCGTCGGACGCGGCGGCGGGACGGGGGTCGGTGAGTGCGTCGGGGCCGGCGGGCAGAGACCGCGCCGAGGCCACGGCCACCAGCTCGGGAGGCACGGATCGTGCGGCGGGCAGTCACGTGTCGCGAACGAGAACAGGGCGGCGATGGCGTCCATCGCCTGGCGCATCGAGTTGTCCCAGTTCTGGTAGTTCTGCGAGTAGCCCGGCGGGTTGTTGTTGTGCAGCTCCCAGACCCACGTTCCGTTGCGGTTGACCCACTGCCCGCGCATGTAGTTCGCGTCCCGCTCGTCGAGCATCCTGTTGGCGGCATTCCCCGCGCGGATGAAGGCGTTGATCGTCTCCTGCCAGCGGATGCACTTCTTGAGGTTCTTGATGCACTGCTCGACGGTCTTCCCGTGCTTGTGCCAGCGCGGCCAGGTGACGCTCGCCACGCGGTCCTCGAGCGGGCCGATGAACGCGTCGTGGGCCTTGTTCCAGAGGGCAACGTGCTCGTCCTCGTGGGCGTTGATCCTCCCCGCGGGATCGTCATTCCCCGCCGCGGGCGGGATCGTCACCGTGCTCCCCGCGCCGTTGCCGCCCTGCGGAAGCGTTCCCTGATCGCCCGGTCGGACGTGGCCCGCCTGCGCCGAGAACTTGAACTTCCCCGTCCCCGGGACGATCCAGCAGCAGGCCTGCTCCTCGATCACGATCCCGGCATAGCTCGGCGGGATGTTGACCTCGATCTTCGGCCAGGTATAGCCGCCGCGGCTGTTCGGGCTGTAGTGCCGCATGCGATCAGTGAACGGCGCCTTGCGCTCGAACTCCTGGCCCATGGGATCGGCGTAGATCAGGGGGTTGTTGCCGGCATAGGCATAGAGATTCACCGGCCGTCCCGTCACCAGCTGATCGGGGCCGATGAATCGTCCGAGGGCGGGATCGTAGGCACGGGCACGGAGGTCGTAGAACCCGGAGACCGGATCCGCCGTCCGTCCGGCGAAGCGCAGCGGATTGCCGATCGGATCAACAACGTCCATCGCATTGCCGAAGGCGTCGTACTCGTAGAACGCGACACTCGCGCCGTCCTCGTCGAGGAGCCGGCGCACCGAGCCCAGCCCGTCGCCGAGGATCGCGTACTGCTCGCCGTCCTGGACGAGGAGCAGCGGGTCGTCGACGCCCGGTCCGTGAACGATCTTGCGCACGACCTCCTGGGGTACCGAGTAGACCGCGACAGCGTCCTCCAAAGGCGTGACCACCGGAGCGGCGACGAACGGATCGGCGTTGGCGACCGGCTCGCGGCGGTCGTGATGCTGGACAAGGAGGGCCATCGCCGTCGGCGGCAGCGCCGGCGCCATCAGCGGCTGCTCGCCGAATCCCTCCCCGCCCGTCCACGCGACGTTCCCGAACGGGTCGTAGCCGTAGGTCACCGTTTCGTCTTCGGTGGAGACGCTGCGCAGGCGGCCGAAGCCGTCGTAACCGAGCCAGAGTGTTCCGTCGGGGCCAGAGCGCTCGACCAATCGGCCGGCCGTGTCGTACTCGTACGACGTCGTCTCGCCGCCGGTCATCCCGGAGACGAGCCGCCCGGCAGCGTCGTACGACCACGACGAAGCGAGCCCGGCCCCCGAGCTCTCCGTGCGGTTCCCCGCCCCGTCGTAGTCGTAGGTGTGGTCATAGGAAAGCGTTCCTGTCCGCCGTTCGGCGATGAGGCGGTTCAGGGCGTCGTACTGGTAGCGGATCGCGTCCCCGTCGCTGAACGAGGTTTCCGTGAGGTTCCCCTCGGCGTCGTAGGTGAAGTCGATCGTCTCCGTGACGACCGGATCACCCCGGGTGCTCGCGATCTGAGTGATCCGCCCGAGGGCGTCGCGAACGGAGCGCAGCTCCGCGCCGGTCTCCCAGGCGACGCCGGTGCGCCATCCGACACTGTCGTAGAAGAGCGCGATCGAGGTGCCGTCATGGTCGATCCTCGTGAGCTCCCCGGCGGCGTCATAGGTGTAGCGCGTCGTCGTTCCCTCGGGGTCGGTCATCGAGGTACGGCGGCCGAGGGCATCGTTCGTGAACGTGAGAGACCGGCCCCGGGCGTCGTCGTGGAGTGCCACCAGCCGTCCGCGCGGGTCGACCTCGAATCGCAATCGAACCGCCTCGTTCGACGCCCCCACAAGCTGGCCCATCGCGTCGTACTCGAAGGTGGTCTCGAGGGGAGTCTCCGTCGCGTAGGCGAAGGCCATCGCCTGTAGCCTCCCCATCGCGTCGTATCGGTAGCGGATCGTCTCGAACGCGTCGGGCTCCGTCCGCGAGGTCAGCCGCCCGGCAGGGTCGTAGCCGAGGTGCGTGACCCCACCGAGGGGATCGATCGCGGAGGTCACGCGCCCGGCGGCGTCGTAGACGAACTGCCACCGCCGGCCGTCGGGATCGGTCGAGGAGGTCACGTTCCCCTCGGCGTCCCGCGCGAGGGACCACGTGTTCCCGAGGGCGTCGTGGATCGTGCCGAGGTTCCCGTTCCCGTCGTACGTATAGACGGTGGTGTTCCCCGTGGGACCGATCTCGTCCACCACCCGGCCGAGTCCGTCGACCTCGTAGATCGTGCTCCCGCCCAGCGCGTCCACTCGCTCGATCAAGTTGCCGACTGCGTCGTAGACGTACCTCGTCCGCGCCCCGGAGGCGTCCGTGACCGAGGTCAGCCGCCCGAGGGCGTCGTACGCATAGGAGGTCGTGCGCCCCAGTGGATCCGTCTCGTGGGTCGGGAGCCCGATCGGGGAGTACTCAACGTGGAAGCGTCCTCCGAGAGGATCGGTGGCGGAGGAAAGCTGGCCGAGGGCATCGTAGGCGTATCTGACCTCGTCGTCCCCCGACCGGACGGAGACGATACGGTCCCCGACGTCGTACGCTCGGGTGGTCACCAGCCCGTTGGCGTAGGTCGTCGAGACGGGATTCCCGACGGCGTCGTAGGACGTGGCCGTCGTATTGCCCAGGGGATCGATCTCCCGGACGCACTGTCCGAGGGCGTCGTACTCGTAGGACCACACCGACCCCACAGGATC
>CP070725.1:576868-587969 GCA_020350845.1 Candidatus Bipolaricaulota bacterium
GCTCTTCGTGCTCCTCGCGAGCCACGCGTCGGCGCTTCCGCCGACGATCGTCTCTCGGCTTCGGATCGAGCGCGTGCACTCGACGCCGGAGGCGCCCGAGGAGCGTCCGTGGGACGAGTCGCTGTCGTCGATGGACGACGCGCAACTCGTGGCGCAAGCATGCGATGATCCGACGCCGCCGTCCCGGCGACGGGCCGTAGGGGCCATACTGACGCGTGTGGCATCCGGTGCGGGGCGCTACGCGATCGGGATCACGGGAGCGATCGCGAGTCGAGGGCGCGACGCCGTCACGCAGTTCGTGGAAGACGCGCAGCGCGTCCTCGCGGAGGAGCTTCGCCTTGGCTGGAGCGGGGACGAGCACGACGTCGGTGAGGCTGCCCTTCGTGGCTGCCTCGCGGCGCAGGAAGCGCGCCGCGGCTGCGAGCGCTATGCTCCCCACGACGCGGTCCTGTTGGCCCTTCTTCTCACGCTGAGTGGAGGCCGCCGTGGCTGAGCCGCGCGTCGTCCTCGTACGCCTCTACGACCTCGAGCGCACGACCGGGTACTACAGCGCGGCCACGATTCCGATCGAGGCGGGACAGCACTGCGTCGTCTCGCAGAGCGGCCCTCGTCTGGGGCTCGTCGTCAGCTGCTTGGAGATGGGCGATGCCCTCGATCGCCATCTGGACCGTGTCCTGCGGGTGGCGACGCAGGGAGATCTCGAGGCTCACCGCAGGAACCGCGAGCGGACAGAGGAAGTCCTCTCCGCGACCCGCGAGATGGTCGCCCGCCAGAAGCTCCCGATGCATCTCGTCGCCGCCGACTACGCCCTCGATCGGTCGCAGCTTCGCGTCTACTTCACCGCCCCGCACCGCGTGGACTTCCGTGAGCTGCTGCGCGAGATGGGATCGCGATTCCACGCACGCATCGAACTGCGGCAAATGGGGGCCCGCGACGAGGCGCGCCTCAAGGGCGGAGTGGGACGCTGTGGACGGATCATCTGCTGTCACGGCTTCCTTCATCAGCCCCGACCGATCCCGATGGAGCTCGCGTACGACCAGGAGCTGTTCGTCCCTCCGGAGCGCATCACCGGCGTCTGCGGACGGCTGATGTGCTGCCTCGCCTACGAGCACGAGGCTTACAAGCGAGAGCTCGCGAAGATGCCCAAACTCGGCGCGCGTGCGACGGTGGGAAATCGCAAGGGGAAGATCATCGCGCACAACATCCTGCGGCGTACCGTGACGCTGCTCGTAGACGACAAGGAGCGCGTGGAAGTCGACGCCGCCGCCGTCAAGACTGTCAGCTAACGTCCTCTAGCGGCACGGCCCCCGAGCCGCGGAGCCTCGCGCATTGTGCGTGAGGGAGCCGCGCGACGATGCGCATCCCCGACTCGGTGTACCCCTCGATGACGAGCTCGTGATGACGGCGCAGCTCGTGGACCAGTGACGTCGCGGCGAACGGCACGAGCCATCTGCCGAGCTCGCCGCAGCGGCGGTCGAGGACCTCGATGATGCGCGCGCGGAGCTCCTCGATACCGTCTCCGCGAAGCGCGGAGATCGCCACTCCGTCGTCGGCATCGGTGTGGAGATCCAGGGAACGGCCCACGAGATCTGCCTTGTTCCAGACGTCGATGCGCGGCGGCATCGGGTGTCCGTCGAACACACTCGCGGTCAGCGTCTCGATGACGACGTCGCGCTGCCCGAGCGCATCGGCCGACGCGGCATCGATCACGTGCAGGATCACCTGCGCCTCGCGGGCCGCCTCGAGCGTGGATGCGAACGCGGGGACCAGCTCGTGGGGAAGGGCCTGCACGAAGCCGACGGTGTCGATCACGAGGACTGTGCGTCCTCCGCCGAGGTCCGCGCGGCGGACGGCGGGGGTGAGCGTGGCGAAAAGCTTGTCCTCGACGAGGCTCGAGGCATCGGCGAGGACGTTGAGGAGTGTCGACTTCCCGCTGTTCGTGTAGCCGACGAGTGCCACCCGCGGCAGGTCGGATCGCTCTCGTCGACGGCGGCGCAGATCGCGCTCTCCGCGCGCCCTGCGCAGTCGTCGCTCGAGGGAGTGGATCCGGCGCATGACCTTGTAGCGGTCGAGTTCGAGCTGTGTCTCCCCCGGTCCCCTCGTTCCGATTCCCCCGCCGAGTCGTGTCAGCGCTGCGCCCCACCCGCGGAGCCGTGGCAAGAGGTACCTCAGCTGCGCAAGCTCCACCTGGAGCTTGGACTCCTTCGTCGTCGCGCGCTGCGCGAAGATGTCGAGAATCAGCTGAGACCGATCGATCACCTTGCAGCCGAGCGCCTCTTCGAGATTCCTCGCCTGCGCTGGGGAGAGGGCGTGGTCGAAGATCACCACATCGGCATCGGTCTCGGCGGCAGCGGACTGCACCTCAGCGACCTTCCCGCGCCCGATATACAGCGACGGATCGGGACGGCCTCGCCGCTGAACCGTCCGCGCGACGGTCGGGACCCCGGCCGTCGACGCGAGGGCCTCGAGCTCCCGCAGCCGCTCGTCGATCGGCTCGTCGGGAAGTTCGACGCCCACGAGCACCGCGCGCTCGGCCCCGAGCACGCGCGCCCTCCGTCCGAGTCGATCCTCGATCAGTCGCGTCGGCTCACGCGGACTCGATCCGCTCAATGCGCCCTCCTAGATGACGGAGCTTGTCGGCAAGACGGGTGTAGCCCCGGTCGATGTGCTCCACGCCGGAGACCGTCGTCGTTCCCGTCGCGGCCAGCCCGGCGATGACGAGCGCGGCGCCGCCGCGAAGATCGCGTGCCACGACCGGCACGCCACGCAGTTTCTCGACGCCACGGATCTCCAGCCGACTGTGGCTGATTGTGAGGTCGGCGCCGAGACGGCTCAACTCCTGCGCATAGCCGTACCGCTCCGGGAAGACGACATCGGAGACGATGCTCATGCCCTGTGCGATCGAGAGGGTGGCGCCGAGCGGAGGCTGAAGGTCCGTCGGAACGGCGGGGTAGGGTCCTGTCTCGAGTGTCGCGCCGCGGGGGCGATCGGCGAACTCGGCGGTCACCGAGCTCTCCCCTGTGGCAATCCTGGCGCCGCATGCGGTGAGCACATCGAGCACACCGGCCATGTGATCGGGGCAGACCCCGGCGACCTCCACCGCGCCGCCCGTCGCCGCGGCGGCGCAGAGGTAGGTCGCGGCCTCGATCCTGTCGGGGATCACTTCGTGCGTGGCGCCGTGGAGGCGATCCACGCCGTGGACCACGAAGCGGTCCTCAGCGAATTCGATCTCTGCGCCCATCGCTCTCAGGAGTCTCGCGAGGTCGAGCACTTCGGGCTCCTTGGCGGCATTGCCGATCACGGTTTGCCCACGCGCCAGGGATGCCGCCATGAGAAGCTGCTCGGTGGCGCCCACCGAGGGATAGCGCAGTGTGAGCGACGCGGCGCGCAGGCCGTCTGTGGTGACTTCGACGGCGCCGTCGAGCCGCCGCACCCGCGCTCCGAGCGCGGAAAGCCCGTCGAGATGCAGATCCACAGGGCGCGGACCGATCGTGCACCCGCCGGGCAGGGGAATCAGGGCGCGGCCCCGTCGCGCGACGATCGGGGCGAGGACGAGGAACGACGCACGCATTCTCTGCACCAGGTCGTCGTCCGCCTCCTCGCGAAGGACGCCCCGGGAGACGACGTCGAGAGTGTGCTCCGATCGTTCGACGCCCTTCCCGAGACGCTCGATCATCGCGAGCATGACGTCGACATCGCGCAACGGAGGGATGCGCCGCAGATGGACCGGCTCGTCGGTGAGAAGCGTCGCTGCGAGCGTCGGCAGCGCGGCGTTCTTCGCTCCCTCGACCGGCACCGAGCCGGCGAGGGGAGTACCGCCGCGGACTTCGAGGCAGGGCATGGAGCCTAGGGGAGGTACTTCAGCGGATCGACCGGGAACTCCGGCGAATGCCGGATCTCGAAGTGCAAGTGTGGGCCGGTGGAGATCCCCGTGTTGCCGGAGAGGGCGATCTGCTGACCTGCCCCCACCGTGTCGCCGACGGCGACGAGCGACTGCGCGAGGTGCCCATAGACCGTGTGGAAGTCGTCGGCGTGGCGCAGGTAGATGACGAGGCCCAGTCCCTCGTCCTCCGCGACGTGGATGACGCGGCCCGCGGCCGCGGCGTTGACGGACGTCCCTTCAGAGACGTCAATGTCGATCCCGTTGTGATGGTGGAAGGTCCCGAGCACAGGGTGTTCGCGGTACCCGAAGCCGGAGTCGATCTCCCCCTCCAACGGCCACTCGAAGGTGACCGCGGTCTCCAGCGCGATCGAGACATTGACCGCCATCTCGTCCGGAGACGCGGGGACGATCAACCAGTCGCCGGCGAGGATCCGCGCCGGATCGAGGACGGCGTTGATCTCCACCAGCTCGGTGACGGTGACGCCGTACGCCGTCGCGATGTCGGTGAGCGTCTCCCCCGACCGGATGCGATGGAGGAACCCCGTGCGCGGGACGCGTAGCGTCTCCCCCGGCCGGGGCGTCTGGTCCTCGGTCAGTTGGTTGCTGAGGCGGAGCTGCTCGACCGTCACGCCGAGGGCGAGAGCGATCTCTTCGATCGTCTCTTCCTCCATGACGCGGTGCTCAAGGATCTCGTACGGATCGCTGGCGATCGCCTCCCCGTCCCCGCCGTCGGGCGCCGTGTCTCCGTCGGCGACGATGCCGAGAGGGTCCGTTTCTGACGGCGGCGTGCGGTCGCCCGTGCCGGACGTGAGGAGAATGGGAAGCAGGATGGCAGCAAGAACGACCAGGACGACAAGTGCCACGCGATCCTTCCGGATGGGCCTCTGGCTAGTCACTGCTCATCAGCTCGAGGAATTGGTCGTTGTCCTTCGTCGCCTCCATCTTGCTCTTGACGAACTCCAGAGCCGCCTGAGCGTCTCCGAGTTCGCTCATCATCTTACGCAGGATGTGGACCCTGTTCAATACTTTGTCAGGGAGCAACAGCTCTTCCTTGCGCGTTCCGCTCGGCTCGATGTCGATCGCCGGGAAGATGCGCTTGTTCTGCAGGTTGCGATCGAGGATGAGCTCCATGTTCCCCGTTCCCTTGAACTCCTCGAAGACGACCTGGTCGAGCTTGCTCCCGGTATCGACGAGCGCGGTCGCGATGATCGTGAGCGAGCCGCCCTCTTCGATGTTCCGCGCCGCGCCGAAGAACTCCTTCGGCTTGTAGAGCGCCGTCGGGTCCATTCCTCCGGAGAGGAGCTTCCCCGAAGGCGCGATCGACAGGTTGTACGCGCGCGCGAGGCGTGTGATGGAGTCCATCAGGATCACCACGTCTCGCCCCGCCTCGACGAGACGCTTGGCGCGCGCCGTCACGAGCTCCGCAATCCGCGTGTGATGCCGTGGCTCTTGATCGAAGGTGGCGGCGACGACCTCACCGTTGGTGATCGACCGCGCGAAGTCCGTGACCTCCTCCGGGCGCTCGTCGACGAGCAGGACAAACAGGTGGACGTCGGGATGATTGGCGTTGATTCCGTGCGCGATGCACTTGAGGAGGGTCGTCTTGCCCGCCTTGGGTGGGGAGACGATCAGGCCGCGTTGTCCCTTTCCGATGGGCGAGAAGAGGTCAATGATGCGCGTCGAGATCTCGTCCGGGTCGTGCTCCAAGTGGAGGAACTCGTCGGGATGCAGCGGCGTGAGATCGCGGAAGTCCCTCCGCTGGCGCGACCTCTCGGGAGGATCCTCGTTGACCGACTCGACCTTGAGGAGCGCGAAGTAGCGCTCGTCGTTCTTCGGGGCGCGGATCAGCCCTCCGAGGACATCCCCGTCGCGCAATCCGAAGCGCTTGATCTGCGACGGGGAGACGTAGATGTCATTGCGCCCCGGGAGACAGTTCCCGTCACGCAGGAAGCCGTAACCGTCGGGGAGGATCTCGAGGATCCCCGCCTCGAACTGCAGGTCGCTCCCCTTGGAGAGCACCGTCATGATGGCCCGCAGCAAGTCGTCCTTGTTGAGCTGCGTCGCGTTTCCGATGTCCTTCTCTTGGCCGAGCGTTTGCAGCTGCTCGATGTTCAGTTCGCGGAGCTCGGTCAGTTCCATGTACTCACCACCTCATCATCAGTTCAGAGTCCGATGCCCCGGTGGATCAGCAGCGCCGCTCCTCCGAGGTAGATCGCCAGGATCAGTGCGGCATCGACTCCCACCGTCAGCAGCGTGCGACGGCTGCGCGCGCCGATCCCGATGATGGCAACACTCGTGATCGCAATCCCCAAGAAGCCCACGATCAGTTGGTCCGTGGCTCCGCCCCCGAGGCCCGCGAGGAGGCTCCCTCGACGGAACGCAAGATCGGCGAAAAAGACCGTGAGGATGTTGAACATATTCGACCCAAGCAAGTTGCCTAGGATCATGTCGTACGCCCTCAAGCGCAACCCGCCGATCGATGTCGCGAGCTCTGGAAGGGACGTGACGATTGCCACCAGGATAGCACCCATGAACGTGGCTGACAACCCCGTCGCCTCGGAGATTGCCTTGCTCGACCGCACGAGGAAGATTCCGGCGGCGATGATGATCGCGGCGCATACGAGGAAGCCGATGAGCGCCACCGGGAGCGTCGGGGTGGCCTTGCGCTCGGGCTCGGTCGCTCCCTCGCGCCGCTCCACGAGGAACAGCAGGTACACCCCGCCGATGTAGCCGAGGAAGATGAGCCACGTCACCGCGCTCACCCCGGCGACCAGCGGCGGTGCCTCGAGGAGGATTCCCAGAGCGGCGAGCGCGGTGAGGAGAATGGCGATCCCCGCGCTCGTAACGTGGTAGTGCCTGATGCTCGTGAGCAGGGTCCCTCGCCGCAGCAAGAGGATGTCGATGACGGCGATGATCGCGACATTGAATAGATTGCTCCCGAACGCGTTTCCGACCGCGATATTCGGCGCACCGATGGACGCTCCGGTGATCGTCGTCGTGAGCTCGGGGATCGATGTGATGGTGGCCAGGAAGAGCAGGCCGATCCACCCTTGGCCGATGCCGCTGCGGCGGCCGAGGGCGTCTCCGAACGATGCGAGCTTGATCCCCGCGAGGATCACGGCGACTGCGGCAAGGGCGAACGTCAGCCAGTGCATGAACACGATGTTCTTCCTCCTGGTGGCTTCTTCATCGCGGCCCGATGCCTCGGCGTGACCTTTCGTACGCCCTGCGCCGAGCGCTCAGGGACGGGCGCTACCGGACGGTGACTAGAGCTTCTTGATCAACCACTTCACCATGTCGCCGTACATCTTGAGGCGATCCTTCACCCCTGCCGCAAAGCCGCGCTTCTCCTCCTTGAGGACGTGGGTCACGCCTTCGAGCTTGACCTTCTCCTTCTCCCAGCCCTCTTTGGCGGCCAGCCGCGACAGCGCGATCTCGATGCCGTAGTCCATCTCCTCGATGTTCTCTTTGGTCCGCTGCCACAGGCTGCGACTGAGGATGCGCTGTCCCGAGGCGAACGGATTGATCTTCTGTGCGAGATCGGTGTTCTTCCGCCCGTTGGCGAAGACGCCGACGACCATGTCGAGCTTCCCCTCTTGGTAAGCGTCGATCATCCGCTGGATGTGGTCGACGCGCAGCCCGACGAGGTCTGCGTCGAGGAAGCAAAGCACGTCGTGGCTCGCGGCACGCACCCCCTCGTCGAGCGCGGCCGCCTTGCCACGGTTCTCGTCGAGGCGTACGACACGGACCGGATAGGTGCTCGCGACAGCGGCGGTTCCGTCGTCCGAGCCGTCGTCGACGACGATGATCTCGGTGACGGCATGGCATGCGAGCAACGGCTCGAGAACGGCCGCGATGCGACTCGCTTCGTTATAGGCAGGCACCACCACGGAAACATTCATTGGTCCAGCATCGGGGACGGAAAGACATGTGAATCGCGTCGATTCGTCGTGGGATTCTAGCCTTCAGCAGAGAAGAAGTCAACAGTCTGGCGAGGCCTCAGGTCGGTCCGACGGCTCACCGGCCGCCGGTGCCGAGAACCACGCCAGCAGCTCCGTCAGGAGGTCGTTCTCGGAAGCCGCCGCCTCGGGGCGGATCGGCAGCGACGCGGCGAGCGTCGCTCCGTACGGGCGACGAAGCAGGCGATCGTCGGTGATGATGACCGCACCTCGGTCGTCGATCGTGCGCAGCAGGCGCCCCACGCCTTGGCGAAGCTTCAGGGCGGCGCGCGGCAGTGCGAGGTCGGCGAACGGATCGAGCCCCTGGTCGCGAAGCCGTTCCGCGAGAGCGGAGTAGATCGGGTCTGTCGGCACGGGGAAGGGCAGCCGCGCGATCACGAGGAGCTCGAGCTCCTCTCCGGGGAGATCCACGCCCTCCCAGAAGGTGTCCGTCCCCAAGAGTGCGGTCCCGTGTTGCGCGCTACGCAGCCTGTCCACCAACTGCGAGCGGCCCTCCCTCGGGCGCTGCGCGAGAATCGGCGCGGATCGCGGGAGCTTCGCACTGACGGCGCGCAGCATCTGATACGAGGTGAAGAGCACAAGCATCTTCCGGTCGAGCTCGCGCAAGAGGCGTTCGATCAGCGCGGCCAACGCATCCGCGTGGAGATCGAGGTCTCCCTCGACGGGGGGAAGAGAACGGGGCACGTAGATGCGCATGCGATCTCGATAGGAGAAGGCGGGCGGGGCGTCGAACCAAGACAGCCCGCCGGGGGCGTCTCCGAGACCGAGCGCGTCCCGGAGAAAGGATCGATCCTCGCGAGGTGTCAGTGTCGCCGAGGTGAGGATCAGCGAGCTCAGCCCGTCGTAGACCTGGGCCGCCAGTCGCTCGCCGACGTGAAGTGGCGACAGGTGGAGGACAAGACCCTCCGGCCTGCGTTCCGACCAGCGGACGGAATCCTCGGGCGGGGGCGACAGCGTGTGCTGTTGGAGATCGAGGTAGCTGCGGATCTCGAGGGCGAGGATTTCCTTCTCGGCGCGCAGCTCCTCGTCGGCGATCTCCGGAAGTCGCTTGAATCGATCCTGAAGCTCGATCACGTCTTCACGGTGGCGACGGTCGGCGGGATCGAGGCCGGGGAGGTCGTCGACGCGGGCCCGCGCGTCCGCGGGGAGGATCTCGTCAAGCCTTGCGAACAGACGCCTTCCCGTCCGACGCACGTCGCGCACGCTCTCGTCAATCTCCTTCCGCGACGATGGATCCATCGAGGACGCTGCTCTCCGCAGCCAGCTCCCGCGCCCTCCCCGTGCGCTGCCGATCCGCGCGACCAGACCGTCCACCACGGGCCGACTCAGCGAGCGGGAGAATGCGTCGCGTGCCGCTTCCTCGAGGGCGTGGGCCTCGTCCACGATGAGCACATCCACCGATCCGAGGATGCGGTGATTCACCTGAGCATCCGCGAGGAGCAGGGCGTGGTTGACGATGACCAGCTGGGCGCGCTGGGCGCGCCTCCGCGCGCGAACGGAGAAGCAATCCCCGACATGGGGGCAGACGCTCATCAGGCAATGCCTTCCGTCGTCGCGAAGCCGCGGCCAGAGGCGGTCACGGGCGGGCCCTGCGAGGAGCGCCGCGTTCTCCTCGACATCTCCGGTCGACGACTCCACGAGCCACGTCGCGACCGGTGCGAGCTCGTGGGCGAGTTCCCGGTCGAGAGCTCCTGTGAACTCGACGACCGCCCGCTCCCACTGGCGCAGGCACAGGTAGTTGTCGCGGCCCTTGAGGAGTGCGCTTCTCACCCTCGGCGCGAGCCGGCGCGCGAGAAAGGGGAGATCCTCGCGGTACAGCTGCTCTTGGAGCTGCCGCGTGCGGGTGGAGACGATCGCGCGAACCTCGGGCCGCGCGCGGAGGTGGAGGAGGAGTGGGACGAGGTAGGCGAATGTCTTCCCCGTCCCCGGTCCCGCCTCGACGGCGAGCGACCGCTTCGACGCGATGCAGGTCTCGATCCACTGCGCCATCGCCAGCTGCCCGTCACGGGGCTCGAATCCGGGGAGATCTTTCGCCAGTGGACCGTCGATGCCGAGCGCGTCGTCGAGAGACGGTGCGTCCCTCTCGGGCGCGGCGGGAGCAGCCGCCGGCTGCGGGAGGGGAGCGTAGGTCGTGATCGTTGTATCGGCGTCCGCCAAGGGTTTGAGGAGTCCAGCGGCAGGCTGCGGGAGAAGCCGCTGCAGCAACCCTCGATGCTCGGGGGCGAGCTGTGCCGCGCGCGAAAGCAGACGCGCCAACACCTCGAGAAGGAGCGCGTGTGCCGACCCTGCAGGCGGGGTCGCCAGGCTTGCGGCGACGGTGTCGAGGTCATGATGGCCGAGGGTGGGGAGCAGCGAGCGCGCGAGGAGGCGGACATCGACCCATCGTGCCTCGTCCGTCACTCCAGGCGTCGCCGGCCCTCCGTCGGATCCGTCACTGCGGCCGTAGGTGATGAGCGGGACGAGCGCATCCACGATGGGGGTGGAGGCGGAGAAGGTCCCACCGACGGCGCGCCGCGTCACGCGCTCCGCGTGCACGTCACACGTGGCGAGTCCGACGGCGTCCCACGGAAACGCGACGCCCATCTAGACGAAGTGCTTGAGAAGGTCGATGCGCTTCACCCGTCCGATGAGATGCATCTCGCCATCGACGACGGGCAGGTTCTTCACGCCTTGCCGCAGGATGAGGTCCGCGGCCTGAAGGACATCGTCCTCGTGAGACACGTGCAAGGGATCGGGGCGCATGTACCTACTGATCGGCTCGTCTGCGATGTCTGCAAGCTTCCGTGCGAGCTGATCCATGTCGGGGATGAACGAGGCGCTGTGAAGCATCTCGAAGTAGCCGGGAAGTGCCGCGCGGATGAGATCCTTCTCGGAGATGATGCCCACAAGCTTCCCTTCGTCGTCCACGATCGGGACGTTGGGCATGCGCGAGTTGTCGAGGACAAAGATCAGCTCGCGGATCGGGATGTCCGACTCCACAGACGTCAGATCCTTGGTCATGATCTCGTGGACCTTCATCGCCCCTCCCTCACAGTTCTCGGACGGTGATGTTCTCCATCTCGGCACGGATGTTATCGATCTGTTGGCAGATCTTCTCGTCGCTCTCGGCGCTGAGGATTCCCGCTGCCATGCCGAACCGCAGCGCCTCCTGCACCGGAGCATCTGAGAGGAGCTGGAACAGGACGCCACCGACGAGTGCGTCGTCTGCCCCCACCAGGTTGCGGAACAGCGTCGTCGGAACCCGAGCCTGGATCTCCCA
>CP070725.1:588069-593247 GCA_020350845.1 Candidatus Bipolaricaulota bacterium
AGCAGGAAGCGGGGATCGGGCACGACGACGCCGTCGAAGCTCGATGTGCCGTTGGTCACGACGACGATCGGTCGATCGAGATCGAACATTGCCGCGGAGATGAGAAGGGTGTAGCGAGCGACATGGCGCGCCGCGACCTCGATCCTGTTGTCGTTCGCGGAGACCTCGATCGTCGCCGTCTCGCCCGGCCGACGGTAGACCGGATCGAGCCCCGGGACCTGTCCTTCGAGGACGAGCCGTTCCCCGTCGCGCAGCACCTCGATCGTCAGGCTCTCCCCGGGCTCGACGCCGCGCAGCGCTTCGCGCACGTCGCTCGAGGAGTCGATCGCTCGCTCTCCGATGCGCGTGAGGATGTCGTCGCGACGCACGCCCGCGAGGTGGGCCACAGTCCCGGGAACCACACCGGCGACGGTCACGCCGGCCTCCGAAGTCGCCCCCACGCCCACCCCGAACTCGAGGGAGCCCTCGAGGCGCCAGAAGTTGACCTCGTCGAACGGCGCGTTGTCTCCCACGTCGCCGATCTCGTCGATCTGCACCCAGTCGCAGCGTCCGACCGCGGGATCGGCGGTTTCCCAGAGGACCCTCGGGCGCGACGGATCGCGCGTCACCGTCCTCAGGAAGGCCGCACTGAACGCCTCTTCCGTCAAGAAGAAGCTGAGGTCGTGACCGACGTCGTAGACCGTCCACCGGATGTCCACGCCGAGCAGGAGCATCTGGTCGATCAGCGGCCGGATCTCCCCGGCGGGGTAGAGGGCATCACGGGCTCCGTTGGTGGCGCGGATCGGGCGGTTGAGGAGGTTGCGCGGGTAGCACGGATAGGGGCCGACGTCAGGGATCGTCGGGTTCCCGTGAAGCGAGATGAACCCCGCCCACGGGGTGGGATCGTGGAACGCCATCCACAGTGCCCCGCTTCCGCCGTCCGAGAAGCCCGAAAGGAAGACACGGTTCTCATCGATGTTGTAGTTCCGCTTGAGGTACCGGAGCTGGCCGAGGAGGTTCGCGTGTCCCGCCTCGTTCCACCAGTGGGCCTCGCGATCGCCGTGGGGCATGAGGAGAAGCATCGACTCGCGGGCGGCGGTGTCCTCCCACATCCGACGGCGCTCGGTGAATGCTCCTACGGCGAATCCCGGTCCGACGACGGCGCCGTGGAGGTCGAAGAGGACGGCGTGCGCCGTCTCCGGATCGTAGCTCTCGGGGACGTAGAGGTGGAACGGACGGCTGACTCCTTCGACAGCTTCCGGCTCGAGGACGCGCCATCCCCGCGACACGTCGGCGGCATAGGTTCGACCCTCGCGTAGGAGGCTCGACAGTTCCTCGACGGGAGCGCCGGTGGCGAGGATCTCCTCGATCGCCGCGGCCCGATCCACCTCCGTCGCCGCGCCGAGGAGGCGGTCGACGAGCTGCGGGAGCCCCGCCGCTTCCGGCCCGGACGAGGAGGTACAGCCGGCGATCGCGGTGAGTACCGCGATGCCGATCGACAGTCGTCGCAGCTGATGCATAGTGTGGCTCCTCTCTGGGGCAGATCGGCGTCTCACCGAACGGTGGACGACGGGCGTCACGTCGGCGTCTCGTCGCGAAGCAATGCGGTGAGGTTACGGGGAAGCGTCTCCAGGGCCTCGAGGAGCCCCTGACGACGCAGCGCTTCGCGCAACGTCGGGCTGAGACGGTCTTCCGTCGTGGCGGCGAGCAGTTCCTGCGTCTGATCCTCGGTGAACGGCTCGCCGGCGTCCCGATCTCGACGCGCCCCGGCGTTGGCGGGACAGACCTCTTGGCAGCGGGCACAACCGAGCAGGCAATGGTGTGCCGCCGCCGGGATCGAGTCGGGGAACGGAATCTCTCGAGGCTTCTCGTTCCAGAAGGTGAGGCAGCGCTCGGCGTGGACGAGGAACCGGTCGTCATCGAGCGCCGCGGCCGGGCATGCCGCGACACACGCCCCGCAGCCTGCACAGTGCGCCAGCGTCGCCGGCTCGTCCCACCGCGTCTCCTGGAGTGGGATGTCGGTGTACAGCGAGATCAGCCGGACGTAGCTCCCGTGCTCGGGAACATAGGTGACGTTGTTGCGACCGTACCGGGCGAGACCGCTTCTTGCGGCGAGAAGCTTCTTCGGCACCGGCGCCGACGCGACCTGCCACGGTCCCGCGTCGCGGATCGCCTCGAGGGCACGGGTCTCCGCCTCGCGCCATCCGAGGAACGTCGGTGGAATCCACGTCTCCACCGTCTCGCGGTGCCACGTGAAGCGCAGACGGGTCCAGGGGTCGGGGACTGCGAGGATGAGCAGGGTAGGCATCTCCTCGGGCGGGGACGCACAGTGTGCCGCGAACGGCGCGAGGCGCTCCTCGAAGAACGCGTCGTCGAAGGCCCCGTCGCGACGTCTTTCCTCGATCTCCGCCCACAGTTCTTGTGCCCGTCGCGCGGAGACGGCGCGCCACGCCCAGCCCTCCTGGGCGAGTCGCGTCGCGAGACGCGTCTCCGGTGTGGTCGAGTCGTGGCGCATCGTGCTCCTCCTCCATCGGGGCGGCATCGTGCGGTTGCCGAGAAGCTCGAAACCGGCTATTCTTCGTTTGATGGTTATGAGAAGATACGAGGTGCGGCGCGGGCTGTCAAGGGGGCGTTGAGGAGCCATGGGCGAAGACGATGCTCGCGATGGATTCGCGCGGCTCGGCGGCCACCTGGCACTCGACTTCGCGAACACCGTCGATTGGCGCCGCAGGGATTGCCCGGTCGAGCTCCTGCCGAGCTACGAGCGGTTTCTCGCCTGGGCGCAGGGGGCGGGGCTTGTCGACGGGCGAGGAGCGGAGGCGCTGCAACGCCGGGCGAACGAGCGTCCGGTCGAGGCGCGGACCGCGCTCGCGCGAGCGTGGGAGCTGCGGGAGGCGATCTACGGGACGGCGACCGCCGTCACCCGTGGGGAGATCCCGCCGCCGGCGGCGCTGGAGACGCTCGGCACGGCGGCGCGCGCTGCTGCACGGCAGCGTGATCTCGTTTATCGCGCGGGTCGGTTCGACTGGGCGTGGCCCGCACTCACCGCGGATCTCGCCGCCCCGCTGGCACGCACCGCTTCGGAGGCCGTCGCGCTCCTGCTCTCTCCGGACGTCCGTCGCATCCGGCAGTGCGCCGACGATGCCTGCGGTTGGCTCTTCCTCGACCGCAGCCGCAACCATAGCCGTCGATGGTGCTCGATGAGCGCCTGCGGGAATCGCGCCAAGGGACGCCGCTTCCGCGCTCGGAGGAGCTCACCGTCGGCGGCAGGCTGACCGTACCCGGGGCTACCCCTCGAGGATGCCGGACGCCCACCCGAGCCCGAGCTCGATGAGCTTCGCCCGCGTCGGCGCTCCGGTCGTCGGATCCCATCCCTGGATCTCGTAGTAGACCTCGATCGCCTCGGCCATGTCGGCCGCGGGGATGCTCCCGGCGTCCTGCCCTTCGACCTGCAGGGGCTCCGTAAACCTCGTGTGGTGCGTGTCGTCCGCCGCTGTCAGCCCCTCGCGGGCGTTGTACAGCCGCGCGAGGGCGAGGCCGCGCTCGCCGACACGGAGCAGCTCCAGTGCGTTCATCGGCCATCCCGTGACCGCTTGCACGACCTCGACGAGCTCGTCGAGGCCGAACGGCTGAAACGCGCACAGCCCGATGCAGTTGCTCATCACACGGGCGCGGATGACGGACGCCGCGATGGCGGCCTTCTCCGCTGGGAGGGTATCTCGCGGCATCGGGTCCACCTGGAAGCCGTAGGCCTGTAGCCGCGCCGTACCGGCGTCGGACTCGAGCCCGGAGTCGTGGAAGTTGTGCATGTGATCCGCGCCCGTGGGCGACGTCGCGTAGCCGATCCCGAGACCGTACTGGTACCGCGGATCGTGCATCGGGAACTCCTGGCCCTTGGCCTGGACGGCGAAGCGCTCGGTGTCGCGGCCGACGGCACGCGCCGCGCGCAGCGACCCCTCGGCGAGGGTGTCGCCGAAGCCCTCTCTGCGCGCGATCGCTTCTACCATGGACGTCATCGCTTCGTGGTCCCCGAAGCGAAGCTCGACGCCCGCGGTGTCCTCCGTCGTGAGGAGCCCGCGCTCGAAGCACTCCATCGCCCAGCCGATCGTGACCCCGGTCGAGATCGTGTCGAGGCCGTAGGCATTGCACAGCTGATTCGCGTAGCACACCGCCTCGAGGTGATCGACGCCGCAGATCGAGCCGAGCGACGCGAGGCTCTCGTACTCCGGCCCGCCGTAGGTCGAATCGACCGTGTACTCCCCGTCGGCCTGGACTACGCGCTTGCAACGGATGGGGCAGGCGAAGCAGGTGTCGCGATCGACGAGCAGGGACTCCGTCATCGTTCTTCCGTCGATCTTCTCGGCGCCGGCGAAGTTGCCGTCGCGGAAGTTGTGCGTCGGGAGACGGCCGATGGCGTTGATCCGAGCGATGCCGCCGCCGGTTCCGTGCTCCTGGAATCCCGCCCATCGCTCCTTGCGATCGGCGACGAACTCCCGCATCCGCCTCGCCTTCTCGTCGTCGGCGACGGCGACCGAGGCACTGCCGCGGACGGCGACCGCGCGCAGCTTCTTCGACCCCATCACCGCGCCGAGACCGGTCCGCCCCGCGGCGCGGTTGACGTCGTGCATCACGCACGCGAAGCGCACGAGGTTCTCGCCGGCGACGCCGCACTGCGCGACCCGCACCTTGTCGTCCCCGGCGTCGTCGCGAATCTGCCTTTCGACCTCCGCCGTCGTCTTCCCCCAGAGGTGCTGCGCATCACGCAGTTCGGCGATGCCGTCCGCGATCCACAGGTACGTGGGAGCCTCGGCGGCGCCGGTGATGACGACGGCGTCGAAGCCCGCCCGCTTGAGCTCCGCCCCCCAGTAGCCGCCGACGTCGGCCTCGCCGAACGCGCCGGTGAGCGGGGACTTCGCCCCCACCGCGTGCCGGCCGCTCCCGGGGATCGGCGTTCCCGTGGCCACTCCCGTAGCGAAGATCAATGGGTTCTCCGGAGCGAACGGATCGATCCCTCGCGGGCTCGTCATGAGCTCGTGGGCGATCAGTCCCCAGCCGCCCAGGTAGGCACGGTAGAACCTTTCATCAGGCGACTCCTCCCGCAGGCTTCCGCTCGAGAGATCGACGTAGAGAACCTTGCCGCAGATGCCGTCCGCCACAGCTCCTCCTTCACGTGGTGATGGGTTCGGGGCCTCGGGGCAG
>CP070725.1:593347-599645 GCA_020350845.1 Candidatus Bipolaricaulota bacterium
CGGCACGGAACGCCCGCGGGAGAGGGCCCTCCGACGTCGGGCGCGGCGCTCCCGCGTCGGCGATCTCACGATCGCCCTTGAGCGACGCGTCCAAGCGCCGACAGAGCTCGCGCAGAACGCCGGCGTGGCCTTCCTCGTCCCACGCCCCCTGCGACTCGCCGACAAACGCCGTGAAGTCCGCCGCCCGGCGGAGCTCCGTCTCGAGCGCCACATCGAGCAGCGTCCTCGGCAGGATCGCCGCCGGTTCGTGTGCGACCTCCGCCGCGCGCAGCAGCTCCTCCATCCCATGGCGCTCGACCCAGGTTCGAAGACGGGGCATCTCCCCATCGGCCAGATCAGGGAGCGCGCAGAGTGCCGCCGTGAGAACCGCCACCCGCTTCAGCTCCGTCGGGTCGACGAGGTCCGCGAGATCGAGGTCGGTGTGCCAGAATGGATCGCCGTGGCCGAACATGACCGCGGGCCGGTGGAACGGCCGATCGTTGAAGACGAGATGATCGCTCCCTCCCGAAGGGGGGGTCAGCAGCCAATGCATCGCGCGGCGGGTTCCATGAGGAGAGACCATCCTCTCGTCGCCGGCGATCCGGCGAAGCAGTGGGGCGAACCACGCATTCACGAACCCCGCCACCGATGACGGGACTCGCGAGACACAGAACGGCTGGCCGACGCGTTCGGGGGACTGCCCCACCATGTCCAGATTGAGGGCATACAGCACACGATCGATGAGCTCACGCCGGGCCTCGGCCCAGAACAGCGTCCCGTAGAACTCCGGCACCCACAACAGGCGAACGGTACGGCGCAGTGGGAGTGATCCGCTCTTCGCGAGCCTCCTCAAGGATCGAGCGACCTCGAGCAGGGTGCCGCTCCCCGACGCGTTGTCGTTCGCGGACTGCCGTGGATGGCAGAGGTGTGCCGTGAGCAGCACTTCGCGAAGCTCCGGCTGCAGGCCAGGAAGAGCTGCCTCAAGGACAGGCAGGGGGCCGGCGCCGAGATCCGCGTCAACGCTGCCCTTGAGCCGGACGGGGCCGTCGTTGAGCTTGGCGAGCAGATCGTCCGCGATGTGGCGCGAGACGGAGAACGCCAAGGGCATGCCGTGCATCTCCTCGGCCGTAGGGAAGATGCTGACGTACTGCACGAGATCGTAGTCGATCGCCGCCCGGGCGCCGGTCGGATAGATGACCACAGCCGCCGCGCCGCGGCCGGCGGAGGCGACGGCATCCTCTCGTGCCCGTCCGTAGGCGAGGGCGAAGCGGCCGCGCAGATCCTTGCCCTCGTAGTCCTCATCGTGAACGCCCTCGCCGACGTGCACCAGCTCGCCCTCCGCGAGCCCGCCGGGGGAGTGGGCGACGACCGCCTGAGGAATCTCGTCGAAGCGGACGAGCGTCCGCGGCTCGTCCCCCTGCAGCTCGAGCACTCCCCCACGAACCGTCCAGTACGGGGGGCTCGTCCAGCCGAGGGCGGCCGACGCACCGTCGGCAGGGTATCGATGGAGCACGGCGTCGATCTCCGCTTCCGCAAGGAGCCCTTGAAGCTCCTGTGCCGCGTCGAGCAGCCCGGGCGAGCCTTGGATGCGGTGGTGCTGAGCGATCCGAAGGACGACGTCCTTGGCGCGCACACCGGAGATCTCACGACCGAGAAGGGTAAGCAGCTGTTCGAGCGTCATCGGCGCCTCCGCGCGGATTCTAGTCGCGGACTCGAGGGCGACCAACATGGGGAGGAATCTCGTCTAGCGGGGTGACCGTTCCGCGTAGCGCGCCGCCGCCCCGGCGGCGAAGTCCGCCACGGTGAATCTCAGCTCTCTCGGGGCGAGGACCTCGACGGCGGCGCCGAGGCCGAGAATCCGCTCGCGGGCCTCGTAGATGTGGGCGAACGAGATCCGGGCGCACGACCAGTCCCGCGGGACGCTGCAACCCTCGGGCGGCGCGATCTCCTGGAACCGCTCTCCGTGCCTCTCCTGAAGGAGATCGCGCACCTCGGATGCCACGAGAAGGTCGGCCTCGAACGACGTACGAGAGGCCTCCTGACGCGCGCACCACCCCTCCCAGCACGCCGCCAGGTCGAACTCGTCAGGGCGCTCGAATCGACGGTCGGTGGCCTCCGCCTCCACCACTCGTGAGACCGGGTCCACGCGTACGCGACCGTCCTCCCCGAGCCAGACCAGATACCAGGTGCTGACCTTCGCCACCAGCCCGACGGGGGAGATGATCCGCTCGCTGAGAATCCCTGTGATCCGGCGGAACACCACGCGGACGAGTCGATCCTCGAGAAGCGCCTGATGGAGTGCCGCGAGATGAGGAACGGGCTCCGCGGGCAGCACCCAGGGCACGGTATCGATGTGCACCCGCTCCGCGAGACGGATCCCGTCAGCCCTACGCGCCTCGGGGAGCGCTCCCGCGATCTTGAGCATCGCTCCCCGCAGCGGAGAGCTCAGGCCCAGGTCACGCAGCGGCGCCGGAATCGAGCTGACGAACAGCGCCGAGAGCTCGTCGCCGCTGAGGCTGGTGAGCCCCGTCCGGAAGTCCTCGTGCAGGTAGCAGCCTCCACCGGGACCGCGCTCCGTGTAGACGGGGAGCCCGGCCACCCGCAGTGCGTAGAGATCCCGGTAGATGGTGCGCTCGGACACCTCCAGCTCCGCCGCGAGACGGCCTGCGGTCATGCGCCCGCGAGTCTTGAGGAGCATCATCAGCGCAAGAAGTCGATCGGCACGCATCATTCCCTCCTCGGCATCCGCGCCAAGCATACCTGACAGAAGATGTCATGAAGAGCCGCTAGCCTGGAGGCCAGGAACCAGGAGAAGGAGGACTCGTATGGCGGCTCGCGACCCACAGACCCGCGGTCTCGGCGCCCTCCACGTGGCAGCCGTGCGGGCGCTCGGATGCCTCGAGGAGCGGCGGGTGTGGCGCAGGGTGCTGCGCCTTTCGGTACACGCATGGGGACCTCCCGTCGCGTGAGGATAGCACATACCTGACAGGAGATGTCCTGAAACGACGCTACGGTGGAGTCACCCAGGAGCAGCACAGGAGGATGCAATGACGCTGAAAGACGTTCGGATCGTGGAGCTTCCGCCGATGCGCGTGGCGAGCGCGCTTGGCTTCGGCACGCAGCCGGAGGAACAGGCATGGAAGATGATCCTTCGCTTTGCCGCCGACAAGGGGATCGATCTCGATGCCGAGGAGGTCCAGACGTTTGGCTTCAACAACCCGAATCCGTCGCCGGGCAACGAGAACTACGGCTACGAGATCTGGCTTCCGGTCGGCTCCGACACCGAGGCGGCCCCTCCGGTGGAGATCAAGGAGTTCGCCGGCGGCACGTACGCGGTGACGGGGTTCACCGGTCTCTCGCAAATCGGACGGGTGTGGAAGGAACTCGTGGCGTGGTTCGAGGGCTCGCCGTACACCCAGCCCCCGAACTGGCACCAGTGCCTCGAGGCGCTTCTCAACCCGCTGGAGACCGATCCGGAGAAGTACGTGTTCGAGCTCTACCTCCCTGTGGCGGAGTAGCTCCCCGGAGCTTCCGTCTCCGCAGCGCCCCGGGCCCGCGCGGCCGGTCGATCCCCGCGACCGGCCGCGCCGTGCCCTTCGCCCTTCGGGACAGCCGCGGATTGCCGCGCAAACAAGGGACGCGTAGGATCGCTTCTCGCAGGAGACGGAGGGCGCGCGATGCACGGGACAACAGTGCGAAGTCTGGCGTTCGCTGCCCGTCGAGCCCTGTGGTACGCCGTCGTCTTCTCCGTCGTCTCGTTTGCGTTGTTCGCGCTCCTCCACGCTCTGGCGGGAGACCAGTTTGCGCCCCCCGGGCACAAGCGCTCGGACGTCGAGTCCGAGCGCGCCGCCGAGCAACGCGTCCGCTGGGGGCTCGACCGTCCTCTCGTCAGTCGCTTCCTCACATGGGCGGGCGCGTCGGTCCGGCTCGGTTTCGGCGTCTCCATCTGGAGCATGGAGCCTGCGGATGCGTACTGGTGGGACGCGGAGAGATTCAATGTGCGAGCCCAGATGGAAGGATCCCTGGTCATCGTCGGGGCGACCCTGCTGCTCGTATGGCTCCTCGCCGCTCCCCTCGGAGCGACGACCGGCCTCCGCCAAGGAGGGTTCGGCGACGGGGCAGTGCGGTGGCTCACCCGGTGGTGCGCGTCGTTCCCGGGCTTCCTCGTCGCCGCCGGTCTGCTCGTCTGCCTCTCTCTCGCGTTCCACTCAAGGGCGCTCGGACTCCGCTTCGACACCCCGCACGCCCCGTATCGGCTGTGGCCCGCACCCCTTCTCGGGATCGCCGCCCGTGTCGGCTGGCAGGGCCTCGTCGCTGCTCTCGTGCTCGTGGTTCCTCTCCTCGCGCGGGCCCTCGCCCACGTGCGTGATACCGTTCGACGCCCGGAGCGGATGGAAGCACTTCGCGCCCACGAGGCGCGTGGCGCCTCCCCAAGGAGGTCCGCCCTGCGCGTCGGCCTGCGGCCGGCGCTTCGCCGACTCGCAGAGGAGCTTCCTCGCGACCTCCAATGGCTCCTCGTCGCATCCATTGTCGGCTCCGATCTCTTCGGATGGCCGGCCATGGGGCGTTTCCTCGCCTCGGTGCTCCCGCGGGACGCCCACGGCGGGCTCGTCCTCTCCGCCCTTCTGTGGTACACGGGGCTGCTCCTCGCGGCCCACCTGACAAGCGACGTCCTGGTCTACGTCCTCTCCCCGACGAAGGTGAAGCCCGCGCCGGGTCCCCGATCCTTGTCAAGGCATCCCGCACCGCCTAGGATGCGCGGGAACGGGAGGCTCCTGAGGGACGAACGAAAGGCGATACTCGATGACCGCGTTGCGCTTCCTCGCTCGCCGGACGGCCTGGGCGGCGCTCGTCTACGTCGCCGCCGCCCTGATCATGTTCACCGCTCTCGTTCTCGCGAGCGGCGACCTCTTCTCCGCGAACCGCCCCGCGCCCGCGTCGTCGGGCAGTGAGACGACGAAGGAGACGCTCCGTCCCTCCTTCTTCGTCGGCTTCGCACGCTGGTTCGCGGCGGTCCTCACGGGACGCTTCGGCACCTCTCCGTTCGATCCCGATCCCCGCGCGGCGGATGCGCTCTCCCTTCCTCCGTGGAATCACCTCATCACGCCGAGCACTCCCCTCTGGAGCCTTCTCGTCATCGGCACGGCGATCCTCCTCGCATTGGGGGTAGGGGTCGTCCTCGGGGGCCTCTCCGCCGTGCGCAGCGGAGGGCTGTGGGAGGGCGTTCACCGCTGGCGGATGCGCATCGCCTCCGCCGTGCCCGGCTTCTTGTGGGCCGTCGGCCTGCTCGTGCTTGCGTCGCTCCTCTTCCACGACGGCCGACTGGGCCTGCGGATCGAGCTCCAGCGTACGGTCTACGGGCCGATCGCGGCGTGGCCCGCCGCGTCACTCGACGGGGCGGCGGGCATCCTCTGGCGCGTCGTCCTTTCGTGGCTCATCGTCGCCTTCCCCTACTCCGTTCTCGTTGCGCGACGTGTGCGCAAGGCGGCGCGGGGCGTCCTCGGCGGCGGTGCATTGCGGCTTGCGCGGGCCGGAGGCAGTTCTTCGCGACGGCGCTTTCTGCGCACCGTGGTCCGGCCGTCGCTCGCGGCGGCTCTCGGAACCGTGCCCGCCGGCGTCCAGCTCGTGCTCGCCGGCTCCCTCGTGGGAGCACGCGTTCTCGGGCTTCCGACGTTGTCCCGGATCTTCCTCTACGCGTTCACGCTGCAGAGCCTGAGGATCATCCTGTCGATCCTCATGTTCTATCTCACGGTCTATGTCGTCTTCCGCCTGCTTGCAGAGGCGGCGGCCTTCGCGGCCGATCCTCGCGCACGCGGCGCCGCGGCAGCGGGCCCGATCGCACCCACCGCTGCGATGCGGAGAGCGCGATGGGGGGACCGCATCCCACGTAGAAGAGGACTGCTACGAGCGTGATTCGCCCACGAGATTCGATGTTCCTGCGGTTCCGGCTGTACGGCTTCCTGAAGAACCTGCGCTTCTTCGATCCCTTCCTCATCCTCTTCTTCCGGGAGGCGGGGCTTTCGTTCCTCACGATCGGCGCGCTCTACTCCGTCCGCGAGATCTCGTGTAACGTCCTCGAGATCCCGACGGGGGTCATCGCCGACGCACTCGGACGCCGGCGCGCTCTCCTCGCCGCGTTTGCCAGCTACGCGCTGTCGTTTGCGCTGCTGTTCGCCTTCCGCGATGTCGTGCCGTTCGCCGTCGCCATGGCGTTCTACGGAGCGGGAGAGGCACTCCGCTCGGGGACGCACAAGGCGATCATCCTCGAGCATCTGCGACAACGAGGGATTGAGGACCGGAAGGTCACCTACTACGGACG
>CP070725.1:599745-605482 GCA_020350845.1 Candidatus Bipolaricaulota bacterium
GCGGCGTCCGCCGGGATCCGCACCGTGATGCTTCCGTTCGACGTGCGCAGGGCATTCCCCTCGCCCGAGGGGACTCCCGTGTAGTAGACCCCCCCGTTACTGGTCTCGACGTCCACGGCGCCGCGTACGTCGTCGAGCCATACCTCACCGTTGCTCGTGCGGCCGCGGATCTCCCCGACGACTCCGACGGCGGCGAGTCGGCCGTTGCTCGTCTCGAGGAGGAGATCTCCCTCGACGTCGTAGAGGTCGACGGCTCCGTTCGAGGTATCCGCGGTGACGTTCCCGCGCGTGCGCTCGACGCTGATTGCGCCGTTGGAGGCGCGCGCCAGAACGCGCACCTCGGGAGGTGTCGTGACATCGAAGTCGATGCCGCTGAAGCGCCGCACATCGTCGTCCTGGTCAGCACCGCGGTAGCGAACCTCGATTCGTTCCTCGACCCGCCGCACGGTGTAGGTCACGCGGGCGAGCCGTTCCGCGGCTTCGTCCTCGGTTCTGCCCCGCGTGCGCAGGGTCGCGGTCACGACGACCTCGGTCGCCTCGTCGTCGCCGAGGACGCGCAGCGTACCGTTGCTCGACTCGAGGTCGAGCACGAGCCCTTCGACAGCGTCGAACGCCGCGCTCTCGACCTTCTCGGCGCGCACCTGGGGATCTCCCCACGGATGGTCTCCATCGTCGCAGCCGGTCGTCACGAGGAGCACTGCCAGCGCCAGGAACGCGACAGCAAGAAGCATCCTCCGCCTTCGTCTCATGGCTGACTCCCCCCGTTATCGTTCGGCCCGGTCGCAGGAGGCAGCGCGCCGATCGTGATCGCACCATTGCTCGTGCGCAGGGTCACCCGTGTCGTCGCCGGCGGATTGAGCTCCGCGCTCCACTCGTCGCCCGAGATGTCCCCGGCCAGCGGAAGGGTCGCCGTGATCGACCCGTTGCTCGTGCGGGCATCGAAGTGCAGGGAGGCCGTCGGGTGGACGAGGACCTCGATGAGGCCGCTGCTCGTCTCGAGACGATGCGCGTCCCCGGCAAACGTGCCCGCGAAGTGAATCGCCCCGTTGCTCGTCTCCGCCTGAACCGCCCCCTGCACGTCATCCATCGCGATCGCTCCGTTGCTCGTTTCGAGCGTGATGGTGCCGTGCACGGCGTCAATGTCGATCCTCCCGTTGCTCGTGTCGGCGGCGAGCGCGCCGGCGATCGAGGATGCAGTGATCCGGCCGTTCGACGTACTCGCCCCGACCGTGCCTTCGATCCCGGTGACCTCGATCGCTCCGTTGGACGTCGTGAGTTCGACATCGGCGAGAACAGGAACCGTCACGACGAACGACACTCCGCTGTTGCTGCGCACTGCGGAGGGCTGTTCCTGTGCGCGATAGACGAGGGCGACCCGGTCGCCCGTCTGGGTCATGTGGATCTCGATCTGTCGGACGCGGGAGCTGGCTGCCGCTTCCGTGTTGCCGCGAGATGTCAGGGTCGCCGTCACGTCGACGGACGTCGCTCCGGGAACCCCGTGCACTGTGACCTGCCCGTTCGATGTGAGCACGTCCAGGTCGACCCTCCCCGAGACGGCGAAGGTGGCCTGTTCGACGCGGGTGGCGATCTCCCCCGGGATGCACCCGGCCGAAGCCAGCGCGACGCCGAGAGCCAATATGCCCACGAGGATCCTTCGTCGTGATCTCATCGCTCCTCCTATCACGCAGTCTGCATTGCGCCCGCGATCCGGCACTCGGTGTGTTCTACCATGTTCCGCCGGTGATCTGCCAGACGAGCGCCGCCGAGAAGACGACGCTCAGGACGCGGGACGTCCAGCTCGCGGTTCCTGTCCACAGCCGGTAGCCCCAGTAGGCCACCAGGGCGACGAGCAGTGCTCGTACGACGTTGAGAAAGATCTGTGTCATCCCTCCACCTCCTGCCACAGCCGTCCCGCGATGAGGAGCATGATCGCGGTGAGGGCGATCATCCCCCAGAACGGCTCCTGCGGGACGCCCAGATACGACGCGCGGACGAGTTCGATCTGCATCTCGGGGTCCTGCGGCAGGCTCTCCGCGGCGACACGCACGCTGTCGAGCAGCCGCCAGCCCGGGAGCTCGTAGGCGACCCGCGCCAGCCCGTCCACGATCCAGCGCAGAAGGAACGGCGACGCGAGGATCATCACCGTGCCCGGGACCCAGCCCGGCCCGGAGACGCGGTACGCGCTGATGAACACCATCAGGAGCATCGTCCACGCCAGTGCCGGGGCCACGACAAGCCCCACGCCGTAGAGCGGGCAGGAGAGCAGCAGCTCGATCGCCGCCTCCGCGTCAAACCCGACGCCGGCGCGGGCGAAGGTCCACCAGAAGAGGCCGCCGAGGATGACGTAGTAGACCACCGCGGTGGCGATCGCGAACCCGAACCGGGCAAGAACGTGTGCGTAGCCGGTCGGCGGCGTCAGCAACAGCACCTGATACTGCCCGTGTCGGGTCTCGGAGCGGATCCGCCCGATCATCAAGCACAGGACGATGGCGCCGATCCCCGCGGCAAGCGAGAGCAGCCCGGCACGCGTTGCGACCTGGCGCCCCACATCGAGGAAGCGCACCTGATGTAGCCCCCACGCCCAGAACAGGAGCGAGGCGAGGAGCGTCGCCGCCCACAACCGGCTGCGCCGCCACTCGAGCCAGAGAAGCGTCCTCAGCGGCCTCATCCGAGCACCTCCCGGAACGCGTCGACGGCGCTTCGTCCCTCCTCGCGCAGCTCCTCAGCCTTCGCGTCGAGGGCGATCCGTCCGTCGCGCAGGTAGAGCACGCGCTCGAAGAGCCCCTCGGCCTCGGCGACCTCGTGCGTGGACAGAAGGATGGTCTCATCGGTGTGCCACTCGCGGACGAGGGATCCGAGGATCTTTTCGCGGGAGAGGAGATCGATACCGGCGAGCGGTTCGTCGAGGAGAAGAAGCTTCGCGCCGCGCGCCAATGCCATCGCGAGACGCAGCCGGCCGCGCTCCCCCTTGGACATCGCCTTGGTCCTACGCGGCGGCACCTCCAGTAACTCGAGGAGCGCGGCGAAGCGTCGCTCGTCGAAGTCCTTGTACAGGCCGCGCATGAAGACCACCGCTCCTGCGGGATCCATCCACGGCCAGAGGGCATCGGTCTCCCCGAGGTAGACCATCCGCGAGCGGTTCGGCCGCGGCGGTCCGTCGAACACACGCACCGTGCCCTCCGTCGGGAAGAGGAGCCCTGCGAGGAGCTTCAGGAGCGTCGTCTTGCCGCTGCCGTTGAGGCCGAGGATTCCCACGACCTCTCCCGTGGGGAATCCCGTCGTCACGTCGTGCAGCCCCTCGGTGCGCACGTAGCGTTTCGTCACGTGGTCAAGCGTTGCCAGCATCCCAGACCTCCTTGAGCGTGTGCAGCGCCTCCTCGCGTGTCACCCCGAGGCGCCGCGACTCGTTCGCAAACGCCGTCGCGGCGGCGGCGAGCATCTCCGTTCTCATGGCTGCCACCGCCGCGTCTTCGCACACGTAGCTCCCCTTGCCGCGTCGCGTCTCGATCGTCCCCGTGCGCTCCAGCTGCTGATAGGCGTGGACCACCGTGTTCGGATTGACCCCGAGGCGCTCTGCGAGGTCGCGCGCCGACGGAAGCCGGTCGCCTGGGCGGAGCCCGCCGCGCGCGATCATCCGCCGCACGTTGTGTCCTATCTGCTCGAAGATGGGGCCGGCGCTCATGTCGAGACTCCACCCCGATCGATCATTCATGGCGCACTAGTATACTAGTACACTCCTACTTGTCAAGGGGGATCTCGTCGACAGGGTCGGCAGCGATCTTGCCCGATCTCCTCCTGGACAGATTGCGCCTCCCGCGTTACGCACGGAGTACATCCACTCCGCTCTCTCCTTGACTATCTTTCGGGAATGCGCATAATGCGTTACGCGCGGAGCGTATCAGCTGCGCAATGGGATGCCACGGATGATCAACCCGTTCCGGTATGGGGGCATCGTCGGCGAGGGGTCGTTCTGCGACCGCGAGCAGGAGCTGCGGGATCTGCATCGCGCCATGGAGAACGGGGAGCGGCTGTTCGTGTACTCCGAGCGCCGCATGGGGAAGACCTCTTTGGTCCGCCTTGCGCTCGAACGGCTCCCGCGCGATGCGTTCGATGCCGCGTACATCGATCTCTGGCCGACGGACGACGAGGCGTCGTTCGTTGCGGCCACGGCGAGGGGCTTGTCGGAGTCTCTCGCGACCGCGCCGGAGCGCGTGCTCGAGGCGGCGCGGGCGTTCTTCCAACGCCTCCAGCCGTCGCTCGTCCTTGACACCCAGGGGCGGGCCGAGTTGCGGTTCGCGCTGTCGGCGACGCAGTCCACCGGACCGGAGCTCGAGAACGTGCTGCGCGCTCCGGCGCGGATCGCCTCACGCCGGGCAAAGCAGCTGGTGGTCGTGTTCGACGAGTTCCAACGTGTGCTCGACTACCCGAGCGATCGCGTGGAGCGCTCGCTGCGTAGCGCGGTTCAGGAAGACGCCGCCGTTTCGTATGTGTTCCTCGGCAGTCAGAAGCACCTCATTCGGCAGATGGTCCTCGAGCGGACGAGTCCGTTCTATCGCGCGGGGGGCCACTTCGTGCTCCGACCGATCTCCGCCGACGCTTGGGATCCGTTCATCCGGAGTCGGTTCTCCGCGTCGGACCGCGGCATCGACTCGACCCTCATCGAGCGGATCATCGATCTCACCGGCGGGCATCCGTTCTACACGCAGCACCTGTGCCATACCCTGTGGGAGTTGACCGAGCCCGCGTGCGAAGCCACCGAGGCCCTTCTCGAGGACGCCGTGGAACTGCTTCTGGAACGCGAGAGCTTCGCCTACCTTGCGCTCTGGGAATCGCTGGCGATGATGCAGCGGCGCCTTCTCGCTGCTCTGAGTGAGCAGGCCCCGGTGGAGCAGATCTTCGCCTCGGCCTTCGTACAGCGGCACCGCCTGAAGTCGGCATCCGCCGTACAGCGGGCGGTGCGAGCCCTTCTGGAGCGGGATCTCATCGATCGCAGCAACGGCAGCTACGTCGTCTCCGATCGCTTCCTCGCGCTCTGGATCCGTCGCCGCCACCCGACGCGTGCCGCGTAGCCCGTCGCCGTCAGGCGCTCACGGCGAGGAGAGCCGCGCCGCGAGGTCGGCAGCACGAGCACGCACGGCTTCATCCAGCGCCTCCGGCTCGGAGCAACCCGGGACGATCCACGGAGCGAGCGCTGCGAGCTTCGTGTAGCGCGCCCAGCGCTCGAAGAACGGCGTCACAAGATCGGCGTTGCCCTCCTCGGGCCCCATGCAGGTGACGATCAGGGCAGACTGCTTCCCCTCGATGAAGGAGTTGTGCTCCGGCCCGGCGAACCCGCGGACGAGGCAAACCGTACGGTCGAAGAAGCGCTTCAACGCCCCCGCCACGCCCCACATGTAGAGCGGCGAGGCAAGGACGATGCCGTCGCTCGCGATCATTGCCTCGAAGATCGCCTGCGCGTCGTCTTCGACGACACAGCCCGGGACGTCCTTCGATTCGAAACACGCGTAGCACGAGGTGCAGTCCGCGACATCGAGCCGCGTGAGGTCGAAGCGCTCGACTTCGTGCCCCTCCGCGCGCAGTGCATCCTCCGCCCACCCGAGGACGGTCTCGGTGTTCCCGCGCGGCCGTGGGCCGCCGTAGATCGTGACGAAGCGCATGATCCCCTCCTCTAGCGGTCTGCGAACGCGGCCACGATGTGGCCGTAGACGACGAGGTGGTAGTCCGGGGAAGGGTAGAA
>CP070725.1:605582-610352 GCA_020350845.1 Candidatus Bipolaricaulota bacterium
ACCCCTAGGCGGGACGCATCGAGGCGGCGCCGCCCCGACCGGTGCTTCGAAGCCCCCGCGGACACACTGTCGTCGAGGCGGCGTTCCAGCCGTAGCTCGGGATGTCCGAGCTCACGATACACCACACCTACACCGAGGAACGTCTCACGGTTCCACAGCCGGCCGAGTTTCGTGCGAGGTTACGGATCCGCTACGATGCCGACGGCGCGCTGTCGGCCGGCCAGGTACGGCCAATCCAAGGAGGCTTCTGTGCTCGAGACCGAGGCTGTGGTTGCTGTCCTCTTCGGAGACATCCGCGGATTCACGGCATACACCGCGCATGCTGGGGACCGACAGGCGCTGCGCCTTGCTCGCCGCTTCACCGAGCTCGTCTCGGCCGAGGTGGGCGCACGAGGCGGTCGAATCGTGAAGACCTACGGTGACGGCGTGATGACCGAGTTCCCTGACGCCGCCTCCGCAGCCCTCGGCGCCGCGGACATGCAGTGCGCACTGCGTACGCACAACCGCTCCCATCCCGATCAGAACCTCTCGGCGGGGATTGGGATCACGTGGGGCGAGGCGATACGCACGGCAGACGACCTGTTTGGGCACAACGTGAACCTCGCCAAGCGCGTCTCCGATGTCGCCAAAGGGGGGCAGATCCTCGTCTCGTCGGCAGCGGCCACCGAGCTGCGCGAGAGAGAGACCGTGCGCCTTCGTGAGCTGCCGCGTCTCGGGCTCAGGGGGCTCGGCGACGAATCGCTGTTCGAGGTGGTGTGGCGGCAGGAACGGATCCGGTGCTGTAGCGACGATGATCGCATCGAGCTCATTCTCACGGAAGACGACACGCTTGCGATCGAATTTGGGAAGGAGATCGAGACCCAGCTCGGCGAGGCGCGGAAGAGGATCGAGGCGGAGGCCGTCAACAGCAGCTGGCTCGGACGAAAGATCACGCAATTCGTGGCCCGTCGGCTGGAGACGACGATCCCGCGCATGATCGAGCGGACCCTCGAGCGGCGTGGGATCGGTTTGGAGCACCCGCTCGACTCCGTCTCCATGCACTGGGACGGCGACGCCCTGGCCGTTGACGTCGCGGGACACAGGACCCTGCGTATCGATCGTGAGCGGCTCGACACCGAGCAGATCGAGGGGTTCCTCGGGGCGCTTCGTGACGCTCAGCAGCGCGCCGCAGGGTCGGACTAGCCGCGGGGGAGTCCCGAGAGCAGGCTGTCGAGGAGGGAGACGATCCTCGACAGCGGGGCGACGTCCGCCTCGCTGAAGCTCCCCCGTTCGGCAGCATCGATGTCGAGTACCGCGACGACCTCGCCGTCGTCCATCACCGGGATCACGATCTCGCTTCCGGCACGGGGATCACAGGTGATGTGCCCTTGGAAACTGTGGACGTCGTCGACGATCACGGGGCGCTTCGTTTCGACGGCGCGAAGACACACCCCGCCCGTGCGCAGGACCTGACAGGCGACGACACCTTGGTACGGTCCCACGTGAAGCTCATCGCCTGGCGCCACGAGGTAGAAGCCGGTCCACAGATGATGAGGCATCTTCGCGTGGAGCAGTGCACAGATCGTGGCCATCGCCGCGAGGGCCGTCGGCGACCGCCCCTCGATGAGCTCGCGAAGCTGGTCGAAGATGCGCTCGTATCTCGTCTCCCGTCGATCGAGCATCCACCCATTCTACCCGCGAGTCCTTGTCTCGAGCAGTTCCGTGTCGTACGGTGCGGCGACGAAACGGTGGTGATCGGCACGAGCGAGCACGGGCTTGAGCCTCAACCCGAGGGCGAGGAGGCGTCGCGGCCCCCGAGACGCAGAGCGTGGTGGATCGTCTTCGTGGCGGTCGTCGCTGCGACCGGCGGTCTCGTCGGCTTCATTACGGGATCGGACTACGGAGACATCTACGCGAGCACGTTCCGGCTCGCCGGCCTTCACGGCCATCAAGCCACTCGGTTGATCGGGCTCCTCATCGGTGCCGCGAGCGCTGCGCTCGCATGCGCAGCGACAGCGCTCATCTTCCGTCGGCAACGCTCCGTCTCGCTGTTCGTCTCCGCGGGCGCGATCATCGGGATCCTCCTCACCGAACCCCTGCTCTTCCCGCTCCTGCCACCGCATCACGGCTTCCTCCCCCTGGCCTACCTCGGTGCTGCGATCGTCGGGGCGCTCGTCGCCGGCGTGGTCGGTGGCCTCTCTGCGCGGCGCCGGTAGGCGCTCACGGCGCGAAACGAGTTCCTTCCGCCAGGGTAGCTATCACGAGGTGATTCGTATGTCGTCCGCTTCGCACCGCCTGTTCGTGAGCTTCTCTCTGGTGCTGGCTGTGGTCACCGTCCCGGCGGCCGCCCAGAGCTTCCCGCTCGGGCTTCTTCCTCCGTCGGCGCCGTCGTCCGATCCTGTGCGCATCGGCGTGTGGACCGACGCGTCGAGCTATGCCTTCGGAGAGAACGTCGTCATCCATCTGCGGCTGAGCGGTCCGGCACACGTGTACCTGTTCGATCTGCAGCCCGACGGGCGCGTTCTCCTCCTCTACCCGAACCCCTACTCGCCGAACAGCTTCCTGCCGCGGGGGGAGCACATCCTTCCCGGTGCCGGCTACCGCCTGGTCGCCTCCCCGCCGGCAGGGATCGAGGAGCTCCTGGCGTTCGCCACCAATGTTCCGGTCCCACTGCCTGTGGGCACGATCAATGATCCCTTCCCGCTCGTCGGCAACGATCCGGGAGACGCCATCGCGCAGCTCGTGTCCGCCTTCCGATCGGCGCACGGGAGCCTTGCCTGGTCGCTCGCGTGGACTGCGGTGCAGATCACCGAGCCGCACTACGAGACGCCGCCGCAGCCGCCCCCGATACCGCCGCTTCCCGATCACGAGCCTCCGTACCCGGTCCGACCCGGAGGAAGCTGGCACAGCGCGGGGGCACAGTGGGTCGCGGGAATCCCCGTATTCGGGTGGTACTGGTACGGCGGCCTCGACGGTCGCTGGCACCTGTGCCTCGCCACCGGGACTTAGGCGAAAGGGGCCGCGCCTGAGCAACGCCTAGGAGCGCGAAGGACCCTCCGGGAGGGAAGGACGGGAACGGATCGCGAGAGCGTCTCCACGGCGACGCCACCAGCGCACACGCACGTGATCGGGGGCCGCTGCCGTCGGGTCGGGCACCGTACTGAGTACCGCGAGACCGACGAGAAGCACCCCCGCCCCGGCGGCGAACGATGCCGCGAATCCCAGCGAGCCGGCGATGAGGCCGCTGCCGACCCCGGCGACGATCCAGCCGACGCCCGCGGTCGCGTTGTACAGCCCGAGGGCCAGGCCCCGGTTCTCACGGCGGGCGAGCCGCGAGACGAGCGCCACGCCCGACAGCTGGAAGTAGGACCACGTGACGCCGTACGAGAGAAAGGCGATCACGAGCACCACGGTGGGAACCGCGACACCGCTCGCAGCGAGCAGCGCGACGACCGAGAAGATCACCGTTCGCCCGACCAGCGAGAAGATCTGAATGCGCCGGTTGCCGAGACGGCGGATCCGCCGCGAGGCGATCGGGTAGGCGATCACGATGGCGGCGTGCTGAATCAGGAAGTAGACGAACACGATCGCCGGTGCGACCCCGAATCGATCCGCGAGGGCGAGCGGGAGAGGAATCCCGAACAGGCCGAAGGCAAGGTAGGAGAGGAACGTCGAAGCGAGCAGGCGGCGCGTTCCCGGACGGAAGCCGGGAAAGCCGAACAGGCGGCGAGCGGCCTGAACGGGGCGGAGGCGATGGTAGAGGTGGAACGGGCTGAACCGCCCCCGCTCCACAAGGAAGTTGCCGACGGCGAGGATCATCCCACGGAAGCGCCGGGCGGTGAACCGCGCCTCGGTACGCGGGACGGTGAGCGCAGCGGTGATGACGGCCGCCAGCGCGATCGAGGAGACCATGAGGAACAGCGATCGGATGGCGGTCACCTCGCCGAACAGCGCGGTGAAGCCGGCGAGCAGCGCGCTCCCCAGCCCGAGACCGGCGACCCACCCGAGCGCCCCGATCTGGTTGAGCTTCCCGATCTTGGCCTCCCACAGAGGCTCGGCGCGGTTCTCGATGACGACAAGCACCGTGACCGACGCGTTCGCCACCCAGAGGAGGTTGAGCGCCATGTTGAGGACGAGCATCTCCGCGAACGAGCCGACGAAGGCAAGCGCAGCGTGCGCGATACAGACGGCGGCGTAGCTTGCGAGGATGAACGGCTTCCTGCGATGAGCCGCATCGGAGAGGCGCCCCCATACGAGGCTGCCGGCGACGCCCATCAGGCTCACCAACGCAGCAAGCCACCCCAGATCCCCGACGGAACGATCGAGAACCCGCGCCAGCATCAGCGGAATGAGCACGGACGACGTCCCCATGGCAGTGTTCGCCAAGCCGACAGCGGCGAACCACGGCTCCGCATCCGTCCACCAGGACCTGAGTGATCTCGCCATCATCTACTCCCGCACGCCCCGCGAGGGCCGCTTTGCGACGCGAAGAACGCGGAAGTGTACGGCCACCATCTCTGCTGTCAAGGGCACGCATGATGGCCTGACACCTTCGCTCCGCGCCTCCACTGCAGCCGTCGTCGGTCGGCAACGGCGGCCAACGGACGAGCCGCGTCGCCCGGGACCGGGGACTCCCTACTTGACAGGAGAACCCAAGCGGGTACAGTTGAACTGAGCACCAATAAGGAACCCTGCACAGGGTAAACCCATCGCGAGGTGGGGGCACGAAGCTGCGGGACCCGCGGGTCGGCCGAGCTGCCAGGGTTGGGAGGCGGCTTGAGGCCTGTGCGG
>CP070725.1:610452-613500 GCA_020350845.1 Candidatus Bipolaricaulota bacterium
ACTATCGCCGGCGCCAGATCCAGGGGGCGATCGACTGGGCCGACGCGCTGCTCGCCGTGTCGGCGGGAAGGGTCGACGGATGAGGCGTCACACGGTCCGCTGCGCGGTCCTCGTCGTCGTTGCCGCGGCGGCGGTCGCGGCCGATCTTCCCGAGGTCACGGTCGTCGACACGACCGGGCAGTCGGTGACGCTCGAACTCCCCGTCGAGCGCATCGTCACCGCCTACGCGATGGCGACCTACTACGCCTACGCCCTCGGAGCCGGCGACCACCTTCTTCGTGCGTGGTACATCGGCGTGCGTACCCTCGACGCCGCGCCGGAGGCGCTCCGGCGGCTCGACCCCGAGCTTGGCACGAAGCACGCGGCAGGAGCGCCGAACCTCGAGGAGATCGCGGCGCTCGCCCCCGACTGGATCCTCGTCGACGCCGTCCGCCATGCCGCGTTCGCCGAGCTCGCCGAGGAGATCGGGCTTCGCGTCACCCGTCTCGCGGTAGAGAGCCCCGACGCCCTCGTCGATGCTCTCCGGCTCGTCGCGCCGCCTCTCGGAGAGGAGGCCGAACGTCGCGCGGAGTCGCTTGCCGCGGAGTATCTCACCGCTGTAGCGGCGGTGCGCGCGGCGATCGAAGAGGAGGACGATCTTCCGCGCGTGCTCTTCCTCGGATCCTCGCCGCAGCTCGTCGCCACCGGCGAGATGTATCAGACACACCTCATCGACGCCGCGGGAGGCCGCGCGGTCGCCCGTGCCCTGTCCGGGTACTGGGCGGAGGTCAGCCTCGAGCAGATCTACGCGTGGGACCCCGAGGTGATCATCCTTCCGTCCTACGCGTCGTTCTCCGCGGAAGACCTCCTTCAGGATCCGGAGTGGGCAGCGCTCTCCGCAGTCCGCGAGCGTCGCGTACATCGCATGGAGAGGCTCTTCGCCCCGTGGGACACACCTGTGCCCGACTCGTTCCTCGGCATTCTCTGGCTCGCCGAGCGACTCCATCCGGGGCGCGTGCCGATCGACCTGCGTGACGAGGTCCTCCGCTTCTACGCGGCGCACTACGCCTACCACGTCACGGAAGCAGAGCTCGATCGACTGTGCGCGCCATGACGGGCAGACGGCGGCCGTCGGCGGGATGGCTGCTGCTGATTCCCCCGGCGCTCCTCCTTGCGGCACTGTTCGTCGGCCGCTACGGCGTCTCCCCGGGCACCGTGGTCGACGTCCTGGTCGGCACCGGAGAGGCGTCGGATGTCGTTCGCTCGCTGATCCTGCGGGTGCGCCTACCGCGCGCGCTCGCGGCGATGTGCATCGGCGCGAATCTCGCCGCCAGCGGAGCGATCTTCCAGACGCTGTTCCACAACCCGCTCGTCGATGCGCGCATCCTCGGCGTGAGCTCCGGCGCGGCGTTCGGTGCCGCGCTCGCACTCCTCGCCTCGGCGGGCCCTGTCGTGACCCAGTGGTCCGCGCTCGGCTTCGCTCTGATCGCGATCGGCCTCGTCGTCCTCGTCGGGTGGCGCTACGGCGCATCGACGCTCGTTCTCGTCGTCGCAGGGATTCTCGTCAGTGCGCTGTTCAGCGCCCTGCTCGGCCTCGCCAAGTACGTCGCCGACCCGCTCGACGCGCTTCCCGCGATCACCTACTGGACGCTGGGAAGCCTGAGCGGCGTCCGCTGGAGCGACCTCCCTCCGCTGCTCGTGGCCAGCGGAACGATCCTGCCGCTCCTGATCCTCGCCCGTTGGCGGCTGAATCTCCTTGCCCTTGACGCCCACGGAGCGCTCGCGCTCGGGGTGCCGATTCGCACGTTGCGCACGGCGGCCCTGCTGCTGGCAACGATCCTTGTCGCGGTCTCCGTTTCCGTGAGCGGGATCATCGGCTGGGTCGGCCTGATCGCGCCGCACATCGCCCGCGCCGCGGTCGGCGTCGAGCACCGCCGCATGCTTCCCGCTGCGATCTCACTCGGAGCGTGCGCCGTTCTCCTCCTCGACGGCGTCGCCCGCACCGCCCTCGCCGCGGAGCTCCCGCTGGGGGTGCTCACCGGAGCGGTGGGCGTCCCCGGCTTCCTCGTCGTCCTCGGGGCGACGCTGCGGCGTCGAGGGGCGACACGATGAGCCTCGAGGTTCGTGGGGTGAGCTTCGCCTACCGCGGCGGCCGTCCCCTGCTCCACCGCGCCGATCTCTCCGTCGACGACGGCCGACAGATGTACATCCTCGGCGCCAACGGCAGTGGGAAGAGCACGCTCCTGCGCCTGATCGCGGGCGTGCTCTCACCGTGGACCGGGGAGATCCTGATCGACGACGTCGCCGCGCAGAGCCTCGGGCCGCGCGGCCGTGCGCATCGCTTGGCGATGGTCCCGCAGGGAGACGTCCCGCTCACGGGCTACAAGGTCGCCGAGGTGGTGGTCATGGGGCGGGCGTCCCAGCTCGCGTTCTTCTCTCACCCCGCGAAGAAGGACTGGGGCGCCGTCCGGGACGCCCTCGCGGACGTGGGGATCGCAGAGCTTGCGGAGCGCCGGTACGACGCCATCAGCGGCGGCGAGCGTCAGCTCGCGCTCATCGCCCGCGGCCTCGCGCAAGGGGCGCGGAACCTCCTCCTCGACGAGCCCGACGCCCACCTCGATCCCGCCTATCAGCACCGCGTGCTGACTACGTTGACCGCCCTCGCACGGGGCGGCCTCGCGCTGGTGGTGACCTCCCATCACCCGAATAACGCCTTGCTGTTTGGCGATGAGGTCACCTTCCTCATCGCCGGCAAGACCACCCCGTCCCGGTCTCCGGAGGCCGCGCTCAACGACGACTGGCTGCAGGCGGCCTACGGGATCGCGTTCGAGGGCGTCCGTTCGGGAGGGAGCCTGCGCGCACTCCTCCCGCGCCGTGACAGCGGGCGCTGATCCGCTTCGCGGCGTACAATCGCGCGGTTGCGCGGCACTGCCCCGAGGCCCCGAACCCATCACCACGTGAAGGAGGAGCTGTGGCGGACGGCATCTGCGGCAAGGTTCTCTACGTCGATCTCTCGAGCGGAAGCCTGCGGGAGGAGTCGCCTGATGAAAGGTTCTACCGTGCCTACCT
>CP070725.1:613600-617778 GCA_020350845.1 Candidatus Bipolaricaulota bacterium
CTCGTCCCACCACTACCGTCAGGCCACAGATACGTGTAGCTCCCGTCGCCACCCTCGGCCAACGCACTGAAGTACACAATCCCGTTGCAGTGGTCGGTCGACTCCAGCGTCAACGTCACAATCAACAGGTTGTTCACCGTGAACCCCGTCGTCGCGGTCTCTTCGCAGTAGGGGTAGAAGAGATCCGTTGCGGTAACCGTGATCCCGGTGTAGGTCCCAGCAGCGACGGTTCCCGTCGCGGTCCCGTCACCATGGTCGGTCATCCCCGCGGGGAGGCCGGAATAGGCGAAGTCCACCGCATGATCGGCGCTCGCCGTCAGCGTGACGTAGCCCGTGCACTGATCCACGGTGACGGCAATCGACGGATTGATCGCCGCGGTGGTCGTGATCGTGACCGTCGCCTGGTCCGTCAGGGAGCCGTCGGAGGCGTCGTACGTGAAGCTATCGGCCCCGCTATGACTGGTGTTCGGCGTGTAGACGAACGAGCCGTCGGTGTTCAGCGTCAGGGATCCGTACGAAGGAGTGGACGCGTTGATCGCCTGCAGCGGATCGCCGTCGGGATCCGTGTCGTTGCCGAGCACACCGGGAGCGGACACCGTGAGCACCGTATCATGGCACGTGATGTAGGAGTCGTCAGCAGCAACAGGAGGTCGGTTCTCCGTGAGGTAGAACGCAGTGACCGACTCACTCCCCGCCTGCAGCGTGAACGTCATCGGATCGGCCCAGCTACCCGCCAGCCAGCTGCGCTCCCAATGATCGAGCGTATACAGGATGCTGCCCACCGAGGGCGTGTCCTCGCCATCGACGGTGATGTTCGGGTATGAGGGAGTGGTACCGGGGACCTCGGTCAGAATGGCGAACTGGACGTTGTAGTAGTACGCCCCTCCTACCGGCCCGGGAGCGATGACGCTGTTCGGGTCATCGGACACAATCGTGAACGTTCCATCACTGTCAGCGGGAAGTCCGCTCTGAAGGACTTCGATGAAGTCGACCGCAAGGGTGATGGATGCGAGGTCAGACTCCTGTCCGACGCTTTGTGAATGGCCATGGGCGATATAGCCTTCTCCGAGAACGTTCACAGGGTTGTACGTGTGTTCGAAGGAGAAGCTGACCGTGTAGTTGTACTTGTTGCCTCCCAGGGCCGTCCATGTCCACGTAACGGTTCCGGTCGGATCCGGGTCCCCGATAGGGTACGTGAAGGTGCCACTGAGCGGCTCGTCCGTGATCGGATCCAGTTGCGCATCGCAAGTGAGGACGATGCCGTCCCCCCAGTCCATCTCGACGTTGTGTTGACCCGGGTTACCCACAGTATTCGATCCGTGACCGGTGCCGCTGATCGTGACGTAGAGCCCGTTCGATACTACCGTCCAGGAGTCGATCGCGTACTCGGACGGAGCGCCGAACCCCGTCCACGCGAAGACGCCCAACAGAACCCCGACGGCCAACAGCGTCACACCGATTCGTCGCCGTTGCCCGTTCCTCGCTCCGCCGCTCGTCATCCCACTACCTCCCTGGTACCCGGAATCGCTATAGAAGGGGTCCTTCTTCCGCCTTATCGACCTCGTGAAGCACATCCTGCATCCCTCCCGCCCCCCTCGATGCCGCCTGGAAACGACGACTGGCCATCGCCGCCGAAGCAAAGGCAACGGACCTGCCCGCCGTTCTGACGGGGGGCCCGTGGCTAGACTGGAAGTCCGATAGGGTTGGCGCGAGTGCGCCGAAGAATCAGATCCGCGTCCCCACTCGAGACCGGGCATGCTGCCTCCTCGAATAAGAGGCTGGCAGCCCGACTACCTCAGTGAGGTTCGCGGCTTTGCGTCCTGCCCTCACGGGCAGTTTGCCGTTGCAGCCACACACCAAGCTTCGTCCTGACACGAGCAAGTTCAGCATCCGCAGAGCGTCCCTATTTCTCGTCGTTCCCAAGGTACGCGCCGTTGTTGCGCCCCTGGATGAGAAGAGCTCGCTCCACGGCCTCCTTGGAGACCATCTTCTCCTCGAGAAGGATCTCGCCGAGCCGCTTGCCGGCGTGCTTGTCGGCCTGCATCTCAAGACTGGCGGCAAGGTCCTTGTGGGATACCGCGCCCATGTCGAGCAGGATCTCACCGATTCGCTTGTCCCGCTCGAAGAACTCCTCGAGGATGGAGAGGATCACCGCGCTGCGACTCTTTCGCTCGCGACGCCCTTTCATGTCTACCTGTTCCATCAGGTAGGCATCGGCATCGCTGTAGTAGATCGTCGTCTGCATCTCTCCCCTTTTGTTCTCGTCCGCAGCCGCTTGCGAGAAGCACAAAGCCGAGCCGCGGGTACTCCCGGCAGCTCGGCCACCTGTGAACGGATCGCCCTAGGTCCGTAAGCTTTGCGCCCCCACCTCGCGATGGGTTTGCCCTTTTCGGGATCCTGTCTCCGTTGTCTATCCGCGTGCACTATACACCCATAGCCCCTCGGTGTCAATAGGCCACTCCTCGGTGAACCCCAGAGGTTCCCGCACAGCCAAGGGTGATCGACGGATAGCCAAGGGAACGGGACTCTAGTCCGCAGCCATGAGGACAGATGTCTCCGTGCGGGTCGTGCCCGCCGATCCGGTGCGGCACCCTCACGGTCCAACGACGACCCACATTGCAGCTTCGGAAACGCCCTTCTATACTGAACACCATCATGCCCGAGCGGACGCCGATGATGGACCAGTACTGGCGGATCAAGGCCGATCATCCGGACGCGATCCTCTTCTTCCATCTCGGCGACTTCTACGAGGCGTTCTTCGACGACGCCGAGGTCCTCGCACGCGAGATGGACGTCGTGCTCACCCAGCGCAACGGTCATCCGATGGCCGGCGTCCCCGTTCGCCGCGGGGAGACCTACATCAATGGCCTGCTCCGGCGCGGGTACAAGGTGGCCGTCTGCCGGCAGGTGGAGGACGCGCGCAAGGCGTCGGGACTCGTCAAGCGCGAGGTCGTCCGCGTGGTAACCCCGGGAACGGCGATCGAGGAGAGCCTCCTCGATGCGGGGGAGAACAACTACCTCGCGTCCGTCTTCCCCGCGTCGATCGAGGGCCCGTTCGGGCTCGCGCTGCTCGACGTCTCCACCGGGGAGTTCTCGTGCACGACCGCCGCCGACCGGGCGTCACTCGCCGCCGAGCTCGCGCGACGTGCCCCGAGCGAGCTCCTCCTTCCGGAGGGATCGGAGGCGTTGTCGGCCCGGTTCGAGGGAGTCTCGATCACGACGCGTACGCGCGAGGAGTACGACGCCTCTCGCGTCGAGCCGAAGGCGCTGGGCTTCTCGGAGGACGCGCTGCGCGCCGCCGGCGCCGTGCTCGAGTATGTCGAGGAAACCCAGAGGACGCTCCTGCCCCACATCCGTCCGCCGGAGCGCTACGAGATTGAGCGGCAGATGGAACTCGACGCATTCACGATCGCCAGTCTCGAACTCGTCGCAACACTCCGTGACGGCGCCCGAAGGGGAACGCTCCTGGGCGCCCTCAACGGGACGACGACTCCGATGGGAAGGCGCCTGCTGCGCCGTTGGATCCTCGCGCCGTCGACCGATGTGGCGGTCATCGAGTCCCGCCTCGACGCCGTCGCGGCGCTTCACGAACGTCCGATGCTGCGCCAGGAGCTGCGCGCGGACCTCAAGGAGATCCACGACCTGGAGCGTCTCGTCGGGCGGCTCGGCAGCCGTCGCATGGCCCCTCCGCAGCTCCTCCAGTTGGAGCGAACCCTGGCGGCGATCCCGCGCGTCGCGGCCGCCGTTCGGGCTCCGTGGGACGGCAGGGAGGAGGAGATCCCGGCGGCGCTCGCGGCCGTCCGCCGGGAGATCGACGAGGCCGACCTTCCGTCGCTGTGCACCCCGTTGGCGGGGATGCTCGTCGAGCAGCCTCCGGCCGATGTGCGCGACGGCGGGGTCATCCGTGACGGCTTCGACGACGAGCTCGATCGGCTCCGGGCCAAGGGGCGGTCGCTGCGCGACCGGATCGCCGCGCTCGAGGCACGGGAGAAGGAGCGTACCGGCATCCCGTCGCTCAAGGTCGGCTACAACCGTGTCTTCGGCTATTACATCGAAGTCACCAACACTCATGCCGCCAAGGTACCTGCAAGTTACATTCGCAAACAAACCCTTAAGAACTGCGAACGCTACATCACTCCGGAGCTGAAGGACTACGAGAACCGGGTGCTGCACGCCAA
>CP070725.1:617878-623515 GCA_020350845.1 Candidatus Bipolaricaulota bacterium
CGACGGCAACGCGATCGAGGCATCGGCAAGCTCCGTGACCGCGTCGACGTGCTCGATCTCGGCCAACGGGCAGTCTGCCGTCCGCGCCGTCCTGCGATCGCGGATTGCGCTTCTTGGCACCACCGTCACCGGGCACCCGGGCGACGCGATCGACATCCACGCGAGTGCGGTCGACCTCCAGGACTGCGAAATCAAGGAGAACAACGCACGCGCGGTGATCGCCGATCAGGGGACGTTGACTGTTGCCGGAACGCTCATCGCGGATCAGCAGGGAGTCGGGCTCTCCCTCGTCGATTCGCGCGCCGACATCACCAGCTCCCAGATCAGGGACAACGGAGGCGCCGGCGTCGAAGCGGTGACATCAACAGTGTCGCTCGGTGACTCGACGCTCTCCGGCCATCCGACAGACGGAATCAAGCTCGATCGCGCGTCGCTCGAGCTGGAGGGAAGCCTGGTCTCCAACAACAACGGCTCGGCCGTCGTCGCGCTCGACTCCCAGGCGACGATCTCCGATAGCACGATCTCCGACAACGACCGCCACGGGCTGGATCTGACGAACAGCTCCGCCGTCGTGATGAACGGCTCCCAGATCACACAGAACGGCGACATCGCGATCCGTACCGACAACGCAACGGTGACGGTCGTGCGCTCCAGCGTGACGGACCACCCGACAACGGGCATCTACCTCGACAACTCCCCGGCATCGGTCTCCGAGAGCACCATCAGCGGACACGCAGGCTGGGGGATCGAGGCTGTGGATCACACGGCGCTGATGGCGTCCAAGGCGATCATCACCGGGAACACATTGGGCGGCATCTCGCTCACGAGTTCCGTGGCGGCCCTTCTCGGCGCGGAGGTCAAGGCGAACAGCAGCAGCGGCGTGCTCCTCGCCCAACGATCCGCCCTGATGGCGATCGAGGCGATCGTTTCCGACAACGCTGCCGTAGGGATCTCTCTCGACACGTCGTCGGCCTCGGTGCGCCTATCGACCGTGTCCGGGAACCGGGAACACGGGATGAAGCTCGTCGGACAGTCCGTGCTCTCCCTCTACAATTCGACGATCTCGGGGAACGCTCAGGACGGCCTCCACTTCGAGGATTCGCTCGGCTCGCTGCGCGGCAGTGAGATCCTGAACAACGTGGGCTTCGGGATCTACGCCGATGCACTGTCGCTTCTCGCCGGCTATGACAACAGCCTCAGCGGGAACGGGACGGACCGCTCGGAGACGGTCCCGGTAGAGTTGACACTGCCTCGGCCGCAGTAACCGTAGCTCCGTGGGGTGGGGCGACGCCCTGCCCCACGGCTACGGAAGCAGTTCGATGATGCGCAGACCGGACTCCCGATCGGCGACGAACGCCTGTCCGTCGGTGACGTAGACGGCGACCGCATACCCCGGCGTGTCGACCCGCGCGACGGGCTGCGGCGCCCTCGGATCGGCGAGTGAGAGCACCGCCAGTCCCTCGGTGTAGTCCGCGACGTAGAGGTAGCTTCCGCCGAGGAACAGACCGTGTGCTTCCCCGTCCGTGATCAGAGAGGTGATCTCGGACGGCGCGGTCGGATCCGACACATCGATCACGCGAACCCCGCGATAGCCGGCGGCGAGGTAGATCGTGTCGCCATAGGCAACGACGGCGTGAGCCTCTCCCGGAAGATCGAGCTCGCTGATCCCGCGCGGGCGCGACGGATCGGAGATGTCGATCACCTCAACGCCGACGTCGCCCGTCGCGACGTACGCGACCTGACCCTCAACGGCGACGCCCTCAGCGTATCCGCGCGTCGTCAACGATCCCACCAGTGATGGATGCGACGGCGACGAGATGTCCACGATCAGAAGCCCGCCACGCTGATCGGCGACATAGGCGAGCGAGCCGTCGACGGCAACATCCTGCGCCGAGCCCATCGTGTCATAGCGCCCGAGCTCGTGCGGCCGGGAGGGATCCGAGATGTCGAGGATCGAGATCCCGTCGCCGCGATTCGCCATGACCAGTCTACGGCCCACAGCGGCGAGCGCCTGGCTGTAGCCCGGGGTGCTGTGCGAACCGATCTCCAGCGGATCGGCGGGATCGGAGACATCCACGACCAACAAGCCCTTGGAGCCGACGATCAGGTAGGCGTTCTCGCCGACGACGGCCACGTCGAGGGTGTATCCGCCCTGGGGATTGAAGTGGCCGACGACGGTCAGCTGCAGCACCGACTGCACGGAGACGGAGTACGTTCCCGTCCCCGCGTCGAGCGCATGCCGCACCTCGACATAGTGGATCGCGTCCGCGCGCGCCGTCCACTCGATCCCCGCAGCTCCGGCACTCGTCGGGACGGAAGAGGCGACGGTCGTTATCCCGTCCGACGCGAGGAGAATCGCCGTGTACTGGGGGATTCCGTCGGGGCCGGCGACGCGAATGGTGTACTGACCGCCTTCCCTCATGTCCACGGAGAAGACATCCGCGTCTCCGGGGACATCAATGCGCCCGCCGACGATCGTCCCATCGGCGGAGACCGGCGTCGACGCACTCCAGACGTTGCCGTGGTCGTCGGCATACCCGCCCTGCGTGACGGAGACGTCGTAGCCCCCAGTCGCCGGCTCTGTCCCTCTGATCTCGAGGAAGTGCGTCGCCGACTCGCTCGCTGCCCAGCGAAGATGAACTGCGTCCTGCCCGTCGGCGGCGGCCGTGGCGAGGACCGTGCTCCCGTCGGCGGCTAGCAGCGCAAGCGTCGGCTGGACCCCGCCGATGAGATTCGTGACCGCGACGACGTAGTCGTAGCCGGCCTCGGCGACGAACAGGAAGACATCCACATCGCTCGCGCTCTCGATATAGCCGGGGACCGAGAGTCCCGTGGAGGGAAGCGGCGTCGCGGTGACGGGCGTGTCGCCGTGGTCGTCGGCTTGGACGGCACCGATCGACAGCTGGTAGCACCCCGTTCCGACGGTGGACAACGCATGCCGCACCATCACGAAGTACGTTCCCGACTGCGGGCTCTGCCACTCGATCCGCGCCGACGCGTCGTCGCCCGAATCCGCGGCGACCTGCAAGATCGTCTGGCCGTCGCTGGCGAACAGGTAGAGAACCGTATCCATCTCCGGCGAGCTGCGTCGTGTCTGGAGGATGTACCGTCTTCCCGACTGCGCCTCGAAGAGGAAGAAGTCCATGTCTCCGGCAACATCGATGCACGCATCGAGGAGCCCACCGTTCGCCTCGACGGGGAAGGCCGCAAGTGGCGTGTCTCCGTGCGTATCCTCGGCGAACGCAGGCACTACGACGAGCATCGACAGGGCGGCGACGCAGATCAGGCAACGACTGTTCACGGCTTCCTCCAAGCGGCGTAGAGTAGACGGCACGGACTGCCGCATCAACCCGTCCGCCCAACGATACACGAACGGCGGCACATGGTTCCGCACTCGGGCCTAGCGAACCACGAGTTCGGTCTCGAAGACATGGGCGGGGGCCGCGCCGGGAAGCCCGTATTCGAGGCGCAGCGTCACCGCCCCGACGTGCGCGCTGTCCGCGGCCACGTGGAACACGGCGACGTAGCTTCCGTACGCTCCCAGAGGGGCGCCTGTGGCGTCGAGATCGCGCGTCGTCGATTCGTCGTCCAGGATCAGGACGCCGTCGACATCGACGGTTGCGATCCAGCGATGAGGAGCATCCCACGCGACGGGAAGCTGAACGAAGAGTCGCTCCCCGGGATCGGCGACGACGGTCCCGCCACGATCTTCCCAATGCACGACGTGCGTTCGCTCCGTCGACGTGAAGCTCGATGCGCTGAGCTCGTAGCTCCGCGACCCCGTGACCCACTTCACCAGACCACAGCCTGTCGCATACCACAAGAACTCGGCCTCGGCAGAGCTGTGGCAGAAGCAGCCGCCGGCGTCCATCCGCCACAGCTTCAGCTTCTGGCACTCGGGGAAGACGCCGCCCACGACCGAGACCATCTCCCTGAAGATGAGCTGGACATCGATCACCCGATCACCGAGATCGTAGCTCCACTGCCACGGCGATCCCCCGACGCCGAACGGAAGTCGCAGCAGCGCTGCCGCCGGCTCGAGGCGTCCCACGCCGCTCCCCACGTCCCGGGCCACGAGGATCCAGCCGTCCTCGACGCGGTAGACATACCGCGTCTCCTCGCTGCCGTCGGGATACCGCGTGCTGATGACGAAGCACTCCCGTCCGTCGCCGCCGTCCACGGTGCACAGGACGCGATCCTCACGCCCCGCTCCCGGGCGCCAGGTCGGCAGGTGATCCGCCGTCGCATCCCGGTACGACCACCATGCGCCGATGCGCAGCGGAGCTTCGTCGACGCGCACGGCGGGGCGAAGCGATTTCTCCGAGAAGCGATCGAAGTCCAAGGTGGGCGTGGGGATCCGACCTTCCTCTGGAGCGCCGAACGGAGCGACGCATCCCGTCAGCACGAGTACCGCCAGCGTCACGCTCACTGCGCTGAGCCCGGTCGCAAGCAGGCGCATCTTCACGGCAATCCTCCCCGTCCGTGGTCCCCGCCGCCCACTCCACAGGCGCGCAGGAGCGCCGCCACATGCCGTGGTAACACCCGCACCTCTCCCAGCGTATCTCGGGCCGAGCCCGGACCGTGATGGTCCGACCCCCCCGTGAGCAGGAATCCCGCATCCTCCGCGAGTGCGTGCATCTGCGCAGGATCGATGGTGAGGTCCGTGTGCGCGTGAAGGTAGGGGTAGAAGGCCTCGATCGCGTCCACGCCGGCATCGCGCAGACGCCCGAGGAACGACCGCCAATCCGGTACCCGCATCAGACACGGGTGGGCAAGCGCGATCACTCCACCCGCCTCGCGAAGGACCTCGGCGACCTCCCCGGCCTGCGGTCGGGAGAGCGGGATGTGACACGGCCTTCCTTTGCCGATGTAGAGATCGAACGCCTCGCGCTCCGTCGCGACGGCGCCGCGGGCCGCGAGCCAGCGCGCAAGGTGCGGCCGACCGAGGCTCATCGTCTGCGAACCGGTCAGTCGCTCGCCGTCCTCCGTCTCGGGATCGAGTTCCAGGTGCTGCGCGCACAGCGCGCGCATCGCGAGGAGACGTTCCCGTCGCTCCTCCTGGCGTGCCTCCAGAAGCACCCTGAGCGAAGCGTGACGAGGATCGATCCCGTATCCGAGGAGTTCTCCGTGGACTCCGTGGAAGGATACCTTGACCTCAACGCCGGCGAGCAATCCGACCCCGTCAAGGCGACTCCATCGATCAAGGATCTCCGGCGGGACCGCGTCGTGATCCGTCAGCGCGAGGATCCCGACGCCGCTCGCGCGCGCCTCCAACGCGAGCTCAGACACCGTCTGGGTCCCGTCCGACGCGCTGGAGTGAACGTGGAGGTCGCCGTACGCGGAACCGACGGAGTCATCCTCACCGCGCACGGTCCGTCTCCCCCTCGAGGCCGGGGATCACGATCCCCGCGGAGCGCGCAACCTCGATCGCACGCTCGTAGCCGGCGTCGGCGTGGCGCACCACGCCGGTGCCCGGATCGCATGTCAGCACGCGCTCGAGGCGCTCGCCCGCCTCGTCGGTCCCGTCGGCGACGACAACCATCCCCGCGTGCAGGCTCTTCCCGATTCCGACGCCGCCGCCGTGGTGTACCGATACCCAGGTCGCCCCGGAAACGGCATTGAGAAGCGCGTTCAAGA
>CP070725.1:623615-631768 GCA_020350845.1 Candidatus Bipolaricaulota bacterium
CTGCTGGACGGTCGAAGGAGCGCGGGGATCGTTCGACGATCCGACGCAGCTGCGGCCTGTCTACAGGGCGCCTGAGGCGTGCGGCCCGTTCGAAGAGGTCGAGCTGACACTCACGGTGACCAATCGCTTCGGGGTCACCGCGGTCGACAGCCTGACCGTCCTGGTTTGCGACGACACGTGCGATCTACCGCCGTTCTCCACGCGGATCGCGTACCCGACGGCATCCGGGGTGACGACCGTTCTTCCTCCGGGGATGGAGTGCCCGTGGCCGCCTGTGCTTCCGGTTCCTCCCGAGCCGGAGGACTGTCCTCCGGCCCCCGTTCCCGACTGTGAGCCTCCCGCGCTGCCCGACGACTGCGCTCCTCCTGTAGAGCCGGGTCTGGAGTGCGAGCCTCCTGAGCCGCCGGCCGAGTGCCCGCCGGTGGTACCGCCCGTCGTGGAGTGCGAGCCGGTCCCCGAGGAGTGTGCCCCTCCCCCGAACTGCCCGCCGACGGCGGACGCCGGGGGAGACATCACCGCGCCGCAGTGCACCCGCGTCCTTCTCACGTGCGACGCAGACGACCCGGACGGCGATGCCCTCACATACTTGTGGACCGTGGACTGCGGGCAGGGGGCCTTCGACGATCCGACGCTCCTTCACCCGACCTTCGTGACCCCCGTGGTCCCGTGCGGCGGCGAGGAGAGGATTACACTCACGCTGACGGTGACCGACAGCCACGGCGCGACGGCGAGGGACTCGATGATCGTCCACGTGACGAACCCGAATCGGCCGCCGACGGCGGACGCCGGCGAAGACATCGCGGTCGAGGAGTGCACCCGTGTCCAGCTGACGTGCGACGCCTCCGATCCGGACGGCGACGCCCTCTCCTACTTCTGGACCGTCGCCTGCGGTCGAGGGCGATTCGAGGACCCGAGGCTGCTCCATCCGGTCTACGTGGCGCCCGATGTCACCTGTGGCGGGGTGGAGGAGATCGAGTTGACGCTCACTGTGACCGACCGCTGCGGGGCGACCGCGAGCGACACGATGACCGTGCGCGTCTCCGATCACAACGGCCGGCCGCGGGCGGAGCTCGGGGACGATCTGATCGTCCTCTCCGGATCGTCGTTCAAGCTGATGCCCGAGGTGAGCGATCCTGACGGCGACATCCTGCACTTCGCGTGGTCCGTCTCCGCCGGGGGCGGAACGGTCGAGCGACCGACCGACAGGACGCCCGCCTACCACGCCCCCGTGATCCCCGCGGGCACGGAGCGCATCGTCGAGATCACGGTGACGGCGAGCGATCCCCACGGCGCCGAGGCGAGCGACACGTTGCTCGTGCGCGTTCGGAATCCGGAGCCGGTGGCGACCCCGTGAACGAAGAGATGAATCGACAGACAGCGAATCGCAAGACCCGACCTCGTCCCTGCGGAGCGGCCTCGCGAAGATCGAGCGGGACGCGCGCGGTGAGCTGGGAGGTGTGACAGCACGATGAGAAACAGGCTTCTGATCTTGGCCGTTGCGCTCACCGTTTCGGCGGCGATGCCGTGGGTGGTGGCCGGGGCGCAGTTCGGCCTCGGTGGCTTCGGCCACGTGTGGGGACAGTATGAGAACGGCCCCTACGGGCTGCTCGACGAGTTCAGCGTCACGATGGGACCCCTCGTCTCGTTCACCGACGGGGCGGTCCGCTGGGACCTGTGGTACGGCTTCGACCCGGTGCAGGCGGGGTGGATCGCGGACGCTCCCACACCGCTCGCCGACCGATCGCTCAACGTGTGGCTCGACGAGCTCGGATGGCGGCTGTGGTACGGAGAACCTCTGTCCGTGACGGCGGGCTATTCGCGGCTGCACTGCGAAGCGCTACCCGTGCCCACTGAGCCGTACTACGCGGCGGGGGAGTGGTTCGCCCACCATCTGACCGCGGGGCTCGGGGTTCGCGTCGGTGGCTTCTGGGTGCTGGCGGAGGTGGGGCTGCGTTGGTGGAACTGGCTCGACGTGCCCGCCGCGCCCGATCTCGCCTCCGAGTTTGGCGTCTACTACGCGAGCGGGCTCACGGTGCCGTTGAACGCGGCGGGCGCCCTTCCCGGACGGGAGCCGCTCGAGGCGCTGCCGGTCACCATCGAGGAGAGCTTCCCCGTGGACTGCGGCGATTGGAGCTGGCACGGCCAGGTGGGACGGATCGAGAACCTCGACGGCGAGCTGCACCTGTTCATCGAGGACGAAGAGCAGCGTCTGATGCAGCAGTTCGCCTGCGGGCTCGGCCGCTTTGCGCTCGACGTGGAGATCACGCCGCACGTCTCCTACACCGACCAGTACTACCAGGGCGTGATCCTTCGCTATCAGGACGACGACAACTTCTTCGCCGTCGACCTCCGAGCGGACGGCTACGTGCGCTTCGTGAAGGTCGTCGAGGGCGTCTGGGAGACCGTGCGCGGATGGCGACGCGCGATCGGCTATCGAACGGGGGCGCGCAATCGCTTGCGCATCATCGCCCCCGGGAACCGGTTCGTCGTCTACCTCAACGGCCATCGCATCCTGACCGCGCGTGAGGTCTCGTTCCGCAAGGGGGACGTCGCGCTGTTCGCCGGAACACAGGACGGCCGCGGCCACTCGGTCTCGTTCGACAACCTGTCGATCCGAGAGATCCCCCCGGGGACGGTCCTCGACCCGAGGACGGTCGCCGCCCAGGAGGTCGAACTCGCGATCCGCACGGCGTCGGTCCTCGCCCTGGGCGCGGGAAGCGTGATCGGGTTCATGGAGGAGCGCGAGCCGATCGGCTTCGCGTTCGCGGCGGCGGCGCTGTACGCGCTGTTCGGTGACTCGACCCACATCCTGCATGTGGAGTAGCCGGGAGGACGAGATGAGCACGAATCGAACGCGAACACGAAGACGCCGCGCAGGTGCGATCCTCGTTCTCTCCGCGCTTGCGCTTCTGGCCCTCGCCGGCTGCCAGCAGCTGATCGACGCCAACCTGACCCACGAGCCGTTCCTCATCCCTGATCCGATCGACGACGGTGACGGGGTCCCGGCGACCGGGATTCCCAACGTGCCTGTCGTCGCGATGGGCGCGGAGGCGTTCCCGTTGACCGAGGGGAACTGGTGGTACTACCGCAATGCGACGGCGGACCACCTGCCGACGGCGCACCCGATGCGCGAGATCGAGTACCGCATCTCGGACGAGATTGTCGTGATCAACGGCGTGGAGTGCTTCGAGCTCGTGATCAGCCAGGCCGACTTCCCGATTGAGATCCAGTATCTCCACCGGGAGGAGGACGGCATCTACGAGTACGGGCGAGAGGAAGGCGGAACGCTCACGTTCTACGCGTCACCGATCCTTGTCTACCCGCGACCGTTCGAGGTGGGCGGGGAGTGGACGATCACCCGTGGCGATGTCGAGACCGACGTCCGCATCCTCTTCCGCGAGACGATCATCGCCCCCGAGAGCGACGCCATCATCTTCCAGAACGCGTGGAAGCTGGAGTACAAGACGGGCCAGCAGTATCGATACGAGTGGTTCGTCGACGGCGTAGGACTGATCAAGATGTCGTCCGCCGGCGAGTCGTACGAGATTCTCACCTTCGAGCTGCAGGACTAGCCTCTTCAAGACGCACCGGGGCGGTCATCGCACCGCCCCGGTTCCTTTCTCCTACGGCCAGGACATGACCATGACCCCTCGACCCATCAGGGTCCGAATGACTTCCAGGGCGGGCGAGCCCTCGGAGCGATCCAGGTGTGGGTTGTGATCGATGTGGACCGCTTCAATCTCGGGCAGCAGGAGTAGGGTGGAGATGTCGCTGATCTCGTTCTGCGAGAGCCAAAGCGTCCGCAACCTTGTGAGCCCCGCTAGGGGACCGATGTCGCTGATCTTGTTGTCGGAGAGGCGGAGATCCTCCATGAGGGTCAGCCCGGAGAGGGCTTCGATGTCGCTGACTCGGTTCTCCGCGAGATTCAGGTCCGTCAGCCGGCTCAGTTCGGCAAGGGCACTGATGTCAGTAATCGTGTTCCCAGTGAGCCGCAGCTGTCTGAGCTCTGTGAGCTCCGCCAAGGGACTAATGTCGCTGATCTCGTTCTGCGAGAGCCAAAGGGTCCGCAACCTTGTGAGCCCCGCTAGGGGACCGATGTCGCTGATTCCGTTGTCGTAGAGCCATAGGTCCTCGAGCAATGCCAGCTCTGCGAGACCACTGATGTCGCTGACCCCACTGCGCGAGACGTGCAGCCTTGTCAACTGCTTCAGCCCGGCAAGGGTGTCGAGATCTTCGATCGAGACATCACTGATCCACAGCGACCTGAGCTGCGTGAGCCCCGCGATGGCGCTGATGTCGCGGATCTGCCTGCCCGAGAGGTTCAGCCGCTCGAGCTGTGCCATCTTGGAAAGCGCGCTCAGGTCGCTGATTTCATTGCCACTCAATCCCAGGGCCTGCAGCTGTGTCAGGCCGGCCAATGGACTGAGGTCGCCGATGCGGTTGCCTTCGAGGTCCAGGCTGGTCAGCTGGGTCAGCGTGGAGAGACCAGTGACATCAGTGATCTCATTGCTGATGAGGTACAGTGCCTCAAGCTGCGTCAGCCCCGTGAGGGCATCGACATCCACGATGTCGTTGTGGTCAAGGGTGAGCCAGTGAAGCTGCGTCAGTCCTGCAAGGGCACTGACGTCGCTGATGCCGTTTGCCGCGAGGTCGAGATGCCAAAGCTGCATCAACTCGGCCAACGGATGGAGGTCGTCGATTCGGTTCTCCGCGAGATTCAGGACCCTCAACCGGCTCAGTTCGGCAAGGGCACTGATGTCGCTGATGTCGTTCGATCCGAGATCGAGATCATCGAGTTGTGTCAGCTCGCCAAGCGCGCCGATGTAGCGGATCCGGTTCCCCGAGAGGTAGAGGCTGTTAAGCTTCGTCAACGCTGCAAGAGGACGGATGTCATAGAGCCTGTTCTCCGCGAGCCACAGGCGCTCGAGGTTGACACAGTGCTCGATGCCTGACAGGGATTCGATCTCGAGTGCCGAGGCGCTCAAGATCGTGAGTTCGGCGAGTCGAGACGGAGTGAGATCCCCGATCCCAACACCCAACACGCCGGCAACCGCCTCCGCGAGGTGACAGTCCGCGAAGTTGACGATCTGCTCGTCGCCCCGGGCAGAAGGGCCCATGACGCCAAGACAGAAGATGCCGAAAACCAGGATTCCAATCGCAGTCAGACGCATAGCAGCTTTCCCTCCAGGCCGGAGCCATCGTCTCCGGCATCGAGCCGGTGGGCAGTCTCATCCCGCACCGCTCTGGTCTGGCGCGGCCGGGCTCCCGTCGGCGGCGGGCAACCACGACTAAGCCTAGCATGCCCCGGGTGCTCGTGGCGTCTCTCGACAACGCTTCCCTCCTTGGCGTCCCTCCTCTCCCTTGGGATGGGACAGGGTAGACCGATGGCCTTACGAGTTTCTTACGGAGGGGTCCGTTATGAGGAAGCCCGGAGCGTGTCGGCGATTGCCAAATCCGGTGCGATACCTAGAATCGAAGGGTTTCCTACTTGCGGAGGGATGTGGAAGTGCGGGTGCAGTTCGCATGCAGCAAGGGCGATGAGAACGAACCGTGAGGGCGCAGTGCTGGGAATCCGTCTCCTAGGTCGGTTCGAGGTCCTCCGTGAGGGGACTCCGATCCCTGATGGGGCGTGGGGGCGTCGCAAGACGGAGACGCTGCTGAAGGTGCTGCTCACCGAGCCGGGACGGGTCTTCTCACAGGATCGACTCCTGGACCTGCTGTTCGCCGGAGAGGATCCGGAGCGAGCGCGGAGCAACCTGTTTGGCAGGATCAGTCAGCTTCGCCGTGCGTTAGAGCCGGGGCTGAAGCGAGGAGTGAACTCGTCGTACATCCGTCGCGAAGGTCAGGGCTACTTCTTCGATCTGTCGAGTGCGTGCTGGATCGACACGGTGGAGTTTGTGCGGCTGATCGAGGAGGGGGAGAAGCATCTGCGTGAGGGACGGAACGCGGAGTCGACGGAGGCGCTGGAGGGAGCGGTGGCGCTCTACCGAGGGACGTTCCTGGAAGCGGATCCGTACGAGGAGTGGACGCTGGAGGCGCGTGAGGGGTGGCAGGAGCGGTACATCACGGCGCTGACGAAGCTGGCGGAAGCGTATGCGAACGCGGGGGACCGACACCGGGCGGTGATGGCGTGCCGCACGGCGTTTGACCTGCGACCGTCGCGGGAGTCGGTGCTGCAGCAGTTGATGAGGTACCACCATGCGGCGGGGGAGCGGTCGGAAGCGCTGCGGGTGTACGAGCGTGGAGTGGAAGCGCTGAAGAGGGATCTGGATGTGGAGCCGTCTTCGGAGACGGAGGCGCTTCGGAAGACGGTGATGGAAAAGGCGGGACCGGTCGAGGAGATGGTCCGTGATCGGAAGCGGATTGCGGTCTTGCCGCTGGTGAATCTGAGTCCTGATCCTGAGGACGAGTACTTCGCGGACGGGATGACGGAGGAGCTGATCTACTCGCTGTCGAAGGTGAGAGATCTGAAGGTGATCGCGCAGACGTCATCGCTGTCGTACAAGGCGACGAAGAAGACGGTGGGGCAGATTGGTCGGGAGCTGAGCATCGGGAGTCTGATTGAGGGGAGTGTGAGGAAGGCGGGGGAGCAGCTGAGGATCACGATCCAGCTGGTGGATGTGGGGAGCGAGGAGCATCTGTGGGCGGAGGCGTACGACCGGGAGTTTCGGGATGTGTTTGCGATCCAGAGTGAGATTGCGAAGGAGGTGGCTGGGGCGCTGAGGGCAGCGCTGTTGGATGAGGAAGTGGAGCGATTGGAGGAAGAGCCGACGGCCAATCTCGAAGCGTACACCCTCTATCTCAAGGGTCGGCACTTCCTTGAGATTGTCACAGAGCATCCTAGAGACCTGACGTTTGACGACGAGCTGGGTGCCGAATCCCTCGAGAGGGCGATCGAGTACTTCAGGGCGGCTCTCGAAGCGGATCCGGGCTTCGCGCTGGCCTCGTCAGGACTTGCAGATGCGAAGTGCTTGCTCTGGTTCTACAGCGATGTCCCGGACGTTTTCCTGGCTGAGGCGGGGGAAGCGGCACGGCAGGCCGTGCTGATGGCACCACGGATTGGAGAAGGATACGCCTCGCAGGGGCTTGTCGCCTGGATTGGTTCGAAGGACCATGGCAGTGCGGAACGCCTCTTCCGCCAAGCGATCGAGCGATCACCGAGGAACCCCATGCACCACCGCTGGCTGGCACGGGTCCTCAGCCAGCTCGACCGGCGAGGCGAGGCCCTCCTGGAGATCCTGAGAGCCCGTGAGATCGACCCCCTCTCGTCGACGGCATCTCTTGAGATCGCGGATCTGCAGACGGATGCCGGGCAACGAGAGGATGCACTCCTGAGTGCACAAGAAGTCCTTGAGCTGGCTCCAGGGGACACCGTCGCACGTCTGCGTTTTGCCCAGCTGAAGGCGCTCGTCTGGGATTGGGAGGGTGCGGAAACGGAGTGCCTCAAGGCGATTGAGAACGATCCTCTGGAACCCACCTCCCGTTTCCTCTACGCGGACATCCTGGTGACACTGGGCCGTTTCGCAGAGGCTGAGAAGACGCTAGAGAGGGGACTCGAGCTTTCGGGCGAGCCGCCGTCTCTGGCAATGCTAGAGAACGCTGCGGCAGTCTACTGCCACATGGGCAAACCGCAGCTCGCCTTGGACATCTTCGAGCGTTCCGCTGCTGAGAAGCCACGCTGGCGCTTTGCGTACTGGTGGCTTGCTTGCTGCCAGTGGATGCTGGGGAACCACGAGGCGGCCCTCGGCAACCTGAGGAAGTGCGAGGAGACGTCCTTTGGTCCGTATCGACTGAGCCGGAATGAGATCGCTGTGGGAGTCCTGTTCATCCGCGGGGCGGTCCTTGCCGACATGGGGGAATCTGCCAAGGCACGAGCAGCCATCGAGGAGATGAAGAGATACCCGCGAGGGACGGCCCGCCAAGCGCTCGGTATCGCTTTGGTCCACTTCCACCTCGGGGAACTCGACGAGGGTTTCATGTGGATGCATCGAGCCATCGAAGACCGCTGCCCCAATCTGCTGTTCATCCGTTGCTGTGGGCTGCCTCGTGAAGCGACTGAGGATCCCCGCTTCTCGGAGATCCTGAGGTCCATTGGCTTGCCTGCAGAGGGAGATCTCTCCGACTACCTCTCCTAGGCCCTGCCGAGTCGCCTC
>CP070725.1:631868-634798 GCA_020350845.1 Candidatus Bipolaricaulota bacterium
GCCAATCTGGGCGTCGCCGTCTCGGTGCTCGGCGCCTTGCGCGATGAAGGCTGGTCGATCACGGCGGACAGCATCCGTCGCGGTCTCGCCGCTGTTCGTTGGCCGGGACGTGGCGAGGTCGTTCGCGAACACCCGTGGATACTGCTCGACGCCGCCCACAACCCGGCGGGAGCGGCGGCCCTCGTTGCCACCCTGGATGCCCTCGCTTCGTCGCGGCACCGGCGGCTCCTCGTGGGGGTGTTCGCAGACAAGGATGTGGACGCGATCGCCGACGCCTTTGCACCCGCGTTCGGCGAGATCATTGCGACCGAATCGTCGTCGGAGCGTGCGATGCCCGCGGACGATGTCGCTGCGGCGCTGGGACGGCTTGGCGCGTCGGTGACCGTGTCCCATACTGTCGCGGAAGGTCTGGAGGTAGCCCTTCGCGGGCTGCGGGAAGAGGATGTGCTTGTGATCAGTGGATCGCTGACGGTGGTGGGGGAGGCGCGTGCGGCATTGATCGGGGGTCCGTGTGACTCCCCCTGAGCGGGCTCGCGTGCCGGATGGCGATCCGCACCACGTGGCGATCATCATGGACGGGAACGGGCGGTGGGCGTTGCGGCGCGGGCTTCCGCGAACGGTGGGTCATGAGGCGGGCGCCAAGGCGGCGGAGGAGTTGCTGCGCTTCATCGCACGCGAGACGGGCATTCGCGTCGTGAGCCTGTACGCCTTCTCGACGGAGAACTGGGCCCGTCCGGCGGCCGAGGTCCGATTCCTCATGGAGCTTCTGCGACGCTTCATCGCCAAGCGGATCGACGAACTGGCGCAAGAGGGGATTCGGCTCCGCGTGTGTGGAGATCTCGCCGGTCTGCCGGAGGATCTTCGCGAGACCATCGAGGACACGGTGAAACGGACGGCCGAGCATCGGAAGCTGGTCGTGAACGTGGCGTTGAACTACGGGGGTCGAGCGGAGATCGTCCGTGCCTGTCGCGAGCTCGCCACATCGGTCGCGGACCGCGGGACGGCAATCGCCGAGTTGACGGAGGAGCGATTCGCCGAGACGCTCGACACGTCAGGCCTTCCTGACCCGGACCTCGTCATCCGCACAGGAGAGGAGCGCAGGCTGTCCAACTTCATGCTGTGGCAGGTCGCCTATGCGGAGCTGTACTTCACGGACGTTCTCTGGCCCGACTTCGGCCCGGAGGATCTGCGTGCCGCCCTCGAGGACTTCCGCAGCAGGGAGCGACGTTTCGGCGCACTGTCGCAAGGGGGCGAATGAAGCTCGCACGGAGGATCCTCAGCGGAGTGTCTGCCGGAGGCGCGATCTTCGGCCTGCTGTGGCTCGGGGCGCGGTTCGACGCGCCGTGGTTGATCGGTATCCCCGTCGCCGGGGTCGCATGCCTCGCCGCCTGGGAGTTCCTCCACCTCCTCGAGTCCGCGGGAATTGTGCTCTCCCGGTGGTCCTTCCTGCCCTGGGTTCCGGTGCTCGTGCTCGCTTCGGTCGTCGCCGACGGGCAGTTCCTGAATCTCGCCGTGGTCTTCGCGCTCGGCGGACAGCTGATTCGTCATCTCGGGGACACGCCTCAGCGAGACGGGCTTCTGCGTGCCTCCGGAGCGTGCCTCGGGATTCTCTACATCCCTTGGCTGCTTCACTTCGTCTACCGCCTCTACGCGTTCACGACGGCCGGCGACGATCTGGCGGGCCTTGCGTCGATCGGAGCCGTACTGCTCATGGTTTGGGGCTATGACAGCGGCGCGTTCTTCGCCGGGCGGCTCTTCGGGCGGCACCAGGCCTTTCCATCGGTGAGCCCGAACAAGACGTGGGAGGGCATCGTGGGCGGCACGCTGTTTGCCGTGCTCGGGGCCACGGTCGGCGCGAGCATCAGCCCCTTGTGGCGGGCGGTCGTCTTCTGGGGCGAGTTCCACCACCTGCTCATCGCGGCGATCCTCGTTGCCGCCGCTGCCCAAATCGGTGACCTGTTCGCGTCGAAGCTCAAGCGGGCGGCGGGAGTGAAGGACTCGGGGATCTTCCTCCCCGGCCATGGGGGGGCGCTGGACAGGATCGACGGACTGCTCTTCGCCCTCCCGGTCTTCTTCTGGTACTTCGTGCTCTTCCTCCGCCCGGCACTGCTCGCCGGGCCGTAGCGAAGGGGTGATCTGCGGTTTGCGATGACGCTCTTCGTGCGAAGCATCTATCTCGCAAGCTTCCTGTCACTGGCGTACATCTTCGTGCTCTATCGCGGCCATCCGTGGCGACGTCTTCCGCCGCCGCCCGTCCTGCTGGCATTCGCCGCGGGGATGCTCTCGGTCCTCCCCGTGCTTCTGGTTCATCAGGCGCTCCCCGCGACCGAGGGAGCCGCCGGAGGAGAGTCTGCCTTCGTCGTCGCCGGGATCGAGGAGGGGCTGAAGCTCGTCGTCGGGCTTCTCCTCGTCTGGCGGTGGCGAAGCCCGGAGGTCATCGAGCCCATCGACCTCGCGGTGTACTTCGCCGTCTTCGGCACCGGCTTCGCCGTGCTCGAGGATCTGTGGTACATCTTCGGCGCGACGCGCCTGCCGTGGCTCGCGGGGGATCTCGCGAGATTCCGTGAGAGCCTGGGCTTTGTCGTCCTCGCACGCGCTTTCCCCGGTCACATCCTGTTCGGCGCGTTCGCCGGGCTGCTCGTTGGACGGGCGCGGTTCGCGCGAGGCCGGGGGCGTACACTGGCGTGGCTTGCTGGCGCACTCGCCGTCGGGGTCGTGCTCCATGCCGCGTTCAACATGATCGCCGCGGATCTCGGGCAGATCGTCCTGCTGATCTACGTCGTCGTCCTCACAGGCGGACTCGTCGCCACCCGTCGGTGGGCGGCGGAGCGTTCCCCGTTCCGCTCCGTGATCGAAGTCGCCACCGGTGCCGTACAGGAGGGAGGCGCGCCCCACAGCGGGGTGGAGCTTCTCCTGGCGGACGGCTTCCA
>CP070725.1:634898-638496 GCA_020350845.1 Candidatus Bipolaricaulota bacterium
CGGCTCCTCGACCGACCGCTCGTCACCGCGCAGACGGGACCGGGCGGACAGCCCGTCGGCGCCGTCCTCGTGGAGCGCGCGACGGACGTCGCTTATGAGGCCTATGTCGGGGCGGCGCTCGACCGCGCGCGCCGCCGCCCGGTGCTCATCGCGAGCCGCGCCGGCGGCGTCGAGATCGAAGAGATCGCGCGAACGGCGCCGGAGCAGATCGAGCGGGACTGGATCGAGCCCGCGGTGGGGCTGCGCCCGTTCCAGGTCTACCGCCTCGCTCGCACCCTCGGATGGGGCGACGCGACACGCTCCGTCTCCAAGATCGTCTTCGCGCTCGCCGCGCTGTTCTCCAAACACGATGCGCTGCTCGCGGAGATCAATCCTCTGGTTCTCACCACGGGAGGCGAGGTGGTCGCCCTCGACGCCAAGGTCACGATCGACGACAACGCGCTCTTCCGGCAACAGGCGCTCGCCTCCGCTCACGAGCGCGGAGGCGAGGATCCGCTCGAGGCGCGCGCCCGCGCGTGCGGTCTGAACTACATCAAGCTGGACGGGTCGGTGGGCTGTCTCGTGAACGGTGCGGGCCTAGCGATGGCGACGATGGATCTGATCCAACACGTCGGCGCCTCGCCGGCGAACTTCCTCGATGTCGGCGGAGGTGCGAGCCAGGAGATGATCGCCGAGGGCTTCCGGATCCTTCTCGACGATGCGAACGTGCGCGCTGTGTTCATCAACATCTTCGGCGGGATCCTGCGCTGCGACGTCCTTGCCGAGGGGATCGCTGCTGCCGCCGCCGAGGTCTCGATCTCGGTGCCGGTGGTCGTTCGCCTCGAGGGCACCAACGTCGACGAGGGGCGTGGCATCCTCGAGCGTTCCGGTCTCGAAGTACGCACGGCGCGCGACCTCGAGCACGCGGCGGCATTGGTTGCCGAGGCCGCCGGAGGGGAGGGGGAATGAGCATCCTCGTGGGCTCCCAGACGCAGGCCGTCGTGCAGGGGATCACCGGAAACGAAGGACGATTCCACACGAAGCAGATGCTCGACTACGGGACGAAGATCGTTGCCGGCGTGACCCCCGGGAAGGGGGGACAGTCGGTGGAGGGCGTCCCCGTGTTCGACACGGTCTCGGAGGCAGTCTCGGCGTCCGGGGCCGATGCATCGATCGTCTTCGTCCCCCCGCGGTTCGCGGCCGACGCCGTCATGGAGGCCGCGGAGGCGGGCGTGGGACTGGTTGTCTGCCTCACGGAGGGGATCCCTGCGCACGATATGATCGTCGCCCGCCGCTACGTCGATCTCCTCGGCGTGAGGCTCATCGGTCCGAACACGCCGGGGGTGATCAGTCCCGGGCGCTGCAAGCTCGGCGTGATGGCGGGCTACATCCATCGAGAGGGCCCCGTGGGGATCGTGTCGCGAAGCGGCACGCTGACGTACGAGGTCGTCCATCAGCTGAGCGCCGTCGGGATCGGGCAATCGACCTGTGTCGGGATCGGCGGCGACCAGATCATCGGACTGTCCTTCCCCGAGATCCTCGCCCTGTTCGAAGATGACGGCGAGACGGAGGGGATCATCCTCATCGGCGAGATCGGGGGCAGTGCCGAGGAGGAGGCCGCGGCGCTCATCGCGGAGCGGATCGCGAAGCCCGTCGTCGCCTTCATCGCCGGTCAGACAGCGCCGCCCGGGCGGCGCATGGGGCATGCAGGAGCGATCATCACCGGGTCGGCAGGAACCGCGGGGGCGAAGATCGCCGCACTGCGCGAGGCAGGCGCCGCGGTGGCCGACAGTCCGGCACGCATCGGCGCGCTCATGGCGGAGCGGCTCTCCGCCTGAGCGGGCCCGCACGAACGTCCGAGAAGGGCGTGACTCGTCATCGGGAATGCTGCTTCAGAGTGCCCTGCCTCCTCGCCGCCTTCGCTGACCCTGTGTCGCCTCGAAGTCCACCGTCGAGTCCGCGGTTGCTCGACGTCCTCTGTGTCCCTACGATGACGGTTGCCGGACGAGCGGACTGCGAACGAGAAGGAGGAAAGCATGGATCGACAGCGGGCAGGGATGCTTCTCGCGCTCCTCAGCGCAGGGGTGATCGCGGTGTCGCTCGGAGGGGCGGCCTTTGCCGAACCGACGTACGCAAGCGTGGATGAGCTCCCGGAGCCCGACGTGCGGTTCACGGATCGCTTCCGCGACGTCGACATCTATGGTCTCATCCCGCTCGCGCGGAGCGACTGGGTGGACATCCTCGAGGTCAGTGCCTACACGACGGAGGCGAGCCTGATCTTCGTCGTGCGAACCGGGGGCGAAGTGCCGCCGGCATCGAATCAGCTGCGAAGCGGACTGCTCCTCGTCTTCGTCGATGTGGACGGCACGCCCGGCCGTGTCCCGTTCTCCCCCTACCTGTTCACGCTCACCGCCGTGCAACGTGCGGGCTACGAGTTCGCCATCGGGCAGCGGGGACCGATCGGGCTTCGTCGGGTGACCACGATGCGCGGGGTCACCGCGGCGCGGACCGGGATCGAGCACTGGCGCGACGACACGATCGACTACTTCGAGGTGTCCTGGGACGCCCTCGGCGGCCGTCCTGAAGGCGCGATCTCGTTCTTCGTGTACACCGCCGCGGTCCGGCGCGACGGTCTCGAGGTGGTCATGGACCGCGCGCCGAACAACCGACCGGAGGAGATCTCCGCGCCCTAGAAGAGGTCAGGGGAGATCCCGGCTCGCGATCTAGTCGCTCCACGCAGGGGCGTAGTCCAATCCGCTGCTCGTGATCTGCACGGGCGACGCGTCGTCGATCCCGACAACGTAGATGAACGCCGGAAACGCGTAGTCCGTGGACAGCGTATAGACGAGCGATCGGCCGTCGGGTGCCCAGCTCGCCTCCGTGGGTTCATGGTCAACGTCGCTCCGGGCATGGGAGATCCGGTCGCCTCCGGAGGCGCTGAGGGTCGACAGGGATCTCGTCGCTCTGCCGGACGCGAACCGATGCTCCCCGTACTCCACCGCAATCCGCTCGCCGTCGGGGGACCACGCGGGGTGGGAGTAGAACAGGAGTCGCTGCCCGGTGATCGCGGACTGGGCAATCGTCTCCACATCCCCGGTGGCGACCTCGACGATCCTCACACTGATCGCGGTGAGCGCCCATCCTCCGGAGGAGATGCTGCGCAGCTCGTGGTAGGCGAGCCGACTCCCGTCCGGGGACCATGTCGGGGCGTAGAGCGACTGGATGCTGCTTCCGAGCCGCGTCTCCTCGCCGGTGTCGAGATCGAGGACGTAGAGCCTGGGCTGATCCATGATCACGAAGATCACGTCGTTCTGATACCACGCATCGGGGACGCGTCCGCGGATGAAGGCGACGGCCGAGCCGTCGGGGGACCAGACGGGCCACGCCTCGTCTTCGTCCGTGTCGGTCAGCTGCACGAGATCCGTGCCGTCGACGTCCATCGTGTAAAGGTCGAAGTTCCCTCCGCGGTCGCTGGCGAAGGCGAAGCGCGTGCGGTCGGGACTCCACGAGGGGTCGCGATCCTCTGCGGGGTCGTCTGTGATCCGCGTCTGTGCCGTTCCGTCCGCGTTCATGACGTAGATCTCCGCGTTCCCGTCGCGCTCGGAGACGAACAGGATCC
>CP070725.1:638596-641816 GCA_020350845.1 Candidatus Bipolaricaulota bacterium
ACGCACGGTCATTGTCGCGACGAAGCTCCTCGAGATCACCGTGATGGCGCTCGTGTTCTGGGCCCTTCGCGCATCCACTTTCACACCCTTGCTCGTCGTGGTCTTCCTCATGGGTCTACAGACGACCCTTTTCAACCCTGCCAAGTACGGGATTCTTCCCGAGATGTTCTCGGAGGCGCGCCTCTCCTGGGCGAACGGCGTGCTTCAGATGGCGGCCTTCGTCGCAATCATCTTGGGGATTGCCCTCGGCGGTCAGATCATGGGCTGGTTCTCCGCCACGCCGCACAACGCGGCGTTCGTCTTCGTGGCCATCGCGATCGCGGGAACACTCACGAGCCTGCGAATCGCACCTGTCCCTGCGTCGCCGTCGCGTCGGAAGTTCGAGCCGAACTTCCTCCTGGAGGTCTGGCGCAATCTGCGCGAGACCCGGCGGCAGCCGGTCCTCCTCGCCACCATGCTCGGCGTGACCTACTTCTGGTTCCTGGGTGCGGTCTTCCAGCTCAACATCGTCGTGCACGCCAAGGAAACGCTGATGATCAGCAGCACCCAGACGAGCGTACTTCTGCTGGGCGTGGGTCTCGGGATCGGAGTGGGCAGCTTCCTGGCAGGCATCGCCTCCGGCGAACGTATCGAGTTCGGACTGGTGCCGCTCGGCTCGATCGGCATCAGCCTGTCCGCCTTCGCGATCTTCTTCCTTCAGTCGTCGTACACGGGGACATTGATCACGATGGTGGTGATGGGCCTGAGCAGCGGATTCTTCATCATTCCGCTCAATGCCTACATTCAGCAGGCGAGCCCGGTGGACAGCAAGGGTCGCATGCTCGCGACGACGAACTGGCTGAGCTCGGTCGGAATCGCCTTGGCGTCGGCTGTCCTCGCAGGCATGCGGATGGGGCTCCGGCTCAATTCGGCGCAGATCTTCCTGGTGATCGGAGTTCTGACACTTGCCGGGACGTACTACGTCACGTGGGTCCGCCTCCCCGTCTTCTTCATGCGTTTCATGCTCTACGTGCTGACGCACACCTTCTACCGCATTCACATGGTGGACAAGGACCGGGTGCCGACGGAAGGCCCCGCGATTCTCGTGTCGAACCACCTGTCGCACGCGGATCCCCTACTGATCCTCGCCTCGATCTCACGGCCGATCACCTTTCTGATGGAGCGCGGCGCCTATGACCACCCCCTGCTGCGGCCCTTTGCCCACATGCTGCGGGTGATTCCGGTTTCGAGCCGAGACTCCGTCGGTCAGATTCGGACTGCGCTCCTGCGGGCGCGGCACGCGCTGGACAGTGGCCACCTGGTCTGCGTCTTTGCCGAAGAGGGGCCGTCCCGGCGGGGACAGCTCCGCGGCTTTCGGCGTGGGCTCGAGCGAATCAGCAGGGGAGGCGAGGCCCCGATCATCCCGGTGTGCATCGATCGAATTTGGGGGAGCATCTTCTCCTACCAGGGCGGCCGGACCCTCTGGAAGATTCCCCGGCGGATCCCCTATCCGGTGACGGTCGCCTTCGGAACTCCGTTGCCGGCGAAAACCACTGCCTTTTGCGTTCGCTCGGCCGTGGCAGAGCTCGGGACCGAAACGTTCCTCACACGGGCACGGGCCCAGGCGGCCCTTCACCTCGACTTCCTGCGCTTGGCGAGGCGCCTGGCCTTCCGACGCATCATGACGGACCACACCGGCGGGCGGTTGCGATTCTGGCAGTGTCTCGCCGTCTCGCTCCTGCTCGCCGCCGAAGTCCGGCGAATCGAAGATGGGCCGGAGAACCGGGTCGGCATCCTCTTGCCGCCGACGTCGATCGGCGCACTTCTGAACGTGGCCGTGATGTTCGCCTGGCGCATCCCTGTGAACCTGAACTACACGTCGTCGACCGAGTCGCTCGCGTCCGCGATTGCTCAGTGCGGGATCCAGCGCGTCTGGACGAGCCCGGAATTCCTCGCCAAGACCGGGTGTTCCTTCCCCTGCGAGGTGATCGATGTCCCCGCCCTCGCCAAGCGGTGGCGCAAGAGCGACATCTTCCGGGCAGGCGCTTGGGGTTTGCTCGCACCGCTGCGGCTTCTCCGCTCCCGATTCGGGTTGGTCACCTCCCAACAGAACCAGGATCTCGCGACGATCATCTTCTCCAGTGGGAGCACGGGTGAGCCCAAGGGTGTCATGCTCTCGCACGGCAACATTCGTTCCAACGTGGAGGGACTCGATCAGAACCTGGACCTGACGAGAAAGGACCATCTGCTCGGCATCCTGCCCTTCTTTCATTCGTTCGGTTTCACCACGATGATCTGGTATCCGCTGCTGACCGGTGTCCGGGTTTGCTATCACCCGAGTCCCCTCGATGCGAGTGGCATCGGCGAGACGGTGCAGAAGAACCGTCTTACGCATCTGATCAGCACGCCGACCTTTCTGCTGTCCTACTTGCGCCGTTGCACCAAGGAGCAGTTCTCCTCGCTGCGTTTCGTTCTGGTCGGAGCGGAGAAGCTCAACCAGCGAGTGGCGGAGCGTTTCGAGGAGAGGTTCGGCATACGCCCCCTCGAGGGGTACGGCTGTACCGAGCTGTCTCCCGTTGCCACCGTGAGCGTACATCACTACGAGTCGGCGACGGTGCGCCAGGAAGGATATCGCATCGGCTCGATCGGGCGTGCTCTCCCGGGGGTGGCGGCCCGGATCGTGGATCCCGAGTCGGGGCAGGTTCTGGGCCCCAACGAAGAAGGACTACTGCTGATCAAGGGGCCGAACGTCATGCTCGGCTATCTCGAAAAGCCGGAGATGACGGCCGAGGTCATTCGTGACGGGTGGTACTCCACGGGGGACATCGCCCGCATGGACGAGGAGGGATTCCTGACCATCACCGATCGGCTTTCGCGGTTCTCGAAGATCGGCGGTGAGATGGTGCCTCACGTACGCGTCGAGGAGGCGATCCACGAGATCCTCGCCGTCAGCGAGCCCGTCTGCGCGGTCACCTCAGTACCAGACGAGAAGAAGGGCGAGCGACTCATGGTTCTACACACTGGTCAACTCGACGTGGAATCACTTCTCACCCGACTCTCGGCCACCGGGCTGCCGCAGCTCTGGTTGCCCAAGCGCCACGCCTTCCACCGCATCGATTCGCTGCCCATCCTGGGTTCGGGCAAGCTCGATCTGAAGAAGATCCGCACAATCGCGGCAGAGCTCGCCGCAGCGGAGGGGCGCATTGGTTAAGAAGTACGAGCAGCAGCCGTATGTATTCCG
>CP070725.1:641916-652938 GCA_020350845.1 Candidatus Bipolaricaulota bacterium
CCTCGGCCTCGGGGTCGAGGCCGTCCCGCTCGGCGACGAGATCGGTAGCCCTCGACTGATAGAGGGTGCCGAGGATGAACGGGAGGTATGGATCGTCGGAGGTCCCCTCGTCTCGGATCCGCTCGAACGCTTCGATCCCCGCGTCGTTGTCGCGACGTTGCGTGAGCAGCGCATCGACGAGCGGCATGCGGACATCGAATGTGGCCGCGTCGTAGGTCTCCGTGTACCACGCCTGCCCGCGCTCCTGCCGGATCTCCTCTTCGAGTGCGCCGCGAACCTGGTCGATCACGTCATCGAGCTCGGGGTCCGTTGCCTCGCGGCGATCGAGCAACCGAATCACGTGGAAGCCGAAGCTCGACTCGACGATCTCGCTCGTCTCGCCGATCTCCAGTGCGAACGCCGCCTCCTCGAACGGCGCGACCATGCGCCCGCGTCCGAACCAGCCGAGGTCGCCTCCTTCGGCTCCGCTTCCGGGATCGATCGAGCGCTCTCGGGCAAGCTCGGCGAAGTCGGCCCCGTCCCGGAGCTCGGCGAGGATCTGCTCGGCCTCGTCCTCCGTTTCGACGAGGATGTGCGCGGCGAGGATCTGCTCCTCTTCGGCGTAGTCCGCGCGGTGCTCCTCGAAGTACGACGCAAGCTGCTCCTCTTCGAGATCGATCGTCCCCACGACCGCAGCGAGCACGACATCCATCAAGACCTTGGCTTCCATGTCCTTCATGACGTCGGCCTTGAACTCGTCGAACGTCGTCCCCTGCACGGCGAGCTGCAGGACCCAGTCCTCGTCCGTCATCCCTTGACCGGCGAGGAAGGCTGCGTACTGGTCCTCGAACTCCGCTTCGACGTCCTCCTGCGTGATCTCCAGGCCGCGGCGCTCTGCCTCCTGCTCGAAGATCGAGTAGAGGAAGGTCCGATCGAGCGCTTCCGCGCGTACGGCGAGGTCGAACAGCCGGCCGCGGGCGGCCGTCATCATCGCGTCGATGCTCATGCCGAACTGCGCGTAGATCTGCTGATACTGATTGAGCACCGCAACCCGGGCTTCCTCGAATGTGGCCTCGGGGATCCCCACACCGTTCACGTAGGCGACGTATCCTGCCGCGGCCGCCTCCTCGTCAGTGGGCGCGTCGGAGGCTACGGACGCGTCCTCCACGAGAGGCTGCGTCACGGACGTGTCGCCGTCCGCCGGACCGTCTGCGGAAGGCTCCTCCGCTCGGCTACAGCCCCACAACACTAGCCCCAGCGACACGACCACGCAAACGAGTAGCACCACGCAACGACGATCCATGGCAACCTCCTTGGGCGTTCCAAGTGTACCCGGCGAGCGAAGGCGCGGCCGCAACCGGTCGCCTCTTGACAACATTCCTGTTCAGGACTATGCTGCTTCCACGATGACCAGGGATGGACTCGCACAGCGGACGTTTGCGTTTCGTGTCGAGTTTGTCTTTTGGTACTTCGACCCCGGGTTCCGTGCGCCCGCGTAGGTAGCGTAGGCGCACGAAGGAACTCGGAAGCGGACTACAGGCATTTGCCTGTGGTCCTTTCTTTTGGCGAGCAGGAACAGAGCAAAAGGAGGTGGTCAGCGGACGAAGTGTAGGACCTCACGGAAGCCCAAGAGAGTCAGGAGGTAGTGAAGATGCGACGACTGCTTATGGTTGGGTTGATAGTGCTGATGGGTGTTGGCATGGCGGCATCCGCGCAGACGATCAAGATCGGCTCGCTCATGGCGCTGACCGGTCCGCTGGGACCGTACGGGCCTCCGATTGCGAACGGTGCACAGCTTGCCGTGGACCAGATCAACGCCGCCGGCGGGGTGCTGGGAATGGACCTCGAACTGATCCTCGAAGACACAGCGACATCTCCCGATGTCGGAAGAACTGCTGCGAGCAAGCTCGTGGAGATCGATGGCGTCCAGGCCATCGTCGGTGCGCTCTCGAGCGGCGTGACGACGGCGGTCGCGAGTGTGACGATCCCTTCCGAGGTCGTTCTCATCTCTCCTGCATCGACGGCGCCGTCGATTCCTGCCCTTGACGACAACGACTACGTCTTCCGTACCGTGGTCTCTGACGAGGTCCAAGGTGTGGTCATGGGCCGACTCGCGTTGACGCTCGGCCATTCGACCGCATCCGTAATCTACGTGAACAACGACTACGGAAAGGGCCTCGCGGACACCTTCAAGGCGACGTTCGAGTCGATCGGGGGCTCGGTCCTTGCCATGACAGCGTACGAGGAGAATAAGCCTTCCTATCGTGGAGAAGTCGACGCCACCCTCTCCGGAGCTCCAGACGTACTCGTGATGATCAGCTATCCCGTCGACGGCAACAAGCAGATCGTCGAGGCGATCGAAGCCGGCTACCAAGGAGATATCCTGTTCTCCGACGGGATGAAGGGTGAGGGCGTCGCTCCCGGACCGGCATGTCCGTCCGCAGCGGAAGGCGGACCGATCGAGGGCGCCTATGGGACGGTCGCTGGAGCCGGCTTCATGACCGCGGAGTTCGACGCCGACTTCAACGCCGCGTTCGAGGCAAGCACGGTTCCCTACAACTACCAGGCGTACGACGCCGTCATGCTGATCGCGCTGGCGATGATCCGAGCAGGCGAGACCAGCGGGACCGCGATCCGAGACAACCTCCGTGCCGTCGCCAACGCTCCCGGTGAGGAGATCTTCTACGGCGACTGGGACAAGGCCGTCGCCCTGCTCGAGGCGGGGAAGGAGATCAACTACCAGGGCGTGTCGGGACTGGTCGACTTCAAGGATACGGGAGATGTCAGCGGTGGCATCCTGATCTGGCGAATCGAAGGATGCGAAGTTGTCGAGGTCATGGAGGTGGCCGGCTAGCCAACAAGCACAGGTCATCCTTGGACGGGGTGGCTGCGTGACGTGATTCGGGCGGGGGAGGCCTCCGGGCCTCCCCCGTACTACTCAGGCGTCCTCGGCGTGCGTCGTCTTTGCCGCATCTCAGGCAGTAGCCCCTGGGGGCGCACGAGCAGGATAGACACTAGGAGGATCCCGATGACGATGATCCGAAGGGACGCCTCCTGGGTTGGGGAGAGCGGAAGGTAGCCTGTGATGAAGTCGGTCCCGGCCCATGTCCCCCAGACGACGAAGGCGCCGAGAATCGCGCCCTTGTTGTTCCCCGTGCCGCCCAGGATCAGCATGACCCACACGATGAAGGTCCCGTAGAACGGTTCGAAGCTCGTGGGTGAGATGAATCGTGCGTAGTGGGCGTAGAATGCCCCGCCGATCCCCATGATCATCGCGCCAAGGACGAGCGCCTGGAGCTTGAACGCGAAGACGTTCTTCCCCGACATGGATGCCACAACCTCGTCTTCGCGAATCGCGCGCAGCACTCGACCCCACGGCGATTGCGCGAGTCGCCTGAGGAACAGGTAGAGCAAGAATAGCGCAGCGATCACGAGGAACAAGTAGAACCAGTTGTAGGCCTTGAGAACCAGTGCGCGAAGCCACGGAGAGAGATCAGGGTGAGTCTGGACGAACCCGGTCGCCCCGCGGTGGATCGCGTCGTAGAACGGGGAAGGAAGCTGCTGCAACCCCCAGACGCCGTTCGTGAGCCAGGCTTCGTTCTTGAGCACCATGCGGATCGTTTCCGCAATGCCGATGGTGGCGATCGCCAGGTAGTCTGCCCGTAGACGGAGGGTAGGGATCCCGATCAGGAAGGCGATGATCCCCGCGGCCAGTGCGGCAGCCAGAATCCCGAGGATGAACGGGAGCTCGAACCCGCCGACCAAGCGACCGTCCCACATGTCCGGGGGCGGTCCGGAGACGAGTGCGGAGGCGTATGCCCCGACGGCGTAGAAGGCGGCCACGCCGATGTTGAAGAGCCCTGTGTAGCCCCACTGCAGGTTCAGCCCGAGGGAGAGTACGCCGTAGGTTCCCGCGGTGATGGCGAAGAAGACGAGGTAGTTGATGATGCCTACGAAGAGCTCCACTACGATCGCCTCCCGAGGAGCCCTGTCGGCCGTATCAGGAGCATCAAGACAAGGATCCCGAACGCTACGGCGGGCTTGTATCCCGTGGAGATGAACGCCGTAGACACTTCTTCGGAGACGCCGACGATCACCCCTCCGAGGATCGCCCCGTAAGGGTTCCCGATCCCCCCGAGAATCACGGCAGCGAAGATCGAGAGCAGCATCTGCCACCCGAGCTCCGGCGTGATGAACTTGTTCTCGACCCCCGCGAGTACTCCTGCGAGCGCCGCCAGCGAGGCGCCGATGACCCACGTCCAGAGGATGATCCGCTCGGTATTGATCCCCGTGACCTGTGCCAGCGACGGATTGTCGGACGTCGCACGCATCGCCTTGCCTGTCTTGGTATACCGAAGGAAGAGATGCAGGAGCGCCACGAGGAGCACGGCGACGGAAATCACGAACAGCTGATCGGGCTTCACTCGTATCGCGAGGCGAGGTACTTGAATCGCCAACTGGATCCTTGCCGTGTAGTACTGCGGCTGCGGCCCCCAGAAGAACTGCAACGCATTGCGCATGCTCAGCGCGATGCCGATGGTCGTGATCATCAGCGTGATCCGGCCTGCTTTGCGCAGGCGCCGGAAGATGAGCCGGTCCAGGGCTACGACAATCACGAAGGTGCACGCCATCCCGACGACGGCGGCGACGATGAACCGCGGACCGAACGACAAGGGCCCTATTGCAGCGCTCGGGATCCCCAGGGTGCCGGCGACAGGGATCAGCGCTAGGGTGAGATAGGCTCCGAGCGCCATCATGTCCCCGTGCGCGAAGTTGGAGAACCGCAGGATGCTGTACGTGAGAGAGACTCCGATCCCGCCCAAGGCGAGGATGCTCCCCGAGACGAGGCCGTAGAACAACAGCTGCGGGATCCTCGAGAGCACCTCCACTTCACTCCCCCCCCAGGTAGAGCCGCCCGATGTCTTCGTTGGCGAGGATGTTCGGGCCGGTGTCCTCGAAGCACTTCAAGCCGGCCGCGAGGACGCATCCCCGATCAGATAGCCGCAACGAGTCCTTGGCGTTCTGCTCCACGATGAGGATCGACAGCCCAGACTCATTGATCGCCTCGATCCGCTCGAAGACCGTTGCCGCTAGATTCGGAGCGAGCGCCGCGGACGGCTCGTCAAGCATGAGAAGCTGTGGATCAAGCATGAGTGCTCGACCCATCGCCACCATCTGCCGTTCACCTCCACTCATGTTGCCGACGTGCGTCTTCCATCTCTTGGACAGCACGGGGAAGAGCTCAGTCACCCGCGAGATGCGCTCTCGAAGATCCCCGCGAAGCACGAACGCGCCCATTTCCAGGTTTTCGCGAACGGTCATTGACGGGAAGACGTTCTCTACTTGGGGGACGTAGGCAAGACCGAGTCGAACGACGCGGTCCGGGGAGAGCCCGGTGATGTCCTGATCCTGGAATGCGATCGCTCCCGCCGTGGGGGTGAGGATTCCGAAGATGGTCTTCATGAGTGTGGACTTGCCGGCACCGTTGGGCCCGATAATCGTGAGGATCTCCCCCGGATCGACACGAAGGTCGACGCCGTGGAGGACTTCCATGTCGCCGTAGCCGCTGACGATCTGGTCAACCGTCAGTAGCGACATACTGCCCTCCGAGGTAGGCGTCGAGGACGCGTGGGTCGCGCTGGACCTCCGCGGGGTCCCCGGCCATCAGAACCCGGCCCTCACTCATCACGATGACGGGCGTGCACAGACGCATGACGAAGTCCATATCGTGCTCGATCAGAAGGAACGTCATTTCACGTTCCGTACACAAGATGCGGATTGCGCTAGCCAGTCGCTTGAGGAGCGTGCGGTTTACACCTGCTCCTGGCTCGTCGAGAAGAATGAGGCGGGGATTGGTCATCATCGTGCGCGCAAGCTCGAGGAGCTTCTTCTGGCCACCTGAGAGAGTCACTGCGAGGTCATTTGCCAGATCTCTGAGATCGAGGAACTCGAGGACTTCCAGTGCCAACCGGCGGACTTCCTTCTCCTGGCGGCGGACCCCGCGCGGGCGCACGAGTGGATTCCACATCCGCTCGCCCATCTGATGAGTCGGGACGAGCATCAAGTTCTCGACAACCGTCATTCCTCCGAGTTCTCGCGGGATCTGGAAGGTCCGGCTGACCCCCCGGCGGAAGACGTGATGCGGTGCCAGGCCGGTGATGTCCTGGCCCTCGAGGGTCGCCCGCCCCGAGTCGGGTCTGAGGAACCCGGTGAGAAGATTGAACAGGGTTGTCTTCCCGGCCCCGTTGGGGCCGATGAGGCCGGTGATCGTCCCCTCCTGCACCTCGAAACTGCAGCCGTCAACCGCACGCAGTCCACCGAAGCTCTTGCTCAGACGCTCGACCGCAAGCACGATCCTCCCAACCAAACGAAAACCGAAAGCCGTGTCGGCTTTCGGTGCCGGCGGGCCAGCGGCTCTTGCCCGCCGCTAGCCGAACCAGAATCCCACGTAGTGACCGCCGCGTCCGCCAGTCGTCAGTTGCTCCTCCGTTTCGCACTCACCGTAGCGATGCCGGGGAGCATCCTAGCGCTGAGCCATTGCCCTGTCAAGACAAGGCAAGATCGGGGCTCCGCGGCTGCCGACAGATCCTAGCCGAGGAACTTCCTTCGCGTTCCCGCACGCTCGATCAACTCTGGTATGGTCTCCTGTCCAGCGCGATGGTGCACGCTCTCGAGGATCGCTCTTGTCAGTTCGCTGTGCTCCCGATCAGGCGCGCATCGGAATGCGGCCCTGGCTGCGGCCGCTTCCTCGCGGATGATGTGAGGCATCTGCGTCAGGTTCTCCTCGCAGAGGTAGCTCAGGCTGTCCTCCATGTCCTGACTCAACTGCACATAGTGCTCGCTCAGCGCGCGCAGTTCGGATGGGCTGAGGGCGCCCACACCGAGGATCTCCGGAGGAACGCCGATGGAGTACAACGAACTGCAGAATCGGATCGCGCGCGGAAGGTGGATCCCCTCACGACCCTCGAGGCTGCGGGAGTACCCGAACAGACCGATATGAAGCTTGCGAGCTCTACGCTGAGGTACATACGAGGCCACCTCGTTGATCAGCGGCGCGAGCTCGGAGACACATTCGGCGTAGCGTGCGGAGACCTTGTCAATGATTCGGTTGCAGAAGGCCACGTCGACTTCCGGCGCCTCCTGTCTCGGCGTTTCGCCGAGCACGGTCAGCGCTGCCTGCACCTCCTCTTCCGGATGGTCGTACTTGAACGCGGACTGGATTGTGAACGTCTGAACCGAGGGATGACACTCCACCACATCTGCAACCCTTGAGGGGCGGAGGTTCCCGCGAAACGGGGCGGAGCCCGCGCCGAGAATAGGATAGAGGGGCAGTCCGATTGTCTGTTCGAGCTCCGTCAGCCGGCGGAGGGCGATCTTGACCAGCAGTACGGCGCTGATCAGGCCGTAGTTCAGCGCGGGGTCGCTTCTCGCGAGGAAGACGCGCAGATAGGGGAGGTCCTTGTCGCGCACGAACGGCTCCACGATGTCGTCGACCCCCAGGAGATAGGAGCGCTCCTCGATCAGTGGTATCACATGAATCGTGTCCGGGTGGAACGCGCCCAGCCACTCGCCGACGGTCACGTCGTGGCAGCGCTGCGACTCCTTTCCGCCCACGAATTCCTTGTAGTAGTGGTGGATCCGTTCGACCTCTGCGGCCGTGGACGTCATGGGAAGGATGACTTCGAAGATCGGCACGGGTGCGTTCTCCCCGTAGAAGGTGCTCGCAACATCATAGGATCTGGGGATGCTTTCCAGGGTCTCGAGGAGCACCTTGGCTTCGAGCGTCTCCACACGGGGATTGGGAACGCGCAGCGTCAGGTACACGTCCTCTCCGAGGCGATTCTCGCGGAAGTAGCGCTCATACCGGGAGAGGAGCTTCTTGACCACGAAAGCATCGACTTCCTTGCCCTCGAAGTCCCACATCTGCTCAGTGCATCCGAGGTGTGAGTAGGCGTAGTACGCCTCGCGAATCTCGGCCTCGCCCTGAATGACGGGATGATCGGCGAAGAATGGCGGGTGGACGTTATCCGGGTGCTGGGTGCTCATGCATCGCGGGACGCTCACGGCGACCTCCTGCTGCTGCCGCGTCCACCGGCGGTGGCCCGGCGAACGAGTGTGGTCGAATGCCTTGAGATCTTACACCGAGGCATCAGCATCGAGCGGCTGACGTGGTACGTTGCGGGGCTTCCGCGAATCGAAGATGCGCGGCTCTTTGCCGAGCCGCCTGGTGTGACGGATGCGATCTAGTGCACCGCTCCGGCAAGGTCGAGAAGATCTGTGAGCACACCTGCAGCGGCCCTTCGAGGACCGGAACCTGGGCCGATCAAGACGACAGGCGCTTTGTAGATCTCGGAGTGGAACGCGACGAGATAGGATGGTCCACGCAGCGTCCCGTGCAGGCTGTCGGGGACCACCGGGCACAGGCTCGCCGTCGCGCCCCGAGGGGTGAGCCTTGCGATGTAGCGCAGTGTCATTCCTTCTGCTCGCGCCTTGCGGAACCGGTCCGCAAGCTCCCGATCCAGGCGGGGGAGCGACGCCGCGAGTGCATCGAATGACGTCAAGGAGGGATCGACCAGTGGCTCGGTCTCGACGTCACTGGGTTCCAGCGGCCATCCCCGGGTTCGAGCGAGGATTAGCGCTTTGCGTGAGACATCGCGACCCGTGAGGTCTTCCAGGGGATCATGCTCCGAGTATCCGAGCGACTGTGCCTTCTCGAGCGCCTCGCTGAGTGGCTCACCGCCGGCGATCGCTGCAGTGATGGAAGACAACGTGCCGCTCAGGACGCCTTCCGCGGCGTGGACGCCCGCTCCTGTAGCGAGGAGCTTTCGTGCGGTCGAGACGATCGGCAGGCCCGCGCCGATCGTCGCCTCGTGACGAAGGCGCGGATGCTCAAACAGCGACTTCGCGGCACTCCAAGCGCCACAGAGCGGGAGCTTGTTCGCGAGTACCACGCCGCAGCCGCGATCGAGAGCGCTCTTCCAGGACGGAGCCAACGCATGCGAGGAGGTCGCATCGACGACGAGTGATGTCGCGGGAAGTGATGGCACGATCCCGGACACCGACTCGCTGACGCCGATCTCCGCGGCAGTCCCGCCGCGTTCCTTCAGGGCGAGGATCTCGTCGACCTTCTCTGTGGAAAGGCCCTCTTCATCGAGTACGGCCCCGCGGCTGTCGACCAGTCCGACAATCGAGAAGGTCTCGCCCGCTGCTCTGAAATGCAGTCCGGAGGCTCCGCGAAGCGCTGCGATCACGGCGCGGCCGACACGGCCGAGACCCACAACGACGACAGCGTGACGGTGCGCGAAGGCGGTCATGTGCAGCTCCTTTCGGGTGACAACCAGGAAGTGTAGCACGATCCGAAGCCCGAAAGAGCGGTGCTGTGCAGGAGGGGTGAACCTCTTCGCTGCCGCAATCTACTCACGATGTGCGAGGCCGCGATCGCAGGTCTTCGCGCGAGAGGAGGCGTGCGGATCATGGATGGGTCAGGAGAGGGCAGTTTGCGCGAGGTCGTCGTCGCACCGGACATCGTCTATGGGCGGAAGCTGGGGATGGCGCTGACGATGGATCTCTACCGTCCCGCAAACCGCAACGGCGCAGCGGTGCTGTTCATGAACAGTGGGGGATTCGAGTCCGGGAAGTTGACGCAGTACGTCGAGGAAGAGCCCTGTCGCTACCGGGCGCTCGCCCCCGACGAGCTCACCGTAGACGGCTCCCCCGAGCCGATCCCGTTGCTGTCGCAGTTCAGCTTTGCGCCGCTGCTCGGGCGTGGGTTTACGGTAATCGACGTGCGCCATGGGTCGGGTCCGAGGTTCACTCTCGAGGAGATCGTCTCCGACGTACGCCGAGCGGTGCGCTTTGTGCGCTGCCACTGCCAGCGGTTCGATGTCGATCCCCAACGGATCGGGCTGTGGGGGGCAAGCGCAGGCGGCTTCCTCGCAGTCTTCCTCGGGGTCACAGGCGACGGGGGAGACAGGGCGGCGCAAGACCCTGTGGAGCGGACGGCATGCGAGGTCGCCGTCGTGGCGACGTACTACGCCGCGGGATACGACTTCGCGGTCGATGCCGAGCGCTTCCCTGAGGTGATTGCCAGCCTCCCGTCGCTGCAGATGGATCGCGAGGTGCTCGCCGCGCACTCGATCCGACCGCACATCGACGCCGACGCGCCGCCGACGCTCATCGTCTACGGAACGGACGATTTCCCGTTCATCACCGGGGCCTGTGAATCGATCCACGCGGATCTCGAGGCCGCCGGCGTCGAGTCACGGCTCGTTGCGCTCGAGGGCACAGGTCACGAGTTCAGCGGAGAGGACGGATTCCACGCGCATCACGCGCAGCGCGCCGTGGACGAGGTTGAGGCCTGGTTCTCGAAGTTCCTGTCCGCCGAGCCGATCGGCGAGCAAAGCCCGGTCGACTAGCCGGAGACCTCGGTCAGGAGACGGACGCTCTCGGTCGGGACCCAGCCTTGCCTGCCGTCCGCATGCGTCACCCAGTAGAAGCCGCTCTCCTCGTAGTGCACGGCGAGGCCTTCTCCGACGCGGACCGTGAGCTCGATGGCATCGTAGTCGCGCCGCAAGGCGCCGTCGCGGTCACCGGCCTCCAGATAGGCCTCGGGAACCCACCCCGATCGTCCCGCAGGATCGGTGCACCACAGCCACCCTTCGATCGTGGTCTTCTTCTCTCGGTCGATCGAAACGCGGTCACCGGACCTCCCGCGGAGCGGGTCGGCGTACGGCGCGTCGTAGTCCGCGACGACACGCGCCGCACGTCCCCGCAACTCACCTTGGTCAACCGGTTCGCTCATCGTGATCTCCCCAGCGGACGCGAGGACACAGGGGACACCGCGAAGGGCATGCCCTGATCGTTCATCCGCTACGGATTCCGATTACTGAATCTCGAAGAACTTCTCCTTCGGGGCGCCGCAGATGGGGCAGGTCTCCGGGGCTCCGTCGTAGATCGTGTTGCCGCAGATCTTGCAGACATGGACCGAGCGGCTCGGGAGGTCACTCCCGCCCTCGACCGCGCGGAGCGCTTCGCTGTAGAGGC
>CP070725.1:653038-664606 GCA_020350845.1 Candidatus Bipolaricaulota bacterium
CGTACTCCTCGATGGCGCGCATGTTCACCGGCTCGAGACGGCGCATGCGCCGCCGGTCGCGTTCCATCTGGCGCTCGAGCTCCTGCAGCGAGCCGTCGGCGTAGTACGATGCCTCCTGGTCGTCCTCGCCGAGGGCGTCGAGCTCGACCTGGGCTTCGGCCTCCTCACGCTGGTAGCGACTCAAGACACGGCGGAGATTCTCCAGCCCCTGGTAGGTCTCGCGGCGCTTGTCGCGCAGGTCCTTGAGCTCGTCGCCGCGGGTCGCGCTCTGGTCCTTGACCCGGTGCTCCTCCTCCTAGTGGTTCGCGAGTTCGGACTCCTTCTCGCGCAGCGTCTCGGTGAGCTTCTCGATCTCCTGCTCCAGCTCTTCGATCTCGCGGTGAATCTTGGTGATCTGCTGCCGCTTTCGCGCTGCGTCGAACGACGTCCCGGTGCCCTCCGACTCGGTCGCCTTGCGCTTCCTGCCGCGGCCGGGGCGCCAGCCCCCGGTCAGTGCCCCTCCCCGGCTCTGGATGTCCCCGTCGAGAGTCACGGCGCGCACGCCGTCGATGTCGCGCAGTGCCTCGAGGTTGTCGGCGACGATCGTGTCGCCGAGCACGTACTCGAAGGCGCGGCGGTACTTCTCGTCGAACTCGACGAGGTTGATCGCGTAGTCGACGACGCCGTCGACCTTCAGCGCTTCCGCCGAGGCGACGCTCATGCGTCCTGTGACCAGCCTCCGCAACGGGAGACGGCGGGCCCTTCCCAAGCGCTGTTCCTTCAGGTGGCTGATGCAGTCGATCGCCGTCTCGCGGGAGTCGACGACCATATCCGCGAGGTGTCCTCCGGCGGCCGTTTCGAAAGCGACCTCGAAACCGGGCTTGGGCGTCGCAAGGGAGGCGAGCGTTCCGTAGACGCCACCACGCTTGCGCTCGATCAACGCCTGCACCGCGCGGCTGTCGTCGGCTCGCGGGGCCTTGCTGCGCGCCGACTCCGCGGCCTTGATGCGGGCGATCTCGTCGATCATCTCCTGGAGGTTCTTCGCCTGCTGGCGCTTGTGGGAGATCTCCGACTGCTTCTGCAGGATCTCGCCGCGCAGCCGCTCGACCTCTTGCACGAGTCCCACGTGGGCATCGCTCGCGATCTCGTCGCGCATGCCCTCGATCTCCCACTCTTTGTTCTCGACGGCGAGATCGAGCTTCTCGATCTCCGCCTCGAGCTCAGCGATCCGTGTGGAGATCCCCTCACGTTCCTCGCGCGCGCGCTGCAGCTTGGCGACCGCCCGTTCGCGTTGGAGGTGCTGTATCGATCGCTCGAGCCGCACCAACTCGTCGGCGAGACGCTGGTACTCGAGCGCCGCGTCGCGCTCCCCTGCGAGGGAGAGCAGGCGACGTTTCCGCTCGGCGAGGATCACCCGATGCGTGTTGAGCTTCGACTTGACATCTCGGAGCTCGCCGATCGCCTTCCGCTTCTTCTCATCGAACGCGGCGATGCCGCTGATGTCGTCGATGATCTCTCGCCGGCGCGAGGGGCTGCGACGGATGATGTCGGTGATCGTCCCCTGGGCGATCAACTGCTGCCCGTCGGGATCGATGCGCGCCGCTTCGAGCACCTCGTCGATGAGGGAGCGAGGACAGGGGTGGCCCATGAAGTAGTAGGTCGACGACTTGCGCGTGATCCTTCGACCGAGCGTGACCTCGGCGGCGCCGTCGCCGTTGGTGAGGAAGCGATCGAAGACGCTTTCCTGGTTCTCGAGGAAGAGGGTGACGGTGGCCTCGTCCTCCGGCTTGCCGCGATCGCCCCCGTTGAAGATCAGGTGTTCCAGGCGGTCGGCCCGCAGTTGGGAGGAGCGGCGCCCCATGACGAAGCTGATGGCGTCGAAGAGGTTCGATTTGCCGGAGCCGTTCTCGCCGACAATCGCCGTCATCCCGTCGAAGAACGGAACGATCAGCTTCTTGCGGAAGGACTTGAATCCGGCAAGCTCGACCTTGTTGATCTTCGTCATCGGCTCTCTCGCGTTCGCCCACGGGTCGGGTGGGCAAACAGCGGGAGCTCGATGATCCGAGGATGCGCAGGGGGACGTCCGGACGGCCTCGCTCCATCGGCCAGCAACCGCTCGATCTTCGTACGGTTGTCGCCGTTGGGCACGACAGCCCCGTGTTCCCAACGCACTACCGATGGCGCGGAAACCCCCAGTCTCCTAGCCACCACCCGCGTACTCCACCCGTTCTCCAGCCGGAAGCGCTGCAAGCGCGTTCCCAGACTGCTCAATTGGGCCCCCTCACTGGCCGGGCAGTATAGCATATCGCCACGGGGTCGCCAAGCGAACGGGAGGGGCAAATGCCCCTCCCGACGAGTATCCCCTCAACTTGCCCGCGCCTAGCTGCTGCCGAGGAAGGTCCAGATCAGCGCCCCGAGACCTGCGAGAAGGCCGAGGATCGCAAGGAAGTACAGGCTGTTCACCTGTTCCTGCAGGGCTGCCACCGTAGAACCGTCCTCCAGGGCAGCGATTCGCACCTCGTGGTCTTCGATCAGGCTCATTGCGGAGAGCAATCCGCTCGCATTGAGCTCGATGTCCGCCGCGAAGCTGGCGAACGCATGGTCGAAGCCCTCAAGCTTGGTGCGGTTGTTGTCCACCTTGATGGAGAGGGCCGCCAGATTGCGCTCGAGCTCGAGCACCTTCTTCTTGAACGAGCCCACATCCTCGTCTTCGAGGAGCTGGATCCGGATCGCGAGTGCGTCGATGTCGTCGTGGAGCGACGCGAGATCATCGAAGACGATCTCCTGGAAGGCCGCGAACGCCTCCTTGAAGGCGGCGTAGTCCTCCGCCCAGTGGTTGAAGCGCTCCTCAAGCTGCGCAAGGTCGGCGATCATCGCCTCGATCTCCCCGCGGTTGCGCAGGAAGAGTCCTTCGAGCTCCTCGCGTTGACGCTGGATGATTCCCTCCAGACGTCGGCAGCACTCCTCGGCGAACGCGGAGAGCTCGGCGAGACCCGCCTCGAGCGCTACGACTCGCAGACGGAGCTCCTCCTGTCCGTCTCCGAGCTCGGCGACGCCGGCCTGGAGACCCACGATCTTCCCTTCGGCGGTCTTCAACTCGATGGCGATCGCCTCTGCGAAGTCGCTGAGAGCAGCGAGATTCGCTTGCAGATCGTCGATATCGGACATGTTCCCCTTGACCTCGCCGATCAGCTCGGCCATGAATGCCCGCAGGCCGCCGAACGCCTCCTCCATCGCGGCAACCTCTTGCTCGAACAGCTCAGGCACCGCAATTTCCTCCTGCGCGGTGCCAGCCACAAACAGCAGTGCGGGCAACGCGATCAGGAGTGCGACGGAAAGCGCCTTCTTCATTGCATCCTCCTTCGCATCGTCGTCCTGTTGAACGCGCGGACGTGAGGATACGGTTGGCAACGGCGTTGTCGTAAGGACCGGTGTGGCCGGTGCGACGATCGTTTGTCGTCCGATGTCAGGACAGCTGTCCGCGACCTCACCCTTGCCGGGAAGCTCGGCCGACGGCCCGCCGGGCGCCGCACCTGCGCGTCGAGCGGTCACCCCAACGCCATTCCCGATCGAACGCCGATTGAACCGCCCGACGGCGAGCGGTAGAATCGCAAGCCGTCTACGGAAGAGGCGAGTGAGGGTGTCGCGCAGGTCATCGGGGCGATGCGGCGCGAACGATCCAAGGTGAAGGGGGCGTAGAACGACCATGTCTGTGCTCATCGTCATCCCCGCAGTGATCTCCGTGCTCGCGCTGGCGTCAGCGTTCTCGTTCAACCGAGCCGTGGTGAGAAGGGCCCAGGGCTCCGAGCGTATGACGACGCTCCAGGGGTATATCCGCTCGGGGGCGTTCACCTTCATGATCTCGGAGGCCAAGGTGATGCTCGTCACGATGGCCGTCATCGGGGCGATCCTGTGGATCCTCTTCTACTGGGAGGTCGCGGTGGCGTTCTGGATCGGCGCGCTCCTCTCCCTTGCCGCGGGGTTTGTCGGGATGAACGCCGCGACCCATGCCAACGCGAGAACTGCCCACGCCGCGCGGAAGTCGTTCAAGGATGCGCTCAATGTGGCGTTCTCCGGCGGAAGTGTCATGGGTCTCTCCGTCGCCGGACTCGCGCTGATCGGACTGGTGATCGTCCTCGTGTTGTTCCGGAGGTGGTTCCTGCCGGGGAACCTCGTCATCGAGACGAGCAACCTTCTCGGGGTCAGCCTGATTCGTGGGGCGCTGATCGTCAGCGCCTACTCGATGGGCGCTTCGCTCGTTGCGCTGTTCGATCGTGTCGGTGGGGGGATCTACACCAAAGCGGCGGACATGGCGGCGGACATGGTGGGCAAGGTCGAGATGGGGATCCCCGAAGACGATCCGCGCAACCCGGCGACGATCGCAGACAACGTTGGGGACAACGTCGGGGACGTCGGCGGCCTGGGAGCCGATCTTCTCGAGTCGTTCGTCGGTGCGATCATCTCCGTCATGGTGATGGTGATGTACATCTACGTGGGGCGCGCCAATCTCGGTCTCGAGGGGCTGATCGCGAAGCTCGGGCTGACGGCCGGCCTGAGTGAAGGCAACTACTGGTGGGTCCTCGTCGCTCCATTGCTCATCGTCGGTGGGGGGATCGTCGCCAGCCTGCTGGCCATTCTCTACATCCGCTTCAGCCGGCGCCAAGAGGGGATGCAGCGCGTGCTCATGAACGGCACGCGGCTCGCAGCGTTGCTGACCGCGATCACCACCTTCGTCATCGTCTGGATGTCGCCGCTGTCGCTGAACATCTTCTGGGAGGTCATCCTCGGCCTCGTGGCAGGGGTGGGCATCGGCTTCTTCTCCGAGTACTTCACCTCGTCCAGCTTCCGGCCGACGCGGGAACTTGCGAAGATGAATCAATCCGGCCCTGCGGTGGGTGTCACCGAGGGGATGGCGCTGGGGATGATGAGCACGTTCATGCCCGTGATCCTGATCGCGGCGGCGACGATCATCTCCTACCAGCTCGGTGGCCTTCTCGGCGTCGCGTTCACCGCGATGGGCATGCTCTCGTTCGTCGCGATGACGGTGGCCGTCGACACCTATGGGCCGATCGCCGACAACGCCGGCGGGATCTCGTCGATGTCCGAACTCCCTCCCGAGGTTCGCGAGCGGACCGACAAGCTCGACTCGATCGGCAACACCACAGCAGCCATTGGGAAGGGTTTCGCGATCGGATCGGCGGCGTTCGCCGCGCTCGGCCTGATCGCGGCGTACATGTGGTCTGCGGCGAGCGTCCCTCAGGAGGTCGTCCTTCCGCAGCTGCCGATCGTCGGCGAGGTGCTGGCGCCGATGGGTGGCGCTTCGATCCCCGTAGGAGCGTTTGTCATCGCCGGCCTCGTGATCGGCGCGATGGTCCCTTACGTCTTCTCCGCGCTGCTCATTCGCGGCGTGAGTCGTACGGCGGACATCCTCGTGCAGGAGGTCAGGCGGCAGTTCAAGGAGATGCCCGGGATCATCGACGGGTCGGAGACGCCGGACTACAACCGCTGCATCTCCATCACGGCGCACGGTGGGCTGAACAAGATGTTCGTACCGGCGATGATCGCCGTGGTGACGCCGATCGCTTTCGGCCTGATCTTCGGACGATATGCCCTGGGTGGGTTCCTCATCGGCGCGCTACTGTCAGCGATCCAGCTCGCGATCTACTGCGCGAACGCGGGCGGCGCGATGGACAATGCCAAGAAGTACGTCGAAGAGGGGCACTACGGGGGCAAGAACTCGGAAGCGCACGCGGCGGCGGTCACCGGCGACACCGTCGGCGATCCCCTCAAGGATACGGTGGGTCCTTCACTCGACATCCTCATCAAGCTGATGTCGGTGATCGCGCTCGTGTTCGCGTCGCTGTTCCCGCTGCAGCCGATCTTCTTCTAGCCGAGAGAGACCGAGGGGGATTGCCCATGGAGAAAGCGTTCCTCGTTGGAGAGAGACTGTACCTCCGTCCGCTCGACGAGTGCGATCTCGATCGCTGTCTGTGCTGGATCAACGATGGAGAAATCCTCACGACCCTCGGTCGACGCACGCCGATGAGCCGTTCGATGGAACGCGAGTGGCTTCTCGGCCAGTACAAGGACGACACGACGTTCTCCCTCGCCATCGTCCTCCGTGACGGCGATCGTCACATCGGAAACGCCGGACTCCACGGGATCCAGCGAGTCGATCGGAGCGCGGAGTTCGGTCTGCTCGTCGGCGACAAGACGGAGTGGGGGAAGGGCTACGGGACGCAGGCGGGGCGGCTGGTCATCGACCACGGCTTCCGCCAGCTGGGGCTGCACAGGATCTGGCTTCGCGTCTTCGCGTTCAACGAACGGGCGCACCGCGTCTACGAGAAGATCGGCTTCACACACGAAGGCGTCCTCCGGGAGTCGTACTACGCCGGTGGGACGTTTCACGACACCGTGGTCATGAGCATCCTCGCGAGCGAATGGAAGAGCGATGAAGCTTCCGTGGTGGAGTGACGAGGATCGGCTGTTCGTCCTCTGGCCGCTGGGCATCGCCCTCAACCTTCGGTTCCTTGCGTCTCGGCTCGGGCTCGTGCCGCGGAGACCGCAGTCCGACGAGACCTCATCCCCGACGGACGCCGCCCCCGCGGGACGAGCCGAGGTCCCCGAATCGTCTACCGATCGACTTCGTCGGCAGATCGAGCGGTCGCGGATCGAGGATCGCCGATGATCCGCAGTGAGGGACTCACACGGCGCTTCGGCGCCGTGACCGCTGTCGACGGCCTCGACCTCGTCGTCGAGCGCGGCGAGGTCTTCGGCTTCCTCGGCCCCAACGGGGCGGGAAAGACGACGACCGTGCGCATGCTCGCTGCACTCATTGCGCCTACGGCGGGGGGAGCGCACATCGGTGAGTTGCAGCTCGGGCGGGACAATCGAGCGATCCGCCGACGCGTCGGTGTGCTGACGGAGGCGCCGGGGCTCTATCGGCGGTTGTCCGCAAGGGACAACCTACTCCTCTTCGCCCGATTGCACGCCGTCTCGGATCCGTCCTCACGGGTGGAGAGGTACCTTCGGCTGTTCGACCTCTGGGATCGTCGTGACGATCTCGTGGGGACCCTGTCCAAGGGGATGCGGCAGAAGCTCGCGCTGGCGCGCGCGCTGGTCCACGATCCTGATGTGCTCTTCCTCGACGAGCCGACGGCAGGCCTCGATCCGGAGGCGTCCCGGCGCGTTCGAGAACTCGTCGAGTCGCTACGCTCCAAGGAGCGCACGATCTTCCTGTGCACCCACAACCTCGACGAGGCGGATCGGCTCTGTGATCGGGTGGAGCTGTTCAAAGCGCGCATCGTGGCACTCGGCAAGCCGGCCGAGCTGAAGGAGAGGATGTACGGTCGGAGAACGGTGATTCACTTCGGCGACCGGCCGCAAGGTCTCGAGCGGGCGCTCGACCTCCCGTTCATCCTCGACACGGAGTGGGCGGACGATGCCCTCGTCGTCGGCCTGAGCGACCCCGAGCGAGAGAATCCGATCCTCGTGCGGCGCCTCGTCGAGCTCGGCGCGGAGGTTCGCTACGTGAACGAGCTGCGGGTCTCCCTCGAGGATCTCTATCTCGATCTGATGGAGGAGCACGATGCATAACATCCTCGTCCTCCTTCGCAAGGAGTGGCGCGAGTCGCTGCGCAACAAGATGGTGCTCTTCGGGGCGCTCTTCCTCCCCGCGTTCATGGTGGGCGCGGCGCTGTTCATGATCGTCCAAGGGCAAGGCGTCGACATCCCGGGGGCGCAGGCGGCGCTCTTCAACACCGCGCTGATGTACTTCCTCGTGCTGCCGGCGGTGATCCCTCTCGCGATCGCGGTCTACTCGATCGTCGGCGAGAAGGAGCAGCAAAGCCTCGAGCCGCTGCTGGCGACGCCCGTTACGGATCTCGAGCTGTTCCTCGGCAAGGCACTGGCGAGCGTGATCCCGGCGCTCGTGATCACCTGGGCATCGTTCGGGCTCTTCCTCGGGCTCTCGATCCCCTTCGCCGGCGGGGTGCCGCCTCATGTGCTCACGATTCCGTGGCTCGCGGCGATCTTCGGGCTGACCCCGCTCCTCTCCCTGACCTCGGTGGGGATCACGATGATCGTCTCTTCGAGGGCATCCGATGCCCGTGCCGCCTACCAGTTCTCGAGCTTCGCCATCCTTCCGCCGATCGTCCCGCTGATCATCTACAGCACCCGCAAGGCACTGGTGAGCGTGGCCCTCGTGGGCGTCGAGGGAGGCGTGCTGATCGTCGCCGCCGTCGCCGTTCTCGCCATCGCCGTCAGGCTCTTCCGGCGGGAGCAGATTCTCACCCGCTGGAAGTGAGTCTCCGCCCGGCGCCGAGCGCGTTCGGGAGAATGTCCCGCGGAGTACACTGAGGCCGTCGTCTGTGAGGAGGGATCGATGAGTACGAAGCTGCTGTTCATCCTTGCGCTGGTGGCCGGTGCGGTCGCTGCCGTTTTCGTCGGGCTCGCTCTGCGCGAATCGCCTGCGGGGCAGACGGCGGACGCCGGGGGAGAGCTCATCGATGCCGGCCGCTTCGTCCTCCGGACGAACGGCGCGGTCGTCCTCGACGAGGAGTACACGCTGTTCTTCCACCCGGCGGACGGCTACATGCTGGTCTCCCAGGCGACGCTCTTCGTGGCCGGTGAGGAGATCCGCCTGGCGCAACAGACGCAGTACGGGCTGGGGTTCGTCCCCGTGGCCTACCAGCTCGCTGCGGAGACCGCGTCGGGAACCCAGCTTGTCTCTGCGCAGATGGGGATCGCCGGGCTCACGATGGAGGTGCGCGTCGGGCTGTCGCGGCAGTCGGCGGAGGTCGCGAACGTGGCCCCGATCGCGCTTCTCGACAACAACCTTGTCAGCCACTACGTCGCGCTTCTCCTTGCACTTCGCGTGGAGGCGCTCGACCGATCGTTCACCGCGGCGATCCCTCAAGCGCTTCTTTCGTTGCCGGCGAAGGCCGACGGTCCGAACCAAGTCATGTTCCGTTCCGGCGAGACCGTCGAGAAGGGGAAGCGCTTCGATCTCCTGATCGGCGATACCTCGATCCTCCTGATCGCGCAGGACGGCCGGCTCGTTGCCCTGATCAATGAGGCGCAGGGAAGCATCGCCTATGACGTCGACCGCCACCCCGAGGGGATCGAGCTCATCGCCGAGGACGAAGGTGAGGATGACGCCGCGGAGATGGACTCTCGCGACGTCGTGTTCTCGAGCGACGGGCTCACGCTCGCGGGAACACTGAGCCCTTCCGAGGAGCCCCGAGGACCGGGCCCCGCGGTCCTGTTCCTCCACGGGTCGGGGCCGATCGATCGCGACGGCAACGCGCCCGGGCTGGAGATGGACGCCTATCGCCAGCTCGCGCGTGGGTTCTCCGGTGCGGGCATTGGCAGTCTGCGCTACGATAAGCGTGGCGTCGGCGAAAGCGAGGGTGATGCGCGCACGGCGAGTCGTGACGACCTGGTACGAGACGCGCGCGCAGCGATCGCGGTCCTCCGCGCGCAGCCGGAGGCCGACCCCACCAGGGTGATCCTCGTCGGTCACAGCGAGGGGGCGTACCTTGCGGCGATCCTCGCACAGGAGGATCCACTCATCGCAGGCGTGGTGCTCCTCAGCGGGGCAGCGCGCGCACTCGACGAGATCACGCGCTGGCAGGTGGAGACCTTGCTCCGGGCGGCCGGCGCGGAGGAGGCGCAGATCGCGGCGTCGCTCGCACATCAGGACGAGTACGTGGCGTTCGTCGAGCAGTCCGTCGGCGAGTGGGCGGACTACGACGTCGCGGCGATTCGTGAGGCGCTGCCGTGGATGACCGAAGGCGAAGCGGCGGCGCTCCTCGACACGCCCCTCGGCCTCTCCTGGCTCCGCGAGCATTACCTCGAGGACACCGAGGCGATCCTTGCCGGGGTGACCCAGCCTGTTCTTGCGCTTCACGGAGACCGCGACGCGCAGGTCCCTTACGAGGAGGCGGAACGCATCGTCGCCGTCCTGCAGGCCGCAGGAAACGCCGACGCGTCGGCGCTCGTCCTCCCGGAACTCAATCACCTTCTCCGCCACCATCCTGAGGAGCCGAATCTCGTCTATCGCCATCTCGGGGAGCCGGTGGATCCCCGCGTTTCCGATGCCGTGATCGGGTGGATCCTTGAACGGTTCGGACCGTAGTGCGATCACGCGTCGGCTGCGGGAGCTCGGCGTCCGCCCGAGCAAGCGGCTGGGCCAGAACTTCCTTCACTGTGAACACGTGATCGCGGCGATGGTGGATGCCGCGCGTAGCTTCGAGCCGGAAACGGTCATCGAGATCGGCCCCGGCCTCGGTGCGTTGACGCACGGCCTCGCAGAGGTTTCCGCGCGTGTGGTAGCCGTCGAGATCGACGGCCGCCTCGCGGAGGAGCTGTCGGCGGCCACAGCGGACCGTGCGTCGATCCAGGTGATCCGCGGGGACATCCGGGATGTCCGGATCGCAGCGTTCACCGGCGGAGCACAGGCGGTGGTGGTCGGGAGCATCCCCTACCGCATCTCGGCGGACATCCTTCGCTGGCTCGTCCGTTCTCGTGAGGCCGTCCGCGGTGCCGTCCTTCTGACGCAGCGAGAGGTCGCGCAGAAGATCCTCGACAGTCCAGGCAGGAGAGGATCTGCGCTCGGCGTCTTCGTCCAAGCCTACGCGTGCCCCGAGGCACTGCAGGCCGTCCCACGACACTGCTTCTGCCCTGTGCCCGAGGTCGATTCGCTCCTCTGGCGGATGACCTGGCGGGAGGTTCCCGCGTTCACCGCGTCCGAGGAGCGGTTCTTCGCCCTCGTCCGCGCGCTCTACGGGAGCCGCCGCAAGATGTTGCGTGCCGCGCTGCAACCCGCGCGTGGGGCGGGACACGTTGCCGAGGCCCTCTCCGCTGCGGGGATCGACGGGGAACGCCGCGGGGAGACCCTGACCTTGACCGAGCTCGATCGCCTTGCCGTCGCGTGGGAGGATCGGGCGCGGATCGCCGGGAAGCGCTCCTGAAGAGGGCTCGTCTCCTTCGATCGAGGCGTCGACCGGGGAGAGCGCCCGGGGTTGACTGGGCAGGAGGGGCATAGTATAGTTCCGACCTTGTCTAGCACGCGCGCATCGGTTGACACCTCGATGGGCGAGTGCTAGAATTGACTTTCGTGCGCCGAAACGGCGTACGGAACGGTCCTTGACAAGTGAATAGAGTGTGTGCCACACAAGCGCAGTAAGGGCAAACGGTGGACACCTTGGCAGTCGGAAGCGATGAAGGACGTGGCTAGCTGCGATAAGCCTCGGGGAGCCGCTAAGCAGGCTTTGATCCGGGGATCTCTGAATGGGAGTGCCCGCCATGGTGAAGCCATGGCAGGGCGCGCTGAAACCTGAAGTAGGCGCGCTCAGCGAACCCGGCGAAGTGAAACATCTCAGTAACCGGAGGAAAAGAAATCAACCGAGATTCCCTGAGTAGTGGCGAGCGAAACGGGAAGAGCCCAAACCACGGCAGTGTAAGGCTGCATCCGTTGCTGTCGTGGGGTTGTAAGCCATCGTCATCCCGCCGATGCAGAGGCGGGCAGAGTTACAGGTGACATCTAGCCGAACAGTCCGCAAAGTCACTGGAAAGGACGACCGCAGA
>CP070725.1:664706-670293 GCA_020350845.1 Candidatus Bipolaricaulota bacterium
AGCTGCTCGCGCAGCGTCGCCCCCTGACGCTCGAGCTCCTCCGGGTCGACGAGGATCCCCGCCTCCTCCATGCGCATGAGGACCGAGAGAAGTGGCATCTCCACTTCGTGGAAGAGGCGCGTCGCTCCTGCCTCGTCCACTGCACGCAGCAACGGATCGCGCAGCCGCGAGACGATGTCCGCATCCTCCGCGGCATATCCCGTCGCCTCATCGATCGGGACGGAGGCAAACGCGCCGTCCTTCCCGGCAACGTCGGCGTAGCTCTGCATGCGGTAGCCGAGGACGTCCTCGGCGATCTGCTCGAGGTTGTGCTGGCGGCGCTCGGGATGAGCGAGGTGGGACGCGATCATCGCATCGAACTGGACTCCCTGAGGGCACATCCCATAGCGGCGCAGGATGAGGAGGTCGTACTTCAGGTTCTGACCGATCAGCCCGGGGCGCTCGCTCTCCAGGACGTCGCGCATCGCGTCCAGGACCTCGTCCACGGAGAGCTGCTTGGGGGCGTCGAGGGCATCGTGCCCGACGGGGATGTACGCCCCCTCGCGAGGTGCGACCGAGACCGCGATGCCGACGATCGACGCGCGCATCGGATCGAGCCCCGTCGTCTCCAGGTCGAGCGAGATCACATCCGCTGCGGACATCGCCTCGACGAGCGACTCGAGCTCGCCGCGCGAGAGCACCGTCACGTAGTCGCCGCGATCGGCGCTCGGCGACGCCTCCTCGGGCCCCGCCCCGAGATCCATCTCCGCGAGCAGTGACTGGAATCCGAGCGCGGCGAGCTCTGCGCCCAGCCCGTCCCGATCGACGTCTCCGAGAACGCAACTCTCTCCGGACACGGGGAGCTCGACGTGACGATCGAGGACCACCAGCTGTCTTGCGAGCTGTGCGTCGTCGCGGTGCGCTGCGAGCCGCTCTCGAAGCCTCGCGTTCGAGACCGCCTCGGGGTCGGCGAGGATCGCGTCGAGCGACCCGTGGGCCCGGAGGAGCTTCGCCGCCGTCTTCTCGCCGACGCCGGGGACCCCGGGAATGTTGTCCGAGCTGTCTCCCACAAGGGCGAGCCAATCGACGATCTGCTCCGGGGTGACGCCGTATCGCTCCTCGACCTCGGCCGGGCCGACGATCTCGAACGACCCCGCGGCGCCGCGCCCTCCGGGCTTGAGGAGGGAGACGCGATCGCCGACGACCTGTGCGAGATCCTTGTCCGAAGAGACGATGAGCACGTCGGCACCGGTCGCCGCCTCACGATCGGCAAGCGTCGCGAGGATGTCGTCCGCCTCGATTCCCTCCTCCGCAACGACGGGAATCCCCAGCAGCCCGAGAAGGCGTTGGATGAGCGAGAACTGCGACGCGAGATCCTCGGGCATCGCGTCGCGCGTCGCCTTGTACTCCGGATAGAGGCGATGACGATCCGTCTCGCCGCCGGCGTCGAACGCGACCGCGACACGTGCCGACGGGTAGCTACGGAGGAGCGCCACGATCGCCCGCAGGAAGCCGTACGCCGCGTTCACCGGGCGCCCGTCGCGGGCCGTGAGACCGCGGATGGCGTAGTACGAGCGGTAGGCCATCGCGTGGCCGTCGACGAGCAGGACGCGCGCGTCGTCGGGGTCCTGCGTCAGCCGAAGAACCTCTCTATGACCTGTCATGACGATCGGGGTGCGCGCCGAGGGCGTCGCGAAGGTAGCAGATGGCGAGGGCGATCCCGTCCGCGACATCGTCCGGCTGGGGGAGCTCCGTAAGCCCGAGGAGCTGGACGACCATCGACTGCACCTGATGCTTGGTCGCCTTTCCGTAGCCGGCGACCCGCTTCTTGACCTGAAGCGGCGTGTACGAGCGCACGGGGAGATCCCCCGCCGCCACCAACAGCGCTCCCCGGGCCTCCGCCGTGAGCATCGCCGTGCGCGCGTTGGTGGCGAGGAAGACCTCCTCGATGGCGATGCCCGAGGGTGTGAATTCCGTGATCAGCCCGCGCGTCTCGTCGTGGAGCGCGCGCAGCCGCTCGGCGCGCGTCATCTCTTTCGAGGTCTCGATCGTGCCGCCGGACAATACCCGCCAGCTCTGCCCGCTGACGGCGACGATCCCATACCCGGTGCACGCAAGCCCCGGGTCGAGCCCCATGGCCACCAGTTCCGTCGTCATCGCAGAAGCTCCCCCAGTCGCCGTGCCGGCTCGCCACCGTCCCCTCCGCAATCGTGCTCCGGATCGTCGTTTCGATCGGTTCCGCAACGCGGGCACAGCCCGCGGCAATCGTCGCGGCAGAGGACGAGGGGATCGTACACCGCGGCCACGGCCCCAAGCAGGTGGGGTGCGAGATCGACGGCCTCCGCCGTCGGATCGAGCATGATCTCCAGCGACTCGTCGAGCGTCACCGGAGTCCGGATCTCCCGCAGGCAACGGCGGCAGTGCCGCACGAGCGTCGCCGCGATTCGTCCCGTGGCGTAAAGGATCCCCAACTGCGCCCACGCACTCCCCTCGAACCGCAGTTCGCCTTCGAGCGACATTCCCCCTCCGAGCGCGATCTCGACCGCTTCCTCGCGCGCGGCGAACGGGAGTTGCCGACCGGGATGGGCGTGGAACTCCCTGAGGTCAACGCACAGAGCATCGCGCGCTGTAGGCGACATCGGCCGTCCACCTCCCCTCGCGCACATCGTGCACGCGGATGATGTCCGCGCCGTGCGCGATCGCCACCGCGTTCGCGGCCACCGTCCCCACCAAGCGCTCCTCGGCCGGCAGGCCGAGGAGTCTCTCGAGGAAAGACTTGCGCGACAGGCCGACGAGGAGTGGGGCGCCGAGCCCGACGAAGCAACGAAGACCGGCGAGCAGCGCGAGGTTGTGATCGAGCGTCTTCCCGAAGCCGATGCCCGGATCGACGATCATCCGGCGCCGCCCGATCCCTGCCCGCTCGGCGATCTCCATGCGCTCTTCGAGAAACGTGCGGATCTCTCCCACGGGATCGTCGTAGCGCGGCTCGCGCTGCATCGTCCCCGGCTCGCCCTGCATGTGCATGAGAACCACCCACGCCTGACGCCGAGCGACGACCTCTCCCAGGCCCTCGTCGAAACGCAGTGCGCTGATGTCATTGACGATCGACGCCCCTGCAGCGATCGCCGCGTCCGCCACCCGCGCCTTCGTCGTGTCGACGGACAGGGGCAGATCACAGCGCGCGCTGAGCCCTTCGACGACGGGGATCACGCGATCGAGCTCTTCTTCGACGGAAACCACACGCGCACCCGGCCGGCTCGACTCCCCGCCGACGTCGATGATGTCCGCGCCGTCGGCGGCCATCTGAAGTCCGAAGTCGACAGCGTCACCGACGGAGCTCCACCGCCCGCCGTCGTAGAACGAGTCCGGGGCCACGTTGAGAATCCCCATGACCAGCACCCGGTCTCGACTCGTCCGCCAGTCGCCCAGTCGATCCATCACCGGCGAGAGAGTATATCACAGCAGTGCATACCCCACGGTCGTTTGATCGCCGTTGGAGCGGCTCATACAATGGACCCCGCGACGGCCGGGCCGTCGACCGGAGGAGTGATCAGCGATCGTGAAAGTGGTCCTTACCAAGACGATAGAAGCCCTGGGCCACGTCGGCGAGGTCGTGAACGTCGCCGACGGATATGCCCGCAATTACCTTCTGCCCCGTGGATTCGCGCTCAAGCCGACGGAGCACAATGTCGCACGCTACGCCAAGGAGAAGGCGGTGCATGAGGCGCTCCTCGAGGAACGCGAGGAACAGGCGCTACACCTTCGCGATGCCCTCGCCGACCGCACACTGGTGTTCGTCCGCAAGGCACACGACGACGACAAGCTCTACGGCTCCGTGCGGGCGGAGGACATCGCGGCGCAGATCGAGGCCGAGGTGGGACGTTCCGTCGAAGCGAGCAGAATCCGTCTCGAGCATCCGATCGAGACGATCGGTCCTCACGCCGTGACCGTCAGCCTCTACAAGGACATCTCCGTGGAGCTCCGGCTGCGCATCGATGCCGAGGGGGAGACACCGGAAGAGGACGCGCAGGAGGAAGGGTAACGCCCGATGGCGCGACGGCCGGCGGCCGTCCCATGCTTCACTGATCCTTTTCGGACTGCCGTCGACGTCGCGAACGACTCCTCTCGATGTCGCCGATCCGTCGCGGATGAGCCTCTGAAGCGCGAGCGTCGTCTTCGGCGTTCGTCCCGGGTGGGGCGATGAGAGCGTACCTGCGGGATGCGCTGCTCATGGCGATGGCTACCGGGATCTCGCGCCTCTTCGGCCTCGCCCGTGACGCAGCGATCGCGGATCGGTTCGGCGCGAGCGCCGCGTATGATGCGTTCGTCGTCGCGTTCTTCGTTCCCCACCTTCTCCGCCGCCTGCTCGCGGAAGGCGCGCTCTCGAGTGCCTTCGTCCCGGTCTACACAGCGTCCCGCGCCGAGGACAGCGGCGCCGAGCGGCTCGCGAGCAACGTCCTGACGATCCTGCTCCTCTTGTTCCCGATCGTCGTCGGCCTGGGGGTGCTCCTCGCGCCGGCGTACGTGCCGTTCCTCGCGAGCGGCTTCGACGAAGCTCGCATCGCGGAGACGGTTTCGCTGACGCGGATCCTCCTCCCGTTCATCGCGCTCGTCGGATTCGCATCGGTCTTCACCGGCGTACTCAACGCCCATCACAGGTTCCTTCTCCCGGCGCTCGCCCCGGTGCTGTTCAACGTCGGGATGATCGTCGGGGCAACGATCCTCGTACGCTGGTTCCCGGACCGACCGATCCTCGGACTGGCCGTCGGCGCCCTCCTCGGAGGCACCGGGCAGTTGTTGCTCCAGCTGCCGGCGGCGATGCGTCTCGGGCTTCGTCTTCGCCTCGCCCTGTGGCCGCTGCATCCCGGGATCCGCCGCATGGCGCGGCTCATGACCCCGGCGGTTCTCGCGCTTGCCGTCACCCAGATCAACCTCCTCGTGGACAACAAGCTCGCCTCCCATCTCGGCGCAGGAAGTATCTCGTCGCTGCAGTACGCGACGCGCCTCTTCCAGCTTCCGCTGGGGGTGTTCGCGGTGAGCGTGGCGTCCGCGCTTCTCCCACGCTTCTCCGACGCAGCGGCGCGCGGTCGCCCGACGCAGCTCGCGGAGCGGCTGCGCAGCGGACTGCTCGCGGCGACGTTCGTCCTCCTCCCGTCCGCCGTCGGCCTCCTCGTCGTCTCCCGGGATGCCGTCGCCGTCCTCTTCGAACACGGGCGGTTCACCGCCGGAGACACCCTGCGGACGGCGAGCGTCCTCTCGGTCTACGTCCTCGGGATCGTCCCCTACGGCTTGACAACGATCATGACGCGGGCGTTCTACGCCCAGGGTAGAGTCGCGCTGCCGCTCCTCGGGATGGTGCTCGCCGTAGCGACGAACGTCGCCGGCGACCTGCTCCTCGTGCGGCCGATGGGGATCGACGCCATAGCCCAGATGCTGAACACGCAGATCTTGATTATAGACCCCTAGGGAAGGACTGTCAACACCGATCTGACCGCTCTCTCGCTGCTCGACATGGCTCAGGATGTCGTCTGCATTGATTCCCGGTCCCCCAAATACAATCACTCGGCTGACGCTCACCAATTCACGCACAATTCCCCCGATCCCCAAC
>CP070725.1:670393-673764 GCA_020350845.1 Candidatus Bipolaricaulota bacterium
ACCGATCTCGCGGGGTGGATCCACCTTGTCGACGGGCCTTCGTGGGATCGACTGGCGATCTCCCGGGCGGTACGCCTCGGGCGAGGCGCTCTCGGCATCGATCGCGGCCCCGACGGCCAACTCTATGTCTGCGTGTCGCAGGTCGATCTCAGGGGATGGCGGTCCGTCGGAGGGGCGGTCCTGCGTGTGGATCCCGAATTGACGTCGTGGACCCCGGTGACGGAGAGCTACCCGGCGATCAACGGGCTGGCATTCGACGGGAGCGGGACCGCGTACTTCGCGAGCAGCCCGTTCCATCCGCTCCGCCCTCAGGGCGGCGTCTACCGGATGCGCGTGACCGACGACGGCGATGTGTCGGTGCCCGAACTCCTCCTCGAGGGCATGGGAATGACGAACGGTGTGCGCTACTCATCGGCACACGGGCAGATCTACTTCACCGAGACGGTCGTCGGCGCCTTTGCCTTCTCGCCGCACGAGGACGGCTACCGGTCCGTCTACCGCAAGTCGAGGCTCGTCGAGGGCTTCGACGATCTCGCGATCGATTCCGAGGGGAGGCTGTGGATGGCTGATCCCGGCCGCAGCACGGTGAAGCGGTTCGACCCGGGGACGCGGCAGCTGACGCGCTTCCGGATCGACGGGGTAGGACAGGTCTCGGCGTGCGGACTGCGTCTCGAAGGCGGTCGCGCGATCCTCTACCTGACAGAGATTCATCGATCGAGGAATCCGCTCCTCGGAAGGCACGACGGCCGCGGGCTGGTGGTCCTCCCCGTCGATGGTTTGGAGGCTGCCGCCGGCGGCTCCTGATCGCGACACGACGGAGGGCGGAATCCGGGGAACGGAGAAGGAGGCGGTGGGGATGAAGCGGATGGTGGCAATCGGGCTGGTTATCACGGTTCTCGGGAGCGGCGTGCTCGTCGCCGGACCGGCACTCGACATCCTCGGCGAGCTGGCGGCGGCGGCGCGAAGCGAGCGACTGATCGCGGGCTATACGACGATCGGTGTCGGTGCTGCCGTCGCCGTCGCCAGTGCGGTGTTCTTGGCAGACAGCGAAATTGCGATCTATGGGATCGTGGCCGGAGGGGTGATCGCCGTCCCCGGGCTGATCACCCTCGCGGTGCCGTCGGCGGCGGAACGGGCATTCGCCTCAACGGCCGGGTCGGAGACCGCTGCCGCCCTCGCGCTCGAGCGCATGGCGGCCGAAGCGCGCTTCGAGCGGATTCTGTCCGGAGTCCTCCATGCCGCCGCCGGGGCGGCGTCGCTGTTCTTCCCGTATCAGTACTTCACGCCGTACGACTACCTCTATTCGGCGATCTCGAGCTTCGGGCTTGCCGCCTACGAGTTCCTCTTCCCGTCGCAGGATGAGCGCGCCTACAAGCAGTATCGGCTGCTCGTCGAGCAAGAGGCCGTTCCCGTGCCCGCTCCTTGATCTCGGGGAAGACAGGCCGTGCCCCGTCGCCCACCGCGCCGGTGTCGGGCCTGTGCCTTCCCGTGCTGACGGATCGGGCGGCGTGCAGACCGTGAGGGAGGCGTTCCCCGTGGGTACGATCCCGCGATGATCTCGCCGAACCGGAGAGCCCCCTGGCGCAGGACCGCGCTCCTCTTCATCGGACACCTTCTCAACGACGGGTACGCGGCCTTCTTCGCCCCGCTCCTTCCGCTGCTGATCGATCGGCTCGGGCTATCGCTCGCGCTCGCGGGCGCGCTGGGCACGGCGATGATCCTGACGAATTCTCTGCTTCAGCCCGGACTCGGGCACCTCGTCGATCGCGCACAACGTCCGTTTCTCGTCGTGGTCGGGCCTCTGATGACGGTGACCGCGATGAGTCTCATCGGGCGCGTCGCAAGCTTCGAGTTGCTCCTCGTGGTGATGTTCGTCGCCGGTGCGGGGACTGCCCTCTTCCACCCTGCCGCGGCGGCGCTCGTCGGGGCACAGGATCACCCCCGGCGAGGACTCCTGATGGCCTTCTTCTCCTCCGGGGGAACGATCGGAGGTGCGCTCGCGCCACTGGTCATCGTGGCCTACGTCCAGGCGGCATCCCTCGCAGCGACACCGTGGCTTCTGCTCCCGGGGGCCACTCTTGTCGCGGCGTTCGCGCTTCCGCTGCGGTCTCATCTCCCGCCGGTCCGCACGACGGGTGCCCGCGCCCCCGGGATCCGCCTTCCTCGGTCCCTGGTTCTCTTGTGGATCGTGATCGTCCTCCGCTCCGTCGCGGGGACATCCTTCGCCAGCTTCCTCGCGGTTCTTGTGACGGAGCGTGGCGGCTCTCCCCTGATGGGTGGCGCCGCGATCAGCGTCTTCCTGCTCTGCGGCGCCGCGGGCGGGTTCGCTGCGGGAGCGCTGTCCGACCGCATCGGGCGCAAGACCGTCATCCTCGGGAGCCTGCTACTTGCCACGCCGTGTCTTCTCGGGATGCTGTGGGTGTCTGCGATCGGGCTGCTTCCCGTGGTCGCCGTCGCCGGGGTGTTCACGTTGAGCTCCACGCCGGTCGGCGTCGTCACCGCACAGGAGAGTCTTCCGGGACGTACCGCGCTCGTCTCGGGACTGTTCATGGGAACCGCATGGGGCGTCGGGGGGCTCGCGCTCACGCCGGTGGGGTGGCTTGCGGACCGCTTCGGCCTGCCCCCCGTGCTGTCCGTCGTCGCGGTGCTCCCGCTGGTCGCTGCTCTGCTCATGATCTTCTTCCGTCACGCACCTGTGATCTCGCCTCCGCCTCGCTAGGCGAGGCCGTGACCTTCCGAAAGCGGTTCGCGCGTCCGAGAGCCGACCTACGAGTCGCCTCGTGTCACTGCCGAACGGTCCTGATAAGATCGCGCAGAGAAGCTCTTTCGGGAAGGGGCCTTCCATGGCGGGCGCGACTCAAGACGCGCGAAGCGAGCTGACGGACGAACGTCGGGCGGCGATGGCGAGGAGTCTTCGTCGGCGGCTGAGCGGCGGGGCCTATGACGGGATCCCGGTCCTCTCCGACCTGACGAAGGCACTGAGCGAGGATCTCAGGTCTGTTGTCGCGGATCGTCATGTCGTGGTCTACCCCTTCTCAGCGTGCTCCCCCTGTGGCGAGCAGGAAGGTGAGTTTGCGCAGCCGATCGTAGATCGAGCAGGGCGGGTGAACCATGGCTTCGCGCGGGCGGAGATCCTGCTGGGGAACGTTGGCTACCTTGAGCTGCGCCACTTGCATCCACCCGAGGAGGGGGCGAACACTGCGCTTGCCGCGATGGCCTTTCTCGCGAACGTGGACGCGCTCATCGTTGATCTGCGCGGCAACGGTGGCGGTGAAGACACCATGGACCATCTGCTCGTGTCGCACCTGTTCGCCGAGCCGACCCATCTGTGCACGCACGAGTACCGCGCCCGCGGGGAGCGCGTCGAGGCG
>CP070725.1:673864-676927 GCA_020350845.1 Candidatus Bipolaricaulota bacterium
CCGATATCACGTTCTGAGCCCCCTGGACGACTGTCGTCCCCTCTGGACGGGAGAAGATGGTCCGATGATCCTCGATCACCGAAAAGAGAACGACATCCTCTTCGTCAAGCTGATGGTCGATGAACTCGACGCGCGCATCGCTCCGTCGTTCCGGCAGGCGATGACGGAGTTCATCTCCCAGGGCACCAAGACGATCATCCTGAATCTCGAGCTGGTGAAGTTCATCGACAGCACCGGACTGGGCTCGATCGTCTCGTCGCTCAAGGCCCTCGACGAACAAGGGGATCTCGTACTTTGCGGAGCGAAGGGACCGGTGCAGACGGTGCTCGAGCTCACGCGGATGAACAAGGTCTTCCAGATCTTCGCGGACGAGGACGCCGCGCAGGCCGCTCTGACGCGCGCCACGCCGTAGCCGCTTTCTTCTCCCGCGCCGTGCCTTGCTCCCCGGGGACGGCGCGGTCGCGAAGCCCTCTCACCTCCCTCGCCGAGGAATTGCTTGCTCTCCGGCGCCCGCCGACCTGAGCATGTCGCTCAGTCGACGCGCTCGGTGTCTCCGTCCGAGCGGAAGCCCGAGCTCTCGAGGGGAGGACGACGGTCATGAAGATCAGCGCAATGGCTGCGGCACAACGCGGCGCCGCTCTCCAACCGTGTGAATACGATGCGGGCAACCTCGGCCCTCACGATTGCCTGATCGAGGTCGCCGCCTGCGGTCTCTGCCACTCCGACATCCACATGATCGACGACGACTGGCGGATCAGCAGCTACCCGCTCGTCCCCGGCCACGAGATCATCGGCCGCGTCGAGGAGACGGGATCGTCGGTGAAACACGTGAAACGAGGAGAGCGGATCGGCATCGGGTGGCAGCGAAGCTCCTGTCTCCAGTGCGACGACTGCCTGCGCGGCGACGAGAACCTCTGCGATGGGAACCAGGGGGTCATCTCGCACGGCCATGGCGGGTTCGCCGAGCGGCTCGTCATGGATTCCCGCTTTCTCTTCCCCATCCCCGAGGGGATCACGACGGACGTCGCCGGACCCTTGCTCTGCGGCGGCATCACCGTCTTCGCCGCCCTGAGGACGGCCGGTATGACTTCCGGACAGCGCGTGGGCGTGATCGGCGTCGGCGGGCTCGGCCACCTCGCCGTGCAGTTCGCGGCGAAGCTCGGCAACTGGGTCACGGTCTTCACGACGAGCGACGACAAGGCCGAGTTCGCGGCTCGCCTCGGCGCTCACGAGGCCGTGGTCGTGGCGGGCGACGAGCCCCCCCGCTCCTCCCGCCGCCTCGACATCCTGCTCAACACGGCTCCCGCGAATCTGGACTGGGCGGCCTACCTGAAGCTCCTCGATTCGGACGGGACGCTGACTTTCGTCGCTCTTCCATCCACGGCGATGCAGCTGCCGGTCGAGCTGCTGCTCTTCAAGCGCCGGCGCGTCATGGCCAGCCCGATCGGCGGTCGCGCTCTCATGCGCGACATGCTGCGGACCGCGGACACCTTCGGAGTCGTCCCGCTCATCGAGAAGTTCCCGCTGGGCGAGATCAACACCGCCATCCGGAAAGTACGCGAGAATACAGTCCGCTATCGCGCAGTGCTTATGCCGTGAAGCCGGGGGGCGGCCCCCTGCACGGGCGGACCGCGGCGCAGGCGCACTCCCCGAGCAGCGGGATCGCCCGGGACGCTCACCAGCCCTGTGCTTGAATCCGATGGCGGTGGCCGGTATCCTTGATAAGTTGTCCGTGCTGTGATGTGCAGCGTCGCGGAGAGCGGCGTGCACGAAGTCGTGTGTCATACGGTCGGTCGCTGTGCGCCCCCGGCCCCAGGAGGACATTCATGCGCAGCTCAATACTGGTTCTCACCCTCGCTCTGCTCGTCGCCGCACCGTCACTCGCGGAGTGGGTGGAAGTGGAACCCGGAAGCGATCCCCTCGCCGTGGATGTGCTCGTTCCCGAGCCCGGACGCACGGTGGTCGAGTACCGGGTCGGCGGTTTCGAGCGGAACGAGGTTCTGATCAACGGTTCGACCTACGACGTCATCGGCCTCGGCTCGGAGAGCAAGGACCTCACGCGCGGTCATCCCGAGCTGCCGAACGTGTGCCGGGCCGTGCTGCTGCCGGAAACGGGTGCGGTCGAGATCCGCGTTCTGGAGTCCTCCACCCGGGACGTGCCGGGAATCCGGGTGGCGCCCTCCAAGGGAAACCTGCCGCGCACGGTCAATCCCGCTGACGTTCCCTACGTCTTCTCCGCGGTCTACGACGAGGACGAGTGGTATCCGGCCGACGTCGTGACGCATCGCGAGCCGCACATCATCCGTGACTTCCGCGGCACGGTCGTCGTGGTGAATCCGTTTCAGTACAACGCTCGCACGCGGACGCTGCGCGTCACGACGCATCTGAAGATCGAGGTGGTGACGACAGCCGAGCCGGGCGTGAACGAGCTGCGCCGCCATCGTCGTCTGCGGGGAGTGAATCGCGACTTCCATCTTGTCTATACCGAGCACTTCATCAACTACGAGCGGACGCGCTACAAGCCCCTGGACGAGCAGAACCGCATGCTTGTGATCTGCTACGACGCCTGGACCGCGAACCTGCAGCCGCTCGTCGACTGGAAGAACCAGCTCGGCGTGCGGACCGAGCTGGTGACGGGCACGCAGGCCGGCGCGACCGCGACGGCGATCAAGGCCTTCATTCAGGCGTACTACGACTCCACCGACCTCGCCTATGTGTTGCTCGTCGGCGATCACACGCAGATGCCGACGCTCTCGGCGGCCGGCGGCGCGTCCGATCCGTCCTACTCGCTGCTCGCCGGCTCAGACTACTACCCCGAGATCTTCGTCGGTCGCTTCTCGGCGGAGACCTCGAGCCAGGTTGACACACAGGTGCAGCGCACGATCACCTACGAGCGCGATCCGATGCCGGGTGCGGACTGGTATCACAAGGGAACCGGCGTCGCTTCGGCCGAGGGGCCCGGCGACGACGGCGAGTACGACTGGCAGCACATCGACAACATTCGCGCCGATCTTCTCGCCTACACCTACACCGAGGTCGATCAGATCTACGATCCGGGGGCGA
>CP070725.1:677027-689758 GCA_020350845.1 Candidatus Bipolaricaulota bacterium
AGCCCTTGACCCAGATCTTGAGCTCCTCGACGGCCTCCCGCGCCCGGATCTCCGTCGGGCTCGGCGGCTCTGCGGCTTGCTGCCGTCTCGCGAGGCGCTCCAGCGTCTCGACGAGCCGGTGGAGCATGAGGTCGAGGCGGACGACCTGCTCCCGCAGCGTCGGCCCCTCCTCGGTCGGCTCGGGTGCCTCGCCCTCGAGCTGCTCGAGGAGCGCGGCAAGAAGCCCGACGATCGCCTCGAGCTGCTCCTCGAGTGCCGGGATCTCGACCTCGTCGAGCCGGACCAACGCCTCCTGCAATCGGATGAGGATTCCCTCCAGGGCCTCGATCGGGGAGTCCGGACGCGCGGGCTCCTCCTGGGCAAGGGCGGTCGACGCCGGGACGGCGGCGAAGAGCACGATCGCCGACAGGAAGAGGACCGCGAGGAAACGTCCTCGGTGCATGATGCGCTGCATGGTTCCTCCTTCGTGGATTCCGGCGAAGCCACACTCGTGTCGCTTCGGGCATCGCCGGTGAACTGGCTCCGACCGTAGGCCGGCTCCGGTCTCGTCGGAACCGATCGCCGGTCAACGGCGGGTCAACGCGGCGTCAACGCTCCGTGGACCTTGTCCTCTCCCTGCCCCGCGTCTACCTTGTGGGGTGAGCATGAGACGACTCCATCTCCCCGTTCGCCTGGCGTTCCTCGCCGCCGTCCTCCTGACCGTGCTTGCCGTCGCGGTCACGATTCCTGTGCTCGATGCGCACCGGCGATGGGTCCTCGAGGCGTTCACGCACCGAGGTGCCGCCTATGCGACGACGTTCGTGGATTCGGTGGAGGCGTGGATCGTCGGCGGCCGCGGGGAGATGGTCGAGACGGCGACGAGGCTGTTGGCGGTCGCCGGGGTGTCGTATGTGCGCGTGGTGCACGATGGGCGCGTCATCGCCGAGGAAGGCACTGTGCCCGCGTCTGCGGCGGCCGTCGACGTCACCGGCGGAGGGCCGTCCGAGCCGCGAACGAGCTTCGTCCGATCGCCGGAGGAACCTACGATCCTCGATCAGATCGTCCCCTTCCGCGGCCTCTGGGACTCGACGCTCCGTGGCTACGTCCACCTCGGGATCGATGCCCGCTCGGCGACGGGATCGATCCGCAGCGCCGGCTGGCTCGCCGCGGGCCTGGCGGTGGGATTCCTCGCCCTCGTCTGGAGTGCCGCGCTGGCGTTCGTCTTCCGTGCCCGGGCGCCGCGCCCGCGCGCGCACGATGCGCCGCCGTCGCCTTCCGGCGGTCGGCTCGTGGTGGACGAGCGACGCAAGACGGTGACCTGTGACGGGGTTCCGGTGTCGCTGACGCCGAAGCAGTTCGCGCTCCTCCGACTGCTGGCGTCCGATCGACGCCGCGTCTTCTCCGACCGCGAGATCCTCGCCGCCGTGTGGCCCGAGTCCCACTACGCGGACGCCAAGGACGTGAAGCAGTGTGTGTACCTCATCCGCAAGCGCTTCGCGGAGTCGGGGGTGCCGGTGACCGGCCTCCTCGTCAACGTTCCCGGCTTCGGCTATCGGATCGAGGACGCACCCGAACATGACCCGGATGTGACCTGAGGATGGTGGCCCGTGCCGCGGTCGATGGCTACGCTGCACCCGTGAAGGAGAGAACCGTGAAGTATCGATGGACCGTGCTCGTCCTGCTCCTCGCGGCCGTTGTTTCCGCCGCCGCGCAGCCGCGCGAGGAGCCGATCGAGTTCACCGTGCGCGAACTGCTCGTCCGCATGGCGGACGATGTCGCGACCGGGATGTTCCTCGTCAAGCTCAGTGTGGATGCGGCGGAACTCGTGATGCTGCAGTGGCACCTGAGCCAGATCGAGGCACTGCTCCTCGGCGCAGACGAGGAGGCCGCTTCCCGCTTCGGCTGGCCGCGCGAGCGGATCCGCGGGCTGCTCAATGACGCCCACGAGCTGACGGCCGCGCTCTCGCGCCTCCCGGTCGAGCGACCGAAGCGCGACGATCTCGTGGCGTTCGCGGGGAACGTTCAAGCGTTGATGCGTCTCACGCTGGAGGAAGTCCGCGAGGCGCGGAGGCAGCGCTCCCCCGCGCTCGCTCGCGAGCACCTGCTGCGTGCCTCGGCGTACCTCGTGGCATCGTTCGGGCTGCCGATCAACGCCTTCCCCGGGGGGCTCTACTCCATCGCCTGGAGACTCGGCCTGACCGGCCTCCTCGAGGGTGTGGAGCCGCTGTGGGAGATGATCGGGGAGCCGCCACCGGGCGCCCCGTAGCGCTCCCGCCGAGGCCGCGCCTCCGTTGTCGCCGCCGGAGCCCCGCCGGATACTCACCCCAAGGAGGGTCCGATGAACGATCCTCGAGTCGAAACCGTCGCCAAGATCCTCGTCGACTACTCGGTCGCGGTGCAGCCCGGGCAGCTCGTTCGTCTCAGCGCGAAACCCGAGGGCGAGGCGCTTCTCCTCGCCTTGTACGCCGCCGTGCTCGAGCGCGGCGCGCACCCCTGGCTCGACCTCCGCCACGAGGCGACGGAGGAGCTCTTCTACGCCCTCGCCGAGGAGCACCAGCTCGACTACGTCGCCCCGTTCGAGCTCGCGATGATCGATGCCTTCGACGCCAGTATCGGCGTCTGGACCGACGCCAACACGAAGCGCTTGAGTGGAGCCGATCCGGCGAAACAGGCTCGCCGCGATCGCGCGCTCGGCCCGCTGTTCGATCGCTTCCTCGAGCGGACCGCGCGCGACGAGCTGCGATGGGTGGGAACCGTCCACCCCACCGAGGCGGCGCAGAACGCGGAGATGTCTCTCCTCGAGTTCGAACGCTTCGTCTACGACGCCTGCCTCGTCCACGAGCCGGATCCGATCGCGGCGTGGAAGGCGATCTCGGCCTCTCAGCAGCGCCTCGTGGACTGGCTCTCCGACAAGCGAGAGATCCACGTCGAAGGTGCCGACGTCGACCTGAGGCTTTCCGTCGCCGGCCGATCGTGGGAGAACTGCGACGGGCACGAGAACTTCCCCGACGGTGAGATCTTCACCGCGCCGATCGAGGACTCCGTCGAGGGAGAGATTCGGTTCACCTTCCCCGCGTGCTACAGCGGACGCGAGGTCGAGGACGTCTTCCTGCGTTTCGAGCGTGGCAAGGTGGTCCACGCCGAGGCGGCGAAGAATCTCTCGTTCCTCGAAGAGATGCTCGGCGTGGACGACGGCGCGCGCCACGTGGGGGAGTTCGCTTTCGGAACCAACGAGGGGATCACGAGATTCACGAAGGAGACGCTGTTCGACGAGAAGATCGGGGGAACGATTCATCTCGCCCTCGGGAAGGGCTACCCCGAGACGGGGAGCAAGAACGACTCCGCGATCCACTGGGACATGGTTTGCGACCTGCGGGACGGCGGCCGGGTCCTCGTGGACGGGGAGACGTTCCTCGAGGCAGGGACGTTCACGATCTGACGCCCGCCGTCGCCTACTCGAGGCTCACCGAGTGGTCCTCCTCGGTGCACGACACGAGCGGCGACCCGCAGCGCGAGCACTGACTGTCATACCATCCTGCCTCACGGCTGCACGCGGGGCATCGCCAGCGCTCGTGCTGCTCCTTGAGCCACGAACGCACGCCGACCGCCTTGATCCGACGCAGGTCGCGCAGCGCCGAGCCGTGATGCTCGGCCGAGTCGCGGAAGGTGACCAACTGCTCGCACGGCAGCTCGGGGCACGACGAACAGTGCTCGAGACGGCGGCCCGCGGCGCAGCTGCGGATCCCGCAGTCACGACAGAAGACGGCGCGGACCGGCGCACGGCAGCCGCGGCAGGTGACCTCGGTGACCGATCGCCCCCACGCGTTGGCAAGAACGTCCTGCGTGCCGCGGGCGGTCGCGAGATAGACGTCACACGCTCCGCAGTAGAGGCCGCAGGGGGCGTCGAGGCGCTCTTCCTTCGGGGTGCTCTCCCTGTTCACGTTCTGCTGCTGTTCGTCTGCCACGACCCTTCCTTTCCGAGTGTGGGGAGAGAGGTGATGTCCACGTTCCCGCCGGTCAAGATGACCCCCACGCGCTTGCCGCGCGCCTCGCGTAGCCCGGCGAGAAGGGGCGCCACAGCGACGGCGCTCGACGGCTCAATGACGAGCTTCATCCGCTCCCAGACGAAGCGCATCGCAGGGAGGATCTCTTCCTCCTCGACGCGGAGGATGCGCTTCACGTGCTCGCGGATGAGGGCGAAGGTGTTCTCCCCGAGTGGCGTGCGCAGCCCGTCGGCGATCGTCGCCGGGGTGAACTCGGTGATCCGCCGTCCCTCGAGCAGCGATCGATAGGCGTCGTCGGCCTGCGCCGGCTCGCAACCGATGACCTCGGCGTCCGGTGCGAGGTGCGACAGGGCGACCGCGGTCCCTGACGTCAGCCCGCCGCCGCCGACGGGCACGAAGACGAGATCGAGCGCTCCCACGGACTCGAGGAGCTCGATGACGGCGGTCCCCTGTCCGCTGATGACCGCAGGATCGTCGTGAGGATGGACGAAGGCCGCTCCGCTCTCGGCGCCGACGCGCTCTGCGACCTCGCGCCGCCCGTCATGGGTGGGCGGACAGAACACGATCTCGGCGCCGTAGCCTTCGGTGGCGCGCACCTTGAGGGGGTTGGAATCCTCGGGCATGACGAGGATCGCGCGCAGCCCGTGAAGCCGTGCGGCGAGGGCGAGCGCCTGTGCGTGGTTCCCACTGGAGTGGGCGTACACGCCGTGCGCGCGCCGTGCGGGCGGGAGACTGGCCACCGCGTTCGAGGCTCCGCGGAACTTGAACGACCCTGTGCGCTGGAAGCTCTCGCACTTGAAGAAGACCGTCGCCCGGCAACGCTCGTCGATCGCCGAGCAGGTCATCACCGGCGTGCGATGCACGAACGGGGCGATCCGCTCGCGCGCGGCCGCGACCGCGTCCCACGTGACGGTGCTCACGAGGGACCCCTGAAGGCGAGCCGGCGGTAGAGGCGCAGCTCCTCGATCGACTCCCTGATGTCGTCGAGCGCGCGATGCGCCGACTCCTTCTCGATCGTCTCCGGCGGCTGCTGGTACCAGCGGGCGACGAGCTCCTTGACCGAGCTCACATCGACGTTGCGGTAGTGCAGGTAGTCGTTGAGCGTCGGCATGTGATGAAGGAGGAAACGGCGGTCGAAGCCGATCGAATTCCCGCACAGCGGGGCACGCCCGCGAAGGCAGTGGCTGCGTACGAAGGCGAGCGTCTTCTCCTCCGCCTCGGCGAGCGAGACCTTCGACCGGCGGGAGGCCTCCGTGAGACCCGACTTCCCGTGCTGCTCGATGCACCACGGAACCATGGACGCGAGGATCCGATCCGGCTGATGGATCACGAGATCCGGCCCCTCGGCAACGATCGCCAGCTCCTTGTCGGTGATGATTGTCGCGATCTCGAGGATGACACTCGTCCGATCGTCGATCCCCGTGGTCTCGAGATCGAGCCAGACAAGAGCCTGTGGATCCTTCGGCATGGCACTCCTTCCTTGGGGGCAGGGTATCCCATCTGTTGAGGGGCAGCCACCGGATTCTCCGCCCGCGGAGGCTCCCCTGCGGCGACAACGGGCGGGGGCCCGAGAGGCGCGGTCGATCCGTCGGGAACGCCCTTGACGTAGCGCGTTCGGTGGGCTAGCCTTTGCCAAACTCTATACGGTCAGGGGGCTGACACCGGCGGAGAGCCCTCCGCTGGTTGCCTTTTCGCCCGATCGTGACGAGGCCGAGCGCTCCTGAGGAGTGCCCGCACCGGTAGCGGTTCACCCGTTGGCTGGGCGGACGGCCGGTGTGAGGTGAGGCATGAGTAATGACAAGGCGAAGGAGACGGAGCGCTACGTTGCACGCGAGTTTCGCAAGAGCTTCTCCCTCGGGATCTTCTTCCTCGTGGTGACGTTGATCCTCCCGATCCTCAACCAGTTCGCCGGAGGCTTCATGCTGAGGAAGCTCTTCGGGGAGCTATCGGTGACGTATCTGTACTCGGTGCTCTTCATCTACATCGTGGCGTGGGTGATCACGGTGTACTACGTGTTGCGGACCGATCGCGAGGAGGAGGAGCACTAGCATGCAACAGCCTATCGCAACGGCCCTCGTGGGGGTCATCGTCGCGATCAGCGTCACCGTCGCATTCCTCTCCCGGCGGTTCGCACGGAGCACGTCCGAGTTCTACGTCGCGGGGCGCGGGATCAACGCGATCCAGAACGCCCTCGCGCTCTCCGGAGACTACATGAGCGCGGCGTCGTTCCTCGGCGTCGCAGGACTTGTCTGGCTCTGGGGATACGACGGCATTTGGTATGCCGCCGGCTTCTTCGCCGGATGGCTCGTCCTGCTGCTGTTCCTCGCCAGCCCCATTCGACGCTTCGGCGCGTACACCATCGCCGACTTCGTCGCCGGCCGCTTCCACTCGCGGCCTCTGCGCATTGCGGCGATGCTGGGAACGCTCATGGTGTCCCTGTTCTACATCATTCCCCAGATGGTGGGGGCGGGGGAGCTACTGGGACTGCTCCTGGGATGGGACTACATCTTCGCGGTCGTCATCGCGGGGACGCTGATCACGCTCTACGTCGTGCTCGGCGGGATGCGTGCGACGACCTACAACCAGATCATCCAGTGCATTCTGCTGTGGACGGCCATGTTCGTCGTGATGACGCTCGCCCTCGGGAAGTTCGGCTTCAGCTACAGCCGCCTGCTGACCGAGGTGACCGCCCTCCCGAAGCTGGGCGTGGTGACCGACTTCACGCGCCCCGGGAACTGGCTCGACTTCAAGAACAGCTTCGCGCTGATCTTCGGGCTCGTCCTGGGAACGGCAGGGCTTCCACACATCCTGATCCGGTTCTACACCAATCCCTCGGGCCGGTCGGCGCGTTGGACGACCGTGTGGACGCTGCTCATCATCGGGACGTTCTACATGATGACGCCCGTCGTCGGGTTGGCGGCGCGCGCACTGCTCGGGGACAGTCCTCCGACCACGAATCTCGTGCTCCCGATGCTCGCCGAGCACGTCGGCGGCGAGGGGATGATCGGGGTGGTGATCGCCGGCGCCTTTGCCGCGATCCTGTCGACGGTCGCGGGGCTGGTCATCGCCTCGACCGGGGCGATAGCCCACGATCTGTTCACCATGCTCGTCCCCGGGGCGTCGGACAGGCGTCAGGTGGTCGTCGCCAAGCTGACCTCGGTCGGGGTGGGCGTGATCGCGATCCTGACGGGGCTCGTCTTCCGCGGCTACAACGTGGCCTTTCTCGTCGGGCTCGCGTTCGCGATTGCGGCGAGCACCTTCTTCCCGGTGCTGATGCTCGGCGTCTGGTGGAAGGGGACGACTGAGAAGGGCGCGCTCGCAGGGATGATCGTGGGCATGATCGGTTCGGCGGTCATGATCGCCACCAGCCTGTTGAAGGTCCATACCCTCATGAATCCCTCGATCATCACCGTGCCGGCGTCGTTCCTGACGATCTACTTCGTCTCGAAGTTCGACGGGAAGACGCCGCACGACACGATGGAGTTCATGCACAAGGTGCACATGCCGGAGAAGGTGCACGAAGCGGCGGAGGCCGCCGAGTAGGCACGCGGTCCCGGCGGAAAGAAGCTCGTAGAAAGGGGCGGGGCACGGCGATCGCTGTGCCCCGTTCGTCTTTCGCCCGTCAACCTCCGGAGGGCGATCCCGGAGCCGCGACCCCTCGGGGTCCGTCGCGGCGCGAGGAAGGAAACGGCAGAGACGCCCCCGCCTCCGCCGCCGAGGATTCGTGCCGTCGAGTCTCTCGCTACGCGCTGTGCCCGACGAGCTCCTTGAGCTTGTCCACGCTCTCGGGGTTCTGGAGGGTGGTCAGATCCCCCACCGGCTCGTTTCTCACGAGCGCCTTCAGCACGCGGCGCATGATCTTGCCGCTGCGCGTCTTGGGAACGTCGGGGACGAAGATGATCTCGTCGGGACGCCCCGTGGGGCCGATGACCTGATTGACCGTCGCCATCAGCTCCTTGCGGATGTCGTCCGAGGTCTCGATCCCGCCTCTCAGGAGGACGAACGCGATCGGGACCTCGCCCTTGACGTCGTGGGGCCGTGAGACGACGGCGACTTCGCTCACCTTCTCGTTCTGGGCGAGCGCGCTCTCCACTTCTGCGGTCGCCAGCCGGTGACCGGCGACGTTCATCACATCGTCGACGCGCCCCGTGATGCGGATGTTCCCCGCCGCGTCCTTGCGCGCGCCGTCGCTCGTGAAGTAGCGCTCCGGTCCGTACTCGGCGTAGTACTGTGCCTTGAAGCGCTCCGGGTCGCCGTAGATGCCGCGCGTGAGTGCCGGCGGGAAGGGGTTGAAGATCGCGAGGTAGCCTCCCTCACCGGGCCCCAGCGGCTGCCCGGTCGAGTCGAGGATGTCGCCGAGGATTCCCGGGAACGGACGGCCGGCGATCGTGGGGACGAACGGGCCGATCCCCGGAAGGCTGTTGACCATGTTCGCCCCGGTCTCGGTCTGCCACCAGGTGTCGATGACCGGGCAGCGCCCACCGCCGATCACCTCGAAGTACCAGTTCCACGCGTCGACGTTGATCGGCTCTCCGACCGTCCCCAGAAGCCGCAACGAAGAGAGGTCGTACTTCGCGGGCCACTCGTCACCCCACTTGACGAACATCCGAATCGCGGTCGGGGCGGTGTAGAGCTGGGTGACCTTGTGCTTCTCGATGATCGCCCAGAAGCGGCCGTTGTCCGGCGCGTCCGGCGACCCCTCGTAGACGAGCGTCGTCACGCCGTTGAGCAGCGGGCCGTAGTTGATGTACGTGTGCCCGGTGATCCACCCGACGTCGGCGGTGCACCAGAAGATGTCGCCCTCGTGAAGGTCGTAGTTCCACTTCGCGGTCGTGTGGGCCTGGACGGCGTAGCCGCCCGTCGTGTGCATGATCCCCTTCGGTTTGCCGGTGGTCCCCGAGGTGTACAGGAGGAAGGCGAGGTCCTCCGCGTCCATCGGCTCCGCGGGGCAATCGGGAGAAGCGTCGGCCATCAGCTCGTGATACCACGCGTCGCGCCCGGCCTCCATCGGTGCCGAGCCGTCGAGTCGCTGGACCACGACGACCTTTTCCACCGGGGATCCGGTGACGCCGAGGTCCGCGTTCTTCTTCAGGTCGATCTGCTTGCCACGGCGGTAGTAGCCGTCCGCGGTGATCAGCACCTTCGCCCCGGCGTCGACCAGCCGGTCGCGAAGCGAATCGGGACTGAAGGCGGAGAAGACGACGCTGTGCGGCGCTCCGATGCGAGCGCAGGCCTGCATCGCGACCACGGCCTCCGGGATCATCGGGAGGTAGATGCCGACGCGATCGCCCTTTTCGACGCCGAGCCCCCGGAGAACGTTGGCGAACCGGCTGACGCGCTCGTGGAGCTCCTTGTACGTGAGCTTGACCGCCTCTTCGTCCACGGGCTCGGGCTCCCAGATGACGGCGACGTGATCGCCGCGGCCCGCTTCGATGTGGCGGTCGAGCGAGTTGTACGAAAGATTCGTCTTGCCGCCGACGAACCACTTGTACGCGTGTGGGGCGTACTCGTACGCCGACTCCCAGCGCTTGAACCAATGGAGTTCGTCGGCACGGGCCGTCCAGAACGCCACCGGATCGGCCGCCGCCTCAGCGTAGATCGCCTCATCCGAGGCCCAGGCGCGCTCTTTCATCGCCTCGCTCGGCCAGTAGGTGTTCTTCTTCTCGGGGTCCTTCTCGACCCACATCCTCGCCTCAGACACGTCTAGACCACCCTCCTCGATGGGCTCGAATCACTGCTGGAATGCTACCCCACGGGGACCGGGCGGGCAACGGGATGCGCCGTTCGGGTGAGTGATCTAGCGTGGGAGGGCGCGCACGAGCGCGCCCAGGATCGGGCTCTCGTACCAGAAGCGGTAGCGGGCCGCGCCGGAGAGGACACGCTCGACGTACGAAGCGACGGTCGCCGGCGTGGATTCGCCGGCGGCGCGCCAGCGATCGACGGCGGTGGGCCCTGCGTTGTAGGCGGCGAGCGCGAGTCGAAGATCCCCCGCGTAGTGCGCTACCAGGTGAGACAGATACCATGTCCCGAGAAGCACGCTCGTCTCCGCCTCCTCGAGGAAAACGGGGGTGAAGTCCGCGACGCCGACCTGTTCCGCGACCCACGCCCCGGTCGCGGGCATGATCTGCATCAGCCCGACGGCCCCCGCCGGGGAGACGGCGTCCGCGCGGAAACCGCTCTCCGCGGCGATGAGCGAGATCACGAGGAAGGGGTCGAGTCCGTGCGCCACACACGCCCTGCGGATCGAGTCCTCGTAGTCCAGCGGGTAGGCGGCGCGAACGACGATCAGTAGGAGCGTACCCCCCAGAATGACGGCCGCCGCCGCGGCCGCGAGCAGGCGACGTCCTGCACCCCCGCGCATGATCCCCTATAATACGGGAAGGCGTGAAACGACCTCCGCACCGTGCCAGGTGATGACCCCGTGAAACGACTCCTCCGTCAGTTGCGAGACACCTTTATCAGCGGCCTGCTCGCGATCCTCCCCGTCGGGGCGACGGCGTACATCGTGTGGTTGATGTACCGCTTGATCGACGGACTGGTCGGACAGGACACGCCCTTTGGGGCGACGGTGGAACGCGCACTCGGGCGCTGGATTCCCGGTCTCGGGATCGTGATCACGATCCTTCTTGTCCTTCTCATCGGAGTCATCACGCGCAACTTCCTCGGGCGGACGGTGCACTACTACTTCGAGCGGCTCCTTCTCTCGGTGCCCGGCGTGCGCAAGATGTACGGAACGCTGAGGCAGTTCACCACAGCGCTGCTCAACCGCGAGGATCGGAGCTCGTTCCAGAAGGTCGTGATGTTCGAGTTCCCCCAGCCGGGAACTCGCGCCCTCGGCCTGGTCACCAACGAGCATCTCGGGAAGCTCCAGGACCTCACCGGAGAGGAGTGCGTGCTCGTCTACGTGCCGACGGCGCCCAATCCGCTCTCGGGGTACATGCTGATTGTCCCCGCGCGCAAGGTAACATACGTGGACATGCCGGTGGAGGACGCGCTGTCGATGGTCGTATCCAGCGGGTCGGCGCTCCCGGACAGTCTTCAGGTGGAGCCGAGCGCGCTCGTGCGACCGCGTCGTCGGCCGTTCCGCCGGCGTCAGGAGGATTGACGTGCCGATCTTCAGAGAGCGGGAGTACCTGCGCGTCAATTTGGACGAGCAGCGAGACGAGAGCCTGTGGATGCAGTGCAAGTCCTGCGGAGAGCTCGTCTTCAAGCGCCGCGTGCGAGAGAACAACAACATCTGCCCGGGCTGTGGGGAGTACTTCTTCCTCACCGCGACCGAGCGCTTCGAGTCGCTGATCGACGAGGGAAGCTTCGTCGACATCTCGCGCCCCATCGTGGCGGATGATCCCCTCGGCTTCGAGGACAGCAAGCCGTACGCGAAGCGGCTCGAGGAGGCCCAGGAACGGACCGGCCTCGCGAGCGCGATCGTCATCGCCGCCGCGACCATCACCGAAATCCCTGTCGTGATGGGGGTCATGGACTTCCGCTTCATCGGGGGGAGCATGGGCTCGGTGATCGGGGAGCAGATCTGTCACGGCATGGAGCAGGCGATCGAGCGACGCTGCCCGTTCGTGCTCGTATCGTCGTCCGGCGGAGCGCGCATCCAGGAGGGGCTGTTCTCGTTGCTGCAGATGGCGAAGACCTCCGCCGTTCGCACCCGGCTCGCCGCCGAGCGGCTGCCGTTCGTCTCGATCATGACCTACCCCACGACCGGGGGCGTCCAGGCATCGATCGCCAGCCTCGGGGACATCATCCTCGCGGAGAAGGGAGCGATGATCGGGTTCGCCGGACGGCGCGTCATCCAGAACACGATCGCCGAGGAGCTGCCGAGCAACTACCAAACTGACATGTTCGCCCTGGAGCACGGGCTGATCGATCGCGTCGCCGGTCGCGAGCGCCTGCGCGAGGAGCTTGCGGAAGTCCTGAGCTACTTCCGAGATGCCGATGAGTGACGAGCGTACGCTGGATCTCCTCGAGGCGAAGATCGCCGAGCTGCGAGAGCTGAACAAGCTCGACGGGATGAACCTCGCCGCCGAGATCGGGAAGCTCGAGCGCAAGCTGGAGTCACTGCGCATCGAGCACTACGCGGAGCTGAGCGACTGGGACCGCGTCAAGCTCGCGCGCCATGCCAAGCGCCCGACGTCCCTCGACCTCGTTCCCCACGTCTGTGAGAGCTTCTTCGAGCTGCACGGCGATCGGCTCGCCGGGGACGACGCCGCCCTGGTCGGCGGCCTCGCGCGTATCGACGGGCGGTCCGTGGTGCTTCTCGCCCATCAGAAGGGGCGCAGCACGGAAGAGAGCAAGGAACGGCTGTTCGGGATGTCGCGGCCGCAGGGCTACCGCAAGGCACTGCGGCTGATGCGCCTCGCGGAACGCTTCGGCTTCCCCGTGGTGAGCCTGATCGACACCCCCGGCGCCTATCCCGGGCTGGAGTCCGAGTCGCTCAACATCGGCGGTGCGATCGCGGAGAACCTTGCCGCGATGATGACCCTCGCCGTGCCTTCGATCGCGGTCGTCATCGGAGAGGGAGGATCCGGCGGGGCCCTCGCGATCGGCGCGGCGGACCGCTTGCTGATGCTCGAGAACGCCGTGTACACGGTGATCAGCCCCGAGGGCGCCGCCGCCGTCCTGTGGAAGAACAAGGAGCGCATCCCGGACGCGGCCGAGGCGCTGGCGCTGACGGCACCCCGGCTCCTGGAGCTCGCGCTCATCGATGAGGTGATCCCGGAGCCGCTGGGGGGCGCGCAC
>CP070725.1:689858-694569 GCA_020350845.1 Candidatus Bipolaricaulota bacterium
CCCTCTCCGATCGTCACCGGGGCGACGAGGGCGGCGTGGCTGCCGATGAACGCCTCGCGTCCGATCTGCGTGCGATGCTTCTTCGTGCCGTCGTAGTTGCAGGTCACCGTTCCCGCCCCGAGGTTCGCGCCTTCCCCGATGTACGCATCGCCGATGTAGCTGAGATGACCGGCCTTGACACCCCGTTCCACACGCGACGCCTTCACCTCGACGAAGTTGCCGATCCTGCAGCCGGGCCCGACGTCGGCCCCCGGCCGGAGGTGGGCATACGGCCCGATCTGCGATCCCTCGCGCACGACGGCCCCTTCGAGGGTGGAGTAGCGCACGGTACAACCCGACTCGATCACTGAGTCCGCGACCCATACTCCAGGGCCGATCACGGACGAGGCCCCGACGGAGGTCGCGCCACACAGGTGGGTGTCCGGGAAGATCCGCGCATCGCGCCCCACGGAGACCCCGTGCTCGATGTACGTCCGCTCCGGATCGACGATCGTCACCCCTGCCTCCATCCACCGTGCCGCCGTCTCACGGAACAGGAACCGCGCCGCAGTCGCAAGATCGGCGCGGGTGTTGATCCCCATCGCACGAATCGCCGGCTCGATCGGGACCACATCCACCCGGTTCCCGGCATCCACATAGGCCCCCACGAGATCGGTCAGGTAGAGCTCCCGTTGCGCGTTCTCGGAGCTCAGCCCGGAAAGGGTCGTCCACAGCTCGTCGTCCGCCGACACGATGTAGATCCCGGTATTCACTTCACGGATCTCCAGCTGCTCGGGGGAAGCATCTGCGGCCTCGATGACGCTCAGTGGCCGCCCGGCAGCATCGCGAAGGATCCTCCCGTACTCCTCCGGACGCTCGGGCTCCGCGCTGAGCACCGTGAGATCGGCGCCCGACGCCACGTGCGCGGAGATCGCCGCGCGCAATGCTTCGGCTGACAGGAGCGGAAGATCAGCGGGAATCACGAGAGCCCTCGGGGAGGAGACCTCATTTCGCGCCTGGAGGAGGGCATCCCCGGTGCCGCGGGGGGTGTGCTGAACGGCGAGGCGGACGTCCCGCAGGTCGATCGCCTCCATGAGGTCGTCGCGATCGCCGCTGCGGACGACGACGATCTCCTCGGGGTGAAGCGCGCGCAGCGCATCGAGCACGTGGGCGAGAAGCGGACGCCCACAGAGATCGTGGAAGATCTTGGGAAGCTCGGATCGCATCCGAGTTCCCTTCCCTGCGGCAAGGACAACTGCTGTCAGTCCATTGTGCATGAACGCCCGCGTCCATGGTACGCGAACGCTCCGAGCGCTCCAAACGGGGTCCGGTTGCGGCCTTCTCCCACCCTCTGTACCCTCTGCCGATCCCCGTCAGGAGGAGGTGCACGATGCGGAACACGGTCTTCTCGGGCATTCAGCCTACCGGAACGCTGCACATCGGGAACTACTTCGGGGCGGTCCGGCAGTGGGCCGCGCTCCAGGCCGAGGCGCAGTGCGTCTACTGCGTCGTCGACTACCACGCGCTCACGATCGACATCGATCCGCAGATGCTTCGTCCCGCGTCGCGCTCCATGGCGCTCGATCTGATGGCCTGTGGGATCGACCCCGAGCGTTCGATCCTCTTCCTGCAGTCCATGGTCCCCGAGCATGTGGAGCTCTCGTGGATCCTCGGATGCGTCACATCCTTCGGCGACCTCTCGCGGATGACCCAGTTCAAGGACAAGTCCGCCTCGCAGGAGTTCGTGTCTGCCGGGCTGTTCATGTATCCCGTCCTGCAGGCCGCGGACATCCTCCTCTATCGCGCCTCCGGCGTTCCCGTCGGCGAGGACCAGGTCCAGCATCTCGAGCTCTCACGGCGCATCGCACGTCGGTTCAACGGGCGATACGGAGAGCTCTTCCCGGAGCCGGAGCCGATCGTCGGGCGGGGCGCACGCATCATGTCGCTCGCCAACCCCGGGATCAAGATGAGCAAGTCCGCGGGGGAGCAGCACTACATCGGGGTGATGGAGGACCGCGAGTCGATCCGCGGCAAGGTGCGTTCCGCGGTCACCGACATGGGGCTCACGCCGGGCGCGGAGATGTCCGAGGGGGTGCGCACGCTGTTCGAGATCCTCGATCTTGCCGCCAGCGACGGCGGGGGAGAGGACGACGTCCGTGCCTTGAAGGAGGAGTTCGAGGCGGGGACCTTGATGTACTCGCGGCTCAAGGACGCCGTGTTCGAGGCGATCGTCAAGGTGGTCGAGCCGATTCAGCAGCGGCGAGCGGAGCTCGAAGCGGCGAACGTCGTGGACGACATCCTCGAGGAGGGCGCCGCCCGCGCGCGGAGCATCGCGCGAGAGACGATCTCCGAGGTGCGCGACCGCGTCGGGCTCGGCTAGCCGGCGCGCACCCCGCCGTCGTCGAACCGCTCCCGGAGTTCCGCCCAGAGCCGCTGTAGGTCCGCCGCCGAGAGCGCCTCGAGCGACGCCCAGGCAGGATCGATCAGCGTCTCTCCGCCGCGGGCGACGAACGGCTGGAGTATGTAGCGTCGTACCCGCCCGATCTGATCCGCGATCACGAGCACGTCCTCCGCAGTCAGCGTGGGAGCGACGGTGGTCCGCAACTCGTAGTCGGGCGCGGCGCAGCGCACGAGGTCGACGGTGCGTCGAACCCGCTCTACGTCGGAAGCGACTCCCGTGAATTCGTCGTAGCGCTCCCACGGCGCCTTGACGTCGACGGCGACGTAGTCGACAAGCCCTCGATCGAGGACCGCGGCGAGCGCATCGGGCTGCGACCCGTTCGTGTCGAGCTTGACGGCGATGCCGAGAGCGCGGAGTTCCTCCAACGCGGCGGAAAGCCCGGCAGTGAGGAGCGGCTCCCCACCGCTGATCACCACGCCGTCGATGAACCCTCTCCGTGCCTCGAGTTCCCTCAGCACCTCACCCCACGGTAGCGGAGATCCTCGGAAGCGACCGGGAACGACGAGCTGAGCGTTGTGACAGTACGGACAGCGGTAGTTGCAGCGAAGGAGAAAGACCACCGACGCGATGTGCCCCGGGTAGTCGACGAGGCTTACGGGATGGATCGCGGCGACGGGAACCGGCTCCCCGTCGGGGATCTCCTCAGGCATGGATCGCGGTGCTACGCGCGTAGGTCACCCGATCCGCGAACTCCGCTCGCTTGCCGTCGTTCCATTGCTCGACCGGTCGCAGGTAGCCCGCCACCCGTGAGTAGACCTCCACCGGCTGCCCGCAGGACGGACACACCGCCTCACCGCCCTGCTGGTAGCCGTGGTCACGACAGATGGAGAAGGTCGGCGTAATCGTGAAGTACGGCATGCGAAAACGATCGGTGATGCGGCGAACCAGTTGCGCCACCGCCTCGCCGCTCGGGAGCTGCTCACCGAGAAACGCGTGGAACACCGTTCCTCCGGTGTACCTCTCCTGGAGGGGGTCCTGCAGCGAGAGCGCGGCGAACAGGTCATCGGTGTGTCCTACCGGGAGCTGCGTCGAGTTCGTGTAGTACGGGACCTCCCCTCCGTAGCGCTCGAGGTTGAAGATCCGGATGCTGGGGAAGCGCTCGAGATCCGTGCGCGCCAGCCGATAGCCGGTGCTCTCGGCGGGCGTCGCCTCGAGGTTGTAGAGGTCTTCCGTCTCGGCCTGGTACCAACGAAGTCGCTCGCGCATGTGATCGAGAACCTCGACGGCGAACTCCGTCCCCTCGGAATCCGCGATCGAGCATCCGAGGAGGTTGAGTGCCGCTTCGTTCATCCCCACCACGCCGATCGTCGAGAAGTGGTTCGACCAGTAGCAGCCGGAGGCCTCACGGATCCTATCGAGGTAGACCTTGGAGTAGGGGTAGAGGCCCCGCTCCGTCAGCCTCTCGAGGGTCTTGCGCTTGACGCCGAGAGACTCGTGGGCGAGATCCATGAGGGCATCCAGTGCGACGAAGAACGCCTCGCGATCCTCGGCGAGGTGTCCGAGGCGCGGCAGATTGAGCGTCACGACCCCGATCGAGCCGGTCAGCGGATTCGCCCCGAACAGCCCGCCGCCACGCCGATGCAGCACGCGGTTGTCGATCCGCAGTCGGCAGCACATGCTGCGTGCGTCCTCGGGACTCATGTCGCTGCCGACGAAGTTGGAGAAGTACGGGATCCCGTATTTCGCCGTCATCTCCCAGACGGGAGCGAGGTGCTCGCGCTCCCACGGAAAGCCCTCGGTGATGCTGTAGGTCGGGATCGGGAAGGTGAACGGACGATCACTGACATCGCCTTCGAGCATCACCTCGGCGAACGCGCGGTTGAAGAGGTCCATCTCGTGCTGGTAGTCGCCGTACGCCGTGCTCCGGTGACGTCCCCCGAGAATCACCGCCTCGTCGCGCAGGTACTCCGGGACCTCTAGGTCGAGACTGACGTTGGTGAAAGGCGTCTGGAACCCGACCCGCGTCGGCACGTTCATGTTGTACAAGAACTCCTGGAGATGCTGACGGACCTCTTCGTAGGACAGGCCGTCGGCACGGATGAACGGGGCGAGATAGGTGTCGACGTTGGACAGCGCCTGTGCGCCTGCCGATTCCCCCTGAAGCGTGTACAGGAAGTTGACGATGTGCAGCAGCGCCACGCGGAAGTGGTTCGCGGGGCGGGATTCGATCTTCCCGCGCACCCCGTGGAAACCGCGCAGGAGGAGGTCGCTGAGGTCCCATCCGACGCAGTAGGCGCCGAGTGTGCCCAGGTCGTGGATGTGCAGATCCCC
>CP070725.1:694669-698849 GCA_020350845.1 Candidatus Bipolaricaulota bacterium
GAAATCGCGGAGGTCGAGGAGCCCTTCCCCGAGGGATCCTCGTCAATGCCCCACAAGCGCAATCCGATCGTGTGTGAACGGATCTGCGGTCTCGCACGGATCCTGCGCGGGTATCTCCAGGCGCACCTGGAGTCGATCGCCCTCTGGCACGAACGCGACATGTCGCACTCCTCGGTCGAGCGCATCGCCCTCCCCGACGGCTTCCTTCTCGCGTTCTACGTGATCGAGAAGCTGCGAGAGGTCGTCGACGGCCTCGTCTTCCACGAGGACGCGATCGCCGCGAACCTCCGTGACGCCGGAGACGCGATCTACTCCGAGGCGTTCCTCCACGCGCTGATCGATGCCGGGATGTCGCGTTCGGAGGCACACGAGGCGATCCGGGCGGCGACCGTCGATGCTGGTGCATCAGTTGCCGAACGGCTCGCGACCGTTTGCCCGCAGCTCCCCCAAGGGGGCGTCGATCTCCACGCGTACCGCTCCCGGCTGCGTGCCCGCAGCCGGGAGACGCTTGCGGCCGCGAAGGAAGCGTGGGACGCGGCGTAGCGGGGAGGGACCGATCGAGGAAGCGCGCCCCGTCAGTGGATACAATGCGGCCGCCTAAGGGGGACGATCTCTATGTCAGATAGCGGGACACTCGCCGTGACGATCCTCGCCATCGTTTCCGGCCTCTTGCTCTTCGGCTACGGCATCCTTCTGTTCAACGATCTGCGCGGGGAGCCGGAGTACGATGTGCAGTTCGTGACGCCGTTCAACTACAACGCGCGGGGAGACGATCTGCGCAACCTCAACGATGAACGGGTCACGCTGCAGAACCAAGGGGAAGAGACGGTAGACATGACGGGGTGGACGCTGCGCAATCACCTCCGCGTGACGTACACGTTCCCCGAAGGATTCGCGCTTGCTCCCGGCGCGGTCGTCACCGTGCACAGCGGTTGCGGCGACGACAGCGGAAGTGACCTTTTCTGGTGCTCGCGGCGTGAGATCTGGGACAATAACAAGGGGTCGGCGACCCTGGTCAGCGGCGACGGGAACAAGGTCGATGTCCACCACTACGAGCGGCTGTGCGAGACCTGCGGTTCCCAAGGGAAGAGCTCCTAGCTCCGGGTGCGCAGAGAGCCGGACAGGCATCCCGACAGAAGAAGGCTGAGGGCGGCGCGATGAGTGTGCTCACGCTCGACGGGATCTCGAAACGGTTCGGAGAGGTGACCGCCGTCGCCGGCGTCTCGCTCGCCGCGGAGCGAGGGGAGATCCTCGGGTTCCTCGGCCCCAACGGGGCAGGAAAGACGACCACCCTGCGCATGATCATGGGCATCCTGCGTCCCGACGAAGGGTCCGTGCGATTTGCCATCGACGGGGCAGGCACACGCGTTCCCAAGCGCCGGATCGGCTACCTCCCCGAAGAGCGGGGGCTCTATGACGACGCCAAGGTCCTCGACCTGCTCGTCTACCTCGCGGGGCTCAAGGGAATCGCCCGCGACGAGGGACGACGGCGCGCCCTGGATTGGCTCGAGCGTTTCGACCTCGGCGAGTGGGCACGGCGCAAGGTCGCACGGCTCTCCAAGGGCATGCAGCAGAAGGTCCAGTTCATCGCCTCGATCCTCCATGCGCCGGACCTGATCGTGTTCGACGAGCCGTTTTCCGGCCTCGATCCCGTCTTCCAGGACCTCTTCAAGGGAGTCATCCGCGAGCTTCGCGACGAAGGAGCGGCGATCCTCCTCTCTTCCCACCAGATGAACCGTGTCGAGGAACTCTGCGATCGCATCGTCCTCATCCACAACGGACAGGAGGTACTCCGCGGGCATCTCCGGGAGATCAAGGAGGCCGCGGGGCTGTACACCGCCCGCATGCGGTTCGAAGGCACTGCGGCCGCACTCGCCGAGATTCCCGGGGTCACCGGCCTGCACATCGATGGGGATCGGGCCACCTTCACCCTCGAAGAATCCGTGGGGCCCGATAGCTTCCTCCGGAATCTGCCCGCGGCGCTGACCGTTTGCGAGCTCTCGATCGAGCGCCCACCGCTGCACGACATCTTCGTCCGTGTGGTGGAAGGAGCACAGCGATGAATCTCCTCAAGGTCGCGCGTTGGCAGTTCCATCAGTCGGTCCTCAGCAAACAGTTCCTCGTGATGGCGTTCTTCATCCCGCTGATCTTCGCGCTGGTCGCGCTGGGCATCGCCTGGGCGAAGGGCAGTGACCCGGCGGCAGGCGGCGGCGAACCGCTTCCTCCGTTCGCGATCGCCGTCTTCCTCGCGATCCTCCTCTTCCTCGGGGCCTTTCTGTCCGCGGTGATGACGCTCTACGGGGTGATCCGCGAGAAGGGAAGCCGCGTGGTAGAGATCATCCTGTCCTCCGTGTCGGCGGCGGACCTGCTCGGAGGGACCATCCTCGGGCTTGGGCTGGCAGGGCTTCTCCAGGTGATGATCTGGGTCGCGCTCGCCTACTTCGCCGGCTCGCGCTTCGTCCCGATCTCGCTCTCCGTGCTCTCCCCCGTTCAGCTCGTCTGCTACCCGATCCTGTTCGCCCTCGGGTACCTGCTCATCGCCTCGCTCTACGCGACGGTCGGCGCGGGCATGAAGGACGTACACTCGGGAGGGGCGGCGGGCCTCGTGGGGATGATTCCCTATGCGCCGATGCTCTTCACCGTGGCGATCGTAGAACACCCGGACGCGACGTGGATCCGCGCGGCGAGCTTCTTCCCTCCCTTCACCCCGGCGATGCTCATGATGCGTCTCGCGGTCACCAAGATCCCGTGGTGGGAGGTCGCCGGCGCGCTGTGCATCCTGGCGACGTCCGTCGTCCTCCTCATGCGCTTCTCTGCACGGGTCTTCGAGACGGCGATCCTCATGTACGGGAAGAACGCGACGCTGAAGGAGCTCTGGCGCTGGGGTGTCAGGCGCCGCTGACCGCAGGCGTTGCCGGCGCGTCGCCTTCGTCCCCACTCGTTGTCGGGACGCGGATGAACCTCGCCAGCAGCAGGGACAACGCAGCGATCCCGACCCCCACGAGGAATGGGGCCTGCGCGCCGAAGACGGCCCAGATCGTGCCGCCGAGCACGGGGACGACGACCGCCGAGATGTGGTTGATCGTCTCCTGCAGCGACAGGTTGCTCGTCAGCTCTTCCCGGGTGACGGCGATCTTCTGAAGGTAGGTCGTCAGTCCCATGTTGAAGCCGAAGAGGATGTTGTCGATGACGAACAGGACGTACAGGACGGGGAGATACGGGACGTAGGCGTAGCCGAGGAATACGGGGATCAGCGTGGCGAACGCCACCGAGAGAAGCGTCCGCTCACCGATGCGCCCCACGAGCCACCCCACCCAGCGATAGGCGACGGTGTTCACGAGAGCGTTGACGAGGAACAGCGTCGCCGTCGTCTGCACCGTGATGCCGAAGCGGCTGACGAGCAGGAAGACGGCGAAGGTCGTGAAGATGTGGCGTCGGCTGCCCATCAAGAACGCGAGTGCGTAGAACAGGGCATATCGGCGGCGCAACCGAATCTTGCGGTGTGTCGGCAGGTCATGGCTCCGGCGCCCGAACGGGAGGAGTACGAGGCCGACGGCGACGACCGCCAGCCCGACCGCGGCGAACAACGGGCGGTAGCCCAATGTCCCCGCCAGGGCGTAGACGACGCCCGTCGCTGCGAGCGAGGCGACGGCGCCGAGGCTTCGCAGACGTCCGAGGACACGTGGCGCGTGTTCGGCTTCCGTGCTCATCAGGACGACGCTGCTGCTGCACGGGTTGAAGAAGTGGAAGCCGACGCTCATCACCAGTGTCGCGACGAGGAGCATCGGCAGTCCGTGTACCTGTGAGACGAGTGCGATGCCCGAGCCGAGGAAGATGAGCCCGAGGGCCATGACGCGCATCTCGGTGATCACCAGCGCGAGGAAGGCGACGACGAATGCGAGAAGCCCGGGAACCTCGCGGACGGACTGGATCCAGCCCACGGCCTGCGGGCCGACGCCGATCTCCTCGACGGCGAAGTTGTTGAACATCGCCTGCCAGACCTGATGCCCGAAGGTCAGCGTGAGGCTCGCTGCAAAGACGAAGAGGAGAAGCTTCCGGTGAGATGCCCCTCGCTTGCCGTCCAAAGCCCTCCTCACTGCCGCCGCGAGCACCCCTGCGCCTCCTGACTCGGGCGACGGACGTGGATTCTACCCCGACGTAGGAGTTGCCGCGACGAGGA
>CP070725.1:698949-703848 GCA_020350845.1 Candidatus Bipolaricaulota bacterium
CCTCGCGCACGGCGCTCGACTCCGCAGCGAGGGCCCTCGCCACTCGCAGCATTGAGGTTCTCGGTCCCGTGGAGGACCGGGAGGGGGTGACGCTTCTCGCGAAGCTTCCCGACCCTCATCTCGCGAGGGAAGTCGCGTGCGAGCTGCGTGCCGTGGCTCCCGGTGGGGAGATCGACCTCGACGGGCGGTTGCCCTAGCGGACGTGGATCTCGATCACGTCACGGTCGGCGAGTACGTGATCCGACGGGACCTGCTGGCCGTCGAAGCGTCCCGATCCCCAGATGCGGACGTACTTGAGCCGGTCCTCGAACTCCCGATGCACGGTACGGACCGCATCGAGGATGGTGCTCCCCGCAGGCAGGGTGTACGGTTCGTCCATGTCCGCCGGCTTCCCGGGGAGCTTGGTGTATACCCGGACGATCTCCAGCGCGTCGAAGACCCGCCGGGCCAGTTCGTCCAGACCCTGCGAAGACTGCGCCGAGACGGCAAGAGGAGGGGAGTCCCCGTTCACGGCGTTGAGCACTCGTTCGTGTTCCGGCCGGTCCGCCTTGGTGGCCAACAGCAGGTACGGGACGATCTTGATGCGTTCATCCTCGCTCTCGTGGCGTGACGGGGAGAGAAGCACATGACGTGCCCCTACGAGATCGAGGATCTGAGCGAGCTGCGTCTCAGGCGTCTCGTCCGCCGCGCCGTCCATCAGGATGAGTGCGAGGTCGGACTCACGCACGATGTTGTACACCCACGATTCGGTGAACTCCGGAGTCATCGGCGGGAGATCGATGAGCTGAATAGGCACATCCTCGAAGTGCATCATCCCCGGGATCGGGCGCAGCGTGGAGAAGGGGTAGTCGGCGATCTCCGGATGGGCGTTGGTCATCGCCGCGAGCAGGCTGGACTTCCCGCAGTTCGGGACGCCGAGGAGGACGACCTGCCCGGCGCCCTCGTGGTCGACGTGAAGGTCGGAGCGTCCGCGTCCGCGCTGGGCATGTTCCTCGCCGGCGCGGAACTTGGCGATGCGCCGCTTGATGTCGGCCTGCATCTTGTCCGTCCCCTTGTGCTTGGGGATCGTCGCAAGCATCTCCTCGAGGGCGGCGAGCTTCTCCGCGGGCGTCGTCGCCTCACGGAACCTCGCTCGTGCCTTGAGGAACTCCGGAGAGAGATTCGCCGGCATCGTCGCCTCCCGCGCCAAGGGTAGGGGCGGTCGGGGATGCGCGCAACGGCGTCGCAGGATCAGTCGTTGTGCGGGATGCGGATCGTGCTGCCGCCGATGAACTCACGGATCACGGCATCGCCGGGGATGAATGCCGGATCGTCCACTGCGTCGCGCGAGAAGCCCTCGACCGACTCGAGGAGCTGCGCACTGCGCCGATAGCGGATCCGCGCGTCGAGGAATGACGCATACTGCTCGAGGTCCTCGGGCCGCGGCCAGATGCTGTCGGGGCCGGCGAAGAACGGCTTCAGCGCGGGAAGGTCGAACGGCATCCCTCCGTTGATGACAACATCTGCCAGTCCCTTCAACGGGATGATCGAGAACAGCTCTCCGGCGCGCACGTAGTGCCAATGGAGGATCGTGGCCAGCGCAGGGTGATTGCGATGTGTCACGTCACGCAGCATCCGCCGCAACAGCCGCACGTCCTCGAACCGCGTCAGCCGCCGGCCGGTCCAGTTCATCTCCACCAGAGGTTTCATCAGGTCGACCTCGTACAGCGGGTTCATCGCTTCGATGTACACGCGGAAGCTGCGCTCCGGCGGAATCCCTTCCGTCATCGGCGGGTAGAAGCCGTGCAGGCAGTCGAGGAGGAGGAGTTCGTCGCGCTTCAGAGCGACCGCCTCGGTTCCCGTCCGGCGTCCCTCCTTGAAGCTGTAGATCGGCTTGTCCACAGTCTCCCCGTCGAGGAGTGCGCGAAGGTGCGTGTTCAGGAGCTGGATGTCGATCGCCTCGGGGGTCTCGTAGTTGCGATCATCGATCCAGTCGGTGGGGTGTTCGATCAGCGGCCAGAAGTAGTCGTCGAGGTTGAGCATGCGGAACGTCAGGCCGTGCTTGCCCAGTCGCTCGAGGAGCTTCACAGTCGAGGTCGTCTTCCCGGAGGACGACGGGCCACTGACCCAAATGATGCGAACGTCGCCTTCCCCGTCGAGCCGCTCAAGGAGGGCGGTGGCGGCGTCATCGAGGGCGCGCTCGAAGGACTCGTGGGCGTCGGCAATCAAGGAGTTCGCCTTCCCCTCGCGCACGATCTCGTTCAGCCCTTCGACGGTGTCGCAACCGTGTTCGCGATTCCACTCGAGGAGGGGTTCCATGTGCTCGTCGGGGTAGCCGCTGCGCACGAACTGCTCCTCGCTGATCGCGCCCTCGCGCACCCAATGGTGTCCCCAGCGGAAGCACTCGAAGGCATCCGCGGTCCGCGTGAATCCCGTGCTTCGCAGGACATGGATCACCGTGTTCTGAATGTCCTCGACGGTGGGAGGGAAGTTGGAGACCTCATGGTAGGGAATCCCGTTGAGACAGACGACGACCATGTCCGAGAGGAACGCCGCGATCCCCTCATCGGTGGCTCCCGCGGCGAAGATCCGGTCATTGATCTCGGACACGTAGTCAGGCTCGAAGCCGCCGATGTCCTGCGCCGCCCGAAGGATCACCCGCTGGATGCGCTCCTGGTCGAAGGTCACCAGCGCGCGATTGCGCTTCATGATCTTGCCGATCTTGTTGATAACCGCCATGGTGACAACAGTATAGGGCATTCCTGCGGATTCGGTCGTGGGGGCGGGATGCCCGGTCGGGCCGGTACGACGCTACCAGGCGTGCACGATCGGCAGCGTGGCCATCGTCGTCAGGCCGGGAGCCGCCTCCACGACAAGGGGCACCGCGTTCAGGAGGATCGCCGCGGTGGCGAGATCGCCGTTCGTGCCCGACAGAGAGACGTCGAGTGAGGGGACGCCGTCGATGAGGATCCGATCGCCGTCCTCGTCCGCGCCGAGCGACGCGATGAAGCGTAACTCGATCTCAAGGCCCGTGGACGACCCGCGAAGAACCTGCTCCAGGCCGCGGACCTCTCCCGGCGCGACCTTCACGTGATCGGTGACGATCTCTGCCTCCGCCACCAACGGGCGCACCTCCGACGCACTCGCCGTCATCTCGTGGCCGAGGCCGCGGAACAACATATGCATCGACTCGGGAAGACCGACGTGTCCCATGCGTCCTTCGACCATCCGCTGTTCGAAGTCGGCGACCGTCATCCCGGCGCCGATCTTGCGTTGGAACGGACCGCGACGCAGCGAGGCGTCGATCGAGCGTCGGACCTCGATGCGCGTAGTCTCCTGACAGAGTGCGGTCAGCGTGAGGGGAAGGGCATCCATGATGAAGCCGGGATTGACTCCCGTCCCGAGAACCGTACGGCCACGTTCCTTCGCCCGTTCGTCGAGTGTCCTTGCCTGTTCGGGGTTCGCGATCCACGGAAAGGAGAGTTCCTCAGAGGAGGAGACGATGTCGAGTCCAGCGTCGAGGAGTTCCTCGATCTGCGACGCAAAGGCGGGGAAGTACGATGCCGTGGTGTGGATCGCGACATCGGGCCGCGCCTCCGCCGGCAAGGCCGCGAGGCGGTCCACGACCTCGATGCCCGACGGCGCCGTCCCGAGGATCTCGCCCACGTCCCGCCCCACCTTCTCGGGGTCGATGTCGATCGCGCCTACGAGCTCGGCGCCGTTCCGCCTCCGGATGAGGGCGGCCGTGGCCGCACCGATCGGGCCGAGCCCGTACTGGATCAACCGGATAGGGCGTGCTGCCATCTCTTCCTCCTTGGCTGTGCAAAAGGAACTCTTCGTAGGCTACCCGACTTCCGTCTCGCGGCGCTTTGCCTTCGCCCACGCGTCGCGCAGGGTGACGGTCCGGTTGAAGACCGGTGCGTCCCGGCGACTGTTGGGATCCACGCAGAAGTAGCCGAGTCGCTCGAACTGGAAGCGCTCGCCAGGCTCGACGTTCTTGAGTGCGGGCTCGAGCCTGCACTCTTGCAGGCGGACGAAGGAGTCCGGATTGAGGTCGTCGAGCCACTCGCCCGTCTCCCCTGCTCCTACCGTCTCCGTGACGAACAGCCGCTCGTAGAGTCGAACCTCCGCGGCGATCGAGTGAGGTGCCGAGACCCAGTGCAGCGTAGCCTTGACCTTGCGACCGTCCGGGGCGTCCCCGCCACGGGTGGCGGGGTCGTAGCTGCAGCGTAGTTCGGCGATCTCGCCGTCGGCGTCGCGAACGACCTCCTCACAACGAATGAAATACGCGTAGCGCAGCCGTACCTCCCGCCCCGGGGAGAGCCGGAAGAACTTCCTCGGAGGATCCTCCATGAAGTCCTCGCGCTCGATGAACAGCTCGCGCGAGAACGGGACCTGTCGGACGCCGGCGGCCTCATCCTCGGGGTTGTTGATCGCTTCGAGCTCCTCCGCCTGCCCCTCGGGGTAGTTCGTGATCACGACCTTCAGCGGATGGAGTACCGCCATCCGCCGCGGGCTCGTGCGATTCAGCTCCTGCCGTGCACAGTGATCGAGGAGCGAGGTGTCGACGTGGCCCTGGGACTTCGTCACGCCGACCTCGGTGATGAACGCTCGCAGGGACTGCGGCGTGAAGCCCCTACGGCGCATCCCGCGCAGTGTCGGCATCCGCGGATCGTCCCAACCATGGACGTGGTCCTCCTCCACGAGTCGCCGTAGCTTTCGCTTGTGCATGACGGAGTAAGCGAGATTCATCCGTCCGTACTCGATCTGACGCGGCCGCGTGACGATCGGCAGCTGGTCGAGGAACCAGTCGTACAGTGGGCGGTGATTCTCGAACTCGAGGCTACACGTCGAATGGGTGATCCCCTCGATCGCGTCCGACTGCCCGTGGGTCCAATCGTAGGTCGGGTAGATGCACCA
>CP070725.1:703948-720686 GCA_020350845.1 Candidatus Bipolaricaulota bacterium
AGGAGCTCCGAGGAGAGCGGCCCGAGGCAGACACAGCCGACGATGAGAGGGCCGGCGAGGGCACCCCGCCCGGCTTCGTCGAAGCCGGCGATCCGGGGGAGACGGTGGCAGACGTCGTTCCGCAGTGGCGGATGCGCGATCGCCCGATCTTCAGGAACTGCCCGGTTCCAGGCGTCGAGATCGAACTGCAGCAGCCGTCGCAGCCGCGTCCGCTCGCCCTCGGGGAGGGAGGACGCCGCGGTGGCGCTCAAGGCGCCGAGCCGAAGTAGCCGTTCATCGCGCCGAACCGGGAGAGCGGCCAGACGCGGAGATACGGCTCACCGATGAAGTCGCGCTCGTCGGCGAATCCCCAGTAGCGCGAGTCGAGGGAGTCGCTCGAATTGTCTCCGAGGACGAACCACTTCCCCTCGGGAACCAGCGTCGGGACGACGCCGTAGCGCATGCGCGCATCGTTGCTCACGGTGTACTCGCGGTCGAAGCGCGGCCCTTCCAGCCGTTCGCCGTCCACGTAGACGCCGCCGCCGCGGATCTGCACCGTCTGCCCGCCGACCGCGATCAGGCGCTTCACGTAGCGCAGCCGCTTCTCGCTCGTGGTGAGCCCGAACGGCCCGAGCGAGTCCATCGCGGGCGTGGTCGGTCCGAGGCTGAACGTGCGATGGGCGTACTGGCCGCCGTCGGTCTTCTGCAGGGCGATCAGGTAGACGTGCGTCTCCTCGGGGAGGGTCGCCACGATCCCCTCGCCGCCGTCGGCGACGGGGATCTGGTTGATGAACTTGATCCGCGTCCCGGGAGTGATCCCCGCCACGTCGGCAGGGGACCCGGGGACGACCGAGCGCACCGCCAGCGCGTCGGTGTGATAGAAGACCACGATGTCGCCCGGCTTCGGATCGCGGAAGTAGTACGAGATGCGATCCACGAAGAACGAGTCGCGGGGATCGATCGTGGGGATCATCGAGCCTGTGGGAACGTGCATGCGCACGGTGACGAACGTCATCACCAGCGCTGCGAGCGCGCCCGCGACGACGAGCACCTCGACCCACTCGAGGACCTCGGAGGCGACCCGCCCCGGGTTCCAGCCCCATCGACGAACGAGCCTGACGATCAGTGCGGGCCTGCGCTCCCGCCGGCGGCGGCGACGGAACATCAGCGAATGCGCCGCAGTCGCCGCAGGTAGTACGGCCGCGCCTGCCGGCTGCGGTTCCCCTTCACCCGCTCGATGCGCTCGATCTTCGGCGAGTGCACCGGGTACGTCTTCTCGACGCCGATCCCCGAGGAGATCTTGCGCACGGTCATCATCTCGCGCGATCCACCGCCGCTGCGCCTGAGCACGATCCCCTCGAACACCTGGGTGCGTTCCTTGGCTCCCTCACTCACCCGCTCGTGAACGCGCACGATGTCACCGGGCGAGAACGGCTCGTCCCGTTCCTTCAGGAACTCCTGCTCTACAGACCGCAGGATGTCGTCCATACGCTCCTCCTAGCGCGTTCCCGCGAGGCGATCGAGAATGATCGCCACGGCCGCGCGCACCGACAGGTGATTGAAATCACCCACGCCGTCAATCGGCGGGAGCAGGGCATCGCAGGTTTCGATGAGCTCTTCCGTCATGCCCCAGCCGGTCCCGAAGAGAACGAGAACCGGCTCCGTCTCCGATTGCAGCCTCTTCCTCAGATCCTCGTAGCCGAGCAACGGCTCCCCGCGATGTTGCGCGGAGGTGGCGACGAGGAACGGCTCCTCGCCCTCGGCTTCGCGGATCCATTCTACCACCTGCTCCAGATCCGATGCCACTGTGACGATCTCCAGCGCGTCGCCACGGCGGCTCGCCTCCATCGCACGCTCACCCTCCGTCCAGAAGCCGCGAATCCTCCATGCGATCTCCTGTTGCGTGGGCAGCGGCGTGACCACGAAGTAGCGGGCGACGCCGTAGGTGCGCGCCGACCGCGCGATGTCGTGCACGTCCACCGAGGTCATCGCGGTGGCCACGACCGCGCCGCGGCGATTCCGCATGGGGAAGTGCAGCAGACCGATGTAGAGGTTACCCATCGTCCCGGGAAGGATCAACGCGCAGGCCGAGCAGATCCGGCCGGTTGCGGACCGTCTTCTCCCACGCCCAGCGCTCCCGCGCGCGCTCGATGCGCTCGTGATCGCCGCTCAGAAGGACATCGGGCACATCGTGCCCGCGGAAGCTCTGCGGGCGCGTGTACTGCGGGGCTCCGAGGGCGCGCCGCTCGTAGAACGAATCGCCGGCGACCGATTGGTACTGCCCGACGACTCCGGGGACCATCCGCGCCGTCGCCTCGACGATCACCGCCGCGGCCGCCTCGCCGCCGGCGAGGACGTAGTCCCCGATGGAGATCTCCTCGTCGATGAAGTGCACGATCCGTTCGTCGACCCCCTGGTAGCGTCCGCACAGCAGGACCAGCTGATCGAGCGTCGCCCACTGCCCCGCGTCCTCCTGGCGGAAGGTCCGCCCTTGCGGGGAGAGGAGGACGACCCGCCGCTCGCCCGTCGGCAAGCGGACGGCCTCGATCGCACGCACGAGCGGCTCGATCATCATCACCATCCCCGGTCCCCCGCCGTAGGCGCGGTCGTCGACGACTCGATGGGGGTCGTCGGTGAAGGATCGAAGATCGTGCGTGTGGAGCTCGAAGCGCCCGTCCGCCCGCGCCTGGCCGATCACACCGACGGAGAGCAGCGAGTCAAGACTCTCGGGGAAGACGGTGACCACATCCACGCGCATCTCGGCTCAGTCGACGATCTCGATCACGACCTCACGATCGATCTGGGCCGCCGCCCCCTCGAGGAACGCGCGCAGCGCGGCGATCGTCCGGCCCCCTCTTCCGAGCACGCGTCCGCGGTCCTCGCGGGTCACGTGAAGGAAGAAGATGTCGACGCGCTCGGTCTCGATCCGATCGACCTTGAGCTGATCCGGCTGGTCCACGAGCGACGCCACGAGGAATCGGCACAGCCGATAGAGCACTACTCCTCCTTGGGCTCGTCCTCGTCCCCGGAGGCATCCCCGTCGTCGTCCTCGTCGTCGGCCTCCGCGGGCTCTTCCTCTTCCTCGGTATCAGCGTCTTCGTCGGCCTCCGCAGACTCGTCCTCTTCCTCGACTTCGGCCTCTTCGTCGGCCTCGGGCTCGGCGTCCTCGGCGGCAGGCTCGTCGGACGCCTCGGGAGTGCTCTCCTCGGCCTCTGCCGGCTCCCCCTCGGGAGCGGCAGGCGGTGCGACGTCGCCCTCCTCGTCCGCAGCGGCCGCCGGCTCCGGCGCCTTCTTCGCCTTCGGCTTCGTCTTCTTCGGCGGCTCGGGCACGGCACCGGCGCCCGGCCCGTACTTCGACTCGGCCCACGCGGCCATGACGCCCGCCTTGGAGAGGATGTCACGCGCCGCCTTGGTCGCCTTGGCGCCTTCACCGAGCCACTTCAGCGCCTCCTCGCGATCGACCTCGAACGTCACCGGATTCGTCTTCGGATCGTAGTGACCGAGATCGGCAACGACCTTTGCGTCGCGCGGCTTGCGCCCGTCGAGAACCACGATGCGATAGGCCGCCTGTCCCCTGCGTCCAACCTTCTTCAATCGGATCTTCGCTGCCATTCCTTCACCTCGTTGGTTTGCCTCGGGCTTCCGCTGCGTGCGCGATCACACACCAGGCAGATCGAACGGAAGCGTGCCTTTGCGGTGCCGCCCGCCAAGCTGGCGAAACGCGCGCCTGGCATCATCGAACTGCGATAGGAGGCGGTTGACATCTCGCACGCGCGTCCCACTGCCCCGAGCGATGCGTTTCTTGCGGCTTCCCCCGATTATAGACGGGTTGAGACGCTCTTCCACCGTCATTGCACGGAGGATCGCCAGCGCGTGGCCCACGTCGCGCTCGTCCACCTCGCTCGCGACCGGCCGCTTGCGTCCCAGAGGGAGCCGCTCGAGAACCTGGGACAGCGGGCCCAGCTTGCTCATCTCCTCCATCTGCTCGAGGAAGTCCTGCAGGGTAAGACGCTGCGTGGCGATGTGCTCGGCGACGCGCTTCGCGCGCTCCTCGTCGATCGCGCCCTCCGCCTGCTCGATGAGCGTGAGCACGTCTCCCATTCCGAGGATCCGCGAGGCCATGCGCTCGGGGTGAAACGGCTCGAGCTGATCGGTCTTCTCGCCGACGCCGACGAATTTGATCGGCGTCCCGGTGACGGCAAGGACCGAGAGCGCCGCGCCGCCGCGGGCGTCGCCGTCGAGCTTCGTCAGGATCACGCCGGTCACGCCGATGCGCTCGACGAACGAGGACGCCACGTTCACCGCGTCCTGACCGCTCATCGCATCGACCACGAGAAGCGACTCGTCGGGCGCCGCCGCGACGGCGATCGCCTCCAGCTCGGCCATCATCGTCTCGTCGATCTGCTGGCGGCCGGCCGTGTCCACGAGCACGACATCGCGCGCATGGCTCTTGGCCCACGCCTTCGCCGCCGGGGGCACGTCGCCCGGAGTCAACGAGCCGTCGTGGAAGACGGGGACGCCGATCGCCTCGCCGAGGACCTGCAGCTGCTCGGCCGCCGCCGGTCGGTGAACGTCGGTCGTGGTGAGGACCGGACGTCGACCGCCCGAGGTCAGTTGGACCGCGAGCTTGGCCACCGAGGTCGTCTTCCCGGAGCCCTGGAGGCCGATGAACAGGATCGCCGCCGGGCGGCCGTGGAGGTCGAGTGCGGCGCGGCTTCCGCCCATCAGCGCAGTGAGCTCGTCGCGGACGACGCGCACGACGTTCTGCCCGGGATTGAGGCCGCCGAGGATCTCCGCGCTCTGCGCACGGGCTCGGATGCGCTCCACCAGGTCGCGGACGACCTTGTAGTTGACGTCCGCCTCGAGCAGCGCGAGGCGGATCTCGCGCAGCGACTCGGCGAGCTCCTTCTCGCCAATCGTCCCCGCGCCCCGCAGCCGACGGAAGACGTCCCCGAGCCGGCCGGAGAGGCTGTCAAACATCCGATCCTCCTCCCCGCCCGTTCTCCGCGGCGGACGCCGCCTGCTCGTCGAGGAGCTCCTCCACGAAGCCCGTGCCCACGCGCCCCGCACGGAACGTGGGATGCGAAATCACCTGCTGTGCGACGCGGACGGTGGTGGCGACGCCACGCACGCGAAACCGCTCGAGAGCGGTGTACATCCGGATGCGTGCCTCCTCGCGATCGTGTCCCCAGGCGATGATCTTGGCGATCAAGGAGTCGTAGTGCGGTGACACCACCATGCCGTCATACAAGCAGGCGTCGACGCGAACGCCGAAGCCGGTGGGGAGCTCGTCGAGCGCGATGCGCCCGCACGAAGGGATGAACCCGCGCTCCGGGTCCTCGGCGTTGATGCGACACTCGATCGCGTGGCCCCTGATCTCGATCTCCTCCTGAACGAGGGGCTCGGAATCCCCGGCGGCAAGACGGATTTGCTCCTTGATCAGGTTCACGCCGGTCACCATCTCGCTCACCGGATGCTCGACTTGGATGCGCGCGTTCATCTCGATGAAGTAGAACGCACCGTCGTCGGCTAGCAGGAACTCCACCGTCCCCGCGCTGCGGTAGCCGACCGCTGCCGCCGTCTGGAGTGCCGCCGCATGGATCGCCGCTCGCGTCTCCTCGGCGAGCGACGGAGCCGGCGCCTCCTCGACCAGCTTCTGATGCCGCCGCTGGACCGAGCAGTCCCGCTCGCCGAGGTGGACGATGCCTCCGCAGGTGTCGGCGAGGACCTGGACCTCGATGTGCCGTGGGTTGACGAGCGCCCGCTCCAGATAAAGATCGGGCCGACCGCTCACGAGCACCGCCTCGGAGCGCGCGGCGGCGATCGCCGCCGGAAGGCCGTCCGCGGACGTGACGACGCGCACGCCTCGTCCCCCGCCCCCGTAGACCGGCTTCACGAGAAGCGGGTAGCCGATCTCCTCCGCCAGCTCCCTCGGGTCGGACTCCTCGTCCACTCGCCCTCCGGGAAGGACGGGCACGCCCGCGGCGGACACGGCCTCGCGAGCCGCGAGCTTGTCGCCGAGAAGGCTCATCGTGGCGCTCGTCGGGCCGATGAACGTGAGTCCGTGCTCTTCACAGACCTCGACGAAGTGGGAGTCCTCGGCGAGGAAGCCGTAGCCGGGATGGATCGCCTGCGCACCCGAGAGCTCGGCCGCGCTGAGGATCGCCGCCACGCTCAAGTAGCTGCGCGCCGGATCCGCGGGTCCGATGCACAGCGAGCGACTGGCAAGCGCGAGGTACGGAAGCCGGGCATCGGCCTGGGAGTGAACGGCAACGGTGTCGAGCGAGAGCTCGCGACAGGCTTCGATGACGCGTAGCGCGATCTCCCCTCGATTCGCGATGAGAACGGTGTCGAACGTCACAGAGCCTCGAAGCGGAACAGCGGTTGGCCGAACTCGACCGAGGCACCGTCTTCGACGAGGATCTCCTGTAGGAGCCCCGCACGCTCGGCGGCGATTTCGTTCATCACCTTCATCGCCTCGATCACGCACAGCGTGTCCCCCGCGTTCACGCGGTCCCCCACGTCGACGAGGGCGGGATCATCGGGCGCCCGACGCCGGTAGAACGTGCCCACGAGCGGCGCCTCGTGCACAAACTGCCCGTCGGGAAGATCGAGCACGGTGCCTTCCTCACGGCCGGGCTCGACCCCGAGGGGCGAAGCCGTTGCTTCCTGCCTCACGGTGATCTGCTCGTTGCCTTCGACAACGGTGATCTCCGTCAGGCGTTCGCGCTTGAGAAGGTCGATGATCTTCTTGAGTGCCTCGAAGTCCACGGGACACGATCTCCTTGGCGTGGTTCGCGCATTGTACCCGCAGGGCACACCGCGCGACAACGCAATCCCTATCCTGCTTGCATTTGCGGGGGCCGTTCCTATAATCCGCAGCGAGGTGAGGAATTAGGGTGCCACTCGGCGCAGAAGTTCCGTTATTGCTGTTCCTTCTTGTCTGCTCGGCCTTCTTCTCCAGCACGGAGACGGCGATCACGTCAATCGGCCAGGGGAGGCTGCGGTTCCTCGTCAATGCGCACGAGCGCAAGCGGCGTGCATTGACGCATCTCCTCGAGGAGCCGAACGATCTGATCACGGCACTGCTTCTGCTCAACAATCTCGTGAACGTGGCGGCGAGCTCGCTGATGACGCTCATCGTGATCCAGATTGCGCCGGCACTTCCCGACTACCAGACGGGGCTTCTCGCCACCGGGGTGATGACCGCCTCGCTGCTCGTGTTCGGGGAGATCACCCCGAAGAACTTCGCCAAGCACAACGCCGAGCGCGTCACCCTCGCTACGATCAACCAGATCGACGCGATGAGCCGCGTGCTGCATCCGATCATCGGCGCGTTTCGGGGCATCGCCCGCGGCATCGCCCACCTCTTCGGTCACGACCTCTCCCGCCAGGAACAGGTCGAGGTGAGTGACGAGCAGATCGAAACCCTGCTCGACGCGGGGGAGGAGAGCGGTCTGCTCGACGCCGAGGACGGGGAGATGATTCGCCGCATCCTCGACTTCGACGAAATGCTCGCCGAGCAGCTGATGGTGCCGCGGACCGACGTCCAGGCGATCGAGGTCGGCACGTCGACGAGCGAGGCCCGGGAGATCGTCGCACGCGACGGCCACTCGCGCTTCCCGGTGTACGAAGGCGTCCCCGACAACGTCGTCGGCACGCTGTACGCGAAGGACCTCCTCGCGCTGAACGGAGACGAAGCGCAGACGCTGCACGGGGTGCTTCGTCCCGTCTACTACACACCGACGACCAAGCCGGTCAACCAGCTGCTGCGCGAGTTCCAGAAGCAACGCGTCCATCTCGCTGTCGTGATCGACGAGTACGGCGGGATGGCGGGAATCGTGACCCTCGAGGACATCCTCGAGGAGATCGTGGGCGAGATCGAGGATGAGTACGACACCCCGGCGGCGCTCGTGAAACGCGTGTCACCGCACGAGGCGGTCGTCGAGGGCGACATCCCCGTTCACGATCTGAATCGGATGATGGACCTCGAACTTCCGGAAGACGAAGGGGTGACCGTGAGCGGGCTGATCCTGTCGCGCCTCGGCTCATTGCCGAGCGCCGGCGACAAGCTCACCGTGGAGAACGTCCGACTCGCGGTCGAGGCAGCGACGGAGCGAGAGATCACCTCCGTGCGCATCGTGGTCGACCCCGTGCCCACCGACGAAGAGCCGAACGGCTCTTGATTCACACCGCACCTACACCATGAACAGAAGAACATGGCTTGTCGTCTCCGTACTCCTGGTTGTCGCCGTGCCGCTCGCCTCGCGGGCCGACACGGCCATTCATGTCGACGCTCGGATCGACCTCGAGGAACGCCTGATCGGCGGGAGGCTCACCGTCGAGATCGCAAACGGGGCCGGGGAGATCGCCTTCCTCCTGCTCGCCAACCTCGGCCGCGAGGTGAACCCGCATCTCGGGCCTCGGGCGTTGGACGAGAGCTACCCCTACGGCTTCGAACCGTCGGAGACGACGATCGTGAGCGTGCGCCGCGCGGACACCGAGGACGGCGAGCCGCTTCCCTATGAACTTCGCGCCCTGCCGCCCGCGTGGCAGACCTACTCGCTGGCCGACGGCTTGCTGCACGTCGATCTCCCAGCGGGAGCGTCCGTCCAACGGGTGGCCGTCGAGTTCGAGACGCGGATCCCCCGCCACGCCGACGATGCAGGGGTGATCGACGGCATCCTCACCTGGCGCTTCGGCTGGTATCCGCTGCCCTTGCCCGCGGATCTCTTCGCCGCGCTCACGACGCCGATCGAGGACGGCACGGAATGGAGCGTGCCCCTCCGGTTCCCCCTACAGAGCCTGTCGGCGACGCTCGAGTTCCCGTCCGACGTGGAGATCGTCGTCGGGGCCGATCACGTCGAGGAGCGATCGGTGGAGGTCCTCGAGGACGGCGAGATCGCCTGGACGCGCGTCGAGGTGTGGAACGAGGGGGGGAAGCGGACGATCGCCCTCGCCGTGTCCGCCGGCTACGCGCGGTACGAGCTGACGTCGGGGCCGGTGCCGATCGAGATCGCCTATCTCCCCGGACACGAGAGCGCCGCGCGGCTCTACGCCACGCACGCCGCCGACATCCTGACCGAATTCGAAGCGCGGTTCGGGCCGTACCCCCACCGGCGTCTGCGCCTCGTTGAGCACTCCGGGACGAGGGGACTGTCGATGGCCGCGGACGGGATCGTGTGGCTCTCCCGCCTGTTCTTCACGCATCGAGACGTCACCCTCCCCGGCATCCTCGACCGGATGACCGAGTTCGTGCTCGCTCACGAAATCGCCCACCAGTGGTTCGGGCTCGGCGCCGCGCCCGACCTCGCGTCGGAGAACTGGCTCTCCGAGGGGCTGTCGCAATACCTCGCGGTGAGCTACTTCGAGCGGCGACACGGGGCGTTCGACGGCAATCTCATCCGACCGACCGGCGCCGGGATCGTCGAGGACTTCATCGCCTCCCAGTTCGGGTTCCTCAATCTCCGCGAACACCAGATCGAGCTCCCCTACCTGATCAACGTTCGCCGTGGCTTCGACGAGGCGCTCGTGCTTCCGCTGCATCGCGTCGAGTACGACAACGCGACCGCGGTACGCCTGTACGACAAGGGGTATCTGGTGGCGCGCGCACTCGCCTCCGCGGTCGGGGAGGAGGCGTTCGATCGCGGCTTGCGAATTGCGGCGGAACGGTATCGCGGCGGTCGGCTGACGAGCAACGGCCTCCGCGAGGCGCTCGAAGAGGCCGCCGGGCGCTCGCTCGATGTGCTCTTCGCCGCCTGGGTCCAGGGAGCAGAGAGCACAGACTATGCGGTGCGGATCGTCGACCGGGAGCGTGTCGACGACGGGTACCGCACGACGGTCGAGCTGCACCGGGAGGGAGGCGCCCCGCAGCCGGTCACGGTTCGCGCCACGCTCCGCTCCGGAGAGAGCGAGGACTGGTCGTGGGACGCGGAGCCCGTCACGGAGCGCATGGTCCTCGAGACCGAAAGGGCGATCCGCCGCGTGTCGATCGATCCCGACCATCGCCTTCCCGACCGCGATCGTCTCAACAACCACGATCCCGTCAGGCTGGTCGTCGCCGCGCAATCGAACGCGTTCCCCCTCGACGGCTACCTGTTGCGCACGGACAGCGCGTCGGGCGGGATCACGCTCAGCTACCTCGACCGGACGCGACTGACCGTCGGGGAGGGATACGCGAGCGCGCAGGTCATCCGCGGCCGAAGCCACATCCTCACCGGGGCAGCGACACTCACCGACGGCGACCTGTCGGCCAACGTGAGTTACACGCACGTGCGCTACCGCCAGCCGCCGACGGGATCGCCGAGCACCTACTGGGAGCCGGCACTCGCGCTCACCGCGCACGTGCGCCGGCAGCTGTTCGACGGGGTGGGCTACACCGTGCTCGGAGCCTCCGCGCGTAGCCTCCCTTCCTTCGCCCACAGCGGAAGCCTGGGAGTCGCGCTCGAGCTCGTGCCGTGGCACGCGGGCCGGGCAGTCGTTCGCGCGTTCGACGAGCTGCGCCTCTTCCCCCGCGTCTACCTGCAGAGCACGATCGTCGTCGGCGTGGGCTTCGGGGCGGCCACACCGCCACTCGCGTTCGGGCTCGAGGAGATGCGCTCGCTCGGTAGGTATGAAGGGTGGTTCTGGGTCCCGGCGGACGCCACGAGCCGTCAGAAGCTCTACGCACGCCTTGCCCTCGAGGTTCCCAGCGTGGGGGAGCTGCCGTTCAACCTGATCAACCTGGCGATGGTGGACGCCGCACGGGTCCGGCCGTATGTCGCATTCGCAGCGGGTTGGACAAGCCTCGCCGCGCTGGGTAATACTACCCCTCATGTGGAAGCGGGTGTGGAAGCGCTTTTCGACATCTCAGCGGTGGGTGGCTTGCTGCCTCTGCGGGCACTGGTCGGCTACGCTGCGCCGATCCTCGGTGGCGGCTCACCGGCGTTCTTCTTCCGCCTTTCACTGCCGTAGTCTCCTTCTCCACGGTTCAGTGAGGTCAACACCATGTATGTCCCGTGCCGCTGGCTGAGTGAGTACGTCGATCTGGGACTCGCGGAGCGGTCGCCCGTCGAGATCGCCGACGAGCTCGCCGAGCGGCTGACGCTTGCAGGCCTCGAGGTCGAAGGGAGCGTCCGCGTGGCGCCGGTGACGGGACTCGTCGTCGGACGCGTCGAGAGCGCGGAGCCCCATCCCAATGCGGACCAGCTCTCCGTCTGCGAGGTCGACGTCGGGAGTGAGACCTTGGAGATCGTCTGCGGTGCGCCCAATGTGGCCGCGGGGCAGATCGTTCCCGTCGTCCTTCCCGACGGAACCCTTCCCAGCGGGCTGCGCATCACGGTTCGTCCGCTGCGCGGCGTCGCCTCCCACGGGATGATCTGCTCGCGAGCGGAGCTCGGCCTCGAGGAGTCCTCCGCCGGGATCTGGGCGCTCGATCCCTCGTGGGGGCTCGAGCCGGGCGAAGACTTCGCGACGAAGCTCGAGTTCGACGACGTCGTCCTCGACATCAGCATCACCTCCAACAGGCCGGACCTGCTCGGCATCTACGGGATCGCGCGCGAGATCGCGGCGATCCGCCGCGTCCCGCTGGCCGAGCTCGATCTCACACTCGACGAAAGCGATCCGCCGGCGGAAGAACTGGTCTCCGTTTCCCTCGAGAGCCCGGAGGACGCCCCCCGCTACAGCGCCCGGCTCCTCTCCGACCTCACGATCGCTGACTCGCCTCCGTGGCTGCAGCACCGACTGACCAAGGCGGGGATGCGGCCGCTGTCGAACGTCGTCGACGCGACGAACTATGTGATGCTCGAGCTCGGCCATCCGCTGCACCCGTTCGACGCCGACGGGATCTCGGACCGGATCTTGGTGCGCCGCGCGAAGGCGGGGGAGCGCTTCCGCACCTTGGACAGGGCCGAGCGCACGCTCACCGAGCAGACGCTGCTCATCACCGATGAGCTGGAGACACTGGCCATCGCCGGGATCATGGGCGGGGAACGAAGCGAGATCAGAGAGGAGACGACGCGCGTACTGCTCGAGGCGGCGACGTTCAATGATGCCCTGATACGCCACGCGTCCCGCGATCTTGGGTTGCGCACCGAGGCGTCGCAGCGCTTCGGTCGCGGCGTGGATGCCGCCGGCGTCGAGACGGCGTCGATCCGCGCCGCACATTGGATGCAGCGGCTGAGCGGCTGCCGTGTCCACCGCGGATGCGCCGACGCCTACCCACACCCCAAGAGCGGGCGGACCGTGACCCTCCGCGAGGGGCAGGTGCGACGGCTCCTCGGGGTGGACGTCCCCGCGCAGGAGATCGTCGACATCCTGACGCGCCTCGGACTCGAGTGTTCGACGTCTGACGGAGTCGTCGAAGCCGCCGTCCCTACCCGGCGCGCCGACCTCGAGCGGGAGGCGGACCTCGTCGAAGAGGTGGGGCGGATCTTCGGCTACGACCGCGTGCCCTCCACGGCGCCGCACGCGGCGCTGCGCATGGGGCGGAAGGACCGGCACGAGCGCTTCAAGGACCGCGTGCGTGAGGTCCTGGTGGGGCTGGGCATGGATGAGGCCGTCCACGACGGCTTCGAGGCGACCGCGTGGAGCGACGTCATGGGATGGGAGGACGACGATCGGACCGCGGTGCGCAATCCGATGCACGATGGACAGGCCTGGCTCCGGGTCGCGCTGTTGCCCGGCCTCCTCGCGGCGGCCGGCAGGAACCTCAACCAGGGCGTCGACGGCGGGATGCTGTTTGAGATCGGGCGCGTCTTCCCCAAGGCTGCGGGGGAGCACGACGCGGTCGCCGGCGTGCTCTTCGGCCGCTCGGGGCTTCCGCTGTCCGGAAAAGCCCCCACGGAGCTCGGTCATGCCAAGGGACTCCTCTTTGCGATGCTGAGCGCACTGCGCATCGAGGATCCGCACCTCGATCCGGAGGGGATCCCTCCGTACATCGAGCGCGGCCGTGGCGGCGTGCTCGTCGGCGGAGGAGAACCGCTGGGGAGCTTCGGCGTCCTGGGCGCGGCCGTCCGCGAGCTTCTCGCGACGACGAGCGACGTCATCGTCTTCGAGTGCGATCTCCGTTCCCTGGAAACCGCGTCCGCGGGGCAAGAGAGCTTCGTCCCGCCGTCGCGATACCCTGCGTCCAAGCGCGACCTCAGTCTCCTCGCACCGGAGGGGATCAGTGAGCGTGTGATCCGCGCGGAGATCGCGAGCGAGCCCGAGATCGAACGGCTCCTCCTCTACGACACGTACCACGGCGAGCAGGTCGAGGAGGGGCGCAAGAGCCTCACCTACGAGCTCGTCCTTCGCGCGGCCGATCGCACATTGACCGACGACGAGGTCGCCGCCGTGATCGAGCGCATCGAGACGCGTCTCGGGGCGCTGGGCATCACCCTGCGCCGGTAGATGGACAAGACGGTCATCGCGCGGACCCCCGAGGAGATGGAGGAGATCGGAGTCGATCTCGCGGCGACCCTCGATCACGGGATGATCGTATCGATCATCGGCCCTCTCGGCGCAGGGAAGACGACGCTCGTCAAGGGGATCGCCAAGGGTCTGCTGATCACGGAGGCGGTCGTCTCCCCGACCTACCTCCTCGCGCGGGACTACGACGGCACGATCCCGCTGCATCACCTCGACGCCTATCGCGTCGACTCACTCCGTGAGCTCGACGAGGTCGGGCTCGTGGATCTCCTTCCCCCGGAGACCGGAGTCTCGGTCATCGAGTGGCCCGAGCGGATCGACGGTCTCGTCGAACTCAGTGACCTCCTCGTCCAGATCGACCATCAGCTGGCCGATGAACGGGTGGTCACGGTCCGTCAGACGACGCCCATCGCCCGGGAATCGCGTGGCCGCACACCGCACAGCACCCCCCCTGAAGGGCGTTCCTGATCACGCAATAGCCGTGACGCCGGATCACGATCTCCCCGCATGCGGGGCAGCGGGTGTCTTCGCCCTCCCCCGGCACATTCCCCACATAGACGTAGCGGAGCCCCACCTCGCGTCCGAGATCGGCGGCCCGCCGCAGTGTCTCGATCGGGGTCGCGGGAAGATGGCGCAGACGATGCGCGGGGAAGAACCGGCTGATGTGCCACGGGATGTCGGGGGAGATGCGCGCGATCCTCCTCGCCGTCCGGCGCAGCTCGCGTTCGCTGTCGTTCATCCCGGGGATCACGAGGGTCGTGACCTCGACCCAGATCCCGTGCTCGACACAGCGCTCGATGCTGCGCAGCACGGGGCGCAGCACACCGCCCACGACGTCGCGATAGAACGACGGTCGAGCCGCCTTGAGGTCGATGTTGATCCCGTCCAGCGTCGGCGCGATCGCGTCCAGCGCCTCGCGCGTCATGAAGCCGTTGGAGACGAAGACGTTGAGCAAGCCCTGTCGGCACCCCTCCCGCGACGTGTCGAGGGCGAACTCGAGGAACACCGTGGGCTCGGTATAGGTGTACGCGATCGATGCACAGCCTGCGCGTCGCGCCGCGTCCACGATCTCCGTCGGCGCGATCGGCTCTCCGAGCTCCTCTTGGATCCCCCGGGACGGCTGCGCGATCTCGTGGTTCTGGCAGTTCGCACACGAGAAGTTGCAGCCGACCGTCGCCACGGAGAACGAACTCGAGCCGGGCAGGAAGTGGAACAGCGGCTTCTTCTCGATCGGATCGACGCCACTCGCGACCACACGACCGTACGTCAGCGTCTCGAGGACACCGCCCCGAAGCGTGCGGACGCCGCAACGGCCGCGCCCGCCCTCGGCGATCACGCATCGATGAGCGCAGAGCGCACAGCGCACCGCCCCGCCCGGGACGCGCTGATAGAGGATCGCCTCAGCCATCGGGCATCACCTCACGATGCTACCACAGGCAAGAGCGCGTAGGAAGCGCCGCTTTCGCCGCTGTCGACCTTCCCGTACCATCCGCGCCGGAGACGACCATGCTGCAGGCAGAGCGGGTGACGAAATGGTACGGAGAGCGGGTCCTCTTCTCCGAGTTCAGTGCTCGCCTCGTGCCCGGCGACCGTGTCGCCCTCGTCGGAGACAACGGAACCGGGAAGTCGACGCTGCTCGGAATCCTTGCCGGAGAGCTCGAGCCGAGTGCGGGGAAGACCGTCCGCCCGAGTGACCTTCGCGTCTCCTACCTCCACCAGGTGGCGCGGCTCGAGGGCGAGGAGACGCTCTGCGGCGCGCTGCGCAGCGCCTTCGGCAACCTCGAGCGTATCGAGCGCGCGTTGCGCTCGGCGGAGGACACGTGGTCCGAGAGCCCCGATGACCGCGCTGCGGCGCACTACGACGAGCTCCTCTCGGCGTTCGAGCGTGAGGGGGGATACGTGGCGGACGCGCGCATCCGCGCCGCGCTGGCGGGCGTCGGCTTCGACCCGACAGACCACGACCGGCCGGTGACCGAGCTCTCCGGCGGGGAGCAGGCGCGCGCGGCGCTCGCGCGGGCACTCGTCTCCCGGCCCGATGTCCTCCTTCTCGACGAGCCGACGAACCACCTCGACTTCGACGGTCTCGACTGGCTCGAAGGTGAGCTCTGCTCGTATCCGGGGATCCTCGTCCTCGTCTCCCACGACCGGCACCTCCTCGGCCGTGTGACCAATCGCACGTGGGAGATCGACGGCGGCCGGATGCAGATGTACCGCGTCGGCTACGCGCACTCGCGTCAGCTGCGGGACGCCGATCGTGCACGGCAGCAGCAGGAGCACGATCGGCAGCAAGACCAGGCCGCGCAGTACCGCCAGTTCATCGACCGACATCGGGCGGGGCAGAAGCACCGCCAGGCGAAGGACCGAGAGAAGAAGCTCGCACGCCTCGAGGCAGAGTTCGTCGATGCCGTCCGCGATCGGCGCGCGATCGCCCTCGAGATGCCGACTAGCGCGCGCGGCGGGCGCCGCGTCCTCACCACGGACGGGCTCGAGATCGGCGTCGATCGACCGCTCGCGCGGCTCCCGCGTCTGCTGCTCGAGCGCGGCGACCGGGTCGCGATCGTCGGCCCCAACGGCTCCGGGAAGACGACGCTCCTGCGGACGATCGCCGGGGAGATCGCCCCTCAGAGCGGATCGCTCACCGTCGGACACGGGATCCGTGCGACGATCTTCCGCCAGACCCAGGAGGGGCTGTTCGGCAATGCCTCCGCGCTGGAGACCATCCTCGCGCATACAGAGCTCACCCGCAGCAAGGCGTGGAGCCTTCTCGGTCGCTTCCAGTTCTCGGGGACGGACGTCGACAAGCGGATGTGCGACCTTTCCGGCGGCGAGCGGAGCCGCGTTGCGCTCGCCCTGCTCTCGATGATGCGCGGCAATCTGCTGCTGCTCGACGAGCCGACCAACCATCTCGACCTCGCCAGCCAGGAGGCGCTCGAGCGTGCCCTCGGCGCATACGACGGCACGATCCTCCTCGTCTCGCACGACCGTGCACTGCTCGAGGCCGTCGCCACCCAGGTGTGGGCCTTCGAGGACGGAAGCGTGCACGTGACGCGCAGTGGCTTCGAGGACTATCGCGCGCGACAGCGCGAACGTCTCGCGGATCGGCGGAAGGCCGTCGACACTGCGCCGAAGAAACGCGACGCGTCACGGGCGCAGGGTCCTGTCCCGAGGCCGAGTGCCGCCGCGCTAGACGCCATCGAGAGGCGGATCGAGGCCTTCGAGCAGGAGCTCGATCAGATCGAATCTCAGCTGCTGATCGCGACCCGCGAGGGGGACGCGGCACGGATCGCGCGTCTCGGAGCGGCCCACAAGGAGGCGTCGGAGGCGCTCAACGAGCAGATCGCGGAGTGGGGGCGTCTCGCCGCGGAGCAGG
>CP070725.1:720786-730878 GCA_020350845.1 Candidatus Bipolaricaulota bacterium
CGTTGCTCGACTTCGTCCCGCCGGAACTGGGCGAGGACGTGGTCGTCTCGCGCGACGGGGTGAGCTGGTGGCCACTCGCAGGCGCGATCGAGATCGGAGAACTGGATGTCGCCGAGAGCGCGGTGGTGCTCCTCCGCGGCACGGTCCGGCTCGAGGTGGGGGAGGCCTTGACGAACGTTGTGCAGGTCGATGCCGACACGCCTGATCCGGAGCCTGCGAACAACGTGGCAACGGTGACGACGCCGATCGCACGGAGCGCCGACCTCGCGGTCGGCAAAGAGGACGGACCGGATCCCGTGGCCGCCGGGGAGTCGGTGACCTACACGATTCGCGTCACCAACCTCGGTCCGCAGGATGCCACGGATGTCGTCGTGACAGAGCGGCTCGCTGACGAGGTGAACTGGATCTCGTTCGAGCCGAGTGCGGGAGCGTACGATCCGTCGGCCGCGACATGGGAGATCGGCGCCCTTCGCGTCGGCGAGACCGTGTCGATGATCCTCGTCGTCGAGGTCGATCCGAGCCACGATGGCGAGATCCGAAACACCGTCTCGGTCGAGTCCGAGCTCTCCGATCCCGATCCTGCGAACAACGAGGACGTCGCGGTCACGACCGTCTTCGGCACGCTCGGCGGGGGCGGCTTCGACCTGCCACAGGACGGCCCGTGTCAACGCGTGAGCGCCGTGGCCGATCGGCTGTGGTATGTCACTGACGAAGCCATGGTCGCGAGCGCGGAGCTGCTTCGCAGCCACGAGCTGATCACGGTGCAGCCGCTGCTTTCCGACACGCTTCTTCCCACCGGGCTGCGCTCGCTGTTCGCAGAAGGATCGGCGATCGCCTTCGACAACCTGTTGCAGGTTGCGGGCAATCCCGATCTCGGAATCGGCCTCCTCGAGTCTCCGCGCGTCCGGGAGCTGGCGGCGGCACGAGGGGTGCGTCCGGAAGATGTGCTGACGGAGATCCTCGACCGCTACGCGGCGCTTGCAGGGCTCGCTGGCGAGCGGCCGGACGACGAGGACTGGACCTTCCTGGAGTACTCGGAAGGCGACCCACGTCTGCTCGATGTCGGTGGCCGTCTCTGGCCCGCCGGCGAATGGACGCAGGTGGATGCGACGATCGATCCTAGTGCACTGGGGCAGAGCCTCACCCATCAGGTCCTCCAGGCTCGGCTTCTGGGGGAGAGCCATGACGCTCTCGACCGCTACATCTCGTGGGTGCTCACAGAAGTCGCAGCGAACAAGCTCCTCGTGCTGGAGCGTGAGACGGAACTGCAGCGGCTTGCGCACGGCTACTCGGTCTCGACGGACCGCGGCGACGTCGAGCTCTTGCCCATCGGGGGGCCTGCGACGCCGTTCGACCTTGCAAGCCTACTCGTTGGCGTCCTCGAGTTTGCCGACTTCAGCGACCCGGAGAGCTCGAGCCGATTCGGGCCCGGGCGTCCGTTCGATGCGTCCTATCACGGCCTTGCGACGGAGATCGCCTCCGGGATCGTCGAAGCGATCGAACGAGCGCTCGGAGGAGAGGCGCCTCTGGCGGTGACCGACGCCGGGCTGCTCCTCGTCGGGCTGGCACGGGCAGGACAGACGTCCGGCCTTGACGCTCAGGGCGTTGCTGTGACGCTCGCAGGCTCGCTGTCGGCGCGTCTCGTGCAGAGCCAGGCAGCGGACGGGAGTTTCGGATCGTGGCTGCTCCCGGCACGCGAGGATGCTGAGGTCCATGCTCTGGTGACGCAATGTGCCGCGATCTACGGGCTGGCCGCTGCGGATCGAGCGGCAGGGACATCGCTTCACGACACCGTTGTCGAGGACGCGCTGCGCTACTTGGAGACGGAGTTCCTCGATCCCACTCTCGGGATCTATGCTGCGGAGGTCCGCGACGGACGCCGTCACTACTGTTACACGCCGCTCGACCTCGCGGTCCTGTCGGGAGCGATGCGCGAACTGGCGCGATCGGCGGGACCCCACGCGGAGCTCGCGCTACAGCGGCTGGGGAGCTTCTTCGACGCGCTCGCCAAGGACGCGGGACTGCACCTCGGCTACGCGAGGGATGCCGGCACGTTCGGCACCTATCTCGGCGTCGGGGCGGGAGAGATCGCGGGTCTCGAGCTCCTCGATGCGCCACGGGGCGTCGCTCCCGTGTTCCAGTCCGACCTGTGCCTGGAAGGCCTCGACGCGCGGGCGAAGTGCTGCGGGGTGCGCTCGGAGCCGGATCCGTGGTTCGAGACCGATGCGGCGATGTACGCCGCGTCGGCGATCCAGGACGGCTTCTCCCGTTCTGAAGACGATGCCGATTCGAACCTGACGAGCCTCATCGTGCACTCCGGGATGGGCGTGCCCGCGCGACTCGGACCGTACTTCCGCGAGCGCGCCGCCGCCGGCGGGATGTCGATCGATCGCTATCTCACGGAACGGTTCTCCGACTACGCACAACGGTCGGGCTTTGACCTCGAGACGGCCCGGGCCGTCGGTCGACGTGCCGTCGTTCTTCCGTATGCCTCGGGAAGCCCGCGGCTGCTCCATGCGGCGGGGTTGGCATGGCCTGAGGAGACGTTCTTCGCGCGCCACGAAGGCACGGGCATCGGGATGACGCTCTTGCGAGGCGCACAGGAGGCCGGCCAGCTCCTTTCCGGCGCGCGGGCCGGAGGCGTCGGGGGCACGCCCGAGGAAGGCTTCTACGGCCTCCTCCTTCTGGGCAACGCCCTGAACCAGCTCCGGGTCATCGAAGCGCTCCTCGAGCAGACGGGCGCCGAGACGGGCTCCGCGTATGTGCCACGCGCCTTCCGCATCGTCGAGATCGATGGCGATCTCCGCTACGAGATCCTCGACGCATCGAGCCACGTCGCGGATCACGCCGCGGTCTTGTCGGGGCTCGCCGAACTTGCAGTGCTGTTTGCGAACCCGAGCGTCGAAGAGCTTCTCACGGCAGGGGAGCCGTTCTCCGATCTCTCCGTAGAACGTGTCTCGGCGGCGGCGCGATCGATCGTCCTTCATCTGCACGCGACGCACTACGACGGCGACCAGGCGGCATTCGTGGATCGGGCCACGTGGGGTCCAGACGGCTGGAGCCGTGACGACCGCGTGACGACCACAGTGCTCGCGCTCCTTGCCGCCGGACTGGACGCCGGCTCCGGAATCCCCTCCGACTCGGAGGAGACGGCAACGCTGTCTGCGGAGATCCTCCGTCAGAGCCTGGACTTCCTCCTGTCACAGGAAGGGTCCTCGGGCGGCCTGTTCCCGAGTGCGTGCGACGGAGGGAGCGTCGCGACGGTCGGCCGCTCGGTCGGGCTCGAGGGGACGATCGTCACGGCTCAACTCGCGGTCATCGATGCGTTGACGATCGGCGCGCTGCGGTTCGGTGACGACCGGTACCTGGACGCCGCGGTCCGGGCGTTCGCCACGCTGGAGGGCGAGGTTCTCGTGCCGGTCGAGCGTCTGGCGGCGTGCGGGACGGAGCGCCACCTGTCGTGTCCGTCGACGGCCGAGCGCTTCTGCTTCACTCCGTGGGACGTGGGCTTCGCCGTGCGCGGCTTGAATGCCCTGGCGGCAAACTCGGACGCGGTGGCGGCCGCTGAGATCCTGCGCTGGCTCGAGCAGTTCTACGATCAGGCCGCGATCGGCAGCGGGTTGCTGCTGCCCTCGGGGGCGTGGGGATCGGCGATCCTCGAAGGGACCGACGGGACCGCACCTCGGTTCGCCCCGGTCTTCGTCCGAGGGTCCTGCACGCGGCGGCCGCCTACGGAGGAGTGACGGGTGCGGCGGCAACGCCTGTGCCCTCGGCGGATCCTGCTCTTAAGGGGGAACCTCACGCCGATGTGATGCCCATCACGCGCATTCTTCCCGCGTGCCCATCCAGCGTGTCACCTGGGCTGTCGACGATCTCCTCGACAATGCCTGCGATCGGACATGAAGACTGTGCTCAGGCGAAGCATGCTCGTCCTCGTATTGGCGTTGCCGCTCATCGGGGGATCGGCGGCGGTATCGGGGAACACGTGGGAGCTCTCGGGACTGGCGTCAGCGACGATCGCCTTCGGTGAAACGTCGCTCATCGGACTCGACAGCCTCGTCTTCAGTGCCTTCCTTACCTACTGCGACTGGGCGTTCCAGGCGGACGCCGGGCTTCAACAGGGAGCGTTCGACATGGTCAAGCTCAAGGGGAGTGGCATCCTCGGGGATCTCAGCCTGAACTCGACCTTGTCGCTCGATCCGTCGACGGCGTCGTTCGTCTCGTGGAAGAGCGGCATCGCCTGGAGTCTCGACGAGGATGTCAGCATCGTCGACACGCTCTATCTTGCCGATCCCCAGAGCGCGTCCTACAACCAGATCTCGCTCACGGGCACCGCCCAGGAGTTGAGCTTCCAGGGGACCGTTAAGGTCTCCCTCTGCCCGTTGTGCTTCCTCGAGGCGAACGTCTGTGTCGGCTGGCCGCTCTTCGGATGCGACGACGGGAGGGTGGATCTCTGTAGCCTGTTCACCGACTCCGGCGGATTCGCGATGACCACGATCGGGATCACCGGCTACACGTTGTTCGAGGACGTGCTCGGCGTCACCGGGACCTTTGACGCCGTCTTCGAGTTCACTCCCCTCGCGAAGAGCCTGACTCCGATCCTGAAGCTGGTGCCCGACTGGGCGATCTGCCCCGAGTTCGAGATCATTGGGGAGGTCGTGGCGGGAGGCGTGCCGATCCACGTCGGCGCCGTGCGCTTCAAGGGGATCAAGGGGGAGTTCGTGATCGGCGGTGGCGCCACGTTCAGCATCGCAGAATCGTTGACCGATTCCGCGAACGCGGAGCTCACTGGGAATGCGGACTACTTCGAGCGGATCGGCGTGACCGCGCCTCTCCCGTCGTGCTGCGGCGCTCCGGGAAGCATCGCGATTGACGCCTACTTCCAGCGACCACCGGCGACCACGCTCTTCGGCTGGGCGCTCCTCGAAGCGAGCGCCGAGTTCCGCCTTTCCGAGGGGATCGGATTCGGGATCGAGCTCTTCCACAGCGCGTCGAGCCCCACGTGGGGAATCGCGGTCACGACACAGATTCTGTGGGACGGGGCGTCGTCGCCGCACGGGTCGTAGGTGGAAACGTGGACAGAGTCTCACGATTCAGGGCGCGGCGGGAGGCGCTCAACGAAGCGCTTCTGAGTGACGCGCCGCTTCCGATCAAACGCTTCTTCGCCCTCGATCAGGATGTCTACAGCGACGGGGCGCTCAGCGCGCAGGTCAAGGAGCTCCTCGGCCTCGTGGCGTCGACCGTGCTCCGCTGCGACGACTGCATCACCTACCACCTCGTCGAGGCGAGCGCGGCCGGAGCCACCCATGACGAGATCGTGGAGGCGCTCGCGGTGGCCCTCGTCGTCGGCGGCTCGATCACGATTCCTCACCTCCGCGAGGCCTTCGCGGTGCTCGACGAGCTGTAGGTCTGTACGGCGGAGTCCGTGTGCGACCCTCTCTCTCGGAATCCTCGTGACGGTTCGCTAGAATCAGTCGACATCCAGGACCTCGAGGAAAGGAGCGGCATGAAGGTGCTGATCGTCATGAGCACGCCCAACGCATCCGGCCTGACGGCCGCATGCGCCGAGTCTGCGCGACAGGGCGTGGTCGACAGCCGCAGCCGCGCGCGGGTCGTCAACCTGAACGAGCTCTCTGTCGCTCGCTGTGCCGTGTGCGGCGACGGCTGGGGTACGTGTCGGAAGCAGCACGAGTGCCAGGTCAAGGACGACTTCCAGGAGCTTCACAGGACGGTGCGCGAGGCCGAGGGCTACGTCTTTGTGACCCCGGTCTACTTCGGTGAACCGAGCGAGCCGTTCAAGGCGTTCTTCGACCGCTTGCGGAGATGCGAGGCCACCCGAGACCCCTCCTCCGGGGAGCGGGGCGCGCTCACCGGCAAGCCCGCGGTGTGCGTCGCCGCTGCGGGGGGATCCGGTCACGGGGCCGTTCGTTGCCTCGAGTGCATGGAGCGGACGTTGCATCGGCTCGGCGCGGAGGTCCTCGACCTCATCCCGGTGACCCAGAGGACGCGGGAGTACCAGCTGGAGACCGTCCACGACGCCCAGGCGGTTCTCACGGAGACCCGCGCCGCCCCCGCGACTCGTCCTGAGACGGAGGCCCGACGCGGCGGTCGGAAGCCGCGCCGCCGCCGGCGGAGGTAGTCGGCTACAGGCCGTAGACCGCGGAGTACTTCTCGGTGAGGTAATCGATGAAGTGCACCGGGGACGGCGCCTCCCCGGTGACGCGCTCGATGAGCTCCACCGGGTCGAAGATCTGTCCGTGGCGGTGGATCCTCTCCCGCAACCAGCCGAGGAGCACCCTCGGATCCCCCTGTTCGATCGAACTCTCGAGATCCTGGTTCTCACGTCGCGCCGTGGCGTACAGCTGCGCCGCGTAGAGATTGCCGAGCATGTAGCTCGGGAAGTAGGCGAACATCCCCGCGGACCAGTGGACGTCCTGGAGGACTCCGTCCGCGTCGCAAGTCGGCTCGACGCCGAGGGTGTCCCGTATCCCCTCTCGCCACGCGTCGGGCGCGTCGTCGACGGCGAGATCGCCGGAGAGAAGAGCCTGCTCGAGCTCGAAGCGAAGCATGATGTGGAGGTTGTACGTCACCTCGTCGGCCTCGACGCGGATCAGCGAGGGCTGTGCGGTGTTCGTCGCCGCGTAGAACTCCTCCGCTGAACAGCCGTCGAGCGCGGGAAAGACGTCGACCATCGCTGCGCGGAAGTGCCGCCAGAACGGAAGGCTCCTGCCGACCATGTTCTCCCACAACCGCGACTGGGACTCATGGACGCCGTAGGAGGAGCCGTCGGCGATTCCGAGCGGCCGCAACTCGTCGGGAATCCCCTGATCGTAGAGGGCGTGCCCTCCTTCGTGCAGGGCGCTGAAAAGCCCCGACAGGACGAGGTCTTCGTGGTAGCGATTGGTGACGCGGGTGTCGCCGGGACCGATCCCGATCGTGAACGGATGCGTCGTGTCGTCGAGCCGGCCGGCACGGAAGTCATAGCCGATCGCCTGGAGCGCCCTCGCGGCGAGCTGTCGTTGTGCCGAGACGTCGAAACAGCCCTCGAGAAAAGACGTTTCAGGCGGCGTCCCGTCGTCGATCAGGTGGCGCAGAAGGGGGACGAGAGCCTCTCGCAGAGGCTCGATGATCGAGCGCAGCGTACGTGCCGTCATTCCCGGCTCGTACTCCTCGAGGAGCGCGTCATACGGGGCGTCCTCATAGCCGAACAGCTCCGCGAACTGACGGGCGAAGTCGATCATCTCCGACAGGTGGGGGGAGAACGATGGGAAGTCGGAGGCCTCTTTGGCCAGTTCCCAGGCGGATTCGCTGCGTACACGGGCGACGGTGAAGCGCTCGAACAGGTCCGGTGGGATTGCCTTGTGGCGTGCGTAGTCGCGCCCGACCACGCGGAGGCTGGCCTGCTCCACAGGGGAGAGTCCGTCACGGCCCCGCAGCTCGTCGAGAAGCGCTCCGAGGCGGTCCGATGTCGCCAGCTCGAAGGCCATCCTCGAGAGCGTCCCCAGCGTCTCGGCGCGGCCCGCGTGTCCGTCCCGCGGGATCTTCGTGCGCTGATCCCACTGCAGCAGGCTCACCGCGGAGTTGATGCGGTCGATCCTAGCGAGCAACTCCGTGTACTCCTCAAGCGTATTCAAGGCGCCTCCCTCGGCCCTGTGATGGGCGATCCGAAGAGGATTGTAGCCGCCTTCCTCAAGCCGTGAAAGAGATGCCGTCGTGCACTAGAGGCAGTCCGCGACATCGTCCGCGCGGAGCTGCAACGGATGGCCCGCAAAGCGGACGATGCCGTCACGGTCGATGACAAACGTTCGCGGAATCCCGATCACGCCGTACGATCGCGCCACGCGCGTGGCGCGCGCGTATGAGCCCCACAGCGCGATCATCAGCGGGTGATCGGCGTGCTCCAGATAGGAGACCGCGGCCGCTCGACTGCGATCGAGGCAGATCCCGAGGAGTACCGCTCCGTGTGTGGCGAACTGCTCGGCGAGATCCTCGACGTGAGGCATCGATCTGCGACAGGGGGTGCACCACGATGCCCAGAAGTCGAGGATGACCACCTTCCCGCGGTAGTCGGCAAGGGCGACGGGCTCTCCGTCGATCGTCTCCAGAGCGAATCCGGGGGCAGTATCTCCCACGGCGAATCCGGTCCCACCCGTCACGTCGTCGGACGCCGACGACGGGCCGTCGTCCACGAACAGGCTCCGCGAGGCCGTGTCGTCGAAGGGAACCTCCCGGGGGGGAAAGATCCTTCCCCAAACGAGGGGCAACGAGATGGCGGCGGCTGCCGCGGCAAGACCGACGACAGCCGCCAAGGCCCTCAAGGAGGTCGGCGTGCGCTTGGTGTCTTCTTGCATATGGATGGCCACCCGAAAGCGGTCTCTCCCCCTACCCCCTCGGCGCATTATAGAGTAAGATTATGACATTGGCAATCCATGACATGATCCACGACGCTGCCTGCTCCGCCATCGCCGAGACGCTCGCTGTCCTTGCCAATCCCCATCGTGTCCGAGTGCTGTGTGTGCTTCGCGAAGGCGAGCATACCGTAGGGGCGATCGCGGAGGCGGTCGGGCTCACGCCGGCGCATACCTCGTCGCATCTCCGCGTGCTCTACGACCGCGGCCTCGTCGAGCGCCGCCGGGAGTGGCGTCGGGTCTTCTACAGGCTGCGCGACGAGCGCGTGGCGCGTCTCCTGGATGCCGCACTCGCCGCTGCCGGAACGGAGCTTCTGGAACGAACCTGACAGAGATCTTGGGACAGAGGCTCCCACGTGCGATTCACCCTCACGCCATGCCTTCTCCACAGGGGAGCGGTGTACTTCGGAGGGATGTCGGCGGGAGGGAGCAGGAGAAGGAATGCGAGATGAGGAGCGGAATGAAGATGACGCCAAGGAGTCACGGGCCACGGAGCGGAGGGACATCGCGAACACTACGGATCTTGGCGCTGGCCACGGTCCTGACTGTCGCGCTGATCGGCGGCGCGGCCGCCCAGAACTCGACGATGGCGATCCTCCCGACGCCCGACGGGGCATGGCGGCCCCCGGATGCTGTTCAGGCGAGTCCTCTCACGCTGCCCGTTCGCCTGTCGATCGCCGGCGCGGGGAACTTCTCCGTCGATCCGGGCGCGGTCGAGCGGCAACGTCCTGAGGTCTTCCGGGAGGGCCGATTCTCCGTGTTCGATGTACTCGCCCACCTCGGGGCCACCGAACAGATCGATCTCGAGTACCACTTCGACGAGGAGCTCGCGACGCACGTCGTCGACTCCATCAATGGAGAAGACCGCTGGTGGTACGAGGCGCGCTACGACGGAGGCTGGTTCGAGCGCAACGTCACGCGGATGGACCTCTATCCCATCCAGAACGGCACGGTGATTCGATTCGACCGGATCTCCCGGGATCGCCTCGACGGGATGCACGAGACGTTCCGAGAGGAGGCCCTGCGGCTCGCCGAGAACGACGGGGCGGTGATCCTGCCTCGCGTGGCGATCGAAGGACCGCGGGGCGAGCTTCTCTCGTTCGAGAACGTCGCGGTCAGCGCCCACGACGTGCGATCCGACCTCTTCCAGCCCGGGGTGATCACCGCCCTCGACATCCTGTTGAGTCTCGGGGAGCAGGGTCACCTGACGAAGGTCGGATTGACGTGGTACGAGTTCATCGGGTCGGCGGACCCGGTGGAGCATTACTTCATCGAACTCGTGGAGGGTGACGACTTCCTCGCGCAGGCGTTCGCGACCTGTGGCTTCGTCTATGAGGTCGGGCCGAGCGAGTTCGCCGGCTTCGCGGGAAGCCACATCCACGTGGCGACGGATGCGCGCGTTCTCGTCTCACCCGACTACGCCCTCTGGTTCTGGCTCTGCCTGTGAGGAGGCTGGTGTGAAGCGGATGTGGATCAACTACGCAAACGATGTACTGCTGCTGATCACGGGGCTGATCCTCGCGGTCTCGTCGCTACTCGTCTGGGTCGTGCTCCCCAAAGGTTACAGCGCGCCGTGGCTGTTGTGGATCGCGATCCACAAGTGGAGTGGCCTCGCCATGGTGGTCGAGTCGATCCTCCACATCGCCCTCCGCTGGAAGTGGCTGGTGACGATGACGAAGCGGGC
>CP070725.1:730978-733522 GCA_020350845.1 Candidatus Bipolaricaulota bacterium
GAGGCTTACCCTTGAAGCGCGTACCAGGTCAAGGATCCGAAGACGCGGCGCACGCGACGCTGGTTAGCGACGGGAGGGGTGACGCCGCGCGCCCGGAGGCGCCTGAGCTGCTTCTTGGCGTCACGGGCGAGCTTGCGGGTCCAGCCAGCGAGGCGAATACCGAGCGGAAGGCGCCGGTAGCAGGTCAGCAGATTGCCCAGAAGGGCGGGATTGTCCGGTTCGAGGTCGAGAGCGCGACGCAGGACGTTCAAGGCCTCCTCGGCCCGACCCTGGCGCAGCAGAACCCAGGCCAGCTCGTTCCAGGCCACGGTCAGCTTCTCATCCAGCTCGGCGGCTTTGAGAAGGCAGGCCTGACCGGCCTCCAGATTCCCGTCCTCCACGAGAGCGCACCCCTCGATGAGCCGAAAGCGTGCACTCTCGAACAGCGGGTCCTCCCGGCGTGCCCAGACGTAGTGGCGATACGCCTCCCGGATCCGCCCGCTCTCGTAGTGGCAGTCCGCGAGCCGGCCCAGCGCCTCGGCTGACCCGCCAGACATGCGACGTGCCTTATCGAAGGCACGCGCCGCCTCTTCGAAATCCCGCAGAGAGTAGTGGTACTCCCCGATCATGAACGCAGATTTGTAGAAGGCAGGATCCTGGCGGAGCGCTTCCTCGTAGAACTTCTTCGCCAGGTGGGTGCGTCCCGTTCTCTGATAGATGAGCCCGAGGTTATAGAGGCTGCCTGCATCCGAGGGATCCAGATCGAGCAGATCTTCACAGGCGCGGATGCCTTCGGCGAAATCACCGAGCTCGTAGTAACAGCATTGGAGATCGCGTAGAGCGACCAGATATCCGGGATCACACTGCAGACATTCTTCGAAATAGTCACGCGCGCGATAGACATCTCCGAGATCAAGGTAGTAGCGGCCGAGACAGTAGCGACTTTCGGGACTGCGATCCGGAGAGCTCAAGGCCACCTCGAGATGCTTGGTCGCCTCTGAGACCATCTCCTTCGCTAAGAGAAACCGCGTCATGAGCAGGCGCGGCTCCACGTCTTGCGGGCGGTAGTGGACGCAGCGCGCGGCGTAGGAAATACCCGCATCCACCATGTTGAAGGACAGACAGAGATTCGCCGCTGCCACGAGCATCTCCGTGTCCTCGGGCTGCTTGTCGAGATAGGCGTCGAGCAAGGGAAGCGATGAGGCCGTATCGTCAAGCTGATAGCAGTTCGAGAGATACTCGACGAGGGCGCTGCGGAACGCGGGCTCGATCCGCAGCGCTCTCTCCAGGTGCTCGAGCGCTTCCACCGGACGCTCGACACCTCGACCCAGGCAGTACTCGACGAAAGCCTCGAAGTCCACGTTGTCAGAGACCGGGTCGACGTCGATCTCGAGTTCGTCTTCCGCGAACAGGCCGAGCGCGTGACGAGCTTCGTTCGCCACCTGCTCAAGCAGACGAAAAACGCGGCTGCGCAGCCCGTTCACTGCGCCCGAATGCACGAGCTCTCCGCCTTCGACCTCGTAGATCTCATAGGTGAGCAGCAGGCCGTCGACGATGCGCACTTGACCGAGCAAGACGTAGTCCGATTCGTAGCGCGCGCCGAGGGAGGGAACCGTGAGGCCCGTTGCGCCTTCGACGTCCTTGCCGTGACCGGGTGCAACGCTGTTCGCGTTACCGAGCAGAATGGCGCTCGCCTCCATGCCGCCGGGCGCGGTCAAGCGACGCGCGACTTCATGGGTGATGCCACAGGCGAGAGAGTGTTCGTTTCCCTCGGGGCAGACGGCGCTGAATTGGAGAACGGCGACTCTGGTCTTCATCGCACCCGGCTCGACAAACGGTCCCGCAGCAGCGAACGGGACGAGATTAACCATACCGATTCAAAGGGTCGATTCTCAAGCGGAAACGCCCGCGGCGCCGTGTTTGTGACGCTCGCGGTCAGTCAACGCGGGCTTGCCGCAGGTCGCGCTTTCGCCAATGCAATCTGTTCGTTGCGAACCCTTGTCTGTTTTGGCTCTTGCGTCTTGCGGCACCGCCCACCCGCCCGCACGGGCCCTAGAACCGGGCCGGGCCGAGTGCGGGATCGCCGAGGTTCCAGAGCGGACGGATCGGGAGGGAGTACGCGGCCGCGAGATCGCCGACGCGATCCCGAACCACGACGTAGTACGCGCGGTTACGGGTCTGGTTCAAAGGGAAAGAGCCGAGCCAACGATGACTCCAGTCCTGCAGGTGTCCCGCGTAGGACGCGTCGATTCGCCGCCAGCTCATCGTTCCCGGCCGACTGCGGTGCAGCTCGTGCTTGAAATCGGAGTCGTCCGAGTCTTCGATCTCCGTCAGGTACACTTCGACCGAGCTGACGGACGCGTTCCCCTCCCGAACCAAGATCTCCAACTCCACATCCCCACCGACCAGAGCTTCCCGCACACGGAGCCTGGGAACGTCACGGTATCCACTCAGGGTCTGCAGCCAGGCCAGGACGGCTTCGGCTGCGCCGTCGTGCGCGAGTGTCGCGCGGGAGCGTTCGAGGTAACGCAGCGCCGCGAAGGGCATGACGACCTCTTGGGCGAA
>CP070725.1:733622-741821 GCA_020350845.1 Candidatus Bipolaricaulota bacterium
CGTGTCCTGGCCGCTCGGGCTGATCGTTCCGCTGCAGAACGCCACGCCCTTCTCCCCGTTTGCACCGAGGGAGTGGCGGGAGGCAATGCGCCGGGTCAAGGACGCAGGCTTCGACGGCGTCGAGCTGGCGATCACGGATCCGGATCGTGTGGATCACTCGTCCGTGGCAAAGGCCCTCGACGCGGACGGTCTCCGCTTGCTGTCCATCACCACGGGGCAGGCCGCGGCCTTGGAGGGCCTCTCCCTGTCGTCCTCGGACGACGGCGTTCGCCATCGAGCGGTCGAGCGGATCGAGCGTCACATGTTCCTCGCTGCCTCGTTCGACGCGGTGGTCATCGTCGGCTCGCTGCGCGGCGCGGACGGCGATCGCACGCTGCTCACGGACTCGCTGCGCCGCTGCGCGGCGTTGAATCCCGAGATCAAGCTCGCGTTCGAGCCGCTCAACCGGTACGAATCACGACTGGTGAACACCGTAGAGGAGTCGCTGCGGCTGCTGGATGACGTCGGCGCCGACAATCTCGGCCTGCTGTTCGATACGTTCCACGCGAACATCGAGGAGCCCTCTGTAGAGGCTGCGCTTCAACGGGCAGGAGAGCGCCTCTTCCACGTGCACCTCGCGGACTCGAACCGATGGGTGCCGGGGCACGGACATACGGACTTCCGGGGCGTCTGGCAGGCTCTCGAGCGGATCGACTACCGGTCAGGCCTCATCGTCGAAGCCCTTCCACGTCCCGAGGATGGTGCGCTCCTGTCGTGTGGGATGGGACTGCGAAGCTCATGGGAGACGGCTGATGCCTGAGGAGCCGGCGCTCGCGAGATGCTCGCCCGTCACCCCCTCCGTCCCAGCGAGTGACGGCTCCCGGTTTGCGCTCGTTCGCGACGCGGAGCGCGGGACGTGGCTCCTTGCCAGCGGGTCTGTGGAGGAGTTCCACGGAGCGGCCTGCCCCGGAGAGGAAGCCGCGAAGCTCTGTCCGATGACGCCGGCCAATGCCTTCGCGTTGGCAGGGAGATTCCCCTGGTTAGCGGCTCGTCGCCTGCCGCAGGATGCGATGAGCTTCGGTTTCGGAGACCGACTGGGATTGGCGACCCCGGGGCACATCCGCGCCGTTCAGGAGACGGGGATCTTTCCCGTTCTCGCACAGCAGTCGGTCCGGGAGAATGCCCGCACGGGCAGGTCCTTCGCCGACGTTCTTGCAGACGCGATCTTTGCCGCCTTCCGCGAGGGCTTCTCGTCCGGATTCGGGGCCGACGCCGACCACCTCAAGGAGATCTCCGACGCGCTCGAAGCGGCTCGCGTGGGATACACGTTCTTCACCTGTGATCCCGGAGATCATGTCGTGTCCGTGGCCGAGATGCGCGAAGACGAAGTGCGATCTCGATTCGCCGCTCTCCGGGAGTCGTCCGACCTCGCACGCCGCCACGCAGCCGGCATCTACGCCATCGGGGACGATTCGGGACTGTGTGTCACCGAGGATGAGCTTCGCCGTGCTGCCGTGAAGTACGGCCCAGCGATCGAGCACGCGGCGGTAATGTACCACGCCCTTCGAGACGCCCTTCCTGAGGGTCTGGACTACGAGGTCTCGGTCGATGAGACGGACGAGCCGACGTTTCCCGCCGAGCATCTGTTCATCGCGTTGGAGCTCCGCCGTCGCGATGTCGAGTTCGTCAGTCTGGCGCCACGCTTCGTGGGCGCGATGGAGAAGGGCGTCGACTGGCGCGGCGACATGCAGCGATTCCGCACCGATCTCGCGCGGCATGCCCACATCGCCGCCGCTGTGGGCGGCTATCGCCTCAGTCTTCACTCCGGCTCGGACAAGTTCTCGCTCTACCCCGAGCTGGCGCAGGCGACGGAGGGAAGGGTGCACGTGAAGACCGCGGGCACCAGCTACCTCGTCGCATTGGAGATCGTCTCGAAACGCCGTCCGACACTGTTTCGAGAGATCGTCGCCCACTCCCTGCGTGCGTTCGCCGAAGAGCAAGCGACATACCACATCTCCGTCCGCCCGGAGAAGGTTCCCCCGCTCGATGCTCTGGAGGACAACGATCTCCCGCAGCTGGTCGAATCCCACGACAGCCGACAGCTTCTCCACGTGACGTACGGCTCCGTTCTGCGAGGCCCTCTTGGAGATGACCTGCGGGCAACGCTTGGGGAGAATGAGGAGGAGCACTTCGAGATGCTGGCGAAGCACATGCGCAGGCATCTTGACGGTCTGGAGGTGGGTTCTGATGACCAACCTTGAGGGACGGGTCGCGGTTCTGACGGGAGGCGGCGGCGTCCTCTGCACGGCGATCGCACGAGGACTGTCGTCGGCCGGTGCCACGGTGGTCCTGTACGACCTGGATGAGGAGCGCGCGCAACGGGCTCTGGCAACCGCCGTCGGAGACTCCGGTTCCGGGATGGCGCTCGGAGGCAGCGTCCTCGTTCGAGAGGATCTCGACCGCGCCGCGGCCGAGATCGTGAAGCACTTCGGGCAGGTGGACATCTTGATCAACGGCGCCGGGGGCAACCATCCCGAGGCGACGACGAGCGCCGATCGCCCGTTCTTCGAGCTTCCCGATGAGAGCGTGCGGTTCGTCTTCGACCTGAACTTCCAGGGAACCCTCGTTCCCAGCCAGGTCTTCGGGCGCCTGATGGCCGACCGCGGCGAGGGGGTCATCCTCAACATCGCCTCGATGAACGCATTCCGTCCGCTGACGCGCATCCCCGCCTACTCCGCGGCAAAGGCCGCCGTGGCGAACTTCACCCAATGGCTCGCGGTATACATGGCACAGAACGTGTCGCCCAAGATCCGCGTCAATGCGATCGCCCCAGGCTTCTTCCTCACCGAACAGAATCGCTTCCTGTTGCAGGGCGACGACGGCGAGCTCACGGAGCGCGGCAGGCAGATCCTCGATCACACCCCGATGGCACGCTTCGGCGATCCCGAGGATCTTGTCACCACGGTCCTCTGGCTGGTCTCGGCGGGCTCGGAGTTCGTGCACGGGATCGTGGTTCCGGTGGACGGCGGCTTCTCCGCCTACTCGGGGGTCTAGGGCCCATGGGAAACGCGCTCGTCGCCCAATCCGGGGGACCGACGGCGGTCATCAACGCCTCTCTGCTCGGCGTCATCGACGCCTGTCAAGAGATTCCCTCACGGATCGATCACATCTACGCGGCTCACCACGGCATCGAGGGGATCCTTCTCGAGGAACTCATCGATCTCTCGCTCGAGGAACCGGAGGAGCTGCGGCTTCTTCGGACGACTCCCGCCGCAGGTGCCATCGGAACCTGTCGCTATAAGGTCACAGCGGATCAGAGGGAGGATCTCGAGCGCGTCGTCAACGTCCTAGACGCCCATGGAATCGAGTTCTTCTTCTACATCGGAGGCAACGACTCGATGGACACGGCCCATCGGGTGAGCGAACTCGCCGGGGAGCGCGGCCTGGATCTGATCTGCGCAGGGATCCCGAAGACGATCGACAATGACCTCGGGGATCAGGAGCGCCTGGTGATGGACCACACACCGGGATACGGCTCTGTAGCACGCTACTGGACGGATCTGATCCGTGGGCTCGATGAGGAGAATCGCGGGTCCTCACCCGCCGATCCCGTCGTCGTGGTGCAGGCGATGGGGCGGCGAATTGGCTTCATCCCCGCAGCAGCTCGGCTTGCCGATCCGCAACGAGACCTCCCCCTGCTGATCGCACTCCCTGAGGCGGGCCTGACACTCGAGGAGCTGGGCGATCATGTGGATCAGACGCTGCGGCGGGAAGGACGCGCACTCGTCGTCGTCAGCGAGGGGTTCAATGTCGGAGCGCTGGGAGAACGTCACGACGCCTTCGGGCACGTAGAGTTCGGCGCTTCACGCCGATCGGTCTGCCAGGCGGTCGTCAACTACCTCAACGACCGCGGTCTGCCGGTTCGCGGCTCGGCACGCGGGCAGATCCCGGGAACGCATCAGCGACACGCATTCGCACACGTCTCCGACGTTGACCTCGATGAGGCCTCCGCCGTGGGACGTCACGCCGTTCACGTCGCCGTCGAAAGAGGGACCGGTCTTATGGCTACGATCCGCCGTGTGAGCGACTCGCCCTATGCTGTCGAGTACGGCCATGCTCCACTCGCAGAGATGGCCAACTCCGAGCGGCACTTTCCACAGGAGTGGATCGATGCATCGCGGATCGATGTGAGAGACGACTTCGTGGACTACGCGCGTCCGCTGCTCGGAGGACGCTCGATCACGATCCCGCGGGAACGTGGAGCTCCCCGCTTCGCGCGGCTGAACAGACGGCTCACGGAGAAGCTGTGTTCGCCGTATGTACCCCAGGCGCTCCGAAAGGAGAGCCGCTGATGCCGACACCTGCCGAGCAACTCGACGCGTTCTCGGCGATTCATGGCTACCTCGTCTGTATCGACTCCGACGGCTGCGCGTTCGACACCATGGGGATCAAGCAGAGGGAGTGCTTCTGCCCGTGGATGATCGAAGCGTTCGGCCTGCAGCCTGTCGCCGCAGCTGCTCGGGAGTGTAAGGAGTTCGCCGATCTGTTCTCCCGGACGCGGGGGGCGAACCGTCATATCACGATCAAGCGAATCCTCACCGAACTCCTTCCGTCGCACCCTTTGGTCAAGGCGCGAGGCTTCGAGGTTCCTCAACTGGCACACTACTTCGCGTGGGTCAATGACCCTCGAAGCCTGCTGTCGAATGAAGGACTCAAGAAGTCGATCGCCGCGGCGGCGACGGCCGAGGAGCGGACGGAGCTGGCGCACGTGCTCACGTGGAGCGAGCGCGTCAACTGGTCCGTCGAAGAGATCGTGAAGGGCATCCCACCATTCCCCGGCGTTCGTGCGGTGCTTCAGCAGCTGACGGGCCGCGCCGATGTGGTGGTCGTGTCCGCCACGCCGCTCGAGGCGTTGCTTCGGGAGTGGGAGGAGCATGAGATCACATCCTACGCCGGGCTGATCTGCGGCCAGGAGATGGGAACGAAGGCGGAGCACATCGCGGCCGTGTCAAGGGACCTCCCACGCGATCGAGTCTTGATGGTGGGCGACGCGCCGGGTGACCTCGAAGCGAGCAAGGCCAACGGCGTGCTCTTCTTCCCCATCGTTCCGGGGGAAGAGGAGGTGTACTGGAGGACGCTCCTGGACGAGGGGCTCGCGCGGTTCTTCGACGGAAGCTACTGTGGATCCTACGAGCAGAGCCTCCTCGATGCCTTCGATCGCGCTCTACCCGAGAGCCCTCCGTGGGAGGAGAAGACGTGAGTGCAAGCGACATCGGAGTGATCGGCCTCGCCGTCATGGGGCAGAACCTGGCGCTCAATCTCGAGAGCCGCGGCTACTCGGTGACCGTCTACAACCGCACGGCGGAACGCACGGAGGCGTTCGCCGAGTCGCGCACCGCCGGGAAGAGGATCCACCCCACCTACGATCTCGAGTCGTTCGTCGCCTCCCTCGAGACGCCACGCAAGATCCTGATGATGGTCAAGGCCGGGGAGGCGACCGATGCCCTTATGGAGCAGCTTCTCCCCCTGCTTGATGCCGGCGATGTCCTCGTCGACGGAGGGAACGCCCACTACGCGGACACGGAGCGCAGACTGGCTCAGGCCCACACCTGTGGGATCCTCTACCTCGGGGCCGGCATCTCGGGCGGCGAGGCGGGAGCGCTTCACGGACCGGCGATCATGGCCGGAGGCTGCCGGGAGGCGTACATCGTCGTGGGGCCGATGCTCGAAGCGGTCGCCGCCCAGGGCGTGGGCGGCGCGTGCTGCGCCTTCCTCGGGCCCGCGTCGGCCGGTCACTACGTGAAGATGGTCCACAACGGCATCGAGTACGCGATCATGCAGGCGCTGGCCGAAGCCTACGACCTCATGCGCCGGGTTCTTGGTATGTCGGGGCAAGGGGCGGCAGAGGTCTTCGCAGAGTGGAATCGTGGCCCCCTTGCCTCCTATCTCGTGGAGATCACCGCGAGCATCCTCCGGTATTCGGACGAGGAGAGCGGCCGACCGCTGGTGGAGATGATCCTCGACACCGCGGCTCAGAAGGGTACGGGGAAGTGGTCGAGCCAGTCGGCCCTCGATCTGGGAACGCCGGCGCCGTCGATCGCGGCGGCAGTCTTCGCGCGCATCGTTTCCTCGCTGAAGGGCGAGCGGGGCGAGGCGGAGGCCCTGCTCCCCGGACCGGAGCCGGCAGCCGATGTCGATCGCAGTGAGCTCCTCGACGCGCTGCGCTCGGCAACGCTTCTCGCCGTCGTGATCGCCTACGCTCAGGGGATGCGGCAGCTGCGGGACGCCTCGAAGGAGCGCGGGTACGGCCTCGATCTGTCCGAGGTGGCGCGCGTGTGGACGGCAGGGTGCATCATCCGTTCACAGCTCCTCACGCCCATCGCCGAAGCCTTCAAGGCCGAACCCGAGCTTCCCTACCTGCTCCTCGCGGAGCCGTTCCGGACGATGTGGATCGATCACCACCAGGGGCTGCGGCGCACGTTGGCCCGTGCCCACGAAGCCGGGATCCCGGTGCCTGTCATGAGTTCATCACTCAACGTCGCCGACGCCTATCGCACCGCAAGACTGCCGGCGAACCTCCTCCAGGCACAACGTGACTTCTTCGGTGCGCACACCTACCGGCGCGTCGACCGTGCCGGGAGCTTCCACACGGAGTGGGAGTCCCCGTGATCGCGTCGCTACGCGGGGAACAAGGGATCCCGCAAGCCGATCTCGCAAGCTTCCTTGTGGAGAACGTGGAGGGTGTCCTCCGACGGAGTGAGCACGTGCTCGTGATCGTCCCCGACGACACGCGCACGATTCCCATGGCACCGATCTTCGACGCGCTGTGCACGCACGTGGGCCCCCGTGTTTCCCGATTGACGTTCCTGGTCGCGCTCGGCACCCATCCTCCAATGACCGACACTCAGCTCGAGCGTCATTTCGGCTGGGATCATCCCCCGAGGAAAAACATCGCCATCGAGCAACACCGCTGGGAAGACCCGGGATCACTGACGGCTGTAGGGACGCTGGGCGATGAGCTCTTGGCGGAGATCTCCGGAGGACTGCTCTCGGAGCCGGTGCCGATCCGGATCAACCGGTCAGCGCTCGAAGCCGACCGGGTCCTGATCGTCAACCCGGTCTTCCCCCACGAGGTCGTCGGCTTCTCCGGAGGCCACAAGTACTTCTTCCCGGGGATCGCCGGGCGCGAGATCCTCGACGTCTCGCATTGGCTCGGGGCGTTGATCACGAATCCCAAGGTGAACGGCCACAAGGAGACGCCCGTTCGCGCGCTCATCGAGAGGGCTGCTGCCATGGTTCCCACGGAGCGGGTCGGGCTTTCTCTCGTCATGCGTGGGCACAGCACCGTGGGTGCCTTCGCCGGCGACGTCTACGAAGCGTGGTCGGCCGCCGCAGAGCTGTCGGCCGAGACGAACATCGTGTGGGAGGAGCGGCCGTACCGGACGGTTCTCTCCGCGGCACCGCCGATGTACCGCGAGCTGTGGACCGCGGGCAAATGCATGTACAAACTCGAGCCGGTGGTCGCGGACGGCGGCAAGCTGATCATCTACGCGCCCCAGCTTCGCGAGATCTCCCCGGCACACGGGCGGTGGATCGAGAAGATCGGCTACCACACACGGGACTACTTCCTCGGCCAGTGGCGACAGTTCCGCGATGTGCCTCGGTGCGTGCTCGCCCATTCGACCCACGTCAAGGGCATTGGGACCTATCGGGAAGGCCGCGAGCGCCCACGAATCGATGTCACACTGGCCACCGCCCTTCCCGAGGAGCTGTGCTCGCGGGTCAACCTCAGATACCTCGACCCCGCGTCCGTCTCGCCGGAGGACTGGTCACGACGCGGCGACGACGATCTCCTCGTCGTGCCCGACGCAGGGGAGATGCTCCACCGCCTCTCCGACGGTACGGTTCCGGACATCGATCGCTTGGCCTCGATGGCGTGAGGCGTGCTCGGCCACTCGGTCGCTCTCACGGAAGCAAGACGGCCGTGAAGAGATCCTCGAGCGGGAGCGAGGAAGCGATCAGGCCGTTGTCGAAGAGAAAGGCCTGTAGCTCGGCCCACAGTTCCCGGTCGTCGTGGCGAAGCCCTTTCGCGAAGAGAGGCAGCGTAGCCTCGAAGGAGCGCAAAGAGAGCTCGTCGTCAAGCTCGGGATTCGCCTGAAGGAAGAGCGCGAAGGCTTGCTCGGGATCGGCGCGGGTCATCTCCACCGCCGCGGCAAGCGC
>CP070725.1:741921-744453 GCA_020350845.1 Candidatus Bipolaricaulota bacterium
AGGCCGAGGAGCGATACCGGGAGGCCCTCTCGATCACCGAGCCGATCGGCGAGAAGCGGTGGCGCTCGTACGCGACGCGGCACCTCGGCTTCTTCTGTCTGAATCGAGGCGACCTGGACGATGCGCTCGAACTCCTCGAGGAGTCCCTGCGGCTTCGAGAGGAGATCGGGCTGAAGGCCTTCGTCGCGCCAGCGTATCACGCGGTCGGCGTCGCTCACCTGGAGCGCGGCGAGCTGGACAAGGCAGTGTCCTACTGCCAGCGGGCGTACGACCTGGCGACGGAGCTCGGCATGCACCGCTTCCGCTTCATCGCCGTGTTGGCGATCGGAGAGGCCCACGAGAAGCGCGGCGATGCGCAGGCCGCGCTCGCGAGCTATCGGCAGGGACTGGGAATCGCCGACTCGGTGGGCGCTGACGCGTGGATCGCTTCGGCAAGGGAGGCGATCGAGAGCGTGGGGAGCCCCGAGTGAGAAAGCCGCGTGGACCGGTCAAGGACCTCACCGGCGACGTGGCAGTCGAGTGCAGGGAAGCGATCAGGAGCATCGTCGAGATCGCGCGGATCCGGATGTTCCAGGCCCACTTCGACGACGCACTCTCCTTGCTGGGCTCGGCGGCCGCGTTGCCGATCTACGGACTGGCTGACGCGCGGGAGCACGCGAGGCTCTTCCTCCTGAAGGCAGAGGCGCTGATGTTCCGGGCGCGGTTCGCCGGCTCGGGCCACGATGCCGTGCTCGGGCCGCTCGAGAAGGCCGCAGCGCTCGCCGAGGAGCTGAACGACAAGCGCCTGGTGGCTGACGTCGCTGTGCTTCGCGGCTGGGCGCTCGCCTACCGCCACATCGGAGCTGCACCGCCCGAGGTTCACGCGCATGCACAGAGAAGCCTCGACCGACGTGAGGAGATCGACGACCAAGTCGGGATTGCTGAGGCGTTGTTTCTGATCGGCTTGGTGCACGAGCAGAAGAAGGACAGGACGGAGGAAGACGTGGCCAAGGCGGAGGCGTCGTATCGCGAGGTTCTTGCCGTGACCGAGCGGATTGGAGAGAAGCGCTGGCGTTCGTACGCGACGCGGCACTTGGGATGGATCTCCTTGCATCGAGAGGACCTCGACGAGGCGCTGCCCTTCTTCGAGGAATCCCTTCGGCTGCGTCGGGAGATCGGGCTGAGAATCCTCGTCGCACAAGCGTACTACGCTCTTGGCGCCACTCACTTGGAGCGCGGCGAGCTGGACGAGGCAGTGTCCCACTGCCAGCGGGCCTACAACCTGGCGACGGAGCTCGGCAATCCGTCGACCCGGTTCTGGGCTCTCTTGGCGATCGGGGAGGTGCACGAGAGGAGGGGGGAGCGCGAGCAGGCGATGGACTGCTACAGGCAAGTGCTGGAAGCGGCACCTGCCATTGGCGAAGCCCTCGTCGATGCCGCAAAGGACGCCATCGAGAGGCTGGAGGAGACCTCGTGAGCATCGGCCTCGACGGTGTGAAGGATCTCAGGGCGGAACTCGCGGACCACGGACGGGGCTTCGTCCGCGCGCTCGTGCGTGTCGTCTGGATCTGCCTGTACGAAGCGAGGATCCGGGAGGCTCTCGAGCTGCTCGACTCGGACGGCGTCCGACGGATTGGCGAGCATCTCGGGCCGTCCGATCGTGCCCGTCTGAAGCTCGCCCGCGCACAAGCGATGCAGGTTCGAACGATGCTCGTCCGCAAAGGCCACGAGGACGCACTGGCCATCGTCGATCGGGTCGCTCACGACGCCGAGAAGCTCGAAGACAAGAGGCTGCTCGCCGATGCGAAGTGCCTCGAATCATGGCTGCGGATCAACCTCGAACTCGGCGTGGGGAATCCCTCCGACCCGGTCCTCGTACCGATCGAGACCTGCCTGAAGCTGAGGCGGGAGCTTGGCGATGAGCGCGGGATCGCCGAGGCGCTCTTCCTGCTCGGCCTGGCTCGCGAGAACGCGGCCGGCGCCACGGACGCGACCGTCGATGAAGCGATGACGACGTACCGAGAATCGTACCGTCTTGCAAGTGAGGCCGGCGACCGGCGGATCCAGTCCTACAACGCATATCACATCGGCTCCATTCGCGGGCGAAGAGACGAGCTAGAGGAAGCTCTCGTGCACATGGAAGAGGCGTACGATCTCAGGGCAGCAATCGGGATGAAGGTCTTCCTCCCCGGCCCGTGCCTGGCGATCGGGCGACTCTGCCTCGCGAAGGGCGACCTCGAAGCCGCGGAGTCGTACTGCCTTGAGACGCTGAGATTGGCCGAGGAGAACGGGCACCACGCCTTTCGCTTCTACGCGCTGATGGTGCTCGGCGACGTCGCAGCGGCGCGGGGCCAAACGAAGGAAGCGCGGGGATTCTTCGAACAGGCGTCCGACCTCGGGCGCAAACTCGAGCGCCAAACGTTCGTCGATCGCGCGGCCGCGGCGATCGAGGGCTTGGATTCGTGATGCGAGCTGAAAGGCTGGCGAGCCAATGGTCATGAAGAGGGAGTTCGGAGACGTGCGAGATCTCTCGAAGGACATTGCGCAGTTGGC
>CP070725.1:744553-751189 GCA_020350845.1 Candidatus Bipolaricaulota bacterium
GGAGGGTGCACCTCTTCGCGATCGACCTCGAAGAAGGGGCGTGCAGCGAGCTTCTGGGAGGCCCCCTCGAGGTGAAGGCATACGACGTTCTTGGAGAGCAGATCGCTGTGGTGGCTCGCCGCTTCGAGGGGGTGGCGCCGGTCACGACGGAGCTGTGGATCGTCGACGCGGCGGCCGGGTCGGAGCATTGCCTGTCCCGAGACGAGCTCCAGATCGACGCGGTGCGGTTCGTCGCCGAGGGCCGCATCGTGGCGCTCGCGACCTCCGGGGAGTCGTACGGGCTCGGGCAGAGCCGTGAGCTCGTCGCGTTCGATCTCGAGGACGGTGCGCGGAGGACGCTCACGAGCGGCTGGGACCGGATGCCGGGGAATCGCGTCGTCGCCGACTGCCGCGGAGGCGCGGGTGCCGTGCTGCGGTGCGACGACGAGCGCTCGTTCGTCGTCGTCACCGAGGGAGGATGCTCGTTCCTCGACAGTTTGGACTCGCGCGGCGCGGTGACCCGATGGTGCCAGGCCCCGGGGTCGATCGACGACTTCGACGTCCGCGGGGGGCGCGCCGCGTTTGTCGGACTGAAGCGGGGCCGACTCCAGGAGCTCTACGTGATCGAAGAGGGCGAGGAGCGACGCGTCACCGCGCACAACGACGACGCCCTTTCGGGGAAGGAGATCGTCGACCCCGAGCCGTTCACCGTGACGACAGACGACGGCACGGTCGACGCATGGCTCGTGCGCCCCGCGGCCCTTCGCAAGGAGGAGCGCGTTCCCACGATCCTCGAGATCCACGGGGGGCCGAAAGCGGCGTACGGAGACCTCTTCGTCCACGAGTTCCAGGCGCTGGCCGCAGCGGGCTACGCCATCGTGTACTGCAATCCACGAGGCTCGGCGGGGCGTGGTGATCCCTACGCGGACCTCCGCGGGAAGTACGGGACCATCGACTACGAGGACATCATGGCGGTCGTGGAGGACGCCTTGAAGCGCTTCCCGTTCCTCGACGGAGACCGTCTCGGGGTCACGGGAGGCTCGTACGGGGGGTACATGACGAACTGGATCATCGGTCAGACCGACCGCTTCAAGGCAGCGGTCTCGCAGCGCTCGATCGCGAACTGGGTCTCGAAGACGTGCACCACCGACATCGGCTACTACTTCAACGTCGACCAGATGGGAACCACCCCCTGGACCGAGGGAGGGACGGACAAGATGTGGTGGCACTCCCCCCTCCGATGTGCGGACCGCGTCACGACGCCGACGCTGTTCATCCACTCCGAAGAGGACTACCGCTGTTGGATCGATCAGGGGCTACAGATGTTCACCGCGCTGCGCTATCACGGCGTCGAGAGTCGACTCGTCCTCTTCCGCGGCGAGAACCACGAGCTCTCTCGATCAGGGAAGCCGCTGCATCGAGTCCGCCGGCTCCGGGAGATCCTCGACTGGTTCGATCGCTTCCTGAAGGCATGACAAGGACGTCGGCGCTCGAAGACCGCGCGATGAACCAAGGTGCGCGGAGAGACGACCCACGAACAGGAGGGAGAGGCAATGACGGACCCACGCGTTGACAAGCTGGCTCAGGTCTTGGTGAACTACTCCACGGCGATCCAGCCGGGGCAGAAGGTGTTCATCCAGGGAGGCGTCACCGCGGCGCCGCTGATGCGATCGGTCGTCGCGGAGGTTCTCCGGGCGGGTGGGCATCCACTGGCGATGGCGCAGGTTCCGGGCATGAACGAGCTGCTCTACGAGCTCGCTTCCGAGGAGCAACTTCAGTACATCCCCGAACCGATGACGCTCGTGATGGAGACGTACGACGCGATGATCAGCCTGATGAGCTCGGAGAACACCAAGGCACTGACCAACGTGCCGCCGCAGAAGATGATGCTCACCAGCCGCGCCCAGCGAGAGATCATGGCCACGTTCATGCGGCGCTCCGCCGCGGGGGAGGTGCGCTGGGTGGGAACGCTCTTCCCGACCAACGCCTACGCGCAGGACGCGGAGATGGGACTCCGAGAGTACGAGGATTTCGTCTATCGCGCCTGTCTTCCCGACTTCGAGGATCCCGCCGGCCACTGGGAGCGGTTGTCGGCGTGGCAGCAGAGCATCGTCGACGTGCTCGATGGGAAGAACCGCCTCGAGGTCAGGGGACCGGACGTCGAGCTCTCTCTTGCGATCGCCGAAAGGAGATTCGTGAACTGCGACGGCAAGCGCAACATGCCCGACGGTGAGGTCTTCACCGGGCCTGTCGAGGACTCCGTCGAAGGTCACGTGCGCTTCTCGTACCCGTCCACCTATCAGGGGCGCACGATCGAGGGGATCCACCTCTGGTTCGAGAAGGGGAAGGTCGTCAAGGCGACCGCGGACAAGGACGAGGCGTTCCTCCTGGAGATGCTCGAGACCGATGAGGGAGCGCGCTACGTCGGGGAATTCGCCGTGGGAACGAATGTCGGGATCACTCGAGCCACGGGCAACACCCTCTTCGATGAGAAGATCGGAGGATCGTTCCACATGGCGCTCGGCGCCGGGCTCCCGGAGACGGGGAGTGTGAACGAGTCGGCCATCCACTGGGACATGGTGTGTGACCTCAAGGACGGCGGGGAGATCCACGCCGACGGCGAGCTGATCTACAAGGACGGGAAGTTCACGATCGGATCGTAGCGGGCTTGCCCGTCCGACGTGGCGTGAGTACGGTCGGTCCGTGGATCTCGTCGAACAGCTTCACCGGTTGAAACCCGTCTTCGAAGCCCAGGGGCGGTTGATCCGCCTTCCCGCGGGTCGACGGGTCGTCTATGTCGGCGACACGCACGGTGATTCCGACGCTACCGAGCGGGTCCTGACGCGGTTCCCGAGAGCCTCCTACTCGATCGTGTTCCTCGGCGACGCCGTCGACAGGGGGCCCGACTCGCGGGGGAATCTGGGGCGCATCGTCAGGGCGAAACGCGAAGCACCTGACGCCGTGTTCCTTCTCATGGGGAACCACGAGGGGTGGGCCGCTGCGCCGTTCACGCCCGCAGACTTCTGGCTCTCACTCTCCGAGGAGGAGGCGCGGGAGGTTGCGACGAGGCTCCTCGTCCTTCCGTTCGCCGCGTGGCATCCGTCGGGCGTGCTCGCGCTCCACGGCACGCTTCCAGACGTCGCTGCGCTCGACGCGATTGAGACCGTTGAGCCGGGTTCGGAGACATGGCGGCAGATGACCTGGGGTGACTACCGGGAGCGGACGGAGGCGGTACGATCGCCGCCTCCGGGGAGGCGCCCCGTCTTTGGGCGAAACGAGTTCGAGCGGATTCGCGACCGCCTCGGTGTACGGCTTCTCGTGCGCTCTCATCAGCCCGATGCGCCGCTGCTGCTCTTCGGCGATCGCTGCATGACGCTGTTCACTTCGTCGGCGTACGGCAGCAGGATGCGCCGCGTGGCGATTCTCGAATCGAGCGCCGAGATCGAGACGGGGAATGACCTGATCGTGATCGAGCTCTGACGCGCAGGGTTGACGACTGCGGCCGACGCGCGGTAGGCTGATGTCCGTCTCAGCCTACGTGCTGACGAGCGCGGGATGCGCAGGAGGTGAGAGGGAACCGCGCGTCGCAACCGCGACGCCCCGGGCCTGCGTGTCCCGCTTCTTCCGATCCCGGAGACTGTGAGGAGGGATGTCGGCTGTTCGTGTCATCCGTGCAAGAACGCTCCTTCACCGCGTCCCCGGACCCGACCCGTGGTTCGGGCTCGACTACGGCTTCAACCTCTACCGCGGCTGCGCCCACCGCTGCATCTACTGCGATTCGCGGAGTGCCTGCTACGGGATCGACGCATTCGATCATGAGGTCCTCGTCAAGGAGAACGCGATCGAGCTGCTCGAGCGGGAACTGGCGACGAAGCGTCGGCGGGGCATCGTCGGCACAGGCTCGATGAACGATCCCTACCAGCCGGTGGAGCGGGAGACCCGCCTCGCGCGTCGTGCGTTGTCGACGCTCGCGCGCTACGGCTTCGGGGTGCACGTGATCACGAAGAGCGACCTCGTCGTGCGCGACGTCGATCTGCTCAAGAGGCTGGGTCGTGACCGAGCGGTGGTCTCGGTGACGATTACCACCGTCGATGACGCGCTCGCGGCGCTTCTCGAACCGCACGCTCCGGCGCCCTCGCGACGCCTTTCCGCGCTTCGCAACCTCGCAGGTGAAGGGATCGAAACGCGGGTGACGATGATGCCCGTGCTTCCATTCCTGGAGGACAAGGAGGAAAACGTGCTCGCGGTCGTCGACGCGGCGGCATCGGTCGGCGTGCAGACGATCATCGCATGGTTCGGCGTGACGCTCCGCGACCGCCAGCGTGCGTTCTTCTTTCGTCAGCTCGATCGACGATTCCCCGGGGTGCGAGCGGAATACGTGAGGCGTTTCGGGGCTCGCTACGAGTGCCTGTGCGACAACGCGGCCGCGCTGCGAGAGGCGTTCGAGAGGGCGTGCGCCGATCGTGGCATCGCGACGACGTTGCCCGAAGCTGCACCGCCTGCGAAGCAGCTCGACCTGCTGTGAGGTGGGCCGGAAGCGGCAGCGGACATGGCGCCATGGGGGGGATGGGACTCGTGCCCACGCGCTGAACGTGATCGTTTCCCCCGTGGACGTTTGTCGCCCCGAGGGTCGGGTCTGAGTGAGGAAACCTCGTTCCTTAGGGGAGAAGACACGTTCCTGGACGACGCATGCAGCGTTTCGCTTCGCGCTCGACTTCGCGTATTGTGGGGGTCGGCACCGGGTGGACCCCCCCCATGGGGAGCACCGCACCACGGGGATTCACTCGATGGAAGGAGTCGCTGGGCCGTACGTTGGGTGGGACACGAGGAGTCTCCGCGCAAAGGGGGGAGTGTGAGGGATCACGACACCATGATCCTGTTCGAGGGAAACATCGCGGCAGGGAAGAGCACCATCGGCCGACGTCTGGACGAGTCGGAGTGGTTCGCGTTCATCGAGGAGCCTGTCGGGGCGTGGCAGAAGGAGTTCGCGGGGAATCTGCTGGAGATGTTCTACGGCGATCCGAAGCGCTGGTCGTTCACCTTCCAACTGGCGGCATTCACGACGCGGGCGAAGACATGGACCGAGATCCTCAAGCTGACCGAGCACAGCAACGTCGTCCTCGAGCGTTCGATCTACTGCGATCGCTACGTCTTCGCGAAGAACTGCTACGAGTCAGGGCTGATGAGCAAGACGGAGTGGCAGCTCTACCAGAAGCTGTGGGACTGGCTGGAGAGCAACTGGTGCACCCCTCCTGATCACATCGTCTACTTGCGCACGCCCGCCAAGGTGTGCCACGAGCGCATCCGCGAGCGAGGTCGATCGGAGGAGGACGCGATCCCGCTCGACTACCTCCAGTCCCTCGAGCGACTCCACGATGAGTGGCTTCTCGACCACCCGCAAGCGATCGTCGTCGACGGCACGCAGCAATGGTCTGCGGAAGCCGTCCGCGACGTCCTCCTCGAGCACGGGGTGGAACTCGGCCCACGGGAGGCCGTCGCCACGTAGGTTCGTTCGTAGAGCGTGGAATCGTCAGCGGAGACGCAGCGGCGCGTCCCCGCGTCGCTTTGGCAACTGCCGTTCTGCGGGCGCGAGCCCCCGCCCATGCTGATTCGGGCGTGGAACCGCGTCGTCGCCCAACGTATCCTGTGCGCTACTGTGCCCACGACCGGAATCGATCCCGCCGAAGAGGCCTCCGGCACGGTGCCCCGCGGCGGGGCCGGCCGGCGCGCTGCGGTCCCTCTGTCGATCGGCTCGATCGCGATCATGATGGCGGGGGGAGTGATGGGCCTTCTCGTCCAGCTCTACCTCCGGGAGTTGGGGGCAGCGCCGATCATCATCAGTCTCTCCACGAGCCTCGGCGCCGCGGGTCTGCTGATCGGGAGCGTCGCGTGGGGCGCCGCGAGCGACCGCATCCACCGCAAACCGCTTCTGTTCGCCACGGCTGCCGGCGTGGCCGTGACCGTCGGCGTGCTCGCGTTCCTTCCGTCGGCAGGGGTCGTGCTTCCCGTCTCGCTACTGCGGGAGTTCGTGCGGACCGGCTTCGTCGCGATGACGATGGCTCTCGTCTCCGCGGCGAGTGTCACCGCGCGACGTGGCCGCAACCTCTCCTATCTCAGCGCCTCGCGATCGCTCGGTTTCGGCCTCGGGGCGGCAGTCGGCGGCTTCGTCCTCGAGGCGCTCGGCTTCCGCTGGAGCTACGTCGTCCTCCTCGTGCTCCCCACGACAGCGGTCCTGTCGATGGTCTTCCTTCCCTCGGAGCCGGTCGCCCGATTGCGCGATCGGACGGTGGCGTGGCGCCTCGCGGCACGGGCCGGCCTCACCGATCTGTACATCGGGACGATCCTTCGCCAGATGGCGATCCACGGCACCTTCTCGCTGATCTTCGTCTACATGGCGAACCGCGGGATCTCCCCCGGACTGATGGGGCTCCTCAGTTCGACCAACATGGCGACGCAGACGCTGGCGATGCTCTTCTTCGGACGGCTTGCCGACCGCATCGGACGCAGACGGATCTTCCTTCTCGGCTTCGCGCTCTCCGTCGCGGTTCCGCTTGCGTTCGCTCTTGCGTCCACTGCGTGGCAGATGGCCTTGGGGTATGTACTCCTCGGGCTTTCCTTCAGCTCGCTGTACATGGGTTCCACGGCGCACATCGGGGA
>CP070725.1:751289-753870 GCA_020350845.1 Candidatus Bipolaricaulota bacterium
ATCCCGGGCTGGAGTCCGAGTCGCTCAACATCGGCGGCGCGATCGCGGAGAACCTCGCCGCGATGATGACCCTCGCCGTGCCTTCGATCGCGGCCGTCATCGGAGAGGGAGGATCCGGTGGGGCCCTCGCGATCGGCGCGGCGGACCGCGTGCTGATGCTCGAGAACGCCGTGTACACGGTGATCAGCCCCGAGGGCGCCGCCGCCGTCCTGTGGAAGGACAAGGAGCGCATCCCGGACGCGGCCGAGGCGCTGGCGCTGACGGCACCTCGGCTCCTGGAGCTCGCGCTCATCGATGAGGTGATCCCGGAGCCGCTGGGGGGCGCGCACAAGGGCGTGGAGGAGACGTCCGCCGGCCTGCGCGATGCGCTGCTGCGCCACCTGTCGGAGCTCGAAGCGCTCGGCGGGGACGAGCGGATCGAGGGTCGCTACCAGCGCTATCGCGCGATCGGCCGATTCCATACCCTTCCCGACGTCGCATGAAGCGCATGCTCCTCGGCGTCGGGAACCGCCTCCGGGGCGACGACGGCGTCGGTCCCGAGGTCGTGGAGCGACTCGCGGGATCGGACTGGCTGACCGTCGACGCCGGAAGCGCACCGGAGAATGTCACCGGCCGCGTGGCGCGCGAGGCGCCCGATCTGCTGGTGATCGTCGACGCCGCCGAGATGGGCCTCTCCCCCGGGACGCTGCGCAGGCTTCCCGACGATGATGCTCCGCGGATGCTCGCGTCGACCCACGGTCTCCCGCTGTCCTTCCTCCTGGAGCGCCTGCGGAGCGCGGCCGGCGAGATCGTGTTGATCGGCGTTCAGCCGTCGTCGGTCGCCCTCGGCGAGGGCCTCTCGCCGAGGGTAGGGCGTGCCGCCGACGAACTGGTCGGTGCCCTCCGGGCGGTCGACCTCGGCCGGATTCCCGCTCTGCGGTCCGCAGAGCCTCGGGAAGAGAGAAGGCGCGGGCGCCCGCGGCGCGGCGCCGCGGGGGCGGCCTGAGGATCGGCCGCAGGGACAGTTGCGGCCCGGATCGCGAGCGAGTATAAGGCCTGCCGGACGGTGATCGGAGATGCCTTTTCTTGGTGGGAGGGAGCTGCGCGCCGCGTTCGCGCGCGCCGAGCACGAGGGCTTCGCGTTCACGGCGAACAACGTCACGGAGCCGAATGTCCTCCTCGGGCTGATGGACGCAGCGACGAAGGCGCGCTCCGACCTCGTCGTGCAGATCAGCGGAGGCGCCGCGAAGTACGCGGGGGGCGGGGACAAGCTCACCGGCCTGCGCGCTCTGTGTCGCACGGTCCACGAGCTCGCCGAACGATGCCCGGTGGGGGTGTTCCTCAACCTCGACCACTTCACCGTCGACGACATGGCTCTACTCCGCGAGGCGATCACCGATCGCCTCGTCTCGTCGTTGATGATCGACGCGTCGCAGCACTCCTTCGACGACAACGTGCGGATCAGTCGAGAGGTCGCGGAGCTTGCGAACGGCAGCGGCATCCTCGTCGAGGCGGAGCTCGGGAAGATCAAGGGCGTCGAAGACGAAATCGCGTCGGACGAGGCGTTCACCACCGATCCCGACGAGGCGGTGGAGTTCGTCCGCGCGTCGGGCGCCGATCTGCTCGCCGTCTCGGTGGGCACGCAACACGGCGTCTCCAAGGGGAAGAGCCTTTCGCTGCGCACCGATCTCGTCCGCGAGATCCACCAGCGGCTGCGCGATGCCTCGCTCGAGGCGCCGCTCGTGCTTCACGGCTCGTCGGGCCTTCTCCCGGAGCAGGTGCGCGAGGTGATCCGCCTCGGCATCCGGAAGCTGAACAAGGACACGCACTACCAGTACGTCTACGGGCGGACGGCGTGCGAGTACTTCCTCGAACACGCGTCGTCGATCCTCCCTCCGGAGGGGGTCGAGGACGACGTTCTCAACCTCTTCGCGGACAGCGAGTGGAGCCCGGACAAGAAGCGCTTCGATCCGCGCGCCGTGGGGCGCCTGATCCAGGAGCGCGTCTCCGAGATCGCCGCGGAGCTCATCGCACAGGTCGGGAGTGGAGGACATTCCATCGTCGAGTCACAGGAGGCAACGGATGCTTAGGGTGGGCGTGCTGACAGGAGGGGGCGACTCCCCGGGAATCAATGCCGCGATCCGATCGATCGTGCGCTTCGGGAGCAGGAACAGCGTCGACGTCGTCGGCTTCCTCGAGGGATGGCGCGGGCCGATGGAGAACCTGACGCGCCCGCTGACGCCGCAGGATGTCTCGGGCATCCTGCACATCGGCGGGACGATCCTCGGAAGCTCGCGCACCAACCCGTTTCGGGTCGACGGGGGGCCGACCCAGGTGGTCGATACCCTGCGTGCGAACGGGATCGATGCGCTGATCGCGATCGGTGGCGACGACACGCTCGGGGTCGCCCATCGCCTCGCCGAGCACGGCGTCCACGCGGTCGGGATCCCGCAGACGATCGACAACGACATCTACCTCACCGACTACAGCCTCGGCTTCTCGTCGGCCCTCGGGGTGATCACCGACGCGCTCGACCGGCTGCACACGACGGCGGCCTCCCACCACCGCGTGCTGATCCTCGAGGTCATGGGGCGCGACGCCG
>CP070725.1:753970-761557 GCA_020350845.1 Candidatus Bipolaricaulota bacterium
AGGTCCTCGACTGGTGCGACCGCGCCGCTTCTCTGTCGCCCAAGGCGGCCGGAGGAAGGATTGCTCTGCGGCGTTCGCATCCACGAGCACGACCGGTCGAAGCGCAGGGAGTACGAGGTCCGCCGCTTCCGACAGGTCCGCACGGAGACCCTGATGCGCGTCGCTTTGGGAGCCGAGGTGACCGGCGCTCCTCGCTGGCCGGACGGGATCAGCGTGCGCGTCATGGACCTCGATGTTGACCTGGAAGACTATGCTATCGCCTACGGTGAGGCCTTCCGTGACCACTGGGGACACGTCGAACTGCCGCTGGAGCAGCGCATCAGACGGAAGCGCGCGGAGTTCGAGTCCTGGGGAGACGAGTTCGTCCCTGATCTGTGGTTCGTGGCGACAGACGGAGACACGATCGTAGGCAGCGTAGGCAGCTTCCCGTGTCACGGAGGAGACGCCACGAGGAGTTACCTCTACCACGTCTTCGTCCGCGCGGCGTGGCGCAACCGTGGGATTGCCACGGCACTTCTTCGACACACCTTTGCGCAGCTTCATGAACGCGGCTGTCAAACGGTCGAGCTCCACGTTGATTCGAAGAACCTGACCCACGGGCTGCAGCTCTACCGCGGAGTCGGCATGCGACCCGTGTGGCATCAGGACCTCTACGAAAGGCACCTGGCGCTTGCGGTGGACTCGTGACTCTCGGAGGGTGCATGACGGAGCACGAAGAACGCCCGCCGGGCAGCTGACGCGGCGGGCTAGAGCTCGCCGGGAGGGCTCGGACGATCGCCGAGTTCACGTCCTCTCTCCGCGGTTTCGAGGGGAGCGGCGGCGAAGAGGGCGTCCGCCGCCTGACGCATCAGCGTGTGGAGGTGCGTCGCTTCCTCACGGCCGAGGCGCTCCCGCACCTCGCGATCGATCGCCCGGAGCTCGCCGAGGATCGCAGCACGGAGTGCTTTCCCTCCGTCCGTGAGGAAGACACGCGAGATGCGGTAGTCGTGGGTATCCCGTCGCCGTTCGACCCAGCCCCCGTCGACGAGGTGCTTGAGCATGTTCGAGATGCTCGCCTCGCTCGAGCCGACGGCGCCTGCGATCTCCTTCTGCGAGAGCCCGTCTCGAAGCCAGAGCTGCTGGAGGATCCTCCGCAGACCCCAGTGCAGTCTCGCTCCGCGGAAGTGCGTCCACAGGCGACGCTCTACGTGGCTCGTCAGCTCGTACAGCGACTGGGGGATCCCGTCGCCCGGTAGTCTGCGTCTCTCGGCGTCCATCGCGCTCCTCGAGCTGAGCCTAGAACGCGATCGCACGGTCGGCAAGGCGACCGCAGGCGACACGGATCCCGCGGCCGAAGCTCAAAAACCGAAAGCTTCTTGACTAGGGGCTTTGCGCGCTCCTATGATGTGGCCTCTGATCAGAGGGCGCGTGTGCACGCGGCGCGGGACGGTCGTCGGCCGGCCCACGCTTGATCCCGGGATTCCCAGTACCGAGAGCTTCGAAGGGAGGATGTATGGGACCCTTGCGAGCCATGGCCGATGTCATCGGGGAGGTCGATCGGGTTCTGAGAGGACGTGTCGGTGCTGCCCTCGGGCCGGGGCTGTCCGTCGCGCTCACGACGCGTGACGGACTGCTCATGTCGCGCGCCTACGGCGTCGCAAACGCCGACAGCGAGGAGCCCGTGACGGGAGAGACACTCTTCCAGATCGGCTCGATTACGAAGCAGTTCACGGCTGCGGCTTGTCTCCGTCTTCAGGAGTCGGGTCGGCTCGACGTCAATGCGCCGGTCACCGAGTACCTCCCGTGGTTCGAGGTGCGGTCACGGTTCTCCACTGCGATCACGATCCACCACCTGCTGACGCATACCGCCGGGCTGATCACGATGATGGATTGCAGCCCTTCGAGTTGGTGGCAGACGTGGGCGCTGCGGGACACCGAGCTAGGCTTCGACCCCGGGAGCCAGTTCCGCTACTCCAACGTCGGCTACAACGTCCTGCAGTGCGTCGTCCAGACGATCGCCGGGGCGAGCTTCGACGCCGCACTCCGTGAGCTGGTGTTCGCGCCGCTCGGCATGGAGGAGAGCTACGGCGAGATCCGCGGGGATCTCTTCGGGCGACTGGCAAAGGGGCACCGATTCTCCCCGTACGACGACCGCCCCGTGCCGCGCCCCGAGAAGCAGACGGTCGTGAACTGGTATGAGCTCAGTGAAGGCTGTGGCAGCGTCGTCACGACGCCCACGGACCTCGCGAGGTTCCTGCGGATGCTCCTCAGAGGGGGACGAAGTGACGATGGATCGGGGTTCCTCCGCGAGGAGACGTTCGCCCTGATGACGAAGGGCCATGCCGTCATGGAAGGCTTCTTCGAGGGGACGACGCAGGGCTACGGTGTGCTCATCGAGCAGTCGGAATCGACGAACGCCCACCGGCGGATCCTCGGAGGTGGGGAGAACCTTGGTTTCGAGGCAACGATGTACGGTGACATCGAGGCCGGCGTGGGCGTCATCCTGTGTGGCAACAGCTTCGACGTCCCATGGAGGGAGACCCGCTGGATCCTGGATGCCCTGGTCGCGGCTGCGGAAGACTCGCCACTCCAGGTGTGGGTGGTCGATGCGGCAACCGACCCCACGAGCATCGGCGACGAGGCGGCGCAGTATGCCGGCGAGTACTCCGGCGAAGAAGGCGCGTTCTCCATCGCGGCGAGAGAGGGACGGCTGAAGCTCGCCTTCGATGGAGAGGGGGCGCTTCTGGAGCGCATCTGGGGAGACAACTTCCTCGTCCCCCATCCGCGTTTCGCGCACGCGATGCTCACCTTCGGGCGTGGCGACGAAGGCCGCGTGATCGAGGCCTTCCAGCACGGCACGTGGTATCGCAACGAGCGGTACCGTGGCCCCGATGCGCGCGAGTACCCCTCGGAGTGGGACGCCTATGCCGGGCACTACCGGGCATTCGGCGTACTCGTCAACAGCCTGAGGTTCTTCGTGCGCAGGGACCAGTTCGTCTGCCAGTCCTTCGGAGGCTATGCGGATACCGTGCTGACCCCGCTCGGCGGAGGGGTGTTTCGCGTCGGCGGAGAGGACTCTCCGCAGCGCATTGCGTTCGACAGCGTCGCGAACGGGAAGGCACTGCGCTGCCGCGCGTCGGACGGCGACTTCCATCGGATCGAGTAGCGAAACGAGGGCGGCAGTCCGCACCCTGCGGAGCGCGGGCTGCCGCGGCCGGCCAGTAGTGGACGGTCAGAGGCGAGTCGGGTGGGGAGTCAATTCGATTGCACTCCCGAACGGTCGCGCCGAGTGAGGCACGGGCGGTACCATCCCGGCGACCAAGCATTGGGGGTGACGGAGATGAGGTACTCGGCCGTGCGCGGAACTGTCGCGCTCGCCCTCCTTCTCGGGATCTGTCTGGGGGCGGTGGCGAGCGAGGAGCCGGTGCGGGTCTTGGCGACGACCACGATCGTCGGCGACGTCGTTCGAGTCGTTGCCGGGGATCGGGTCGCGCTGCGCGTTCTGCTTCCGACCGACGCGGATCCTCACGCCTTCCAGCCGACGCCTGCCGATGCCGCCGCGATCGCCGACGCGGATCTCATCGTTCTTTCCGGGGCCGGCCTCGAGGAGGAGCTCGAGGCGCTTCTCCGCGGAGCGACGGGGCGGCTCGTGGATCTCTCCGAGCGCGTCGCCCTGCGACCGGTCTCCTCCGCCGGCGTCGAAGGAGAGGACCGGCACCACGGATGGGACCCTCACGTCTGGTTCGATCCGACGAATGTCATGGTATGGGCGTCGTCCCTCGAAGCTGCCCTGGGAGAGCTCGATCCGGAGAACAGCCAGGTCTACAGTGCGAATGCGGCAGCCTACCGCGAGGCCCTCGGCTCGCTCGATCTGTGGATCTGGGATCAGGTCGCGCGCGTTCCCCGCGCGAAGCGCCGACTGGTGAGCGATCATCGCTCCTTCGACTACTTCGCCGCCCGCTACGGATTCGAGGTGGTGGGAACAGTCTTCCCCGGGCGGAGCACGCTTGCGGAGCCGTCCGCGCAGGAGATGGCACGACTCATCGAGGGGATCCGGGCGCTCGAGGTGGCGGCGATCTTCGTCGGGACGACGGCGAATCCGGCGCTTGCAGAAGCGATCGCTGCGGACACCGGGACCGCGGTCGTCCGCTTGTACACCGGATCCCTCAGCGACGAGAGTGGCCCCGCGGCGACCTATCTTGAGATGATGCGCCACAACGTTACGGCGATCGTGGAAGCGCTGGCTCGCTGATTGCAGTTTCCGCTTGCCGTGCCGGACGCCGCAGTCATGGTCAGATCTCGAGCGAGTGCACGTCGAGCGGTTGATCCCGCCCCTTGAGCTTGATGGAGCGCGTCCAGCGGGCCGTGCACGGCGCGGACAGCAGGGAGTACGCCGCGTCGGCGATGAGGATCTCGCCGGCCTTGGCGAGGCTCTGGAGGCGGGCGGCGACATTGACCGCGTCCCCGATGATGGTGTAGTCCATGGACTCCGACGAGCCGACGTTCCCGATCACGACCTCCCCTGCGCTGATGCCGATCCCCAGGCCGAGTCGCGCGGACGCCCCCGATGGGGACGCCTCTCGAAGGCGCTGGAAGGCCTGCTGCATCCTTCTCGCCGCGCGGACGGCTCGGTCGACGGCGTCGCGGAGATCGTGGCGAGGCTCGAAGAATGCAAGGAAGCCGTCGCCGACGAACTTGTCAAGGATTCCGCCGACCTCCCCAAGCGGCTCGGTGAGGGTCGCCAGGATCCGATTCAGAACCGAGACGACGACCTGGGGATCGTTCTCCTCGGCGAAGCCCGTGAACCCTCTGACATCCACGAAGACAGCGGCGACATCCCGGGACTCCCCGCCGAGACGGTGCTCTCCCGACGACGTGGCGAGAACGCGGGCGTACACCTCCGGCGGGATGTACCTCTGTAGCGTCGATTCCAGCAGTGATCTCTCCTCGAGTGCCTCGCGATGGATCCTGCTTCGCTTTGCCAGCCACCGGCAGAGCGCCCAAGAGCTCGAGCCGAGAAGGAGCGCGCCGACGATGTTCCAGCCCGCGAGCTGGGCCGCTCCCGCCGTCCTCAGAGCGCGTACGGCGGCGGCGGGCAACCAGGAAACGCTCCTCCAGAGGTAATCGCTTCGGATCTCGCCGATTCCGCTCGCAGGATCGATTCCTCGCACCGCGCAGCGCGCCTCCTCCGCGGCCCGATAGGGGACCAGTGTGACGAAGGTGAACACGCCTTCGCGCGCGAGGAACTGGCCTTGGTCTGCGCGGAGCATCCGCCGCCACACATCCGGGAACTGATGATGGAAGCCTTCCCTCCTACGTTCGGGAAGGACGAAGCCCCACGCTACGTCGGGGGTTGGACCGAGGATCCAGTGGCCCTCAGGACCGAGCAGGAAGGCGTGCGCTGCGGGGTCGGTATGCGCCCGCTCGTAGGCGTCGAGGATGACGGTGCCGTCGAGGTTCAGGATGAGGTACCTCGGATTCGATCCCGCCGCGCCGAGCCCGACTGCGAAACGCATGATCGGCTTCAGTGGCAGCTCGATCTGTCCGTTCTCCACGTTGAGGTCGAGTGGCGAGACGTAGACGGTGCCCCACTCGCAGGTGCGCGCCTCTTCGAAGTAGTAGCGGTCCCCCTTGAACTGCAGGTCGCTCGCGGGAACCACGTAGGACTCTCCGTCGGCGCGGTTCACCCGCAGGAGCTCCCTCCCCTCGGCGGAGAGGATGCGGATCTGATCGTAGATCGCGCGCGAGTTCGAGAACGCAAGGAGCTCCGCCTCGAGCTTCTCGCGCGACGCCCCCCCGGCGGGGGAGATGAACGCCTTGATCTCGTTCAGCTCCGCAAGGAAGAGAAGGTCCGACACCGCGAGCTGGATCTCCGATTGCGCTGCATCGTTGCGCATCGCGAGTGCATGTCGCGCGTCTGACTGCGCCTGGTCCATGCGCCGGGACGCTGCAGCACCGTGCAGGAGCCATGAGACGGACGCCATCGCCATCGTCGAGGGAACGGCGAGCACGATGAACAGCCACAAGAACTTCCTTGACCTCGGAATCCCGTCGATGAAGACGCTCCTTCCCGGTAACGACCGTCCCGCGCCGCAAGGCTTGCTCCGGCAGGTGGGGAGAGCGTGGTGTTCCTGTGGGATCTGCGTGTTCCTCCCCGCGTCGGTGGGTGGACCAGCAGGTTGCCGCGGCGAACGTCGATGGGCTAGGGTGGGGCGATCCGAGCGATGGGAGGACTCCGTGGATCCCAGTACTTTCTTCCGCGAGATTGAGCATGTGCAGTTCCCGTGGCGTGATCGGTCGATCCCTATCCCGGCGTTCTACCGAGACGCCGGCTACTTCGGAGCGGCGTTTCTCACGCCACTTGCGGCGATTCGCGAGCGACTTCCGTCGACCCGTCTGCACCCGGTGCGGATCGCTCCGGGCACGGGACTGACGACGGTGACCGTGATCGAATATCGCGACTGCGACATCGGACCGTACGACGAGATCTCGATCGGATTCCCGGTGACGATCGATCGGGAGACGTCTCTCCTTTCCCGGATCCTCCCGCTCCGTGCCCCGCAGATGATGAGCTACATCCTTCATCTTCCGGTGACCACCGAGTTCGCCCGCGACGCTGGCGTCGAGTTCTACGGCTTCCCGAAGTTCGTGGCGCGGATCGTCATCGAGCGCGACGACGGGCGGTGGACCGGCCGGCTCGGCGAGGGTGGGCGCGAGATCCTCGACCTCACTGTGAACGAGCCTCCGCTCCACGAAGCTCCCCAGATGCGAAGCCACCTGCTTTCTCAGCGCGAGGGAAGGCTCCTGCGGTGCGAAAGCATGCACAGCGCGTGTCAGATCGGATCGGCGAAGGGGAAGCGAGGCGTCGAGCTGAAGCTCGGAGATCACCCCGTTGCAGACGAGCTCCGTGCGCTCCGACTCGGGCGCGCCGCCTATCGCTTCGTCGTTCCGAAGCTCGAGATCATCCTGACGCCGGCGATCGAGGGATTCGACGCCTAGTGGGACGCTATTCGGGCTGTGCCGTGCGCGTCACCTTTATCACGATTCCGGAATCCGTCGGATCGATACAGCGCACGAATTCTGTGGTCACGCCCTCGGGGTCGATCTCCTTCTCGTACGGCGTGCCGGCGTAACGCCAAGGGAGGGTACCGCCGTGCTCAAGGGCGCGGATTACGCCAGTCAGGCTGTCGAGGAGCCACGGGCAGAGCCTCCCGAGGTCCTGGGGATAGCGAAACGTATCGCCGACCTGGTAGCCGGGCTTCTCCCCCCAGCCGCACATCCAGGCGCAGATCCCTTCCTTCGCGAGATCGGGGCGCGGGACGTCGGGTCCTAGCTGTGCGCCCTTCCCTTCGTGGATCTCGAGTTCGATCTCGTACTGCGTCATCGGCGCCTCCTCCGGGGTAGCCTCCGCTTGGAGGGATGCTACCGGCCGTGGGCCTCACCGACCAGGTTCCGGAGCATTGCGCGGCGACCCGAGCGGGGGCTCCGCCGGAGCCCCCGCCGCGGTCGCACGTTGCGACATGAGGTCAAGTGTCTCGGGCCTACTCTGCAATCTCGATCGCCGCGATCACAAGCGGGCTTCCCGCGCATCCCCCGAAGCGATAAACG
>CP070725.1:761657-772069 GCA_020350845.1 Candidatus Bipolaricaulota bacterium
CGACCCCGCGCCGGACGGCTAGTCGACCGTGAGCGTCTTGCTCAGGTTGCGCGGGAAGTCGGGATCGTTCCCGCGGCGGATGCTCATCGCGTAGCTCACGAGCTGCAGCGGAAGCACGGCAAGCAGCGCCGAGATCTCGTGAGTCGCCTCGGGGATCTCGAGGCAGAGATCCGCCGTTCTTCGGAGGAGCGCGTCGGGGGCGCCCACCACGATCGTCCTCCCGCCGCGGCAGGCGACCTCGTTCACGTGGTTCACGAGCATGGATGCGTCCTCCGGGGCGACGACGAACACCACCGGGTAGTCCTCACGGACGGCAGACAGTGGGCCGTGCTTGAACTCCGAGCTGAGCAGCCCCTCGCAATGTGCGTAGCTGATCTCCTTGAGCTTGAGCGCCCCCTCGAGGGCGATCCCGAGGGTGAGTCCGTAGCCCAGGTAGTACATCTCCTCGTGGCCGTCGAGCAGTTCGGCGAGCGCCCGCGAGGGCCCCTCGAGGCACCCCAGGGTCTCTTCGATCAACCCCGGGACGCGCGACCAGTCGGTCGTCGCCCGCCCACTCATGCGCTCGGCGAGCACGTGGAACAGAAGGACCTGGTTGACGAAGGTCTTGGTCGCAGGCACGCTGATCTCGTAGCCGCACGCCAGCGGGAGGTAGTGGTCGCTGGCGTGCATCAGCGTCGAGCCGAGCACGTTGAGCACGCCGAGAATCGTCGCGCCGGACGGCCGCGAGGCATTGAGCGCATTGAGCACGTCCTTCGTCTCCCCGCTCTGGCTGACAAGAACCACGGCATCGTCGGGGGTCAGCGCGTGCGCGAGCGTCTCGCGAAACTGCGGGGCGAGCACAGGGACCGCGGGAAGCCCGGCGAGCCGGTTGAACAGCGCCGCGCCGATGAGGCACGCGTGGTAGCTCGTCCCGCAGCCGACGAAGTACACACGCCGCCCCGCGCGCAGCGCATCGAGGAACGGATCCACGTGGGGCGAGGCGCCGAGCAGGTGGAGCAGGTCGCCTCCCGCCTTCGCTTGCTCGTGGATCTCTTTGAGCATGAAGTGCGGGTAGCCCGACTTCTCGGCGGCGTCCATGCCGAGGGTGAACAGCTCCGGCTCCCGCTCGACGATCTCCCCGTCGTCGAGCCGTCTCAGCTCCACGGTGTCCGCATCCAGGACGACCATCTCGCCGTCGCGCACGCGAACGATGCGCTGTGTCAGCGGGAGGATCGACGGCAGGTCGGACGACACGTAGTTCTCACCGTCGCCGAGCCCGACCACCAGCCCCGATCCCTGCTTGACGGCATACAGCCTTCGCTCGTCCCGCCGCGCGATGACGTATGCGTAGTCCCCTTCGAGATCCCCGGCCGCGCTGCGAATGCTCTCGATCATGTCCTGCCCGCGATGAACGTAGCGTTCCACTGCGTGGACACAGCTCTCGCCGTCGTTGGTGCCGCGCACGGTCATCCCTTCGGCGAGAAACGCATCGCGAAGCGCGATGTGATTCACGATGTTCCCGTTGTGTGCTCCCACGAGATCGCCGTCGGTGTCGAGGTGCGGCTGCGCATTGACATGAGACGGAGCGCCGAAGGTGGCCCAGCGGAGCTGGGCGATGCCGCGCACCCCACGCATCTCCTCGAAGTGATGGCGCGCGTCGACCTCGTCGATCTTCCCCGGATCCTTGCGCAGATCGATCGCCCCCGCCGCGTCGAGCGTCGCGCAGCCGATCGAATCGTAGCCGCGATAGGCGAGGCGCCGTGCCGCACCGAGCAGGAGTCCGCCCAGTGGACGTTCCTCACGAGCCACCACGCCGAAGATTCCGCACACTTGGGCTCCCCCTTCTTCGAGCGGCGGCCATTGTAGCCCCTGCGATGGGGCGCACAACTCGCAGACGCCCAGCGTGCTGCAGCGCAAACGTATAATGGCCCGGGAGGGAGGGCGGAGCGGGGATGACCAGGTTGAGTACGATCGCGCACTACTTCGGCATCGTGCTCATCGTGTTCGCCTTCCTCCAGGCGCTGCCGCTGCTCGTGAGCGCGCTCTCCGAGCAGACGGTCGAGTTCCCGTCCGTCACGTATGGCGTTCCCGCGGCCGTCTCGCTGCTTCTCGGGGCCCTCCTCACGCGCCTCTTCCGTCCCCGTGAACTCACCTCGGGACAGGCGATGGCCGTCGGGGTGCTGGCCTGGGTCGCGCTCTCTCTGATCGGCGCCGTTCCCCTGTGGATCGCCCTCGACTTCAGCTACCTCGACATGCTGTTCGAGAGCGTGAGCGGCTTCACCACCACGGGGATGACGATCATCCTGCCACGCTCGCAGGAGCTCTCTCCGATCGCCCTCAACGATCTCCCCGACAGCCTCCTCGTGTGGCGCGCGCTGACGCAGTGGATCGGCGGGCTGGGGATCTTCACCCTGTTTCTCGCGGTGACCCTACGAGGCGGCGCACGCCACAACCTACTCGCTGCCGAGGTGCACAAGGCCGCGTCGGGCCGACCCGTTCCTGGACTGCTGCACTCGCTACGCATCCTGTGGGCGCTGTACGTCGTGATGACCGCGGCGTGCGCCGCGATCCTCATGATCTTCATGCGCGATCCGGTGGATGCCGTCGTCCACGCCCTGACCGCCTTGTCCACGGGGGGCTTCTCCACCTACGACGCGAGCGTCGGCCACTTCAGCGCCGGACCCCATGCCGCGGCGATCGAGTACACCCTCATCGTGTTCATGTTCCTTGGAGGCACGAGCTTCCTCATCCACTGGAACGTCATCCGCGGCCGCTGGCGTCAGGTGACGGCCAACCGCGAGCTCCGTCTCTGGCTGCTGCTCCTCCTGGGGGCGACATTCCTCGTCGCCGTTCGACGCGGTCCTGGCGGGGACGCCGGCCTGCACGAGCGGATCCGGTCCTCGCTGTTCCACGTCGTGTCCATCGCGACGACGACGGGGTACACCACACACGACATTGGAAGTGCGGCGTTCAGCGGCCTCGCACAGCAGGTCTTCCTCTGGCTGATGCTCATCGGCGGCTGCGTCGGCTCGACGGCAGGAGGTGCGAAGGTCTGGCGCCTCGGTCTTCTCCTGCGCGTGATGCGCCATCACGCCCGACGTGCGGTCCTCCCCTCGTCCGCTGTCGTCCCCCTGGTCTACGATGGAGCGCCGGTGCCGAGGATGGAGGTGACCCGCACGGCCACGGTGATGTTCAGCTGGATCGTGCTCCTCGCGGTGGGTTCGGTCGTGCTCTCGGCGACGACCTCGCTGTCCGTCGCGGCGGCACTCTCCGGCTCGTTCTCCTCGCTGGGGAACGTCGGGCCGAGCTTGATTACGGTCGACCAGTTCGCGGAGTTGGGTGCGGCGGCGAAACTGTGGATGATCTTTGCGATGATCGCAGGCCGACTGGAGATCCTCCCTGTGCTCCTCCTGGTGCAGCGCAGGGCGTGGAGATAGGAGGGACAATGCGCGTCTTGGTGGCAGGAGCGGGGATGGTCGGACGTCGCCTCATCGCTCGGCTGAGTGCCGATCGGCACGACGTCGTCGCGCTGGATGTCGACCGCGATACGTGCGAGATGGTGGCGTCCAAGCTCGGCGTCGTCACGGTCTGCGGCAACGCGACGGACGTCACCACCCTCGATCAGGCGGAGGCCACCGGATGCGACGTCGCGGTGGCGCTCATGCGCAGTGCAGCGGACAACCTCGCGTTCGCCCTCCTCGTGCGCGGCGCCGGTGTTCCCCGGGTGATCGCGAGGATGCCCAATCCGGAGTACCGCACGGCGTACGAGCACGCTGGCGTCACCAGCCTGATCGACACCACGGGACTGTTCCTCGAGCACCTCTTGCTCGAGGTGGAGCGCCCGGACATCCAGCGCGTCACGGAGTTCGCCTCGGGATCGGGAGTCGCCGTCAACGTGCGAATTCCCAAGGGCTCCCGGGTGATCGGCAAGACGATCAGCGAGGTCTACGTCGACCGCAGCCGCAGGCACTCCGTGCTCATCGCTGCCGTCGAGCGCAGCCTCGACGGGGCGCTCGTCATCCCGGTAGGCCCCGAGCGCCTTCGCGAGGACGACGTCCTGCTCCTCGTCGGCAAGGCCGCGGAGATCGAAGAGGCCGTGGACTACTTCGGCATCCGGCAGGGATGGCTTGCGCGGCGCTGGTCCGTCGGCCGTCGCGCCGCCGAGGAGCCGGACGAGTCGACGCAGGTCGCCCTCGATCGCGCCCTCGAAGGCCCCGAGCCGTCGTCGCCGGAGGACTAGCGCTCGGAGCGCCGCCCCGACGTCAGCGTCACCTCGGCGAAGACGACGTGCAGTTCGACCGATCCTTGCGTCGCGTCGTCCGGGAGGGTGAGGAAGATCGTGGCCTCGAGGCGATCCTCGACCGAGAAGCCGGTCTTGTCACGCAGCAGTGGGCTGTAAACGAGCCCCCCACGACGGACCGCGCCGTCGTCTCTGCGGACCGCGTCGGCGACGAGCCAGCGTCCGGGGATCTCCTCCCGCACCCGCTCTCCGTCGAGCACGAGATCGAAGCTGCCACTGCCCGCGAGCCAGGCGCGCGTCTCGGGAAGCTCGGCGCCGCCGAGGCCGGTGTCTCCGTGCACGGGGGCGTCGACGCTCTCGAGGACGAGCTCCACAGAGCGGATGCCAACGGACGAGCCGCTCTGGACCCCGGAGAGAGGGACGATCCCCGCGGGATCGTCGGTCCGGACCTCGGCGTCGAGCTCGCCGGTCATCGAGCGGGAGTCGGCGCGAAGGGCGAGTCGCCCCTCGCCGAAGACCACGTGGGTCCCGTCGTAGGAGAACGGATCCGTGGCGCTTCCGACGACGAGCGGACGATCGCCGACGGCCGTCCACTGATCAGCACGAGGAAGAAGAAGGAGCACCGCCGCCGCTCCGAGGACGACCGCAGCAGCGATCAGCCAGACCGACCTCCATTCCATGGCGCCTCCTTGGTTCTCGGCGTGGCTAGGGCTCGACGATGAACTCCGCGCGGAACGCCTCGGTGCCTGCGAGAAGCCCGATCGCGACATGTCGTCCCGACGAGCGCCCCGCAAGTTCGAGTCGATACAACCGCCAGTCGCCGGGATCGACGATGTCCTCGACGGCCTCCACCGTCCCGTCCGGATCCTGCCACTGCAGACGGAACCCGTCGTTCGATCGGACACGCGTGAAGTGCACCACCAGGTGCACGGTGTCCTCCGAGGCGCGGAAGCGGCGTGTCTCACCCTCCCCGATGAACCCGTCCCGCTTCGTGCGCGCCCCCCGGTAGAGGCCGTAGCGCAGCTCCCGGGTGTAGGTGCTCGTCAACATCGAGGCGACGCGCTCCGCGATCTCGTCGGCGGCCTCTGCGACCAGCGGGTCGAAGCCGGGGAAGAACGCATCCTGTCGGAAGACGTCGCTCGCACTTCCGGAGAGGTCGACAGCGTGCTCGATCTGCCCCGTGTGGGCGTTGAGCACCTCGACCTGAGCGAGGAGGCGTACGCCGTACCGTGCCGCGGGCACCGAGGTGATGCACTCGCTCCCCGACCACTCCTCGCAGATCGTGGTCTCCTCGACGGTCGTCTGCACGCTGTACACCGTCCCCGTGACGAGCTTGTTCACGCCGATGAGCGACCCGATCCGCACTGCGGTCACTTCGTCGACGAGCCCTGCTGCGGAGAGCGCGTGCTCGCCGAGCAGCTCATCGAGCTGCGCTCGGGAGTAGACGGAGAGTCCGAGGGCGTTGACGAGCCTCGTCTCCGTTCGCGCGCGGAGCGTCGTTCCCGCCCCTTCCCACGACGAGCCGTTGGCGAAGCTGAGGACCGCGATGTCGAGGCGATCGACTGCGATCACCGCCCTCTCCCCGGGCTCGGGGATGATCAGCGCCACCAGCCCGACGAGAAGGACCACGCCGAGGATGACCGCGAAGAGCACGCCCGTGGTGTCATCGAACATGGGAATCCCCTCCTGTGAGCGATCCCGTCCGCCGACGACGGACGACGCACCGCCGCCGGCTGCTACGATCATACACGGTTCGCGGTCGGGAAGGCCGATCAGTCCGGTTGACGCCTTTCGGCTGTGGCGCTATGTTGCCGCTATGCGCATCCCGCGAATCGCATTCCGACGCACACGATCGCTCGCCGTGCTGGTCGTCCTTCTCCTCCTCTGGACGGCCGTCGGGTCGGCGCTCCCGCTGTGCAGCTATCGCCCTCTCGAGAGCCGACTCACGGAGATCCACGGAGTGGGGAACGCGCGCTGGCGGGACGGACCGTACCGAGACGATCGAGACCGTCGCCTCACGGGATCCGGAAGGGTGGACGTGGCCGCTCTCACCGATTCGGAGACGCTCGGAGTGCGTCTCGACGCCTTCTTCGACTCGACGTTCGACGACGACGTCCCCGATCTGCGAGCGCGCGCAACGGGAGAGGTGAAGCGGTATCTGCGGGACGATCTGTTCGCGCTCGCGTCGGCAGACGCGGAGTACGGCACGGGGTCGGCGGCCGAGCTTGCGACCACCGCGGGGATCGGCTATGGGCGGTTCTGGGACGTCACCCCGCTGAGTCGAACGATCGCCGCGCACGACGCCCTCCTTGACGCGGGGATCCTCATCGCTCCGCTCCCGGACGAGGATCTCCTCGAGGCAGCGCGGACGGTAGGCCGCAGAGAGCTCTCCACCGCGGAGCGCGTGCAGTTCCTTGCCGAGGTCGCCGCCGCGGCGGGCGTCGTTCGTGCCACGGGGATCGACTCCGCCGGTCTCTTGTTGATCCAGGAGACGCTCGAGGCCCCCGTGGATCCGCGCCTTTGCGGATGGGAGGCGCACGCGACCCTCGGAGCGACGCTCTCCGAAGGTGGCTGGAGTGCCCTGATCGCGGTCGTCGCCCGGGCAGCGCTCGTGCCCGACCCCGTCACGCAGCTGTCGGCCACGGCACGCTGGACCGCGGCCCTGGAATCGCCGTCGGAGGCTTCGGGTCGCGTGGAGTTCAGGGGCTCTCGGAGGCTCGCGGAGTCGTGGCTCGCGCGGATCGTCTACGAGGGAAGCGTGCACTCGCCGCCGGCCGGCGACGGTGCGGCGTTCGAGCACGACCTGTCGCTTTCCCTCCACACGCAGATCTCCCCGCGGCTAGGCGTGTCCGCGACGGGCTCGTGGGGATACCGGACGGGTGACGAGGAGCCCACGATCGAGCTCGCGATCGACCTCACGTATGTCCACCGCTGACCGCAGCGCAGGCGGGGCGATCGTGGCCGAGGGCGTCGTCAAGCGCTACGGATCACGGCTCGCCGTGGACCACGTATCGTTCGAGATCCCCGCGGGGACCGTGTACGGCCTGCTCGGACCCAACGGGGCGGGGAAGTCGACGTTGGTGCGAATGCTGTGCGGTGTCCTGCGCCCCGACGGCGGCCGGGTCACGGTCCTCGGCTGGCCCGTCCCCAGCTTCCGCGTTCAGATGCAGCTCGGGTACATGCCGCAAGACGTCGCGCTCTACGCGGACCTCACCGTGGATCAGAACCTCGCAATGTTCGGCCGTCTGTACGACATCCCGCGTGGGCAGATCGCATCCCGTGCGGAGGAGCTCCTCGACCTCGTGGATCTCCGCGAACGGCGCCGCGAGAAGGTGGGAGCACTCTCGGGCGGGATGCAACGTCGCGCGTCGCTCGCGGTCAGTCTTGTCCATCGGCCTCGGGTCCTGTTCCTCGACGAGCCGACCGCGGGCGTCGATCTTCGGCTGCGCAATGCCCTCTGGGAGCACTTCCGGGCGCTCGATGCCGAGGACGTGACGCTGTTCATCACCACCCACCTCATGGATGAGGTCGAGCGCTGCAGACTCCTCGGATACCTCCACAGCGGACGGCTTCTCGCCGAAGGAAGCGTCCCCGAGTTGATCGCGAGCTCCGGCCGGAACAGCCTCGAGGGAGCCCTCACCGCCCTTCTGGAGGAGGAAGGGGAACCGGAATGAGAAGCCTGCTGATCGCGGGGAATGTCCTCCGGAGGATCCTCTCGGATCGCCGCACCGTGCTCCTCGTCTTGCTCACACCGCTGCTGTTCGTTCTCCTCTACGGCACGTCGTTCTCCTCCCGTCACACGCACCTCACGATCGCTGTCGTCGACAAGGACAACGGCTTGGCCTCCGTGCGCACCGCGGAGATCGGCCGCGTGACGCTCAGCGTGCATCTCGCGTCGAGACTGCTCACCGCCGTCGTGAAGGAGGGCTTCCCGATCATCAAGGAGACCCGCGTCGAGGACGCGGAGGAGGCGGTGCGCTCGGGAGGGGCGTGGGCCGCGATCGTCTTCCCCGCAGGGTTCTCCAACGCCATCGTGAACGAGGCGCTACGCCTCGGGGGCGAGCGGACGATGAGGTTCGAGGGCCGAGAGGTCCGGCTCCTTCCGCCCGAGACGACGCTCGACATCCGTGTCACGCTCTTCGTGGACGATAGCAACCCGCTGATCTCGTCGAGTGGGCTTGCGATCCTGCAGCAGGCGTTCTCCGACATCGTCTCCGACCAGCAGCGGGGACTGAGCGTGGACGCGATGCTCGATCTTCGCCCGATCTACGACGGCGAGATCACCAATCTCGACTACACGGCCCCGGGAATCATCGCCTTCGCGATCACGCTCATCTCCGTGATGCTCACGGCGGTATCGATCGTTCGCGAGAGAACGGGGGGAACGCTCACGAGGATCCTCGTCGCGCCGGTGCGATCCGCCGAGATCGTGACCGGCTACGCGGCGGCGTTCACCGTCGTCGCCGGCATCCAGGCGGTCGAGCTCGTCGCCGTGTCACGATTCGCGTTCGGCATTCGGCTCGCGGGCAGCGTCGCCCTCGTTGCCCTCATCCTCTTCCTCTTCGTGCTCGGCCTCCAGGGACTGGCGACCTTGCTCTCGACGATCGCTCGAAACGAGTTCCAGGCGATGCAGCTCGTGCTCATCCTGCTCATCCCGTCGATCATGCTCGGGGGGGTCTTCTGGCCGCCCGAGGCGCTTCCCCCGTCGCTTCGCGCCCTCGCGCAGATCCTCCCCCTCACCCACGCCAACGAGGCGCTGCGCGAAGTGATGCTCGCCGGACGAGGGATCTCTGCCGTGACGGTAGAGCTCTCTGCCCTTGTGGCCTTTGCAGTAGCAACGCTGGCTGCCGGCACGTGGTCGATGCGCCGCCAGCTTCGGCGCGGCTGAGCGCCGGGCACAGCAAGCGGGTCTTGTCGTCCCTGCCCGCGGATCCTACAATGGCCCGGGTGGCGCTGGATGAAAAGGGTACCTGATCTCCTCACAGCTTCTCGCGGTGTCATCGCAGCGGCGATCGCGTCGCTCGGATTCGTCGGTCCGGCCGCCCTCGAGGCGGTCATCCTCCTCACGATGCTCGGCTGGACGACGGACATCCTCGACGGCCGGCTCGCCCGCCGCTACCACAAACCCCCCACGTGGATCGGCGAGCGAGAGTTCCTGTTCGACATGCTGCTCGTGTTCTCCGGGCTGTGCTACCTCGTGATGGCAGGCTATGTTCCGTTCGTGCCCGCGGCGGCGTACGTCGCCGTGGCCGCGGTGTGCATCGCCTACTTCCGTCTGAAGTCCGTCACCATGTCCTTCGCTACGCCCCTCGTCGCACTTCCCCTCGTTATTGCGTACATCAACGCTCGCCAGGCGGCGTGGTGGTACCTCATCTGGATCGCGCTCGTCCTGCTCCTGGACTGGAAGCGATTCAAGGGGGTCGTGCAGGAGTTCATCGAGAACGCGAAGCAGATCGCCCGGCGATGATCGCGGCGGTTCGTAGATCCCGACCTAGAGCAGACGATCGGAAGACGGTCCGGGGAGTTCCGCACCGAGATGCTCGTACGCGCGCTCCGTGGCCACACGGCCCTGCGGCGTGCGCTTGAGAAATCCCACCTGGATCAGGTAGGGCTCGACGACGTCCGTCAGCGTGTCACGCTCCTCGGACAGCGCCGCGGCAAGCGTTTCCAGCCCTACGGGGCCCCCGTCGAACTTGTAGACCAGCGTGTCGAGTACGGCCCGGTCGAGGGAATCGAGTCCGATCGCGTCGATCTCAAGAAGAGCGAGCGCGCGCCGCGCCGTCTCCCCGTCGATGTGGCCTTCACCCTTCACTTGGGCGAAGTCCCGCGCACGGCGGAGAAGGCGGTTGGCGATGCGAGGCGTGCCCCGGGCCCGCCTCGCGAGCTCGGCGGCGCCGTCCTCGGTGATGTCGATGTCGAGCAGCGCACCGGCGCGCCGCACGATCGCCGCGAGCTCTTCCTCGCGGTAGAAGCCGAGCCGGAAGGAGACCTCGAAGCGATCGCGGAGCGGAGCCGAGATGAGCCCGGAGCGCGTCGTCGCCCCGACGAGCGTGAACGGCGGCAGGTCGATCCGCAGCGACTGGGCGTTCGGGCCCTCGCCGAGGATCACGTCGATCTTCGCGTCCTCCATCGCGGGGTAGAGGATCTCCTCGACGTTGCGCCGCAGCCTGTGGATCTCGTCGATGAACAGCAC
>CP070725.1:772169-777229 GCA_020350845.1 Candidatus Bipolaricaulota bacterium
GGTCCGCGAGCACGGCGCGCAGCTGATCGTCGTCGATCCGCGCCGCATCGACCTCGTCCGACACGCCACTCTGTGGCTGCGACAGCACGGAGGCAGCGATGTCGCGTGGATCCAGGCGATGATGCGTGCGATCCTCGACGCCGGCGCACACGACGAGTCGTTCATTGACGACCGCACCGAAGGCTTCGACGCGTTCCGAAAGGCGCTCGAGGACGTCTCCGTCGAGGACGCCTCGAGGCTGTGCGGGATTCCCGCCGATCGACTGCGCGACGCGGCGCTTCGGTACGCCCGTGCGGAGAGGGCGTCGATCGTCTACTCGATGGGCATCACGCAGCACACGCACGGGACCGACAACGTCCTCTCCCTCGCCAACCTCGCGATGCTCACGGGACAGATCGGGAAGGCATCCTCCGGGGTGAACCCCCTGCGTGGGCAGAACAACGTGCAGGGAGCATGCGACCTCGGCGCGCTGCCCAATGTCTTCCCCGGATACCAGTCGGTCGCCGACGACGCGATCCGCGAGCGATTCGAAGCCGCGTGGGACACGGCGCTTCCGGGGACGCCGGGGCTCACCGTGGTGGAGATGATGCACGCCGCCGCACGCGGCGAGGTCAAGGCGATGCTCATCATGGGGGAGAATCCGATGGTTTCCGACCCGAACCTGAATCACGTCGAGGAAGCGCTGCGCGCTCTCGAGTTCCTCGTGGTCCAGGACATCTTCCTCACCGAGACGGCACAGCTCGCGGACGTCGTCCTCCCTGCCGCTTCCTTCGCCGAGACGGACGGCACCTTCACCAACACCGAGCGGCGGGTCCTTCTCGTCCGGCGCGCGCTCCCCCCGCCCGGCGAAGCACGCCCCGATTGGCAGATCCTCTGCGATCTCTCGACACGCCTCGGACGACCGATGGGCTACGACTCGCCGGCGCAGATCATGGAGGAGATCGGCTCCCTCTCTCCGATCTACGGCGGCATTCGCCACGATCGGCTCGTCCCCGACGGGCTTCAGTGGCCGTGTCCCGACACCGACCACCCGGGAACCCGGTTCCTCCACGAGGGGCGCTTCTCGCGCGGCAACGGGAAGTTCCACGCCGTGAGCTATCGACCGCCGGCGGAGACCCCCGACGAGCAGTACCCGTTCGTCCTCTCCACGGGGCGCATCCTGCACCAGTTCCATACGGGGTCGCTGAGCCGCCGCAGCGAGGCGCTCAATGCCTACGTGAACGAGGGCTATGCGGAGATGCACCCCGACGACCTTGCCGCTCTGGATGTCGCCGACGGGGCGTTGGTGCGGGTGGCGACGCGCAGGGGAGCGATCGTGACCAAGGCCGTCGCCACCGAGCGCGTCGCCTCGGGGACGATCTTCGTCCCGTTCCACTTCGTCGAGCGGGCGGCCAATCGGCTCACCCAGGATGCCCTCGAGCCGGTGGCGAAGATCCCGGAGCTCAAGGTCGCCGCATGCCGCGTGGAGCGGTGGGACGACACCCATGGCGCACACTGATCCGCCGGGCAACTCCGGCGGGCGTTCAGCGGGTACCGACTACTACGAGACCCTGGACGTCACCCGCATCCGCGCCGGCAGCCCGGCGCGCGTCCCCGATGAGCTCGTTCGCGAGCATGCAGTGGAGCTCACGATCGACAATGAACCGCCCGTGGTGGCCGTCTGTAGCCCCGCCGACCTGCGGGAATGGATCTACGGCTACCTCTTCTCGGAAGGGAGAATCGCCGCGGCCGCAGATGTCGTGCGTATCGACCGGGACGATTCCCGATTCCGCGTCGTGCTGCGAGATGTCCCAGCACCGGCGGAGCTTCCGCCAGTGATCTCGTCGAAGCAGTGCATCCCCCTCGCACGGGTGCAGCAGGCCATGGCAGAGGCTGTCGCCGCAGCCCCGGTGTTTCCCCGGACCGGCGGGACGCACTTCGCGGCGATCGTCGATGCAGGTGAGATCCGCATTCTGGTAGAAGACATCAGCCGTAGCTGCGCGCTGGAGAAGGCGCTCGGGCGCCTCCTCCTCGAAGGCGCTAGCAGCGAGCCCGAGGTCCTTCTCCTCTCGAGTCGCGTCCCGACCCGACTGCTTCTCAAGGCCGCTCGCGCGTCGATTCCGATCGTTGCCGCCGTGTCCGCCGCGACGGTCGATGCCGTTCGCCTCGCGGAGGCGCTCGGGATCTGTCTCTGCGGCTTCGTTCGTGAAGAACGGGCCACGATCTACACCCACCCGTGGAGGCTCGAGTTGCCATGACCGGACGCCCCGCGCTGATCGTTCTCGCCGGCGGCCGGTCGGCACGCATGGGGCGGCCGAAGCACACCTTGCGTGTCGGAGGGGCGCGAATCCTCGACCGCATTCACCGTCGCCTCGGGGCGCGGTTCGCGGAGACGCTCGTCGTCGGCGGGGACGGCGTCACCGCCCCAACGGGTGCCCGATACGTCCCCGACCGCTGGCTCGACCACGGGCCCTTGGGGGGAATCGCTACCGGCCTCTCGGCGATGCGCGCCGAGCTCGCACTCGTCGTCGCGTGTGACATGCCAGACATCCGCCCGGGGCTCGTCGACCTCCTCCTCTCGTACGGCGACGGGGTCGACGCCGTCGTTCCCGTGGTTCGCGGATACGACGAGCCGCTTCTTGCCGTTTACCATCGTCGCTGTCTCGAACCCGCTGCGCGCCTTCTTGGCGCGGGGATCCGTCCCGTACGGGCGTTGTACGACACGGTCGCCGTGCATCGAGTTCCCGATCGGGACCTCAGGAGAGTCGACCCGGATCTCCGCTCGTTCACGAACCTGAACTGCCCCGCCGATGCGGGGGTTGCCGTTGCGCCGGGGAGGCTTCACGCGGACCCCTGACGAGCGACCCCGTTCGTCAGAGATCGTGCACTCCTGCTGGTTGCTTGATCCCCCGCGGAGGGGTCCATAGAATCCTTCCCGAGGCCAACACCGACAACTCGCCGAAACCCGGCCCGCCATCGGTGGGGGCGAGGAACTGCCCAGGAAAGAGGGCTATGGGCACAAGAGAGTCACCAAACGGGACTGTCGGAGCGGCCCTCGTCGTCGGCGCCGGGATCGGTGGAATGCAGGCTGCCTTGGATCTCGCGAATTCCGGATTCAAGGTGTTCCTACTGGAGCGGCAGCCCGCGATCGGCGGCGCCATGGCGCAGCTCGACAAGACCTTCCCGACCAACGACTGTGCGATGTGCACGCTCGCCCCGCGGCTTGTCGAGGTCGGGCGCCATGAGGACATCGAACTGCTCACGCTGTGCGAGATCGAGTCGATCGAGGGAAGGCCGGGGGACTTCAGGGTCCGGATTCGGAGGCGCCCACGCTATGTCGATCCGGAGAAGTGCACCGGGTGCGGAGACTGCGAGGCCGACTGCCCGGTGTGCATCGACAACGGATTCGACTCCGGGCTCTCTCGACGCAAGGCAATCTACAGGCCTTATGCCCAGGCCTATCCGAACGCGTATGCGATCGACAAGCGCCTCTTCGCGCCGTGCCGGAATGCGTGCCCGGCGGGAGCCAACGTCCCCGGATTCGTCGCGCTCATCGCCGAGCGGAAGTTCGACGAGGCCCTCGAGCTCTATCGGCAGCGGAACCCATTCCCCGCCACCTGTGGAAGGATCTGCGACCACGAATGCCAGGAAGCGTGCAACCGGGAGCAACTGGACGACGCAGTCGCCATTCGCGATCTTCACCGCTTCCTCGCCGACCGCGAGATCGGGGCTGCCCGTCAGGGTCACGCTCATCCGCAAGTCGCGGGCCCCGCGGCGAGGGGACAGGAGGTTCCCGGGCGTGGCGGGGGTCGAGGTGTCGCGATCGTCGGCGCGGGCCCGGCGGGACTCACGTGCGCATGGGATCTCGCCAACATGGGCTACGCTCCGGTCGTCTTCGAAAGCCTCGAGGTCGCCGGTGGCATGCTGCGCGTTGGGGTTCCCCGCTATCGGCTCCCTGACGAGGTCCTGGACTACGAGATCGAGGCGATCAAGAGGGCGGGAGTCGAGATCCGGCTGGAAACCCCCGTCGGCGCTGACCTCACGCTGCATGACCTCTTCGACCAGGGATTCGAGGCGATCTTCCTCGCCGTCGGTACACACGGGAGCCGCACGCTGGGGGTCAGCGGCGAGGAGATGGACGGAGTCACGCACGGAACCGAGTTCCTGCACAGAGCGAAGCGAGAGCAGGCGGCGGATGTTGCGGACAGAACGGTCGTCGTCATCGGCGGTGGGGATGTCGCGATCGATGCTGCGCGCACCGCCGTCCGTCTGTGCGCGAAGGAGGTGCACCTCGCATGCCTCGAGTCGGCAGCCGAGATGCCGGGCGATCCGGAAGCCATCAAGGCAGCAGAGGAGGAGGGTGTCACGATCCACCACCGCCTGTCGCCCAAACGGATCGTCGGCCGACGGGGACAGGTCACGGGCGTCGAGTTCCGGGAGTGCCTCTCCGTCTTCGACGAGGCAGGAACGTTCTGTCCCGTGGTCAAGGCCGACCCGGAGCAGTTGATGGCCGCGGATTCGGTGGTGGTAGCGATCGGGCAGGCCGTCGACTGGGAGTTGCTGTCGGCGGCCGACAAGCGGCTCGAGGCGAAGGCAGGCCTTCTCTCGGTCAATCCGGAGACGATGGCCACGAGTGTGCCCGGAGTCTTCGCGGGAGGCGATGTGGTCTCCGGCCCGGACGTTGCCGTCCGTGCGATCGTCGCCGGGCATCGAGCGTCGGCTTCGATCGATCGCTTCCTGAACGCCGAGGAGATGATCGCCGGCGAGGTGGCAGCCGAGCCGACGGAGGCCGAAGAGGACCTCGCGCCGGTCCCCGAAGGGAGACACACGAAGCAGCGCCGGGTGGTCGCCCCGGTCCTGTCCGCCGCGGACAGGATCCTTGGCTTCCCTGAGGTGGAGCTCGGCTACAGCGAGGAGCAGGCGGTCGCCGAAGCGCGTCGATGCATGCACTGCACCGTGTGCTCGGAGTGCCGGGAGTGCGAGAAGGCGTGCGGCGCAGACGCGGTGGATCACGGCCAGACCGACGACTACGTCGACCTCCACGTGGGGGCCATCATCGCAGCGCCCGGCTTCGTGAGCTA
>CP070725.1:777329-785567 GCA_020350845.1 Candidatus Bipolaricaulota bacterium
CGAGGCCTGTCAGCCTGTGCCCACAGCTCCGCCACCGCATCGGGCGGGGTGCGTGTGAGTCGTCCCCCGCGCAACGGCTCCATGATGACGACGGCAAGCCCCTTGCCCGCGGCGTAGCGCAGACCCTCCGTGCCCGCCTGAAAGGCGATGTCCATGTAGTTGTACATGATCTGACAGAACGTCCAGTCATGGGCGTCGACGATCGTTTTGAAGGTCTCTAGTTCATCGTGGAAGGAGAAGCCGAGGTGCCCGATGCGCCCGTCAGCGATGGCACGCTCGGACCATGCCTGCACGCCGAGATCGCGCAGCTTCTGCCAGTGGGTCTTGTTGAGCGCGTGAAGGAGATAGAAGTCGATGTGCTCCGTCTGCAGCCTCTTGAGCTGTTCGCCGAGGTAGTGATCGAAGTCGGCGGGCTTCTCGATCAGCCATGACGGCATCTTCGTCGCCAGCCGGACCCGGTCACGATAGCCGTCCTGGAGACACCGTCCGGCGAACGGCTCGCTCTCTCCACCGTGATACGGCCACGCGGTGTCGATGTAGTTGACACCGGCATCGATCGCGGTCCGGACCATCCTTGTGGCCAGCGGTTCATCGATTCGGGACGAGTCCCCACCGATCGTCGGCAGCCGCATGAGGCCGAATCCGAGCGCCGACGGCTTCCACTCCAACGTGCCGAAGGTTCGATAGCGCATGCTCCCCCTTCCTTCCCTTGAGGGTAGCGCGTTCCGGTCGCCGCGCAACGCACAACGCCATCGACCGTCGCCCGGGAAGTCTCACGACGCCTGACGTTGTCGGGAGTCCGATCGCTGATGTTGGCGCATGCTGCTTCGCGGGCTCGGAAAAGGAGTGCCCTTGCCCGGGGAGGTCACCGGGCAAGGGCGATTGCCAAGAAAACGAGCTTGAGCTCGCATCTCTTCGCCTTCACACGAGGAAGGCTTGGGCGGCCAGGTGGAGGTGGAGGACCCGACCGCCCATCCCCACTAGTACCTCACCAACACATCCTTCTCCGTGTAGCTTCGTTCCTCGTCGGCGGCAGTGACTACGTACACGTAGGCTCCCTTGCCGACGGGCTCACCGTCGAGATTCCGCCCGTCCCAGACGAGATCCATGACGTACTCCGCCTGCTCGGTCCACAGGAGGCGGCGCCTCAGGTCGTAGACCGAGACACTGAACGTCGCCGGCACCCCCGTCCCTTCGAAGCCGAATCGCACTTCGTCCTGGAACGGATTGGGATCGACCACGAATCGCGTCAGTTCGAAGACCGAGCTGATGACGAGCACCGTCCCCGACGACTGGTCGAGCGGATCGGTGGGATCCGTGTAGGTCGCCGTCACCGTCTGGCCTGCGACGAGATCGAGCGGCAGGCCGAGCGCAAAGAACGTCCCCGCCGGCCCGTCGGGAGAGACCGTGATGTCGAATCGCTCCCCGTCGATCTCGAGAGCCTCGGCCAGTCGCGTCGCCGCGCCGTGGGACGGATCCACGACGCGCACGTTCACCGGATCGGTATCCATGATCCTGTCGACCGGAGTCCCGTCGGCATCGACGAAGGCGACGCTCGACTGCGTCCCGGGGACGCTGCCGCCACCGCACGAGACCTTGATCGAGATCCACGCGTTGTCCGAGTGGTTCGACGGATCCTGGTAGAACGCGATGATCGTGTCTCCGGGCAGCACGTCGAGCGTAGGAACGGCCTCGTACTGACTGACGAGGTCGATGCACACCGTGCTCCGGAAGATCCCGGTGTCGACGCCCGTCTCCAGGAGATCGAACGCCGCCCATCGGCCGCTTCTCGGGTTGAAGACGTAGAGCTTGGGGTGAGAGGTGTCCGCGGGCACGTCAGGAGCGAGCGTAGGGAGCGGCTCCAGGTCGAGCATGTAGTCGTAACCCAACAGATCGTTCACCGGATGGGTGCGGGGCGCCGGTGCCGACGGATAGGAATCCGGCGCCGCGTTCACCGGGGCAAACGGGGTGTTCTGCCCACTGTCGTAGAGGCCGTCGAGGCCGTCCCAGTAGGCGTCGATCCGCTCGCGGCGGAAGGGATCCTCGTCCTGATCGGGGTCCTCGACCTCGACGAACACGCCACTGCTGTTCAAGTAACGGTCCACGCGGTTGCCCTCGCGATCGAGGAAGATCATCGACGCAACGCCGTCCGTCACGACCTGCGTGTCCCCGATCTCGGCAACGGCGAAGGAGATGTCGCCCTCTGCACGCGTCGCCTGGATCGTGGGCGGGAACTCCCCGTCGGGGGGGAGGATGACCGTGTCCCCGACGCTGGCTGTCGCTGCCGCGGTGTAGGCCACGTCGTTGTAGCGTGCGTAGATCACATCCTCGTTGAACCCCTCGAGACGCCAGTTGTCGAGTTGCAGCTGGTAGCCACCGTGCGTCCCCGCCAGGCCGACGCCGAGCGCGTCCCACACCGTCGACAGCTCGACGCCCTGCTCGGAAAAGAAGACCGGAGAGTCGCTCGACGTCTCGTGCAGGATGAGCCATTCGGAGTCGTCGACCTCGTGAGGATCGCAGATGTGCACGATCACGGTCTCCGGACAGCAGGTGTCCACGTTGGCGTTCCGGTCCACAACCTCGACATAGACGGCGTCGCGTCCCAGCCAGAGGACGGACCGTGGCTCTCGGTCCGCGTCTGTGAACGTCGTCGTGCTCGTGCACAGGTCGTCACTGATCGAGGCGGTCCCGAGACTGAAGTCGTCCTGGTCGTTGGGATCCACGTAGTACGCCGCGAGCACGTCACCGACACGGAAGCTACGGAAGCCGAGGTCGCGGCGCAGGCTGTTGATGTGGAACTCGAACACGCCCGTGTTCGCCCCCGTCTCTTGGGCGTAGAACATGCACCGTGTGACGCCGGAGTCGCTCGCGGTGTCGAAGGTGGTCACGTTGGGAACGACGACGATGTTGTTCGCGTTCGGATACTGGATGTAGTACGAGCCGATCTCGTTCGGCTGATCGCTTCCGTCGGCCGCGAGATCGACTTCCGGAAGGAAGATCCCGAGTCCGCTGTCATAGATGTTGAACCAGTCCATCGCCATCGGACCGACGGTCGCCGGGATGTTCGTGTCAACGACACCCCCGTAGCGCTTGAGCATGCAGAAGTTGTTCGCACTCCTCGTCCGCGTTTCGGGTGGCGGATTGTCGACGGGGTTCCACGCGCCGGGGTTGACGATGACGAAGACCGGCACGTACTCGACCGCGTTGCAGTTCAGGTTCTCGTCGTCGTCGGTAATGGTGATCGAGGCGGACTCGTTGCCGTCTCGATAGACCTCGCGGCTCCAGGACAGCGATGACCGCGAGTCGGTGATTTTCGCGAGGGCGATCGCGATGTCCGAGTCGTCGTTCTGATCCTGGTAGAGCCCCATGATCGTGTCCATGTTCTCCAGCCGCCCGAGGGTGTAGTCCGTCTGGAACTCGGCGACTGCGGGGATGTCCCCGGGAAGGAAGGCGGCCCCCGGCGGCACGTGCGTCGCAGGGAGTGTCGAGTCCACGAACTCGTACCAGAACGCAGGGGGCGCTGCGGCGAAGAACGGGCTGACCCAGACGCGATCGTCACCGAAGCCGTCGCGCGGGATGAGATCCGAGTACAGGTAGCCTCCCCACTGGAAGTCGGTGGGGACAACGGCCGCTCCCGGCGAGCCGCCGTACGGGCCGGTGATGTGCGCATGAAGCCGAGGATTGGAGGAGAAGCTGACCCGACTCCCGAACTGGAACGGTCGCTTGCTGGCGAACAGCCCTGTCTTCGCACCGGTCTCCTCGAGGTAGTCGTACGCAAGCGAGCCCGCATCGTTCCCCGGGAAGTGGCCGCGGTGCGGCGGATCCGAGCTCGGCTCGCCACCATGGGGCACGCTGTCCCAGACGATGTACGCTCCAGTCTTCGCGTCGACGACCTTGATGTCGGTCCAGATCTTGTCGCGGACGTCGCAATCGATGTCCTCATCCGGGTCGTAGACCACCAACCAGAGCTCACTTCCCTCACGGATCTCGGTGACCCGTTGCTCCCCGTTCCTGTCCGCGGAGAAGTACATCTCCGCGTCGGTCGCCGAGACCGTCACCCACGCCGCGAGCACGAGGGCGACCGTGGCGATCATCGCAACTGCTCGATGCCCCCTCATAGTTCCACTTCCTTACACGCCCGCAGCATGGGCCGGCGTTCCTGCCAAGCCCACGGCAGGTCGACTTCTGCGCCACGCACGCAGCGCGAGCGCGGCCCAGATCACCAGCGCCCCAGCTTCCCAGAGGATGCGGAGCGACACCTGTGCCCACTGACAGACCCCCGCCGCCATCGGCCCCACGACGTCGAGCCCGTACGCCACGTAGAGCAGGCGTACGGCGCCGACGAGGAAGACGATGTGGGTCGTGGACAGAAGGGCAACACCGAAGCCAAGCAACCGAAGGCGCCTCCAGGGCCGGAGCCCGGGGGTCGCGAGGAGCAGCGCAAGAAGGGGCACGAAGCCCACGTACACGTAGAGATCGAAGCTCATGAACGGCTTGACGTCCCCGCTCCGGGCTTCACGAAGAATCCAAAGCGCGCCTTGCTCCGCCCTCACGATCGTGACATCGGGCGACTCGATCAGGGCGAACGCAGCCCCCGCGGTGACGGCCACGAACCGGTTGTAGAGCGGCGCCGCGAACGACCACAGGAGGGCGATCACGGCCACCGATAGCAGCAGCCGCACGGCGAAGCGCCGCAGCGTCACCACGCGTCGGTCACGACTTCCGGATCGAGCCATGGGCCACCTTCTCCACCCACAACAGCCATAGGAGCAGCGCCGATACGATGAGCAACGACTGCAGAACCAGAAGATGCGTCACATCCACGTGCTGCGGCAGGAACACCCCCACGAAGAACAGGCAGACAAGCCGCAGGACGTTGAGCATGTACAGCCCGGCCACGCCGATGCCTAGCCCGGCGAGCTTCGCCCACCACCGCGCGGGGTAGGTGAGCACGGCCGCGGAGAAGACCGCCATGAGGAAGAGACCGGTGCACGCGGTGACCACGGAGATGCTGAACCGTTCGGAGGCGACCGTGTGGCCTCCCCGCACGCTCGTCCCTTGGCCGACGGCATTGAGGACCACGCTCGTGCTTCGGGCGACCGCTCCGCGGATCCACCCGAGTGCGCTCTCGGAGTTCGTAATCCACGTGACGGCGCCCCCGAGCACGAGGAGGAGCACGACGAACAGCAAGGCACGCCCGAGCGTGGGGCGCAGGCGGCCGAGGATCCTTTTCGCGGCGTTCACGATGTCTGGCCTCGTGCGTCCGCGATCCGGACCAAGCGACGTCGACGGATGAGCATGAGCACGAACGCGCCCCCGAGGAGGATCCCGAACGTGATCATCCCCCACTCCGTGAGGGACGGCGCATCGATCGTTCCCGGGATCGCCGGCCCCGCCATTCCCATGCAGTCCCGGACCGCGATGATCGTCGGGTCGTCGGCTTCCGGCGTGGAGGGGTCGTCGGACGGCTCGTGCGCATCGTTCTCGCCGTCCTGATCAGGGTCCCAGGCGATGACCGCCTGGTTGGCGAGATCCGCCGGGACCGTCGTCGCCTCATCGATCACGACGTCAAACGTGATGACTGCCTGCTCTCCGGCGGCAAGTCCGCCCGACCAGTGAACCGTCCCCGTCCCCAGGTCGTAGGAGGCATTTCCCACGTCCGCATGCAGCGTTCCGACGACGTAGTTGAGCTGAGCAGGGAGCAGATCCTCGAGGGCGAGCGTCGGACCGTGGCTTCCGTCGCCGATGTTCTTGACCGTGATGCGGAACTGCAGGGTGTCCCCGACCTCGTGGCAGCCGGCGTTGATGTCGACGAACGTCTTGGTGACCTCGATCACCGGCGCAGCGATCACGGTGACGACGAAGCAGTACTCGTTGTCGCCCTCGTCGTATTCCGTGACGACCTCCCCGCTGTCTGCCCACACGCAAAGATCGTGGGGACCCTCGGGGACGTCTCCGGTATCCCAGGTGAAGGTCAAGATGACATGCTCGCACCCGAGCAGGCTGGTGGTCTGGGTCTCGATCAGTGTCTCCGGCGAGATCCCGTCGAAGTAGAGCGACACGTCAAACGGACCGGTCTCACCACAGGTGAAGTTGTCCACGGTCACCGTGACGGTGACGAGATCGCCTTGCATGACCACGGTGGGATCGACGAACTGCACCGCGGCCACGCCTCCGGAGAGGATCAACCCCGGTGCCGGGAACCACAGATCCGGAAGCTTCGTGCAAGGATCTTCCGCAAACGTCGTCGCGGAGAGAGCGATCGGGATCACCAGCACCAGGATCAGGCGTGCGATCTGCCACCCCGGTCTCCATCTTCGGTTTTGGTGCATCTCTCCACCCCCTGGGCGCTTCCCTTCCCGGCGAGCGCCTCGCGCTCACGGTGGGAATCGCCGATCACTACGCTACTTATCGAGCGCCTCCGCCCACAGGACCGGCGCACGGCTCGAACGTCATGTCCATCACACTGGAGGAACGCGGCTGGTCGATTGAGGAGTGTGATCCACGTCACGTCCGCGCGGGACCGCTGTCCCGGCGGGAGCGGCGGCAGCCAGCAACCTCGCGCCGCGGAACGGACGGCTTGCACGGCAGCGCCCTGACTCGCTTTACTGGGCGCAACCACTGCACGGCATAGCGGGAGGTGACGGGCGCGTGTTGGGAACCCTCCATCTGCTGTTCTGCATCGGCATGATCCTGCTCTTCCTCGGAGGCGGTCTGGAGCACGCGATCGATCTGTGCGAGATCGTCCCGGGAATGACGGAAGGGCAAGTGATCGCCGCCTGGCGTGAGCCCGATTCGACGACCGAATTGACGATCGAAGCGTCCGACGGCGAGGACGGTCACCGATCGCTCTGGGTGTACGAGAAACGAGGACAGACGGTCGTCTTCGAGGACGGCGTGGTCGTGCGCTGCGAGCAGCAGTAGGAGAGGCCTGTCAGTCGGCGTCCGCCGACGGCGTCGTTTCGAGCTCCTCTGACAGGGTCAGCTGCCTCGCCCGACGTTCGATGGGGGGAAGCTCAGGGAGTTCCTCCGACTGCGCGGACAGCTCTCCGAAGCGGCGCGCCGCGGGAAGCAAGCGGCTTTCGATCGATCCGATTCCCCGGTTGAACTGGTCGACGGCGCGATCGAGCTGCCTGCCCACCGCCGCAATCGGCTCGAGGACGTTCACGATCCGCGCGTGGAGCTCCGCGCCGAGCCTCGCGATCTCCTGTGCCTTCTCGGCGACCTGCCGCTCCTGCCAACCGAATGCCACGGAGCGCAGGAGCGCGAGCAGCGTCACCGGAGAGGCGACCAGCACTCGCTGCTGTACGCCGTACTCCAGGAGCTCGGGATCGGCCTCGAACGCGGCAGACAGTGCCGATTCGAAAGGCACGAACATCACCACGAGATCGGGCGCGCGCTCGAACTGCGCCCAATACTGCTTGCGGGAGAGGTGGACGATCCGCTGACGCATGGCCTTCGCGTGGTCGACAAGCCGTCCCTTGCGCGCGTCACCTTCGAGTTGGACGGCTTCGAGATAGGCGGTCGCCGGAGCCTTGGCGTCCACGGGGAGCTCGCCACCGTTGGGGAGGCGGACCACCATGTCCGGCCGCCCCGCATCCGTGGTCTCCTGCTCCTCGAAGTCGACGTGGTTGAGCATCCCCGCGAGCTCGACCACGCGGCGTAGCTGCAGCTCGCCCCATCGCCCGCGCTCCGTCGACGAGCGCATTGCGCTCTCCAGCCTGAGTGTCGTGTCGCGAAGGCCGGACTGTGCGTCGCCCAGCTGGCGGAGGTGTTCCTCGAGCCCCTGGTAGGCTCCGACGCGCCGCTTCTCGATCTCGCGCACCTCGGCGTCGAGCGTCGTCAGCGCCTTCTCCAGAGGCTCGACGAGCCCCTTGACGCGCTCGCTGTGCGTCCCGAGGTCTCCGTGGAGCTTCGTCGACAGCTGCGCCAGCTGGTCGCGGGCGCGCTCGATGAACTGCTCGGAGTTCTTCGCGAGAGCGTCTCCCGCAAGCGCGGAGAAGGCGTCCCGCATCGCGGTGCTTGTCTCTTCCACCCAGCGCAGCTTCTCCTGCTCAGAGCGTCGCTCGGCTCGCTCCTGGGCGAGCTGCTCGCCGAAGCGCAGCCGGGCGACGAGCCATCCGATCACAGCGCCCGCCGCGAGCCCGATCGCGAGCAGAACCCACTCCATTGCGCCTCCTTCTCAGCGCCGGTCTGCACCCCACTCTGAGCATACTACCATCATGCCCGTCGGGCGCC
>CP070725.1:785667-788432 GCA_020350845.1 Candidatus Bipolaricaulota bacterium
CCGAACGCCTCGAGGTCCTCCGGTGTCTTGACAAGCATCTCGACCGGGAAGGGGATGTAGGGGGATTGCTCGGTGTACAGCGCCTGCTCGGTCAGTGTCCGTCCGGGGATCTCGTAGGTTCGCTGAAGCATCCGCCCCTTCGGGCTGTCTGCCAACTGGACGGTGACGGCAACGCCCTCTTCCTCAAACCGGACGGCTTCTCCTGCTTCCAGCGCACTTGATTTGCCGGGATCCCGGGGCATGCTGAGATTCCAGCTGTACGTCCAGACGGCGCGCTCCATCACATCGGCGCTGACCTCACGGTAGGCCTCAAGGATGTCCTTCCCCGGGGGCTGGGATGTCATGTAGTACCCGTCGAGAAGCGGAACCCAGGGGAGCATGTCGACCGCTTCGCCACGTAAGGCGCGCATCAGCCTCTCCCGCGAGTTCACCGCCCTCGTCCCCCTTCCTGCGTGTCCGGGAACGCGACCTCCACAAGTCCTCTCCCACCACTCCGCGAACCCCACGTGCCCTGCAGGCGCAGGGATGTACGCAAGCGACGGCAAGACGAGAGAGGATGGCGCAGCGCACTCGCTTCCGGGTCCCTTCCCATCCAGCAAGCACTCTAGCTCTCTACGGCTCGGCTCGCAACTGCCGCACGCGGCTGTGCGTCCTCATTGCTCCGAGAGCGTGCGGGGATCGCGGATTGCGTGGCAAGCCCGTTCTGCTCTACACTGGCGTTGTCGGACACGATCAGGGCTCGTGGGGAGGAGCAGACACGGTGGACGGCGGGCATCCGCGCGTGACACTCAGGGCAACACTCGCTTCGCAAGAGGTCATTCTCGGGACGTTCGTCATGGAGTGCACTGCCCCCGGTGTTCCGCGCATTCTCGCCGACGCCGGATTCGACTTCGTCGTGATCGACGCGGAGCACGGTGTCTTCGCGCCAGATGCGGTCGCTCGGTGGGTCGGCGGAGCTCGCGCCGCCGGGATCGCCCCCCTTGTCCGGGTGCCGGAGATCACTCGGGCGCAGATCCTCCGCGCCCTTGAAGCGGGGGCGGAGGGCATCGTGGCGCCGATGGTGGAATCTTCCCGCGACGCGGAGGAGCTCTACCGTCTTGCGATGTACCCCCCGCTCGGAGAGCGCGGGACGTGTCTCGGAACCGCTCACTCGGACTACACGATCCCCGACGCCGCCTCGTACTTGAGGAAGGCCAACGAGACCACGCTCCTCGTGGGGCAGATTGAGACGCGGGCAGGCGTGGAGCATCTGGACTCCATTCTCGAGTCCGAGAAGCTCGACGTTGCCTTCATCGGGCCGCTTGACCTCTCCGTGAGCCTGGGAACGCCCGGCGATCAGAGTACGCCTGATTTCGCTGCCGCGATCGAGCGCGTCCTCGCCGCATGTACGAGGCACGGAGTCGTTCCCGGAGCCTTCGCCGTCGACTCGAGCGGGGCAAGGGACTGGATCGAGAGAGGGTTCCGCGCGATCGCCTGTTCTGCCGACATCCTGATGCTCGCCGACAAGAGCCGTGAGATCGTAGACGCGATCCGCCGAGGAACGTAGGGTCAGCGGCTCTGGCGCGTCGCCGTGTGGGCAGCCGAACGGCGACCCGATCTGCGCTCCCTTCCGGACGAGACGACGACGATCGCATGGTCGCCCTTGTATACACAGGTCCTGAGTGAACAGGGACAACCGTCCGCCGTCTAGCTGCGCGGGTGGTGGGCACAGCGCACCGCGCTACAGAAGACGAATGTCTTCAGCCCTCTCGTTGTCGAGAGGGGTTTCTTGTGATATGGTGCCGCGACTTCCACAGAATGGAGGGCGCCTTTCACATAATGAGAAGCGCAGCACGATGAGATCCGAAGTGCGCTTCGCTGGCTTCGGCGGCCAGGGAATCATCTCCGCGGGCAAGATCACGGGACGAGCGGCGTCGATCTTCGACGGCAAAGAAGCGGTGATGATGCAATCCTACGGGCCCGAGGCGCGTGGGGGGGCGTGCAACTCCGATCTTGTGGTCGCGGACACCCCGATCGGTTCCCCGCAGCTCTCCGTTCCGGGGATCGCCGTGATCATGTCCCAGGAGGCGTACGACAAGTACGGAGGGACGATCCGCGAGGACGGGACGCTGATCATCGACGAGGATCTCGTCGAATTCGAGGACGCGCCACCGATCGAGGAGACGTTCAGGATCCCCGCGACGCGCATCGCCGACGAGCTCGGTCGCAAGATCGTCGCCAACGTTGTCATGCTCGGTGCCCTTGCCGCGATCACGAAGCTCGTCACCCGCGAGGCGATGCTCGAAGCGATCCTCTCCTCCGTTCCCCCCAAGACGAAGGAACTCAACGAGCGCGCGTTCACCGCGGGCTTCGAGAAGGGAGAGGAGGTACTCGGTGCCCGAGGCTAGGATCGGGGTCTTCGTCTGCAAGTGCGGTCTGAACATCGAGCGTACGGTGGACACGCATGCGGTCATCGAGGCCCTGCGCGATGTGCCCGGTGTGACGACGGCCGACGGCTACGACTTCATGTGCTCCGATCCCGGCCAGCAGCTGATCGCGGACGCGATTCGCGAGCTGCGCCTGACAGGGATCGTGGTCGCGGCGTGTTCGCCCGCGATGCACGAGCCGACCTTCCGTCGGGCGGCGGAGGAAGCGGGTATGAATCCCTATCTCGTCGAGATGGCGAATATCCGCGAGCACTGCAGCTGGGTTCACGACGATCGGGAGCGCGCCACCGAGAAGGCGATCCGAATCACGAAGACGATGGTCGAGAAGGTCCGCGGGAA
>CP070725.1:788532-796795 GCA_020350845.1 Candidatus Bipolaricaulota bacterium
GAACTGATACCGAAGGCAGTCAGCAGCATCCCTCCGGCCAACAGCGCTGATGAGGTTCGGTTCCCCGTGCAGCTGGCTCCTGGCGCGGAGATGGCCTTCGTGGTATGGCTGAGAGTCCAACTCCCTGAGGAGGCTATGACGGCAACGCTTGCCGAGACAGTAGGCGATGCAGTCAGCGGCCTGTCCGCGGCATCGGCAGTCAATGAGGGTTGGCCCGATTCGGGGACCTCGAGCAGTATCCTAGCAGAGGCTGGCTACTTGACTGTACCCCAAGCCGAGGAAGCAGCAGGAATCCGTGTCTGTTTCACGGTATTGACTTCCGTAGGAGCGCGATACGGGTACTCGTTTCTCTGGGCCCTGCCTGACCGAATCCAAGATGCGCATGAAACGAAAGGGAATGGCTGTACCTGAGATCGCCTAGGCAAGGAGCGGGACACCGCACAAGCAACAGCACTCTCACACCTCAGAGGGTTCGAACTCGGGTCGGTTCGTGGCGTACACTGCCCTGAACGGAGGGGACTGGGATGGGAAGAGAAGAGCGCCGGATGCGGCAACGGGTGGAGAAGCAGCTGCGCAAGCGGCTGGGGCGAGACCCGAGCGAGGAGGAAGTCGACGAGGCGATCGCCGCTGTTCAGGAGGCGCAGCAGAAGGAAGGACGTCGCCGCCCGGACGGGACGAAGCCCAAAGCGCGCCCGTTCGCCTGGAAGCAGTAGCGTACCCCAACCTCTCCTTCGCAGGAACCGAGAGCGGACTACCTTTGTGTGATCTGCCGCCGCCAGAGGACGAGCAATCCGGGAACGATCGTGAATGACGCGACCGCGCTCACAAACATCGTGAGGGACACGAGCATCCCGACGTTGGCCAGCGCGCGGAACGACGACGCGAAGAAGACCGCGAAGCCCAAACCTACCGCGAGCGCGTTGTAGGAGATCGCCTTCCCCTCGGTGCGCAGCGTCTCCTCGAGCGCCTCCTTCGACGATCGCCCGGAGGCGAGCTCTCGACGGTGCCTTTCCGTGAAGTGGATCGCGTAGTCGATCCCGACGCCGATCGCCATACTCGCCACCCTCAGGGTGGCGATGTCCAGCGGGAGCCCTGCGTAGCCCATCACCCCGAAGCTCGCGAGCACCGTGAACAACAGCGGCACGATGCACACGATTCCGGCTGCGATCGAGCGCATGAGAACGGCGACGATGAGCGCCGCGGCGACGGCACTCGTGAGTAGACTAAGCGCTTGCGAGCGCGGCATCTTCTCGAAGAGCGAGATGAACGCGCGCATCACGTCGACCTGCTCGAGGGCGTCGCCGGTCGCGACCCCGGCGAGCATTCCTTGCACCTCACGTTGGACCCCGGCGAGGTCGCCGGTGCTTTTGAGACCGATCCTCGCTGTGACCTCTCCGCTGGCGAAACTCGAGGTTGCCATCTGCCCGAGGTCTCCGCCGCGGAACTCGAACACGCGCAGCAGCTGCGAGACGGTCTGAGCGTCATCGGGGATCACGTCGTAGGCCGGGTCGTTGTCGTGGAGCACGAAGTTCAGTTCGCGAACGAGATCGGCGAGGGAGACGGCACGACTCACGCCGTCGATCGACTCGAGGCGGCCGGCGATCTCATCCATCAAGTGCAGGAGCTCGGGGTCCTTGAGGCCGTCCCCCCTCCCGGTGTCGATCTCGACCGCCAGCTGCAGGCTGCCCCCGAAGTGCCGATCGACGGCGTCCATCGCAAGGACGGCGGAGTGGCCCTCGCCGAGGAATGACTGCGGGATCGTCTCGACACGGATGCGCGGGATCGCGAGGACGAACAACGCGGCCGCCCCGACGCCCAAGGCCAACAGGACATACCGCGCCCGGTAGATGCCGCGGCCGCACGCCGCGAGGAAGCGTCCGAAACGCTCTTCGGCGCGCTTCGCTCGGAGCGGCGGAGGCGCGAGGACGAGGACCGCCGGAAGGAAGGTGAGGGAGAGAACCATGGCGACGAGCACAGCGAGCGCGACAAACGCTCCGAACATCCGCTGGGCTTCGATCAAGGAGCTCATGATCGAGAGGAAGCCGGCAGCCGTCGTCAGGGAGGTCATCACGACCGGGGCGCGCATCGCGCGCATCGTCTTGAACACCGCGAGGCGGAGGTCGGGCTCTCTCGTCCGTTCCTCCCGGAAGCGATTGAGGATGTGGATGGCGTCAGCGATCCCGATCGCGATCGTCATCACCGGCAGGGCGAGCGCGAACGGTGTGAATGGTTGACCGGCGACGACCATCGCCGCGAGCGCCCACACCACACTCATGAGAACGATCGGCAGCGATGCGGCGAGTACGCGCAGACTGCGAAAGCTGATCAACAGCACGGCGACGACGATCGCGATCACTGCGGGGACGAGGACGCGGATGTCGCGGAACATGCTCCCCGCCATCGCCCGATGCATGGAGGGCAGCCCGGCGACGTGGATCTCCTCCGGGCCTCGTTCCGCGGCGGCAAGGGCCTCGATCGTCGCGGCAAGATCCATTCGCTCGGCATCGGGCTCGAGGCGCACAAGGATCGCCGCCGCGTCGCCCGCCTCCGAGACGACCACATCCCGCAGCCTCGCGCTCTCGGAAAGCCGCTGCCGCAGCGCGGCGATCTCGGCCTCGTCCTCCGGCGGCGTCTCCGCGGCCTCGGTCACTCGCAGCAGGTTCCCATCGGCGATGATGATCTGCGCTGTGGTCGGGCCGAGCACTTCGTCCACGCCAGACAGCGCCTCGATCGCTCGCTCCAACTCGTAGAGCTTGGCGAGTGTCGCGATTGTGAAGACGGTGTCCTGGGTCTCGACTACGACAATGAGGATCTCCTGGGCGCCGTAGCGGTCCTCAGCCCGCTCCAAGGCGAGCACCGCGGGATCGCTTGAGGAGAGGAACCCCTTGAAGTCGACCTCGATCTCGAGTCGAGGGAGGACGGTGGCGAACAGCGCCGTGAGCCCGACGGCAGCGGCGATGACCCACACGGGATGGGAGATGACCCACCGTGTCAAGCGATCCACGGCGCCCCTTCGGTGAGCCTCGCAGGACGCATTTGCGCGTCCCTTCTCGGTCAGCAGCGCTTCGTAGAAGAGCTGGATCACGGTCTCGACCATCGCCGGGAAGGTGAATTCCGTGGCGGACAGCGCCTTGGGGTGAAGGGCATGGCGTGTCACCGTCATCAGCAAGAGCAGCCAGCGATCGGCATCGACATCGGGACGGATCTGTCCTTCATCCTGAAGCTCCTTCATCAGGCCCTTGAGCCTCCGCAGGCGGCGGATGCGGCGAGCGTCGATCGTGCGCCAGAGCGAGGGAGCGAAGCTCTCCACCTGGCCGAAGAGGAGCTGCTGCAGGCGGGGCATCGCGTCGGCGACGAACCGCAGCGAGTCCTGCACGCGCTGCATCGGCGGCGTGTCGGCGTCGAGGATGCGGTCCCACATCCCGAGTTCGGACTCGACGAGCGAGAGGACGATCGCTTCGACCATCTCGTCCTTTGCCGCGAAGTGCTTGTAGAGGGTCTTCTTGCTGATCCGTGCGCGAGCGGCGACGGCGTTCGTCGTCAGTGCGCGTAGGCCGGCGTCGAGAAGAAGCTCCTGTCCGCGCTCGAGGATCAGGTCGCGAGTGGTCATGACAGGCCTCCGGGAACCAAAGGATACGGTTACGGTTTCCGTAGTATCCTACCGCGAGTGCGCGAGCATGGCAAGGAGAAGCGGAAGAAGATCCTCAGGAACGCTGATCGGCTCCGGGGCCGGCGGCGCCGGCCTCCGCCAGGACCTCGGCGATCGCGCGCCCGAGCCTGGCATGATGCGTCCCCTGCCAGAAGAGCTTGTCGCAGGAGGAGCAACGCACGTAGCGATCGAGCCAGGCTGCCGTTCGCGGTGGAATCCGCTCGAGGACCTCGCCCTTGGGTACCTCTGCAAGAAGGCCGTTGCACGTCGGGCATCGCGTGAACGGGCGCTCGTCGCCGACGAGATCGAAACGGCGGAGGATCTCGACGATCTGTCGACGAGGATCGGTCGCCCGGACCCAGTAGCCGTGGGTCAGCTCGCCGCGCTTGAGCAGCTCGCGATCTCTCGTGAGGAGGATCCGACCCTCGTCGACCGACCGCCGCGCGAGCCGCGCGTCGTCCTCGTCTCGCGGGCATGACGCGTCGAAGCCGAGGAGGCGCAGCCAGCGCGCGAGGCGACGCAGGTGAACATCCAGGAGAAAGGCTGTCCGCCGCAGCGGACGCCCCTGAAGGCGGACCGCGGGCGAGACGTTGACACTCTCGAAGACGGGATAGACGGCGATCCGGTCGTCGGCGCCGAGGCGATAGTCGAAGTCCACCGAGATGCCGTTGGCAAGGATCAGGTCCACCTCGACGTGGGGCACGCCGAAGGACTCGATCGCGTCCTTCACCCGCGGGCTGCCGATGAACGCGTGGATGAGCTCGCTCTGCCGGTTTCCCTCCGGAAGGAAGTCGTTGAGCTCGGCGTAGAAGCGAAACGTGGCCTGTGAGGCCGCGCCAGCCTCAGGCATCGATCATCCCTGGAGGGAGTATCTCACTCCCGCACCGAGATCCGCGCGATCGTCGGATCGACGAGGCGCTCGAAGTCGGCGTAGGCGAGGCGAACGACCTCGGCGTGACTCCCCGCGCTGAACGCGATCTCCACGTCTTCCGTCAGCGCCTCGGCGGCGAAGACGTCCATCTCGTAGAGATTCCCGAACGGCGGCATCGCGCCGACGTCGCAGGCGGGGAAGAGATCCTGGAACTCGGATTCGCTCGCGAGGTCGACGCTCTTCGCGCCGGCCGCGTCGCGCAGTGCGTCGAAGTCGACGCGGTGCGACGCGGGGACGACGGCCATGGCTATCCGCCCGTCGATCTTGACGATCACTGTCTTCGCCAGCTCGCGGCCGGGAATGTGCGCATAGGCCGCTACTTCTTGTGCAGTGAACGCAGGGGAGTGCTGCATGACGACGTAGCGCACGCCCTCCTTGTCGAGGAACTCCTTGAGCCTGGCGACAGGCATCGCTGCCTCCTCTCGTCACGAAGACTTGCAGCTTCGCGACGCGGACAGCGTACACCGAACGGCGACACGGAGGGAAGTAGACCGCGATCCGGGGGAAGCCCGTGCCATCAGGGGCGGGCGGCGAAGCTCGGGAGGAAGCGTGGCGGCCGCCACGGCGCCGAGCCGAGCTCGAAGGCGTGGGCCAGACGCAAGAGCAACGGCTCGCTGAACGCGGGACCGAAGAAGGAGAGGCCGATCGGAAGGTCGCCGATCCGGCCCGCGGGAACGGTGATGTGCGGAGTCCCGGCGACGGCGGCGAGCGTGCTGCAGCCGGCGATTGCGTAGTCGCCGTGGACGACGTCGATGAGCCATGCCGGTCCTCCCGTGAGGGAGACCAGCGCATCGAGCTCGTGCATCCGGAGCGTGGCGTCGAGGCCCTCGGTCCGTGCGAGCCGCCGGCAGGTGGTGAGCGCCTCGCGGTACGCGTCGTCATCGAGTGAGCCCTTGGCCTCGGACTCGATCATCGCCTCCTGTCCGAAGAACGGCATCACCCGGTCACGGTGCGCCTCGTTGAACGCGATCACGTCGGCGAGAGAGTGCACGGCGGACTCCGGCGGGAGCCGGCGAAGGTAGGCGTTGACGCCGTCCTTGAACTCGTAGAGAAGCACCTCGTACTCGCTCTTCCTCAGTTCAGAAGGGATCTCCATCGGAACGGGGTCGATCACCGTAGCGCCCAGCCGGCGGATTGTCGCGACGGCATCCTCCAGGACCTCGCTCAGAGGCGGCTTGCCCGTGACCAGCCCCCGAGCGACGCCGATCCGTGCGCCCTGAAGTCCCTCGGGGCCGAGTGCGGCCGTGTAGTCCCGCGCACGATGCTCGCGGGGGACGGCCGTCGCGGAATCGCCGGGATCCTCTTCGCAGAGAGCTTCGAGAAGCGCTGCCACGTCCCGTACGGATCTTGCCATCGGACCGGCGGTGTCCTGGCTGGCGGCGATCGGGATGATCCCCGATCGGCTCACGAGGCCGACCGTCGGCTTCAGCCCGACGACGCCGTTCATGTGCGCAGGACACACGATCGACCCGTCGGTCTCCGTCCCCACCGACAGCGGACCGTAGCCCGCGGCAACGGCCACCGCCGAGCCGGAGCTCGAGCCGCACGGCGACCGATCCAGGACGTGCGGATTCCGCGTTTGTCCCCCGAGGCTGCTCCACCCGCTGAGGGAGCCGCGTCCGCGGAAGTTGGCCCACTCGCTGAGGTTTGCCTTGCCGAGGAGCACGAGGCCTGCCGCGCGCAGCCTGCGGACGAGAAATGCGTCGTCCTCCGCGATGTGCCCCGCGAGCGCGAGCGAGCCGGCGGTGGTTGTCATCCCATCGGAAGTGTCGATGTTCCCCTTGATGACCACCGGAACGCCGTGGAGGGGGCCGCGTACCGAGCCCCCGTCGCGTTCCTCGTCAAGTCTGTCGGCGATCGATCGCGCGTCGGGGTTGATCTCGAGCATCGCGTGCAGCCCCGGACCTCGTCGATCGAGGCGCTCGATGCGGTCGAGGCATCGATCCGTGAGCGATCGCGCGCTCGCCTCGCCCGCGGCCATCCGCCGCGCCATCTCGTCCGCCGTCAGCCACTCGACGTTCACCTGATGCCTCCTCGCGCTCCATGCCGTGGCGCAAGTCTCGACGAGCGTGGATTCCTCGTCAACGGACCGTCGGCTCCTGCGCTTGTCGAGGGGGGCAGTCCGCCGGATCATTGCCTCATGGACGCGGGGAATGGCGCAGGCCCGAGCCGGAGCCGCTACTTCACCGTGGAGACGATTCGTGCGGCCTCGGCGCGGATGCTCGCGGATCTCGAGTCGACGGCCCGCGGGCGGCTCCGTCTCCGCCCGGAGCGCTCCGCCCTCCTGATCGTCGACATGCAGGCGGCGTTCCTCGATGCGACATCGCACGCCTTCGTTCCCTCCGCCGAGGCGATCCTTCCCGGCTTGGCGGAGCTGCAGTCGGCGTTCGCCGATCGAGGGCTCCCCGTGATCTGCACCCGCCACGGGAACCGCGAGCAAGACGCAGGGATGATGGCGACCTGGTGGGGGCGTCGGATCGAGGCCGGGTCCTCGGCCACGCACCTCGCCGAGGCGCTCGCCGAGAACTGCCGCCGGGTCCTCGAGAAGACGCAGTATGACGCCTTCCACCGGACCTCACTGCACGCCGACCTGTCGCGACTCGGCGTGGAGCAGATCGTCCTCACCGGGGTGATGACCCACCTCTGCTGCGACACAACGGCGCGCTCGGCGTTCGTGCACGGCTACGAGGTCTTCCTCCCCGTGGACGGCACGGCGACCTACAACGAGGAGCTGCACAGGGCGAGCCTCCTCGGCCTCTCCCACGGCGTGGCGCAGCTGGTCCTTGTGGCCGATCTGCTGCGCCGCATGGAGGCGGTGTGACGGCGGTGGAGATCGGCGTGGTCGGCGGGGGACCTGCAGGCGTCGCAGCGGCGGTGCAGCTTCGTCGCCACGGCCTCGAGGTGCTCCTCTTCGAGGCCGACGCGATCGGCGGGTTGACGCGGAACGCGCACAGCATGGAGAACCTCCCGGGATTCCCTGACGGGATCACCGGACCGCAGTTCGCACGGCGGCTTGCCGAGCATCTCACGAGCGCCGGCGTCGACCCGGTTCACGAGGAGGTCGCATCGATCGCGTACGACGGCGGTTTCGAGCTGTGCACGGAGCGCGCCAGGCACCGGATCGGACGCCTGGTGATCGCCACGGGGACGGAACCGATTCCCCTTGACGATCCGGAGATCGGCCCCGCCGTCGCTTCACGCGTCCTCTACGAGGTTCATCGGATCGCTCGTATCGAGGGCAGCAGGGTGGCTATCATCGGCGCCGGAGATGCGGCGTTCGACTACGCGCTCACGTTGTCGGCGAGAAACGAGGTGACGATTCTCAACCGATCGAAGAGGCGTCGGTGCCTTCCCCTGCTGTGGGAGCGATGTCGCGCGACGCGATCGATTACGTACCTCGAGAACACTCGGGTGACGAGGATCGAAGAGGGGGAGCGTGGACTGAGCGTGGGCACGACAGGCAGAAGCGGCGAGCAACACCTCGATGTGGATTACCTCATTGCTGCCATCGGCCGTCGCCCGCGCATGCCGGCGCTCGATCCCCGGCTTGAGGGACGTGTCGGCCCGCTCAAGGAGGCAGGGATTCTGTTCCTCGCGGGAGATGTCCGTGGCGGACGAACGCGTCAGGCATCGATTGCGTTCGCGGACGGTGTCCGCGCGGCGATGGAGATCGCCGCCGCCAC
>CP070725.1:796895-802824 GCA_020350845.1 Candidatus Bipolaricaulota bacterium
CGGAGCTGCCGATCATGACCTACGAGGAGGCGATCGCCGACCATGGCTGAACTGACCGGGCGCGTCGCCGTCGTTACCGGGGGAACGCGAGGAATCGGTCGTGCGATCGTCGAGCGCCTCGTCGCCGAAGGGGCGTCCGTCTGGGTTCTCGCGCGCTCGGTCGACGCGGGGCGTGCGCTGGAAGGTGCGCTGCCCGGTACGTCCTTCCTCGCCACCGACGTCTCCGACCCGGACGAGGTGACGGCCGCGGCCAAGGAGATCACGCGTGTCGCGGGCCGGGTGGACCTGCTCGTGTGCAACGCGGGGATCACCCGCGACGACCTTCTGCTGCGCATGTCCGACGACGATTGGAATGATGTGCTCGACGTCAACCTCAAGGGGGCGTTCCACTGTCTGCGCGCCTTCCTGCGGCCGATCTCCAAGTCCGACGCCGGCGCCGTGCTGTGCATCGGGTCCGTGGTGGGCACGATGGGAAACGCAGGCCAGGCGAACTACGCCGCCTCCAAGGCGGGACTCGTCGGTCTCGTCCGCAGCGCGGCCAAGGAGTACGCCGGCAGGGGGGTTCGCATCAACGTCCTCGCGCCGGGGTTCATCGAGACGGAGATGACCGAGGTCCTCCCCGAGGAGGTCCGTGAGCCGTTGCTCGCCAGGATTCCCCTCGGCCGTGTGGGAAGCGCTGAAGAAGTCGCGTCTGTAGCGGTGTTCTTGCTTTCTCCGAGGGCTTCGTATATAACGGGTCAAGTCGTTGCGGTGAACGGGGGTTTGCACCCGTAAAGCGGCGTGGAGAAGGGGGGATTCGTGGAGGCAAGCGACATCGCGAAGCGGGCACGTACCGTGATTGCCGAGCAGCTGATGGTCGATGTCGATGAGGTCACCGACGAGGCATCCTTCGTCGACGACCTGGGGGCGGACTCGCTCGACACCGTCGAACTGATCATGGAGTTCGAGGACGAGTTCGGAATCGAGATCTCCGACGAGGACGCCGAGAAGATCTCCACAGTGGGCGAGGCGATTGCCTATCTGGAGAAGCTCGTGGAGGGCAAGAGCGACTAGCTGCCGGATGTCGGCAGGCAGCGCGGGACAACCACGTCGGAGTTGTCCCGTTTTGCTTTTCTCGTGGGGCGTCGACGCTTCGCGCCGAGGTGATGACGAGTGAGAGAGGGAGAGAAGCGCGGACCGATCGGGCGGCGCACGACGAACCCGTACTTCGAGGACCACAAGTACCCCGAGCCCACCGAGTGCCCGCGGTGCCACCTCGTCTACCGCAACGGCCGCTGGCAGACGGGGGAGATCGCCGTGGACGAGAACGCGCAGCGCAGCCCTTGCCCCGCCTGCCGGCGCGAGGCGGATCGCTACCCCGGGGGGCTGGTGACGCTTCGCGGGGAGTACCTCCGCGACCATCATCAGGAGATCCTGAACATCGCCCGGAACCAGGCCACAGCGGCGGCGCGAAGCCGCCCGCTGCAGCGGATCATGTGGATCGAAGACGATCCCGCAGAGGGGACCACGGAGATCGCAACGACGAACAGTCACCTCGCGGTGCGCATCGGGAAGGCGATCGTCGGCGCGTGCAAGGGGCAGCTCGATGTGAAGCGCGCGTCGGAGGATCAGCTCGCGAGGGTCTACTGGGAACGGGGTGCCTAGCCGCTGCCTCGGCCCGACGGCGATGAACGGCGACCTTCCCGAGGACAGCCACCTACGACGCTATCGCGACATCATCCCGGAGTGGTCCCGCTTCGTCGCCGCATCGACGACCGCGCCGCCTGACGTCCTGCGCACGAACACGCTCTATGTCACCGGGGAGGAGCTGCAGACGCGGCTTGAGCGGCGCGGGGTCGCGCTCCGATCGCTCCCGTGGGAGGATCTCTTCTCGACCTCGGAGTCGGGACTGGGACGTTCTCTCGAGCACTGGCTGGGGTGGTTCTATCTGCAGGAGGCGACGCAGACACTCCCCGTCGTCGCCCTCGACCCCAGGCCCGGGGAGGCGGTCCTCGATCTCTGTGCCGCCCCCGGAGGGAAGACGAGCCAGATCGCGGCGCGGATGGAGAACTGTGGGCTTCTCGTGGCCAACGAGCCGTCGGGACGGCGCCACCCGGCGCTCCTTGCCAACCTCAACCGCCTCGGCGTCCTGAACTGCACGGTCACCGCCTACCGCGGGGAGTCATTCCCCGGCCGTGAGCGCTTCGACCGGATCCTCGTCGACGCACCGTGCTCCGCCGAGGGGACGCTGCGCAAGGATCCGTCCATGCGCACGGGCGCCACCCCGAAGACGATCGAGCGCCTCGCCCGGCTGCAGCGGCGGCTCCTGATCCGAGCATTCGACCTGCTCCGTCCCGGAGGTGTGCTCGTCTACTCCACGTGCACATTCGCTCCGGAGGAGAACGAGGCCGCGGTCGCCGCGCTCCTCGAGGCACGTGATGCGGCCGTCGAGCCGGTCGTGCTTCCCGTGCGGGGGGCGCCGGGGATCACCACTTGGGACGACTCGTCGTACCCCGATGACGTTTCCCGGTGCGTACGGATCTATCCCCATCACATCGACAGTGGAGGAGGCTTCGTTGCCCGAGTCGTCCGGCGCGGAGCGTGACGCCCACGACATGCTCCGGGAGCGCTTCGGCGCGCCCGCGGGGGCCCTTGGGGGTCTGCGCTTCGTCGTCCGTCGCGACGAGATCTGGGTGACGTCGGCGCCGCCCGCGGAGCTTGCCGAGGTGAGACCGCCCGGGATGCGCGCCTTTCGCATCACGAAGGCGGGGCTCAAGCCGACGAGCCTCCTGCTGCGCCGCATCGCGCCCCACCTGCGAAGGAATGTCGTCGATCTGTCGCGTGGGGAGCTGGAGCAGCTTCTGCTCGGCCGCTCGCTGCCGTGCACCCCGTCCGACGGCTTCGTCGCGCTCGCGTACGCGGGGGACGTCCTCGGATGCGGACGGTGCGCGGGAGGCGAGCTGCGATGTCTTCTCCCCACGAGCCAGCGCAAGGGGCTGCTCGAGATCCTCGCCGCCGAGTAGCGCCGTTTCGCGCCTCGGACAGCTGTCTCTCCGTCCGCGGACATGCGTAATGCGGATCACAGACATCCCTTCTGAACGCAGCTAGAATGACTCGGTGGTCCGAGGGGGATCATAAGGAGGTAGACAATGCGGTCTAGAGCACTCTGGATTGCCGGGGTCGTCATGGGATCGCTGCTCCTTGCCGTACCGGCCGTCGCCCAAACCCCGCCGGGGTGTGGCGTGGCGCCGCCGCCGGCACCGCCAGACATCTCTGCGGGAGCGGCAAACGTCGCCATCATCCTCGACGCCTCGAACAGCATGAACGCCGAGTTCGGCGCCGGGACCCGGTTGGAGGCCGCGAAGGACGCGCTCCTCGAGCTGATCGACGTCCTTCCCCTCGGGCTGAACGTCAGGCTCTCGATCTACGGTCACCGCGTCCCGAAGCAGGATCGTGAGGCGAGCTGCGAGGACCTGCAGCGCGTGTACGGCCCCGAGCCGTTCACCGAGGACGCACGAGGAACCCTCGCGTCGCTGCTTCCCGAGATCGTCGCGCAGGGGCTGACGCCGCTCGAGGCGGCACTTCTTCGCGCGTCGGAGGACCTCGTCGGCTACGAGGGGCAGAGCGTCATCATCCTCCTGAGCGACGGTGAGGAGACGTGCGACGGCGATCCACTCGCCGCGGCTGCCCTTCTCGCCTCGTACACGCCGCCGATCTCCGTCCACGTCGTCGGTCTCGACGTCGAGGAGAGCGCGCGGGAGACGCTGATGGCGATCGCCGAGATCACCGGTGGTCAGTATCTCGCCGCCGCCGAGGCGAGTGAGGTGCTCTCCGGACTGTTCGCACTGCTCGCCGCGGGCGCCGCGGAGCCTGAGCCCGATCTCGGAATCCCCGCGGAGTACGCGTGCCTCGGGATCACCAACGTGATCGTCGGGACGGAGGAGAAGGACACCCTCATCGGGACAGAGGGCAATGACCTGATCTACGGCCTTGGCGGTAATGACCTGATCGTCGGTCTCGGCGGCAACGACGTCCTCCTTGGCGGAGAGGGTAGTGACGTCATCGAGGGCGGAGAGGGCTGCGACGTCCTGTTGGGTGAGGGCTGCAACGACGTCCTCTTCGGAGGCTCGGGCGACGACCTCCTGTGCGGAGGCCCGGGGAAGGACTCCATCGAAGGTGAAGCCGGAAACGACCGTCTCAACGGCGGCCTCGGCGATGACTACCTGCTCGGTGGAGAGGGACGGGACATCCTTGACGCCGGCGGAGGGATGGACCTCCTGCTCGAGGGCGATCCGGGAACCGTCTCGTGCGCCCCGTGCGACGTCCCCTGCCCGCCGACGCCGGTCTGCCCGGTTCCCTGCGACGTGCCTGAGGTGCCGTGCGCGCCCGCGCCGCCGGAACCCCCGTGTCCGCCGACGTGCGACGTCCCTGTGGCCCCGCCCCCTCCGAGCGACTGCGACACGAAGTCGGTCGATGAGGGCAGCTGCATCCAGCTTCACGGCACGGTCGTCGATCACGACTGCAACGTGGTCACCGTGATGTGGCAGGCCGACAAGGGAAGCTTCGACGATCCGACGTCACTGAACCCGATGTACTGCGCGCCGATGACGCCGTACTGCGAGGGCGAGGAGGCATGCATCACGCTCATCGCCACGGACAGCTGCGGTGCCACCGGTCAGGATGCGTTCACGCTGCACATCAACAACGTCAACCACGCGCCCCTCGCCGATGCCGGCGAGGACCTCGCGGTCGATGAGGGCGCAACCGTGCAGCTCACGTGTGCCGCCTCCGATCCCGACGGCGACGCGGTGTCGATCCTCTGGACGAGCGACTGCGGTCGGGGAACGTTCCACGATCCCACGCAGCTCCATCCGTGCTACACGGCACCGACGACCGATCGCTGCGAGGGAGAGGCAATCGTGCTCACGATGACCGTAACCGACGCGTGTGGCGCGCAGTCGAGCGACAGCATCGTGGTCTACGTGCGCAACGTGAACCACGCTCCGTCGGCCGACGCCGGGGAAGACCTGTGCGTCGACGAAGGGGGGACGGTGCTCCTCACCTGTGCCGCGTCGGATCCCGACGGCGATGCCCTCTCGATCCTCTGGACGAGTGAGTGTGGCCAGGGCGTGTTCAACGATCCGACGCTTCTCCATCCGACCTTCACTGCACCCTATACCGAGTTCTGTGAAGGGGAAGCGATCGTCCTCACCATGACCGTGACCGACGAGTGCGGCGCGGTCGCGAGCGACTCGATCGTGATCCACGTCAATGACCTCAACCAGCCGCCGGTGGCCGAGCTCGGTCCCGGCTTCAGCCTGGACGAGTGCACATCGGTGCAGATGGTTCCGGTCGTCAGTGACCCCGAGTGCAAGGCACTCACCTATCACTGGACGGCGTCCGCGGGAAGCTTCGACAACGCCTATGCGGCGAACCCGATCTACACCGCGCCGTCGACCGACGAGTGCGACGGCATCGATGTCGTGATCACGCTCGTGGTGACGGACCCCTGTGGTCTGACCGCGTGCGCGACGACGACGTTGCACATCAACAACATCAACAACGCACCGCTTGTGATTGCGGATCCGTAGAGGATCCGTTTCATAGGACGACGGTTGGCCGATCTGCTCCGCCCGCTACGCGGCGGAGCAGATCACTTCCGCCGCCGGACAGGCCGACTCGGAGATCTTCGCGAGAACGATCCGGCCGATCGGATTGGCGGCGGCAAGCTCGTGGGCGACGTGTAGATGGAGGCACTTCACGCGTGAGCGGTCGGCGATCCCGCCGAGGCCGGTGGCGAGGAGATCGTCGAGGTGGCTTCGCACCGCGAGCATCTCGCGCTCTTCCGGAGACAGACGCCGCTTCCGCTCGGCGACCGCGGCGCGATGCGCGGCGGCAACCTCGGCCGCCAGTGCGGGCTCGTTGCGAATCCTCTCCTCGATCCGTCCCA
>CP070725.1:802924-809302 GCA_020350845.1 Candidatus Bipolaricaulota bacterium
AAGAGGCTGGCCGTATGGGTGGTCGCACTCAGCATCTTGGGAGGGGTTGCCGCGGTTTGCCGCTCGGAGGGCGAGGACGCGGCGTACTGGATCGAGGTCATGCGCGAGATGACGAACGAGTCTCGCAAGGCCGGCCGCGAGGCACTGATCGCCATGGGCGCCGAGGCCGTCCCTGCATTGATCGAGGCCTGCGCCGACGAGAACGACTGGATCCGCTGGGAGGCGGTCAACGCGCTGGGGTCGATCGCACATGCGGACCACGAATCCGCCCTCCCCGCCATCCCCGCGATGACGGTGGTGGCCCTCACCGACGATAACCCGCATCCCCGCTGGCGCAGCCTCTACGCCCTCGCTTGCTTCCCGCAGGAAACGATCGACGGGATCACGGTCCCGCTCCTTCTCGCCGGTCTCGACGATCCCGATCCGCAGCACCGGTGGTATGCCGCCGTTGCCCTTGCCTACTTCAAGCAGAAGGTCGCTGCGCCGTTTCTCAACGAGGGGCTCACGCGGGAGGACTCCTACGAGCGGTGGGAGGCGGTCTACTGCCTCGGCTTCGTCCACGACGAGGACTCCGTCGGGCTGCTGATCGCGGTCCTGCTGGATGTCGAGAACCAGGAGACGCGGATCCGCCAGGAGACGGCGCTCGTCCTCGGGCGCATCGGGGATCCTGTGGCGGCACCCGCGCTCATCGAAGCACTCGAGGATCCCGAAGCCGCCGTCCGGTGGCGGGCGGCCTCGAGCCTCTCACGGTTCGCGGATCCGAGCGTCCTTCCCGCGCTCGAGGCGGCCTACGAGCGAGAGGAAGACGAGTTCGCCAAGGAGCAGATCGCAAAGGCGATCGGGCAGCTCACGGACGAGGACCTGTAGGGGGAGATCTGCGGATCCTCTCCCCTCGGAAGGCCTCTTCGCGATCGTTGTGCAACATCCCTCCGTCCACCGGCGAGACCTGACCTCTCGTCCTTCGAGCAGCAATACCCGTTGGCCTCTCCCTCATCCGAGGGATCCCTCCAGGAATTGCCGGACCGTGCGGGAACCCTCTAGGATCGAGCGCGCCTCCGGCCCGCGGCATTCCTGCCTTCCGGGACGGGGCGCGGAGGAGGCCGAGAATGAGACGGGCACTGCTTGGAGCACTGTGCATTGCACTGGTTGCCGGATGCCTCTGTGGAGGTCAGCCGGCGATGGACGTGATCGAGGCGAAGCTCGACCTGATGAGTTCGCTGCTGTGGTTCAGCCCCCCTGGAGGAGGGGAAGAGGAGCCGTGGCTGCCGAAGCTCTACACGGAGATCCACTCCGGGATCAACGAGCTCGGCGTCAGGCATCGGGTCACCCAATCCTCGCTCAGGAGCGTCGAAGCGAAGCTCGACGCGCTCGACTTCGAAGCGAGCATCGACGGCGTCGGACTGAAGCTCGACGCGCTCGAGGTCAAGCTCGACGAGCTTCCTACGTTCATCTTCGACAGCCTCGCGTCCCAGAACCTGTGGAACGAGGACATGGTCTTCTCGCAGCTTATGTCGCAGAACCTGTGGATCGAGGAGTGCATCTACAGCTTCACAGATCCGCTCGCGACGAAGCTCGATTCACTCGAAGCCAAGCTCGACGATCCGGCTTCTGGTCTGGGCGCGATCGCGGGTGCGGCGGACTCGATCGAGGCGAAGCTCGACGACCCGAGCATCGGACTCGGCCAGATTGCGGCCTCGTTGGCGGAGATCTGGGAAGAGGTGAGTGAAGAAGTGATCATCCCTGTGTATGACTTCTCGTGGGTCTCCTCCCAAACCAGCGTCGATGCCCTCGAGGCGAAGCTCGACGATCCGGATACGGGGCTCGCCTACATCGCGAGCCAGGTGGGGCACGTGGTGCCGCACGTCGAACCGGATCTCACGTGGATTGCCTCGCAGACCAGCGTGGACGGCCTCGAGGCGAAGCTCGATGATCCCGTCTCGGGCCTGTCCTACATCGCTGGCGTGGTGGACGTGATCGAGGGCTATGTCAGCGCGCCCGTCGGGGCGCCGCCGCCGCCGGACTACTCTTGGGTGGCGGCGCAGACGAGCGTGGACGGCCTCGAGGCGAAGCTCGATGCAGCCGAGGTCAAGCTCGATTCCGTGGAGACGAAGCTCGACGGCGTCGCCACGCAGGCAGACATCGCAGAACTGCAGGCGGACATCGAGGAGATGTGGACGCTTCTCTATGACCTCTGGGGGTATCTCTTCAACGGCACGACGCCCTAGACCGCGGATTCGAGCCGGGGACAACCCAGGAAGTCCTCACGCGGCCGCCTCGTGGCCGGTGGCGAGGTTATGCCAGAGGTGGGAGTCGAACCCACACGACCCGAAGGCCACGGGATTTTGAGTCCCGCGCGTCTGCCAATTCCGCCACTCTGGCTCGGTCCCCCATTCTACCGGGGGGCCGCCTCGCGGTCGACGAGCCAGAGGAGCCTGCCGTCATCCGGCCGGACCCGTGCCGCGGGGAGATCCTCCCCGGCGTCGAGTCGGCCGAGCACTTCGCGCTTGCCCCGCCCGGTCACGAGGAAGACGACCTCCCGTGCCCGATTGAGCATCGGCAGGCTGAGCGTCACCCGCGCCGGACTCAGTGTCTCCACCGCGACCGCGGCCCGCTCGGCCTCCTCGAGGGCCTCGTGCTTGGGGAAGAGCGAGGCGGTGTGACCGTCGTCCCCGATCCCGAGGAGGACGAGATCGAAGCGTCCGGCTGTCCCCAAGACCGTCTCGAGCTCCTCGCCGTAGCGTACTGTGGCGTCTTCCGCGGGGAGCTCTCCGTGGATCCGATGAACGTTCTCCGCCGGTATGGGAACGCGATCGAGAAGCGCCTCCCGGGCGGAGCGGTAGTTGCTCGCCGGGTCCTCCGGGGGAACGCACCGCTCGTCGCTCCAGAAGACCTGCACGCAAGGCCAGTCGATCTCCCGCGGATAGGGCTCCGTTGTCAGTCGCTCATAGAGTGGGCGAGGGGTCTTGCCTCCGGAGAGCGCCACCAGGAAGCGGCCGCGCCGTTCGATCGCCTCCGCCGAGCGTCTTGCGAACAGCGCGGAGGCCCTCTCGAAGAGCTCTTCCTTTGAGCGGAAGATCACTCGACGCATTGCGATCCGCGTTCGGAGGGAGAGCACTCCGCGAGCCAGAGCCTGCCGTCGGCCTCGAGCATCTCGTCGGAGGTCTCCGGACCCCAGCAGCCGTCCTTATAGCGCGAGACGGGGAACGAAGACTCCTCATGCAGTCGGAGGACCGGCTCGACGGCGGACCACGAGGCCTCGATCTCGTCGTCGCGGATGAACAGCGATGGATCGCCCGCGATGGCGTCCAGGAGAAGTCGCTCGTAGGCATCGGGAGCGGCCGCGGCCCCGAAGTGGTCCGCGTAGTCGAAGACGAGGTCCGTGGGCTTGGTCACGAGCCCCGCCCCAGGGAGCTTGGTTTCGATCTGCAGGCCGATCCCCTCGTTCGGCTGGAGGCGAAGCATGAGGCGGTTCGGCTCGCTCTGCGAAAGCAGAGGCGGGCAATCGCACGTCTTGAACTGCACCGTGATCTCCGTGGTCTTCGCTGGGAGGCGCTTCCCGCTGCGGAGGTAGACCGGCACGCCTCGCCAGCGCCACGTGTCGACACGGAGACGAAGAGCGACGAAGGTCGGCGTCCTCGAGTCCGGATCGACCCCCGCCTCGTCGCGGTAGCTCTCATACTGGCCGAGGACGACGTCCTCCCGCGTGGGTTCCTTGATCGCCTCGAGAACGTTCCGCTTCGCGTCACGCAGAGACGCGGCATCGAAGCCCTCGGGGCGCTCCATCATGGTCAGCGCGAGCAGCTGCATGCCGTGGTTCTGGACGATGTCCCGGACGACGCCGGTCTGATCGTAGTAGCTCGCCCGATGTTCGGCGCCGACGGTCTCCGCGAGCGTGATCTGGATGTGGTCTACGTGATCACGGTTCCACAGTGGCTCGAAGACGGTGTTGGAGAAGCGCATCACGAGGATGTTCTGCACGGTCTCCTTGCCCAGGTAGTGGTCGATTCGATAGACCTGGGGCTCCCGGAAGACCTCCCGAACGAGTTCGTTCAGCTGCGACGCAGTCGTCCGGTCCACCCCGAACGGCTTCTCGAAGACGGCTCGCCGCCAGGCGCGTGACGCGTGATGGAGTCCTGCCTCCGCCAGCTGTCGCACGACGGTCTCCACCGCCTGCGGAGGGATCGCGAAGTAGAAGAGGACGTTCGCTTCCTCCGACGGGCTCGAAGCGAGGGCGGTGAGACGTTGCCTGAGGCGCGAGTAGGTCTGAGGGTCCTCGAGGGCACCGGCGAGATACGAGAAGCGCTCCTCAAACGTCGACCACAGGCTACAGAGGTTGGAGCCGGGCTTGAGTCGCGCGTAGGCCTCTACCCCTTCTTCGATCCGCGCGCGGAATGACTCGTCGGAGAGCGCCGTCCGTGCGACACCGATGATCTTCGTCGATGCCGGGAGCTGCCCCTCGCAGGACAGGCTGTGGAGTGCCGGACCGAGCTTGCGCTGGGTGAGGTCACCCGAGGCGCCGAAGATGACCACCACGGTGGGCTGCGCCATCAGTCGTTCCCCTCCCTGCGGCCAGCGCGTTCTCGCGATTCGCGCCTGCGGTGCATGGTGATGTGCCGCACGCCCTGCGCCGACGCGACGATGAGATCGGTCGCGAGATCGAGGAACAGCCCGGGCCCGACGATCCCCGCGTGGGATGCCAGCGTCTCCGCCAGCACGTGCGGGTCGTGGATGGGGCCGAAGTCGGCGTCGAGCAGGAAATTCCCCTGGTCGGTGAGCACGGGGCCCCCATCGTGCTCGCGGCGTGTCACGGTTCGCGCGCCGAGGGCCTCCAGGAAGCGAAGATGGGAGGTCCAGCCGAACGGGACCACCTCGATCGGCAGGGGATGGAGGGTGCCCAGCTGCTGGGAGAGCTTGCTGTCGTCCACGATGATGATCTCGCGAGCACTCGCCTCGGCGACCATCTTCTCGCGAAGCATCGCCCCGCCGCCGCCCTTGATGATCCCCATCTCCGGGCCGACCTCGTCGGCGCCGTCGATCGTGACGTCGATCTCGGGGATCTCCGCGAACGGCACGAGCGGGATTCCGATCTCCTCCGCCGCGCGGCGAACATCCTCGGAACAGGGCACGGCGACGATTCCCGGGAGCCTTCCGCTCTTGAACCGGGCCCCGATGCGGCGGACGGCGTGAGCCGCCGTCGATCCGTGTCCGAGGCCGATCACCATCCCCGGTTCGAGCTGTGCAACCGCCTCCCATGCCGCCTGCCGCTTGAGATCATCGTGCTCCATGGTGGCCTCCGTCAGAACGGGTCGTGAGTTCGGTGACGAGCGCCCGAAGGGCGTTCTCCGGGGCCTCACCGAGGTCGAGTCTAAGCAAGCGGCGCCCGGCAGCACACAGCGCACGGGCATCGCCCAGGGCCTGAGCCGACTTGAGGACGTCGAAGCCGATCGACGTGGCGGGCGAGCCGGCCTCATCGGGGATCGGCACGTCCGTCGCTGCCCGACACGTGAGCTGTACGAAGCGTCCGTTCCCACCGTCCCCCTTGTGCAGCTGTCCGGTCGAGTGGAGGAAGCGGGGACCGAACCCGACGGTCGTGGCGCATCCCGACGCGTCGCGAATCCAGTCCCTCAGTTCCGAGAGCGCCTCACGCACAGGCGGAGAGGATGGCACGTAGGCGTGCACCGCGATGTATGCCCCCTGCTTCGCGCCAGTGACGAACTCGCGGAGCTCCCTTGTCGAAGCGACGTCCTGCTCGTCTTCCGGGAAGCCGCCCGTCTCGCGGTATACGGAGGTCATCTCTCGCGCCAACCGCTTGCTCTCCTCCACGTTCGGCTGATCGAACGGGTTGACCCCGAGGACGTGGCCGGCGACCGCGACCGCGAACTCCCAGAGGAAGATCTGCGCGCCGAGGTGCGTCGCGTCCTCCACGCCGAATCGGAGGACGGGCGCGCCCTGTGCGAGTTCATCGATGGCGGCCACGCCCTCCCCGTCGCCCCGCAGGCGGATGTCGACGAAGACGCGATCGTTCCCGTAGCACGAGGGATCCCGCAGCGATTCCCCAACCACAGGGACGATGCCGACCCCAGCTTTCCCCGTGCTCTCCGCGATCAGCTGTTCGACCCAATCGCCGAACGCCGCAATCGGGCGAGAGATTACGAAGGTCAGCTTGTCGCGCCCTTCACAGGCGTGTGCCGCAATCTTGATCCCGAGGCGCGCGCCGGGGTTCTCTTCAAGCGCGATCTCCGGGGCACATCGAGCACGCATCGCCGCCGCCGATCGGAGAAGGCGGTCGACATCGACCCCGTGGATCCCCGAAGGGACGAGACCGTAGTGAGACAGCGACGCGTATCGTCACCAGATCTCCGGATCGTTGAGGAACGT
>CP070725.1:809402-812753 GCA_020350845.1 Candidatus Bipolaricaulota bacterium
AAGAGCGAGCGCCGATCCTCGAGATCCTGCGCGCCGCCTACGTCACGTCCTCCTGAATCGGGGACACAAACCCTAATTCCTCGTGGGTTGCCGTGGACGCGCGTCGCGATGTCCTTCGCGGGCATCGCGATCGGGCATGATCCGCCGCCGGGTCAAGGATGGCGTCAACGGGGCTGGTCCGAGATCCCCATCGATCCCGAAGGCCTCTCTCCGTTTCTCGCACCGGTCGGCGCGGCGGAATCCGCGCACAAGAGGATGTCAACCCCACGAGGAATTAGGGTTTGTGTCCCCGGAAGCAAGAGCCGAACGCCGCCCGTGCACGGGCGGCGTTCGTGACCCCATGCGAGGTGGGGAGGCTCAGGAGGCTACAGCATCTTGAGTTCGAGGATCTCGACAAGATCCCCCAGCAGATCGGCGCCCGCACCGCTGTGCATCGTAGGGCGGACGCGGCGCAGTTCACGCATCCCGCCCCAGGGAGTCTCCCGTCCTTCAGACTGAGGCCCGCCGCGGAACCTTCCAGCCCGCCGACTGTCGCCGAAGGTCGGCATCGCGCCGCAGCCGACGGCGCCCCGCGCACCGCGCAGCATCCCGGTTCCCGTACCCTCGAGTCCTGCGCCGCGCTGCGCGAACAGCATCGGAAGGGCCGACTCGAGCAGCTTCCCCTGCTCGTAGGTCAGCGTCTCTCGAAGCCCATCGAGGACCGCCTCATGGGACTCCGCGGGCTCGCTGAACAGCGCCTCGATCTCCGCACGATGGGCGTCGAGCCGCTCGTCGAGTTCCTCGGCACTCCCGTCGAAGGCGATCATCTCCTCCTCGAACGCAGCCTGCAGCGACTCGAGGGCGGACTTCGCGCTCTCGCGCTCGTCGAGGATCCCACTGAGCAACCCGTGGATCGTGGAGATCTGCTCGTCCGTCAGCTCGAGACGGTTGACGAGCACGAGCAACGGCAGGTTGACCGTTTCCGTTCCGGACTGGTCCTCCACCGAGTCGGCCGCCCCGATCGCGACCAGCGGTGCGGCGATGGCAATTGCTAGGAGAGCCAAGAGCGGCAGGATCTTTCGTGTCTTCTTCATGTCGAACCTCCTTCATCGAGTTCGGCCGGAGCGTAGGCCACGGGGATGAACGAGGTCGCTCGGAGCTGTGGCAACCGCGTGAAGATGAAGCGGGTCCACGCTGCGCCGTTCGCGGTTCACGGTTCGCAGACCGTGGGCGAGAGACGCCCCGTGTCGGGAGACCGCGACTAGAGGGTAGGAAGACCGGTTCGCGGTGCGCAGTTCACAGTTCGCAAACCGTGGGGCACTCGAGATGACGCGCTGTAGGGCGGGAATCGGGGAGAGGACGTGGGCGAACGGCGCACTCTCGAAGAGTCCGGTCCGCTAGAAGAGATCCGTCTCCGCCTCGGCGGACGGCGGGGGTTCGGTGACGCGCGCAAGGCACACGGTGGAGGCGATGTCGCACCAGCGGCACTCGGACCACGACGGCAGCTTCGCGAGTGGCGTTTCACCGCCTACGCGATGTACGAGATCCACGAAGCGCTGGCGGAAGGCGCCGTCGAGCGCCGACGCGGGGATGTCGACCGCCTTGGTCTTGTAGACGACGCGGCCGGAGAGACTGAGGTTCGCACACCGTGGATTGCGAATCGGGAGCAGGAGAAGGTAGACGAGCACCTGGAGCTGGTCCGAAGCTCTCGGGCGACCGGTCTTACAGTCCTCAACTACGCCGATGCGCTCGCGGATCGCGAGGATATCGGGCTTGCCGGAGACGATGATCCCCGTCGAGCCGATCCGCTTGAACGCGTTCTCGTCCTCGATGAAGACCTCGTAGCCGTCTTCGAGGAGCTGCTCGCGGCGCGCGGCCACGAGCTCGTTGTGATCCATCGTCCAGCTCGCAAGGTCGAAGTCGCTCGGTACCTTGTCGTAGGCCGTGTGATGGGCACGGAACCACGCCGACCACTCGCACTGGCTTTCGCCGGCGAGGAGCTTCGTCAGCCAGGTGACCCAGATGTAGGGCTCGCTGCGCGTCTCCGTCATCTTGCCTTCGCGAACCTCTTCTCTCGCAGTGGGGCGGTGACCGTCAGACCGCCTCCACCTCGACAACGCCCGGCACCCGCTCCATGATGACCCGCTCGATGCCGTTCTTGAGCGTCATCGCCGACATCGGGCAGCCCTGACAGGCGCCCTGCAGTCGCACGCGAACGACCCCGTCCTCGGTCACCTCGACGAGTTCCACGTCTCCGCCGTCGGCCTGCAGCGCCGGTCGGATCTCATCCAATGCGCTGCGAACATCGCTCTCCAGGACCATGCTCAGTGCCTCCTTGATCGCACAGCGAATCGCGCGCCCACAGCAGGGGCGAACGCCATCGTGGAAGGATACCCGGTTCGAGCCTCCCTCGTCGGGTGACGCTCGAGAGACGAAGATCGAGGTACGATGGTGCGGCAGGTGGAGAAAGGAGAAGCCGGTGAAGGTCGTGGTACTCCACGGGAGCGCCCGTTCGGGCGGCGACTCGGACACGCTGGCGGCGCACGTCCTTGACGGCCTGGGCGGAGCCGGCTCCCATGACGTGCTCCACTTCCGCCCGTCGGAGATGGAGATCGCTCACTGTCGCGGTTGCATGGGCTGTCGTGACGGGTCGGGATGCGTCATCATGGACGACATGCAGGCCGTCTACCCCGCGTTCTGCGACGCGCAGATCGTGATCCTCGCGGCACCGATGTTCTGGGGATACATGACCTCTCAGCTGAAGACACTCTTCGACCGCCTGGAAGCGGTCGCGGACGCGACGTGTTTCGGAGGCAAGGACTTCGTCCTCCTCATCACCTACCGCCACTTTTTCGGTTCGATGGTGACGTGGCTCGAGCGGATCAGCGCGGGGTTCGGCAGCCGCTGTCATTCCCTCACCTGTAGGACCTACGATCCCGAGACGGGAAAAGACATCCCGGCGCACGGGATCGCCGACGCATTGGACGAGGCGTTCCGGCTCGGGCGAAGCCTCGTGGGCAAGTAGGGACTTGCACCGGGGTTGCGAAGGAGGCTGTCCGTCCCAACTCGCGGCGTTGGTCGCGCGTTCCACGCCCCCTATACTCCCCCCATGCCCGACCGTGGACACCGCCCTCCGGGGCGGCCGAAGAAGCCGTGTGCCTGCCGCCCGTTCAACGGGTACGGCCTGTTCAAGCCGGCGAGGATCCCGATGCGACGACCGCATCAGGTCCGTCTCGGTCTCGACGAGCTCGAGGCGATGCGGTTGTGCGACGTGGAGTCGCTCTATCAGAGCATCGCGGCGAGGCGAATGGGCGTCTCGCGAGGAACGGTACAGCGCCTCCTCGACTCGGGACGGCGCAAGGTCACCGAGGC
>CP070725.1:812853-817963 GCA_020350845.1 Candidatus Bipolaricaulota bacterium
CGATCCATGTACCCGAAGTAGTAGCTGCTCGACTCCGCCGTAACACAGATGAGAACGTAGTCCGGATCGTCCACCCCAAGCGGCCAATGATCGGACCACTCCTCCCGCCACAACGCACGCCGTTGCTCGCGCGTGCCGACCAGGACCTCGGCGCGCCCGTAGACGGACGCGTAGTTGAACAGGTCCGGTCGCGAGAAGATGACCGTCACCAGAGGGTTGCGAGCGATCTGCTCGACTTTCGCAGAGGCGGCAGAGGTGGCGAACCAAAGGCACCTCTCGTCACGATCGAGGAAGTGCATCGGTCGGACCGCGGGATGGCTTCCCTCGCGCACGGTCACCAGAAGGGGGAACTCGACAGAATCCACGATACGCCACAACAGCTCGCTCAATCCCGCTCCTCCCGTCGAACGCGGTGCTCCCACCAGTCGCCGAGCTCGAATCGCGCCGCCACACGATCGACGAACTCCGTTCTCACCGCAAGCACGACGAGCGCGCCTGAGCGGCAGGCTGTTCGCACCGCCGCGGCATGACCGCGGTCCTCGATCTCGGCACGGCCGACCTCGTCGATCACGGCCACCGAACCCGGACCTGTGCCACTGACCGCGTCGCCTGCCTCGCGAAGCGCTGTGTCGTCGGCGAAGAACCGACCCACAGCCTCACCAGGGGGGGAAGAGCGGAGGAACGATCGGCGGCGGCCGGTCGCCACATCCTCGAGATCGTAGCCCGTCGTCCGCCCGTCCTCCTCCAGGACGCGCGGGGCGAGCACCCCGTGCACCGGGATCGAGCGGGATCGAAGGGCAGCGACAAGCCGTGCGACGGTCGTGGTCTTCCCCGAGCCGATCCCCCCACTGACGATAAGCGCCGGCGGCGGCCTCTGGGTGAGTCCCGAGAGGCAGAAGGCAACGGGATCGTCAACCGTCCGCGGCGACCTCGGCTCCATGCTGGTTGTGGCTAGCCTCCCCCGCGGACGCGGTCGTTGAACGCGTCGATCAGGCGATCGAGCGGCTCGACCATCGCATGAACGCGGTCCCAGTACTCCGGGAAGTCGAACCACTGCGCGTCGAGCTCCTCCGCACTCCGCCCCATCTGCTCGACCCAGGTGAAGTACTTGAGATTGTGGATCCGTTTGCGCTCGCGATGCCCGAGCTCGAGGGTGAAGTCGGTCTTCATCCCGAGCAGACGAGCGTGGTAGTCGATCGCCGCCTGCTCACGATCGTACGGACCGTGCCGCTCCGCAAGCTCGGCGAGCCGGCTTCCGTAGAGCTCCATGGAGTCGGTGAGCACCGTCAGCACGACGTCATCCGCACCCATCTCGTAGTACTTGGCGAACTTGATCGACGAGAGGAGGTTCGCGATGCCGGAGATCCCGAGGAGATCGAGGCGCTCCACGACTTCCACAGGGACGCCTCGCGAAACGAGGTACTCGCGGCCGGCCTCCTCGTTGAACAGGCGTACCAAGCGCATCGAGTCCTCGTCGTCGATGGCGACCACCATGTCCGTATTCCGAACGTTGTGAATCCAGGGGACGTGCTTGTCGCCGATGCCTTCGATGCGATGTCCCCCGAAGCCGTTCTCGAGCAGTGTCGGACACTGGAGCGCCTCCGAGACCACGAGCTTGCTCAGGGGGAACCGCTCCTTGAGGTAGTCCCCGCAGCCCATCGTTCCCGAGGAGCCCGAAGTGAGCACCACGCCCGCGTACCGTCCGCCCCCGGCGGCGCTCTCGAGAACCTCCTCCATCGCGTGGCCGGTCACGTCGTAATGCCACAGGTGGTTCCCGAACTCGTCGAACTGGTTGAAGATGATCACGTTGTCGCGCGTGGCCTCGAGCTCCTTGCACTTCTGGAAGATCTCCCAGACGTTCGATTCGCAGCCCGGTGTGGCGATGACCTCCCCCGCCACCTGCGACAGCCACTCGAAGCGCTCTCTCGACATCTCCTCGGGGAGGATGGCGATCGACTCGCAGGCGAGGAGGTTCGAGTCGTAGGCGCCGCCGCGGCAGTAGTTCCCGGTCGAGGGCCACACCGCCTTGTGGAAGGTCGGATCGAACTGCCCCGTGACGAGACGTGGGACGAGGCAGCCGAACGTCGCCCCCACCTTGTGCGCCCCGGTGGGGAACCACTTCCCCACAAGCGCAATGATCCGCGCCTCCACTCCGGTGAGCGCCGAAGGGAACTCGATCGCGTTCACCGCACCGTACCCCCCGCCGTGGGGCACGGGCTCGTTCTTCCACGTGATGCGAAACAGGTTCAGCGGATGGAGATCCCAGAGTCCGACGTCGCGGAGTCGTTCGCCGACCTCCGCGGGCACGAGCCCCGGGTCCTTCATCTGGGCGAACGTGGGGATCACGATCCCCAGCTCGCGAGCGCGCTCCACCGTTCGTTCGAGTTGGTCCTCATAGACCGTCAGATCGATCATGCTCCTCCTCCAGGACCGAGGACCCAAGCCCAAGTTGGCTCCCCGTCGGGGTTGTGACGCTGTGATCCCAATGCTATCATACAGCTTGACAGAATGACAACCACGCCCGAGCGGCCTTCGACATCTGAGTTCGAGAAGGTGCGACCGCGGAAGGTCTCCGCAGTCGTCGCCGAGCAGATCATCGCCGCCATCCGCCGTGGCGACTATCCAGTCGGGAGCAAGCTGCCCCCCGAGTTCGATCTCGCGGAGCTGATGGGCGTCAGCCGCCCGTCGGTCCGCGAGGCGCTGAGCGCCTTGCAGGCGGTCGGGGTCATCGAGTCCAAGCCGGGAAGCGGAAGCTACGTGCGGCATGCCCCGGCGCACGACGAGGAGCACGATGCGCCCCTGCTCATCGAATCGGAGGACGGCTGTCTCGAGGTGATGGAGGCGCGCGCCACGCTCGAGCCTCCCGTGGCGGCCCTCGCCGCGGCGAATCGGACGTCGTCGTCGATCGGCGCGCTGCGCGCGGCGATCGCACACATGCGAAACGCCGCGAGCGATGATTTCGGAAGCTATCTCGACGCCGACAAGGCATTCCATACGGCGCTCGCGGCGGCCACGGGCAATCGCCTGGTATCGACCGCGCTGTCGCCGCTGATCGCGACGATCGACCAGAAGCTCTACCGCGAGTTCACCCACCACTACTACCTGAAGAACGTCGCCGACATCGAACAGGTGATCGATCTTCACGGAGAACTCCTGGAGGCGATCGAGCGCGGGGACGGGGAGGCCGCCGAGGAGCGGATGCGGGAGCATTGGAGACGAATGCTTGAGATCTGGGAGGCGTAGGCCGACGCGACCCCGTCACGTCGGAGGACACGGCAACGCCGGAAACGAATCATCGATGAGGTGATCTCATGGAGCGCAAGGAGCTGGTGGTCGTCGCCCTCGGGGGGAACGCGATACTACAACCGGGGCAGCGGGGGACCTTCGAAGAACAGATGGAGAACGTTCATGTCACGTGCGAGCAGCTCGCCCAAATCGTCGAATCGGGCGACTACAAAATCGTCGTGACCCACGGCAACGGTCCCCAGGTGGGCAACCTCCTGTTGCAGAACGAGGCAGGAAAGGAGGTCGCTGCCCCGATGCCGCTGTTCGTCTGCGGCGCCGAGAGCCAAGGGCTGATCGGCCTCATGATCCAACAGAACCTCGGGAATCTTCTCGCGGCGCGCGGAAAGGGTGACATCCCGATCGCGACGGTGGTCACGCAGGTCGTCGTGGACCGCGAGGACCCCGCGTTCGCCAACCCCTCGAAGCCCGTCGGCCCGTTCTACGCTGAGGATCAGGCGAAGGCTCTCGACGAGGAGAAGGGCTACGACGTTCGCGAGGACGCCGGACGAGGGTGGCGGCGTGTCGTTCCGTCTCCCGATCCGATCGAGATCAACGAGAAGGCGGCGATCCGTCAGCTCGTCGACGCCCGCTCGATCGTGATCGCCTCGGGCGGGGGAGGGATCCCCGTCGTCCGCGAGAACGGGCAGCTGGCCGGGGTCGATGCGGTGATCGACAAGGACCTCGCGGGGGAGCGCCTCGCCGTCGATGTCGGTGCGACCATCTTCATGGTGCTGACGGATGTCGAAGAGGTGAAGCTCGACTACAAGACGCCGAACGAGCGCGGCATCCAGCGGATGACCGTCGCCGAGGCGAAGGACTTCAGCGCACAAGGGCAGTTCGCCAAGGGGTCCATGGAACCGAAGGTGCGCGCCGCGGTCCGCTTCATCGAACACGGCGGCGAGCGCGCGATCATCACGTCGCTCGACCGCGCCGTCGAAGCGTTGGCCGGCCAGGCCGGGACGACCATCACGAGTTCGTAGCGCCGCGGGCGCTCAGGAGGGACGATGTCGAACACGACACTTCGCGGGCGGGACTTCATCACCTGGCTCGACTTCTCGAGGGACGAGATCGAGGCGATGCTCGATGCGGCGCACGACCTGAAGCGGAAGTTCATCCGCCGGGAGCCGCACAGGGTGCTCGAGGGGCAGACGCTGCACATGCTCTTCTACAACACCTCCCTGCGAACGAGGAACTCGTTCGAGGCAGGGATGACCCAACTCGGCGGCCACGCCCACTTCCTTCAGCCGGGAGCAGTCTACACACCCGCCCTCAAGGGCGAAGAGGTCGCCTACAGCACGGAGCGGATCAGCGACGTCTCGCGCGTGCTTGCCGAGATGGGCGACGCGATCGCGATCCGCATCTACGGCAAGCCGACGGGCTGGGAGTATGGAAAGGGCGATCGCATCGTACGGGAGTTCGCCGAGTGGTCGAAGGTGCCGGTGATCAACATGGAGGACGACATGTACCATCCGTGCCAGGCACTGGCCGACGTGATGACCATGCAGGAGAAGCTCGGAGACGACCTGCAGGGGAAGAAGTTCGTCATGAGCTGGGCCTACTCCGGCTCGGTCGCGAAGCCGCTTGCGGTTCCGCAGTCGGCGATCGTGTCCGCAGCGATGATGGGGATGGACGTCGTCCTCGCGCATCCCGAGGGACTCGATCTCGACCCCACGATCCTCGACGCGACGGAGAAGCTGGCGAAGAAGCACGGCGGCTCGTTCGCGATCAGCCACGACATGGACGAATCGTTCCGCGGCGCGGACGTCGTCTACCCCAAGGCATGGACGGTGCAGCCCACCGACGGCTCGGGGATCATGGACGAGGC
>CP070725.1:818063-824307 GCA_020350845.1 Candidatus Bipolaricaulota bacterium
AACCTCATCCAGACGTTGAACGCTCTGCAGAATGTCGAGTTGCCGATGATCTTCCAGGGGCTCCGCAGGTCCGATCGCGCCCGTCGAGCGAAGGAGCTGCTCGCACGCGTGGGCCTCGCCGACCGAGTGCGGCACAAGCCGGCTGAACTCTCCGGCGGCGAGCGGCAACGCGTCGCCATCGCCCGGGCGCTCGCCAACGACCCCGAGATCGTCCTCGCCGACGAGCCCACCGGGAATCTTGACACCGAGAGCGGATCGGCAATCCTCGCCCTCCTCAAGGGGCTGAGTGTGAGCGACGGGAAGACGGTCATCCTCGTGACGCATGATCCCGAAGCGGCAGAGATCGCCGATCGCGTCGTTCACCTGCGGGACGGTCGCGTCTCCGACGGGGAAGGCACGCCGCCTTTCGGGAGGGGTTCCGATGCGTAGGCTCCTTGACTTCCTGCAGTTCGCCGGCCGCAGCATCCGACATCGACGGATGCGCAGTTGGCTCACGGTGATCGGCGTGTTCATCGGCATCACGGCGGTGGTCGCCCTGATCTCCATCGGCCTCGGCCTGGAGCGCACGATCAACGAGCAGGTATCCGGGGTGTTTGGCGTCGACAACTTCATCGTCCTGAACGAGGAGGCCTTCGGGCCTGGCGCGGGCCACGGCGGCGGTGCCGAGGAGTACGCCCTCGACCTCGATCTCCTGAGGTCGATCGAGGGGGTCAAGGTCGCGGCGGCGCTGCGCGAGCGGACCGGCTTCGTCCAGGGGCAGCCCGACGCGGACGGGAACACGCTTCAGGGGTTCCTCCCGGTGATCGGGCTGTCGCCGGAGCTGATGACCGAATTCGAGTCGTTCACCGGCGAGCTCGAGCCGATGCCCGGCGGACGGCTGTTCGCTCCGGGGGACGTCGAGGTCGCGGTGCTCGACCTCGAGATCTCCGAACGTCTGGGCGTCGGGGTCGGCGACACGATCCTCGTCGCAGGAGACGGAAGCTCCGAGCTGGATCTGACGATCATCGGGATCATGGCCCCCCGCGAGGAGGAGGAGGGTGATCCCGAGGCGGGATTCGGGATGCAGTTCAGCAGCGCCTCCGAGGGGGACACGATCAGCGTTCCCTATGACACCATGGACCTGCTGTGGGGGCCTGCGGATGACGTGCTGGTGACCTTGGTGCGAACCGAACCCGGCTACGACGTCGACGACGTCGCCGATCGAGCCGAGAAGGCCCTGCAGGAACGCGGCTCGGACATCACCACCGTGACCTACACCGACATCAGCGAGGCGATCGGAACCATGACGGCGACGATCAGCGCGTTCCTCGCCGGGATCGCCGGAATCTCCCTCCTCGTTGGGGGTGTCGGCGTGATGAACACGATGTTCACATCGGTCCTCGAGCGGACGAAGGAGATCGGTGTGATGAAGGCCGTGGGGGCGAAGAACGGGCACGTCTGGACGATCTTCCTCATCGAGTCCGGGCTGATGGGACTCGTCGGAGGAATCGTCGGGACCCTGCTCGGGCTGGGACTGAGCGCGGTCGCTTCGTCGTTCATCGGCCGCTTCTTCGACATCGATCTGATCGTCGTCGCCAGCCCCGTGCTGATCGTCGTGACGCTGCTCGGCTCGTTCGCGCTGGGTGCACTCGCCGGGCTCTGGCCGGCGTGGCGTGCCTCACGGCTGGCGGTCGTCGATGCCCTGCGCTACGAGTAGAAGTCGGACAGCGGGAGGAGCCGCTCGGCGGAACGCAGGGCGGCTCGCCTCCTGCTAGAAGGCGATCGCGAGGAGGATCGAGGCGAGACTGAGGAGGACCGAGCCTCCGATGAGCATCGCCACACCCGTCGGCTGGGCGACGGGAACGCGTCCCCCCACGACGAGTTCGGCGTGGATCCCGGAAGAGGCGTCGGCGTTCATCACGGCCACAGCGTACGTTCCGCTCGTCAGATCCCACGACAGCGCCTGGAGACCCTCGCCGGTCGCCGCGGCGTGCCAGAACGTCTCCTGTACCGGGCGCCGCGGCGCGGTCTGGCCGGCGGCGATCTCGACTTCGATCGCAAGCGGATCGAAGGTCACGCCGATCAGTTCGGCGACATCAGACGCGGCGAGGTAGCGATCGATCTCCTCCGGGGGCGCCACCCCGATGAAGATCTCCTCGCTCGGACCGAGGCTCTTCGCCTGGATGCGGAACGTCGCCAGTTCGCCCAGCCGCAGTGGGAACTCCTCAGAGATGTCAATCTGCGCTGCGCCCGTGACCAAGGCATGAGCGTCGACGTGGATCTCCCCGGGTTCGCTGTTGAGGAAGCCCTGGTCGTCCACCAGGGCGACGGACATCCAGTAAAGCGTTCCGCCCCCCAGAAGGATCGCCACCGCGGCGGCAACCCCCGCGGCTCCGATCAGCCCGACCAGCACCCTGAACATGGTCTCCGCTCCTTACTCCCGTGAGCCGCATGCCACTGTAGCGAAAGCACTTCGCGACGACAAGCGAAGGCTCGTAGGGAACTGCCTACTCCACGCGCGCATTCGTCTCCGCGAGCCGCGCCGCGACCCACTCCCGGTTCTCCCAAAGCGTGCAGCCTCCCGCGGTCTCCTGGAGCTCTCCCCCGTGCTCCCGGATGACCCGGAGAAGCGGAGAGGAGAGCGCTGCACGGACAGACATCTCCTGTAGCGACGCATCGGAGAACGGCGAGAACGGACACGGTTCGACCTGCCCTTGGGCATTGATGTGCACGAAGCCGCGCCCGGCGGCAAGGCAGCCGCCGAACTCCTCTTCCCCGCCGGGGAAGGCGAGGAACCAGCCGGCGAAACGTTCTCGGAAGCGCTCGACGATCCCCGCGACCGTCTTCGCCTGTGGCTCGGTCAGGACGAGATCCTCGGTTCCGCCGTGTGCCGGAACGTAGCTGATGTAGAAGAAGACCCGGCACATGCGCTCGATCAATCCCCGGACGTACTCCTCCCGAGTGACCGTGTCGAAGTTCTCCCTGGTGAGGGTAATCGAGGTCCCGAACAGCAGCTCAGCAGCGGCCAGCCGATCCATCGCGGCGAGCACCTTCTCGTGGACGCCGGCGCCACGGCGTCCGTCGGTCTGGAACGGGTCCCCTTCGAGGCTGAGGATCGGGACGATGTTTCGCTGCCTCGACAGACGCTCGACGACCTCATCGTCGATGAGCGTTCCGTTGGTGAACAGCGGGAAGAGGATCCGCGGGAAGCCCTCCGTGACCTCGAGGAGATCACGCCGCGCGAGAGGCTCGCCGCCGGCAAGAAGCACGATGGAGACCCCGAGCGAGTGCATCTCCCCGAGAAGATCGCGAAGCTTCTCAGCGCTCATCTCCGGCTCGTCGGACCGATGTAGCGCACCGGCATAGCAGCCGGTGCAGCTCAAGTTGCAGCGGCGGGTGACGCTGAGGATGGCAAACGCAGGGACATGAACCCCACGCCGTCCCCATCGCCGTCGACGTCGCGCCGCTCCTCGCTGATGCCGATAAGCGCGCATCACGGCACGCATGACCCGCGGCCGAGCGGCCGCTTTGCGGCCCATCGTCGCGAACATCCCGAGGATCGAGGCGTCGAACGCCTTCAAGTGGTCTTCTTCGCGAGTCATGATCCTCCGTTCGGCGTCAGGCTACCGCGTCCGCTGTTTCGCCGCCACCGTCGGCGAGTGGATCAGACCGGTTCTATGTACGCAAGATTGCCACGGACCTGCGGCGGAACCTCACCGATCTGCCACCCCGGCTCCGTCGTCTCACCGTAGTAGTAGCGCTTCCCGTCATGGGGGAAGTAGGTCCCGGACACGCGTTCGGAGAGCGCGATCCCGACCGCCATGTGCGCCGGAAGCGTCGCCGTGAAGTGGAGCAGGCCGACGGACATCCCGAGGCCCTTCATGAGTGCCGCGGCGAGGATCGCCTTGTCTTCGCAGTCTCCTCCGTCGAACAGCGTCTCCAACGGGTACCTCGGGTATTCGACGGCGACGCCGTCTTGGTTGTCGACAACATACGGCAACGCCTGCACGAACGCGACGACAAGTCCTGCCGTCTGGCGTTCGCCGTAGCCCGCATCATCCGCCGCCGCCCCCAGGGCATCCACGACGTCGCGAACCGCGTCCACGTTCCCGTGGTGTCCGACATAGGCGGAGTAGTCCCAGCCGCGAGGAAGCGAGGCGAAGTCGCGGAGCTGCTCCGTAGACAGCTCCGCCTGGATGCGCCACAGGCGGCCGTCGTAGGCCCACGAATAGGTACGCGCCTGCACTGCCCAGGTGATCACCAGGCAGAGCAGACACGCGATCGCCGTCGGCGCAACCAGGCGCCCCCTCATCCCCATGAGTTCAGATGCCCTCCGCGGGCCTCCTGTCCCCCGGGCCACCCGGCCCTCGCGAGGGAGCAGTACGGGCCACGCAACTCCATGTACACAGTAGTGTATCTCCCGTTTCGCAGGCCGCAACGCGGCGAACTCCACCACGTGCCCATGATCTCTTCACAGCCACGTCACGGTGTCGGTCCACGATCGGACCACCCACGGCGTTCCAGGAGAACGTCAGCGTGGGTGCCCGTGGCCGTTGCGAGCGACGGGACTGCAGAACGAGTAAGGGAGGTTGTTGATGAAGCGATACCAGACGAATCGGAGGCTGCGCCTTCGCACCGCGGCGACGATCGTTGCGGGGCTTGCTGTCGCCCTGCTGGTGAGCGGCTGCCTGTTGCCGAACCTGGCGCCCGTGGCCTCGTTCCGGGCGGGGCAGATCACGGGCGTCGCTCCGATGAATGTCACCTTTGACGCACGGGCATCGATGGACTCAGACGGGAACATCGTGGTCTATCGCTGGTCGTTCGGTGACGGTTCGACCGCCGTCGGAGACCAAGTGGCCCACATCTTCGCGGCACCGGGAAGCTACGTCGTTACGTTGACCGTCGTCGATGACAACGGCACGGAGCACAGTGTCAGCAAGACGATCACGGCGCTCCAGGCGAGTGATCCTCCACCGTCGAGCGGCGGTGGGGGCTGCGGAGCTACCGCCTCGACCGGAGGGGGCTGCGGAGGATAGGGCGACGGGACACAGGGAGTGCCGCTCGAGCGGCGCTCCCTGCGTCGTTGCGTACCCGACGGTAGAGGCGTATAACCCGACCCATCTTGAGTCCGGAGGGACTGGGTTGGAGTCACATCGCCTCAGCAGCCCGCGCGCGTCGCTTCGCTACATCGATCTTCCCGGAGACGGAGCGCCGGTCGTCTTCCTTCACGGACTCGGCTCGGCATCCTCCTCGGACTTCCCGCACATCGCGGCGGATCCCGCCCTGCGAGGGCGGCGCTCCCTGCTCGTCGATCTCCTCGGCTTCGGCTAGAGCGATCGCCCACAAGGATTCGACTACACGCTCTCATCCCACGCGGCGACGGTTGCCGAGTTGCTCGATCATCTCGGTGCCCTTCGATGCGATCTCGTCGGACACAGCATGGGCGGATCGATCGCGATCACGCTCGCTGCGGCTCGTCCCGACCTCGTCGGCCGACTCGTCGTCGCAGAGGGAAACCTCGATCCGGGCGGGGGAATGGTCAGCCGGCCGATCGCCGCGCAGTCCGAGACGGCCTTCGTGCAACGCGGCTACGATCGCTCCCTGGCCGTGCTGGACCAACGGAGCGACGCGGCGTCCTATGCGGCCACCGTCCGCGCCGCCGACCGCGTCGGCCTCTACCGCAGTGCGGTCGGTCTGCTGCGCGGGACGACGCCGACGATGCGCGAGCGCCTGCTCGCCGCTGACGTGCCGCGGACGTTCATCTTCGGCGAGCTGAGCCTGCCGGACGAAGACGAACACCTGCTGCCGGAACACGGCGTGTACATCGAGGTCGTTCCCGCCGCGGGACACGACATGATGCACGACAACCCCACGGGCTTCGCAAAGGCGGTTGCCGCGGGGATCTCTCGTGACTACTCGAGGGCCGCCGCTGCCCGCGGACCGACGTAGATGTCGAGGACGTCACGAAGCATGGTCGCCGCCGACGGGACCGGATCGGGCTCGCGAATGGTCATCGAGATCACGCCGTAGAGGTCCGTGGTAAACACGATCCCCATGCCGTTGCTTCCGAGCCCCGCGAGAGGGTGACCTCGGTCGATCCGGGACGGGGTGACACGAAGGCGGAACGAGTCCCCGGTGGCCTCCGAGGTGGCCACCAGCCGGACCCGCTCCCCTTCGCGTTGCGCTGCGATGACGTCGGCGGCCGAGACATCGCGGATCCCTCGCCGATCGACGTCATCCATGGCAACGTCGGCACCTTGCACCG
>CP070725.1:824407-830993 GCA_020350845.1 Candidatus Bipolaricaulota bacterium
CCCGCGCGTGATACGAGCTACGGACGAGCGGCCCGGCGACGACCGCGTGGAAGCCGATCCGGTAAGCGGTCCCCTCGAGCGCGCGGAACGTTTCCGGCAGGACGTACCGCGCCACGGGGAGCGCGCGCTCCGTCGGGCGCAGGTACTGGCCGAGGGTCACGACCTGCACGCCGACGTCGTACAGGTCGCGCAGTGCGTCTTCGATCTCGTCCTCACACTCGCCGAGGCCGAGCATGAGCGAGCTCTTGAGCAACACCCGCGTGGGCGCCGAGCTGCGCAGCGCGGCCAGTACCCGCAACGATCGATCGTAGCCCGCGCGTCGATCGCGCACGGCAGGCGACAGGCGGCGTACCGTCTCCAGGTTGTGACCGAGGACGTCGAGCGGAGCCGTGGACAGTCGTCGAAGCGCCTCGCGATCCTCGGAGAGGTCGGGGACGAGGGCTTCGATCGTCGCCTCGGGAAGGGTCCGATGGACCGCCTCGACGGCCGAGCGAAAGGCCGCCGCCCCGCCGTCGGGAAGGTCGTCGCGATCGACCGAGGTGAGCACGACGTGTGCGAGGCCGAGGTCGCGCGCCGCAGAGGCGATGCGCTCCGGCTCCTCGCGGTCGATCCTGCCCCCGGGATCGCCGCTCGCCACGCCGCAGAAGCGGCAGCTTCGCGTGCAGCGGTCGCCGAGAAGCATGAACGTCGCGGTCCGCGCCGCCCAGCACTCCCCGAGGTTGGGGCAACGCGCCTCCTCGCACACCGTGTGCAGTCCGTGCCTCGTCAGGGCGGCGCGCACCTCGCGGCGAGCACGCTGCGCTCCTCCCCCGGAGAGGCGGACACGCAGCCAGGAAGGACGCTCGTTCAGTGCGACGTCGCGGCCAGCCATGAGGCCTCTCCCTCCTCTATCGGGTCCCCGAGGGCGGCGGAGAGCGCGTCGAGGGCGGCACGCTCCGCCTCGAGCATCGACGGGGTCCGCACCGTGAGATCGGACAGCGAGACGATCTCGATCGCCTCTCCGCACGGCCTGATCATCGCGAAGTGATCGCGGCGCGCGTCGACGTTCAGCGCGAACCCGTGGAGTGTCACCCAGCGCCGCACGTGGATGCCGACAGAAGCGAGCTTGCGCGAGCCGACCCACGCGCCGGGACGGCGCTCGTCGCGCCGTGCGCGGACGCCGAACGCCCTCGCCGTCGCGAGCATCGCATCCTCCAGCAGGCGAACGTAGCGACGAAGGTCGAGCCCGCGCTCCTTGAGGTCGAGGATCGGGTAGACCACGAGCTGACCGGGGCCGTGGTAGGTGATCCCCCCGCCACGTTCCACGCGATGCACAGGAATCCCCTCCTCGCGAAGCTGCTCCGGAGAGACGAGCAAGTCGTCGAGGGAGCCGCTTCGTCCGACGGTGAGTACCGGGTCGTGTTCCGCGGTCAGCACGAGGTCCCGGATCTCTCCGCGACTCCTGCACGCGTGCGCGCAACGCTGCGCCGCGAGCGCCGCAACGTAGTCGATCCGCCCCAGGGGGACGTGCTCGATCCTATCCTTCATGGACCTCGATCCGACCGAGGACGGCGTCGGCGGGCACGGGCTCCCCGGCGGCGAAGCATGCCTCGACCAGGCGTCCGGCGATCTCCGCCTCGACGACGAACGTCGCCTTCTCCGTCTCCACCTCGACCAGCTCGGCGCCTGCCTCCACCGTCTCGCCGACGGCGACGCACCACGCCACGAGCCGGACCTCGTCGACCTCTCCGAGGTCCGGAAGCCGCACGTCCACCATGTCGATCCCTCCGAGCGAGAGTCTAGCCCCGGGGACTCGCCCCGTCATCCGCGACCGGGTCGCTTGTGACCCCCTCACCCGCCCTCTATAGTGCCCGAGGAAGGAGACGCCATGGGGTTCTCATGCGGGCTGGTCGGTCTCCCCAACGCAGGGAAGTCGACGATCTTCAACGCCCTGTCCGGTGCCGGAGCGCGAGTCGAGAGCTACCCGTTCTGCACGATCGAGGCGAACCGGGCCGCCGTCGAGGTCCCCGACGACCGGTTGACGTCGCTGGCAGCGTTCTTCCCTGACAAGGAGCGCGTTCCGACCGTCCTCGAGATCGTGGATGTCGCCGGCCTCGTCCACGGCGCGAGCGAGGGTGAAGGGATGGGGAACCGCTTCCTCTCCGAGATCCGCGCGGTCGACGCCGTGCTCCACGTGGTGCGCTGCTTCGAAGACGACAATGTCGCCCACGTGACAGGGAGCATCGATCCCCGACGTGACATCGAGACGGTGTCCACCGAGCTCCTCCTCAAGGATCTGGAGACGATCGGGCGGATCGTGGAGAGCGCCCGTCGCCAGGCGAAGGGGAGCGATCGCACCGCGGCGGCACGGCGTGCCGCGTGGGAGCAACTGCACGACGGGATCGCGAGGGGCATCCCTCTACGCAAGCAAGAACTCCCGCACGAGATCCACGACGGACTGCGCGACGCCGCGCCGTTGACGGCGAAGCCCGTCCTCTTCGTCGCAAACCTCGGAGACGACGACGGCGAGTCCCATCGGAAGGCCGTCGAGTCGGTCGCCGCCGAGGAAGGCACGCCGTTCGTCGCGATCCGCGGCCGCGTGGAAGCGGAGATCGTCGACGCCGCCGACGACCCGGAAGAGCGGCTCGCGTTCCTCTCTCAGTGGGGCCTCGAGCGGACCGGCCTCGATCGCCTGGTCCGTGCGGGATACGACCTGCTGCGCCTCGTCACCTTCTACACCTTCGAGGGGCCCGAGGTTCGCGCCTGGACGGTCCCCGAGGGGACGCTCGCGCCACAGGCAGGAGGCCGGGTGCACTCCGACTTCGAGCAGCGGTTCGTCATCGCAGACGTCATGAGGATCGAGGAGCTGCTCGAAGCAGGATCGGAGAAGGCGCTGCGCGAGGCAGGGGCGGTCCACCGCGCGGGTCACGACTATGAAGTGCGGGACGGCGACGTCATCCGCTTCGTGAGCGCGTGACCGTGATCCGCATCCCGTTCGACGACCCGCGTCTTCCCGGGCTGATCGACGCGAGCCTCGATCGAGGCGACATGGTCGCCTTTCCCACAGACACGATCTACGGGCTCGGCGGCGATCCGTGGACGGAGGCGGTATCCCGCGTGCGCGCGCTCAAGGAGCGTCCCCAGGAGCAGCCGTTCTCACTCCATCTTCCGTCCACGGGCTTCATCGAACGATTCGCGCAGGTGAGCGCGATCGCCGGTCGATGGATCGAGCGCTGGCTCCCCGGGCCGTACACCGTCCTCCTCCCGGCGACGGCGGAGGCTCCGTCCTGTTCCGTCGCCCGAGGCGTCGTCGGGCTTCGCGTCCCGGACCATCCGTTCTTCCGCGAGATCCTAGCCGCCGTCGGCCGACCGCTCTTCGGAACGAGCGCCAATCGCCGCGGAGAGGATCCGCTACTCACCGCGGACGCGATCGCCTCCGCGTTTCCCGAGGTCGCCGTGTTGATCGATGACGGCGGTACGCGCGGAAGCGCGTCTGCGGTGGTCGATCTCACCGGTCCCGCTCCGATCGCCGTCCGCGGGAGGCTGCCGAAGGGCTCGCAGTGAGAGGAGTCGCGGCGGTCGCACTCGTCGCGATGGCGGCGCTGTGGGGATGGACTTTCGTCATCGTCAAGGAGATCGTAGCGGGAACGCCGCCGTTGACGTTCCTCGCCGTTCGGTTCGCGCTCGCGACGGTCCTCCTCGCGGTGCTTCTTCTGCGGCGCCTTCGCGATATCGGCCGCCGGGAGCTCCTCGCCGGTACGTGGATCGGGGTCGCGCTCTTCCTCGGCTACGCCGTGCAGACATGGGGGTTGCAGTTCACCGGGGCGGCGAAGAGCGGGCTCATCACCGGGCTGTATGTCGTCCTCGTCCCGGTGCTCGGCGGGCTGCTGTTGCGCCGTCGAGAGGCGAGGCGCGTGTGGATCGGCGTTGCGCTCGCCACCGCCGGGCTCGTTCTCCTCGCCGCGGGAGGAGACGGGCTCGGTGGAACGATCAACCTGGGCGATGTGCTCACGCTCGGCTGCGCCGTCAGCTTCGCGGCACACATCCTCCTCGTCGACCACTACGTGCGCCGCATGGACTACCTCCACCTGCTGTTCGTGCAAATCGCGGTGGTCGCCGTGCTCAGCGTCATCGGCGCCGTCACGCTGGAGCGGGCACCGATCGCCTTCAGCGCGGAGTTCGCCCGCGGTGTTGCGATCACCGGGGTCGCGGCGACGGCGATTGCGCTCTATGTGATGAACCGCTTCCAGGCGCTGTCGACCGCGAGCTACACCGCCATCGTGCTCACGACGGAGCCGGTCTTCGCCGCGCTCTTCGGGGTCCTTCTCCTCGGGGAGCGTCTCGCGGCACTCCAGTGGGCGGGGGGCGTACTCATCGTGCTCGGGATCCTCGTCCCCGCGCTCGGCGGACTACAACATGAAGAGCATCGCCACGCCGCCGACGGCGATCGCCGTCCCGATGAGCGCCTGGGGACGGATCGGGACGCGGAAGAGGACCCGCTCCAGGAAGAGCAACAGCACCGGGGGGAGGGCGAGGAGCGTCGACGCGATCCCGACGGGCGCCGCGCGTAACGCGACCAGCGACAGCGTCACGCCGAGGAACGGTCCGAGTGTCGCGCCGGCGAGCATCGGGAGCATCGCCCCCGGCGTCCGCAGCGCGTCGCGCGTCGCGCGCAGCCTCCCGCGCACGGCCGTCCACAGCCAGATGGTGACCGTCGCACACAGGATCTGGAGGACGTTCGTCGACAGCACCGGGAAGCCGCCGTCCATCCCCCGCTTGGAGAGGATGTAGCGCGTCGCCTGCGCGGCCGCCGCGCCGACGGCGAAGAGAATCCCGAGCCACCATGCCGCCCCACGTCCGTCGTCGCCGTTCCCCCGCCTCCAGAGCACGACCACGATCCCGAGAAGCGTCACCGCGACGGCGGCGATCTGCCCCGGGGAGAGCCGCTCGCCGAGGACGCCCCAGGCGAGCAGCGCGCTGAACACGGGGGCGGAGGTCATCAGGAGCGAGGTGCGGTGCGCGCCAAGGTGGTACAGGCTTCGGAAGAGGAGCGCCTCGGCGACGGCGAAGCCGATCACGCCCGAGAGGCCCAGCCACAGCCAGCGACTCGCCTCCGCGCCGAACGGTACGGGCGTCCCGAAGACGACGAGATGGGCGAGCAGCAGCAGCCCGAGCGCGGCGGCGAGCCGCAGCCGGTTGAGCGCGGATGCCCCGATCCGGCGCACCGCGATGGTGAAGAAGACGTAGGTGAACGACCACAGAACCGTCGTCAGAAGGGCGGCCGCTTGGCCCATCGTGGCGGACATCGGCGCTCAGCGGTCCACCGGCTCGAAACGCGCGATGAAGTGTCGCAACGGCCCCTCCCCCTCCGTGATGCGATATCCGGGGAGGGCGCCCGCCCGGTCGCGCACGGCAGCGGCGGCGGCGATGACCGCATCGAGATGCTCCTCTGTGTACATCCGCCGTGGAATCGCCAAGCGTACGAGTTCGAGCGGGGGGAACGCGATCCCACCGGAGGCATCGGCCTCGGCGAACATCACGCCTCCGATCTCGACCGCGCGCACGCCGCCCTCGGCGTACAGCCCCACGGCCACGGCCTGCGCCGGGAAGAGCTCCCGGGGGAAGTCGGGAAGCAGTCCGAGGACATCGATGTACGCGGCGTGACCGCCGAGCGGTCGCACCGTAGGGATCCCCGCTGCGCGCAGCCCGTCGCCCAAATAGTGCACCTGCCCCACGCGGTCGCGCAGGTAGTCCAGCGTGAGCGCCTCCCGGAGGCCGACAGCGATCGCATCGAGATCGCGTCCCGCCAGCCCGCCGTAGGTGGGGAAGCCTTCCATGAGGATCAGCCGCTCGCGGGCGACGTCGAACAGCCGACGGTCGTTCATCGCGAGCAGACCGCCGACGTTTGCCAGCCCGTCCTTCTTCGCGCTGAACGTCACCCCATCGGCGAGGGCGAACATCTCGCGGGCGATATCGATCGGCGACGCGTCCTCGTACCCTGCCTCGCGCTCGCGGATGAAGTACGCGTTCTCGGCGAACCGGCAGGCATCGAGGAAGAACGGGATCCCGTGCTCACGGGCGATCGCGGAGATGCGGTGCATGTTCTCCATCGACACCGGCTGTCCCCCCGCGCTGTTGCTCGTGACCGTGACGAGGATGACGGGGATCCGGTCGGCGCCGACCTCCGCGATCAGCGCGCGCAGCTTCTCCTCGTCCATGTTCCCCTTGAACGGGTGCTCCGCCGCCGGTTCGAGCGCGAGATCGAGGGGAAGGTTCACGGGAGTCCCCCCGTTGGCGAGGATGTTGGCCCGCGTGGTGTCGAAGTGCATGTTGTTCGGCACGACATGGCCGTCGCACACCACGGACGAGAAGAGGACATTCTCCGCCCCCCGGCCTTGGTGCGTGGGGAGGAAGAACGCGAAGCCGAAGATCTCGCGAACGACGTCCGCGAATCGCTCGTAGCTGCGGCTCCCGGCGTAGGCTTCATCGCCGCGCATCATCGCCGCCCACTGCTCCTGGCTCATCGCGCCGGTGCCGGAATCCGTGAGAAGATCGACGTAAACGTCCTCCGAGCGCAGGTTGAAGAGGTTGAATCCCGCCTCCCGCA
>CP070725.1:831093-837094 GCA_020350845.1 Candidatus Bipolaricaulota bacterium
GTGCCAGAGAGCGACCGTTTCCTGTCTCCAATCCTGGCAACGGTTCCGGCCCAGCTCGTGGCCTATCACATGAGCGTGGCGCGGGGAATCGACCCCGACTTTCCACGGAATCTGAGCAAGACGCTCACGGTCGACTAGCCGTCCGGCGCGGGGTCGCGAGTCTCCAGGAGATCGTCCAGCAGCAGGAGCAGCTCGAGGAAGATCGGGCGCACCTTGGACCCGTCTCCGTCCACCGCGAGCACTCCCGCGACCCCGTGCTCGAAGTCGACCCACGGGGTGAACCCGTTCGCGCCCGGGGCGGATGCGAGGAGGATCTCCCCGCTCTCGGGATCGACACGCTCGCGCCAACAGCCGAGGCCGACCCCGTGCTCCGGACCGTAGACTATCTCCGGAGTCTGGTCTGTGAGAAGGAGATCCACCGCCTCCGGCGAGAGGATCGTCCGGTCGTCGTAGCGCCCCCGCTGGAGAAGCATCGTCACGAACCGGCTGTAGTCGCGCAGCGTGCTCTGGCCCCCTCCCCCGATGACGGGATTGGTCGTCGCGGCGAACGCGTGGTAGTCCGTCTCGTGCATTCCCAAGGGATCGGCGATCCTCGCCGCGAACAGCTCATGCCACCCGGAATCGGCGGCGCGCTCGGCGATCGCCCCGGCGATCTGCATCGACACCTCGCCGTACGCGAAGACCCTTCCTGGGGCCGTGAGCACGGGGAGCCGAGAGAGCCGGTCGGCGCACGACTGGAGCGCCATCGTGTCCGTGCATCCGTCGTCCGGGACTTCGCCGGGAAGCCCTGACGTGTGCGTAAGCAGGTGGCGGAGCGTGATCGGCGACTCCTCGACATGGAGTGCGGGGAAGTGATCGGCGGCGAGGTCATCGAGCGTCAGCGCTCCGCCGTCGACGAGCGCCGCGACGACCGCCGCCGACAACCACTTCGAGGCGGAGTACACGGGAACGACGGTATTGACGGCGAAGCCACCGACGACCCGCTCGTAGAGCACGTCGCCGTCGCGGACCAGCCGCAGGCCGCAGCTGCCGATCGTCTCCGCCGCGTCCTCGAGGAAGCGGTCGAGCGCCGAGAAGTCCTCCGCGGCGGCCGCTGCGAGGAGGCACGTCACGACCAGGACACCGGCGAGCAGCCCGTACCGAGCGGCGCAGCGGGCGCCTCTTCGTCCCCATGGTTCGGCGATCATCGCGTCATGGTAGGAACTGGAAGCGTGGCGGGCAACTGAAAAGGGCGATCTCATCGTGCTTGACAGCCTCTTGGAGGGCTCCTATAGTGCGTTCGCGGGTCCATAGCTCAGGGGCAGAGCAGCCGGCTCATAACCGGTCGGTCCCAGGTTCGAATCCTGGTGGACCCAACCGCTGATCATGGACAAGCTCTTCGTCTACGTGGATGGGACGGCAAGAGGCGAGCCCGGCGATGCGGCGATCGGTATCGTGATCACCGATACCGAGGGCAACGTCGTGCAGGAGGCTTCGCGGCTGATCGGCCGCTCGACGTCACTCGTCGCGGAGTACCGCGCGTTGATCGAAGGCTGTCGGCTCGCGCACGGGCACGGGCCCGACTCGGTGATCGTGTTCACCGACAACCAGCAGCTGGCGAATCACATCAACGGCGTCTTCGACACGCGGCGTCCCAATCTCCGCCACCTCGTGGAGGAGGCGAAGTCGATCCTCAACGGCTTTCCCGAATGGCGGGTGAACTACATCGACCGCGCGGCGAACCGCCGCGCTCCGCGGCTCGTCGAACGTGCCTATCACCATCGCATCCAGGAGCAGGTGGCGCGCGAACGTCTGCAGGCGGTGATCCTTTCGCGCACGGCCTCCCTGTCGGAGGACGATCTCCAGCGTGTCGTCGATTTCGTCGACGACCTGTCCACCGAGGAGTAGCCGTGCGCATCGTCCTGCAGAGGGTTTCTCGTGCCAGCGTTCGCGTCGATGGCGACGTCGCCGGCTCGATCGGCGCAGGGCTACTCCTCCTCGGGGGCGTCGAACCGGACGACGAGTCCCTCGATCTCGGACGAGTCGCCGCAAGGGTCTGCGAGCTACGCATCTTCGCCGACGACGCAGGCCGGATGAATCGCTCGCTGGAGGATGTCGACGGGGAGCTCCTCCTCGTCTCGCAATTCACGCTGTGCGCCGATACCCACAAGGGACGAAGACCGGGCTTCGACGGTGCGGCGACGCCCGAGGTCGCGCGCGCGGTGATCGACCGCCTCGTCGCCGCCTTCCGCGACCGCGGCCGCCCGCCCGAGGTCGGCGTCTTCGGGGCAAGGATGGACGTGGAGCTGACGAACGACGGCCCGGTGACGTTTCTCCTCGATCTTGCGCCGCCGGGGGGCGTGCGCTAGAATGCGCGCTCGGCATTCGACCCGAACGAAGGAGATCCCATGGCCGTTCCCAAGTATCGAACCTCGAGATCGAAGGCGCGGATGCGCAGGGCGCATCGACGCGTGAGCGCATCGCCCGCGCTCGAGTGTTCGCACTGCCATGAGCTGAAGCTGCCGCACCGGGCCTGCCCGAGCTGTGGCTACTACAACGGTAAGCAGGTCGTTGCCGCCGCCGACGAGGAGAAGAGCTAGCCTTCGTCTGGCCTCGCTGACGAGCTTCCCCCCTCGCCGTCGGCGGCCTTCTTCGCCCGCTTCACTTCGGCCTTCGCCCGCTTCTTCTCGATCTTTTGCAGGGCACGAAGCTCGTCGGATGTCGGGGGTTCCTCCCGCGCAGGCGGCGACGCCTCCAGGGTGGCCTGAGCCGCGCGTCGGCGATGGATGATGCGCATCGCGAGCACGCGGCCGAACTGCCCGACGAACCCCGCTGCCAGCGCCGCGAGCACCCACTTCAGAACATCCCACACCGCATCCCAGCTCATGCCCGAGAGGGTAGAGGAACGACCCGCCGGGGACAACAGCACAGGCCCGAAGCGCTCTAGTGCTGTTGACTTTTGCCGTGTCGGTCGCCAGAATGGTATGAGGAGTGGAGAGGATGTCAGAGAACGAGGGGCGAGGTGGGGGGAACCGCACGCCACGAGAGTTGTGGCGTGACGTGTTGGCGGCGGTGGATGACCACATCCTTCGTGCCTGCCTGCCGAAAGATCCTCGGTGGATCGTTCTCGACGAGGAGCGCATCGAGGTCCGCGTCGAGAGCGAGTTCAAGAAGGACTACTGCCTGAAGAAGATCGATCGCCTCACACGCGCAGTCGAAGAGACGATCGGCCCGCGTGAGGTCGTCATCGGAGAGCCGCCGCTCATCGAGCAGGCGCAGGAAGACGACGGTCCGTCCCGCGTGGCGGCACGAATCGCAGTGCTCGGCGTCGGCGACGGGGGGATCAACGCCGTCGATCGCATGCATCGCGAGCAGCTCCAGGGAGTCCGGCTCGTCGCCGTGGACACCGACAAGCAGGTCCTCGGGGTGACGAGTGCGTCGGAGACACTCCAGCTCGGCCTCGACATCACGGGGGGGCGCGGGACCGGAGGAGACGAAGACAAGGGGCGCCGGGCGGCGATCGAGTCGAAGTGGGAGCTCGCGACGCTCGTTCGCGGGCTGGACCTCGTCTTCGTCACCGCCGGCCTCGGTGGCGGGACCGGTTCCGGAGCGGCCCCCGTGATCGCGGAGTTCGCTCGTGAGGAGGGCGCACTCACCATCGGCGTGGTCACCAAGCCGTTCACCTTCGAGGGCTCTGTGCGGATGGGGCGTGCCGAGGCCGGACTCGCGCGGCTGCGTGACGCAGCCGACGTGCTCATCGTGATCTCCAACGATCGCCTCCTCGAATCCTCGGTCCGCGGTCTCGCGATGACCGAAGCGTTCGAGCTCGCGGACAGCATCCTCCATCAGGGTGTGCGCGGCATCTCCGACCTGATCACCGTTCGCGGCCTGGTGAACCTCGACTTCGCGGACATCCGTAGCCTCTTGTCGGGCGCCGGTGAGGCGATGATGGGGATGGGGTCCGCGGACGGCGAGCAGCGCGCCGCGGCGGCGGCGCGCGCTGCGTGCAACAACCCGCTCCTCGAGGGAGGGTCCATCCGCGGAGCGCGGAGGATGATCATGAATGTGACCGGCGGGCCGGATCTCACCCTCGGGGAGGTCACGGAAGCGGGAGATCTGATCCGCAAGGTCGCCGCCACCGAGTGTGACCTCGTCTTCGGTGCCGTCGTCCAGGACGATTTCGACAGGGGCGTTCAGATCACGGTCATCGCCGCGGACTTCGGGGAGCCGAAGGAGGAGGAGCGGGAGCGGCGCGTCCCGGTGAAGCGCGAGCGGCTTCCCGCGGACGGCGATTACGATGTGCCCGCCTACCTCCGCCGTAGCCGCGAGGCGCAGGAGGCGGAGTCGAAGGACGAGCCCGACGCATAACGCTCGACCATGCCGAGAATCCTGATCTGCGAAGACGATCGCGACATCGCGAGGATCCTCTCGAGCTACCTCAAGGGCGAGGGCTTCGAGGCAGCGGTCGTCGAGCACGGAGATGCGGTTGTCGAGGCCCACGATCGTCTCTCGCCCGACATCATGCTGCTCGATGTCCGTCTCCCCGGGATGAACGGCTGGGAGATCCTCGAGCGGATCCGCGAGCGAGCATCGACTCCGGTGATCATCGTCACGGCGCTCGGTCGCTCCGAGGATGTCGTCCGCGGGCTCGCGTCCGGGGCCGATGACTTCGTCCGCAAGCCGTTTCAGCTCGCCGAGGTCCGCGCGCGGATCGAGGCGGTCCTGAGACGCAGCCATGCACCGCTCGAAGACGCGCCGCTGGTGGTGATCGACGACTCGCGGAAGGAGGTCACCATTCGCGGTCGCCTCGTCCGCCTCTCTCCGAAGGAGTATCGGCTGTTGGCACTGCTCGCTTCGTGGCGGGGACACGTCTTCTCGGACGAGGAGATCCTCGCGCGGCTGTGGCCGGGGAGCACCGTCGCGTCGGCCGAGGATGTCCAGAAGTACGTCTACCTGCTGCGCAAGAAGATCGAGGACGATCCCGCCGATCCGAGATTGGTGGTGACGGTGCGCGGCTTCGGCTACCGCCTTGCGGCCTAGACGTCGCGGATGTCGAGGTACAGCGGCGGCTTGGGGAAGGCCTCGCCGTAGGGCACGACCATCGTTCGGTACTTCATCGTCTTCGAGGGCACGAACCGTGGCACCTCGAACGACGGATCCGGGTCGTAGTAGAAGTGCATGACGATGTCGATCCCGCGGCGGAAGCCCTCGTGGCAGATCCACTGGATGAGACGGCGGAGGGTGCGCTTCCCGTGCGGACCTTCGCAGAGAGCGTCGAACAGCTGCCAGTAGGTGATCTGCTGCCCGACCGTGGGGATCCTTGGGACCGGGAGTCGCCGCGCGAGAGGATTGAGCACCCCTCCCAGCGCATGAAGCCAGAAGGGCATCCGCAAGACCTTCCCGCGGTAGATGGAGGTCGTGTCCCACACGCTGATCTGGGCCCTCGACCTCCCGTTCTCCAGGCGGTACACGGCACTCAAGTAGCCGTGTGCGGCGCCTCGCGCGTAGAGCTGCGCGACGTCGACCGGCCTCATGTCGCGCTCCCCCGCCGCCGCTTCGACGGCGGCGGCGGCCTCCGCGAGTTCGACCGGCTCCGGCCGAACGGAAGGAGCTCGACCCGAGAGCGTGGGCAGTGTGAGGATGCACGATTGCGCCGCCGGGCGCGCGCCGCCCTTGGTCGATACGCGCATCGAGTCCTCGTTGTCCGCCTTGACGTGGCCGTAGAGGATCTCGACTCCCGCGTCGTGGACCTCGGACTGGACCGTCTTCCACATGCGGAACAGACCGCGCTTCATGCTCCTGCGATAGGAGGCGTCTCCGCGCAGGTCGTAGAAGTACGCGACCCGTGTCGGATGCCCGCCGAGCAAGACGTCCTTCAGCGCGTACGCCATGACCCCCACGATCTTCCCGTCCTCCTCGCCGACGAGGATCTTCCCGTGGTCGAACAGCCGCGAACGGTAGAAGTAGGTGTCACGGTCGATGTTGACGGTGATTCCCGTTCCCTGCGGGCTCGCGGCCTCGA
>CP070725.1:837194-843548 GCA_020350845.1 Candidatus Bipolaricaulota bacterium
CGCTCTGGGTGAACGTCGCGTCGCCACGTCCGGACTTGCTGAAATCCCCCACGTGGAAATCGTCCGCGTAGCTGAAGCGCAACCCGTAGTAGTCATAGCCCGCGGCGTGGTAGAACTCGATGCTCCTCGGCAGCGTATCCACGGGCTTGCCGAGAAGGCCCTCCTTCGCCGGACGATCGACATAGACCTCAGCTGTCGGTACTCGATCCGGCTCCTGACAAAGCAGCGCACGACGAAGCCTGTCGAAATCGGGATTCGGCTCGAACATCGTTGACCACTCCTCTCTTCCCGTGGAACGCTAGGCGCGAAAACCGACTGTCCGCAGAGGGCTTCCTGCGGCCATCCTCGACCTTCCGTCCGTCAGAGCGGTGCAACGGAGTCTACTCCGGGATGTTGCTGGCAAGGCACAGTATACATCCCGTGCTGGTCACGACAATTCGCGGCAACACGCGGGTCCGCCCGTCGGCTTGCCCCGCTCGGCGGGGTGACGTAGACTGCAGCCCGCCAGTGTCTCCTGCTCGATCACGATCCCGACCACTGTTCCCTCGACCTATGGAAAGAAGGGAACGATGAGCGATCAGAAGGTACTGCGCGTCTCTGCCGAAGAGGGGCAGTGCGGCGAGCGGTCGCGTTTCCACACCCAGGTGATCCGCGCGGCATCCCGCCTCGAAGCGCAATGGCCAACATGGGAAGCCGTCCCTCCGCGAGCCGCCGTCGACGTTGTCGTCGCCCCCGGCTGCGACCCGTCGCTGGGGGATGAAGGCTACGCCATTCGTTCGGAATCCGACGCACGGATCCGCATCGAGGCGAACTCCGACGCCGGCGCCGCGAACGGGGTCTACGGACTGCTGATGGAGGCCCGACACCGGCACTGCCGGAACCCCTTCGCCACGAGCTGGGCCATCACCGAGACTCCGTACTGGCAAGACCGCCGCGCTTCCTTGGCCTCGTACGCGATGGGGATGTCGAAGATGACGCCAGAGACCTGGACGTTCGAAGACTGGAAGGAGTACATCGACTTCGCACGCTCACTCAACGTGAATCGCCTATCGATCCTCGGCGTCTTCCCGTATCACCCCGACGTTCCGGAATCGTACAAGGGCCGCTGGCGCATGGTTGAGCAAGCTCGAGCCATCGGCTACGCCCACGAGCACGGGATGAAGGTCAATGTGATGACGGCCTACAACCACGTGCCGACCCAGGTCTTCTGGGACCACCCGGAGCTCCGAACGGAAGCGGTGCGTGGCTACTTCGGCCTCGCCCTGTGCTGGTCGAAGGCGAAAGACCTCATCATGAAGTTCCACCGCCAGTCGTTCGAGGCCCTGGAGGGCCTCGACGGGATCGAGGTCATGGTGACCGAGCCCCTGGGATGGTGCCTGTGCGACCAGTGCCGGCCGGACACCGCGGCGGTCTGGCTCGACGCGGTTCGCGAACTAGGTTCCGCCCTCAAAGAGCGGAACCCCGACGCGGAAGTCGTGTTCTGGAATTGGCTGTCCGGCTTCTTCACCGCGCTTCGCGGAATCTACCCGCCGACGACCGAGATCAAGAACCTCGATCGAATTCAGGATCAGCTCCTGGACGGCATGCCCGAGGGGACGGTGTTCACCGATCTCAGCGTGAACCAAATGGAAACCGACGTCGAGTTCGGGCCGCGGCTGTCGCACCACGATTCGATCGAGATCCTCGCCGAGGCGCCGAAGCGCGGCTTCGAGTCGCGCAACTTCCTCTTCTTCATGGACAAGGAATTCGGGATGCTCGACCGGCTGAGCCTCTTTCCGAAGCCGTTCCTGGACTACACCCTCAGCGAGATCGCCTACACCAAGGCTCTGCCGGTGGCCGGCGTGTCCACATGCCGGCTCGCCCCGCCGGGACGATTCCTGTCCGACTACTTCTCGATGCGGCTCGCCTGGAATCCCGACCTCGGTCGTCAGGAACTGCTGGACGGCGCGGCGGCCTATCTGACGAAGAGCGCCGAAGAGGGCGAGGCGATCGCCGAGGCGATCGGGCGCCTCGAGGCCTACTGGCACCACCGGAAGCGGGACGATCTCCTGCTTGCGCGAGATGCGTTCGATGCCGCAGCAGGACCGGAGGCCTACCCGGAACTCGTCCGCATCCGCGACGGGCTCACAATCCTCGCGATGATCGACGACTTCGCCGCAACGGCCAAGGCGTTCGAGGAGGCGATCGAGGGAGACGACAACGCCGTCGAGGCCAAGGGACGGCGGGACGTGAAGCTCCTTGAGGTCTACGAGGCGCTGAAGGCGTACCCCATCTACCAGGGATTGACGACGGACGGTCTCTGGGAGCCACGGTCGATCGTGATGCACCTGCGACCGCGGATGGAGATGTGGGCCCAGCGGATCAACCATTCGGAGTACTACCATTGAGGGGGAGCCGAGACCCGGATCGCCTTCCGTCCCGGTCCCTCGCCCCAGGATCCACGGGGCGGCACCGCCGCCAGGAGCGTGAGCTATGCTGCGAATCGTTGGAGAGCTGATCAACTCGACGAGATCTCGAGTCGGCAGTGCTCTTGCCGCGCGGGACGAGACCTTCATCCGTCGTCTGGCGAGAGATCAACACGAGGCGGGAGCCGACGTCATCGACCTCAATGCCGGCGGGTCGACGGATCGCGAGCTCGAGGGCCTGCTGTGGCTGATCGAGATCGTCGAGGACGAACTCGGCACCGACGCGTGCCTCGGAATCGACACCTCCGACCCGGACGTCATGGAGAAGGCGATCGCCGCCTGCTCCGCCGCTCCGATGATGAACTCGATCAGCAACGAGCCGTCCAAGCTCCCGCTGATCGAGATCGCGGCCGACCGGGGATGTGACGTCATCGGACTCGCCATGGGGGAGAAGGGGATGCCGAAGACGGCGGACGACCGCGTCGCGGAGACGGCAGCGCTTCTCGAGAAGTGCACCGCACGGGGCGTCGATCCGGAACGGCTCTACGTCGACCAGATCTGCATGTCCGTGGCGAGCGACACGACCCAGGGTCGGGCGGCACTGGACGCCGTGCGCCGCGTGCGTGACGAGCTCGCCGTGAAGACGCTGGTCGCCGTAAGCAATGTCTCTTTCGGCCTTCCAGGTCGACGGCTGCTCAACCGTACCTACCTCGCGCTGCTCGTCGCGGCGGGACTCGATGGCGCGATCCTCGACCCCACCGATCGCGAGCTGATGGCCACCCTCTGTGCCGCTCGTGCCCTGGTGGGGGTCGATGAGTACTGCATGGGCTACATCGGACATCATCGCGCGTCGCAGGCGCGGGAACCGTCGACGTAGCCAGACGGACCGTTGCGGAAGGGAGCACGGTGAAGGACAGCAGTAAGACCGTACGGGTCGACATCCGTCCGGAAGGGATCTCTGTCGACGCACAGGTCGGGCAGCGCTTCCTCGACCTGCTGCGCGAGCGTGGCTTGCCCGTCGACAGCACCTGCGGCGGGGAAGGTCGCTGTGGTGCGTGCTGCATTCGCTTCTCGAAGGCGCCCCCCGCGCCGGACGACGCCGACCGCGCCCTCCTTGCCCCGGAAAGGCTCACGGAGGGATGGCGACTCGCCTGCCGGCATGCCGTCGAACACGAGACGATCATCGAGCGACGCGTCGCGGCAGGCCTCGACCAGAAGGCCGAAGACGTCCGCCGCTCGGGCCGTCCGCAGGGCGACGGCTCCCCACACCCCCTCGGTGTCGCGGTCGACATCGGCACGACCACCCTCGCCGTCTACGGCTACGACCTCGAGGCGCGGGCGAGCCTCGGTGCGGCGGCGGCGCGGAACCCTCAGCGAGGCTACGGGGCCGACGTGATCTCGCGCATCGCGCACGTCCGGCGGTCTCCCGAAGACGGCCTCCGGGAGCTGCAACACGCTGTGGTTCGAGGGATCAACGCCCTCGTCGACGACCTCGTCGAGGGGACGGACATGACACGCGAGGGGATCCGCCGAGCCGTCGTCGTCGGCAACCCCACGATGCTCCATCTCCTCCTCGGGGTCGATCCTCGGGGAATCGACGTCGCGCCGTTCCGACCGAAGTTCTCGGACGGGGTGCGCACGACGGCCGCCGCGATCGGTCTCGCCCTCGCGCCCGAGACGGCGGTTGCGACACTGCCCGCGGTCTCCGCGTACGTCGGTGCGGACATCGTGGCGGGGATCCTCGACCAGGGGCTTCACGAGGCACGGGGGGCGGCTCTCTTCCGCGATGTGGGCACGAACGGGGAGATCGTGCTCGCCCAGGAGGGGCGATTGACGGCATGTTCGACCGCCGCAGGCCCGGCGTTCGAGGGGGCGTCGATCACCGACGGCATGACGGCGAGTGCCGGGGCGATCGAGGACGTCGAGATCCAAGGCGCAGGAGTTCGCGTGACGACGATCGGTGATGCTCCGCCGATCGGCCTCTGCGGCACCGGCCTCCTCGCCGCCGTCGCCGAGCTTCGCGCCGCGGGGGGAATCAACGGCCAAGGCCGACTCATCGATCCGGGAGGCGGCCTTGCGTCGCGCATCCACGGAGGATCGAAGGATGCGAACTTCCGCCTTACCGACGGGACGCCGCCGGTCCGTCTCTCCCAGGCCGACATCCGCGAGTTTCAGCTCGCCAAGGCGGCGATGCGCACCGGAATCGAGGTCCTTCTGAGCCACTGCCGCGTCCGCGCCACCGATCTGACGCACGTTCTCGTCGGCGGCGCCTTCTCGCGCCGAGCGCACCCCGCGCACCTCATCGAGACGGGCCTCCTCCCCAAGGTGGATCCACGCCGCGTCGAGGCCGTCGGGAACGCCGCCGGACGCGGAGCCTCGGCCGTCCTCCTGGAACCAGGGCTGCTCGATCGCGCGGCGGAGATCGCGCGCGGTGTGGAGTACCTCGAGCTCTCCGGCGACGAGCGCTTCCGCTCACGCTTCGTGGACAACATCCCCTTTCCCGCGTCTGCCTGACCGATCTCACGAGCCACGTTCCCCGGACTTGACAGCGGCCGCGAGCGCCTCCTAGGGTGACTCACTTCACACGGCTGGAGGGATGACCATGAACGCGGCACGCGGAACCAGATGGCAACGGTGGGTGGTCTACGGAATCGCGCTCGGTCTGCTGCTCGTGATCGGCGCCGTCGCCGTCGCCGATGAGGATGCGAGGATCCTGTTCGTCTCCGAGCGCGACGGGAACGCGGAGATCTACGTGATGAACGCGGACGGAACGGCACAGACGCGGATCACAGGCAACCCCGCAGAGGATCGCGACCCCTCGTGGGGTCCCGACCGCACGCGCTTCGCCTTCGTCAGCGACCGCGGAGGGAACTTCGACATCTACACGATGAACGTCGACGGCACGGATGTCGTACAGCTGACCGACACGGACGAAGACGAGGCGTGGCCCGTCTGGTCCCCCGACGGCTCGGCCGTCGCCTTCATCCGCGGACGCGTCCCCGATGCGTGGTATCAGAACGATGGGATCTTCGTGATCATGGATCGACCCAAGCTCTACGTCCTCGATCTCGACACCGGACAGGAGACGCGTCTCGGAAGCAGCATCCAGTCGCTGTACGCGCCGACCTGGTCCCCGGACGGGAGTCGACTCGCCTACCACGAGCTGCGCAGCATCACCTCCGGCGGATGGGCGCTCACCGCGATCAGTTTGAGGATCGTCGAGGTCGCCAGCGGCGACGTGGAGACGATTGCCCAGTCCGCGATCACCGGGCAGCGACTCCTGTTCTACGCCCACCCCGCGTGGTCCCCCGATGGCGAGCGCATCGCGGTGGAGTACGGGGAGCTTCGGTTCGCGAGCGGAGGGGCGACGAGATCCCTGTCGACCCTTAGCGCCTCGGGAGGCGACCGGATCTCCCATGCCCAAAGCGACATTGATCACGAACCCACGGAGCCGAGCTGGTCACCCGACGGCCGATCGCTCGTCTACACGCTGTCCACCGGCTATGCGCTTCCGGCGTTCATCCACGTCGTCGGGATCGACGACGCGGGGCCCGTGAAGATTACGAGCAGCGGGTTGGACTATGCCCCCGCGTGGAGCGACTAGGGCGCGGAGATCTCCTCCGGGCGATTGTTCGGCGCGCGGTCCATGACCACCTCGAGACCGTCGCGTCGGACCGCGGCGGTGAACACGAAGAATGAGATCGCGCCTTCAGGGCGGCCGCCGAGGGCATCCCAAGACACCTCGAAGTAGTCGATCGTGTCGTCGCGCCAGTGCTCGATCTCGGTCCGCGCTGCGGTGACACCACGCATCGTGGTCACCCGACGAAGGCCGATCGGCCCCCGCTGCCCGATGGCGAATTCGTAGCCCGCACGCTGCACGGCCGTGAGAGTGAACAAGTAGGGGGAGAACGGGACACGGCCGGGCTTGCCGTCCACATCGACAAAGACC
>CP070725.1:843648-846434 GCA_020350845.1 Candidatus Bipolaricaulota bacterium
CCTTCAGGCGGGTGTATGGCCGACGCCGTGGCACTGGGCGCAGGAGGAGCTCGATCTGCTCGGCGCGTCTACGGAGATCGTCGACGGGCTGGACGAGCTGGCAAGCGCTCCAAGCGCCGACGCCATGAGAGAGAACCTCGAGCGCGTCAACGCCTGGCTGACGTCGGCAGGCGAGACCTTCCACAACGATGTGCGCGCGCTGTTCAACTGGCTCTACCTCACGGAGGAAGGGAAGCGAGTCCACGAGAAGTGGGCGGCCCGATGATCCGCGATCCGGCTCAGGACCCACTTCGATAGTCCTGCGGCTTGAGGAGCGCGGTCGGGACGGGAAGGAAGGGGGTGCGAGGTGCAACCGATCGGGATCCGCGAAGAGGACATGTACGCGTGGGAGCGGCGTGTGCCCCTCGTGCCCGCGGATGTTGCGGCACTGCGCGCAGACGGCGTCGACCTCGTCGTCCAGCGATCCGCGAAGCGAGCATTCACGGACGAGGAGTACCGCGACGTCGGGGTCCCTGTCGTCGACGTGCTCGACGATCGCTCGCGGATCATCGGCCTCAAGGAGATCCCCGTCGAGAAGATCGCGTACGACACGCTCTACGTCTTCTTCTCGCACACGATCAAGGGGCAGCGACACAACATGCCGATGCTCGCCCGGCTGATGAAACGGCGTTGCACCCTCATCGACTACGAGCGCGTCGTGGACGGTCGAGGGAAGCGGCTGATCTTCTTCGGGAACTACGCCGGTCTCGCAGGGATGATCGACGCCCTGTGGGCGCTCGGCCAACGCCTCGCGGTGGAAGGCATCGAGAGCCCGTTCTCCGAGCTTCGACAGGCTTCGCAGTACGCTGATCTGGAAGCCGCGAAGGCCGCCGTCCGCAGGGTCGGAGAGGCGATCGCCCGTGATGGCCTTCCGGAGGCGTTGACACCGCTCACCGTCGGCGTGGCGGGCTACGGAAACGTCTCCCGAGGAGCGCAGCAGATCCTCGATCTCCTCCCGATCTGCGAACTCGATCCCGAAGAGCTGGAACGCGGGGAAGCGCTCGCGCGCGCCGGCCGGCACGCCGTCGCCAAGGTCGTGTTCCACGAAGAGCACACCGTCGAGCCCAGCGAGCCCGGCGCCTCGTTCGCCCTGCAGGAGTTCCTCGATCATCCCGACCGGTATCGAGCCCGGTTCGAGCGCTATTTGCCGCACCTTGACGTGCTGATGAACTGCATCTACTGGACGCCGGAGGCGCCGCGCCTCGTGACCAAGGCGTGGGTGCGCGATGCGGGCCCCGATCGACGGCTGCGCGTCATCGGGGACATCAGCTGCGACGTCGAAGGAGCCATCGAGATCACGGTGCACGCCACGGAGCCCGATCGTCCGGTCTACGTCTACGATGCGGACGGGGATCGTGCACTTCCGGGAGTGGCCGGAGACGGCCCTGTGGTCCTTGCGGTGGAGATCCTCCCGAGCGAGTTGCCCCGAGAGGCGTCGGCCTACTTCAGCGGCATCCTCAAGCAGTACGTGCCCGCCGTGGCCGCCGCGGACCTCGAGGCTCCCCTCGAACAGTGCGGTCTTCCCCCCGAGCTGATACGGGCGACGATCGTCTACCGCGGTGAGCTCACCGCCCCGTATCGCGATCTCGAACGGCATCTCAGAGAGCAGTAAGATCGTCCGGCCGACGCGGGAGCGACGGCATCATCTCGCGTTCGAAGGAGCTGCACTGTGAGCGATGTCCTCGTGTTGGGAGCGGGACTGGTGGCAGGCCCGCTGGTGTCCTACCTCCTCGGCGTGGACGGCTTCCATGTCACCGTCGCAAGCCGAACCGTGTCGAAGGCCGAACGTCTGGTGGCCGGGGCCGCAAATGGCGCGGCCCGCCGGCTTGATGTCACCCTGGCGGAAGCGGTGGAGGAGCTGGTCTCCGCGGCGGATCTTGCGATCAGCCTGCTGCCGTACGCCTACCACCCGATGGTCGCAAGGCTTTGCGTCAAGCACGGCATCCCGATGGTCACCACCTCCTACGTGAAGGAGGAGATGCAGGCCCTCGACGGCCCGGCACGGGACGCCGGGGTGATCCTCCTCAACGAGATCGGCGTCGACCCGGGGATCGACCACATGTCGGCGATGGCCGTGATCGACGGCCTGCGAGCCGAGGGGCTCCCCCTCGTCGGTTTCACCTCGAACACAGGCGGGCTGCCCGCCCCGGAGGCGAACACGAACCCCCTCGGCTACAAGTTCTCGTGGGCTCCGCGTGGCGTCCTCCTCGCCGGGCGGAACGCCGCGCGCTACCTGCGCGACGGGCAAGCTGTCGACATCCCTGGCGCGGAGCTGTTCACCCATCACTGGACGTCCGAGGTCGAAGGCTTCGGGACCCTCGAGGTCTACCCCAATCGAGACTCGATCCCGTACATCGAGCGCTACGGAATCACGGGGATCCGTGACATGTTCCGCGGGACGCTGCGCTACCCCGGGTGGTGCGAGACCATGGCCGCCGTGGCGGCCCTTGGGTTGCTCGACGATGCTCCGCGGGATGACCTGTCGGGAAGAGCGTACGCCGATCTCCTCGCGGAGTGCGTCGGCGCCACGGGCGGCGATCTCGAAGCGAAGATCGCCGCGTTCCTGCCCGTCGATCGTGACGGTGCGGTCATCGCCCGTCTCCGCTGGCTCGGGCTGTTCTCCGACGAAGCGATCCCGGAGGGGACGCCGACCCTCCTCGACGCGCTCGCCCACGCCATGCTCGTGCGAATGCGCTACGCGCCCGGGGAACGAGACATGCTCGTCATGCAGCACGAGTTCCTCGTCG
>CP070725.1:846534-849149 GCA_020350845.1 Candidatus Bipolaricaulota bacterium
CTCCCCACCTCGCATGGGGTTACGGACGCCGCCCGAGCACGGGCGGCGTTCGGCTCTTGATTCCCCGATTCAGGAGGACGTGCCGTAGGCGGCGCGCAGGATCTCGAGGATCGGCGCTCGCTCTTCCGGGATGCGGTCTCCGAGGCGTATGGCGGCGATGACGGGGCTCCAGTGTGTCACCGTCTCCCAGTCGAGTCCTGCCGCACGGCAGTACGCACGTCGGTACGTCCGAGAGAATGCCGCTCGGAAGAGCGCGATCAGGATGCGCGTGCGCGGTGAGGCATCCACCGGTGCTGCGCCATGGCGGAAGAGGAAGAGCGTCCACGCGATATCTGCTGCAGGCAGGCCGCCCGACGCCGGGCCCCAGTCGATCACGATCGGCCCCCTTGGGCTGAGGAGGATGTTGTCCGGGTGGAAGTCCCCGTGACATACACGTTCGCTGCCGTCGGGATCGGGCATCGCGTCGCGGATGTGGTTCACCATGGCGGGCCCGAGGTCGTCAGTCAGGCCGTCCAGGATCCGATGGAAACGAGCTCGCTGACTAGGAAGGTCGCGGGCGAGTGTGCTGTGGATCTCGACGTGCAGGCGTGCGAAGGATTGCGCGTGACGACGCACTCGCCACGGCCTCGCGGCGAGATCTTCCATCATCGTGGGGCCATCGACCCGCTCCATCACGAACCCCACGCGATCCTCGAGCTCGATGAGCCCATCACCCGTATCGGCAGGGTAGACGGCGGGGCACGGCAGGCCCATGGCGTGCACGGCGTGCGTTACGTTCATCTCGCGGAGAACCCACGCCCGCGCGGAGCCCGGTCGGTAGAGCCGAAGCACCTGCCCCGGATTCCACGCAAGGATCTCGGCAGTGCGACCCTCTCCGATACGGTGCAGCGCCCCCGGCAGCGCGCCGTCGGGTCCTACCGTCTCCGTCGTCATAGGTCGGAGACGTAGACGTTGATCGCTTCCTCGTCAGTTGTGGCCTGGAGGCCGGCGTCGAGGATCTCGTCTCGCGAGCTTCGCAGCCATCCGCCGAACGAAGAGCGGCTCGCGTTGTCCGGATCGATCGAAGACAGGTACGTGTGTCCTCCTGCCTCGGCGGCGGGCATCAGAAGGTGCTTGGCGGCCCAGTAGTCGAGGGCGACGGCGTCCGTGCTCGCCGCGATGACGTTGAGCCGCGTCGCGTGGCGATATCGGGTCGCGGGGCCCGAACCGGGCATCGCGTTGACCCAGATTGCATCCAGGAGGTTGAGGGTCGGAGCCCGCGTCGCGGCGATCAGGGTGCCCATGCCCCCGGCGCCGATCGTGTTGTGAGCCCGCGCCCCGAGCCGCGCCGTCAGCTTGTCCGACGTGACCCCCATGTAGTGCTTCACACAGGCGGTGACCCCGAAGAGCGAATGGCTCTTGAGCACGGGGAGGTTGATCACCCGGAGATGTTCGGAGTCGTAGCCTCCCGTGTCCTCGTCCCAGATGCCGCGCTTGAAGCTGATGAAGGTTCCGTGGACCGTGCGGAACTTCGGATAGGCGATGAGCGCACCGGTTTCGGGATCACGATCCTCCTCCACGACGTAGCCATCCTCGAGGTCTCCGTCCACGTATTCCTCTACACGGCGCGTCGTGATCGTGTCCCACAGGTAGGTCGACACCGCTCCCCGCGCGGAGGCGTCGTCGACGACCCGCTGAGCCGATCGTGAGCGATCCTCGGCGTTGCTTCGTGCCCAATCGAGGGATCCTCCACTCCCGGAGGACCCGTACTGCGCCTGGCCGTTGTCGGCGACGACGATCTCCCCCGTGAAGCCGTCGGGGTGATCGAGCACCGCGGCGATCAATGCGGCGAGAAGGTCGGTGTTCGTCCCCCCACGCTCACTCCACTGCGCGTTCACCTTGATGAGCACCACGTCCTCGCCGGCGATCAGTCCGGCTGGCGACCCCGTGTCGGTGCGACGCGCGGTTCGGTAGAAGGCGATTCCGTTTGCCCCCATGAGCCGCACGAGCGTCTCCACGCCCACGCCGTCTCCCGTGGCTCCGTTGACCACGAAGACGTCCGACGCCGGCCCCCGGGTCGCGGCCGCTTCCGCGAGTTCGAGGCGGAGTCCCTCGGGGACGAACGCGCGCGCCTCACTCACCACAGGATGACGCACGATCCAGAAGGCCGTCGTGGCGAGCAGGCCGCAGGCGAGACAGAGGGCGGCCAGCCGTCCTCGGCTCCTTCCCCATCGGCGCAGAGCGGCCAACGGGAGGAGCGGAAGAAGATACGTAACGAGCCACGCACCTCCATGCGCGGCTGCCGCTCGCTGACAGGGGTATGCAGCACGGGAAGGCTTCGTGCCCGTGCGCAAGAGGAACCACACCAAGCTCACCAGTCCGAGGACGAAGGAACTGCCTGTCACCCACCGCCAGACCCGCCGGGCGCGGCCGGTCACTCGGTGATCTCGCGGACACATCACGTCTTCTCCTTCCCGACGGAGCAGCCCGCTCTGGGGCCGAGGAGACATTGTGAGTGCACGTTTGCGGTGTGGCAACTGGCCACTGCAGTATGGCTTGCGCTATGCTCCGGAGATCTATTGGAACCAAGGGGGTGCCATGTTGCGACACGTGATGAGGGGAATTGCCGGTGTTGC
>CP070725.1:849249-853123 GCA_020350845.1 Candidatus Bipolaricaulota bacterium
AGCCACGTGACCTCCAGTCCTTCGTCCATCCCCGCCTGCGCGAGGATCTTGCCCGCGAGGATCACGCCCTGTCCGCCGAAGCCCGCGATCACCACCGACCGTTCCATCTCAGCTCCTATCGACGAGGTCGCCCACGGGGAAGACCTCGGTCACCACGTCCGCCACGTGACGGTTCGCCTGCACCGGGGACATACGCCAGTTGGTGGGACACGTCGCGAGGATCTCGACGAGTGAGTAGCCGACCCCCTCGACCTGGTTGGCGAACGCCTTCTTGATCGCCTTCTCCGTGTCCATGATGCGGCGCGTGTCGTAGACCGCCTGCCGGGTGACGTACGCCGGCGCATCGAGCTGGGCGATCATCTCCGAGAAGTGGATCGGGTAGCCGACGAGCGCAGGATCGCGCCCCGCGGGCGTCGTCGTCGTCGCCTGGCCGACGAGCGTTGTCGGGGCCATCTCTCCCCCCGTCATGCCGTAGACCTGGTTGTTGACGAAGATCACGGTGATGTTCTCACCACGATTCGCGGCATGGATCGACTCCGCGGTGCCGATGCTCGCGAAGTCGCCGTCCCCTTGATAGGAGAAGACGATCAGCTCGGGGTTCGCGCGCTTCACGCCGGTGGCGACCGCGCTTGCCCGGCCGTGGGCCACCTGCAGCGCATCGCTGCGGTACCACAGGTAGGCGAAGACGGCGCACCCGACGGGGGCGATGCCGACGGTGCGCTCCGCGATCCCGAGCTCGTCGAGCGTGTCTGCGATGATGCGGGTGATGATCCCGTGATGACAGCCCGGGCAGTAGGTGAATCGAGCGTCGGTCAGGCTCTCCGGGCGTCCGAAGACCTGGACCATGTTCTCAACGCTAGCGGGCATGGTTCCTCACCTCGTTCAGGATCGCTCGCGGGGTGGGCACGACGCCCCCCAGTTCCCCGAAGAACGGGGTCTCGGCGCGCTCCGCCACCGCGAGTCGCACGTCCTCCCACATCTGTCCCGCACTCATCTCGACCGTGAGCACCGTCTGCGCTCGCTCCGCAAGCGCCCGCAGCGGCTCGTAGGGGAACGGCCACAGGGTGATCGGTCGATAGAGCCCGAGCTTGATCCCCTCGGCGCGAGCCTCGCGCACGACGGACTTGGCGATGCGTGCGATCGTACCGTAGGCGGCGATCACGATTCCCGCGTCGTCCGTCTGCGTCTCCTCGTGTCGGATCTCGCTTGCCACGATGTGGCGGTACTTCTCCTGGAGGGCGAGGTTCATCTCGCGAAGGACGAGCGGATCGAGGTCGAAGCTGAGAACGATGTTCGGCTCCCTCCCCTTGGCGCCCGTGGTCGCCCACGGCTTGTCGGGAAGGTCGGCGACGTCCACCGGATTCGGTAGCGCCACGGGTTCCATCATCTGTCCGAGCATTCCGTCCGCGAGGATCATGACCGGCGTGCGATACTCGTCGGCGAGGTCGAACGCGAGCATGGTGAGCTCCGCGGCCTCGGGAACGGTGGACGGCGCGAGGACGATCATGTGGTAGTCGCCGTGCCCCCCGCCCTTCGTCGCCTGGAAGTAGTCGCACTGGCAGGGAGCGATGTTCCCCAGGCCGGGACCGCCGCGGACCACGTTGACGATGACCGCCGGGAGGTTCGCCCCCGCGAGGTAGGAGATCCCTTCCTGTTTGAGGCTGATGCCCGGAGACGACGAAGAGGTCATGACCCGTGCCCCCGTGGCCGCCGCGCCGTACACCATGCTGATCGCCGCAACCTCGCTCTCGGCCTGCACGAACGTACGACCGAGCCGTTGCATGTTGGCCGCCATATGCTCGAGGAGCTCGGCCTGCGGCGTGATCGGGTAGGCGAAGTAGCACGTGCAGCCTGCACGGATCGCCGCCTCGGCGATCGCCTCGTTGCCGCGGAGTAGCTGACGTTCAGACATCGGTCTCCTCCCCCTTCTCCGGGCGTTCGCGGTAGACCGTGATCGCGACGTCGGGGCAGCTCATCGCGCAGAACGCACACCCGACACAGGCCTCCGCACGCTCCATGTGAGCGACGTCGTAGCCACTACGATTCCGTTCGCCGGAGAACGAGAGAACGTTCTGTGGGCACGCTGCGATGCACAGCCCGCAGCCCTTGCACCGCTCGGCGTCAACGATTGCCGCGCCTCTGGGCACGAGATCCCCCATCCTTTCCTTCGTCGTAGAACTCCTTGCTCAGCCGGTCGCTGCGATGCTCGTGCACCCGTTCGAGCCCCGCGCTCGCCGCGTCCATCCACCCCGCGATGCGACCCTCGATCGATTCGCTTCGCTGGGCATTGCGTGCCGACACCGCGGTCGACTGCTGACGGAGGGCGTCCGACAGCCGATCCATCTCTCGGTCGAAGGAGTCGCTGCCGGCAGCCTGCGCCTCGGCGAGGAGAAGCTCGACGCGCACCTGATGATCGGCGGTGACGCCGAGAACCCGCACGCGTACGGCATCGCCGATCTTCGGTCCGTTACCCTCGCCGGATGTACGCTCGACGCCCGCCAGGCGGGCGATCCCGCGATGGCCGCTCTCGAGGTGGACGACGAGGCGACGATTGTCGGCCTCGGCGATGGTTCCCGCGACGATCTGCCCCGGCTCGGGAGCCGCGGGCGGGTCGCCGCCGGATCCCCCGCGAGGCGCGCCGTCGGCGCGCTCGTCGTCGACGTCGGGCGTCACGTCAGCCCGCCTTGGTCACTCGGCCGGACTTGATGCACCGAGTGCAAACGTGGAGCCACGCGCGGCGGCCGTCGACCACCGCGTGGACCCGCTGGATGTTCGGAACGCGCATCCGGCGCGTCTTCCGGCCGGAGTGGCTGACGGCATTTCCGGCCACCGGCCGCTTCCCACAGACCTCGCAGATGTTTGCCATATCCTTCACCTCATCTCATGCAGCCGTCGCAAGCACGGGTTCGACGTAGTGCGGCTCGAGGGCGTAGAGCCCATCGCCCTCGGTGCTTTCGTGCCCGAGCCGCGCGATCGCAGCCGCCGACGGCTGCCACAGCGCCCGAGGCCCAAGCCGTACCCTGCCCTGCGTGCGAATCGCAAGTTCCTCGAGCGACTCGCTCAAGCGGGAGACACCGCTCCCGATGATCGTCTCCGCGCTGCGCGCCGTCGATAGCCGGCGGACAAGCTCATCGCCCGTGCGGAGCTTCACCGCTGCCAACGGCCGCGCTTCCGAGAACCGCTGCACGTAGTAGCGATCCCTCCGCGCGTGGATGACGACGCAGACCCGATCGCTCGTCTCGGCACGGGCGCGGTACGCGTCCGTGCCGTCGATCCCGACGAGTGGGATCCGTAGCGCCTGACAGAGTCCTTTGGCTGTCGCCAGGCCGATCCGCAGACCGGTGTAGGAACCCGGCCCGCGGTTGACCGCGATCCTGCGCAACGCCCCCTTGGAGAGGCCGCAATCCGCGAGCAGCTTCTCGACCATCGGCAGGAGCCGCTCGGCGTGCTGCAACGGCAGGTCCAGTGCGGCTTCACCAACAAGGCCGCCGTCGTCCCAGACCGCGGCCCCACCGATCGCCTCGGCTGTCTCCAGGCCCAGCGTTGTCATGCCACGGCACATGGTAGAAGGCGTGGAACGAGCTTTCAACCGCCGATTCGTGACGGGACCTCGGTCGTGGACGACGCGATCCGCTGCGCGCGACGGATGTCGCGCTCGAGCGCCGCGTGCAGCTGCTCGGCGTCGGGAAACCGCTCGTCGTCACGCAGGCGCTGCATGAGGTGGACCTCCACTGGGTAGGCGCGCAGGTCGCGTTCCGGGGGACGGAGGAGGTGGAGCTCGATCTGCTCCTCCCGTCCGTCGACGGGCGGGCGACGGCCCACAGAGAGCAGGCCGTGTCCCGCGGCGCCCTCCCCGGGCGTGTCGGCGGAGTCG
>CP070725.1:853223-855857 GCA_020350845.1 Candidatus Bipolaricaulota bacterium
ATCCATGTAGCCATCGAGAACGTCTCACTTGGGAAATCTCGACTTGCACCATCAGGGCTGTAGCAGTATCGCGACACATAGCGGGGATACACAAATGCGACCCGATCAGCCGAAGCGTTTCTTCTCCCACGTCTTCTCGATTCTCGGAGCCTGCGTCTGGCTGCTCGCCTGCGAGGCCCCCCCTCCCATTGACTTCTCAGGACCGACGTCGGACTGGCCCGACTACGGGGGCACCAAGTGGGGGGAGCGCTACGCCCCGCTCACACAGATTACCCCGGAAAACGTGCGCCACCTGGAAGTCGCCTGGACCTATCACACCGGCGACTTCTCGGACGGCGAGGGGGACATCCCCTCGACGACCGCATTTGAGGCCACTCCCATCCTCGTGGACGGGACGCTCTACCTCTGCACCCCGTTCAACCGGGTCATCGCCCTCGACCCGGAGACCGGCGAAGAGCACTGGACCTACGATCCCAAGGTCGACCTCTCCGGGCATTACGCGAACCAGCTTGTCTGCCGTGGAGTCTCGACCTGGCTTGATCCCGAGCGAGGAGCCGGCCAGCCCTGCCATCGACGCATCATCACTGCCACGAACGACGCGCGCCTCATTGCCCTCGACGCGGTAACGGGAAAAACCTGCGCCGACTTCGGCAAGCGGGGCATCGTCGATCTCACACACGGCGTGGGCTCCATCCTGTGGCTGTGGGAGTACCAGGTGACCTCCGCGCCCGCCATCGTGGACGACCTCGTCGTCGTGGGGTCCGCCGTCTCGGACAACGCGCGCACCGATGCACCGAGCGGCGTCGTACGTGCGTACGACGTGCGCACCGGGGCGCTTCGCTGGGGCTGGGATCCGGTTCCTCCGGGATTCGAGCGGAATGCGGCAGCCACGACCTCACCCGAGGCCGATTACGTCCTCGGAACCGCAAACGTCTGGGGAGCCATCTCAGTGGATGAGGAGCGCGACCTAGTCTTCGTCCCGACCGGAAACAGTGCTCCCGACTACTACGGCGGGCACCGGGACGGGCTCGATCTCTATTCCAGCTCCGTGGTTGCGCTTCGGGGATCGACGGGAGAGGTGGTCTGGTCCTACCAGACCGTCCACCACGACTTGTGGGACTACGACGTACCGGCGCAGCCGGCACTCACCACACTTGTGCGGAACGGACGAAAGATTCCCGCCGTGATGCAAGCCACCAAGCTGGGGCACGTCTTCGTCCTTCACCGCGAGACGGGCGAGCCTCTCTTCCCCGTTGAGGAACGGCCCGTTCCCCAGGACGGGGTACCCGGCGAGAAGCTCTCTCCGACGCAGCCCTTCCCCGTGAAGCCTCCGCCAATCGGGCAACGCGAGCTCAGACCCGAGGACGCGTGGGGAATCACGCCGTGGGACCGCCGCGCCTGCCGGAAGTGGATCGAGTCGCTTCGCTTCGACGGGATCTTCACGCCGCCGACGCTTCAGGGGACGCTGGTCCTTCCGGGAAACGGTGGGGGCACGAACTGGGGCGGCGTGGCCGTTGATCCCGAGCGGCAGATTGTCGTGACGAACGTCTCGAACTTTGCCTTTATCGTGACGCTGATTCCGACCGAAGAATACGAGCGTGAGCGCGCTGCGAACCCGGGAGTCGAGATCGCCCCTCAGCGGGGTACACCCTACGCGCTTCGACGCGAACTCCTCTTCTCCCCCCTCGGAATCCCCTGCACGCCGCCCCCGTGGGGGCAGCTCGTTGCGGTCGATCTGCAGAGCGGGGAAATCGCTTGGGAGGTCACCCTCGGAACGGTACGCGACCTCGCGCCGATCCCGATCCCGATCAACTGGGGCACGCCGAACCTCGGCGGACCACTCGTGACGGCAAGCGGCCTCATCTTCATCGGGGCAGCGATGGACGACTACATCCGGGCGTTCGATATCGAGACCGGTGAGGAGCTCTGGAAGGGTCGCCTGCCAGCTGGGGGGCAGGCCTCTCCCATGTCCTACCGCCTGCGGAAGGACTCGAAGCAGTACGTCGTGATTGCGGCAGGAGGCCACGCGCAAGCCGGGACCACACTGGGCGGCGAGCTCGTGGCCTACGCACTGCCCTGACGCATCGGGCCTCGAGCTGCAATAGAGGGGGAGCGGGCGATCCGCCCTTGAAGGTGTTCGACCGTCGGACGGCGCGAGTTCGTCTGGCGGTGAGGAACCGTTTCTGCATCACGCGAAACGCCACCTTCAGTTGCTGTGGAGATTCGAAGTGACATGCCTGAGTTCGAGGCGCGCCCGATTGGGAGAGACGATCACGTCGATCAAAGGGAAAGATCTCGCGTGGGGATTCGGCCGGTGCATCATGCGGTTGCGCGCCTGCTGGCGTGGGGCTGCAAGATCCGAGTCGCGGCGCGGATGACGGGGTATAGCGAGAGCGGCGTGCGCGGAATGTTGGAGCGGCCCGAGTTTCAGGCGCTGCTGCGGCGGTACCAGGGGCAGGTGAACCTTTCGGGGCTCGACTTGAAGGAGCGGATTCAGTTGGGGGCGCAGGAGGCGCTGGCGCGGCTGCATGAGCTGGTGCGCGAGGAGGATGTGCAGCCGGAGGTGCTATTGAGGGCCACCACCGATCTGTTGGATAGGTCGGGGTTTCGGCCGGTGCGGTCGAGGGAGGTGCG
>CP070725.1:855957-882540 GCA_020350845.1 Candidatus Bipolaricaulota bacterium
AGTTCATGTCGGCGAAGTTCCTGCCGCACACGGATCTGGGGCTCTTCCCGAGGGCTGCGGAGCTCGCGGCGGGAGCGGAAGCGGGAGGGATCTGACGGGTGAGCCTCACGATCGCGGTTGCGGGGAAGGGAGGTACGGGGAAGACGACCGTGTCCTCGCTGATGGTGCGCGCCCTGCTGGCGCGTGGCATGGCTCCCCTGCTCGCCGTCGATGCGGACCCCAACTCCAACCTCGGCGAGACCCTCGGCGTCGAGGCGAGCCGCTCGATCGGCAGGCTTCAGGCAGAGACGCTGAAGCAGATCCATGACCTCCCCGCCGGCGTGCCCCTCGGACGCCATCTCGAGTACGAGCTGCACCAGGCGATCGAGGAGGGCGAAGGGGTCGATCTCCTCGTCATGGGACACGGGGAAGGGCCGGGCTGCTACTGCGCGGTGAACCACATTCTGCGCAAGTACTTGGAAACGCTGCGATCGGCGTACCGGTGCACGATCCTCGACAACGAGGCGGGGCTGGAGCATCTCTCTCGGCGTGTCTCGAGCGGGATCGACGTTCTCCTCGTGGTCAGCGACGGGAACCCCGCGGCGCTTCGTGCGGCAGGGCGGATCGACCGGATGGTGGACGACCTCGAACTTGCCATTCGTCGCAGGTTCCTCGTCCTGAACGGTCTGACGGACGGACTGACGCCACGTGCTGAGGAGGAGATCGCGGCCATCGGGCTGGCGGTCGTGGGAAGGGTGCCTCACGACCCGATGATCACGGAGATGAACGGGGCGGGACGGCCGATCGGCGAGCTCCCTGCGGAGTCCGCTGCTCTCCGGGAAGTCTCTCGACTCGTGGACAAGCTGCTGGAAAAGGAGGACAGGGCGTGACCGTTCAGATTCCCGATGCGAAGAAGAGCTGGCCCCACACGATCAACGAGCTCACGATCGGCGCGACCGCCGAGACCGGCGGCACGCGCGCGTCGACGGTTGTGGTAGGTGGTGAGACGACCCTTCCCTTCTACCACTTCGAGGGGTCGATGCCGAATGCGCCCGTCGTTGCCATGGAGGTCTGGGACATCCCTCCCGAGGATTGGCCCGAGCCACTGCAGGCGCCGTTCGCCGATGTGATGAGCGAGCCCGGGACGTGGGCAGCGGCGTGCGTCGAGCGCCACGGCGCGCAGATGATCTGCCTGCGCCTCAAGGGGTGCGATCCCAACGGCGCGAATCGCTCTCCGGACGAGGCCGCTGCCGCGGCGAAGCGCGTCGCGGACGCGGTCGGCGTTCCGCTCATCGTGTGGGGCTGCGGGAACGACGACAAGGACAACGAGGTCTTCCCCGTCGTCGCGGAGGCGATGTCTGGTGAGAACTGCCTTCTGGGGACGATCACGGAAGACAACTACAAGACGCTGACCGCCGTGGGGACGGCCTATGGCCACAAGTTGATCGCGGAGTCGCCGGTCGACATCAACATGGCGAAGCAGGTGAACATTCTCGCACTCGATGTCGAGTACCCGGCAGAGAACCTGGTGATCTACCCGAGCACGGGAGCCCTGGGCTACGGGATCGAGTACGTCTACTCGATCATGGAACGACTCCGCATCGCCGGTCTCAAGGGCGACAAGGTTGTGGCGATGCCGATGTTGTGTGACATCGGTGTCGAGGTCTGGGGCGTCAAGGAGGCGAAGGCTCCCGAGGCGGAGGTCCCTGGGTGGGGTGACGTCGCCACACGCGGGCCGATGTGGGAGGCCTCGACGGCCGTGGTGTATCTGCTCGCAGGAGCGGACATCCTGATCATGCGGCACCCCGAAGCGGTGCGGATGACGCTGGAGACGATTCGCCGTCTGATGGGAGGAGGTGGGACGCAGTGATCCTCATCGGCGAGCGGATCAACGCCGGGTTCAAGGACATCGCGAACGCGATTCGGACCAAGGACCCGACGGCCGTCGAGAAGTGGGCAGTGGCCCAGGCGGAGGCCGGTGCGACCTATCTCGACGTGAACATCGGTGCTGCGTCCCGAGATCCGGCCGACATGGCGTGGCTCGTGGAGACGGTTCAGAAGGCCGTTCCGACGAAGATTTCGGTCGATAGCACGAAGATCGAAGCGATCGAGGCGGGGCTCGATGCGATCGACGGCCGAGGCGTCCTGGTCAACTCGACGACGGCCGATCCCGGGAAGCTCGAGAAGATCATCCCGCTTGCGGTGAAGCATGAGGCCATGCTCCTCGGGCTCGCTATGGATGAGCGCGGGAGCCCGCAGAACGTCGAACGGCGGGTCGAGAACGGAGCGATGGTCTTCATGGCGGCGACGGAGGCGGGAATCCCGCCGGAGCGGATCGTCCTCGACCCGATCCTCATGCCGATCAAGTTCATGCAGGAGCAGGTCCCGAACGTCCTCGAGGCGATCGAGCAGTACACCCATCTGTCCGATCCTCCGCCGCACATCTCCGTCGGCCTGTCGAACATCGGCTCGAAGACGGCGGAGCGGGGAAGGATCGTGCGCACGTTCCTCGTGATGGCGATGGCGCGTGGGCTCGATGCGGCGATCCTCGACGTCTGCGACGAGGAGACCATCGCTGCCGTGGCGACGGCGGAGCTGATGCTGAACCAGGAGATCTACAGCGACTCGTACATCCGTGCGTTTCGGATCAAGGCGGGAGGCAGTGCGTAGCGCCGCGGCACAGGCAGGAAAGGAGACCGGATGGCCGGCAGCGAAAGCCCAGTGATCACCGCCGATGAGCTGGCGGAGCGGCTTGCGCCGATTCTCTCCAAGTACCTCGGGAAGGAAGGCGCGGTGATTTCACTCCTCCAGGACGTCCAAGAGGAGTTCGGCTTCCTCGAGGAGCGTGCGATGACAGCTGTCGCCGATGCCCTGCGTCTGCCGGTCTCTCACCTCTACGGCGTGGCGTCGTTCTATGCCCAGTTCTACTTCGAGCCTCGCGGAAGGAACATCGTCAGGATCTGCACGGGGACAGCCTGCCATATCCGTGGCGCCCCGGCGATCCAGACGACGCTCGAGGAGGAACTCGGCATCTCTGCCGGGGAGACGACGGACGACCTGGAGTTCACACTCGAGACGGTGAACTGCGTCGGCTGTTGCGCGCTTGCCCCTGTGGTCATGGTGGGCGATCAAGTCGTACGACGGAAGGAGCTCCAGAAGGTGATCAACGCCCTCAAGGAGACCGAGGAATAGCGATGGCGAGACGACCGAGCATCGAGAAGTTGCGGGCCGAGGCGCGGAAGGCGCGGAGCGGGAATGGTCGGCCGCGCGTGCTGATCGGGGCAGCAACGTGTGGTCGCGCCGCCGGCGCGCTCGACGTCGCGGCGGCGTTCAACGAGGAGATCGAGCGGCGAGGCCTGGACGTCGAGGTCGTCGTGACCGGGTGTCAGGGCTGGTGCGGCAACGAGCCGCTGGTTTTGATCGAGCCCCACCGCCTCTTCTACCAGCGCGTCACGCCCTACGATGTCGCGCCGATTCTGGATCTCACGCTGTCCCGTGATCGGGCCATCGACAGACTGCTCTACAGCGAGCCGGACACCGGGGACGTCGTTCGCTGGTGGGAGGATGTTCCGTTCTACGGGAAGCAGCGCCGCATCATCCTGCGCAACTGCGGGATGATCGATCCGACCGACATCCACAGCGTTCTCGCCGCAGGGGGATACGAGGCCCTGGAGAAGGTCATCGCCGGTCTCGCGCCGGACGAGGTCATCGAAGAGATCAAGCGATCGGGCTTGCGGGGGCGGGGCGGCGCAGGCTTCCCCACGGGAAGGAAGTGGGAACTGTGCCGACGTCAGCAGAACGCCCCGAAGTACGTGATCTGCAACGGCGACGAAGGAGACCCGGGCGCCTTCATGGACCGAAGCGTGCTCGAGGGGGATCCGCACTCGGTGATCGAGGGGATGATCATCGCCGCGTATGCGATCGGCGATGTCCATGAGGGGACTGTCTACGTCCGGGCGGAATACCCTCTCGCCGTCCGCAATCTGACGATCGCCATCGAGCAGGCGGAGGAACTCGGGTTGCTGGGGAAGAACATCCTCGGAAGCGGGCTCGACTTCCACTTGGGGATCAAGCGCGGGGCCGGGGCCTTCGTCTGCGGCGAGTCCACGGCACTGATGTACTCGATCGAAGGGGTTCGTGGTATGCCGCGCCAGACACCGCCCCGTTCCGTCGAACGTGGCTTGTGGGGCAAGCCGACGGTCCTCAACAACGTCAAGACCTTCGCCCTCGTCCCGGTCATCATCAACCGGGGAGCGGACTGGTTCGCCGCGATCGGGACGGAAGGGTCAAAGGGCACGCAGGTCTTCGCACTCACGGGAAAGGTGAAGAACACCGGGCTGGTCGAGGTTCCGATGGGGATCACCATCCGCGAGCTGGTGCACGACATCGGCGGCGGGACGCTCGGCGGAGGACGCTGCAAGGCGGTGCAGACCGGCGGGCCGTCGGGTGGATGCATCCCGGAGTCGCTGTTCGACACGCCGATCGACTTCGACTCTCTGCAGGAGATCGGCGCCATGATGGGCTCCGGCGGACTGGTCGTGATGGACGAGTCCGACTGCATGGTCTCCATCGCGCGGTACTTCCTCGCGTTCACACAGCAGGAATCGTGTGGCAAGTGCACGCCGTGCCGAGTCGGCACGTATCGGATGCTGGAGATCATGGATCGCATCGTCGAGGGGAAGGGCGAGCCGGGAGACATCGAGAGGCTCGAGAACTTGGGCCGAGAGATCCAGGAGACCGCGCTCTGCGCGCTCGGTCGATCGGCACCGAATCCCGTCCTCACGACGATCCGCCACTTCCGCGACGAGTACGAGGCGCACATCCGTGATCGGCGCTGCCCGGTCGGCGTCTGCCACTCGCCCGGGGGCTACCGTATCGTCGCCGACGAGTGCCTCCACTGCGGGCTGTGTCTGGATGTCTGCGACGATGATGCGATCCGCGAGAACCGCTCCGGCTACACGATCGATCGGGAGGCCTGCATCGGTTGCGGCAAGTGCCACATTATCTGCCCTGCCGAAGCGATCGTTCTCGAGGAGACCGAGGAGGTGATCGCGTGAACGCGGAGACCGCGGTGCTCTGCGCTCCGCAACGCGCGCTCGATGCGCTGATCGAGTTCGCCAACGACGGCATGTGCGGACGCTGCCTTCCCTGCCCGTTGGCGACGAAGCAAGCGATCGTCACCATCGAGCGGATCATCGCGGGGCAAGGGGATGAGGCCGATCTGGCGCGGCTCGCTCGCGTCGCAGCGGAGCTCGTCGATGCGGCGCGCTGCCCGAAAGGTGAGGAGGCCGCTCGGGCACTCGGCGAGTCGTTGCGTGGCTCGACGGAATTCGAGCGGCACGTTGACGGCGTCTGCCCCGAGGGGACGTGCCGTGCGTTGACCCGATTCCGCATCGATCCCGAGAAGTGCACGATGTGTGGCGCGTGCGCCGAGGTCTGTCCGCGCGACGCGATCGAAGGAGACCCGTACGTACCGTACTTGGGGGACAACCACCCGTACACGATCCGTGAGTTGCGGTGCGATGGATGTGGGGCGTGCGTCGATGTCTGCGAGGCAGGCGCGATCGCGCGAGTCACGTAAGGAGAGAAGATGGCGAAGGAGATCAGCCTGAGCATCGATGGACGGACGGCGACCGTCGCCGAGGGGACCACGATCCTGCAGGCAGCGGAGACCGTGGGGATCGAGATCCCGCGCCTGTGCTACTTCGCGGGGCTCCCCCCGAGCGGGTCGTGCCGACTGTGCCTGGTCGAGCTCGAAGGGCAGGGCCGACTCGCAGTAGCGTGCACGCAGCGGGTGAAGGACGGGATGGCTGTTCACACCCGATCCGAGCGGGTAGACGAGGCGCGGAGTTTCGTCCTCGAGCTGATCTGGTCGACCCACCCGGGAGACTGTACGACCTGCGAGAAGAGCGGGGCATGTGACCTGCAGAAGTACACCTACGACTACGACGTCGACAAACACCGCTATCCACTGCACGTCCCGGACGGGTTCCCGACGGCGTACGACGATCCACTGATCGAGCGGGATCTGAGTCTGTGCATCTTGTGCGGTCGCTGCATCCGCGCCTGCCGCGAGCAGAGCCAGGGGATCCTCGACTTCATGCAGCGCGGGATGGCGACCGCAGTGACCACGTCGCTCGACAAGCCACTCGTCGACTCGGGCTGCGACTTCTGCGGAGGCTGCGTTGCCGTCTGCCCCGTCGGGTGTCTGGTCGAGCGCAACCGGAAGCTCCGTGGTCGGGAGTGGGAGCTCGAGTCGTCGGCGACGCGCTGTGGGTTCTGCAGCCTAGGCTGTGATCTCATCGTGGATAGCGCACACGGGCAGATCGTTCGGACCCGGCCCGGCGAGGACGGGTACCTGTGCGTTCGCGGGAAGTTCGGGTGGGACTACCTCGCGAGTGACAATCGATTGGACGCCCCCCTTGTGCGGAGTGGCGGCGCTCTCGAAGAGACGACGTGGGAGGAGGCCCTGGCACGGGCGGCGAAGGGCCTGGCGGACACGGGCAGCGTCGCCGGGATCGTCGGCCCGAATGTCACGAACGAGGCGGTGAAGGCGTTCGGCGATCTGGTCACGGGCTCGCTGAATGGGGAGACCGTTGCCCTCTCGAGCGGCGGATCTTCCACGGGCGTCCTCGCGACCTTCGGCAGCCTGAAGGCGCTCGCCGACCTCGCGGACCTTGAGAGAGCGAAGAAGATCCTTGCCGTGGGACCAGCACTGGCGGAGGGATACCCGCGCGCGCGCCTCGCGATCAAGCGGGCCGTTGGCCGCGGCGCGAAGCTGATTGTCATCGATCCCGGTGATTCGGAGCTGACGGCGCTGGCGACGCTCCATCTGAAGCCGCCGGCGGGCTCCGAGGCCGACGTGTTGAGCGCGATCGGGAAGGCTCTCATCATGGGGGACCTGCACAACGCCGATGCGGTCGAGCAGATTCGGGGAGGAGCCGACGCGGCCGCTCGGATCTCGGAGCAGGAGGTTCCTGCGACGGGCATCGGGCCGGGGCAGATCACCGAGGCGGCGAAGCTGTTTGCGGAAGGGAAGGGCGTGCTCATGGCGGCGGGCGTCCCGTGCGTCGCGATTCGTCGGGGCGCCGCCCTTCTGTTGCTGACGGGGCGAGTGAAGGGGAGTCTGCTTCTACCGTATGCCGCAGCGAACCCGTGGTCGGGCGTCCTCCTCGGCGCCGATGCCGGTCTCTCCGGGATCGAGGCAAAGGGGCTCGTGGTCTTGGGAGCGGATCCCGCGGCTACCGGCAGCATGCCGTCGGCGAGCTTCCTCGTCGTTCAGGATCTCTTCCTGACGGAGACGGCGAGGAAGGCTGACGTCGTGCTCCCTCTTCGCGGCATTGCCGAGGAGGAGGGTACGGTCATCGGCGCGGGTGGGAAGTTGATCAACGTGTCGGCGGCGGCTCCGTCCGATCTTCCGGCGACATGGCAGGTTCTTGCCGACCTGGCGACCGCGGCGGGGAAGCCTCTCCCCTATGCGTCGCTTCGAGACGTGCGGACGGCCGTGAAGGATGCGATCGCATCGCTTGAGGGCGAGCTGCAGTTCCCGTCGCTGAGTGGCGCCGGGGATCCGGGCGAACTTCGTCCGTACGGTCGATTCGAGCTCCCGGAGCCCTCATGGGTCGCGCGTTCGCAGATCCGCGGGGGTGGCGTTGCGCCAGGCGTTCAGGGAAGGGCAGAGGAGGTGGCCGCATGACGACGGAAACGACGGGAACCGGGACCGGCCTCACACGAACGGCGGACGCAGAGCACGTGACCTCCGTGTTCGAGCGATACCAAGTCCACAAGCCCTGTCCGTTCGGAGCTACCGGCACGTGCTGTCGGTTCTGCTACATGGGACCCTGCCGCGTGGTCGAAGGGCGCGAAGGCCGCTCCGTCGGCATCTGCGGGGCGACACCGGCGTCGATCGCGGCGAAGAACTTCGCCCGGATGACGGCCGCCGGTACGTCCGCACACTCCGATCATGGCCGTGAGGTCGCGCAGCTCTTCCTCGCGACGGCGCGCGGGGAGGCGCCGGGCTACGAGATTCGTGACGAGCGCAAGCTACGTGCGCTCGCGGCGACCCTGGAGATCGACGATCCGGGTGACGTCAACGGGCTTGCGATCAAGGTCGGAGAGAGACTTCTCGCCGACTTCGGACGCCAGGAGGGGGAGATTTCGCTGGTCCGCCGCGCGCCGGCGAAGCGCCAAGAACGCTGGCGGACATGGGGCGTGGTTCCGCGCGGCATCGACCGCGAGGTCGTCGAGACGCTGCATCGCACCTCCATCGGCGTGGATCAGGACCCCGTGAGCCTGATCCGCCAGGCGTCTCGGACCGCGCTCGGAGACGGTTGGGGCGGCTCGATGATCGCCACCGAGCTGCAGGATATCCTGTTCGGAACGCCGATCCCGCTGCGGACCCAGGTCGACCTCGGCGTCCTGCGCGAGGACCAAGTGAATGTCGTCATCCACGGACACGAGCCGGCACTTCCTGAGGTCATGGTCCACGCGGCCCAGGACGAGGATATCCTCGCCCTGGCGAAGGAGAAGGGGGCGACGGGGATCAACCTCGCGGGGATCTGCTGCACGGCGAACGAGATCCTGATGCGCCACGGCGTCCCCATCGCTGGGAGCTTCCTCCAGCAAGAGCTGGCGATCATGACCGGCGCGGTCGATCTGATGGCCGTGGACGTTCAGTGCGTCATGCCGTCCCTGCCGGCTGTCGCGAAGTGCTTCCACACCGAGATCGTGACCACCTCAGAGAAGGCGCAGATCCCCGGTGCGACACCGATGATCCATGAGCACGGTAACGCTCCCGAACTCGCGAAGGCGATCCTCCTCAAGGCGATCGAGAGCTTCGGCAACCGGGGTGCGGTGGACATCCCGCGAGGCTCGATCGACCTCATCGCCGGCTTCAGCCACGAGACGATCAACTACATGCTCGGCGGCCGGTATCGCGCGTCGTATCGACCGCTGAACGACGCGGTGATCGACGGTCGGATCCGCGGCGTCGTCGGCGTGGTCGGCTGCAACAACCCGAAGATCAACCACGGCTATGTGCACACGACCCTGATGCGCGAGTTGATCGCCCACGACATCCTCGTCCTCACGACGGGCTGCAGTGCGATCTGCGCGGGCAAGGAGGAGCTGCTCACCCCTGAGGCGGCGGAGCTCGCGGGGTCGGGACTCCGTGAGATCTGCGAGGCGGTAGGGATTCCGCCGGTTCTCCACATGGGGTCGTGCGTCGACAACTCGCGACTGCTGATCGCGGCGACGGAGATGGTGAACGAGGGAGGCCTCGGAGAGGACATCTCCGACGTGCCGGCGGCGGGATGCGCTCCGGAGTGGATGAGCGAGAAAGCGATCGCAATCGGGCAGTACTTCGTCGCCAGCGGCGTGTACGTCGGCTTCGGTGTCGGCTTCCCGACCACGGGGAGCGAGGAGCTCTCCGACTACCTGTTCGAGGGCATCGAAGGGGATAGCGGCGGGAAGTGGGTCGTCGAGCCCGATCCGCTGGAGATGGCCCGCCTCCTGACGGAGCACATCGACGCCAGGAGAGCGGCTCTCAAGCTGGCTCCGGTGGGTGCCTCGTAGTCCGGGCGCGACGCTGAGGATCAGCGGCGGGGCTGTTGACGGAACTGATCGGCGAGCTTCGTGAGCGATTCGAGACGTCGCTCGGCATCGGACGGTGAGTAGGTCGTGTGCGGCATGCCGCACGGACCTGTGATCAGGTCGCCGGGACGGTAGTCGCGAACGTCCTTCTTCTCGAGCGCGCCCCAGGCGATGCGGACGGAACGGTCCGACCCCAAATAGCTCGTGATCTCATAGCGTGACGCATCGAAGCTGATCATGTCGATCGGCGCCGCGGCGAGCAGGTCCCACTGCATGTTGCCGCACGTGTGCACGCCGTGGATCGCAGGGAACGTCTCGAGAAGCGGCTGCCAGAGCCGCTCGTAGTCGAAGCCGACCGTTCCCAGGGCGGGCTCGTCGAGGAAGAGGATCGTCGCCTCGGCGATCAGGCCGTCGAAGATCGCTTCCAGGTGCCGGTACACCGCGGCGACGGCGTCGTCCTCCGAGTAGCCGCTGGTGATCAGGGTTGCCGGGCCGACGGACTGCACCTTCACGGTCGTGAACCGGTTGCGCTTGAAGGCGGCCAGGGCGGCGAGCCGCCCGGGTCGCTTCGCGTACTGCAACATCCCGTCCCCCCGTGCCGTGAGCTCAGGGAGGAAGGGGATCTCATGGCGCATGCTGTAATCGATCGCGCGATCGACATCGGTGAACGGCACCGAGCCGATCTGGGTCACGATCGGGGCGTCAACACCTGTCGGCTCAACCATGATCTCCGCCGCACGGGGACCGCGACGCGCGGTCGCGGGCCCCACGCGACTCAGATTCTCCGCGGCTAGAAGAGGCCGGTGATGTTCCCCTCGTCATCGAGATCGATCTCCATGAACGCGGGGTGCGTGGCAAGCCCGGGCATCGTGCTCATCGTGCCGATTAGCGGGTAGATGAAGCCCGCGCCGACGCTCGCCCGCTCCTCGCGCACGGGCACAGTGAACCCCGTCGGGGCTCCCTTGAGTGCGGGATCGTGCGACAGGGAGAGGTGCGTCTTCGCCATGCAGATCGGCAGATTCCCGAACCCCGCCCGCTCGTAGCTCGCGATTTGCTGCTCGGCGAGTGGCTCGTAGCTCACTCCCTCCGCCCCGTAGATGTCGCGGGCGATCTTCTCGATCTTCTCCTTGATCGACCACTCGAGCGGGTAGAGGAACTCGAAGCTGGACGGCTTCTCGCAGGCGGCGACGACGGCTTCGGCAAGCTTCGCCGCGCCACGTCCGCCGTCGGCCCAGTGGGTGGTCACGACCGAGTCCTCCGCTCCCTCGCCGACCGCATAGTCGCGGATCATCTTGAGCTCGGCGTCCGTGTCTCCGCTGAAGGCGTTGACCGCGACCACCACGGGGATGCCGAAGCGGAGAGCATTGCGGATGTGTACCCCGAGGTTGCACAGTCCCTTCTCGAGCAGCGGTAGATTCTCCTCGGTGTACGCTGCATCGAGCGGGATCCCCGGTCGCACCGTGGGTCCCCCTCCGTGCATCTTCAGCGCACGGACGGTCGCCACGAGGACGACGGCGTGAGGGATGAGCCCCGACGTCCGACACTTGATGTCGAAGAACTTCTCCATGCCGATGTCTGCGCCGAAGCCGCTCTCGGTAACCACGTAGTCGGCGAGCTTGACGGCGATCTTGTCGGCGATGATCGAGCTGTTTCCGTGCGCGATGTTGGCGAACGGTCCGGCGTGGACGAACGCCGCTTGCCCCTCCAGGGTTTGCATCAGCGTCGGCATCAGCGCGTCACGCATGAGGACCGCGACCGCCCCGGCGACGCCGAGCTGCTCCACGTTGACGGGGTCCCCGCTACGGTTCAGTCCGACGACCATCCTTCCGAATCGCTCGCGCATGTCCTTGAGCGAGGTCGCGAGCGCGAGGATCGCCATGATCTCGGATGCGACCGTGATGTCGAATCCCGTGTCCCGAGGAAAGACAGGACTTGCGGAGCCGTCCTTGTGCGTGTCGTCGTTGAAGCCGATCCTGATCTCGCGGAGTGCTCGGTCGCAAACGTCGACGACGCGCCGCCAGGTGATCGTCTCCGGGTCGATGTCCAGACGCCCGACGCCGCGCTTGGCGAGCTGCTCGTCCGTCTGTCGGCTCTCGTGGAAGAGACGGGTGTCGAGCGCCGCGGCCACGAGGTTGTGGGCCACACTGATCGCGTGGATGTCTCCGGTGAGATGAAGGTTGAAATCCTCCATCGGGATCACCTGCGAGTAGCCCCCGCCCGCGGCGCCACCCTTGATGTTGAACGTGGGGCCCATGCTCGGCTGGCGGATGCAGCAGATGACGTTCTTCCCGAGCTCGGAGCCGAGTGCCTGGGTGAGGCCCACCATGGTCGTCGACTTGCCCTCTCCGAGGGGCGTCGGTGTGATCGCTGTGACATCGATGTACTTCCCCGCAGGACGGTCCGTGAGGCGATCGAGCACCTTCAGCTTGACCTTGGCCTTCCAGGAGCCGTACGGCATGAGCTCCTCAGGGAGGAGCCCGATCTGTGAAGCGATCTCGGTGACAGGCTTGAGTGTTGCTGCTTGAGCGATGGCCAAGTCCGAAGGGACCTTCCCGACCTCCTGTGCCACGGTGACCTCCTTGATCTTCTCCGGTGACCTCGAATTCGACGGGGCAGCGTCGTTGCCCCGCACGATCGCGGGGCGGCATCTGCCCCGCACGATTATAGGGGCGCACCGTCCGCGCGGGAAACGCCACCGAGAGGGAGCGTGTGGCATCGGCCGAGGTTAGACGGCATGGGAGCGGAGCCCTATACTCGAATCTAGCGCAATCAGGCGTCATTCGGATCCGGAAAGGACGAAACATGCCCAGTGCACAGGAGGTTCCGGTCCTCTGGCTGCAGACGGCAACGTGCAGCGGGTGCTCGGTCTCGGTGCTCAACTCCTCCGCACCTCGCATCAGCGACCTCCTCTTGCAGGAGGTCCTCCCCGGTCGCCACGTCAACCTGAGATTCCAGGCAACGATCATGGCCGGCTCCGGGGAAGCGGTCCTCGACGTGCTCGAAGGAACGCAGCGCGAGCTTCCCGGGGGCTACGTGCTCGTCGTCGAGGGGTCGATCCCGACCACTGACGGGGGGATCTACGGGACGCTCGGGGAAGAGCCGATGGTCGATCGCGTGCTCGCCCTCGCGGCGGACGCATCCGCCGTTGTCGCGCTCGGCACGTGCGCTTCCTTCGGGGGGATCTTCGCCGCGGGGCCGAACCCCACCGGCTGTGTCAGCGTGACGCGGCTCTTCGAGGGACGCGACCTCGCCGCACCGGTGGTGAACATCCCCGGTTGCCCACCGCATCCCGATTGGTTCGTGGGCACCGTGGCGACGCTCCTCCTCCTCGGCGCGGAGGCGCTCGAGCTCGACGAGTTCGGCAGGCCGAGGCGGTTCTTCGGACGACTCATTCACGAGAACTGCCCGCGGCGCGCCTACTTCGACGAGGGGAAGTTCGCGAAGAAGCTCAGCGACGAGGGCTGCCTCTACGAGATGGGCTGTAAGGGCACGGTGACCCACGCCGACTGCCCGCTGCGACGATGGAACGACGGGACGAACTGGGTGATCGGGAGCGGTGCGCCGTGCAACGGCTGTACCGAGCCGGAGTTCCCCGACCTCATCTCTCCCATGTATGAGCGGCTCCCCGAAGAGGCGCTCCTCGTGCCGCGGAAGGAGAGCTGAGATGCGATCGACCATCGTCATTGACCCGATCACAAGGATCGAGGGCCATCTCAAGGTTGAAGCCGTCGTCGAGGACGGCGTCGTTCGCGAGGCACGCAGCACGGGCACGCTGTTCCGCGGGCTGGAGTTGATCCTCCGCGGGAGGGACCCGCGGGACGCGCCGCGGGTCACGCAGCGCATCTGTGGGGTCTGCCCGACGGCGCACGCGACCGCATCCTCGACCGCGCTCGATCAGGCGTTCGGCATCGCGGGCTCGATCCCCGACAACGGGCGCATCGAACGGAACCTCATCTTCGGCTGCAACTACCTGCAGTCGCACATCCTTCACTTCTATCACCTCGCGGCGCTGGACTACGTAGACGTCACCGCGGCCGCGGGATACCAGGGATCGGATTCTGCACTGCAGACGGCGCGGCGCTTCCTCGAACGTGGCGAAGCAGGGCCGTTCGTTCCTCGCTACGAGGGCGACTACCGTCTGCCGGACGAGCTCTCGCGGGCGGCCACCGCGCACTACGTCCAGGCGCTCGACATCCGCCGCAGGGCGCACGAGATGCTCGCCGTCTTCGGCGGCAAGATGCCGCACAACGTCGGGATCGTCCCCGGGGGAGTCACGCAGGTCCCGGAGGTCGACACGATCACGCAGTTCCTCTGGCGTCTGAACGAGATCCGCACGTTCATCGACGGTGTCTACCTCCCGGATGTACTCGCCGTCGCCGAGCACTACGGCGATCACGCCGAGATCGGCGGGGGCTGCCGGCGCTACATCGACTACGGAGGATTCCCCCTTGCGGACGGGATGCGGTTCGCCCCCGGGACGATGGATGCCGACTCGGCCGTGGGCGGGCTGGATGCCGAGCGGATCACCGAGTCGATCCGCCACGCGTGGTACGAGGCCGACGCCGATCCGCTGCCGCCGAGTCGCGGGGAGACGCACCCGAAGCCGGGGAAGGAGGGCGGCTACTCGTGGGTCAAGGCGCCGCGGTACGACGGCAAGGTCCACGAGGGCGGGCCACTTGCCCGCGTCCTCCTCGCCTACTCGCGGGAGGATCCGGTGATCGTTCCTCTGGTGGACGACGCGCTGCGCGCGCTGGGAGCCGATCGCGACGCGCTCCATTCGGCGCTCGGGAGGCACCTCGCGCGGGCGATCGAGTGCAAGGTTGTCGCCGATGCGATGGCGGAGTGGGTGCTCGAGCTTGCGCCCGGCGAGCCGGTCTACTGCTCCTACGAGCTCCCCGAGGAGGGCGAGGGCGCGGGGCTGGTGGCCGCGCCCCGTGGAGCGCTCGGGCATTGGGTGCGCATCGAAGGTGGGCGCATCGCCCACTACCAGTGCGTCGTCCCGACGACATGGAACGCCTCGCCGATGGACGACGCGGGAGAGCCGGGACCGATGGAGCAGGCGCTCCTCGGGACGCCGGTGCGCGATCCGGACAATCCGTTCGAGATCGTGCGCATCGTGCGCTCGTTCGATCCATGCCTCGCGTGTGCCGTGCACGTCATCCGGCGGCGCTCCGTCCGGAGGTCGCGATGATCGCGGTGGTGGGCGTGGGGAACGAGCTCATGAGGGACGACGGGGTCGGTGTCCATGCACTCCGTAGGCTGTCTCTTACAGAGCTCCCGGCGAACGTTGAGTTGATCGACGGCGGGACCTCTCCCGAGGCCGCGTTTCTCGTACGAGACCACCGGCGGATCATCGTGATCGACGCCGCCCGTGGCGGAGGGGTCCCGGGTACGGTCTATCGCTTCGCTCCCGAGGAGATCGCTCGCGGGTCCGGCTGTGCGTCGTGTCACGACGCGGGGATCGTCACCGAGCTCCGCTCGCTGGCTGCAGAGGATCCCCCGGAGATCGTGATCGTCGGGGTGGAGCCCGCGGACGTCAGCTGGGGACTGGAGCTGTCGCCGGAGGTCGAGCACGCGATGGACGACGTAGTGGCAGCGGTGCGGCACGAGATCGAGTCAGGGGGTGAGGATGCTCGTCACAGAGCGGAAACCGGTTGACGAAATCGTCGGCTTCCTCGATGGGGAGAAGCGGGTCTTCCTTTTGGGATGCGACGGCTGTGCGGCTGCATCGGGGACGGGCGGCGAGCCGGAGCTCGCCGCGCTGGAGGCCGAACTGGCGGCCGCGGGCGTGGAGGTGGTCGGGCGAAAGGTGGTCGACTTCCTCTGTCAGAAGGCGCTCATCCGTGCCGCGGTCCGACCTCTTGCCGAACGGCTCCGAAGCGTGGACTCCGTCGTGGTCTCGACGTGCGGGATCGGGATCCAGGCCGCGGCGACCGTCCTCGACGTCGCCGTCCATCCGGCGTGCAACACCCTCTCTCTCGGGGGAATCCGCGGCGAGTGGCAGGGGGAGGAGCGCTGTCTCGAGTGCGGACAGTGCTTCCTCGACGCCACGGCCGGAATCTGCCCACTGACCGCGTGCGCGAAGCAGCTCGTCAACGGGCCCTGCGGGGGCGCCAAGGACGGTTCCTGTGAGGTCGAGCCCGAGGTCCGTCGTTGCGCCTGGGACGTGATCTACGAGCGTCTCGAGCGGCAGGGGCGTGTCGATCTCCTGCGCCGCGAAGGGGTCTTCCAGAAGGACTACGCGAAGATGCGCCCTCCCACGGAGCTGCGTGGCACGCGACGATGGGCGATCGACCTGCGCGAGGAGAAAGGCGGCGAGGAATGAAGCTCAGCGAACGATTCGCCGACGGGAAGTTCGTGGTCACGTCCGAGGTCGCTCCCCCGAAGGGGATCGACGTCGCCGAGATGCTGGAGCATGTTGAGGCGCTCGGCGCCCGCGTGGATGCGATCAACTTCACTGATCAGCAGTCCTCGGTGATGCGCCTCGGTTCGCTGATCGCCGCCAGGCTGTGCATCGAGCGTGACGTAACACCGGTCTTCCAGGTCACGTGCCGAGACCGCAACCGGATCGCACTCCAGTCGGATCTTCTGTCCGCGGCGGCGATCGGCGTGGAGAACGTTCTCTGCCTCACCGGGGATCACGTGACGCTCGGGGACTTCCCCGACGCCAAGGCGGTGTTCGATCTCGACTCGGTCTCCCTGCTCGAGGCGGCGAGTGCGCTCAACCGCGGGGTGGATCTCGCGGGCAATGAGCTGCAGGGCAGCACCGACTTCTGTCTCGGTGCGGTGGTCACGCCGGAGGCGGAGCACGTCGATCTTCAGGTCATCAAGATGGAGAAGAAGATCCGTGCCGGTGCGACCTTCTTCCAGACGCAGGCGGTGTACGACCCCGAGGCGTTCGCCGGCTTCATGGACCGCGTCCGTCCACTGGGCGTCCCGGTCATGGCCGGGATCATCCTCCTCAAGTCCCCGGGGATGGCCCGGTTCATGAATCGCAACGTGGCCGGTGTCCGCGTTCCCGACGCGCTGATCTCCGAGATGGCGGACGCGGAGGATCGTGTCGCCGCGAGCATCGGGATCGCCGCGCGCCTGATCCGCGATGTGCGCGAGGTCTGCGACGGCGTACACATCATGCCCATCGGGTGGGAGGGCCACGTCCCCGCGGTTCTCGATGCTGCGGGGCTGTAGCCAACGCCGCCAAGCGGCGGCCGCCGGACCGAGCTAGCGCGCGAGCTGCGCCTGCGCGGAGCGCACCGTGTTCGCGAGAAGCATCGTGATCGTCATCGGGCCGACGCCGCCGGGAACCGGCGTGATGTGCGATGCGACCTCGCACACGGCATCGAAGTCCACGTCGCCGACGAGGCCGTCGTCGAGTCGGTTGACCCCGACGTCGATGACGACCGCTCCCGGCTTCACCATCTCCGCGGTGACGAGACGGGGGACGCCGACCGCAGCGACGAGGATGTCCGCACGGCGGGTGATCTCGGCGAGGTCGCTCGTGCGCGAGTGGCAGAGCGTCACCGTCGCGTGACGCGCGAGAAGCAGCAGCGCCACCGGCTTGCCGACGATCAGGCTGCGTCCGACGACGACCGCCTCCTTGCCTTCGATCTCGACGCCGGTGGAGTCGATGAGGCGGATCGCCCCCGCGGGCGTGCACGGGATGAACCGCGGAAGCTCGTCCCACGACTTCGCCGACAGGAGGCGGCCAAGGTTGAGCGGGTGGAAGCCGTCGACGTCCTTCTCCGGGCTCACGTGGCGAAGGACGCGTTGCGTGTTGAGGTGCTTCGGTAGGGGAAGCTGGACGAGGATCCCGTGGATCGCGGGATCGGCGTTGAGTGCCTCGATCTGCGCGATGAGTTCCGGCTCCTCGATGTCGTCCGCGGGTCGAATGCCGTGCGACGCGATCCCCAGCTTGTCGCAGGCCTTCTCCTTCATCCGCACGTAGACCTGGCTCGCCGGATCCTCTCCGACGAGGACGGTCGCCAGGCCTGGGGTCACCCCGTGTGCGATGAGGTCGTCGACCTCTCCCTTGAGCTGCTCGCGAAGCGCCGCCGCGACGGCCTTCCCATCGATGATCTGTGCTTGGGGCATCCGCTCTCCTCCTTGGTGACGTGTGGCGATTCCGCTCCTCTTGTAGCGGAACCGACCGGCGCCGTCAATCGCCGAGCCACGGAAGCACGACGGGGGCGCCGCTTCGCGGGTGAGAGACGATGTCGACCTCTGCCGCGAACGCCGAGCGCACGGACTCGGCGGTGAGAACCTCCGCAGGGCTGCCCGCGGCGACGAGCCGTCCGCCGCTGAGCAGGAGTAGGCGGTCGGGGAGCTGCGAGGCAAGGATCAGGTCGTGCACGGCGACGAACACTGCTGTCCCCGCCGCGGATCGATCGCGAAGGATGTGCATGAACTGCCGCTGATGGCGAATGTCGAGATGGGTGAGCGGCTCGTCGAGGAGGAGAACGGACGGCTGCTGGGCGAGCGCGGCGGCGAGAAACGCGCGCTGCCGTTCGCCCCCGGAGAGGGCGTGGATCGACCGGTCCATGAGCGCATCGACCGCCGCGTGCTGCATCGCGCGTTCGATCGCCGCACGGTCGATCGACGACTCCCGCGCGACCCGTCCGCGATGGGCGGTTCGTCCCATCGCGACGATCTCCCGCACGGTGAAGTCGAAGCCCACGGCGCGCTGCTGCTCGACCATGGCAAGTCTCCGTGCCCGCTCCCTGCGCGGCCAACGGTGCACGGGACGTCCGTCGAGCAGCGCCTCGCCGCACGTCGGCGGATAGAGCCCGGAGAGCACGCGAAGGAGGGTGCTCTTCCCTGAGCCGTTGGGGCCGATCAGGGCGCTGAGCTCGCCCCCCTGCAGACGGAGCGAGATCCCGGAGAGCACCGTGTCCGGGGGCGCGTAGGCGAACGCGATCCCCCGTCCTAGGAGCTCGCTCACAGGCGGCTCCCGCGCGTCCTCAGCAGGTAGAGAAAGAACGGGGCGCCGAGAAACGCGGTGATGATCCCGACGGGGAGCTCCACAGGACGCATGACCGTGCGCGCCGCGAGGTCGGCCCACAGGAGGAACACCGCGCCGGCAAGTGTCGATGCGGGGATCACGACGCGATGATCGGGGCCGAGGAGGAGGCGCACGATGTGGGGGATGACGAGTCCCACGAAGCCGATCGTGCCGGCGAACGCCACCGAGGCGGACGTCGCCGCCGTCGCCACGACGAGCGCCCAGCGCTTCGTCCACTCGGGGGAGACACCGAGGTGAAAGGCGCCCTCCTCCCCGAGGCCGAGGGCGTTCAGGTCGCGGCTGGCAAGGTGCGCCCCGAGCACGCACGGGACGAAGACGGCGGCGAGGATCGAAACCGAGGTCCAGTTCGCCCGTCCGAGTCCGCCCATGATCCAGAAGACGACGTCCGACATCCGCTCGCCGCTCGAGCTGAGAAAGATCAGAAAGCTGGTGACCGCGGAGAACAGCGCGCCGACGGCGACGCCGCCGAGGATCAGCGTGAACACGGACGTGCGATGATCGCGGCGCGAGGCGAGGCCGTAGACGACGAGGACCGCGAGGAGACCCCCGGCGAATGCCCCCAGGGGAAGGAACGGCACAGGCTGCCAGCCGCTGACGATCACGAGGGCGGCGCCGGTCGAGGCGCCGCTCGCCACGCCGAGGACATACGGGCTCGCGAGGGGATTGCGGAACAGCCCTTGCATCATCGCTCCGGAGAGGGCGAGGGCGGCTCCGACGAGACAGGCGAGAACCACGCGCGGGAGTCGCAGCTCGCGCACGATCAACCGCTGGGCCTGCTCGAGATCGGTCAGCGAGGACGGTGCGAACAGCGCGCGGACGCTCGTCCCGAGCGGGATCTTCGATGCCCCGAGCGCGGTGCCGAGGAGGACGGAGAGCGGCAGAAGGACGGTCAGGACCGCGAGAACCACTGCCCGAAGCCGGCGCCGCCTTGCGCTCATCGACGCCTATCTCCCGAGCAGGGCGTCGACCATCGTTCGCAGGAGCGCGGCGACACGCGTGGACGTCGCGTCGGCCGCCTTGACGCCGACCACGAGGCCGTCGCGCACTGCGGAGACGCCACCGAGGGCGGCCGTCCCGAGCAGCGTTTCGACCTGAGAGTCCGCGGTGAAGATGATCTCCGGATCCCGTGCGATGATCGACTCCAGACTCACCTGGGGGAAGCCGGAGAGGCCCGCGAAGACGTTGACCGCCCCGGCACGGAAGAGAAGCTCGCTTTCGATCGAGTCGCCCCCCGCGGCATACGGGGGGTCGCCGGGCGTGGCCGGGTAGAGGAAGGCGGCGCGAACGGGTTCCGCCCCGAGAGCTTCCGCTTCGATGCGCACGATCTCCTCGGCGATGGAGCCGATGATCTGCGCGGCTGCCTGTGCCGCGCCGAGGGCTTCGCCGAGCGTGCGGACGGTGGACAGCACGTCCCCGACGCTCGTCAGGAGGGGAGTGGAAAGGACGACAATCCCTACGCTCTCGAGCGCCGCTCGGTCGCCGCTCCAGTCGGAGGCACCGAGGACGAGATCAGGAGCGAGCGAGACGATCACCTCGACGCTCGGAGCAAAGCTCGCACCGACGCTCGCGATCCCGTCCGCTTCGGGCGGATTCTCCGGCGAGTCGGCGACCCCGACGAGTCGCCCCACGGCGCCGAGATCGACGACGATCTGCGCGTAGAGCGCCCCGATGGCGACGATCCGCTGCGGCTCCGAAGGAATGACGACCTCTTGTCCGCGATCGTCGACGACGATCACCGGGAAGGCGTCACCGTGCACGGTGGGCCCGAGGGCTGCGGCGACCAGGGAAGCGACGGCGAGAACGACGAGCGTGCGCATGGACGGGCCTCCTTCACCCAGTGGGATACTCCATCCCACAAGGGTAAGAGCCTATCCCGGGGTCTTGGCGCCGTCAACCCCGTCCCAGGCAACGATCCCCAGCAAGGCGAGAAGGGCGACCCACAGCGCACATCCTGTCTCGCCGCGGCGGCTTCCGCCGACACACGTGACGACGTCTCCGCCAGCCGGGTCGGCGAACACCGTCCGCAGGCGGTCGGCGTCGTCTGGATTGCGCAGTGCGACCGGCTCTCGGTCGTGTGAGAAGCACCACTCGCCGCCGTCGGCGTGAAGGAGGAGGAGGATCGACGCTCCGTGAGCCACCGCGAGGTCGCGCAGTCGCCATGCCGGCGGGGATGTGCGCGAAGCCAGTCGTGCGGCGATCTGCACGGGGAGATCGCCGGTCATCGCCAGGGGAAGCTCGACGATCTCTCGGATCGACTCCAGGTCCTTCATCGCCGCGGCCGCGCCGGGCCGGATCTTGACCCCTCGGCGTGACGGCGCGACCCATCGATCGACCTCCATCCGCTCGAGCGACGTGCGGACGGTCATCTCCGTCAGTCCGGTGTGGCGCGACAGTGTACGCCGGCCGAGGGGGCCGCCGCGCAGGCAGTAGAGAAGCTGATAGCGGACGGCGGCGTCGCGCGGCGACGACGGCTCCTGCGGTCGGTCCATGGACGGAGTCTACCGTACCTCGTCCGTCGCAGGCGACGAGAGACCGTCGGAAGCACGTGGGGATGTTGACTACGGTTGACGAGAACGGCGATTTCCGTATCCTCAGACCATGGTCGAGCGGCAGGCGAACGACTCCCGCGGAGCTTCCGCGAGTTCGACGTGGCCGTCAGGGGTCCCGGAGATGCGGTGCGAGTGCACGCTCAACGATGGGACCCCGGTCATCCTCCGTCCGCTGCATTGCGACGATCTCCCTGCGTGCGCGGAGTTCTTCGCCTGCTGCAGCCCGAGAAGCCTTTACAGCCGCTATGAGCGCCTTCGGGTCGAGAGCCCGTTCGAACTCGCGAAGCAGCTCTGCTTCGCGGACCAGGACACGCAGCTGGCGATGGTCGGCGAGACGGAGATCGACGGCCTCGATCGTGTCATCGGCATCGCGCAGCTTCTCTCCGATCCACGACACGAAGTCGCGGAGTTCGCGGTGCTCGTCGCCGACGCGTGGCAGGGGCTCGGTCTGGGAAGCCACTTCGCGGACTTCTCGCTCGCGCTTGCGGAGGCGTGGGGGGTCGAACGGCTCGTGGCGGAGTTCCTTCCGGACAACGTCCGGCTGATCCGCATCGTGGAGTCGCGGTCGTTCAAGCTCTGCCGTGACGGCTCGGGGCAGGTGGTCTCGGCGCAGAAGCTGCTCGGCGAACGGGGACGCGACGGCTAGGGACGCGCCCCACGGGCCTCCGTGCGGCCGACCCGGACGCGTAGCGCGTGGGTCGAACACGAAACGCAGGGGTCATAGGCGCGCACGAGCACTTCCAGGCGATGCCGTATCTCGTCTTCTGAGGGGTCGACGAGGCTCGGAAGGAGTGCCTCCATGTCGGCCTGGATGTTCCCGTGGTTCTGGTTGGTCGGAATGATGCAGTTCGCGGACGCGATCGCTCCCGACGCCTCGTAGGTGTAGTCGTGGATGAGGAGTCCGCGGGGAGCCTCGACAACGCCGATACCTCGGCCCGCTCGCGGCACGACCTCGACCCGTGGAGACGACAGCGGCGCCCCGAGAAGCTCCTCGAGGATCGAAATCGACTCTTCGGCTGCGTGCATGCACTCGACGACCTGGGCGGAGGTGTTCGCATGCGGGTTGTGACACGGGGCCACAAGACCGAGCCGCTCCGCGGCGTCCTTCGCTCTCGTCCGGAGGCGATCGTGACTCAGATTGAAACGAGAGAGCGCGCCGACCATGTAGCTCGGTCGCCGATGACGGGCGTACTTCGCGGTTGAGTGGGGAACGCAGAACTCCTCGATCTCCTCGACGAAAGCCTCGATGGGGCTCGAGCCGGTGTCGCTCGAGGCAACCGTGTTCGAGAGGAAGGCGTACTCGTGTGGGTCCGTGAGGGCGATGTACTCCGTCTCTCGGGCGAAGTCGGGCATCTCGAGGGACGCGAACAGATCGACCGTCCTCTCGAGGTCGGCGAGGGAATCGCGAAGCGCCGTGAGCACAGCCTCGAGGCGACGCGGATCGGGAAGCTTCGCGAAGCCGCCGACAACGCACGAGATGGGATGGGTCTTGCGACCGGCGAGTTCCTCTGCGAGCACGTATGCCAGGCGCTTGAGGCGCATCGCACGACGTAGCGCGTCTTCGTCCGAGGAAGCGAGCGAAACGGCACTATCGACTCCGAGGAAGTCGGGCGCGGCGAGGAAGTACGCGTGAAGAATGTGACTCTCCAGAACCTCTGCATGGAAGAGGAGCGAACGCAGCTTCTCCGACTGCCTCGAGACCTCGATCCCGAAGGCCTTCTCCGTCGCGCGGATCGACGCGAGGGAGTGAGCGATCGAGCAGATCCCGCAGATGCGCGAGGCGACGTGCGCGACGTCGCCGTAGTCTCGTCCTCGCAGCATGACCTCGAACAGCCTTGGGGACTCCGTGACGCTCCACAGAACCTTCTCGATCCGACCATCGGAGAGGATGACGTCGATGTCGGCGTGGCCCTCGATGCGCGTCACATGATGCACGTGGATGTTCGTGGAGCTCACAGCGCTTCCTTCCCGCACGAGAAGTAGATGCGGAACTCTTCGAGGATCTGTTCCACCGTGAGCCCCGCGTCGTCGAGGATCTCTCTCTGGGCATCGATGTTCGGATCGTCGACGAGCCCGCGACAGCCCCAGCAGTGACGACCCGCGGTAACGCAGATTGCCTTGCAGCCGGCACGTGTGATCGGTCCGACGCACGTCTGACCCTTCTCGAAGACACAGAGGTTCCCCGCCATCTTGCACTCGACGCAAACGGGATGGCGTGGAAGCCGCGGCTCCTTCCCAAGGAGGAGGTCGGCGACCGTCCGCGCGAACTCCTCCGGGTTGATCGGGCAGCCGGGAATGACGTAGTCGACATCGATCACAGCATCGATCGGCAGGACGGTGTCAAGGATGTCGTAGTCCCCGGCCGCATCTCCGTACACCTCCTGAAGCGCGGCGTCGGCGGGGACGAGGTTGCGCAGGCAGTTCACGCCTCCGATGTGTGCGCACGCCCCGAGTGCGATGACGGTCTTCGAGCGCTCGCGGATATCCCTCAGCCTGTCTGCGTCCTCTTCCCGTGCGATGCTCCCTTCGACAAACGAGATGTCGTAGCTCTCGCAACCGCCCGTCTTCACCTCGCGGAACTCGACGATCTCGACGGCGCGAAGCAGATCCATGATCTGATCCTCGGTGAGGTTGAGAGCGTCGAGTTGGCAACCCTCGCAGCAGGTGAAGTCGAAGAACGCCACCCCGGGTTTGCGCACACGGCCGGCGCGTGGGGTCATGCGACGGCCTCCTGAAGGACGTTCAGCTCCTCCAGGGTGAAGACCGGGCCGTCCTGACAGGCGTAGATGCCGTTGATCTGGCAATGGCCGCACTTGCCTGTCCCGCACTTCATGTGGCGCTCGAGCGACACCGCAATCTGGTCATCCGCGAGGCCCTTCTTCTTCAGCTCCCCGATGACGAATCGATACATGACGGGTGGACCGACGACGACGGCCATCGTCTTTGCGGGTTGGATCACGATCGACGGGATCAGGGTGGTGATGACGCCGACATGCCCTCCCCATGCCTCGGAGCCTTGGTCTACGGTCTGGCGAAGGGTGAGATCCTCTCGGCGGCTCCACTCCGCCAGGTCGACGGTGAACACCCGCTCCTCCGGAGAGCGAGCACCGTACAGGATGGTGACGTCACCGAAGCGATCCCGACGGTCGGCGACATACTGGATCAACGAACGAAGCGGGAAGAGCCCGATTCCACCTGCAATGAGGATGAGGTCCCGCCACTCGAGGGCCTCCAGCGGGAATCCGTTTCCGAACGGTCCGCGTACCCCGAGGACGGCGCCGGGGGCGAGGCCGTGCATCGCGTGTGTGACGTTTCCCGTGTCGCGAATCGCGAGCTCGATCGAGCCGCGGCGCGTCGGCGACGAGGCAATGGAGATCGGTGCTTCCCCGATCCCGGGGACGGAGACCATCACGAACTGCCCGGGCTGGTGGCCGACTTCCTGATCCCGGGGGAGGCGCAGTTCGAAGACCTTCTCGCGCTCGGTCAATGGCGCGACACGCTTGAGCGTTGCCATGTGGGGAACATAAGAGTCTGCCTTGCCACGGAGCGTTCTCGTCCTGCGACGCTCGGCGCGGTCGATCTCGGCGATCTCGTTCCATGCCTCTGCGGGACTTGCGATCCGCGGGAGACATGCCGTCGTACATCGCCCGCAGCCGACGCATCCTACGATCCCGTAGCGCTCCACGAGGTACTTCCCCTTGCGGAACATGCGGTGCCGGAAGCGGTCCTCCCTGGTTGCACGGAAATTCTCACCGCTGGCGACGAGGGCGAAGTCGCTGAGCATGCATCCGTCCCATCGGCGGACACGGCGCGCCGTACTGAGGTCGAGATCAACCTGGTCCGCCACGTCGAAGCAGAAGCAGGTCGGGCAGACCATGACGCACGAGCCGCACGAAAGACACGTCCGGCTGCGATCGCCCCAGTACGGGTCGTCGTAGTAGTCCTCGAGCAACCGCGGGAGGCGAGCACGCGAGACACTCAACTGGACACGATAGCGCTTCGACGCGGCCTCTCGCTGTGCACTGAGTGCCGCAATCTCTGCATCGGTCGGTGCGCGAATCCCGTCGCGGCCCTGGAGGATCTTCGATCCACGCTCTGTGCCGACGATCACGGCGAAGTCTCCATTGACAGGAGCGAGCATGAGGTCAAACCCCGACTCAACGACGTCGGCGTCCATGCTCGGCGCAAAGGCCGTTGCCGACGGTCGAAGGCATTCGATGCCGATGAGGATCGTGTTCCGGCGCCGTGCGATGTAGTTCGGGTCGGGCTGCTGGCCCATGAACACCTCGTCGAGGAGTTCGATGGCGCGTAGATCGTACGGATGCACACCGAACAGGACGGATGCTTCCTCAGACACCACGGGCTCCGCCGCCGGCGACGCGCCGAGCCTGAGGTCGAGGAGGGTCTCTCGTGGCGGAAAGAGGAAACGGGTCGGGGGCAGGAGTGTCGTGTCGAAGTCGAGACTTAGCTCGGCGAAGTCCGCTACCGCCTGGTACGAGTACTTGCCCTCACGTTCGACGACGGCGAAGACCCGATTCGACGCCGCGAGCGAGTCGAACAGTGCCTTCAGGGCCACGCTACTGAGGACGAACGTCTCGCGTGGCTCGACCACCTCGGCCAGCGGCTCGGGAGCGAGGCCGACGCCGACCGGCCCCTCCCTCTCGGCGTGAATCGATCGCATCGTCTCACGAATCAGCCGCTCGAGGCGGTCCGGAGGGAACGGGCGAAGAACGTGATCGACTTCGCATGCCTGTGCCGCTGCTTCCTCGACGGTATGGCTTGGTTGCGAGGCGATGAGTACGGTGGTGATCTTCGGGTGCTCGGACTTCACCCGACAGAGCATGTCGATCGCTCCTGCGTTGTCCGGGCGATGATCGGCGACAGCGACGTGAATCTCGTGCTCAGAGGCTGCCTCGAGTGCGTCGTCGACTGAGCCCACGGCCTCCACGTTGTAGCCCGCACGAGCGAGCCACTCGCGAATCGACTCTCGCACGATCGGTTCACCGTCAATGATGAGGATATCGTATGCTCTCATGATGCACTCCTGTACGCTCCACTCGACGGACGGATCCCGCGTGCCATCTGCGATCTCCGACTCCCGGCGCGGAACCAGGGGATGGTAGCCGTGCCGGCATGCGCCCTCAAGCGCGACCGGTCTTCGGCCTGTGGAGAGCGGCTGCGGGTGATTCTCGGTCGAAGGGCTGGATCAGCGCCGAGAGCTTGCCGTTCAGCACAGCGATGCGCCTCTGTTCCTCGGTGATGATGGCGAGGATGCGGGCGCGGCCGAGACGCTGGGCGGCAGATCCTCGAGCCCGAGGTAGAAGCCGGTCGCAGCATCGGCAACGCTGCCGGATCGAGGAATCCCTTCGCGTGCCTCGATCGCGGCTGCCTTCTGCTTGAGCACTCCCAGCCGCAGGGGCCGACACCGCCGTGCCGACGTCTCGA
>CP070725.1:882640-887510 GCA_020350845.1 Candidatus Bipolaricaulota bacterium
AGACGATGCTTCCCCCGTAGTACTCGAGCCAGAAAAGCCTCCGAGAGGCATCAATGCGGTTGTCTGTCATCGGATCAGTGCCCACGCATTGGATCTAGGGCCGCCGTTCACGTCTGCGTCCTCATCCATCCGGGTCGGAATGCTTAGCCATCGCGACCCTCGTTTCGCAGCACGGAGATGTCGCGGTCCGGACCTTGCTCCCTCTGCGGAGGCCCCCTCCATCGGACTGCTTCATCCTGGAGTTCGGTCCTTACAGTTTTCTTCCCGTTCCACGCAGTCCAAGTCGCCGGATTGAGGGCTTCTCTTGTCAGCACGACGCACGGAATCCTAGAATCGAATGGATTGCCTTCGCACACGGGAGGCGCCGCGTCGTTCGAGAGTCGCAAGAGCGATGAGATGAGCACTGAACGTGAAGTGCTGAGGATTCGTCTGCTGGGCCGGTTCGAGGTTCTGCGGGACGGCGAACCGGTCCCTGACGAGGATTGGGGACGCCGCAAGACGGAGACGCTGCTGAAGGTGCTGCTGACGGAGCCCGGGAGGGTCTTCTCGCAGGACCGACTTCTTGACCTCCTGTTCTCTGGGGAGGATCTGGAGCGAGCGCGGAGCAACCTGTTTGGGCGGATGAGCCAGCTGCGGCGAGCGCTCGAGCCGGATCTCAAGCGTGGAGTGGATTCCACGTTCATCCGCCGTGAGGGTCAGGGGTACTACTTCGATGTCTCGGGTCCGTGCTGGATCGACACGGTGGGGTTTGCGCGGTTGCTCGAGGAAGGGGAGAAGCATCTGCGTGAGGGACGGAACGCGGAGGCGACGGAAGCGCTGGAGGGAGCGGTGGGGCTCTACCGGGGGACGTTTCTGGAAGCGGATCCGTACGAGGAGTGGACGCTTGAGGCGCGTGAGGGGTGGCAGGAGCGGTACATCTCAGCGCTGACGGGGTTGGCGGAAGCGTATGCGCATGCGGGGGATCGTCACCGGGCGGTGATGGCGTGTCGTACGGCGTTTGACTTGCGACCGTCACGGGAGTTGGTGCTGCAGCAGTTGATGAGGTACCACCATGCGGCGGGGGAGCGGTCGGAAGCGCTGCGGGTGTACGAGCGTGGTGTGGAGGCGCTGAAGAGAGATCTGGACGTGGAGCCGTCTTCGGAGACGGTGGCGCTGCGTGAGAGGGTGATGGCCGAGGCGGCACCGGAGGTGGAGGTGGCTCGTGACCGGACGCGGATTGCGGTGCTGCCGTTAGTCAACCAGAGCCCGGATCCCGAGGACGAGTACTTTGCGGACGGGATGACGGAGGAGCTGATCTACTCGCTGTCGAAGGTTCGCGATCTGAAGGTGATCGCGCAGACGTCGAGTCTGGCGTACAAGCAGACGAAGAAGACGGTGGCAGAGATTGGTCGAGAGCTGAGCATTGGGAGCTTGATTGAGGGGAGTGTGAGGAAGGCTGGGGAGACGCTACGGATCACGATCCAGCTGATCGACGTCGGGAGCGAGGAGCATCTGTGGGCGGAGCGGTATGACCGAGAGTTTCGTGATGTGTTTGCGATCCAGAGTGAGATTGCGAAGGAGGTGGCGGGCGCGCTACGGGTGCAGCTGCTGGACGAGGCCGTGGAGAAGCTAGCGGCAGAGCCGACGAAGAACCTCGAGGCGTACACCCTGTACCTCAAGGGGCGACACCTGATGAAGCTTGATCTCTACGTGTTCCACGTGGGCATTCCTGACTGGGAGAAGGCCGTCGGCTGCTTCGAAGCCGCGCTCAATGCGGATCCTGAGTTCGCGCTGGCGTGGTCGGGCCTGGCTGATGCCCTCTGCTTGTCCTGGTTCTGGGGGAACGCGTCCGACGAGTTCCTGGCACGTGCCACAGCGGCAGCCGACCGAGCCGCGGCGCTCGGTCCCGGCCTTGCCGAGGGCTATGCGTCGCAGGCACTCGTTCGCTGGATTCGCGGGAGTCTCGGCGAATCGGAACGGCTCTTTCGGAAGGCGATCGCCCTCGCACCGCGAAGCGCGGCGCCCCGTCGCCTCTACGGCAAACTGCTCACGCAGTCAGACCGAAAGGGAGAGGCGCTGGTGGCGCTTCTCAAGGCCCACGAGATCGACCCGCTCTCCGCGGAGGCGAACCTCGATCTGGCCAACCACTACCTGTTCTCGGGCCGGCACGAGGAGGCACGCATCAGGACGGAGACCGTGCTCGATGTTGCCCCGAGGAACACCCCTGCTCGGCTGATGCTTGCCCAGAGCAGGATGGCCGGCTTCGACTGGGCGGGCGCGGAGGAGGAGTACCGCACGGCGATCAACGACGAGCCCGCGGCTCCCTCGCCTCACCTGGAGCTTGCCGAACTGCTTGCGTGTCTGGGACGAACCGAGGAGGCGAGGGCGGAACTCGAACGAGGGCTCGAGCTCGCGAGGTCGGGGGCTCCGAGCGTTTCCCTTGAGCAGGCGGGGATTGACTACTACGCACTGAATGAGTTCTCTCGAGCGCTACAGCTCTTCGAGGAGGAGATCACCGCTGCGCCGAGGGCACGGCTGGCTCACTGGTGGGCAGCCGTCTGCCACTGGCGACTAGGGAACGACGACGACGCATTCGCGGGGCTCGAGCGAGCCGAAGAAGCGAACAAGGGGACGGGCTTCCATTGGGTCCGCAGCCTGTACATGACGATCTACATCTATTGCATCAGAGGGAGTCTTCATGCACGCCTCGGACATCGGAAGGAAGCGACGGAAGAGATCGCGCGGATCCGTGCCTGTCCCGAGGATCTGACCGACCGATCGCTGACGATGGCGGCGGTGCACTTGTACCTTGGAGAGACGGACGAAGGGCTGCAGTGCTTACGGCGGTCCGTCGATAACCACGACATATGCCTGAGACGGACGGCGTTCTTCGGTCTGCCGAAGGATGTTGTCATGGATCCGAGGTTTGCCGCGATCTACGAGCGGACAGGCCTGCCGATCGAGGTAGTCCGGAGAGCCGGCTGAGTTCCGTCGACTCGTGCCGAGCGAGGGCGCTCTCGCATGCAGTAGGATGAGGCATGACGACGCGTCCTCCGGACAGTGGAGTCCTTCCCCGCGTCCAAGCACTCGTCCTGCGAAACGGAAAGATCCTGATGGCGAAGCATCGCGAGGGCGATGTCGAGTACTGGTGCCTTCCCGGAGGGGCACTCGAAGAGGGCGAGACGCCCGAAGAAGGAGCCCTCCGCGAGCTTCGCGAGGAGGCCCGTGTCGAGGGGTGTATCGCGCGACGGATCCACCACTTCACAGACGCTGACGGATTCGAGGGGCATACCTTCCTTGTGGAGATCGGAGATCAGCAGCCGAGGCTGGGGCACGACCCGGAAGCCGAACTGCTGGGGCGTGCGATTCTCACCGATCTTCAATGGCTCGCCCTCGATGAGATCCCCGAGCGTGATCGTGCTTTCCTGTGGATGAACGGCCTGCTCGGACTCGACCGCTTCGTGAAGGACGTCGAGCGCTGGGGCGACGCGATCAGCTATCCCGGCGCCTAGAGCGACTCAGCGCCAGAAGGTCTCCGTCGGGGAGCCGCGGAACGGCGCGAGGAAGGCCGCATTGAGCACGGGGCACGGCTGCTGCGGCGAGAGCTGTCCGATCTGGCTGCGGTAGCACTCGATCGCGGTTCGTTTGGCCTCCAGGACGTCGGCGATGTCGATCTCGACGGGATCGCCCAGCGGCTCACCGGCACCTTCGTCCCAGATCAGGTAGTGGTAGAGGACGGGAGCGAGGGCAAGCTCTGCGACGGCCTTGGTGACGAGCGCGTGCACGGCGCGGTGCGTCGCGTGCCCGTCGAGCGGGTGCGGGAGGAAGAGCTCGACGACCGGCATGACGTCGTCGATTGCCTGGGCCACGGTCTCGAGAAGGATCGGATGCGGAGCGCCCTCGAGCGCGCCCTCCGCAATCCCGAGGAATGCGAGATCGTCGTGACCCAGGCCGAGCACCGCGGCCGCGGCGTGCGCCTCGTCCCTACGAATCGCGGCCAGCTCCTCGGGTGTGGGATCGGTCTCGATCCCGAACAGCGCGGAGTAGGCACGACGTCCGTCGGTGACGAACACGACCTTCACCGGCCACCCGGCGCGCAGTCGCTTCACGATCGTCCCCCCACATGCGAGGGTCTCGTCGTCGGGATGGGGCGCGATGACCAGGATGTTGCCACGGGACACCGAGCTCATGCCCCTAGCGTAGCCGATCCTCTAGCCGGAGGGCGGTCGCCCGCCTTGAAGCGGTCGGAGCTCTGCCTAGACTGGGCCTCCGAAACGACGATTCCGTTCCCGGGCATGGAGGAGGTTCCACGTGAGCATTCATATCGGCGCGAAGTCGGGGGAGATCGCCCCCACGGTGCTTCTCCCGGGAGACCCCCGGCGCGCGAAGCACTTCGCGGAAACGTTGTTGGAGGATGCCGTCTGCTTCAACGAGGTGCGGGGGATGCTCGGCTTCACCGGGAACCATGAAGGGAAGCGAGTCTCGGTCATGGGCACCGGGATGGGCGTCCCCAGTCACTCGATCTACGTCCACGAGCTGATCAACGAGTACGAAGTGAAGACGCTGATCCGCGTGGGGACCTGCGGCGGACTGCAGGCGGATCTCGGGATCGGCGAGGTGATCCTCGCGATGTCGGCGTGCACCGACTCGCACGTCAACCGGCTGCGGTTCGGCGGGATGGACTACGCGCCGACGGCGTCGTTCCCGCTGCTACTGCGCGCCTACGAGGCGGCCACGTCGGACGGCGGACGCGTCCGCGTCGGGAGCATCCTCACGTCGGATACCTTCTACCACGATGATCCGGAAAGCTGGAAGCTGTGGGCCGCGTTCGGCGTCCTCGCGGTGGAGATGGAGAGCGCCGGGTTGTACACCCTCGCCGCGAAGTTCGGCG
>CP070725.1:887610-890254 GCA_020350845.1 Candidatus Bipolaricaulota bacterium
CGAGGATCCCGGGGAACACGGTGCCGTCGCCGACCTTCGCCCGAGGCTCGACCGCATCGAGGCAGTGAACGATCCGGGCGCTGTCGCCCGGTGCGGCGACCTCGAGGGCGACGTCTGCGATCCGGGAGTCCTCGAGGACGAGGGCGCGGACCTCGTCGGCGTCCACGGTGAGGGTGCCGCCCGCCACCCCGGTCGGGCCCCCGAGCACCACCTCGCCGATCTCGATCGTGTGCATCGTGAGGCCGATCGCCGCGCGCTGCACCGCGTCGATCTGCGGATCGGTGAGCTGCCAGCGTCTCTCCTCCGCGTTCCACGACTCGCAGAGGTAGTGATCCTCGAGCTTCCCGTCGGTGAAGAAGTAACGCGCCACACCGGTGCGAACGCGTGCCGGGATCCCGCGGTGCCGCAGGATCGAGACGAGCATCATCGCGAGGTCGCGGCAGCAGCCGACGCTCCGCACGTCGGCCGGCCTCGGCTCGGCGAGCGGCCGTTCGTCCAGGCTCACGATGTTGCGCAGCCGCTCCTCGGCGGTCTCGTACGCGAACTCGACGCAGATCTCGCGACCCGCGGCCTTCAGCTCTTCGGTCGTGACCCCGTAGGTCTTCTCCCCGATCCAGAACATGTGGAGGATCGCTCCCTGGAGGACAGTACACAGATCCGAAATCCCCTCCGGGAGGCCGTCGTAGAGCGATGCGTACTCCCCGGGATCGGTGAAGCGCGATTGCCGCCGGTAGTACGCGAGAACGTCGTCGCTGCTGATGATGGGCTTACCCATGACACCCCCTCACGACCCAGGCTACCGTCCGTTTCTCCGTTTTAACGTCGCTGCTCCAGCTCAGACCATGCCGTCATGCCCCAGTTGGCGGAGATCGGGCGCCGCGCTATGGTGCAGTCGCCGACTCCTGTAGGTAAAGGAGGGACAAGATGGCCAAGGCGTTCTCGATCGCATCGTGGAATGTGGAGCACTTCAAGGGGGATCCCGCCCGGACGGACCGCGTCATCGCCTTCCTCGAGGCTCAGAATCCGGACATCATCGGACTCTATGAGGTCGAGGGGAAGGAGGTCTTCGCGACCCTCACCAGGCGCTTCCCCGGGTACAGCTTCCAGATCACCGAAGGCCCCCAGACGCAGGAGATCCTCGTCGGATTTCGCGCGGGGATGTCCGTGTTCATGACGCAGAAGATCCAGTTCAAGTCCGGGACGACCCACATGAGGCCGGGACTCCTGGCAACGGTGTCCGTCTCCGGGGCGCAGTACATCGTGCTCTTCCTCCATCTGGCGAGTCACGTCGAGCCGCGCGGGTTCGGACTCCGTGACGACATGGCGATCCGGGCGATCAAGTTCCGGAAGACTCTCGACAGGGCGACCGGCGGAGGCGCGAACTACATCTTCCTCGGGGATCTCAACACGATGGGAATGGACTACCCGTACAAGCAGGCGATCTCCGCGGAGACCGAGCTGCGGCGATGGGACTTCCGCGCCTCGCGCTACTACGGCCTGCGTAGACTGTCGAAGACCTTCGATCTCACGTTCTCCAACGGATCCCGATCGAGCATCCCCGACAGCAACCTCGATCACGTCTACGCCTCCAAGCACCTTCGATTCGCCGAATTCGAGCCCGACGGCGGCACGCGAGGCGAGGTCGACGTCCGCGGCTGGGTGAACAAGACGACTACCTCACAGAGGGATCGCTGGATCGAGCGGTATTCCGACCACAGCCTGCTCTACCTCGAAGTCCAGAAGGTCTGATCCTTCTTCGGGGACTTGACGGAAGTGCGTAAGCGGTCCTAGGCTCCTGCCACGGACATCATGAAGGAGGAGGGATGGATCTCTACTCGGGGGAGCTCAACCTGGTCTTCGCGTGGGTCTGGGTGTGCGTCGGGATCCTGTATGGGGCGGCACTCGGCTCGCGCTTCCATGAAGAGGGCTGGATGGACGGCTACGGCAGCTTTCGACGGCGTCTCTATCGATTGGCGCACGTCGCGATCTTCGCCCTGGCGATGCTCAACCTGCTCTTCCACTTCACCGCCCGCTCGCTCGAAGGGGCCTCCGTTGCGGTTCCGATCGCGTCGCTGGCCTTCGTGATCGGCGCCGTCTTCATGCCCGTCTGCTGTCTCCTCGTCGCCCACCGCCCAAAGCTGAGGATGGCGTTCGCCGTTCCGATCACGAGCCTGCTGCTGGCGTCGGTCCTCACCGCGTGGCAGGTGATCGCCCGATGAAGATCGCTCTTGTGGCGATGAGCGGCGTGCGCGCCCACAACGAGGAGCTCACCCAGCTGGGACTGACGCTTCCCGGGTTCGTCGAGCGGAACAAGACGGTGGCCTCCCTTCCCAGCCTCGGACTTCTCACCCTCGCGGGGATGACCCCCGACGGGTTCGACGTCGACTACCTCGAGGTCGCCGACATCCGAGAAGCGGAGTCCCTCCCCGAGGGCTACGATCTCGTCGCCATCAGCACCTTCTCCGCCCAGGTCGGCGAGGCCTATGAGCTCGCCGACCGCTACGAGGCACTCGGCAGCCCGGTCGTGATGGGCGGCCTGCACGTCTCGGCCCTCCCCGACGAGGCGAAGGAGCACTGCACGAGTGTCGTCGTCGGTGAGGGGGAGGCGCTGTGGCTCGAGATCCTCGCCGATCTGAAGCGCGGC
>CP070725.1:890354-896819 GCA_020350845.1 Candidatus Bipolaricaulota bacterium
CGCGGCGGTTTCGCGAAGGGGATCCCACGCAGGATCGGCGCGCAGCCAGAGGATGTCGGGAACGTGCCACTCGAGCGCACGATCGAGCGCATCGAGCGCGTCGTGGGCATCCCCGATGCCGGCGCTGATCGCGGCGATGCCGCGGATCACCTCCCTCGGACGCGCGGAGCGAGCCAACTCATCACGGATGACGAGCGCCTCGGCCTCCCTTCCGTTGTGCGCAAGGATCTCGCCACGCAGCGCGAGGGCCATCGCAGCGTTTGTGGGACCGGGAATGCGGTCCGCCTCGTCGACCGCGGCCAACGCATCGTCGAGTCGCCGGGAGTAGCCGAGCGCGAGCGCCTTTGTCAGGTGCGCGCGGCGATCCTGGGTGTGCACGTGAAGCGCGCTCGTGCTCTCGGCGACGGCGCGATCGTAGCGCCGGGCGAAGAAGCAGAGGAGCGCCAGCGAGGAGCGCCTCCACGACGAGTGGGGCTGGAGTGCGATCGCCCGCTCCATCTGGCGAAACGCTTCGTCCGCGAAACCCAGCTGGAGGTTGAGATCAGCCAGAAGCTCGCGGATCTCCGGCTCGTGTCCACCCTTCTCCAGGGCGGTCGCCGCGGCCTCCGCGGCGCCGCGCCAGTCCCACGCGAGCTGCTTGACGATCACCATGGCTCCCCAGGCGGGGGGAAAGCCGGGATCGATGCGGAGCGCTTCATCGTACGCGTTCCGCGCAGCGGACAGGTCCCCGGAAAGAAGCTCCAGCCGGCCCGCCGCATGGTGCGAGTATGGCGACGCCGGATCGAGCTCCAATGCCTTGGTGATCTGTTCTCGCGCTTCATCGGCGCGCCCCAGCAGACCGAGAACGATCGCGTGCCACGACCGGGCAAGGGCGTAGTGCGGGTCGATTCCGATCGCGCAGCGCAACCGCCGATCGGCCTCGTCGGCGTTCTGATCGTACTCCGCGTCGATCATCGCGAGCATGGTGTGCGCCTCGACAAGGCGTGGGTCGATCTCGAGCGCCCTCGTCGCCGCCTCCCTACCCTCCCGGTAGGCCTCCTCCATCGGCTGATCGCCGAAGTCCATGCGCATGAGGAACGCCTCGGAAAGCCCCGCGTAGGCCGCTGCGTACCGGCCGTCCAGGGAGATCGCTTGGCGGAAGCAGTGGAGTGCCGCCTCTCGGCCCTCCACCGTCCAACGATTCAGATGGTGACGGCCACGCAGATACCACGTGTAGGCCTCGAGGTCGGCACGGGAGGTAGGCACCGCGGGCGACCCCGTCTGCGGCTCGGCGAGTTCAAGCTCGAGCGTCTCGGCGACGCTGCGCGCGATCTCCTCCTGCATCGCGAAGATGTCCGCCATCTCCCGATCGTAGGCCTGCGATCCGAAGTGCTCCTGCGTCGCGACATCGATGAGCTGAGCCGTGATGCGTAGCCTGTCGCCCGCCTTGCGCACGCTCCCTTCGACGATCGTGCCTACGCCGAGCTCGCGGCCGATCTCGGCGACATCCTTGGATCCCGCCCGGTAGCGAAGGATCGACGTCGGGGCAATGACGTGGAGCTGCGGCACCCGCGACAGCGCGTGGATCAGCTCCTCGGTCATCCCGTCGGCGAGGTAAGCATCGCCGGAGTCCGGGCTGATATTCATGAACGGGAGCACAGCGACGCGCAGGCGATCGGGTGTCGCACCGGCCGTCGAGTCGACGGCAAGCCACGGAAGCGCGACGCGGAAGAGGCGCATCGGAAGGACGACGTTGTGCAGGTCATGCTCTCCCAGATCCTCGAGAGGGTACTCCGCGGCACCGCGTACGTGCTCCGCGACCGCCTGCGACAGGCAAATCCCTCCGGGCTCTGCAAGCGGTTCGATCCTCGAGGCGACGTTCACCCCGTCACCGAAGATGTCGCCGTCACGAACGACGACATCACCGAGGTGGATGCCGATCCGCAAGCGGATGGCACGCTCCGGCGAGGCACTGCGAGTGAACTCATGGAGCACTCGCTGGACGGAGACTGCGCACTGTAGCGCCCCCACGGCCGACGGGAAGCTGACGAGGACGCGATCGCGCATTGCCTTGATCTCGACCCCGTCGCTCACCGACAGCGCCTCGCGCAGGACGGCCCGTTGCTCCCTGAGAAGAGACAACGCTAGGGGCTCGTTCGCCTGAGCACGAGGAGCATAGCCGTCGATGCTGGTGAGCATGATCGCGGCCAGTCGACGCCGTCCGTCGGACGGCAATGCTGCCGTTTCGTAGCGGGTGCCCATGAGCTCACCCCAAGTGTAGGAGAAGCGCGTCGTCTTGTCCCGCACGTCACCCCGGGCCGACGAGCGAGGCGGTGGCGCCTTCAGCCGCCGGGAGAGGAGAGCTCGGCGGTCTCCTCCGGCTCCTGGCCGAGAAGCTGCCCCATGGCAGCATTGAAGACTGGGGCATCGGGATCGAGTTCGAGCGCGAGCTCACGGGCGCGCTCGCTCTCCGCCGCGCGTCCTGTGGCCGCAAGGAGCACGGCATACCAATGGTGGGCAAGGGCGCAGCTCGGATTGAGGTCAATCGCGCGGCGGAGCTCCTCCTCCGCTCGCGCACCGTCACCGTCGAAGACGATGTGGAGTACCGCGAGCGAGGTGTGTGCCTCGGCGAGGGAGTCGTCGAGGACGAGTGCTTCCTGCGCGGCGGTCTTCGCCTTGCGATACGCCTCCTCCGCGGGGAGAAACCCGAGGTGGGCCATCAGGCTGTAGGTATCCGCAAGGCCGCTGTGCGCAAGGGCGAGGCGAGCGTCGGATTGGATCGCCTGCTGGAAGTGTTCCACGGCGCGCTGCAGGCTTTCCTCTTCCCACGTGTTCCAGTAGTACCTCCCCTTGAGGTACTCGGTGTACGCCTCGAGGCTGCTCGTCGGCTCCTTGGCGATCTCCTGCTCCTCCTCGGGGAGGAGGTGCACCCGAAGCGCGTCGGCGACCCGGTGGGCGATCTCCGTCTGGATGGCGAACACGTCTTCCAGCGTCCGATCGTAGGCCTCCGACCAAGTTGATTCCTCGGTGGCGACATCGACCATCTGCAGAGTGATCCGCAGGCGTTTATCGGCCACGCGGACGCTTCCGGTGAGCAGCGTTCCGACCCCCAGCTCGCGCCCGATCTCGGCGACGCCGCGGGAGGCGTCGCGATACTTCCCGACCGACGTATGGGCGATCAACCGGAGCTCGGAGATCTTCGCGAGGGTGTGGATGATCTCCTCGGTAAGCCCGTCCGCGAGATAGCGGTCACCCGGATCGGGACTGATGTTCCCGAGGGGAAGGACCGCGACGCGCAGCGGCTCGAGTGCGACGCCCCGCTCCGTCCCGTCGGCATCGCTCGGCAGCGGAAGGGTGAACAGCTGGACGGGAGCAGGGTATCCGGCGATGTGATGGTCGCCATGCCGTTGCGGCGGCGCGTCGAGCTTGTTCCACACCTGCTCGTAGACCTGCCTCGTGAGGCAGATCCCGCCGGTGGGCGCAAGAGGTTCGACCGCGATGGCGACGTCCACGGCGTCCCCGAGAAGGTCCTCGTCGGTCTCCACGACCTCGCCCACGTGAAGACCGATCCTGACAGAGACCCGCTCCTGCGTCGGGGCAAGAGGCGCTTCCCGCAGAGCGGTCTGAACGGCGACGGCGCAGTGGACAGCATCGAGCGCACTGACGAACTCGACGACGAACCCGTCCCCGGTGATGCGCACCTCACGGCCGTTGTGCTGCTCGAAGACGGGGCGCAGAAGCGCCTGATGGGCGGAGAGGACCGACAGCGCTCGACGCTCGTCCTCCTGGGTCAGACGGGTGAAGCCGACGATGTCGGTGACCATCACCGCCGCCAGCCGCCGCGTCGCCCGGTCCATCCGATCGCCTCCCCGCCACCCTGTTTCGGATCGCAACGGGATTCTAGAGTCGTCGCCCGGCGCCTCGCAACGGAAGCCCCCACGACGTAGAAGAGACGAGCCTCTCCGTCGCGCGGCGGAGAGGCTGCACTGGCGGTCCCGACGGGATTCGAACCCGTGTCGCCGGGATGAGAGCCCGATATCCTAGGCCACTAGACGACGGGACCGATTGTCGGATTATGCCTCGGCGCTTCCAGCCCCTCAAGAAGGGGAGACGCAGGTCGATCTACGAATCCGACGCTGTAGATCGCCCGCGAAGTGCCGTGCGCCCGCGCTGCAACGCGTCGAGCACGACGTCCACGAGATCGGACGGAATGGCGATTCCCTTGCGCGTGGGGCGCCACTCGCCGTCCTCCGTTTCGAAGAAGTTGCGGATGTCGAGGTAGTCACGGTCGCCGAGGCGGGAGAGGCGCACGTGGATGCTGGATCCGGGGCCCTTCTCGATCGCCTCGATAAGCTGCTCCTCTGCCTGGTGTGTCTCTTCGGCCATTGCGGTGTTCCTCCTTGACAAGTGAGTGCGCTTCGATGCTTCGTGCAGTATGATACACTATCAGATAACTAGTGAGCAAATGGGCCTGCCTGGATTCGAACCAGGGACCTCCCGCTTATCAGGCGAGCGCTCTAACCGACTGAGCTACAGACCCAGGACCGCGTGCGAATGGTAGCCCTGGCCAAGATGCGGTTCAAGCGTCCTCATCCGCGGCGGCGACCGCCTCCTGACGAAGCCGTACGGTCAGGGGATCGAGGTCTCCCGCGAGAATCGCATCGAGCTGGTGGAGGCTGAGGTTGATGCGATGGTCGGTGACCCGGTTCTGAGGGAAGTTGTAGGTGCGGATCTTCTCGCTACGGTCGCCGGAGCCGATGTGCTGCCGTCGCGCCTTCGCAAGCTCGGCCGCCTTCTCCTCCTCGTGGCGTGCCTTGAGGCGCGCACGAAGGACACGCAGCGCTTGCGCGCGGTTCTTGTGCTGCGACTTCTCGTCCTGGCAGCTGACCACGAGGCCAGTAGGGATGTGTGTGATGCGCACCGCGGAGTCGGTCGTGTTCACGCTCTGTCCTCCGGGCCCCGTGGATCGGAAGGTATCGATCCGCAGCTCGCTGGGATCGATCTCCACCTCGACCTCCTCGGCCTCGGGGAGAACGACGACGGTCGCCGTGGAGGTGTGAATCCGCCCCTGGGACTCGGTCTCCGGAACGCGCTGCACGCGATGGACCCCGGCCTCATAGCGAAGGAGGCCGTAGGCGCCCGTTCCTTCCACCGCGAACACAACCTGCTTGAAGCCGCCGAGTGGCGTCGGGTGGCTGTCCATGAGCGTGAGGCGGAGCTTCTTCGCCTCGGCGTAGCGCGCATACATCCGCAGAAGATCGGCGGCGAACAGCGCGGACTCGTCTCCTCCCGTCCCCGCGCGGATCTCGACGATCGCTGTCTTCGCGTCGTCGGGGTCGGGAGGGACGAGAAGCACGAGAAGCTCGCTCTCGAGGCGATCGAGCCGTTCCCGGTCGGCGTCGAGCGACTCCTCGAGCTCGTCCCGCAGCTCGGGCTCCGCCTCCCACATCTCCTCTTGCTCGGCGATCGACGACGCGAGCTTCTCCCAGGCGTCGCCCGCCTGAACGACCTCGCGCAGCCGTGCAAACTGCTGCGTGAGACTCGGATACTGCGGAGTGGACACGATCGACGGATCGGCGAGGCGCGCCTCCAGCTCGGAGAGCTCGTCGCGAACGCGTTCGAGTCGCGACGAGATGTCGATTCCCTGCATGGGACGAACGCTAAGAGATCGCGTTCCGGGCGTCAACCCGGCCTGAGGACAAGCTGTGCCCGCAACGCGCGGTTTTCCTCCGCAAGCTGCGCAATCTGCTCCTCCTGACCGACAACTCGATCGCGGAGCCGCTCGAGGACACGCTCCCGCTCGGTGACGTTGTCCTCGGCGAGGAGCTCGACCAGGCGGCGAAGGTACTTGACCTGCTCCGCAAGGAGCTTCTCGACATCGCACGCGAAGTCGACCTCGTCCAACGTGATGCGCTCGATCAGCCGGTCGGCGAACTCGTTGGCCTCCATGAGGCGATTGTCGAATGTGATCCCGGTCACACTCGAGGACAGATGACTGCGTCGAGAAGGACGTTGCGCCTTCTGCCGTGGGCCACGGGCCGCGGGCGGACTCCGGACGCCGGCGTTGATCGCGGTCTACGGGGGCGGTACCCTTCTAGACTAGGATGAGTCTGCCAAGCGTAGGAGAGAAAGCCGGTTTCCAGATTTCTGAGCGCCTTGCGCCGAAGGGCGACCAGCCGCGGGCGATCGAGGAACTGTCGGAGGGAGTCCTCTCGGGGCTGCGGCACCAGACCCTTCTGGGGGCCACAGGCACGGGGAAGACGTTCACCATCGCGCATGTCATCCAGCGCATCCAGCGACCGACCCTGGTCATCGCACACAACAAGACGCTCACCGCGCAGCTCGCCAACGAGTTCCGCGAGCTGTTCCCAGAGAACGCGGTGCACTACTTCGTCTCGTACTACGACTACTACCAGCCCGAGGCCTACCTCCCGCAGACCGACACCTACATCGAGAAGGACTCCTCGATCAACGACGAGATCGACA
>CP070725.1:896919-899610 GCA_020350845.1 Candidatus Bipolaricaulota bacterium
AAGAGCAAGTCCGAACACGGATCGACACTTTGGCGCCTGGGGGAGGCTTCGTGTTCTCGGGAATCCACAATCTCCAACCCGATGTTCCGCCAGCAAACATCGAGGCCATGGCAGAGGCAGTCAGGAAGCACGGCGCGTACTGACCCGACAGGAGGAAGCTCATCGTCGTACAGGGATCCGCTGAATCGGGCGAGTCTGCGCACGGGACTCGAGCGCCCACAGGCCGGGAACGTGTGCGGCGTGCGCTCGATCACCACGAGGTCGATCGTGTGCCTCTCGACATCGGCGCGACCAACGCCACCGGGATTCACCAAAGCCTCTACGCCCCTCTCAGGCAGGAGCTCGGTCTCGATCAAGACAGCCGCTCTCCCCTTCCCTTGTTCAATCCGATCTCAGGATGTGTTGAGCCATCCACCGACCTCCTTCTGCACCTTCGAGTCGACGTCCGTGGGCATGTACCTCGAGGCAGATCGGGGCGCATTCACGAGGAGCGTGGCGAGCAGTATGTGATCGACGAGCTTGGCGCCCGGTGGATACGAACGCGCGAAGGCTCCTATTTCGACCAGAGCGCCGGGTGCCATCCGCTCGCGGGGGGACGAACCGCTGATCTAGAGTCGATTCAATGGCCGGGACCCGAGCGCTGGGCGGCCTTGGACGGACTGCGCGGATGGGCTGCCGAGAGCGCTGAACGATACGCAATCGCCATCGGTGACCCGATCGGAGGAATCCTCTTCGGTGGGATCCGGCTCCGGGGCTTCGAGCAGTTCATGATCGATCTCATCCGCGAACCGGCCTTCGCGTGCGGCCTCATGGACCGCGTCACCGAGAGCAAGACGGTCTACTGGGAATCCGTGTTCGATGCTCTCGGAGATCTTGTCGATGTTGCCGTCCTCGAAGAGGATCTGGGGGGGCAGGACAGCCTCCTCGTCTCCCCTGAGATGTTCCGGAAGCTCATCAAGCCACGCTATCAGCGCCTTTTCGCGTCCCTCCGTCGGGCAAGAGCGCCAACGACAAGAATCCTCCTCCATAGCGACGGCGCGATTCTTGAGTTGATCCCGGATCTGATCGAACTCGGAGTCGATGCGCTCAACCCGATTCAGACATCTGCGGCAGGCATGGACCCCAAGCATCTGAAGGCGGCGTTCGGCAACGAGCTCGCCTTCTGGGGTGCAGGTGTCGACAGCCAAACAACCCTGCGCAATGGGACGGCTGAGGATATCCGACGCGAGGTTTCCGAGAGTGTCGAGGCGCTCGCGCCGGGAGGCGGCTTCGTCTTCAGCGTCACACAGAACCTGCAGGGAGACATCCCTCCGAGGAACGTGGAGATCATGCTGGAGGCCCTGTCCCGCGTTGGCGCGTACACGTAGTCAGGCCTGAAAGGCACCTCCCTCGATGACGCCCGCCCGCGTCGTGCTGTCTGATCTGCACTCTCCTTGGGGGTGTCATTCCCGCGTGTTGACAGTGCGCAGGTGGCCACCTATACTGCCCTTAGTGGCATTATTCGCCTCTTGTGTCGCGCATAGCGCGACTCGAGGGAAAGGACCGATAGATGCCCATCGGATACGTCGAACTCAGTAGGGTCTCCGTCCCTGTGACGTTTCTCGTATTCCCACCCGCCCGGCTGTCGCCGACTGTCCCCCGTCCGCCTCGCGGGGGGGCGAGAACCGCCTCTCTGGAGCGGTTGGACGCATGACGACGCGACCTCTGTCAGACCCTGCCGACCTCGACGCGCTCCTGGCCGGTCTTGGCATCATGGGAACAGGCGGTGGAGGCGATCCGAAAGGCTGGGGCCGAAGCGTCTTCGCAGCGGATACTGCTGCCGGACGGAGCTACCTCCTCGCAGATCCTTCCGACATCCCCGACGACGCCTTCGTGCTCAGTGGCGGGTATCTCGGCTCCGTCGCTGATGACCACGGACTCGACCGCCTCCTCGAGGGTTGGGAGGAGGACTTCGAGCTCGAACGGGCGATCCGAATCCTCGAGGAAGAACACGGGAAGGACGTGGACTACCTCGTGGCGTTCGAGCTGGGTGGCGGGAATACGCCGGTGGTGATGTCCTGCGCTGCGCGCCTCGGCATTCCCGTGATCGACGGTGACGGCGTCGGGAGGGCAGCACCCGAGACCCACATGTGCAGCTTCCTTGGCCACGGGATCTCGCTGACACCGATGCCGCTCGTCGGGCAGGATGGGACCGTCGTCTTGGTCCGTGACGGAGACTTGTTCCTCGCAGACGACATCGGCCGTTGTGTTGCAGGCAGAGCGCAGGGCTTCCTCGCCAACGCACACTACGGCATGAGCGGCGCAGAGCTGAAGCGATGCGTCGTCCCAGACACGATCACCCGTGCGTTGGATCTCGGCCGGCTCGTTCGAAGCCTCGGGCCCTCCGACGATCCACTTGCGGAGATCTGCGACTTCATGGGCGGAGCACCACTCATCCGAGGGCGCGTAGTGAGCCGAGAAGAGATCGCGCAGCAGGGGTTCTTCGTTGCCCACCTTGGAATCGAGGGTGTCAGCGAGGACGAGGGGACTCACCTCGACCTCGTGGTCAAGAATGAGGTGATGTGCGCCAAGCGAGACGGCAAACCACTGGTCCTCTTCCCGGATCTGCTCTACATCCTGGATCCAACGACAGGAGAGGGTCTCATGACCCCCGAGCTCGTAACGGGGTGCGACGTCGCTGTCCTTGCCGCT
>CP070725.1:899710-903945 GCA_020350845.1 Candidatus Bipolaricaulota bacterium
ATGTCGCGTTCGTCGAAGTCGACAGGGGCGACGACGACCAACCCGTCGTCCGATGTGACGCGCAACCGCACATGCTTGGCGCGCGCGTTCCTGCGGATCACAGGCTTCGGAAGCCCGTTTCCGACTTGCTTGCCAGACCTCACCCTTGGCCCCGCCTCTCTGTGCCGTGGCACACCCCAGAGGATCGCCGCCTCGGGGCGTTGCGCGCAAGGCGGAAGCCTCTCCGGCGCGCTCGCGTGGGACGCTCACGAAGGACGAGAGGCCGCGCGGATCCCGTACCATGCCCCCATGGACGCCCTCGAGACAGCACGGATGACGCTCGTCCCCGCCACCGTGGAGACCGTGCGCGACGAACTCCGTGACCTGCCGCGATTCTTCCGGCGGCTCGAGGTCCTTCCGGCGCCTGATTGGCCGCCGGCTGCGCTGCTCGACGCGTTGCCGCTCATGCTCCGAGCGCTCGAGGAGGCACCCTGGACTGCCGGGTGGCACGCGTGGTATTGGGTATCGCGCAACGATCGACATCTCGTAGGGAGCGGTGGCTTCAAAGGGGAGCCGCAGGGGGACGGGACCGTGGAGATCGGGTATGCGACCCGCACGTGCTGCCGGCGTCTCGGCTTCGCGCGAGAGGCGATGAGTGCGCTCGTCGCATGGGCGCTTCGCGAGCCCTCTGTGGTGCGTATCGTCGCCGAGACCGAGAAGGCGAACGCCGCGTCTCGGGGCCTCCTGAGGTCGCTCGGATTCGCGACGATTGCCTCGGCGCCGCGGCGCCGTGGGATGCTGTGGTACGAACGCAGGGGTTGACATCCGCGCGTCCGCGGAGTATTAAGTAGATGCTTACGGAGAGGGCGGCGACCGATGCAACATCACGAGGCGGTAGAGATCTTCAAGGCGCTCAGCGTGCCGAGTCGGGTGCGGATTCTCACGCTCCTGAAGGTCAAGGGGCCGCTTCCGGTGAAGCGCATCGCGGAGGAGTTGGGGATGACATCGCCTGCCATCTCGCAGCATCTCAAGATCCTGCGGCACGCAGGGTTGGTGTATTCCCAACGCCAGGGCTTCGCTGTGCCCTACGGCGTCGATCCTCAGGGACTGAACGACGGCTGCGGGATGATGATCCGCGTCTGTGCCTGTCCCGGTTGTCACGACGAGACCGACGGCGAGCCGCCGAAGGACGAGAGGAGCAGGCTGCTCCATCGGCGTGAGGCGCTGCTGACGGAGCTGCAGCGGATCGAGCAGACGTTGGAGGGGATGAGAAGCGAGTAGTTTTTTTTCGGACCGAGGTAAGAGATTGCGCAATACCAACAGAGCGGTTCGGCCGACTGCCAAGAGGAGGTGAACCATGAAGGTCGTGACTCGGAAGATCCACGGATGCTGTGAGGGCGGAACGCTTCACGATTCCCTCCACGATGCCTGCTGCGGGTTCCAGCGCCACTTCACGACGAAGGCGGAGCGTCGCGAGACGCTCGAGGTGTATCGGGATCAGGTACAGCAGGAGCTCGCCGGCGTCGAAGAGCGTCTCAGCGAGCTCGCGTGATGCGTGAGACCGGGGAGAGCGGTGACGACCCTCTCCCCGTTCCCGTCTCCGGCGGCTCTACCCCGTGCAGTCTCTCCTCTCAGGATGCGCCGAGTGCCTCGGGATCGAACCAGTCTGCTGGAAGCGCTTCCGAATCGATCTCCAGCGTCTCGGAGATTGTTTCCCGGCCTTCGAAGATGAGACTCACGATCCGCTGGACCGAGACGTAGAGGTCGTCGTCTCCGCGGATCTCGTAGGTATCGTAGAACACCTCGTAGAAAGGAAACCCACTCAGGCCGTAGAGCTTCGCCGACTGCGGTCGCAACGTCCCGCGATCGACGAGAAGGGAGATTGACTGGAACGCGATCGTCTCATCCACAGCGACGAGCTCGAGGGCGAGACGCTCGGCTCCGTCCCCGCCTACGGTGACCTCTCGCGAGGCGATCTCGTAGCCGTCTGCAAAGCGGATGCCGCTCGTCTGGGCCACTGCGGCGTCGCCGAACAGCTCCACGGTTGCGCTTGCCTTGATCGGGAAGTCGAGATCGGGCGCGTAGAAGAACGTTGCGTCCGGCGTGCTCAAGTAGATCTGCCCCGCGAGCTCCTCGGGCAGAAGAAACCCGATCCGCGCGACCGAGTCACCTTCGACCTCGCCGAAGGTCACCACGACCTCGGCGACACGGGTCTCATCCGGGGAGATTGCCGTGATCCGTACCTGAATGCGGGTCACGGAGTCATCAGGGAAGCGCGCGGCATCGAGCAGGACGAGCAGCTCCGCGTCCGGGAGAGCAGTCTGACTCCAAGCAGGAGCCGTGAGGGCGAGCAGCAAGCCGAAGCACACGATAGGGGTCTTCATCGAGGTCTCCTCTCGTTCGCTACGCCCCGCTTCGCAGGGCGTCGACGACGGTCGTTCGCGAGATCCGCAACGACGGGAACCACGAACCCACAAGGGTCGCGGTGATCGCCAGCATGAGGGGCACGAGCACGACACCGGTGTCGATCGATAGTCTCAGCGCCTGTGGGAGCGCAGCTCCGGGGGGCGTCCACTGCACGCCCACGGCATTGAAGACGATGACGAGCAGAGCCCCCGCGACCACGCCGACGGGAGCTCCGACCAACCCTAGGACGAGGCCCTCGAGCAGGAAGGAGCGGAGCACGCGTCCCCTCGTGACGCCGAAGGCGCGGATCGTGCCGATCTCCCGCGTGCGCTCGAGGAACGAGATCGTCAGCACCTCGAGAACGCTGAAGAAGATGAACACGAAGATGGCCACCGCGGCCAGCCCACTGAACGCAGCATAGAACGAGCGGATCGACTCGTAGCTGCCGTTCAGCTCCTCCCACGTCCGCGTCGTCAGCGGGAGGTTCACGTCTTCTAGCGCGATCCCGAGCTCCTCCGAGAAGCGAGGCGCGTTGTCGAGATCGTCGAGCTGGATGACGATCCGTTCCACCCCGTCCGTCTTCAGCAGGCGCTGCACGAAGGCGATCGGAAACAGCCCGAGCTGCGATTCCAGCTCTTCGACACTCGCTCCGACCTCACCGAGGACACTGACCGTCGCCGCATTGAAGTTGCCCGAGACCGTGCCCGTCGCGATGTTGATACGATCTCCGGCGGAGACCCCAAGGCGTCGCGCAAGCGCACTGCCGAGCAGCACTTCTCGCGCGTCCCCCGCGGAGAGACGCGTTCCATGCACGTCAACACACGCATAGGGCCGCGCTGCCGTTTCCGTCACGATCCCCCGCCCGATGAGAAGCGTGCTCCCTTGCTCGTCGCCCACCAGGCCTGCGAAGTCGAGCCGCCACGTGACGCCGGCCTCCGGATCCAGCGCCGTCGCCAGGTCGATCACCTGCTGTCGTTGCGCGGGAGCGATGAGGTAGTCGTAGCCGTCGGCCGTGTTCTCGAAGAGCCTCTCGTCCGCGACCTGCACGGCCCCCGTTTCGCACGCGAGCGATGCGCGTACGGAGAGTAGAAACTGCGACTGAAAGGCGAGCACGACGAACAGGATCGTGATGCTCACGACGAGCACCGAGAGGCTGAACAGCGTGCGCCGGCGATTGCGGAAGACGTTCCTCAAGGCCAGTCGGAATTGCATGGCTACTCCGTCCTCAGGGCGTCGACGATGCTCAACCGCGACATCTGCAGCGCCGGATACAGCGACGACAGCAGCGCTGCGACCACGCCGAGCAGGAAGGGCGTGACGAAGGTCGAAAGGCCGATACGGACCGAGAGGATCACCGGCTCAACCGTGCCCGGCGGTGTCCACTGGATCCCTAGGCTGTTGAAGCCACCGCCGACCGCAAGACCGATCACGACGCCGAGCGCGCTTCCCAGCACCGCAAGCCATGCTGCTTCGGCCAGGAGCTGCGCGAAGACGCCGCCTCGCGTGGTTCCCAACGCGCGGACGGTTCCCAGCTCGCGGGTCCGCTCCAGGAAGGCCAGAGTGAGCACCTGAAGGATGATGAAGAACACGAGGAGTGCCATTGCCAGTGCGATGAACCCGAAGAGAAGGTCAAACAGGCTCGACAACTGCCGGAAGATCGGAGAAAGCTCGTCCCACGTCTTGATCTCGAGAGCAATTCCCGCGGCATCCAGAGCACGCTGGAGGCGATCCCGCGTGCCGTTCGTTGCCGCGAGGTCGTCCAGCGCGACGACGACGCGGTCGATCCCAGCGGTGCTCAAAAGAGCCTGTGCGTACCGCAGCGGAAGAAGTAGCGTCTGCAGTTCGACCTG
>CP070725.1:904045-910656 GCA_020350845.1 Candidatus Bipolaricaulota bacterium
AGGTGATTGCCATGATCGAGTTTCGTCTACGAGTGAGGGACAGGCCTGGAGCGCTCGTCAAGGTGGCCGAAGCCTTGGCGGGGGAAGGGATCAACCTCCTTGCGATCGCAGGGCTGGTTGCCGGCCGAAGCGGAGCCAACCGCATCGTGACCGATGACCCTGCCAGGGCGAGGTCGGTACTCGAATGCCTGAGGATCCGTTTCGAGGAGAAGGAAGCTCTCGTCGTCAGGGTGGCCGACGTTCCTGGTGAGCTAGCCAGCATCCTGCGTGAGCTGGAGAATCACCTAATCAACGTCGAGTCAGTGTATCCGACCTCTGCCGGCGGACAGCTCATCCTCACGGTGGACAACACCGAGAAGGCCAGGCCGCTGTTGCCACTCGCCTGATCCGGCCCGCCGTGGGTCAGGGTCTCCCGGAAGGCTCCTCCCCATACGTTGAAGTGCGCTGCCCCGTCCACCGCGGCTCTGTCATCGCGTGACAGCCGGGGAACGAGGCCCGCACCCCGCCCCAGGTCCTGAAGCGCCGCTCACGCAGTGGTCGCGTCAGCGTCAACGGGGGCTTGCAGAAGGGCGGGCACTAGATCCCCTCGTCTTCGAGCACGTCGACACGCCCGATGCGCCGGAGCCAATCGGCCACTGGCACGCGGCATTCCTGCATGATGGGGCCGACACGCTCGAGGTTCGCGAGTGAGAAGCGCTTCTCCAACGCGATAGGAAACGCCGACCCGCCGTACACTACCTTCGGCACCTCCGCCTGGAGCATGGCGTTCTCGCACATCGGACAGGGCTCGAGCGAGGAGTACACGGTGCAATCGGGGAAGTTCCATACCCCGAGGGCTTCCCCTGCCTCCCGCAGGGCCACGATCTCGGCGTGCGCGGTGGGATCCTTGAGCTCGACGACTCGGTTCCCACTGCGTGCGATGATCTCGCCCTCGCGGACGATGACCGCTCCTACGGGGCACTCGCCGCGGGCGGCGGCCTCCTCGGCCTCCTTGAGTGCCTCGGCGACGAAGTCGATGTCGTCCATTCCACCTCCCTGGAACTGCCAGCTATCGAGGATCATGATCACCGTACTGGCGAATCCCTGGCGAGCCAAGAGCATGGGAACTGGCTGCCAGACTTCAGATGGGCGGGGTTGTGCTTCCGGACCCGTCGTCCACTCCCTGGTCTTCCCAGGAAGCCGCGGCATACACTGCCACTCAGGTGGTCGGCCGTGCTGAGCCGAGCAGTGATCTCTCACGCCAGGGTCAAATGAAACGCCTGTTGTATCGGATGCGACTGTGCAGCGATCCGAGCGAATCCTCGCTTCCTCGCTCGGTGGAGATCCGCGAGTACAGCGCGAGGAGGCATCACACGGGGATCCGCGAAGCGTTCGGGAAGGCCTTCGACCGGGCCGTTTGGACCTCTGATTGGGACGGGTTTGACGAGTTCGATGAGCACGGCGCATTCGTCGCCGAGGACGCCGAGACCACGGAGATCGTCGGCTACGTACTGAGCTTCCGCCGCGACGACTTCGGCTACATCAGCGTCGTCGCCGTCGTGCCGGAGTATCAGCGCAGGGGCGTCGGGTTTGCGCTCGTCAGTGCGGCCATTCGCTATCTTCGAGGGCTCGGGCTGGAGACGATAAGGATCGACGCATATGTGGATTCCCCACCCGCCGTGAATCTGTACCTCAAGGTCGGCTTCCGGATCGAGAAGACCTTCGAAGACAAGATGGAGGACTGACCAGCTTCGGATCGGATTGCCGCCGACGGCAGTCCGCCGGCTGAAAACACCACCACGAGGAAGGTGCAGGCGTGTTGCGCTTCCCAGCGCACCAGGCGAAAGGCAGGAAGCCACTAGGATCTGCCGACTCGCAGTAGTATACTGCTGCATCCTTGGCTAGGCGAACCAACTACATCTTTGCGAGGAGGCTGGGATGAGGAGGATGCTCGCTTCTCTGCTGATGGTGGTGTTCCTGTTTGCCGCAACCGCGACCCTGGCCGTCTACGGGGGACCTGGCCCTGCCCCAAACTCGGGAGACGGCATTCCTGACGGCAGCGGCTTCGTCGTACCGCCGGGACCCGCAGGCGACGGGGATCCGATGGGACCCAATCCGGCGGCGGGCGACGGAATCCCGGACGGGAGCGACTTGCCCGCGCCGAACGGTCCGGCCTAGGACCTTCGCGACACACCGGGCACGGTCGCGGAATCGACTGAGCGGTGGTGCCACGGACTATCGAGATGCCTGCGAGCAGTGCCCTCGAGGCTGCCAGCGCTTCCTGACGGATCACGGGGAACTTCACGGTAGCTAGCCGGCACGTCGTGCGTTGAGTCGGCCAGGCCCCATGGCCTGTCGTGGTCAGAGCCCCCGAGGTTCCTGACCCCGAAGTTGGACGAGGCGGGCGCATTGAATTCGCCTCGCGACCATGACCTCGGGAACAAACCCGGTGCAACACAGAAGAGACTACGTGCCGACTCTCGGCCGCCTCGCCCGGGCTCGATCTTCACTGGATGCACCGTTTGTTGACGCTTTCCTCCGGTCGTGTCGTTGCGTTACACTGACGCACAGATGGAGAAGGAGGTGATCGGAATGCCTCGGTTCATTGCCGCACACAGCGTGGTTTTCAACGAGGACCAGCTGAAGGAGATGGCCGCCAAGCCCCTCCCAGAGGGCGTGTCATGGCTGCGGACCTACTGCAGTTACGACGATGGCAAGTGCTTCTGCGAGTGGGAAGCCCCGAGCAAGGAGGTGGTGGAGCAGGTCCTTCAGCAGGCCCAGGCGCCCTATGACGCCGTCTACGGCGTCCGCCTGTTCGATGTCCCCACGGCCTCGCTCGAGCCGTAGCGGCCGGCAAGGCCGTGTCACGGCGTTCCGGACAGGACGGCAGCCGCCCGACTGCCATGCCGTCACCATCCACGCCGATCGGTGAGACTCCCGTGCGTGAAACAGGGTCCGCACGCCGCGGAGCCCAGTGGATCGCACTGTACACCGTCTACAGCGTCGCGATGGTCGCGCAGGTGTGCCTTCTGTTCCTTCTACCCACCGGCCTCATCCGATGGCTGGCGCACATCGGATGGGGCTGTTTGCCGTTTCCGCACTCCTCGGCTGGCTCCGCATTGTCGTCTTCCGCCGGCACGGACGAGTCGCCAAGGGCAGGATCTACATGCACACCACGGAGCTTGTCACGAGCGGGCTCTTCTCCGTCGTCAGGCACCCGCAGTTTCTCGCTTCGGACGTCCTCGCAGTGGCGGTGATGTGCATCACGCAGCACTGGAGCGTCCTTCTCGCCGGGGCGCTCGGCATCTCCGCCAACCACCTGACGATGCTCAAGGCCGATCGGGATCTGGTCGTGAAGTTCGGCCAGCCGTACCGCGACTACATGGACCGCATTCCGCGCTGGAATCTGCTCGTCGGGCTGTGGCGGCGGTCTCGGCACGGGCGAACCCGAGGGTCTCCCGATGAGTGATCTCGGTGCCGGCCGGGAGAAGCGGAATCCGGGTTGCGGTCGAGGACGGAATCGGCGTAGCCCTAGGTCGAATCGGCGCAGGCGTGGACGTTGGGGTCGGCGTCACGATCGGGCTCCTCTTCGTCCGGCGACCGGGTTCTCCACCGTGAGGTGAGTCGCGCACCGTCCGCCCTATCGAGCGTCAAGCCAGGAGCATCGCCGCCCGGGCGCCGTCTCTCACCGATCCAGTATGAACTCCTCTCCGCGCGTCTCGGCCACGATGATGACCGAATCGACGCCGTAATCCGCCAGCAGGTCTGCGTACTCGTGGCACCGGAACGCCTCCCCCTCCCGATTCATCGGGAAGATGTACGACACGTCGAACAGCTCGGCCATCAGCAACGCCTGCAGGAAGTACTGATGGTTCTCGAATGGATGGCCGATGAGGAACGCGAGATCGATGTGCTCGGTGATCGTGCGCAGGAACGCGAAGTCGTCCTCGTATTCCGCTTTGTAGTCGCCGTTGTGGTAGACGATGAGATCGTCCATGGTCACGAGGTAGGCAACCTCGGACACGTTGCTGTGATGGGAGTAGATGGTGTAGACCTCCATCCCTCCCACGCTCGCCGTTTCTCGCCACTCGTCGAGGTAGTGGTGTCCCGGATCCTCTCCCGCGGACCATCCGAAGAAATACGTGATCTCCTCGAGTCTCGGCTCCCACGTGAGGATCACAGGATCGTAGTGATCGAGGTGCGAGTGCGTGACAAACACGTAGACCTCAAAGCCCATCAGCTCGGCGGGAGTCACATAGCCGCTCGACAGGTTCCGGTCACTCCCGGGAGGAGGGGAGGGATCGGTCCCCTCCTGGTAGTCGAAGATGAGCATCCGGGTCCCGACCGTCACCACCCAGCCGTTCGCACCGAGGTAGCGGACAGAGATCTCCTGGAGATCCTGGGAGTCCTCCGCGAATGCCGTCAGGCCAGAGATGGCACACAGGAAGGCCAGCACGCAAATCCCTCTCGACACGTCGCTCCCCTCCCTCAGTCCGATCCCGCTGCCCGCGCGGCCTCCCCTAGCGGCGCCTCGACGTCGCCTCGAAGCGTTGCTCGAGCTCCTCACAGCGTTCGTTGATCGCGTCAGCAATCCCCTTGAGCTCTTCGACTTCTCCTCCGGGGAGACACGGCCAGCGGGCAAGAAAGCGCTCCTCTACCTCGTCTTCGTCCCGGTCGGCGGCTTCGATCCCCTGGTCGGTGAGATCACAGTCGGCTCCGACGCCGTCGATCCACCCTCGCTTTCTGAGCTCTTCCAGCGCCGCGCGGCAGTCCTCCTCGGGATTCGCAAGGGGGGCGTACCGCTCGGCCACCTTTGCCAGATCTGCGCATGACTGCATTCTCCCGCGATGGGGTCTGCGTGCCGTGAACCACAGTTCGTGTCGAGCGAACCATGCCAGCGGCCCGATACCGCGATCCTCGCGAACCTGCTGCTCGGCGTCCTCGTGGGCGGCAATCATCGTCCAAGCGAGCTGCCAGTGATGCCACCGCTTGGGCGGGTCGTAGTCGGGCTGCAGTCCTCTCAGACGATGCTCGAAGATCGGACTCGGACTCCCTTGTACGCTCTCCGTAAGCGCCTCCAGGATGCGCCGGTCGTAGGCGAGCAACCTTCCGACTTGGTCCTCGGTGATGACTCCCAGATCGAGTCGATCGATCGAGGCACCGACGCGCTCCGTGAGAGCACGCATGGTCCTTTCTCCCTGCGCGGTCAAGGCGTACTTCCCTTTGCGCAGCCCGGTGAGGGCGCCGGCCGTGACGAGCGCATCCAGCTGTCGTTCGACGGCCCTCACGGTGGAGAACGGGAAGCGCACCAGGTAGTCGCGTGCTCTGATCTCCTTCGGATCGAAGCAGCTTGCCGCGCGAGCGAACACCTGACGGACAGAGGGGTCGATGTCCAGCCGAGCCTCGGGGGGAATCGGCTCTTGGGGATGAAGCTTGACTCCCGTGAGCACCAGCTTGGTCTCCGCCTTCTGGACACTCACCCACGCCTGCCGAAGCCTCTCGTCCACTCTTCTCCCTCCAGCCGGTCGTCGGCCCAATGACGATCGCTCACCCCTCGACTCGGCACGACAGGCGACCCGTCGAGTCTCGGGCGATGTCTTGCGAGGATTGGGAACTTGAGGCCACGCCTTTCGGCCACGGGTAGCACCTACATCCTGCCGCGAACGCCCTTGAATCGCAACCGACAACTGCCGCTTGCCTTCGGGCCGTACGCGGCCCGAGAATGGTGCGGGAGGTGGAACATGGGCATGTCCGTTGCGGTGTACTTCAGTTCGTCTCCGGAGTCGGGGAACACGGCCCGGCTCCTCACTTCGTTCATGAAGGGGCTGGAGCGTGGAGGGGACGAAACCAGAACCTTCGACGTCAAGGAGATTCGGCCTTCACCGTGTACTGGAGAGATGCACTGCTGGTTCAAGGACCCCGGAAGCTGCTACATCCAGGACGGCATGCAGGATTTCTATCCCGTTCTTCGGGAAGCCGACACCCTGGTTCTCGGGACGCCGGTCTACATCCCGTTGCCAGGCGAGATGCAGAACCTCCTGAACCGCCTTTGCCCGATCGTCGAACCGGACCTCGAGACCCGCGAGGGCCGAACGCGTGCAAGGGTCCGCGACGGCTATCGCCTGTCCCGCGTTGCCCTCGTCGCCACCGGAGGATGGTGGGAGATTGAGAACCTGGACACCGTCGTCCGCATCGCCCGCGAGTTCGCGGAGGACGCGTCCGTGCCGTTCGTCGGGGCCGTGCTCAGGCCACATGCCGCGATGGCGCTGAGCCCACAGGGGAAGCCCGCCGAGATCCTCGAGGCAGCGGAGCAAGCGGGCTTCGAACTGGTATCGGCAGGGGAGATCCGGCCCGAGACGCTCGCCACAGTCTCGCAGCCTCTGATCGGGCAGGAGGACTACCGGCAGTACATGAACCAGATGCGCGCGGGCGGCGGCGGGTAGCCGACTCATCCGCCACTCTCCATGTCACCCAGGAAGGGATCGGCCGATCTCCCCGGTCACGGGAAGCGAACGCCCGTCAGCTCCTCGGAGATCTCCCAGAGCCGACGTCCAGTAGCCGTGTCGTAGGAGCGGCGACTGGAGCGCCGACGGACGGGGTCCCCGCGCATCCCGAGGAGCCCGCGAGGGCCG
>CP070725.1:910756-915994 GCA_020350845.1 Candidatus Bipolaricaulota bacterium
CCCAGGGGAAGGTCGATCCAGCCACCCTCCCCGATCACCCAGGTGCTCCCCGGAGGACGCGCCAGCGGCGAGCGAACAGAGCCCTCGAGACGAGGGAGCTGCGATGCGGTTGCTGCGACCTCGCCCGCCCCGATGCGTATCATACCGCAGCATTCAATACCGATTCCGACTTTACTATAGATCTCTATCGACGTGCAGTCATGGTATAGCGTGCGACCCGCCTTCGTCTGGTTTGCGTGGAAACCGGACAAGACCGAGAGAGCGACCACAGCGAGGACGGCGATCAGGGTCGCCCGCGCTCTTCGACCGAGGTAGGCCGCCAACGCCACCACGGAGACGACCAACACGAGCGCAACCACGGGGACCCAGTGGCCCGGCGTCTGAACAAACGACGTCAACAGCGCTTGTGACGTTCCTTCCCGGAGCGACGGAAGCGCCCCATCCGCCACGTGGGGCAGAAGCGACACGAAGACAGCCTCTGGACATTGCGACGCGGCGACGTTAAGCGCATAGACGCGCCCCAGGCCGACGCGGTGCTCGATGAGCTCGACGCCGCCCTCGTCCGACGCGATGACGGACGCAGCGCGACGGAGAGTCCCAGAAACGACGATCCCTAGAGCCTCATCATGCTCGAGCCGAGGCTCACTCCAGGGCAGGAGAGCACGCAGACCCGGGCCGTCCAGGAGCGGGAAGTCGGCACCCGTCAGGACGACGAGCGTGCCTCCCGCGGTGACCCAGTGGCCTATCGCCGCGACCACATCCTGCGCAACCCCGGCGCGAAGACCGCCAATCCACAGGCTCGAAACGGACTCATACGCCCACCAGCGATCGGGAAGCGCGCCAACACCGAGAGCGACGGCTTCGGGAGACGGCGCCGCGGGGAGAAGGCCCACCGTGACCGGGAATGCGGCACGGCGCATCCCTTCCCGCAGGTCGACCGAGACCGTCTCGAGGACGGTTTCGTCCGCGCGCACAAGCGCCACCTCGAGCGGGGAGAAATCGTAGACGGGGAGCGTGAGCTCGAGGCGCCCGCCGGAGGACTCCGCGACGGAGACGCGAAACGAAGCCGTGGCTTCCCCCTCCCAGAGGTCACCGATCTCGTGCGCGAGCTCGAGCCACGTCGCGCCCTCGGGGAGAGATCGGGGAAGCTGGACCAAGACCGGTGCGAACGCACCGATGCGGTAGAACCCGCTCAGCCCAACGCTCACTTCCAGGGAATCGGCCGCCGCCGGAAGCGTCACGAGAAGAGCCAACGAAAGCACGGCTCCGACCGGGGTCCTGCGCATCCCGCCTCCAATCCAACAGCGCGCCACGAACCACGTCACACCACGGAACCAGCAGGACGAGGCAGGGAGTCCAACTCGTGAACGGCAGCGTACCGATTGGATCGGGTCGTGTCAATCGTCGGCTACGGAGCGCTCCCCCCGCAGCACCACTACTGCGGGAGGCGGTTCACCGCCGACGCTGTGTCCTCGTCGAGAACGTCAGCGTAAACCTGCGTCGTTTGAATCGAGCGGTGCCCGAGCTGCTTCTGAACGAGACGGAGATTAAAGTCGGACGCGCGGTAGAGAAGCGAGGCGTAGGTGTGACGGCAGGAGTGGATCGAGTATCGATCGGGGATCCCCACGGCCCTCGCGTTCGTCTTGAACAGCCGGTACACGGCGGTGCGCGTCAGCGGGCCGTTCGACCGCCCGGAGACGAACAGCGGCGCATCGAGCCCGGTGGATTCGCCCTGGTCCGCTTTCCACTCGAGGAAACGCAGCAGGTGCTGGCGCAGCGCCTCGCCGACTCGCACGCCGCGCTTCTTGCCTCCCTTACCGTCTCGAACGACGATCGTCGCCCGGCCGTGATCGAGGAAAAGATCTCCGAGTCGTAGATCGCAGATCTCCGAGACGCGCAGGCCGCTGTCGAGAGCCACGTGCAGGATCGCCCAGTCGCGAACCGGATGCTGTCGCCGATCTCCGTCTGCGGCGTCGGCGCGTGCGCGGCAGTACTCCTTGAGGGCGAGGACCTGCTCCGGCCCGAGGAAGTCCTCTTGGGTAATCTCCAGCGGCACGTTGCCTCCTCTCCTGACGCGGGAGACGCTAGGGCGTTCCTGCGCCGATCGGGCAGACAACTGTCGCATCAAAAGAGCACTTTTGTTGCGTGATCCGTGCTCGCCAACGAAAAGCGGCTTCAGAAGGGAGATGCCGACGATGCACGCGGAGTCGCGACCGGCGCCGGGCATCCTCGAAGGCCGATCCGACCCCCGGCGAGACCGTTCGAGGCGATTAGAGAGCCTCTCAGACGATCAACTTCCGCACGCTGCACGGTGACGTCAGTGGGGCGCGCCCCGCGACGCCTCACGCGAGGGTGTATCGATCGAGGATCCGCGCTTCGTCGCCGATGACCTCCCCCACCACTTCGACGTGCTCGGCGATCCCCGACGTCGCGAGCTTGGCGCGGAGCAGCGTGTCCAGTTGGAAGATCCCCGCGGAGTTCGACATCTCGACGTGGATGCGGATCGGCCGCGTGTCACCGCGCTCGATGCGCACCTTACGGATAGCCATCGCGGACACGGAGTGGATCGTCTGCTCGCCCGCCTTGAACGGGATCCGTGCGCGTCCCGACTCCATGTCGAGTGCATCGGAGACCTTCACGATACCTGCCTCGATCGTCAGCGGCCTGACGTCGCGACGGTGGGCATGGATCGCATGGAGGATCTCTCCCTCGATGACGGTGCGCTGCGGCTCCTCGTAGATCCCCTCGAGCAGCTCGTCGATCAGCGCCGGCGCGAGGATCAGCGACAGCGCCTCGTGATCCTCGCGATGAATCACGTGGCCGATGTCGTGGAGCACGGACGCAAGAAGCACGATCACTTCTGCGTCCTCGTGGGCGAGCTCGTGGTCACTGACCGAACTCGGTACCACGCCCCGGGCGACCAGCAAGCGGAGAAGGCGCAGCGCGATGTTGACGATGATCTTGATGTGCACCGGCCCGTGGTCGTTGATCCCCATGCGATCGATCGCCATCGTGTTCGACGCCGTCCACAGCGCCTCGAGCCGCGGCGATCCCTCGACACGTCGAACGACCCGGTCCAGCTTCTGATTCCCGCGTGTGGGGAGGCTAAGCTCCATCCATTTCCTCCTGGAGTGCCTCCCACCAGCGCAACGCAACCTCTTCCGACGGGCGGCTGCGGACGTCCTCGAGCGCCGCGAGCCGCTGACGAAGGAAGCGGATCTCGTCCCGCAGCAGTTCGACGAACTCGGGCGCCGAGGAGGAGCGCTGCACTGGACGGTTTCGCCACGTTGTGGGCGAAACCGTAGTAAGCGCAGTGGACTCTCCATAAGCCCTAGAGCGTATCATTGCACTCGCTTCCGATAGGGTCAGGCCGCTATCGTGAAGCTCCTGAAGCCGCTTCAGCATCTCCACGCCGGGAGGCTCCACGAGGAGCTGGTTATTGGGCCCTCTCCGGAGGTGAGGAGTGAGGGCATCGCGGATCGCCTCGATGCGGTTGCGCACTTGGTGACTGGTGGAAAGGCCGAGCTGCTGGCGCAGGTCGCTGATGGTGAACATGCCGCCTCCGTTCGAGCGAGGATACTCCGAGAGGGTGCCTGCGGGCAACGCGTTGCCGCACCTCGGGGGATGCGATAGCCTCGGCTCGTCATGACGATCCGAATCCTCGATGCCGGACTTGCCGCGAAGATCGCTGCCGGTGAGGTGATCGAGCGTCCGGCGTCGATCGTGAAGGAACTCGCGGAGAACGCACTCGACGCGAAAAGTGAGAGTATCTTCGTGCGAACCGAGGACGGCGGAATCCGCTCCATCGTCGTCCGCGACGACGGGATCGGGATGAGCCGCGAGGACCTTCGGCTGTGCGTGGAGCGCCATGCCACGAGCAAGCTGGGGACGGAGCTTGACCTCGATCGGATCGGTTCCCTCGGCTTTCGGGGAGAAGCGTTGGCGAGCATCGCCGCCGTCGCGGAGCTGCGCATCACGTCGTGCGCGCGAGGGAGTCGTGAGGCGTTCATGATCGCCGCCGGCGCCGGACGGGCGCCGGAGTTCGCACCCGCCGCGCGCGACGCGGGAACGACCGTCGAGGTCGAGAAGCTGTTCGCGACGATTCCCGCACGCGCGAAGTTCCTCGGGAGCCCGCGCGCGGAGGCGTTTCACGTCAACCGGGTCCTCCACCGGCTCGCGCTTTCCTCCCCGGGCATCGGCTGGACGGTCGAGGGAGGAGCACGGACCGTGTTGCGCGCCCCTGCCGTCGGGTCTCTCCTTGAGCGGATCGCGCAGATCTACGGGCACCAGGTTGCCCAGGCACTGATTCCCGTCGAGGCGGAACGGGGAGCGATCCGCGTCACCGGATTCGCCGCACCCCCCGAGCTTTACCGCAGCCATCGCCGCGATCTCGTCTTCCTCGTCAACGGTCGGCCGGTGGGCGACCGTGGGCTGAGCTATGTCGTCGGCAGTGCCTACAGCGCCCTGCTCCGCCGCGGCCAGTACCCGTTGGTCGTCCTCGCCCTCTCGCTGCCCCTCGACGCGGTCGATGTGAACGTGCATCCGCGGAAGGAGGAGATCCGCTTTCGTGAGCCGCGCCCGGTTCAGGAGACCGTGAGTGCCGCGCTCCAGGATGTCCTTGCGTCGAGGTACGCCGTCCCCCACGTGTCGCTCGGCGCTGCCCCGCGCGACGATAGTGCCAGGCGTGGCGCCGCAGCGGCGCCGTCCCACCCGCTACGAGGCGATGCGCGGGAGCCCGGCGCACGCGATGCGGCCCCGGGTTCCGTGCGCGAGCCGCTCCAGCTCGATCTCGACCGCTATTCCCGATCTCGTAGGCACGAGCAAGCCGCCGAGGAAGTGAGGGTCAGCGGAGATCGCCGCGTGATCGGCCAGCTGCGTGCGACGTACCTCTTGGTAGAGGGCCCGGAGGGACTCGAGATCGTCGACCAGCATGTCGCTCACGAGCAGGTGCTGCACGCGCAGCTGGAGGCGCAGTTCGGCCGAGGTGAGATTCCTCGACAGCAGTTCCTTCTCCCAGTGAGGATCGAACTCCCGTTCGAGGTCGCCGAGCGCGTGACCGCGAATCTCGAGGCGCTTGCCGCAGTAGGGGTGGTGCTCGACGAGTTCGGCGGGGGAACCTTCCTTCTCCGTGAGTACCCCGCTGCACTCGCCGAGACCCAGGCGAAGATCGGCTTCCAGCCGGCGATCGAGGAACTTGCCGAGGCGATCGAAAGGACGGAAGGTGTCGATCGCGCGCTC
>CP070725.1:916094-918981 GCA_020350845.1 Candidatus Bipolaricaulota bacterium
CTCCCCCGCCGCGCCGGGGCCTCCGTGGACTACGACGATCCGCGGCGCGCCGCGGCCGTACGTTCGGAACTGCAGCGAACTGTCACCCTCGCTCGTCACGCATCACCTCCGGTCGTGCAACGAGGATAGCACGGCGTCGTGCGATCACGCTGTCGATCTTCTTGATCGGGAGGCTCCCAGGGCTAGACTCGATGTCGTGCCCGAGGATCCGATCCGCATCGAGCCCCTGACCACGACGGCGCAGTTCCTCGACTGCGAGGCGCTGCAGCGCGAGATCTGGGGAATGGAGGAGACGGATGTCGTCCCCCTCCATCTTCTGACCACGATGCAGCGCAACGGCGGTCTCGTCCTCGGCGCGTTCGAGAAGGAGAGGATGGTCGGCTTCCTCATGGGCTTCCTCGGCATCGATCCGGCAGATGCCGGCCGGCTCAAGCACTGCTCGCACATGATGGGGATCGCCCGGGCGTGGCGCGGGCAGGGCATCGGATACCGCCTCAAGCTCGCGCAGCGCGAACACGCCCTCGCTCAGGGCCTCAATCTCGTCACCTGGACCTACGACCCGCTGGAGAGCGCCAACGCTGCACTCAACATCGGCAAGCTCGGCGCCGTCGCCCGGTCGTACATCCGCGAGGTCTACGGGGAGCTGCGCGACGAACTCAATGCCGGACTCCCGACCGATCGGCTCCTGGTGGAGTGGGAGATCGCCGCGGACCGCGTCGCCAAACGCCTTGCCCCACAGGGCGGCTTGCTCTCGCCGCAGGATCTCCCAGCGGATTCGGCCCAGCCCGTCAACCCGGGCGCGAAGATGATCTCCGGGATGCTCCATCCGCCGGAGGGGTGGATCGCCCCCGAGGACGATCTCGCCGCCGTGGAGATCCCCGCCGCCTTTCAGGCGATCAAGGAGCGCGATCCGGATCTCGCGATGCGATGGCGACTGCACACCCGCGCGCTGTTCGAGCATTGCTTCGCGGCAGGCTTCGAGGTTCGCGGCTTCGTGAGCGAGCGGACAGCGGACGAACGGCGAAGCCACTACGTTCTGTACCGGAGGGAGTCGGATCTGTGATGCACATCGAGCGCGCAGAGCTCCGACTCCTTCGTCTCCCGCTCGTCCACCCCTTCGAAACGAGCTTCGGTCGCGAGACGGAGAACCGCGTGGTGGTCGTGCGGCTGTTCGCAGACGGCCTCGAGGGATTCGGGGAATCGGCCGCCGGGGTCGGTCCGTGGTACTCCTACGAGACCGCCGAGACCTGCTGGAGCATCCAGCGCGATCTTCTCGTTCCGCTCCTTCTTGCCCACGGGATCGATGCCCCATCCGACATCCCGCAGCTCTTCGCCTCCGTCCGCGGCCATCCGATCGCCAAGACGGGAATCGAGGAGGCTGTATGGGATCTCTGTGCGCGCCGCGAGGAACACTCGCTGTCGGCAGCTCTCGGAGGGACCCGCGAGCGCATCGAGAGCGGGGTGAGTCTCGGCATCCAGGAGAGCGCCGACCGTCTCCTCGACAGGATCGAGAGCTTCGTAGAAGAGGGCTATCGCCGCGTGAAGCTCAAGATCAAGCCGGGATGGGACCACGAGGTGGTTGAGCGTGTGCGTTCGCGCTTCCCCGATCTGCCCCTCATGGTCGACGCCAACGCCGCGTACTCCCTCGACGATCTGCCGCTCCTCCGGGCGCTCGACCGCTTCGACCTGATGATGATCGAGCAGCCGCTCCACTACGCAGACCTCCTCGATCATGCGAAGCTGCAGGCTGCGATCGAGACCCCGCTCTGCCTCGATGAGAGCATCGCTTCGGCGCGGCACGCCGCATGGGCGATCGAGCTCGGGAGCTGCCGCATCGTCAACATCAAGCCGGGGCGCGTCGGTGGACTGTGCGAGGCACGCGCCGTTCATGACCTCTGTCAGGAGCACGGTCTCCCCGTGTGGTGCGGCGGTCTACTGGAGTCGGGAATCGGCCGGGCACACAACGTGGCCGTTGCAAGCCTTCCCAACTTCTCCCTCCCTGGAGATCTCTCCGGCAGTGCGCGCTACTACGCCGAGGATCTCGTCGATCCGCCGTTCGCGCTCGCCGGCGACGGAACGATGGAAGTCCCCGTCGGGGCCGGCATCGGCGTGGAAGTCGTGGAGAGGCGCCTGGCCGAAGCCACGATACGTCACGAGGTCTTCACCGCGTAGCCCGACGCTCGCCAGTGCCTAGACGGAGCGCTCGAGGAAGTCGAGCATCGTCTCGTAGGTCGTGGTCTTCTGCGCGATGTCGGACGAGGCGTGCCCCTGCTCGTCGAACTCCACGTACTCGAAGTCCTCTCCCTCGCGCTTCCCGAGTTCCAGCAGTCGGTCACGGAAGAGACGCGCCTGCTCGACGGGGCAGCGCGGATCGTTGACCCCATGGATCATCAGCAGCTTCGCCTGTAGGCGATCGGCGAAGTGGATCGCACTGCGATCGCGCCACAGCTCCGCGTCGTCCTCCGGATCTCCCATGAGCAGGCGCAGGTAGTACTTGAAATGCTCCATGCTCTTGTCGTGGAGGCGACGGAGGTCGGTGATCCCGATCCACGCGATCCCTGCTTTCCAGAGCTCGGGCTTCTTGACGACTGCCATGAACGTCATGTATCCGCCGTACGATCCGCCCATCACCGCGATCCGCGCCGGATCGACGACCCCAAGCGACGTCAAGTAGTCGACGCCGGATGCGACATCCTCGAGGTCCCCGCCGCCCCAGTCCTTGAGATTCCGGTCGCGGAACTCCACACCGTAGCCTGTGCTGCCACGAACGTTCGGCTCGAGGACGACGAAGCCGCGATCCACCAGGAGCTGGACGAGGGGATCGAAGGCGCGGAAGAACTGGGATCGCGGGCCTCCATGAACCATCACAACGGCTGGCAGGGACGCA
>CP070725.1:919081-931936 GCA_020350845.1 Candidatus Bipolaricaulota bacterium
CTGCTGACGGCGTCGAAGCTCGAGGCCGACGAGTCCGCACTCACCGGGGAGTCCCTGCCCGTCGGCAAAGAGGTGTGCGAGGTCGACGCCGACGCCGCGCTCGCCGATCGCCATTCCGTGCTCCACAGCGGCACGGTGGTCACCCGCGGGTCGGCGGAGGCACTCGTCGTCGCCACGGGGATGGCCACGGAGCTCGGCTCGATCGTCGACCTCAGGGAGGAGGCGGGCGAGGACCAGACGCCGCTCGAGCGTCGCCTCGATCGGCTCGGACGGTGGCTCCTCGTCGTCAGCGTCGCGATCGCCGCGCTGATCGCCGGGGTCGGTCTCGCCACCGGAAGGGAGCTCCTGCTGATGGTCGAGACGGGGATCGCCCTCGTCGTCGCCGCGATTCCCGAGGGCCTGCCCGTGGTGGCGACGATCGCCCTCGCCCGCGGCGTGTGGCGCATGGCGCAGCGGCGAGCGATCGTGAGGCGCCTGTCCGCGGTCGAAACGCTGGGCTCGACGAGCGTCATCCTCACGGACAAGACGGGGACGCTGACGGAGAACCGCCTCGCCGTCCGCGAGGTCGCGCTTCGCACGGGGCCCCTCGCGCTTCCGCTGCCGTCCGACGGGGAGCGGCTCCCCGAGGAGGATCTCGACGCGCTGCGGGAGGCGCTGCGCATCGCCGTGCTGTGCAACAACGCGACACTTGCCGACGCCGCGGACGACGAGGCGATGGCGAGCGATCCTCTCGAGGTCGCCCTCCTCGAGGCGGGGCGGTCGATCGGCCTCGACCGCGAGGAGCTGCAGCGCTCGTGGCCCGAGGAGCGGGAGGACGCGTTCGACGCCGACAGCCGCACCATGGCCACCGTCCATCGCGCGGGAGACGGCTTCTTCGTCGCCGTGAAAGGCGCCCCGGAGTCGGTTCTCGCAGCGACGACCCATATCGCGAGTTCCGGGGAACCCTCAGCGGCGACGGCCGAGGAGCTCGATTCGTGGGCCTCGCGTGGCGGCGAGATGGCGTCGCTCGGACTGCGCGTGCTCGCCCTCGCGTCAAAGACCGCGCGCACGCTCGAGGAGGACCCCTACGAGTCGCTGACGCTCCACGGACTGGTCGGCCTCGAGGATCCCCCTCGGACAGACGTCCCCGAGGCGATCGAGGCCTGCCGACGCGCGGGGATGCGCACGGTCATGGTCACCGGGGACCAGGCACCCACCGCAGCGACGGTCGCCACCGCCGTGGGGATTGATGCCGCCGACCGCGACGCGATCGAAGGGGCGGCGCTGCCAACACCGGACGAGCTCGACGAATCGGGGGTGGAGCGGCTCACAGGTACCGGCGTCTTCGCGCGCGTCACCCCCGCCCAGAAGCTCGACCTCATTCGCCTCTTCCGCGAACGGGGGGAGGTCGTGGCGATGACCGGTGACGGGGTCAACGATGCCCCCGCCCTGCGCGAGGCGGACATCGGCGTGGCGATGGGCAAGCGCGGAACCCAGGTCGCGCGGGAGGCGGCGGACATCGTCCTCCAGGACGACGCCTTTGCCACGATTCCGTTCGCCGTCGCCGAGGGTCGGACGATCTTCGCCAACATCCGCAAGCTCGTCGCCTACCTCCTGTCGTGCAATCTCGGCGAGATCGCGCTCGTGTCCCTGGGGATGCTCTCCGGGGCGGGGCTGCCGCTGCTCCCACTGCAGATCCTCTTCCTCAACCTCGTCACCGACGTCTTCCCCGCCCTCGCCCTCGGCGTCGGCCGCGCGTCGGGAGACGTGATGGCCCACCCGCCACGTCCCCACGGTGAGCCGGTGCTACGGAGGGCGGACTGGGTCGCGCTCGTGGGACACGCGGCGGCGATGACGGTCGCCGTGCTCGGCGCATTCCTCGGCGCCCGCTGGTGGCTCGGCTACGGGCCAGAGGCCACCGTCACCGTGTCGTTCCTCGGGCTCGCGCTCGCCCAGCTGCTCCACGTCTTCAACATGCGATCCGAGAACCATCTCTTGCGCAATGAGATCACCGCCAGCCCGGCGGTGTGGTGGGCACTGGCGCTCTGCGTCGCGCTCCTCGGCGCGGCGGTGGCGATCCCCGCGGTGGCCGAGGTCCTGCAGCTGCGGGGCCTCGACGCGCGTGGGTGGGGACTGGTCGTCGGCGCGGGCCTCGCCTCGTTCGCCCTCGGTCAGATCCCGAGGACGATCGGCGACCGGCGCGAGGAGGCCCACCGGCGACCGATCGTCCGCAGCGCGAGCTAGAACGTCAGTTCGAAGCCGAACGACGCCTCGGTGATCCCGCTGAGGTCGAACGTGACTCCGCTGTACAGAAGGACGCCCGAGAAGCGCACCGCGGCGCGCAGGCACTGGCCAGCGAAGCCTCCGATGTCGAAGGTCGTCAGGCTGGTGAACACGACGGGGGGAATCTCCATCTCGAGCGCGATCAGCTGGCGCTCGAACAGGAACGACCCGTCGAAGTCCGTCTCGAAGGTGAACAGGATCCCGATCGCCTCGACCGAGAGTCCGAACTGCTGACCGGCAAAGGCAATGGGCACAGGAGTCGGAGCCGGCGGGGCGAGGAATGCCGTCCTCGAGGTGAAGCTGACCGGCGCGATGTACACGTCGAGGATGAAGTCCATCGCCTCGATCGCGAACATCCCGTCGAAGGTGATCGCCATGAGAAACGCGAGATTCGGGTCGCGGAATGCGAATCCGACCTCGAGCGTCTCGCGGGCGAAACCCATCCAGTCGAACCACGTCGTGCTACTCATGAGGAGGCCCATGAGATCGAGCTCGAGCCGCACGACCTGCTCCTCGAAGTAGAAGTCAGGGACGACCGTCACCGTGAGATCGGGGGCCTCTGCGCAGAGCAGGTCGAGGTAATCGAACAGGTGCAACAGCCGGTGAGAGAACGGCGCGTCGATCCCGCCCTTGAGCGCGAGGAGGTCGACGGCTCCGAACCCCGTCAGGCTGAGCACAGAGAGCCCGCACACAGGGCTCGCCTCGAACAGCAGGACGCCGGCCATGCTGTACGCCGGGGTCTGCGTGCTCCCGATGTTCGCCAGGATCAGGTCCGTGCCGGCGTCGATCCCGAAGAACCTCGCGCGCACGGCGAACTGGTTCCAGCGGAAGAGCGGGTCGAACAGGACCCAGTCGGACAGCGAGACGGCGCCCAGCGCCAGGATCGCCTCGAAGCGCTGCGACTGGAAGCCCGAGAGGGCGAACCTCGTCTCCGAACCAAACGTGAAATCGTCGACGTACAGCGCGAGCTCGAGCTCGGAGCCGACGTCGAATGAGGACGGGGGAATCGGGGTGAAAGTGACCTCCAACCCGATGCTCGCCGAGAATGCCGGCTCGACAAGTGGAGCCGGCAGCTCGTCGACATCTGCATGGGCGACCGCCGCCGCGACGATGATCACGATCGCGGCAAGCCAAAGCGTCGATCGGCTTGGCATTCTGACCTCCTCGGTCGCTACCCCGCCACGGTACGCCCGGTCCACGGGAAGGCCGAGGAAACGCGGTTCACATGGCGCATCCGGTTTGTCCAGCCGGCGAGGGACAGCTGTCAGTGGGAGACGCCGCTTGTGAGGTCCCGTCCCGTGTCGATCCCCGATCGCCTTCGTCCGTCGAGCTCTTCTTGACGGCGCGGAAAGGGTCGTGCTACAGTCGATCCCAAGGAGGTGTGCCTGTATGAACTGGAAGGCAAGACTGGCTGCTGCACTCCTGATCGTCCTTGCGACCGGGGGGATGGCCACGGCGCAGCCGTACATCGTCGCGTCGGACATCCCGTGGGCGCCGTTCGAGATGATCACCGCCGACGGGGAGTTCTTCGGCTTCGACCTCGACCTGTTCCGTGCGATCGCGCATACGGCGGGCTTCGAGATCGAGATCCAGAACGTCGGCTTCGACGTGATCATCGAGAACGTCAAGTCGGGACTCGCCGACATCGGAGTCTCGGGGTTCACGATCACGGAGGATCGGGAGAAGGTGATCGACTTCTCGATGCCCTACTACCTCTCGAACCAGGCGGTGGTCATCCAGAAGGGCTCAGGACTGAACATCGTGACCGCGCTCGCGGGGCTCGGCCCGACCGGCGCCGTCGGGGCGCAGAACGCCACCACGGGCCTGTGGTGGGCCGAGGACCACCTGCAGGGCAGCGGGATCGAGATCGAAGTCAAGGGCTACGAGACGTACCCGAGCGCGATCCTCGACCTGGTGAACGGCCGGGTCGACGCCGTCATTCAGGACGAGCCGGCGTCGGTCGCATCGGTGACCGCCTACCCCGATGACCTCCAGATCGCGGGGATCATCAACACCTACGAGTACTTCGGCTTCCTCGTAGCGGAGGGAGATCCCGAAGGACTGCTGCCGCAGATCAACGGCGCGCTCGAGACCCTCGGGCTGACCGTGGTCGACGGCGTGGGCGGGCTGCAGGAGCTCGTCGTCGCCGAGGGAAGCTTCATCGCGGATCTTCTCGAGATCTACTTCGGGCCCGACACCGAGGACATCACCGCGGCGTGGATCCAGTGCAAGGACCTGATCCTCGCGGGCGACCTCGCGGGCTTCGTCGCGTGCATGAAGGCGGAACTCGGTCTGTAGGACACGACGCAAAGCCGCCTGAACGGCTGGGTCCCAGGGGCCGACACAACCGTGAGGCCCCTGGGCCCTGATCTGAGGGATCCATGCTTGAGAACCTGATCGAGGTCGCGCGTCACGGCCCGAAGCTCCTGCGCGCGGGGGCCATCAACGTATCCCTGCTGTTCGCGCTGATCGCCGTCGGCTTCCTCGTCGGTACGGTGATCGCGGTCGTCCAGGTCTACGGCGGGCGCCCCCTGAGAGCCGCCGCGCGCGGCTTCGAGTGGCTCTTCCGCAGCATCCCCGCGGCGGTCCTGATGATGATCTTCCTCTACGGCCCCCCACGGATCGGCGTGGGGAAGATCGACCCGTTTCTCGCCGCCACACTCGCCCTCGGCCTGCGATCGGCGGCCTACCAGTCGCAGATCTTCCGTGGCGCCATTCAGGCGATCCCGACCGGCCAGATGCTCGCGGCGCGCTCGATGGGGATGGGTCGGTTGCGGGCCGTGGCCTCGGTGATCCTGCCCCAGGCGTTCCGGCTCTCGGTTCCCGGCTGGTCGAACGAGTTCTCGTCGGTGATCAAGGACACCACGCTCGCCTACCTCGTGGGCCTGAATGAGATCATGCGCCAGGCAAAGACGGTCTACGACGGCGTGCACATGCGGCTTGCGATGCCGACATTGATCTTCGTCGCGCTGTGCTTCCTCGTGGCGACCTACGCGGGGAACTATCTCTTGGGCGTCGTCGAGCGACAGTTCCGCATCCCGGGGCTGCAGATGCCGGGCAGCGGCCGGACGATGGAGCACAGCCATTAGGGAGACGACGTGAGTCCACTTCTTCGTGTCGAGGAGCTACACAAACGGTACGGATCGGAGCAGGTCCTTCGCGGGGTGTCGTTCGGCCTGGAGAAGGGCGAGACGAAGGTCATCATCGGCCCTTCAGGCACGGGCAAGAGCACCCTTCTGCGGTGCATCAACCGCCTCACCCCGCCCGATCGCGGCCGCGTGTGGCTCGAAGACGTGGAGATCACCCACGCGAAGGCGCAGATCAACCGCCTCCGCGCACAGATCGGCTTCGTCTTCCAGAGCTTCAACCTCTTCTCCCACTTGACGGCCCTGGGAAACGTGCGCATCGCTCCGATGCGCGTCCTCGGGTTGACGAAGGAGCAGGCGACGCGTCTCGCCCGCGCTGAGCTGCGACGGGTGGGACTGGGGGAAAAGGAAGACGCCTTCCCCGCCGAGCTCTCCGGGGGCCAGCAGCAGCGGGTGTCGATCGCGCGCGCCCTCGCGATGGGGCCGAAGCTGATCCTCTTCGACGAGCCGACGTCGGCCCTCGACCCGGAGTTGATCGGGGAGGTGCTCGAGGTCATGGTGAGCCTCGCCCGGGAGGGGATGACGATGCTCGTCGTCACCCACGAGATGGGCTTCGCGCGCTCCGTCGCCGACGAGATCCTGTTCATGGAGCACGGAGTGATCGTCGAGCAGGGGACGCCACGGCAGATGTTCACTCAGCCGCAACACGCAAGAACCGGGGAGTTCCTCCACAAGATCAGCGAGCTCTACGGGGAGGCGGCGTCGTGACCTTCGACCCCGCGTGGCTGCCGCGGCTCGCGCACGGTCTTCAGGTCACGCTCTCGGTGGTCGCCGCGAGCATCGCCATTGGCTTCGGTATCGGCATCCTGCTCGCGATCGGACGCGTCTACGCCCCGCGTCCGATCCGCTGGCTCTGTGCGGCCTATATCCAGTTCTTCCGTGGGACGCCGCTTCTCGTACAGCTGATGATCGTGTACTTCGGACTGCCCACCTGGGGCATCACGCTCTCGGCGTTCAGCTCCGCGATCCTCGCTTTCGGCCTGAACACCGCCGCCTACCAGGCGGAGTATTTCCGCGGGGCGATCCAGGCGGTGCGCGGCGGGCAAATGATGGCCGCACGCTCGGTGGGGATGAGTTTTCGGCAGGCGGTCGTGCTCATTGTCCTCCCCCAGGCTCTGCGCATCGTGATCCCGTCGTGGTCGAACGAGCTCATCCTGATGCTCAAGTACTCCTCGATCGCGTTCGCCATCACCCTGCTCGACCTCATGGGACAGGCAAAGCGGATCGCCGGGCGGGAGTTCATGTACTTCGAGATCTACCTCGTCGTCGCCGCCTACTACCTCGCGCTCGTGTTCATCGTGTCGCAGCTTCTGCGCCTTCTCGAGCGGCGCGTCGCCATCCCCGGGCTGGGCGCGCCGGGGGAGTCGAGATAGGTCGAGCGGGAACCTGCGTCGCTACTTCGCGATCTCCATCGTCGACAGCACCAACCCCGTCAGCAGCTTGGGATAGAAGTCGGTCGACTTCTGCGGCATGCGCTCGCCGCGGTCCGCGATGCGCCGGACCTCGTCGGCACGCGTCGGATTGAGGAGGAAGAACGCCTGCTGCTCGCCACGATCGACCTCCGTCACCCCCGCGTCTGCGTCCACGGTGTAGGTGATGTTGCGCTGCTCCTCGAGCGCCACCGCATCGATCCCGAGAAGCCGCTCGAAGATCGCGGTGTGCAGGATCGAGACATCGAGTCGCTTCCAGTCCGCGGAGAGCTCGCCGGTGATGCGCTCGTCCATGATCGCTTCGTCCCTCAAGGTGAGGACGGAGAACCGTCCCTCCGCATAGAGACCGAACGAGTGGCGATCGCGCTCCGCCGCGAGCTTCACGCGGGTCGCCTCGAGAGAGGGGAGCTCGTCGACGTCGAAGTCCTCCGCGGCGGCGGCGAGGAAGGTCGCGAGATCGAAGCCGTCGATCCCGTGGATCATGCGGTGGATCGGGCGAATCGACATCCCCGGCTCGTCCAGGTTGAACAGCGTCATCATGCGCACGTCGAACGACTCCGCCGCTGCCGGCGCCCATCCGCGATCGAGGCACTCCTGCATGTACGTCACCGCCGTCTCGTAGCGGTGGTGGCCGTCCGCGATGTAGAGGTCCTTGTCCGCGAGTGCCGCCGCGACCTCGGCGATGACCTCGGGGTCGGTGACGCGCCACACGAGGTGGTCGTTGCCGAACTCGTCGCGCGCCTCGATCGTCGGCTCGCAGCCGGCGATCGCCGCATCCAACGCGCGGTCGGCGCGTCGCTCGGGATCGGTATAGAGCATGAAGATGTGGCCGAAGTTCGCCTCGGTCGCGCGCATCAGCCGCAGCCGGTCCTCCTTCGGACCGCGAAGGGTCTTCTCGTGGGCGTGCACGCGTTCCGGCTCCAGTGCACCGAGCGCGATCACGCCCTTGCGTAGCAACGTCTCTCCTTCGAAGCGATAGCGCTGGTGGTAGACGTAGAGCGCGGGCTCGTCGTCGCGGACGAGCACGCCGCACTCTCGCCACTCACGAAGCGTGGCGCCCGCACGGCGGTAGATGTTCTCCCCGTTGTCCCCCGGCTCGCCGCGGCCCTTGACGATACGCACGATGTTGTGCGGACTCGCATCGTAGTAGCGCCCCTGGTTCTCCGGGTAGATACGATCGTACGGCTGGGTGACGACGTGGCTGATCTCCCCGACCACGTCGGGATCGAAACGCACGCCGCGAAAGGCATGGATCCTCGCCATCGACGTCTCCTCAGGCGGTCGCGAAGTCGATCACGATCTGCGCCGCTTCGCTTCCGACACGCTGCTGCGCCTCGACCGTCGATGCGCCGATGTGCGGGGTGAGGGACACGTTCCCCTGACCGAGAAGCGGCGCATCCCCCGCCGGCGGCTCGTCGGCGAAGACGTCGAGTGCCGCCCCGGCAAGATGTCCCGAGTCGAGCGCGGCGGCGACAGCCGCCTCGTCCACGACCCCGCCGCGGGCGCAGTTGACGAGGTACGAACCGGGCTTCATCGCGGCAAGCTCGCTCGCACCGATCACCGGGCCGAGCTCCGGATCGAACGGCACGTGGAGCGAGACGAAGTCCGCCTCGCGCAGCAATTGCCCGAACGACACCATCTTCACGGTCTCCGGCAGCGGGCTCTCGTCGACGAACTTGTCGTAGGCGATGGCCGTCATCCCGAGCGCGGTCGCCTTCTCCGCGAGCAGCCGCCCGATGCGCCCGATCCCGATCACGCCGAGTGTCTTGCCGTCGAGCTCGACCCCCTTGAGCGCCTTCTTCTCCCACGCGCCGGAACGCACGGAGACGGTTCCCCGGCCGATGTGGCGCGCGAGCGAGAGCATGTGGCCGAGGGCGAGCTCGGCGACGGAGTTCGAGCTCGCGGACGGGGTGTTGCGCACCTCGATCCCCTTCGACGTTGCGTAGTCGACATCGATGTTGTCGATCCCGACCCCCGCGCGAACGATCAGCCGGAGCTTGCCCGCGGCGTCGATGATCGGGACCCGTACCTTCGTCGCGCTGCGCACCATGAGCGCGTCGTACTCCCCGATCTCGGCCTCCAGCTGCTCCGGGGTGAGATCGGTCTTTTCGTCCACCGTCAGGCCGGCCGCGCGCATGGCCTCGACGGCATCCTCCGCCAGCGGGTCGGACACGAGAACCCTGAATCCCATGCTATCTCCTCCTAGAGACCGAGGACGGCCTCGATCGCGCGCAGCAGCCCCGCGATCTCATCAGGTTGGGTGTCGCCCATGTGAGCGACGCGGAAGGTCTCCCCTTTGATCGCGCCGTAGCCGTTCGCCAGGCGAAGGTTGTAGCCCCGTGCGAGCGCGTCGATCATCGCCGCGACATCGACCTCACGCGTGTTGCGCACGCAGGTCAGCGTGCTTGACCAGTAGCCTTCCTCGGGGTAGATGTCGAAGTGCGTCTTCGCCCACTCCTGTACGGTCTTCGCCATCGCGGCATGGCGCTCGAAGCGAGCCTCGAGCCCTTCCTCGAGAATCGCCGTGAGCTGCGCGTTGAGCGCGAACATCTGCGGGATGGCGGGCGTCGACGGCGTCTGATTCCTGCGATGGTACTTCGCCATCTGCGGGAGGCTGAAGTAGTAGCTCCGCGGCGGCACGCTCTCCGCACGCGCGAGGGCGTCCTCGCTCACCGCGGCCACCGTCAGCCCCGCGGGCAGGGCGAACGCCTTCTGCACGCCGGCGAGAACGAACGCCAGATCGAGCGCATCGGTGTCGATCTTCACGCCGGCCATCGCGCTGACGGCATCGACGAGGAGCATCACCTCCGGGTAGCGCTTGACGACCTCGGCGATCTCCTTCAGCGGGTTCATGAGCCCGGTGGACGTCTCGTTGAAGACGAGCGTGACCGCGTCGTACTCCCCGGTGGCGAGCTTCTCGTCGACCTGTTCGGGGCGGATCGCGCGGTCCCACGGCGCCTCGAGGACGTCGCACGGGACTCCGTTGCCGGCGGCGATGTCGTGCCACCTCGCCGAGAACGCCCCGTTGACGCAGTTCAGACAGCGCTTGGCGACGAGGTTCGTCACCGCCGCCTCCATCGCCCCGGTCGACGAGGAAGCGAACAGCAGAACAGGATTCTCCGTGTACAGCAGCTGCTGCAGGTTGGGCTGGATCTGGCCGTAGAGCTCGGCGCACTCCGGCGACCGATGGTGGATCTGCGGGGTCGCGAGCTCCTTCAAGATCTCCGCTCGGACCTCGGTCGGACCGGGCGTGAAAAGTCGCTTGTGCATGCTCATCCTCCGCTTCTGGTGGGGTGCGGGGGAATCGTATCCCCCCGTACGCGGGGCCGCAATCCGCGCCCGCAGCGGGAAGGCGACGGCGGTTGGCGCGCCTCGGCTCTCGACCTACAATCGACGCGATCCAGAGGAGGCCGGACGTGACGTACGTTGTCATCGTGATTCTCGCCGTCGTGCTCGGCTGGGGCGTGCTCACCTACAACCGCCTGGTGCGGCTCCGGGTGCGGTCCGAGGCGTCGTGGCGGGACATCGACACGCAGCTCAAGCGGCGCTGGGACCTGATCCCGTCGCTGGTCGAGGTGGTCAAGGGCTACGCCGCGCACGAGCAGGAGACGTTCCAGAAGGTGACCGCGGCGCGGACCCGCGCGGTCGATGCGCCGAACCTGCGGGAACAGGCACACGCCGAAGATGCCCTCAAGTCCGCGCTTCGCGCGCTCTACTTCGTCGCCGAGGACTATCCGCAGCTGAAGGCGAACGAGAACTTCCTCGAGCTCTCGCAGGCGCTTGAGGAGGTCGAAGACGCCGTGCAGCGCTCGCGGCGCTACTACAACGCCGTCGTGCGCGACCTCAACAACGCGGTCGAGACCTTCCCCAGCCGGATCATCGCACGGTGGTTCCGGTTCGGCACCCGCGAGTACTACCTCCTCCCGGGCGAGGAAGGGCGCGAGCCGCCGCGGGTGGGCTGGCGATGAGAACGACAGTCGTCCTCCTCGGGTCGGTTCTACTCGTCTCCGTGGCCGCCGTCGGCGCCTTGCGGATCTCGGATCTCGCGGTGGAGATCGCGGTCAGCGAGGAGGGCACCCTGCTCGTCTCGGAGACCCTCGTCGTGGACTTCGCCAGCAGTCATCACGGGATCCTGCGTAGGATCCCGGTGGCCTATCGCCGGCCGACCGGAGAGCGGCTGACGATCGCGATCGACGTCCGATCCGTGTCCATGGACGGAGCCCCCGTCCCCGTTTCGACGTCCCGCAGCGGGGGGAAGCTGGTTCTGCGCATCGGCGATCCCGATCGACGCATCACCGGCCGCCATATCTATGTCATCGCCTACGAAGTCCGCCGCGCGTTGCTCTTCCACGATGAGTACGTGCAGCTCTACTGGAACGCCGTCGGGCATCACTCGGACGTCCCGACGGACCGTGCCACGGTGCGCGTGCGCCTCCCGGAAGGGGTCGATCCGCGGTCGATCTCGACGACGTCCTACCTCGGCTACGAGGGGAGCGCGGCCCGCGGCGCGCCGGCGACGGTCGATGCGGACGGAGCGCTCGTCTTCGCCGCCGCCGCCCTCGCGCCGGGCGAGGGCCTGACGATCGACGTCGCGATTCCGCGCGAAGCGTCGGGGCTCGTCCCGCCGAGCGTCGGGCAGCGGATCCTGTGGTTCCTCGGCGCGAATCTCTACGCACTGGCGCCGCTCCTCACGTTCGCCATCATGCTCCTCGTGTGGTGGCGCATCGGGCGCGACCCGCGGGTCGGCGCCGTCGCCCCGGCGTTCGCTCCGCCGTCGGGGATGCACGCCGGGGAGATCGGGGTGCTCATCGACGATCGCGCGGACCTGCGCGATCTCTCAGCGATGGTCGTCGGCCTTGCCGTGAACGGGGTGCTGCGGATCGAGGAGACGGGACCTCTGGAAGGAGCGCGCCGCCGCGGCCCGATCGACTTCACCTTCCACCGCGTGCGCGGCCCGGACGGCCTGTCCCCCGCGGAGCGAAGCCTGTTCGCCGGGATCTTCGACGCCGACCACCCCGACGAGCGGACGCTCTCGTCGATGGACAACCAGTTCTACAAGGTCCTCCCGGAGATCAAGTCCCGTCTCTACGCGGGCCTCATCGAGAAGAAGCTCTACGCGCGCAACCCGGAACGTGTCCGCAGCAGCTACCTCTCCGGCGCGGCACTCGTCGGGGCCTGCGGCGTCGCGCTCGGGATCTTCACCGGGTCGCTCTACCTCGGCGCCGCGCTCGTGGCGAGCGGGGTCATCGTCGCGCTGTTCGCGCGGGTGATGCCGCGCAAGACGCAGGAGGGGACTGCCGTGCTCCGCGAGGTGCTCGGGCTCGAGGAGTACATCCGTCGCGCGGAAGTCGACCGGATCGAGTTCCACAACGCGCCCGAGAAGGGGCCGCAGCTGTTCGAGAAGCTCCTCCCGTATGCGATGGCGCTCAACCTGACCTCCGTCTGGACGCGCCAGTTCGAGGGCGTGTTCGACCGTCCGCCGGACTGGTACGTCGGCGCCGGGCCGGTCTTCCATGGACACCTGTTCACCGTCTCGATGCTCCACCTGACGTCGGGCATGCACCGCACGTTCACCTCCGCGCCCCGTACGCAAGGGGGCGGACGATCGGCGTGGGGCGGGGGAGCACGCTTCGGGGGAGGCTTCTCCGGGGGAGGCTTCGGGGGAGGCGGCGTCAGCGGGTGGTAGCCTTCGTCGGCGGGATGAAACGTGTCGCGCGTCTGCGTGTACGGTATCATGAACGCACCGGTAGGCTCCGGGCTACGTCCCGGCGAGGAGGAAGGGTGGGATGAGAAAGTCGCTTGGGGTGGTTCTTGCGGCCGCTGTCATCGGGGCCATCGTCTTTGCCGTCGCTCAGGGAAGCCAGCCGGTCCCGTGGTCGCTGGACCGACCGCTGGCGTGGTCCGACTACCAGGGGAGCCCGGCGCCGGACGACTCGCCCATGATCGCCGCACGGACGCACATCCTCCTCAACTACCGCTACCAGTACGTGTCGAGCTACGACAGCTCCGCGAAGCGC
>CP070725.1:932036-936404 GCA_020350845.1 Candidatus Bipolaricaulota bacterium
CGCTCGTCGGCGACGGGCCGCTGCGCCGTCAGCTTGAGTGCCGCGCGGACGCGCTCGGGCTTCGCTCGGTGAGGTTCGTGGGCCCCGTACCGAAGGCGGAGGTCCCTACGCGGCTCGCGGCGATGGACGCGTGCGTCGTGGTGCTCCGCGATCTTCCGCTCTACCGGTACGGCGTCAGCCTCAACAAGCTCGCCGACTACCTCGCGGCGGGGGTGCCGGTGATCCTCTCCGGGAAGCCGGCGAACGACATCGTGGCCGAGAGCGGCGGGGGACTCTCCGTGCCGCCGATGGATCCTCTCGCCCTCGCGGATGCCGTCGAGCGGCTCAGCGCGATGCCCGACGAGGAGCGACGCCGGATCGGCGCTCGCGGGCGCGCGTTCGTCGTCGAGCACCGGAATTGGCGCGATCTCGCAGTGCGCTACGAGGGGGTGCTGCTCCCGCGATGAGAGAAGAGACACAGCACGACCGGCGAATGACCGCCTCCCGGCGGATCGTCAAGCGCACTCTGGATGTGGTGCTCTCGCTCCTGATGCTCGCCGTCGCCGTGCTACCTCTTGCGGCGGCGGCGCTCGCGATCAAGCTCGAGCGCACGGGGCGGGTCTTCTTCCGTCAAGAGCGTATCGGGTGGCGCGGGGAGCCGTTCCGTATGTGGAAGCTGCGAACGATGGTCGAAGGCGCGCAGGACGAGGGACTCGGGGTGACGGTGTGCGACGGCGATCCTCGCTTCACCCGCGTGGGGAGAGCGCTGCGCGCCTGGGGAATCGACGAGCTTCCCCAGCTGTTCAACGTGCTCGCAGGGGAGATGAGCCTCGTCGGGCCGCGGCCGACGCTCGCCTACCAGGAGGAGCAGTACTCCCCGAGGCAGCGCCGCCGCCTCGAGATGCGGCCGGGGATCACGAGCCTTGCCGTCGTCTCGGGAAGGAACGCGTTGCCGTGGTCCGAGCGCATCGAGCTCGACCTGTGGTATGTCGACCACGCCTCGCTCGGGTTGGATCTGCGGATCCTCCTCCGTACCTTGTGGTGCGTCCTCGTCACTCGCGAGGGCCTCTACGGGGAAGGAGGCATCAACGATCCGTTCACCGGAGGACGGACGCTCGGCATGAACGACAACCAGCGGCAGCGGCTCGTGGTCTACGGTGCCGGGGGGCACGGGCGGGTCGTGCTCGACACTGCCCTTGCCAGCGGGCGGTTCGAGGTGTGCGGGCTGATCGACGACGACCCCGCCACCCACGGGAGCTCGCTTCTCGGGGTCTCCGTCCTCGGGGCGGTGGATGTCCTCGATCGGGCCGGACTCTCCGACGTCCCGGCGGTCGTCGCGATCGGGGACCCGGCCGCGCGACGACGTTGCGCCGACGCGCTCCATCGCCGCGGGAGCCGTTTCGCGTGCCTCGTCCACCCGACCGCAGTTGTCGGCAGCGACGTCACGATCGGCGAGGGCGCCGTCGTCCTTCCGTTGGCCGTGGTGCACACCGGCGCCGAAATCGGGCGCCATGCCATCGTGAACACCGGGGTGATCGTGGAGCACGATGCAGTGGTCGGGGCATTCGCGCACCTCTCCCCCGGCGTCCGGCTCGGAGGGGAGGCGCACGTGGGAGAGGGGAGCCACGTCGGCCTCGGAGCGGTCGTCCTTCCCGGCGTTCGCGTCGCGAGCTCGGCGATCGTCGCCGCGGGGGCGGTCGTTATCGGCGATGTCCCCGAGGGGTGCACCGTCGCCGGCGTGCCGGCGCGGCCGATCCAAGGAGACGACGGTGTCTTCCGGTAGTGGCGCGGAGACGATCCCGCTCGCCGTGCCTGATCTCCGCGACGAGGATCGACGCGCCGTCCTGGAGGTCCTGGAGAGCGATCGTCTGGCGATGGGACCGTGGACGGAGCGCTTCGAGCGGGCTCTCGCCGATGCCGTCGGCGTCCGCCACGCGGTCGCCACGAGCAGTGGAACCGGCGCGCTGCACATCATCCTCAGCGCACTCGGCATCGCGGACGGCGACGAGGTCATCACCACGCCGTTCAGCTTCATCGCATCGGCGAACTGCATCCTCTACGTGCGCGCGACGCCGGTCTTCGTCGACATCGAACGCGACGGGCTGTGCATCGACCCGCGTCTCGTGGAAGCGGCGATCACGCCGCGCACCAAGGCGATTCTCGCAGTTGATGTCTTCGGCCGTCCGGCGGCGTGGGAAGCGCTCGAGCGGATCGCCGCGGATCACGGCCTGACCCTCATCGAGGACGCCGCCGAGGCGCTGGGGTCGACGCTCGGAGGCCGCCGCTGCGGGTCGTTCGGGACCGCCGCGGCGTTCGGCTTCTACCCCAACAAACAGATCACGACGGGGGAAGGCGGCGCGATCGTCACCGACGACGCCGTCGTCGGCGAGCGCTGTCGCAGCCTCTGTAACCAGGGACGGGACGCATCGTCGAGCCGGGTTGAGCATGTGCGCATCGGCTTCAACTACCGCATCGACGAGCTGTCGGCGGCGCTCGGGGCGATTCAGATCGGGCGCCTCGAGGAGATCGTCGCGCGTCGAGAGGAGATCGCCGCATGGTATCAGGACGAACTCGGCGACTGCGATCGCATCGCCCTGCCGCAGGCCGCTCCAGGTTCGAGCCCCTGCTGGTTCGTCTACGTGGTGCGACTCCACCCGGAGGTGCCGCCAGGGGATCGCGACCGCATTCTCGCCGGCCTCCGCGCTCGGGGCATCGGTTGCCGCGACTACTTCGCACCGATCCACCTGCAGCCGTCCTATCGCGAGCTCCTCGGACATGCCCCGGGGGCGTTCCCCGTTTGCGAGTCGGTCGCCGGCCGCACGATCGCGCTGCCGTTTCATCATCGGTTGTCTCGTGCCCAGGTGGAGACCGTCGGCGAAGCGCTGCGGGCGGAACTGGACGGGCTGCGATGAGGAGTCGATGGACGCTGCGTCCGCACGCGGTCCGACGGCGGGTGATCTTCCTCCTCGCCGACAGCGCCGTCCTCGCGTCGTCGCTCGTCCTCGCCTATCTGCTGCGCTTCGACGGGAGGATCCCTCCTGCGCAGCTCGACACCCTGCGCTTCGTCCTTGCCCTGTCGTTTGCGGTGAAGCTTCCGGTGTTCGCCGCGTTTCGACTCTACCGGTTCAGCTGGGCGCATGTCGGGGTGCGAGAGCTGTCGGACACCGTCCTCGCCTGTGCGATGGGATCGGCGGCGCTCACGGCGCTGATCTTCCTGCTTCGGCAATGGCCGCCGGTCGCCGGGGTATCCCGCTCCGTTCTCGGCGTCGACTTCGCCTTGACGTTGATCGGCGTCGGGGGTGTGCGGCTCGTCAAGCGTGTCTCCCTGCTCGCTCTCCATCGGCTGCGCGGCCGTCGTGCCGGCCGTCGCACGCTGATCGTCGGCGCCGGCGATGCAGGAACGCAGCTCGCGCGTGCCCTGCGCGAGGAACCGTCGGGAGAGTACCTTCCGGTCGGCCTCGTTGACGACGATCCCGCGAAGCGTGGGCTGGTCGTCCACGGACTGCGCGTCCTCGGCCCGCGCCGCCAGATCCCGGCGATCGTGGAGCGGGTCGCGGCGACGCTGGTCATCGTGGCGATCCCGTCGGCGGCCCCGAACGTCGTTCGTGAGACCGTCGCCCTTGCGCGCCGTGCGGGGGTGCGCGAGATCCGGATCGTCCCCTCGCTCAGCCAGCTCTACTCGGGCGAGGTCCGGGTGTCAGAGGTTCGGGACGTACGCCCCGAGGATCTCCTCCAACGCGAGCCGGTGCAGATCGAGCCGACGGCGATCGCCAGGGTGCTCGCCGGGCGGACCGTCCTGGTCACCGGGGCCGCGGGCTCGATCGGCGCGGAGCTCTGCCGACAGGTGCTCCGGTTTCGCGCCGCGCGCCTGATCGCGCTCGATCACAACGAAACCGGCCTGTTCGATCTGGAACGGGAACTGACGAGACGCTTCGACGAGGATCGCATCACGATTGCGGTCGCCGACATTCGCGACCGCGCGCGCGTCGCACGGATCTTCACGGCGCGTCCCGACGTCGTGTTCCATGCCGCGGCCTACAAGCACGTTCCCCTGATGGAGCGCTCTCCGTGCGAGGCGATCAAGACCAACGTCTTCGGCACGCAGATCGTTCTTGACGAGGCGATCCGCGCCGGGGTGTCGTCTCTCGTGCTCATCTCCACGGACAAGGCGGTCAACCCGACATCGATCATGGGGGTCAGCAAGCGTCTCGCGGAGCGCCTCGTTCGCGCCCGCGACGCGAGCACCGAGACGCGGTGCCTTGCGGTGCGCTTCGGGAATGTCCTCGGAAGCCGGGGAAGCGTGGTGCCGACCTTCCTCGAGCAGATTCGGCGCGGGGGGCCGGTCACCGTGACGCATCCCGCGATGGAGCGCTACTTCATGGTCACCTC
>CP070725.1:936504-940237 GCA_020350845.1 Candidatus Bipolaricaulota bacterium
CTATCGCGACGCAGTCCTTCCCTTCGTCGAGTCCCTTGTCGAGTTCGATGTGGGCATCGAGGTGAACGTCAAGGGACTCGTGCACCCGGTGGGCGAGATCTACCCGTCGCGAGAGCTACTCCAGTGCTACCTTGATGCCTGCGCCGCCGCCGGCAAGGGTCCGATCATCACCGTGGGAACCGACGCTCACTACCCGGAGGACCTAGGGATCCGTCTCGATGACGGAGCCCGACTCCTGAGAAGCTTGGGCGTCCTCGAGATCGCTACGTTCGAAGAAGGAGTCCTGATCCCGTTCCCACTGCCTGATCTCGAGGACTGAGAGGAGACCAACGATGGCACGTGCCGTCCACGCGGTGTTCTTCGACATGGGGGGGACGCTGCGCTATCGAATCCAGGATCCCGAGATGCGCGCGCAAGGCCTCTCCGACCTCAAGCGGGCGCTTGCGTACGAGGGCTCCCCGGAGACCCTCTTCGCGCTTCTCAAGGAGCGGGCGGGCGAGTACAAGGCGTGGTCGCAGGAGACGTTGACGGAAGCCCCCGAGGAGGAGCTGTGGACCCGTTGGATGTGGCCCGAAGGCGATGCCGAACGGATCCGCAAGACGGCCGTCACACTCGAGCACTACTGGCGCGCGACACAAGGTCGACGGGTCGCTCGTCCCGACGCCAAGCGGGTCGTGGATACGCTCCACAGACGAGGCTACGCAATGGGCATCATCAGCAACACCACGAGCCGTGAGGCGGTCCCGCGGGCGCTCGTGGAGTACGGGCTCGAACAGTACTTCTCGGTCGTCGTGCTTTCGTCGACCTGTGGGCATCGCAAGCCGGGGAAGGAGATCTTCCAGATTGCAGTGCAGAAGCTCGGCGTCGCCCCTGACGACTGCGCCTACGTCGGCGATCGACCGTCCCGCGACGTCCTCGGTGCGAAGAGCGCCGGTTTCTCCCTGTCGGTGCTCATCCGCGACGAGATGGTGGAATTCCATGAGCCTCTTGGCGACAGCCTTGAACCCGATCACACGATCCGCGGGCTGGCGCCGCTGCTCAACATCCTATGAGGCAACGATGACGCCTCAAGACCAGGATCCAAAGGACACCGTCCGATGGAAGGTGGCGCTCTCCACCATGTGGGCCGTCGATCGGGACGAGCCGTTTGCGTCGTTCTTCACGCGCAGTCACGAGCTGGGGTTCTCCCATCAGGAACTCAACCATCGTGTCACCCCGGCGATGCTGGCGGCCGTCGATCCCAGCAACCTTGCGGTCGCGAGCGTCCATGAGCCTTGTCCGTGCGACGTCCTGCGCCGCGAACGGCAACAGCACGGCATCCACATCTCCTCCGTCGACGAGCTCCATCGTGGTCAGGCCGTCGAGTGGCTCCGAGGCTCGTTGCGGCTTGCACACCGACTCGGCGCGGCAGCGATCGTGGTGCACGCGGGAGAGGTTCCGGTCGGCAAGAAGATCACGAGGGCATTGCGGGAGCTTCGCTTGGAGAGCGGCGTGTCGTCCGACGAGTTTCGCGACCTCCAGGATCGCTTCTTCAAGGAGCGGACGGGGCGCGCATCGGACCACCTCGAGGCGGTCCGAAGAAGCCTCCTCGAGGTCGCCTCGGAGGCGGAGAGCTTGGGGGTCACGCTGGGACTCGAGAACCGCGATCACCTCTACGAGATCCCGCTGATCGAGGAGATGGACGAGCTTCTCCGTCTCCGGCCCGGGATCATCGAGTACTGGCACGACACCGGTCACGCCGAGAAGCTCGAGGAGCTGGGCCTCAACTCCCAGCGAGAGTGGCTCAAGCGGTTCTCGGAGCGGATGGTCGGGATCCATCTCCACGACAACCGTGAGCTCACCGATCACATCGCTCCGGGATTGGGGACGGTCGACTGGGCGCTTGTCGCCCGACACATCCCGAGGGATGCGATTCGGACCTTCGAGATCAGGGGATTCACGACGCCGGAGCAGATCCGCGCCAGCCAAGAGCTCTTGCATGAGGCGGGCTGCATCGATCGCGATGGCTGATACGCTCGAAGACCCCAACGTCCGCGCGAACCTCCGTTGGGGCTACCTGAATCGGACCTTCGCCGAGATCGGAAAGGCGCTCGCCGACCCGACCATCGTTCTCTCCCTCTTCGTACGACAACTCGGTGCATCCAACGTCCTCGTCGGACTTCTGTCGACGATTCGCTACGGTGGCTGGTTCCTTCCTCAGATCTTCGTCGCGGCTCACGTCCAGAACCGCTCCCGTCGGGGAGCGGTGTACATCGCGGCGGAGCTCTCTCGCTGCGTGGGGTACGCCATCATCGCCCTACTCATCTTCACGATCCCCGGATCGCCGTGGCTGTTGCCCACCTTCTTCGTGCTATTCGGCATCTCCTACCTGGGTCACGGCATGGGGTCAGTGCCACGTTTCGACGTCATCGGGCGAGCGGTGCCTGCAACGCGGAGGGGCTCATACTTCGCGCGGGCGAATCTTCTCGCGGGGGTCTGTGGCTTCGGCGCCGGGTTCCTCATCCGTGCGGTGCTGCGGACGAACGCTCCATCCCCTCATGTGCAGCCGTTCGCCTGGTTGCTCCTCCTGTCGATCCTGTTCTTCGGACTCGCCGTGGGCGCCTTCACGTTGATCCGGGAGAGGGAGCCGCGAGTCGCTGCACAGAGGACCCCCGTCCGCCAGTCTCTCGGGGCGATCCCCTCGCTTCTACGCGGAAACGTGGACTACCGACGTCTCGTCATGGCCCTTGTGTTCTCCGATGCCTCGCGAAGGGTCACGGATCCGTTCTACATCATCTTCGCCACCGAGGTGTTGGGGGCTCCGCTGTATGTCGCCGGCATCTACATCTCGACCCTGCTGGTGTCGAAGATCGCGGCGAATCTGCTGTGGGATCTCCTCAGTCGCCGTTTCGGGAACCGTCTCGTGCTTCAGATCTCGACCGCTGCCTCGTTCGCTGTGCCCGCCGTCGCGCTCGCCTTCGCGCTGATGCGCTTGGCATCCGTCCCGTGGACGGCGTACGGCTTCGCCGGTGTGTACGTCCTGATGGGGATCCGCGACAGCGGGAAGTACGTCGGGAAGCGAGCCGTGTTCCTCGATCTGATCCCCGAAGAGGGCCGGCCGATGCACTGGGGGACGCTGAATACCCTCCTCGGCGTGGTGAGTGTCCTGCCGGTGCTGGCAGGAACGCTGATCGACTCCCTCGGCTACGTCATCACCTTCAGCGCTGTGTCCGCGGTCTCGTTGGTCGCGGTATGGAGCAGTCTCCGAATCCGCAAGATCCCTTCGTCCCCAACATGAGACAGGGTTCGGGGGATTGCGGACCGGAGGCACTGGCTTGGGAGAGGGTGCTGTCCCTTGCGAGCGGAGGGAGGTCCCCCACCGGCGGCTTCACGTTCACGGTCATCACCGACCCGCACTACGTGGAGACGCCTGCGTCCGAAGAACACGGCTTTGCGCCGGGGCATCTCGGAGACAGTGTCGAGCGCCTTCGACGAGCGTTGAATGCCGTGCGCTTCGTCCGACGCTTCCTACAGGAGCATGGCCCCGCCGTCGCCCAGTTCAGGCACACGCATCGTGGGTCCTCACGTGAGGTTGACGGCGAGGCGGTCCTGCAAGTCGTGAGATCGGCATGTTGGAACCACGCTCGAGAGCTGATCGGTCTTCTCCAAGTCCGCATCACGCCGGATGCCGTCTTCTTCCGGGAGGTCATCACGGGAAGGTACATCTAGGTCGCGGGGCACGCCGGAAGTGACC
>CP070725.1:940337-968686 GCA_020350845.1 Candidatus Bipolaricaulota bacterium
CCCCTGTGGCGAGCAGGAAGGTGAGTTTGCGCAGCCGATCGTAGATCGAGCAGGGCGGGTGAACCATGGCTTCGCGCGGGCGGAGATCCTGCTGGGGAACGTTGGCTACCTCGAGCTGCGCCACTTCCATCCACCCGAGGAGGGGGCGAACACTGCGCTTGCCGCGATGGCCTTTCTCGCGAACGTGGACGCGCTTATCGTTGATCTGCGCGACAGCGGTGGCGGCGAAGACACCATGGACCATCTGCTCGTGTCGCACCTGTTCGCCGAGCCGACCCATCTGTGCACGCACGAGTACCGCGCCCGCGGGGAGCGCGTCGAGGCGTGGACGAACCCGGACGATGCCTCGTGGCGGCGCCCCGACCTTCCCGTGTACGTCCTCGTCGGACGGACCACGTTCTCGGCCGCGGAGGGCTTCGCCTACAACCTGCAGGCACTCGGGCGTGCAATCGTCGTCGGCGAGCGCTCCCGCGGAGGAGGCCACACGGTGGAGTTCGCGACCTTCCCGGAGCTCGGTGTCGAGGCGATGATTCCCAACGGCCGGGCGATCAACCCCGTCACCGGGGAGAACTGGGAGGGAGTCGGCGTCGCACCCGACATCGAATCCGACGATGTGCGCGCCCTCGGCGTCGCCCACCGCGCGGCGCTGCAGGCGCTGGTGGCCGCGGACGAAGATCCTGAACGGACGCGCTTCTGGCGATGGGCGCTGGAGAGTCTCGAGGCGCGACTGGCACCTTGCGCTGTGCCCCATGCCGCGGACCTCGCGGCCTTTGCAGGACGCTACGGCACCGTCGAGATCCGCCTCGACGACGATGCGTTGTCGCTCTGCTGGGACGGACGTCGCGCGCACCGATTGACCCCGTTGGACGAGACGCGGTTCGAGTTCGACGGGGGACGCGAGCGTGTCCGGTTCGTCAGCGAAGGGGGTACGATCGTTGCCGCGGTCTTCGAGACGCAGGAGGGCGATGCCTACCGCGTCGCGCGGACCGGCCTGGCGAACGACGTGCCATCGCAGTAGGGCCGTGGACTGACAGGGAGGTGAAAGGTGCGCATCCTCTACGTCTTTCCCCATCCCGATGACGAATCGTTCGGACCCGCCCGTGGCATCGCCGCACACGTCCGCGATGGGCACGAAGTGCATCTGCTGACGCTCACCCGCGGCGGCGCGACGAAGGAGCGCCATCGGTTCGGCTACACCGTGGAGGAGATGGGGGCAGTCCGGCAACGGGAGATGGAGTGCGTCGCCCGCGAGCTTGGATTGCAGACGCTCACGGTGCTCGATCTTCCCGACGGCGGGCTCAAGGATCTCGATCCTGCGGCGCTCGAAACGACGATCGAGAACCATGTGGTAAGCACGAGCCCCGACGTGGTCGTGACGTACCCGGTCCAAGGGATCAGTGGCTTCGCGGATCATCTCGTGACCCACGCTGCGGTCGTGCGGGTCTACCGGCGGCTCAAGTCAGTCGCTGACCAAAGCCCAGGGAGACTGGCGTTCGTTGCGCTCACGGAGGATCAGGCAGCACAGGGGCCCGGCGTTCATCGGCTGTTCGCATCGTCGTCGGCCGACATCGACTGTGTGCAAACGGTCCGCGAGGAGGACATGGAGCGCTTCCGTGCTGCACTCGACTGTTACGAGACCTACCGCACGATGATCGAGCGCACCGGGGTGAAGGAGATGCTCGATCGGCGCGTCGCGTACGAGTTCTACGACGAGCGGTTCGATCCTCCAGTCAGGACCCTGTGTGCAGGGATGGCCGGGCGGGGCTAGCGCGATGCTGAAGAGGAGTCTGCGAGGTATGCCGTGAGCTCCGGGAAGAACGCCCCACAGCCCTGGACTAGACGCCGGGCGTCCAAGGTCGCGAGGCGCTGCCAACGGAATCGATAGACGAAGCCGGCGTCGATCCCGTCGCCGGTGACGGTATGGGCAAACCGGTCGGGGCCGTCGGACGAGGTCCGGGCGACGAAGAAGTGCTGCCTCTCCTCTTCCCATAGGGTGGTTCCCAGAAGGTGGATTCGGCGGAGATCCGAGACCCCCGCTTCTTCGTGGACCTCGCGACGGACGGCGTCCCCAACGCTCTCGTCCCGCTCTACGGCGCCTTTTGGCACTTCGAACCCCGGTTCGTCGAGGCTCTCGAAGAGCAGCAGGTGCGCCTCGGGCCCGTCGCCCGAGACGACGTAGACGAAGACCTTGACGACTTCGGTCATGGGGCATCCCTCGGAGGGCAAACGGTACGGTGTAGGTGTACCTCGGGCAACTGGGCATTGCCGTCGAGCCTCCGGTCGAATAGCCTGACGCGAACCGCAAAATGTGAGGGGATGAAGATGCGTGCAACGATCGCTGTACTGTTGCTCTTGATGTTCTGGGGAGGGATCGGCATGGCTCGTGGCGATGGGGTGTCACCCGAGGTGGTCCCGGATGTGGACGTCGAACGGTACATGGGACGGTGGTATGCCGTCGCGCACATCCCGACGACGTTCGAGCGCCGCTGCGTGAGTGGGATCACGGCGGATTACACCCTACTCGAGAGCGGCCGGATCGAGGTGGTCAACAGCTGCTGCAAAGAGGACGGAACCGTGCAGCGGGTGCGCGGACGCGCCTGGGTCCCTGACACCGAGGAGCCGGCGAAGCTCCTCGTGAGCTTCGTCCGATTCCTCGGCTGGTGGCTGTTCCCTGGTGACTACTGGATCCTCGCGCTGGGCGAGGACTACGAGTTCGCGGTGGTGGGCCATCCCCAACGTACGTACGGCTGGATTCTCAGTCGCACACCGACCCTCGCCCCGGAGGCGCTGGATCGGATCATCGAGATCCTTGAGGCGCAGGGCTATGCGTATGACGCGTTCGTGCCGATCCCGCCGTCCGGCTGTGGTGAGCCGTAGCCCCTGCCGGTCTACGCCTCCCAGACCTCCTTGCCCATGTCGGTCATCCCGGCGATCTCGATGCGGTACGGAACGATAGAGAGCAGCGCGTAGTTCGGGTCATCCGGCCCGTCGAAGTACGCGGAGAGCCCGTCCGACCAGTGTGCCTGCTTTGCAGCGTCGTCCGTGACGATCTCGGCGCGAGCCTCGATCTGAAGGTAGCTCCCCGGCTTGGACATGTCGGTCGAGCCGCAAGCCAGGTGAACCTCGGGGTTGGCGCGGATCTGCGCCACCTTGCGGGAGGGAAGCCATGTCGCGACGGTCATGGTCAGATCGTCGGCGACATCGGGAGTCACGTAGCGGACCCACGGACGTCCGTCCTCGGCGACCGTCGCGAGCGACGCGACCAACGGCTGATGGGCACGGATCACCTCGAGAATCTTGTTCTTCAAGTCATTCATTCTTCCTCCTTCGGTGTCGATGGTTCGCCGACCGAGCGTAGACGGCGCCCCCCGGGGCGGCAAGTGACGCCGCCGGGCCCACCTGCCGGATCAGCCTTGGGCCATGTGGACGACGCGCTGTGGGAACGGGATCTCGATCCGCTCGCGCTCGAAAGCCTCCTTGGTGGCACGGAGCAGATCGAAGCGCACGGCCCAGTAGTCCCCTCCAAGAACCCACGAGCGCACGCTGAGCCTGACACCGGAGTCGGCGAGGTCTGCGACAAGGACCTCCGCTTTCGGTTCGTCGAGAATCCGCGGATCCGCTGCGATGAGGTCTCCGACGATTGACGCCGCGCGCTCGATCGGTGCGTCGTAGGCGATCTGGATCTCGAGGTCGAGTCGGCGCGTGTCGTAGCCGGCGAAGTTGCGGATCACCTCCCCGTAGATCCTCCCGTTGGGAACGATGACCTTCACGTTGTCCGGCGTCGCCAGAACGGTGGTGAACAGCTGGATCTCCTCGACTGTGCCGGCGACGCCCGCGGTCTCGATGAAGTCACCGATCCGGAACGGTCGAAGGACGAGGATCAACACCCCGGCGGCGAAGTTGGAGAGCGCCCCCTGGAGCGCGAAGCCCACCGCGAAACCCACCGCCCCGAGAACGGCGACGAACGACGTGGTCTGCACGCCGAACCTGGCGAGGGTCGCGACGACAGCGAACACGAGAACGGCGACATAGACGAGCCGCTCGAGGAATGCTCGAATGGCGGCCGCCACCTCCGTCCGACGAAGCACGCGTCCGACGATCCTGCGCGCGATCCGGGCGACGAGATAGCCGATCACGAGGGTCGCGATCGCCCCGAGGACCTGGCCTCCGTAGCTGATCACCCACTCCACAATCCGGTCCCAGACGGTCATGGATCCTCCTTGTCGTTCCTCCTGGTGACGGCGCCACTGTAGCGGCAGCGGCGTGAACGGCAAGGACGAAGACGGTATCTGATCCTACGAAGGGAAAGCGGCGGGTGCGTCTGCGACCGCCTCCGGGGAGGCGTCGGGAGCCTCCTCAGCGCGGTGATTCTCGATCTGCAGCACGGAGGGGACGAAGAAGAACGCGACACCCTGCGCGAGACAGACGACCCCCGCCACGAGATACCAGATCTGCAGGCCGAGAAGATCGGTGATCGGCCCGGCCAGGGCGAGACCGACGGGGGAGGTGAGGGAAGAGAGGCTCGCGATGAGCCCGAAGACGCGTCCCTGGACCGCAGGGGCCACCGTACTCTGGAGGACGGCGATGAAGGTTCCGTCGGCGAACGGGATGGCGAATCCGAGGAGGCCGCCGACCCCGACGGCGACCCAGAAGAGCGACGCCGGGGCGACGCCGAAGCCGATGAGGGCGATGCCGATGCCGACGAGCGACATGAGGGCCGTGTAGATCTTCCGGCGGAAGCCACCCCACGCCGTGAGCGTGAGCCCACCGACGATGATGCCGATCCCCGCGACGGCCTCGAGCAACGCGAGATCCGTCGCACCGCGCCCGAAGTGACTGCGGACGAGGAGCGGCATCAGCGAGAACGCCGGGGTCATCGCGATCTTCAAGAGCATGATCCCGCTAAGGAGGATGACCATCCCGCGCCACCCCCGGAGATAGACGAGACCCTCGCGGACGTCTCGCCAGACCGTCGGCTTGGCGAGCGCCTCGCGTCGCTCCGGCTGCGGGATCATGATGAAGACGAGGGGAAGTACGGCGAATGCGGCGGTGGCCACGTCCACGAACATCACGCCGTGCAAGGGAAGGAGCGAAAGGAGCAGCGCGCCGAGTGGGGCACCGACGACATTGAGGACCCCGTGGACGGCCTGGTTCAGTCCTCCGATGCGTGCCAGGTGCTTCTCGGGAACCATGAGCGTGGTCGATGCCGCCATCGCCGGCCAGTGGAATGCCTCACCCAGCGATCGGGCGAGAAGCGCGACGTAGAGATGCCACACCTGGATCGCCCCTGACCAGAACATCAGGGCGAGCCACAGGGCGACGAGCGCGATGAAGCCGTCGGCGACCATCATGACACGGCGTCGGTTCCAGCGATCCACGTAGGCGCCCGCAAACGGGCCGAGAAGGATCTGCGGGAGGAGGGCGACCATCGTCGCGGTAGCGAGCACGGTCGCAGAGCCGGTCGTCGTCGTGAGCCACCACACGAGGGCGAATTGCGCCGCGCGGCTGCCGACCAAGGACAGCTGTTGTCCGATCCAGATCGTGAAGAAGTTGCGCTTCCACCGTGCTGTCACTCGCGCCTCCCGAGGCGGCCGCTGATCATCGTTTGCGCAGCCGCTTGCCGCCAGCCTCCAGTGAGTGTCGCCGAACCCCCTTTGCGTTCGATGCGCGGCGCGCTGCCGCGGGCGCGTTCTCTGTCGTGACGATGACGTCACGTTCCTCCGCGAGCCTGCTCCCGCAGCGAGACGACATCGCGACCGGAGGCGGGGTATGGGTGAGCCAGACGTGACGACGAAGTGGGTGGAGCCGCGCCGGGCGGCAACCCGGCGACTCTACGTGGACGGCATTGGCGAACTGGCGCTCTCCCTCGATCGAGCGCAGGGCGAGCTCAAGTTGGCGGTCGAGGGAGCGCCGTTCGCGCTTCTTCTGGAGCGCGACGAGAAGAAGGGGATCCACGTGGAGCTCGCCTTCCCCGTGTCCGCGGATGCCACGGCGTCAGGATTCGAGGTGAAGGAAATCGCCGGAGACCACGTACTAAGTACGGTGCACACCGGTCCCTACCGCGGAGGAGACGAAGGGGAGAACCTGATCGACACCGTGCGCGGTCTCTGGGGATTCATCTCCGAGCGGCGGCTTCTCGCCGGCGACAATCCCTCGCGCTACATCTTCCTCGAGGGGGAAGCGACCCACGGTGATGACAGTGCTCGCTACCGGACCGAGGTCCAGATCTCGTATCACACGCCCGTCTGGTTTGATGCCCTCGATCGAGGGCTTCGCCGTCACGCGGGGACGAAGCACGCACAGGCGATCATGAAGGACGCTGCGCTTCTCTTGGGGTCGTTCGACAGCGACGCAATCCGCCGATTCGTCCTCGAAGCGGTGCGACGTACCGGCGACGTGGTGAGCGACGAGGGAGAGCGCGCACGAATCCTGCAGGACTGTGCACACCGCTACCCTCACGCACAACTCGATCGGCTTCGTGCCGCCTACGACGAGATCGGCGATCTTCGAGCGTTCATCGCGCGCCTTGCGGAGGACGACGCGCTGTTCCCCGCGAAGATCTGGCTGGACGAGAAGGGTCAGACGCCGCTCGTCTACATCGAGCGCTCCGTGCCGCCATGGAATCGCGAGGCGTATGAGGCCACGGACGACCCGGTCGAGAAGAGGTATCACGCGTGCTTCTGCGTGATGGTGCGCGACGCGATCCGAACCGGAGAGGCGGTGCCACCCGAGTTCTGCGACTGCTCGGCCGGATGGTATGTGCAGATGTGGTCAGCGATCCTCGACCGCCGCCTGCGCATCGACGTCGTCGAGTCGGTACTTCGAGGCGACGATCGATGCCTGTTCGCGGTCCACGTTCCCCAAGAACTCCTCTAGCTTCCCTCGTCCGCTACCGGCGACTCGGACGGCTCGAGGTAGGCTACGACTCCGGCGAGGATCCCTCGCGCGACGGCGTCCTGGTAGACCGGATCGAGCAGCCGCTCGCGCTCGTGAGGATGCGTGAGGAACCCGACCTCGACGGACACCGCGGGCATGTCGGCATGCCTCAGGTAGAGATCCCCCGATCGGATCCCACGATCGCGACCCTCGGTGCTCGCGGTGAGCGTCTCCAGGACGTGTTGGGCGAGGAGGTAGCTGTCGTCGTCCAACGCGCGGGACTTGTCGACCCAGACTTCGATGCCGTGGGCCGATGCCTGGTCGCTCGCGTTCGCGTGGACCGAGAGGTAGAGGATTGCCCCGGAATCCTCGGCAACGGCGATCCGATCTCGGTTACTGATCGTCAGGTCGGCAGGTCTCGTGAGCACGATCTCGAACCGTGAGAGATCTTCGAGCAGCGCCGCGAGGCGTGTCGTGATCGCTGCCGTGACATCCTTCTCCAGGACGTCGCCGGCCACCGCGCCGGGATCCACCCCGCCGTGGCCGGCGTCGAGGGCGATCACGAGCGTCGGAGGCTCCGTCGCGGACGGGGGCGCCCCACCGCGGAAGGCCCCGGAGAGAGCCAAAGAGAGAACCACAACACCACCAACAGCCAGCAACACCACGGTGAGGCGTCTCATGGCGGGAGTCTAGTCGGGATCCGATGGGGGGTAGGCGTACGGTGTCTGTGGACGAGCGCCCAGCTGGCACATTGTGAGCACGGACATGTGTCGCCCCGAGTGGGGAACGGCGGCGCCGCCGCTACTGCGACTCCGTGCGAGCCTGCTCGACGCGATCGGCCATCTGGTAGATCGCTGCGAGCTCGTAGATCGCCTTCGGGAGGTCGGGCGGCATGGCGTAGGTGGTGTGGCGAGCCCAGTCCCCCGGCGGCGCACCGTCACGAAGCTCAGGGAGCGGGCGGCCGCGCAGCGACGGATCGACAGCGTAGAGGGCGTCCCGGGTGGGGTTGATACGCACCCACACGCCGGCATGCCTCCAGCTGTCGAACGCCTGCCGGATGTGCGGCTTGTCGGGAAGGGATTGAACATGATCGCGAGCGCCGCAGAGGATCATGACTTCGAGACCAGGAATCGCTGCTGCCGCGGCGCCGGCGAGCCGAACCGACTCGCGCAGGTCCCAGTACCCCGCGGCCTCGGCGGGTGAAGCGATGTGCTCTGGCCAGTCCGTTGCGAACGGCTCCATCCCCTGCAGCGCCTCGGTAACGGGACGGGAGTACGCGACCCGCTCTCCGTCGACGGGGTAGGCGTCGAGCGGGAAGTCCTCCGCGGAATCCAGCCGGCCGTCCCCGTTGAGATCGGGCACGAGGATGCCGTCTGCTCGTGCGACGGTCGTGTATTTGCCGTCTCCGTTCCCGTCGTGGAACAGGGGATAGGGCTCGCTCGCGGGATCGTAGACCAAGTCATCGTAGATCGAAGGAAGGATGAAACGGTCGTAGCCACCGTAGCGTGGGTTGCAGTAGTCCCCCTGCTGCGGTGACGGCTTGAGCCACACACGGCCGAAGTCGCGCGTGGCGATCTGGCTCGACACGGGCGATTCCCAGGCGATGAGGTAGCGTAGCATGCCGGCCAGTTCCGCTCCGTGCAGTGCGGAGACTGCGGCAATAATGTTGCCTCCGTTGGACTCTCCGACGAGTCCGATGTTGCCAGGAACTACTGTGGCGGGGGTCACGTCTGCGAGCCCTCGTCCGTCGGCGTCGTGCAGCCCTCCCCCCGCGTAGCGCACGACGTCGCGCAACGCCGCAATGGACGACGGGCCACGGTAGTCGAACGTCCCGTCCGAGGCGAGGCCGCTGCGAGGGTCTTCACCCCCGGGGAAGAGAAACGTGATACAGACGATGTCGTCCGTGTCCGGGGGAAGTCCGTGGGGGAGCCTGCCTACATCGGCTCCACCGGGAACCCAGATGAGAATCGGTGCGCCCCCGGGATAGCGCTCCCTTCCAGGTCGTGGGCTGTACACGCGGACGACGAGCGTTCCACCGGGAATGCCAGTACTGTCCGAGGGAAGACGCACATCGATCGGGAGCAGACCGTTGGGGGTCTCGCTCTCCGCATCGCTCCGGAAGGTGGTGGGCCCGACGGCCGTGATCGCGATCACGAGGCCAAGGGCCGCCAGCTTCTTCCCGCGCCCCTGCGGCATCGTCTCCTCCTTGCGCCGTGTCACGTGAAGCAGATGAAGTCTAGGGCTGCAGGAAGTGGACTCCAAACCGTGATGCTGAGAATGTTTGCGGGTGCTGTTGCGGCGAGTCGCTGCCGCGGGGACGATGGATCCAGGAGGTGCCCGATGGACGACGAGCGAAGCGAAGAGTCCCATGGAGCAGAGAACGTCGTCGACGTCCTCGTGATCGGCGGCGGACCTGCGGGGGCCACCGCTGCGTTGTACGCCGCACGAGCGAGGCTCACCACGCGGGTTCTCGATCGCGGCCTGACCTCGGGCGCACTGGGGACGACGCACAAGATCACGAACTACCCCGGCGTGACGGAGACACTCACGGGAGCGGAGCTCGTGGAGCGGATGCGCGAGCAGGCCGCCGCCGTCGGGGCGGAGTTCCTCCAGGAACGGGCACTCGGCGCCATGCTCGACGGGGCGATCAAGGAGGTGCGAACTGCCCAGGGAGTGCATCGCGCCCGGGCCCTGATCGTGGCCAGCGGCTCCATGGGACGCGCCGTGAGCCTTCCTGGCGAGGAGCGCCTCCTCGGGCGAGGCGTCTCCTACTGTGCGACGTGTGACGGCTTCTTCTTCACCGACCAGGAGGTCGCCGTCGTCGGAGACAACGACGAGGCTGTCGAGGAGGCGCTCTTCCTCACGCGGTATGCACACAAGGTGCATCTCGTCTCACCGGGCAGCTCGCTTCGTGCCACGGCGGCGCTCCGGCAGGAGGCGGAGACGAACCCCAAGCTGCAGATCCACCCTGCGACTCGCGCCGGGGAGATCCTCGGGGAGGCGCGGGTCGAGGGACTGAGGCTGGCCACGGGGGAGGCGCACGAGGATCTCGCGGTCGCCGCGGTCTTTGTCTACACCCAGGGTAGCCGGCCGATCGTGGACTTCCTCGACGGGCAGCTGGAGCTGAGCGACACCGGATGCATCGTGGTGGACGAGTTCATGCACAGCTCGGTCGAGGGGGTGTTCGCTGCTGGCGACGTCCTGTGCAAGCATCTCAAGCAGGTGGTGATTGCGGTTGCGGAAGGAGCGGTCGCCGCGATCTCGGCGGAGCGCTATCTCGCGGGAAGGGAGCAACTTCGCCCGGACTGGGCGTAGCCGGCGTCAGTTTTCCGTCAGGATGACCGTGTCGTACTCGGTCTCGAGCAGCCGCTTGTGGTTGCGCTCCTCGTCTGCCAGGGCGCGGAACAGCGGTTGGGCGTCGCCCCCGAGGGTCGCCAATCGATCGTAGAGTGCGACCGCCGCCTCCTCACGCTTCATCCCCAGGATCAGCGCCTCCTGTAACGACATCGCCGGGGACGCCTCGACGTCCACCAGGAGTTCCGAGAGTCGAAGATCCCCACCGTCCGGAGCGATCGCCATCATCCCTGCGGGTCCTGCGTCACGGAGCTTCTCCACGTGCCCGCGTTCCATCACGGAAAGCTCGGTGAACAGCTGGCGTACTGAGGGGAGCTGGGCCTTGGCCGCCCACTCCTCGTAGAAGCTCACTGCCTGCTCCTCTTTCGCGATGGCGAAATCGATCGTCTTCTGAAGCTCCTCGTTCATACGGCCTCCTGGGTTCCGTGGACGCCTCGATCCTACTCCAACTCCTGCACCGGCTCCTCGTCCGAGGACACGCCGGCGAACGGCCGCGAGGGCGCATCACGCCCGTCCGCTTCCTTCAACGGCCGGAGGTAGTCGGCGGCCACATCGGGATGCTCCTCGATCGCCCGCCTGCCTTCAGGCGTCACGTCGTACAGTCCCCGTTCGAGTCTCCGAAACCAGCCGTAGACGTTGCGTTGGAGGATGGGGGCCGTCCTCGCGCCACAGCCGAGATCGCGCAGTTCCTTCGGGCTGAGGGGTCCGACCGTTGCGAGGAAGCAGGCTATCTGCAAGGCGTTCTCGCGGTATGCCGTCATCAGCTTCCGGCGGGTTGCGCCTCCTTCATTGCGGACGTCCGTGCGGCCGATCATCTCCTCGAGCACGCGCGAGCGGAGGCGCGACGGTCGTCGTTGGCGGTACGGCGAGGGATCGAAGATCGTCCTCGCCGTCGGTCGCGGACTCCCGTCGTTCACGAGGATCAGTCCCAGCTCGAGTCGACGCAGCAGACGTTCGGTGCGCCGGCGTCGCCGCCGATCGCGGAGCGACGCCCCGGGCACTGCGACGTAGACATGTTCCGTGATCCGCTGGCGTGACGTCGCCTGCATGAGGAGGTCGACGCCGAAACGCTGCTTGAGCTCGACGACGACGAGCACTCCCGCTCGATACGCGACGACGTCGCAGTGCTCGACCTCGGCGCGAACCGTGAATCCCTGAGCTTCGAGGTGTCGCCGGACGGGGTCGAAGAGATCCGTCTCGCGCCCAGTTCTCGCCATCACGGTCCCTCGGAGAATGTGATCTCGGCGACATCACAGACGGTGCGGAAGCCGATCTTCCGGTAGACGTGGTTGCTGGCGGGGTTCGCGAGATCCGCGTAGAGGGAACATCGCTTGTAGCCGGCTTTCAGCAGGCGGTCACAGAGCCCGGCGACGAGAGCCGTGGCGTAGCCGCGGTTCCGGTGCTCGGGAGGCGTGTAGACGGCGTTGACTCCGATGTTGCTCTTCGTGGGGCGCGTGCTGGCGGCCATTGCCACCGGGCCGTCGTGATCCCAGACGACGTATCGCTGCTCCTCCGTCCCACGCTGGGCGGAGACCTCCGGATCTCCGGGCGGGTTGTCGGGCATCGATTCCGCGTGCAAGGCACGCATCCAACGGGCCAGCAGGGGAGCCTCCTCCGGAGTCGCCGTTCGCATCCCACCTGGAGGGGCGCTCACGGGCTCCGTCGCGGACAGTGCGTACAGTCGCTCATCCCGTGTGATCTGGGCATTCTCGTTGGTCGCGGACGTCCACACCGCAGCGAACGCGGACGCTGTCTCCTTGACACCGATCACCCCCGGGACGGGCAGCCATCCCTCACGGAGGTCGTCGATCAGCAGGGCCCCCGCTTCGGGCACAACGTCGGCCGGTCCGCTGACGATCAGGCGATGCGGTGGGGTCATGAGCGCCGCGAGCACGGGGGCCGAATCGTGGACGACGGCGGCGAAGTACGGGCACGGAAGTGGCTCCTCGGCGGACGCCGCGAGACGCACCCCGATGCCGAGCATCAGCCCGTTCTCGAGCTCCGACCTCTCCAGCCAAGGCTGGACCCCGGCGAGGAACGAAGAGGCATCGGCGAATCGTCGGAACTCCACGGTGCGCGTCCCCTCCCGCCCGAAAGGATTCACCATGATAGCCGAAGGACGCGGTATGCGGTCGTCCGCGAGATCGGTTCAGTTGGCGTAGACCCACTGCGCGAACGGGAGCGTCAGATCGCACTGGCACGCCGTTTCGAGCGAGCCGCGGATGGCGGCCGTGGTGCCCAGGCCCCAGCGGTAGTCGGTCGCGTAGGCCCGGAGCGCATCGTCGAGCGCCTCCCGGCCGAGCAGCTGCTCGAGCTGCTTGAGGAACCGTGGCCCGAGGGCATAGATCGTCGCACCGTAGGTGCTCTGCGAATAGGAGGAGACGGGCATCCCGATCGCCGGAGCCGGTGTCGGGAGCACGATCAGCCGGCCGCTGGTCCACGAGGCGAAGCCGAGGTCGCCGACGTCCCCGTAGCGCGCCTCGAAGTAGCGCCAGGTGGCGAACTGGGTGAGCGACTCGTCGAGCCACGGCTCCCCGAGTTGGTCGTTGCCGACAACGTTGTAGAACCACTGATGGCCGACCTCGTGTGCGACCGCGAGCTCGAAGAAGTCCACCGGCTCTTCGGACGGATCTGGCGGCTTGCCGTACTCCGCCAGCCCGATGAGCACGAGCCCAGGGAACTCCATACCGCCGGCGCGGATCGGGCTTGCGACGATGTCGAGCTCGCGGTACGGGTAGGGCCCGTAGAGCGAACTGTAGATCTGTACCGCCGCGACTGCCGTGGTCAGCGCCTGAGCGGCAGAGCCGCTCAGCGATGACGGTGCGAAGCTGTTGATCGTGACCTCGCCCACGACCTCGGTCATGACCTCGAGGTCCGCGGTTGCCGTCACATAGAACTCACGTGCCGGGCCGACGGCGAACGATCGCGTCTGGATCTCGGCTCCGATCTCCTGCGCTGTCTCCACGCCCGATGCGATCAACCGAATGCCCGCCGGGGCGACGACCTCGACGACGAAGAACGCGGCATCGGCGTGGGTCACATCGCCGTAGGCCGGGGGCCGGTCCGCGTGCCACCCCTGCGCATCGTGGACCGCGAGGGTGGGGAGCACGTGCGCGAGGGAGACGGCATCGCTCGTGTACTCGAGGATCCCGTAGTGCTCCGCAGGCGCGGGAGGGACCTCAATCTGTGCCACGAGTCGAAGGACGGCCCGTGCCCGCGGCAGGAGGGAAGCCGGAAGAGGGAGCGTGAGCCGGCCGTCCACGGGGTCGAGAACGGCATCGACGGGGTGTCCGTCGACTCGTGAATCAGAGATCGCGACGGCGCCGCCGACGATGGGAGGGAAGACCCGCAAGACGGCTTCGTCCAACGGCTCGTCCTCGAGGTTGGTGAATGCGATCTCCATCTCGATCGAGGTCCGCGAGAGTCCGCCGGCGATCGTCATCCGCACCTGGTAGAGGCTCGCCCCGGCGGCGATCCGCGCTGCAGACGGGGTCTGCTCGGCCGCGATCAATCCGTGGAGAAACGGCGTCGGATCGCTCCAAGCGATCCCCAAGAGGCCGAGGCCGTCTGCCCGTGTCGACTGCGTTGCTGCGGAAACCGTAGCGGTCAGCAGGATGCACGCTGCGAGGAGTGTGGTGTGGGCCGTTCTGCGCACGATCGTCTCTTCCTTCCTTGTCTGCCGTGGCTTCTTGTCGACGGACCTACACGCCCCGGTGCGTTCGGTTCGACCCCGCCCGCGATGACTTCTCGCCGAGCGTCTTCAGGACATGAGGCCGACTCGGACGTCGCGGAATCGCGCGGGCGCTGTCCCGTGGGCAACGCGTGCCACCTGCATCGGTTGTCCCTTGCCGCAGTTCGGCGTTCCCCACACGCGCCAGTGATCGGCGTTGCATACCGCGTCGCATCGGCCCCAGAACTCCGGGGTCATGCCGGTATACGTCGGGTTGCGCAGCATCCGACCCAGCCGACCTCCTTTGATCTCATACGCGAGCTCCGTGCCGAACTGGAAATTCAAGCGCTTGTCGTCGATGCTCCAGCTCTTGTTCGTGATCATGTAGATCCCGTCGTCGGTATCGGCGATGAGATCATCGAGCGTCCACGATCCCGGCTGCAGGCTGACGTTCGTCATCCGGATGAGCGGGACGCGATTCCAGCCGGAGGCACGCATGCAGCCGTTGCTGCGCTCCGGAGCCTTGGGGATCGTGCGGTGCAGTCGCGAGGCCGTCTCGCGTGACGTGAGGTAGCCGACGAAGATCCCGTCCCTGACGATATCAACGGCCTGCGCAGGGACCCCTTCGTCGTCGTAGCCGAAGCTTCCCAGGGCTCCGGGTGTGGTCGCATCTGCGGTGATGTTCACCACCTCGGAGCCGTAGCGAAAGCCGCCGAGCTTGTCAGGGGTGAGGAAGCTCGTCCCGGCGAATGCGGCCTCGGTCCCGTACACCCGATCGAGCTCGATCGGGTGGCCGCACGACTCGTGAACCTGGAGTGCGAGCTGGGAACCGTCGAGGATGAGCGTCGTCACGGTGCTCGGGCACGGTGGGGCGGCCAGGAGCGCCACCGCCTCTTCCGCGATCTGTGTCGCGTGCCCGGGGAGATCCCACGACTGGACGATCTCATACCCTCCGGTCTCCTGGTGCATGTCGATGGAGTTGGGGTAGGAGCGGCGCTGCATCTCCCCCTCGGCGACGGCGACGACGGACAGACCGAGCCCGGTTTCGACGATGGACTGCTCGACGAAGCTGCCCTCGGTGCTGGCGAACGTCTTCTTCTCGCGCCGGCACCGCATGCGTCCAGTGCAAATCGCCACGCCGTTCACGGCACGTGCTCGCTTGTCCGCGGCGAGGAGCGTCTCGATCTTGTCCTCCAAGGGGATCGCGAACGGATCGAGCTTCACCGGGGTCTCGTAGCGGTCGATGTGGACCTCGGGAGGGCCGATCTCTACGGGGTCGGTGTTTGCCGACGCACTCGCTTTGGCGATCGTGACCGCAAGCGCAGCCACCCGATCGACCTCTTCCCGTGCGAGGTGGCCGCTGCTGGCGAATCCCCACGCGCCGTCGGCGAGGACGCGGATCCCGAACCCACAGTTGGTGTCCTCTCCCACCTGCTGCACATTGCCGTTTTTCACGGCAAGCTGCTGCGCTCTGCGATCGACGATCCGGATGTCAGCATACGCTGCTCCGTGGCCCGTGGCGGTATCGAGTGCGCGATCGGTCAGCTCCCGCATCGTCTCCTCCTCTAGAACTCCGTGGTGCCGGTGAATGTGAACCGTTGGATCCGCGCTGCCGGGGCACACACGGCGAACGGTCCGAAAGAGCGCTTGCACAGCTTGAGTGTCGAACCGAGCATGTCGATGCCGCCCAGGGCCTCGAGAATGCTCTGCGTGAAGCGCAGATTCCGCAGCGGCCGACGGATCTTGCCGTCCTCGATGAGGAAGGTCCCGTCTCGAGTCATCCCCGTGAGGATGGTCTTCACGGGGTGCACGGTGTTGGTGTAGTGAAAGCGCGTGACCCAGATCCCGCGTTCGGTCGAAGCGAGCATCTCTTCCTTAGTCACGTTTCCCGCGGCAAGAAACAGGTGCGTCGGGACCGGTCCGGTAGTGTTCGGTGCCGGGAGTCCGTGTCCCGTGTTCGAGGCTCCCGGCTCGCGCCCGGCGGTGAAGCTGTCGTAGACCACGCCCCTGGCGATCCCCTTCTCGATGAGCATGACCCGCTGTCGTGGGGATCCTTCGAAGTCGAACGGTAGCGGGATCGTGCGCGGATCCGTTCCGTCGTCCCACAAGGTGACCATCTCCGAAGCCACTTGCTCTCCGAGGCGTCCCGTCAGGAAGCTGCGCTTCTCCTGCACGGAGAGTGCGCCGAGCCCCATGTACCCAAGGTAGAAGAGGAGATCGGCCATCGCCTCCTCTTCGAGGATCACGGTGTAGCTCCCGGGCTCGATCTCCTCCGGATCTCGGCTTGAGAGGGCCTTCTCCACGGCGGTCTCAGCGATTGCTCCGGCGTCGATTTGATCGATGTCGAGAGAGGCTGCGCCGGCGTAGCCCGAGCCGGTGGCCCCCATCAGCACCGTGAGGAGCGTCCCCACGGTGTACGGATGGTAGGCCTCGACGCCGAGGGAGTTGGCGATATACATCTCCTCCTGTGTCGTGGAGAACGCGCCCGAGGCTTGGAGGGTGGCCTTACGTGCACGGTCGAGGATCACGGCCACGCCGGCCGCTCGTCGCTCCGGGCCACAGGCTGCCGTGTGCTCGTTGAAGGCGTCGATCGACGGGACGGCCGCCGGCTCGGGGAGGGAGGAGAGCTCTGGGTTCTCGGGCTGAAGCCGTGCGATCTGCTCGGCGTTGGCGACGATCGCCGCCAGCGATTCGTCGTCGGTCTGATTCCCCGAGGCGACGCCGGTTCGCTTCCCGATCATGACCCGCACCCGCACCTGCGTGTCCCGCTCCGCCACGTTCTGATGGATCTCGTTGGCAGCAAACCGTGTCAGCCCCTCCACACTGTGGATCAGCGACACCTCGGTCTGATCGGCTCGGGAGCTTCTGAGGATGTGGCCTGCGATCTCCCCCATCCGTCCTCGTCCAAGCACTTCGGCCTCCTTCCGCGGCATGCAGCGTCGATCCTACTGCATCGCCGTGGGAAGGGCATCGCCAAGTTCACGGGGCGCAGTGAGCCCCGCGAGCCGTTCGCTATACTCCGAGGGAGGAAACCTGGTGAGAGACGTATGAACGAGTTGATCCTTGTTGTTGATGACGAGTCTTGGGTCCGGACCACCGTGCGCAGCTATCTCGAAGAGGCGGGCTTCCGCGTGATCACTGCCGCGGACGGGACGGAGGCGGTGCGGCAGTTCGAGATCTCGGATCCCGCGCTCGTGCTCCTCGACTGGATGCTTCCCGAGCTCGACGGCCCGGAGGTGGCGCGGCGGATCCGACGCGCTTCGGATGTTCCGATCATCATGCTGACCGCACGGTCCGAGGAAGAAGATCGAGTGCAGGGCTTAGATCTCGGGGCCGACGACTACGTCGTCAAGCCGTTCAGTGCCCGTGAGCTCGAAGCCCGGGTGCGTGCCGTGCTACGGCGCACGGAAGGCGCAGCGGCCCCACCTCCCGTCATGCATGCCGGTGACCTCCACGTGAATGTCGAGCAGAGGGAGGTCCGTCTGCACGGTAGGTCCGTCCCGCTGACCGCGATGGAGTTCGATCTCCTCGCATTCCTCATGCAGCACCCGGGGCGCGTCTTCACCCGCCTCGAGATCCTCGAAGCCCTCCGCGGAAGCACCTACAAGAGCTTCGAGCGGTCGATCGACTCCCATGTGAAGCGGCTGCGACAGAAGATCGAGCCGGATCCCTCCGAGCCGCGCTTCGTGCTGACCGTGTTCGGCGTGGGCTACAAGTTTGCCCGAGGGGACGAGACGTGATGGTTGCTCAGACGCCTCGTAGGATGACGTTTCGCACGCGGCTGGTGCTGGTGTTCGTGCTGCTCATCGCGTTGACGGCCGGTCTCAGCTACTTCCTGGCGAACCTCTTCGTCGACCGAGCGTTCGAGGACTTCGCGGTGAGAAACGTCCGCGTCGAAGACCTGATCATCCTCCGCGGGATCGCGCAGTACTACCGCGAACACGGGAGTATGGACGGGCTTCCCGAAGCGCTGGAGCAAACGGGCCGAGAGCTTCCCGTCCTGCTGCTCGATCCGGAACGCCGGATTGTCTTCGCTTCCGATCCTGATCTCGTCGGCCGCAGGCTGGGTCCGAGCCAACTCGAGTCGGGGGTGACGCTGCGCGTAGAGGGGGAGGAGATCTGGACCGTGCTCCCGGGGGCGCTCTCGCCGTGGCGCGGCGAGGTTGAGAGCCGCTTTCTCGATTCGGTGAACCGCGGGTTGATCATCGCAGGGGCTGCCGTGGGACTCATCGGGATCGTGCTCGGATTCGTCGTCTGGCGGCAGGTGACAGGCCCCTTGAGGCGTCTTGCTGCAGCTGCCGGCCGCATCGCTCAAGGCCATCTCGATGAGCGCGTCCTGGTGACGAGTCGTGACGAACTCGGCACTCTGGCTCAGAGCTTCAACGACATGGCCGAGAGCCTCGAGCAATCGGAGGCCGCAAAGCGCCAGATGATCGCCGACATCTCCCACGAGCTGCGTACGCCGATCACGGCGCTTCGTTCGGGACTCGAAGCGATGCGTGACGGCCTCGTTGAGGCGAGCCAAGAGAGCTTCGCCGGACTGCACAGCAAGACCCTCCTCACTGCGCGACTTGTGGAGGATCTGCAGCAGCTTGCCCTCGCCGATGCAGGGAGGCTTTCGGTTCGCGCCGCCCGATGCGATGTACGGGAACTTCTGGGAATGGTCGAGGCGACCGTGGGCGTCCAGCTTGAGGATGCTGGGGTTCGCTTTGAGCTTCGCGTGGAGGAAGGCGTCACCGACATCGATGCCGATCGCCAGCGAATCGAACAGGTCATCCTCAATCTCCTCGCGAACGCTGCGCGGTACACGCCCGAGGGCGGAAGCGTCTGGCTGTCCGCGGAGCCCATCGACGGACGCGCCGTGCGCTTCAGCGTCTGTGACACCGGGCCCGGTCTCACGACCAGCGACCTCCACCACGCCTTCGATCGCTTCTACCGCGCAGACAAGGCACGTGCCGAAGGGGGCGGAGCAGGGCTCGGCCTGGCGATTGCCAAGGCGCTGGTCGAGGCACACGGCGGACGGATCTGGGCCGAGAACCGCCCGCAGGGCGGCGCCTGCTTCCGTTTCGAGCTCCCGAAGACCCTCTGAAGGCGACCGTGCAACGGTCCCGCTGCAGTCCTCGGTCTCCCGAGCGCGATGTGCCGCGCGTGTGCGGCGGAGGGTCGCGAAACGCCGTGCCCGTCGAGGTGTAGTTCCTATGCAGTACGCGATGGCCTCAGTCAACGGCATGAGGCGCGAAAGGAGGATGCGATGAAGCGACGACCACGGAAAGGCTCGATTCTTCACTTCTGCTCATGCATCCCATATAATCGCGAGAAGGGAATTGAGGAGGCATCTCACATGATCCACAGGCGCACGCGTGCCCGTGTCTACATGGCTGTTGCAGTCTCCGCAGTGATCGTTCTTGTCTCCGCCGTGTCGGTCCTCTCGGTGCAGCGTCTGCAGAATGCGACGAGTGTCGAACGCTATCTGCAGGTCATGGAAGTCGCCGAGGGCTTCGACCAGCTTCGCGACATCCTCGGCGAGCTCACTGAGGAAGAGCGCCTGGGGTACATCGAAGACCCGCGCAGTGTGCTTGCGGACGGCGGGGCGACATTCCGCGAAGAGTTCGTGCACATCATCGCACTGGACCTTGCGCTGGCGAGCGAGGTGATTGCCGAGATCGCCGGCGAGGAGCGCCGTGCGGTCGCCTTGGCGCCCTCTCGGGACCCCGATCTCGTACCTGTTCCCGAGGGGATCGGCGTGATGCGCGAGAACGTCGGGATCGTCATCCGTCAGCTGGCGGCGCCGGACGAGATCCGGCCTCCGCTGGAAACGCTGTTCAACGGGATCCTGATCATCCCGGAGCAGATGCTCGACGACTTGTCGCGAGTCATCGAAGAGCTCAATGGGATGACGCCGGGTAGCGACAACCGCAGGGAGTTCATGGCGAATCCGCGGGGCTACCTCGAAGCTCAGGGCATACCGCTGGGCAGTGAGATCGTCGAGGTCATTGGCACCGACTTCCAGATTCTGGGGGACGAGCAACCGGAGGTCCTCGGAGAAGGTGAAGTCGCACCGGGGCTGACCTATGTGGCGGAGTGCATCGTGGTCATCGCGAACGACCTCGTGTGCGCGCTCCAGCCGACGCTGTAGGGGGAAGATCGGGCACGCCCCTGCGGGCGGCGTCCGTGCGTGGCAGAACGGGAGGCATCCGAGGGGACGAGCCCCGCCCGGGAGCGAGGCCGGGGCACGAGCGTTGGGGGGCAAACGGCGAGCGAGGTGGGCTGATGACATACCTGCGGAACGCGTGCCAGTGGGCCGGTGGCTTGGCCATTCTTCTTCTCCTATGGAGTTTCGGAGTCGGAGCCCAGAGCGCTGCGACGGTGGAGCTGATCGACATTGAGATCGAGATCGAGCGCACCGGGAGCTCCGCGGACTACCGGCTGATCCCCGACGGTGTCGCGCTTGAGGGCGATCGGGTCACGGTGCTTCCCGTGATCCGAGCATCGGGGACGGGCGACGTCGCGCCGTTCGAGGTTCAGGTCTTCTTCAAGGAGCTCATCAGCGAGCGCAGCGGAAGGCTGGGGACGGAGTGGGCGCCTCCGTTGGACGCCTCGGCGGGAGAGGTCTCCCGCCCGGGGGTGCAATGGCCGGACGCCAAGCTCACCCGCGGGATCTACGAACTGACGGCCTACGGCACCGACTTGACCGGTGAGGTGTCGGTTCGCCTGGCGGTCGTCGCCAACGGCACGTGGCTCGTGTTCGTCGAGGACCCCGGACGGGCCATTGCCAGCGGTGTCGACACGATCCCCGTTCTCGACGAGCTGACGCCGTTCGGCTTCTCCCTCTCGTCGTGCATCATGGGGACGGACATCACCTCGTTCATCTGGGGTGTCGTCAGCGTTGGCGTCCTCAATCTGGGGAACACGCCACTGAGTCTCTCCGTGGCCGATCAGGGAGCAGGAACGTCGCACTCGTCGGAGCATGTCGAGTTGGCATTGCGCTATCTCCAGCGGAATCAGCCGTCGAAGCTCGGCGACCTGATCACGAGCATCACTGGAGGAGCGGACATCGATCCGTTCGTCATCCGCAAGATCACCATCCGCTTCTCGATGGACAAGATGAGACCGGTCGGTGTGGAATCGATCGGAGATTCCGTCGACGTCCGCCTCAAGCTCGAAGCAGCGGAGCACTTGGAGGTGCTCGAGGAGGGCGAGAGCGAAGGCGATCTCGATGGCCTGTCCTCGGCGGCGCTCGCGTACCCCGTCTACTCCCCGAATGAGCAGGGGTATCACACCGTGTACACGCAGTTCTACCTGCGAACACATCCCGCGCTCGCCGCGTGCTCGACGGCCGACGATCTCGTGCTTGCCGAAGGGGACGTCGTTGCCGTCCCCCCCGAGGTGGTCGGTGTCCGGCTTCACGTTGCCGTCAACAACCCGAGCAGCGGTGCGTCGATCCAGTGCTACACCACCTCGACCGGAGGCACGCGATGGACGTGGACGCTCCCCGAGGGCGAGCAGGTCACGCATATGGCGGGACAGGAGACGGCTGACGGAGGGGCGAGGCTCTTCGTGGCGACCGACATCGGGCGAGCCTACGCGATCGAGGAGATCAGACGAACGGGGGCCAATGTCTACGAGCCCGCGCTTCTCTGGGAAGACGGCGGGAGTGCCAGCTGGCGGGATGTCGGCGTGTCGGTGCATCCGCCGTACGTGTATGAGACGCCCGCAGGCTCCACGGTGGTGCTGTACACGTCTGCCGATTCGATCGTCGCTCTCGACGTGGCGACGGGAGTCGAGCGATGGCGGTTGCCGGGGATCACGGCCGTCGGGCACCCGATCCACATGGAGTTCCAGAGCGATGTCTTCATCTGGGTCCCGACCGCCTCGGAGATCCTCGTGTTCCGGGATTCCGCGACCGGAGCGGAGGCTGCACTCGGTGCGGGGACCGTGGTGACCAACGCGACCATCACGACGCCTCTTGTCTTCGCCGACGTGACCGGTTCGCTGATTGATGTCGGAGACGAAGTGGTCCGACGGGCGTTCTTCGGGCGAAGCGACGGCGCGATCTCGGTCACCGGAATCACCGGCACGACCCAAACCTGGGTCAACATCCTCTCACCCAACGCGGGCGTTCAGAACCTGCTCGTGGTCGAGACGGGGAACGAACTGCTACGGGCAGGGGAGTACACGGACACCGAGATCTACGTCAACACCTCCCAGGGGCTTCACTATCTGGTCTACGACAGCGGCAGCAATACCTTCACTCAAGAGGGCTTCGTGCCGCGCGACAACCCGTTCACGTCGGAGGTCGAGGGACTTGCCGGTCTCGGCACACAGCCCGTCCTCCATCACGTGGACGGCGACGTGCTCGCGCTGGTGGTGAGCTCGGACAAGGGTGAGTTGCGTGCGTTCGACAGGGAATTGGACGCCATCCTGCGGGTGAGCGTCTGGGACACGTTCATCGAGTACGGCCTCGACACGCCGGACTTCGACATGACAAGCCCGGCGTTGGTGAGTGAGCTCGGCTGGGTGTTCGTCGGTTCATCAGAAGGTTTCGTCTACGTTCTTGACATCCCGACCAGGGCATCGGACTTCGTTCGCGAGTGACGTGCGACCCGGACGGTGGGAGGGCGCTTGGGGTGAGGCGGCACGAGGAGGAGGCCAAATGCGCGGTAGCCGGGGTCTAGTGTTGGTGGCTTCGTTGTGTGTCTTCGCGTGCGCAGCGGCCGGGATGTCCTTGTCGGGCGTGGCCCAGGGGGTAGCGGATATCGTCCCCGTGGAGCTGACGCTCGCGCCCGCGGCGTCCGTCTTCCAGGGCGACCCGGTGGACATCATTGGGACCGTCGTCAATCAGGGCCAGGCCCGCGCCGAGAGTTTCGTGATTCGCTTCTCCTGGCGGCGCATGGATCGTGAGGCCGTCTGCGGCGCCGAAGAGGTGCTCATTGCGGAGCTTGCGCTGGGGGCAACCCTTGCCCAGGTGGGACCGGTGCGCATCGACACCTCGACCCTCCTCCCCGGCCGGTACGAGATCGCGATCTGGGTCGACCCGCGCCACGAAGTAGACGAGGGTCCTGTCGGGGAGGCGAACAACCGACTCACGCGAGAGTTGACAATCAATCCCCGTCTTCCGGAGCTGTATGCGTCGACGCTCGAGTTCCTCCCTGGATCGCCGGCGTGGTGGGGGCAGACCGTGGGGCTGAGCACGCGGCTGTTCAACAGCGGTCCCGTGGTGTCGGGGGACTTCACCGTCCGCTTCCAGTACTACCCGCTCTTGCTCACGGACGGTGGGCAGAGCGCGCAGATCGCTCGACTCGAGGACGTCCTGTCGGGGGAGCAATGGATGGACTTCGCCACGCTGTACCTGCCCGGGCTGGACGCGCTCCGCGATACAGAGGTCATGCAGGCACTCGATACGCTCGTTCTCGCGCAGGAGCTGTGGGGGCTTCCCGAGGTTCAGAGCGCGGTAGCGGAGCTTGATGCCCTCGACGCTTCGAGCTGCGATGCTGGATCCGATTGCCTCACGCGGAGCGAGCTGTTACTCGCGATCTCGGTTCAGGTCGATGGGCCGGAGAACGGCTCCGATTCCAGCGCCGGCTGCGAGAGCGGGAGCTGCTGTCGCGGGGAGGTCTGTGAGCTCGACGAGCGAAACAACCGCCTCGTCGCCTTGCTCACGATCGAACCCTCCGATCTCGACCTTCCCGAACTTCGACCGGTGCGCATCGTGTTCGATCGCGACATGCCGTTCGACTGGAATCAAGGTGTCGATGCCGATGTTCTCGTGACGAATACGGGGGCTCGAGGGACGAATCCCGGGATCCCGGTCGAGGTTCAGTTCCGAACTCGGCGGCTCGATCCCGGGGTTCAGGACTGGGTGACCGTGTCCTGTCGGTCGTCGGAGTGCCGCATCTCGCCTCCCAGCGAGGGAAGCGCGCTCGGGGTGGAGGAGGACGAGAACAGCGACGAAGTCGATGTCCGGCTGACGTTCGCGGAGCCCGGCCGCTACGAGATCGAGATCGAAGTGGATCCTCAGGATCGGATTCGCGAGATCGATGAGACGAACAACGTCCTTCGAGTCACCGTATCGGTCTGGGGAACGGAGCTTCATCCCCAGAGCATCGAGCTCGATCAGGGTCCGATCCGCCACGGGGACACGATTCAGATCCGATCCTTGATCGAGAACACGGGGGAGCGTCCCGCGGAGGCGTTCAACGTCGGCTTCTTCATCGACGGACGGCTGTTCGACGTCTTCCACTACAGCGGCGAGCTCCGGGAGAACGAGCAGGTCACAGCCCAGGGGATGCTCGATACCTCCGACCTTCCCGCGGGGGACTACACGCTGCGCATCGTCGTCGATCCCGACAATCAGCTCCCCGAGATGGACGAGGGGAACAACGTCATGACCATGCCGTTGACCGTCCTCGAAGCCCTTGAGCGCGACGCCGAGCTCCATCCGGTGGAACTCTCCGTCCTTCCCGCGTCGCCGGTCCTGGTCGGCGAGGGATTCACCCTCGTGGCCACGGTGCGCAACACGGGCGCGATCGCGGCGACCGCGTTCCAGGTCCGCCTCTCGGTCGAGGATGCCGTGAGCGCGGCGATCTGGAGCCTTGCCGAGGAGATCACCGTCGACGGACTCGCGAAAGGGTCGCGGGTACGGCTGATGCTCCCCGTCGACGTGGCTCGTATGGGGACCCCACCGCAGGACGGTCAGTATCTGGCGCGCGTCCTGGTCGACCCGGTAGGAGAGTCGGGCGACGGAAACGGACAGATCCGCGAAGAGGACGAGCTCAACAACGAGATGATCATCAGCTTCCGCATCGGGTTGCCGTCGCCGGTCTCGCCGGCGCCCGAGACCGCGAACCCCGGGTTCGACCACCTGCGGGTGACGCCCAACCAGGGCGTGGGGCTCCAGGAGGAGCTGACCGTCACCGGGGCGATCCGTAACAGTGGCCGCGAGGATGCGCCGGCGTTCCTGGTCGCCCTGTGGTGGGAGGGGGCAGCGAGTGGGCCGGCGGCGAGCTCGATCGAAGTTCCCGGGCTCGAGGCCGGCGGCCTGTACGAGTTCGAGCTGACGATCCCCGGGCCGAGCGCTCCCGGGGTGAGCACACTCGTCGGCCGCGTCGATCCCGACGAGCGCATCCCCGACTGGCCGGACGACGATGAGGCCCGCGTGACGGTCGAGGCTACGGGAGAGATCAAGGCCGATCTGTACGTCTCTCAGGTCCGCTTCTCTGGACCGCTTCCGGTGCTTCTCGGAGAGCCGATCACCGCCTATGCGACGGTCGAGAATCACGGGCTGCTCCCGTCGGGCCCGTTCCAGGTGTCGCTGCAGCAGGAAGGTTCGACGCTGTTCATCATCTCGCAGTCCGTCGACCTTCGCCCGAACAGCTCGATCGAGATTCCGTTCGCGCTCGACACCTCCGGCGCGGGGAGCTTCACCTTAGTGTTCCTCGCCGACGTGGGGGGCACCGTCGAGGAGACGAGCGAGGCGAACAACAGCTTCGCGGAGGCGACGCTGGTCGTTGTCGACACGCCTCCGGCCGTTGCCGCGGAGCGTCTGACGGGACCCGGCGAGCCGACGCGGTTCCTCGAAGCCGATACGGAAACCGGTGCGGTTTTCGCGGCATCGCCGGGGGGCGGGGTCGTTGCCTATGATCGAGGTGCACCCGCGGTGCTTCGGTTCGATGTCGATCTCGGGCTGGCAAGCGACATCACGGATCTTGAGGTCGTTCCTGGAGACGCTCTCTACGTGGTCACGGCGGGCGGCGAGATCGTCGTGCTCGGCCTCGACTCGGGCGCTGTCATCGACGAGATCTCCCTCCCGGTTCCCGACGGGGGAATCCGCACTGTAGCCGTGGGCAGCGATCGCACGATCTACGTCGGGACGGACTCCGGCGTGATCGCCGTGGATCGGGTGAATCCCGTGATGAACCGCGCGGACGGCATCACGGGGCCGGTGGAGGAGCTGTTGATCGATCCGCTGACGGGCTTCCTCTACGCGAGGACCACGGCGGGCCTGTTCGTCCTCGATACATCGCTCGACATCCTCTGTCAGGCCGGCGTGCCCAGCGGCTCGACGACGGCGATGGCGATCGGCGGAGAGCGGGCCTACATCGGGACCGACGACGGATTCGTGCATGTCTATCGCAGTTGTGGAGGAACGAGCGGCTCGACCCTGGAGACGCTGTGGAGCTTCCCCGCGGACGGGGCACTTGCCGGTGCCGTCACGTCGATCGTCGTGGACCTTCGCGGCGCCGACCCGATCTACGTGACGACATCGGACGGTCTGCTCGTCGCGCTCAACATCGAGGGCACCGTCCTTTGGGTCTTCGAGGCAGGGGCAGGCATCGTGTCCGCGCCGGCGGTCGATCGCGCGACACGACGGCTCCATTTCGCGGATGTCAGCGGCGTTCCGTACGTCCTTGAGGGCGACGGGCGCGAGGCGTTCGAGGTGAACGGGGACGTGTCGCGTGGAGTGGACATTCTGTCACCGTTTGCTGTGACCGCGTTTGATCTTGAAGTCGATGGGATCATCAAGCACTTCCGTGCGTTCTACTACGGTGGCGATGACGGGGCGATCTACGTGATCCAGACCGATCGCTAGAGGATGAACAGCAAGCAAGGCTTGGAGGGAGGAACGAGGATGAGAGGAGCAACTCTGGTAGTGGGTGCGGTCCTTCTGCTCGGGCTGGCGTTCGGCCTGACGGGACAGACCCTGGACGGGCTCGCTGAGCTGCACGTCCAGAAGATCGTCCTTGACCCGCCCTCTACGGTCACACGCGGTCAGGACGTAGAGATCTATACCCGGATCACGAACACTGGTGCTCGGAACGCAGACCAGTTCACGGTTGGGTTCTTCTACCGACCTGCACGTGAGGGCGAGCCATGGGTCCTTCTCGGAACCCTGGATGAGGAACACCTGCGGCCCAGCCAGCAGGACTTCCTCGAGGCCACCTTCGTCTTCGAGACCCTGGAGATAGAGCTTGGGCACTACGAGATCAAAGTCGTCGCCGACGTGACGAACCAGATTCCCGAGGTCGATGAGCTCAACAACGAGCTGGTGACCTCGATGGAGCTCGTCACCTCCACGCTTGGCCTTCCCGAGCTACAGCCCATCAGTATGGCGTTCCAGCAGCTTACGGCGCCGGACGCCGGGAAGTGGGAGGTCATCGTCGACGTCGCCAACCTGGGCGAGGACGCGCAGAGCTTCTTCAAGGTCCAGTTCTACATCGATGGCATGCCGTTCGACCCCGCGCTCGGAGAGAGCGGCGCGAACACCAAGGTCGTTCCTCCGGCAGGGCAGACGGTCGAGGTTACGGGAACCCTCAGCCCGACACTGCGCGGTCTCGACCCGGGAACGTATCGCATCACGGCGGTGGTCGACGTCGACGAGCAGATCGTCGAGCAGGACGAGGGGAACAACACGCTCAGCGCGTGGCTCACGATCAACCCTGTCGAACTGCATCCGACCACGCTCACGTTCGATGTCCCGGTCGTCCGTCTGGACTCCGACGTCCGCGTCACGTCGACGATCGTCAACGGCGGCGAGGGCATCGCGAAGAGCGTGCCGGTGGAGTTCCGCATCGACGGACTGCGCTTCGCGGACGCTCAGATCGTCCAACTCGGATCGGAGCCGCAGACGGTTGCCGTGACTCTCAATGCGGATCAGTTGGGCCTCCTCGACGCCCCCAAGGTCTATGAGATCAGTGTCGTCGTGGATCCGGACGACGTGCTCCGAGAGCTGGACGAGGCGAACAACGAGATCGTCCGCACCCTGACGATCCTCCCGGCGCAGCCGAAGAAGGCCGAAATTCATCCCGAGTCGCTGATTCTCAGCCCGGCGTCACCCGCGGAGCAGGGACGAAGCGACGCGGTCACGGTGAGGTCGGTCATTCGCAATACCGGGCGAGCCCCGACAGGGCCGTTCGATGTGGGGTTCTACTATCGCGTCAAGGGCGGCCGCCGCTGGGAGCAGTTCTCGTGCAGCGATCTGTCCAGTTGCTCGGATGTCGAGCTCCCACCGTCGAGCGATACGACGCTCGTCGGGACGCTCCCCGTGCTCACGCTCGCACCGGGGATCTACGAGATCCGCGTCGTCACGGATGCGACGCTCGTCGTCGATGAGCTTGACGAGAACAACAACGAGCTGGTGACCACGCTGACCCTGCTCGCACCGCGCCTCCCCGATCTCGCGCCCGATCGCCTCCTCCCGTTGACGATCACCCCCGGGGTTCAAGTGCAGCAGGGACAGACGGTGCACGTCGTGGTCGGGATCACGAACAACGGGGATCTCGATGCGGGGCCGTTCGACGTGCAGTTCGCGTACTGCCGCCAGGTAGAGACCGTCGCGCCGGAAGAGACGCCAGCCTGCGCCGAAGCAGGGCAGTTCGTCTCGGCGTACTTCAATCCGGTTCCCCCGATCACCGTCGCGGGCTTGGGGATCGGCGAGCGCGTCGAAGTCGAA
>CP070725.1:968786-971379 GCA_020350845.1 Candidatus Bipolaricaulota bacterium
TCCCACCGTTGCGATGTCGTAGCCATGGCCGCCGATGCTGTCGGTGTAGCTCGGATAGGAGGTGCAGGATCCCGTCACGAGACCCTGCGCCTGGAAATAGATACCAAAGTCCCCGGCGGGGCCGTCCGCCACGACTTCCCACGAGACGATCGTGCTATCTCCGGATCTCATGTTCGTGAGCGGCTGCGTCGCAGTACCGCCGGCGAGAGACAGCCCCATCGGCAGCTCGATCGTCGCGACACAGCTCGTGCACAGATCCCGGTTTTGCAGCTCGGGGAGAGGCCCCGGGTAGAGGACCGTGAGATCGACCGAGAACGTGTCGCCCAGCGCGATCGTGGACGGGATCTCCGGATGGAGAAGCCAGGGGCTCGCGACCATGCCCCAGCACCAGGAGTACTCCCACCAGTCTTCGACGAACACCGTCTGGTTCACCAGGAGATCGGGGCCCGTGTAGGTCCCCGAATACCAGGGATCTTGCATGATGAACACATCGAGGTTGTCATCGTAGCCGGTCACCACGCGGTAGTGCCCCGCCCCGTGCGCCGAGCTGAACCAGGTGAGCACGAAGAGCGGATAGTGGGAGCAAGCCAAGCTGCGCAAGGCCCCGTAGCGGTCCGGATGAGATCCCCACGAGTACTCCACGCAGGCGTAGCCGAGCTTGCGTTCCGCGTAGCCGATGAGAGTGGGATCCTGAATCGCCGCGCTCATGCCGCTGAAGTGGGCCGAACGATCCATGTCGTCCGCGTAGCAGCCTGAATTGACGATGTCGTTCGCGACATCACTGATCGGAACCTGTGGGATCTCCTGCCCCCAGTGGTCCATCACCATATGCAGGGAGGCCGGCCCGCAGTACCAGCTCGTGATCTGATAGTGGTAGGGCACTCCCGGCATCCGATACGCGCTCGGGAGGAGACGCGAACCGGAACGCTGACTCTCGCCGGGTGCAGGCGTGCCTTCGCTCGCCCGCCGGCATCGGTTTCGCTGCTCCGCGAGAGTCGGCGACGGTGGGAGCACGCGTGCCGCCGCGTCATCACCAGGCTCGAGAACAGAAGCTCCCGTGCGATCCGCATTGACCAGCCACTTCTCCCCCTGCGCCGACTGGAACTGCCAGTACAGATGCTTGTCCGTTCCTTCGATGAGAAGTGGCTGTTCGGTTGGCCGGTCCGTTCCGGCTGCTCGCGAGCGTCGCTCGACTCGCTCGCCGGCCTCCCGTGCCGAGACCGCGGGAAAGTCGCTCACGGCGGACGCTCTGTCGTCGGCCCCCATTCCCGCAGGGGTGAAGCGGTACCAGAGCCACCGCTCGCCGGCTGCGTCCAGCGCGATCAGGCCGAGGAGCCGGCCGCTCTCCGCTCGAATCGGAACGAGACCATAGACGGGCTCCAGCGTTTCCGGATGATGTACGAGATGCCACCCCTCCACGGTAGCCCTCTGCAACTCCTGCAGATCCGTGAGATCACTGCGCCCCGAAGAGACGACACCGGCAATCAGGTCGCGAGAGACGCGCAACGCCGCGTCCTCGGCCGCAGCAACGCTTGGGGCGGCCGCGCAGAGCGCCGGACTCGAGAGCAACGCCACCAAGAGCACGGGGGACAAACGAAACGCCGTTCTGGCGAGGCGAGACAAAACACCGGATCGGAATGGCACCCCTCTGTCACGATGTCGCATCGGGATTCTCCTCTGGATTGGCAGAGCACGACCCTAGTCGGTGGCTCGATGGTGTTCTGCTCAGCGGCCGTCGCGGCCGAAGTGCGCAGGACTCCGCCTCGACGGCTCGCTGCACATACCGGCGCAATTCTCCCAACATTCTAGCATATCCGCTATGGGGGTTCCCGACGGACGGCTCGCGGACTGCGAAGCCGGCGTGCCATCGGCAGTCTTGGCGAGCGCCGGGCAGGAAGGCCTTTGCGCTACGTATCTTCCGTGAGATAGGGCTGCGGCGCTTCGTTGAAAACCCGCGACTCACCCTTGGGGACGCTGAGCGTCTTCCACCGAGGACCGGCCAGACACTTGGCGATCAGCACGATCTCACCGGTATGATACGCATAGTGCGTGAGCTGACGCTGAATCGCCTGGAGCACGGTGTGCGGCTCCCCACGAATGAGGACTTCGCGCGACATCTCCTCCTCGCGCAATTCCTCGAGGGCTGTGAAGAGACAGCCCCACCCTCTCTCCCAACGCTCCGTGAGTCGTGGCCGCGTGTCGGCCAACGTGACCGCGAATTCGGAATCTCGATTGCGATGAGGCTTCTCGCCATCGGTCGTGAGGAAATCCAGCCAGCGGGAGAGCATGTTGCCCGCGAGATGTTTCATCAGTATCGCGGCACTGACTTCGCCGGACCCCAGGGTCACGAGCAGCTCTCGCTCGTCGATCTGTGCTAGGGCCCCGTCCGCCAGCCCCTTGAGGCGACGGAACTCGCGCTGCGCGGTCTCGAGATAGGATTCCTTGCGCATGTATCACCTCGGAAGTGAATCTCCCCGAGCCTCCCAGACCGGAGCGGGCAGGTCAACTCTTGCCTATTCTCTCACTACTGAGGTAGTTGTACGAGCGCTTGCCCACTGCGAGGCAGGCTCTGCACGGGCAATCCGGAGTGGAA
>CP070725.1:971479-977318 GCA_020350845.1 Candidatus Bipolaricaulota bacterium
AGGGGTACGGTCTCACTGAGACCTCTCCCGTCGTCTCCGTCTGCGACCCTTTCGGGAAGAAGCCGGGGTCGGTGGGACGTCCGATTCCCGGGGTCGACGTGAGGATCCTCGATCCTTGGCCGGACGGCGTCGGAGAGCTCCTCGTCCGCGGGCCGATCGTCACCCAGGGCTACTACGAAGACCCGGAGGCAACGGCACGAGCGATCGACGCCGACGGCTGGTTTCACACCGGGGACCTGGCGTCACTCGACGAGGACGGAGAGATCTTCCTCAAGGGCCGCGCGAAGAACGTCATCGTGCTCGACTCGGGGAAGAACGTCTACCCCGAGGAGCTGGAGTGGGAGATCGGCCGCATCCCCTACGTGGAGGAGGTGCTCGTGCGAAGTCGGGAGTCCGACGGGGCCATCGAGGCGGTCGTCTATCCGAATCCGGAGATGGCCACGGATGCGGTAGGCCCGGTCGGACTGCGGGAAGTCATCTGGCAAGAGACCCGCGCTCGTCTGCAGCGGCTCGCGCCGTACAAGCGACTGCGCAGCATCGGGCAGTTGGTCCTGACCGAGAAGCCCTTCCCCAAGACAAGCACGCTCGACATCAAACGGTATCTCTTGCGGCGCCGTGAGGACGTGCGGTGAACAAGGCGCGGGGGCACGTCTCCCATTGGTCGCGTGCGGCAGCGATTGCGGATCGATGCCGCGAGGGAGAAGCCGCGGCGGCGCCGCAGGACTGACGGCCGACGTACGGCGCCCAGCGGCACGGCGGCCTTGCGCGCCGCCGAGCGGGTCCCAGGAATGTAAGCGCACGCCCCGCAAGCGATTCGCCTCGCCGCTCGTCGTTGCGCTACACTGGCAAGGACGAAGATGCGCCCATCGCCTCTGCTCATGACCGTCGCAGCAGTCAACCCGGTGTAGGACGGAATCGCCGGCGCGAGGAAGGAGGGAGGTGACCGATGATGCGACGCCACGCTGCGCTTCTGGGTGCACTGGCTGTCGTCGGCGGACTCGCGGTCGTCGTGACGGGCAGCTCCGTGGAACTACAGCTCGCCGGTCAGTTCGGCGGCAAGGCCCTGTGTGTGGACGTCTCGGGGGATCATGCCTTCGTCGGGCAGGGGCCGCGGGTGCTCGTCATCGACATCTCGGTTCTGCAGACGCCGTCCGAGGTGGGTCGGTCGGGCGTACTCCCGGGCATGGTTCGCGATCTCCAGGTCGTCGACGACTACGTCTACATCGCCGACGCGGAGGGGGGAGTCGCAGTCGTCTCCGTGAGTGACCGGACGACTCCCGTCGAGATCGGCCGCGCCGCGCTCCCCAGGGACGCAAACGCCATTCACGTCGTGGGGACTCGCGCCTTCGTCGCGACGGACGGCGGACTGCACATCCTGTCCATCGACGACAAGGCCGACCCCGTCGTCGTCGGAAGCGTCGAGGATATCGCCTACGCAGTGTCGGTCCAGGCGGGAGAGACCACCGCCGTCGTCGGAACGGGCAGCGGGGAGCTCTACGTCGTCTCGGTCGAAGAGACGTCGGCCCCTAGTGTGACCGGTGCACTCACCCTCGGGTCACTATCGGTGAGCGATGTCGCGTTGTACCGCGATTACGCCGTCGCGGCCTGTCAGCGTGAAGGCCTGCACATCGTCTCTCTCGCGGATCCCACAACGCCGACAGAGGTCGCCGCCTTGGAGATCCAGGGCTACGCCACCCGCGTCGAGATCGTCGACGACTACGCCTTCGTCGCCCGGAAGTGGGGGGGCCTCTCCGTAGTCTCCCTGGCGGACCCCCGCCGCCCGGTGGAGGCGGATCGGAGCTACACGGCGGGCGGAGTGGAGGGGGTCTCGTCGGAGGAGGGATACCTCTATCTGGCCAACGGCACGAGCGGGTTCCGCTGCGTGTCCGTCGCCGATCCGCTCACTCCGATCGAGGTCGGCGCGCTGGACACGGCGACCTACTGCTACGGGCTCTACGTGGTCGGCCACGAGGCGTACCTCGCGGACGGCGGCGAGGGTCTGCACATCGTCTCCGTCGCGGATCTTGAGGAGATCGAAGCGATCGGCCACCTCGACCTTCCCGGTTTGGCAGAGGACGTCGTCGTGTCCGGCGAGATCGCCTATGTCGCAGCGAGTGAGGCCGGTCTGAGGATCGTCTCCGTGGTGAGTCCGGAGGCGCCGGAAGAGGTGGGACAGGTGGACACGCCGGGAGCGGCGCGCGCCGTCACCGTCGTGGATAGCGTCGCCTTCGTCGCCGACGGAACCGCCGGGCTGAGGATCATCTCCGTGGCCGACAAGGGGGCCCCCGTGGAGCTCGCCGCCCATGACACGCCGGGCGAGACGTGCGACGTGTCCGTCTTCGACCGACACGCTTACATCGCAGATCGGGGCGGCGGGCTGCGCATCCTCTCCGTGGAAGAGCCGACGGACCCATGGGAGATCGGGCACTTCGTCGCGGCGGGCGATGTGGTCGACGTGTTCGTGAGCGGAGATCACGTGTTCTTTGCTGACCTTCGTCATGTGGTCGTCGTCTCGGTCCGTGACAAGGCGAATCCGATCGAGGTCGGATCGCTCGACACCCTGGCGAACCCCTACGGAGCCTACGTCGTCGGCCGGTATGCGTTCGTTCGAGCGGATTGGGCAGGCGTCCAGGTGTTCGACATCTCGGACCTCGCGTCACCGGTGGCCGTCGCCCGCTTCGACACCGCAGGGCGCCCCCGGGCGATCCAGGTGATCGATGACACCGTCTACGTGGCGGACGGCGCCGGCGGCCTGGTCATCCTTCGGCTCCTCGCGTCGCCGTAGAAAGCCAAGGGCACACGCAGAAGAGATGGAAGCCTGCAGACCGCGGCTCTCGAGGTGACGAAGCGCGACATCCTCGGCCATCGGACCCCGGCGAACAAGAGCAAGGGCCGACGCGCACGGCGAGCGATGCACGCCGCCACCCCGCACAGCTTGTCTCAGGACCGGCGGCATGCAGCCGCGATCGCGCTCTACTACTCCACGTGTTCCACTCGCGCCTTCCGCATCCGGATCCAGACCAGGATCCCGAGGAAGACGACGAGGAGAACCGACAGGCAGAGGAGGTAGGAGCGTCCGATCCCGAACGTGGAGGCGAGAACCCCCAGCAAGAAGGGGAAGACCATGCCCCCCAGCGACACGCACGCGAAAAGCAGCCCGGTAACCGCCCCCGACTGCAGCGGATACTCCTCGGACGCCTTCGCGACGATGAGGGGGAACACCGGGCCGATGCCCAGGCCGTAGAGGCAGGCAAGGCCTGCCTTCACGGTAACCGCGGGGATCAGGAGGAAGCCGAGCAATGCCACAAGCGCGATCGACAGCCCCGCGAGCAGGATGCTGCGCGTGGCGATCCGCTTGACCAGCCAGCTTGTCGTGAGCCGACCGGCCATCATCCCCACGAGAAACACGCTCACGACGGCACTGGCGAGACGCATCGGCACGCCCAGCTCGGCGCTGAAGTACTGGGCCAGCCAGTAGGAGAAGCCGAGATCTGTGGCAACGTAGAGGAAGACCAGCGCGGCTGCGATGATCATGTTGGGGTTCCGAAGGACGGAAGCGAGAGGTGCCCGGCTCCCGCGATCCGCCGACGCATTGGGGATCCGTACCGCCATCACCGCCCCCGTCAGCAAGCCCACGGCGACGGCAGTCTCGACGAACGGCCATCTCCAAGACAACCCTCCCGCGATGTTGACGGACACGAGCAACGGCGCGAGGAAGCTGCCGACGGCCGCGAACAGCGTCTGCAGCGAGAGGTACCTGCTGCGCTGGCGAGGGTACATGTCGAGCATCACGCTCTGCCCGATCGACCCGATCGGACTTCCGAACAGGCTGAACCCGAAGACCGTGAGGCACAGCGCGATGTAGCCCGGGGCAAAGCCCACGCAAGCAAGCCCGGCGGCGAACAGGCCACAGAACGATGCGAAGATCCTCTTCCGGTTCACGTAGTCCGAGGCGATCGCGCCGAGGCTGCTGCCGAACAGACTGCCCAGGGAGAGAAGCGTGAACAGGAAGCCGGCCTGCGCGTACGAGATGTCGAGATCGTGCACGATGGCCGGAACCGACGGCCCGAGCAGGCCGATCACCATCACCCACAGGAGGCTGGAGGTGAAGCCCGCGTACGGCATCGATCTGCTTCTACGCGATGTGGTCCATCGCCTGTTGGATGCTCCACCGCTCGTGGACCACGCCGACCATCGCTTCGACCATGGCCTGGGTGTTGGGGCGTTGCCAGATGTTCCTCCCCATCGCGATCCCTCGAGCACCGGCCTGCATCGCGTCGTAGACGCCGGAAATGACCTCCTCGTCGCTGTCCGACTTCGGCCCCCCGAGGATGAGGATCGGGATCGGACACCCGGCGACGACCTCCCGGAACGACTCCGGATCGCCCGTGTAGTACGTCTTCACGAGGTCGGCACCGATCTCCATCGCCGCGCGGGCGGCAAGCTTGACGCCCTTCGGATCCGTGGAACTGAGATCCTTGCCCTTCGCCATCGCCTCGATCATGAGCGGCAACCCCAGACGCGCACACTCGTCGGCGACGAGCGAAGCATTGACCGTGAACTCCCCCTCGCGCTCGTGGCCGAACTTGACGGTGACCGCGGCGCCGGCGGCTCCGTACTCCACGGCCGCTTGCGGCGACGAGATCAGCTCCTCTTCGAACCCTCCGCCAAGGACGGTGAACCCTCCGGTAAGGCGCAGAATGAGCGACGTTTGGCGATCCCACCCGGCGGCCGCCGCCTGCGCAAAACCCCTCGTCGTGAGAACGCAGTCGGCTCCTCCGGAGACGCACTGCCGTACCAACTCGGCAGGGTCGTTGATCCCTTCCATCGGACCGGCGATGCCCCCGTGGTCCACCGCGATACACACGCTGTTTCCGGTGGCCTTGTTGAACAGCGAGTTCATCCGTATCTGCTTCCCAATCTGCATGAGCACTCCTCCCTAGGCCATCCCGCCGATCCTGCCGAACGTCTCCTTCAGCCCCGCATACGAATCCCGGTAGACGGCGAACAAGTCATCGTAGACCTGTCTGTTGCCCTTGCTGGGCTCGAACACGCGCTCGATCTGAACCGCGTTCTCGGCCGCTTCGGCGAGGCTCGCGAACCTCCCGAGTCCGTAGAGGGCGATGCACAGATCGCCGGCCAGCTCCGCATCCTTCATGACTGGCAGCAGGAACCGCTTGCCCGTGATGTCGGCCTTGATCTGGATCCACGCCTCGCTCCTCGCTTGCCCTCCGGTGATCCTCACGTCGTCGACGTGCAACCCGACCTCTTCCATCACCGTAATGATGTCCCGAATGGCGAAGCCCACCGACTCCACGACGGCTCGCGTCATCTCTCGTCGGCCGTGGCGCATCGTCAGACCGACGAACGCACCCCGCGCGTTCGGGTCCCAGATGGGGGCGCGTTCCCCCGCCAGATACGGAAGGAAGACGAGCTTGTTCGACCCGGCGGGGACCGCCTCGATATCGCCGAAGAGCTCCGCAAACGGCACGTCTGCCTTGCCCGTGATCTCCTTGAACCACTGCAGCGCCTTGCCCGATGTGGAAACGATCCCCGAAACGTTGGTGAACCCCTCGATCACGTGGCGCACGCAGAGCAGCCTGCGATCGGAAATCTCTCGATCGGCGCAGAGGTTGATCCCTTCGGACGTTCCGGCGCGGTCGCACGCCCTTCCCGGTGCGACCGTTCCCGTCCCGAGAATCGAGACCGTGAAGTCGGCACCGGCGGCGAAGACCGGGACCCCCTCGGGCACGCCCAGCAGGTCGCTTCCCGCTGCTGTCGTCACCCCCATCGGTTCGCCCGGCCTCACGAGGTCGGGGAACTTGCTCCACTCCATCCC
>CP070725.1:977418-983249 GCA_020350845.1 Candidatus Bipolaricaulota bacterium
CAATCCCACGTCACGCGTACCTTGTCGATCGCGATGCCCAGCTCCTCGGCGGCGATCTGGCGCAGAACGGTGTAGGTCCCCTGTCCGTAGTCCACGCCCGAGACGAGGAGGTCGGCCGCGCCGTCCTCGTCGAGCTTGATGATCACCGAGCACGACGTGTACGTGGGCATCGCCGGTGCCTTGTGGAGCATCGCGATCCCCTTGCCGCGAGCCTTCGCCGAATCGCCGGACGAGGCACTGGGGACGCCCCACGCGATCGCCTCTGCCGCCGCCTCGAGGCACGCCTGCGGATCGCCGTGCCCGGGAGTGAACTCCTCACCGGTGATCGTCGTCTCCCCGGGACGCAGCAGGTTCCGGCGGCGGAACTCGACAGGATCCATCTCCAGCCTGCGTGCCGTCATGTCGATCGCGCGTTCCACACCCCACAGCACCTCGAGGTGGCCGAAGCCACGGTACGCCGTGCCGAAGACCTTGTTCGTGTACACCACGTAGGAGTCGATCCGGCAGCTGGGGAGCGCATACGGGCCGGCGCCGGAGTATGCGGCGGCACGTCCCACGTTGACGCCGTAGTCCGCGTACGCCCCCGCGTCCCAGACGTACTTCGCCCGCAGCCCGGCAATCGTCCCGTCGGAGTCGGCCCCGATCTCGATCGTCGAGTGCAGACCCTGCCGCGAGGGAAGGGTGTTGAACTCCTCTTCCCGCGTGGCGACGATCTTGACCGGGCGCCCCGTAGCCTCCGCCAGGACGTAGGCCAACAGCTCCAGGTGAAGCCCCGCCTTGCCGCCGAAGCCGCCCCCCACAAACGGTACGTGAACCCTGATGTTCCCGTGAGGAATGCCGAAACAGACGCTGAGGAGATGACGTACCGTGTATGGCGACTGGCTCGACGTCCACAGCTCGACGCGTCGCTCCGGGAGAACGTGCGCGATCACCGCGTGCGTCTCCATCGGGACGTGCTGCACCGGGGGGTTGTAGAACGACGCGGACACCACCACATCTGCCCGTGCGAGCGCCGCCTCGATGTCGCCCTTACGGACCTTCTGGTGATGCGCGATGTTCGTGTTCGCCTGAGGGAAGAACACGCCCTCCATGTGGGCGTAGCCGGCGAGCTCGGGGTGGACGAGCGGGGCGTCGGAGGCGAGCGCGTCTCGTGGATCGAGGACGGCGTCCGTCGGCTCGTACTCGACGCGTATCCTGCGAGCGGCCTCACGCGCCGTGTCCAGGCGATCGGCGGCGACGGCGGCGACCGGCTCGCCCTGATAGCGGACCACGTCACGTGCGAGGATGCATTTGTCTTGCAGGTAGAGCCCGAGCCGGAAGCACAGTCCGTCGCCGGTGAGCACCGCACGCACTCCGGGCATTCGGCGTGCCGCCTCGGCATCGATCGCCACGATACGTGCCGACGCGTGCGGGGACGTCACGAGCGCGACGTGAAGCATCCCCGGAAGGGAGAGATCGTGCGTGTACCGTCCCGCGCCGGTCACCTTGTCCACGGCGTCGGCGCGCGCGACGGGCGTTCCCACAACACGCAGGTCACGCATCGCCGGCCTCCCCGGGCCGTCGCCGGCGCGCCGCGATGCGCACCGCCTCCAGGATCGCCTCGTACCCGGTGCAGCGACAGAGGTTCCCCGCGATCGCCTCGAGGATCTCGTCCTCGCCGGGATCGTCCGTGCGGGAGAGGAGCGCCCGTGCCGACAGGATCATCCCCGGCGTGCAGAAGCCGCACTGCACCGCTCCCGCCTCGATGAACGCCTGCTGGAGGGAGGACAGCTCACCGCCGTGGGCCTCGCCCTCGATCGTCGTCAGCTCGCAGCCGTCCGCCTCCACGGCGAGGACTAGGCAGGAAGTCACTGGCGTCCCGTCGAGGAGGACCGTACACGCGCCGCACTCGCCGATGCTGCATCCCTCCTTCGTCCCGGTGAGGTGCAGTGCGTCGCGAATGAGCTCGAGCAGGGTCATCGAGGAAGGGACGCAGAGCTCCTGCCGCTCGCCGTTCACCGTGAACGAGATGGGGTGCATCACGCCACCGCCCCTTCCGCAGCAAGCCGGTCGCAGAGGCGCCGCAGGAGGACGGGGAGGATCGCGCGCCGGTACGAGGCGGACGCGCGCACATCGCTGATCGGGGATGTTGCCTTCTCGGCAAGGGTGATCAGTCGCTCCGAGATCTCCGCGGGCGATTGGCCCCGTGTGTCAACGGGGTCAAGGAGCACCGGCGTCGGGGCACAGCTTCCGACGGCGACCGCCATTCTCCTTGTGTCGACGTCGACGGACCCCGCCACGTTGACCACCGCCAGATCGTGTCCGCGGATGCGCTGTTGCTTCAGGAACGCCGTCTCGAGCGCCCCTTCGGCCGCCGGAATCCGAACCTCGACAACGATGTCCTCCGCGGAGAGCGAGGTTCGCTTCACGCCGGTGAACAACTCCTGTACCGGGACCGATCGCCGGCCCGCGGGGCCGGCGACGATCAGCTCGGCGCCGGCGACCAGCAAGACGGGCGCGGTGTCGGCCGCGGGGGAGGCGTTGCACACGTTCCCGGCGAGCGTCGCGCGGCCGCGGATCTGGTAGGTCCCGATCGAGAGTGCGGCATCCGCAAGCGCCACGAGACGATGTCGCACGGCGCGCGACTCGGCAACGGCGTTGAGCGGCGTCGCCGCTCCGATGCGAAGCTCCGTTTCCCCGATCTCCAATCGGCGCAGCTCATCGATTCCTTTGACATCGACAAGGAGCGCGGGAGCCCGGTGGCCGTTACGGATCTCCACCAGCAGGTCGGTTCCCCCGGCGTAGACCGCAGCGTCGCCGCCGCGCTCGCGAAGCAAGGAGACGGCATCCTCGACGCTCTTCGGTCGCGCGTACTCGAATCTCCCGATCATCGCCCGCCTCTCCGTGTCCGGCCCGGGTCAGAATCGCAAAGGACCCTCCTGAACAGAACTTCCAATGATAGCCCCGGTGTCGGAAACGTCAACCGCAGGACGCATCCGTCGCGCGCGGGCAGAGAACGCAACCCGGCCTACGGCGTCGGGATCTCGAACGAGGACAGCGCGCGGCGGGCGACGTCGATCTCCTCCCCCGCCTCCCGTCGCGCCCTGCTCCAGAAGGCGCGTTCGCTCGCGGACAGGGCGGGATCCTCCGCGAGGTGCGACTCCGCTTCCGCGAGCTTGGCCTCGGCGCGCGCAAGGGCCTCCTCGTAGAGCGCTCGCGCCTCGTCCGTTCGATCGCGTGCAAGCTCGAGATCGGCGAGCGCGATGTACGTGCGGACATAGCTCGGGAACTCGTCGATCGCTGCTCGGAGAACGGTCGTCGCTCGGTCCGTATCGCCCTCGCGCTTCGCCAGCAGCGCATCAAGGTAGAGTCCCTGGACCCGCAGATCGGGACCCACGGCGAAGCTCACCAGCCACGTCACCCCGACGCGCATCGTTGGCACGTCTTCGAGCCGCAGGCCGAGGTTCGCCAGCGAGAGGTAGACTTCGGCCCGGGGGAAGCGCACGGTGCATCGCTCGAGGTCGGCACGCGCCTCCTCGTAGACCGCCGCCGCTTCGGCGAACGCTCCCCTGGACATCGACTCGTCGGCCGAGTACAGCCGCGTCGTCGCACGGTGGAAGAGCGCCTCGCGCGGGCAGAGATCGAGGGCAATGCTCTGCGTGAACTCGCCCTCGGCGCTTGCCGTCTCTCCACGTTCGAGGGCGCCGATCCCCGCACGAAGGTGCGCCTCCGCCGACAGATCACGAACCGCGAGCACCGCGCCGAGCACGGTCACGGCAACGACCGCGAAGGCTCCCACCGTGAGGCGCCACCGTTCGAGGCAGAGCCGTCGGCAGCCCCCGCCTCCGTAGGCGGGCGCCGAGGAGATCCCGACCACGACCGCGAGAACGATGAGTGGGGAGGCGAGATGCATCGGCGACGAAATCACGGCCTGCGCGAGGAAGGCGATCGTGCCCGCGAACAGGGCGAGCAGGTCGAGTCGGCCGTCGGCATCGGACGTCCTTCGAAGGCGCAGCGCGACGAACGTCGGGAGCGACAGAAGCAGGGCGAGGAGCGCAAGGAGCCCGAGGATCCCCGTCTCGGCTCCCGCCTGGAGAAGATCACTCTCCGCGCGCTTCGCCGGAGCCGGGACGACCCCGTCGGCCGACCCCGGCTCGACGACGGAGGCGACCGCCTCGGGGGCCTCGATCTCGAAGTGCCCGAGACCGGCGCCGAGGAGGGGACGCTCCGTGAAGATCGCCCACGCGGACCGACGGGCCACACTGCGCCACGACGGATCACCGCTCGAGGCGGGCCTTCCGTCCGGCGCAGCGGAGGTGCCGCCGGGCGCGACATCGACCGCGGACAGGACGGCACCGAGGGCGACGGCGATCACGATCAAGGCGAGGGCTGCGGTTCGCCACACCCGCTCCCGCGCAAGGATCGCCCTGCGACCGAGGACGAGGAGGCCGACTCCCACGGCAACGATCGCCACCGCCATCGACAAGACGAGATCGACACCGCCGACGAGCGCCGCGGTGAAGGCGAGGAGGGCGATCGCGACCAGTGAAGCGACCCGTGTCGCCGTGGACCGCCACCGAGCCGCAAGGATCGTGCACGGAACGACGGCCGATGCGAGGAAGTTCGCGAGCGCGCGCGGCCCCCCGAAGAACGAGCGCGCCGCCTCCGCTCCCCCTCCTCCCGTACCGACACCGAAGTACTGCACGAGGCCGTAGACGGCCGCGATCACGGCGGTGGAAGCGATCGCCGTGACGAGCCAGCGGGCGTCTTCCAACGTTCGCACGACGCTCGCGGTGACGAGCGCGAGGGAGGCGAAGGCGATCATCGCGACGATGCCTTGAAGCGCGAGGCACGGGACCGTCGCCGGGACGAGCGACAGCGCCGCGACGGCAACGAGGACGCCCCACGGGATCAGAACCCACGGCGCGCGCACGATCCACGAGGCACGCAGCCACCCCACGAACGCCCACACGGCGACGAGCACGGCGATCCCGAGGAGGGCGATCGTGAACTTGACGCTCTGCGTCCCGCTGCCTCCCGACCACCAGAAGATCGGGATGACGAACACCCACGCGACCAGCAACCAGATCATCCCGCGATCGACGATCGCCTCGACGCCTCGACGGACTCTCACGATGGGCCTCCCCTCCACGCGAAGGCCCATTGTCGAGGGGACTTGAGCACGGGCAAGTCGTCCCGGCTACGCGTCCGGACGGGTGTCCGCGGCCGGGGCGTATCTCGGGGCCACGGCGCGCAGCGTTTCGTGCAGCGCGTCGGTGGCCTCTCGCTCGCACGCGACGCGCAAGGCGTCGACGACTCGGACGAGCTCCTCGGGATCCTCCTCGGCGAGTCGCGCGACGAGGATGCGGCGATGGGAAGTCGAATCCGTTCCCTCCTCCGCCGTGAGCAGCTCCTCGGAAAGCTTCTCCCCGGGGCGCACTCCGGTGAAGACAAGAGGGATGTCGCCGTCCGGCTCGAGGCCGTGGAAGCGGATCAGCTCGCGGGCGAGCTCGGCGATGCGCACGGGCTCCCCCATGTCGAGGACGAAGACCTCTCCGCCGCGCCCTATCGCCGAGGCCTGGAGGACGAGAAGCACCGCCTCAGAGGTGACCATGAAGTAGCGCTCCATCGCGGGATGCGTCACGGTGACCGGCCCGCCGCGCCGTATCTGCTCGAGGAACGTCGGCACTACGCTTCCCCGGCTTCCGAGGACATTCCCGAAGCGCACCGCAAGGCACCGTGTCTCGGTGCTCGCGTCGCGGGTGCGAACGAGGCGCTCTGCAAGACGCTTGCTGACCCCCATGATCGATGTCGGGTTGACCGCCTTGTCCGTGGAGATGAGCACGAGAGAC
>CP070725.1:983349-1004634 GCA_020350845.1 Candidatus Bipolaricaulota bacterium
CTGATCTCGTCCCAGATCTTCATCTTGTCTGCCTTTTCCTTGGAAATGAGAACCGACCCGTCTTCATCCTCTCTCAGCTCAACAAGGATGTCGATCTCATCCCCCTCCTTGACGGAGAGCTGCCCCTTCTCGAGCTTGTCGAACAGCTCCATGCGCCGCTTGCGCTCCTCTTCCTTGAGGAACGCCTTGTGCGAAACGACGAGGTTCTTGTCACGGCGTGACAGCTCGAGGATCTTGAACGGCACACGTGTGCCACGCAGCTCGCCGATGGCGCTGGGAAGATCGCTTCCTAGATGCGACCCCGGGAGAAACGCGCGGATCCCGTCGAGATTGACGTGGTAGCCCGCGTTCTTGACCTCTCCGGTGATCTCGCCCTCGACGAACTCGCCGGCGTTGTACGCGTGTTCCAGGGTGTCGATCCGCTTCTCGTATTCCGCCTGCTTCTCCGACGCGAAGATCGTGCCCTTTTCCTCGTCGATGTACGTGACGAGAACCTCGATCTCCTCGCCCTCCTCGACCTTCCCATCGTCACGGAACGGCGACAACTCGGCGACGGGGAGGATCCCCTCGGACTTGTAGCCGATGTCCACGAGGATCTCATTCTCGTTCACCTGGACGACGGTTCCCGTGATTGTGTCCCCTCGGCTGTAGAGCTTGACGTCGCTCTCCGAGAAGGCGTCCTCCATCTTCATTGCTTGTTCCATGCTGTCGATCACGGACGTGCTCGGTCCGCGACCAGCCCAGACGACCTTGGCCGATACGTGCTCGATCTGTGGCTAGCCTTCCTCCCTTTCTCTGTGATTGACTGCGTCGATGCGAGCCATCAGCTCGTCGCTCAGGGAGCCCTTACCCTGACCGTCCGAGCCGGGATCGCATGCTGCAGCGTCCTCCAATTCCTCAACGGTGATCGGCTCACCGATGCTTACGGTAACTCGCGGGAAGCCCAAGGGATACTTCGGCGGGTACGGTCCCTGCGGCTGGATGTTGATCGGCAGCAGGGGCTTTCCGGAGATCCGCGCGAAGTGCACCGCGCCCTCCTTGGGGTCGACCGCCCGACGGGTCGTTCCCTCGGGGAAGATGGCGACCAGGCGCTCACGGTGAACCGCCGTGCGCAGGCGGCGGTAGTCCGCGAGGCGGAAGTTGTCACGGTCGATGACCGTGGAGTAGATGTGGATGAGCGGCATGGCGAGCGGCACCTTGCGGAAGAGGCCCTTGCGCGCCACGAAGTGGACGCGGTTCGGCCACCCCACGGCGGCGGCAAGAATGAGGACGTCCCAGTAGCTGCGATGTCGAGCGACAGCGATATATCCGCGACCGCGCCTGATCATGCTTCTCCCGTGAACACGAAGACGGAATAGAACCTTGGACAGGAAGCAGACGAGAAGCACGAGCAGCCAGTAGAGAAAGCCTTTGAGTAGCTCCTTACACCGGCGTGTCACCCTTCCCCGACCGCTCCTTGACCCAGGCTATGGCGGCGAGAATGACCTCTGTTAGAGCCTTCTCGCTCGTGTCGATTATATGTGCATCAGAAGCGGGGTTCAAGGGGGAGATCGCTCGCGTACGGTCTCGCCGGTCACGTCGCCGAAGGTCCTCGAGGATCGGCTCGATGTCACGCTGGTGACGCTGCCGCGCGCGGCGCTCGGCGCGCACCTCGGGGGCGGCGTCGAGGAAGATCTTGACCTCGGCGTTCGGGAGAACGACGGTCCCGATGTCGCGGCCCTCCATCACGACGTCCCGGTCCTCGGCGATCTCGCGCTGCAGCGACACCATCCGCTCGCGCACGTCACGACGCGTCGCGACCTCGGACGACCCGCGATCGAGTGCCGGGGTGTGCAACTCGTCGGTGACGTCCTCGCCGTTTAACAGGAAGCGGCCGGCCTCGGTCACCTCGAGGCGCAACTGGTCGAGGGGAATGCCGCGCGAGAGGCCGAGGGCAACGGCGCGGTACATCCTCCCCGTCTCGAGGTAGAGGAACCCGAAGTGGTCCGCGAGGGCCTTGGCGACCGAACTCTTCCCCGAGGCTGCGGGGCCGTCTATCGCGATGTGCATGCGTTCTCGCTTTCGAGCCGTTCGATACCGCAGGGGACGGCGACGGTGTGCATGACCTCTGCCTCGGGAAAGCGCTTGCGCAGCGCGGCGGCCATTCCCTGCGCCGTCTCTTCGTCGGCCACCGCGGCATAGCATGCCGAGCCGCTTCCTGTCAAGCCACCGTAGCGCGCTGCGGGCGCGCGCACCGCGTGGACATAGCGCGAGAGCTCCGGGAAGACCGAGACGGCCGCCGCGAGAAGATCGTTTCGTCCGAAGCCGCTCGGCGCCCGTTCCTCCGGCGCTTCCTTCCGCCGCGCTCGGTGGGCGGCGTAGACCGCCTCCGTGGAACAGGGAAACGGAGGGACCAGCACGACGTACCACTCGTCGGGCGTCGGCAGCCTCTCGACGACGCGGTCTCCCCTCCCGACGGCGCGCAGGCGCCCCCCGGTGAAGAACAGCGGGACATCGACCCCGAGCTCCCCCGCGAGGGCCAGCAGCGTTTCCTCTGGGAGCGACGGCGGGTAGAGCCGGTCGATCGCCCAAAGCGTCGCCGCGGCGTCACTCGATCCTCCGCCCAGGCCGGCGCCGAGAGGGATGCGCTTGTCGACTTCGATCCGTGCCCCTCGGGCTTCGTGCTTGGCGCGCAGAAGTGCCGCCGCGGCGCGCAGGCAGAGATCCTCGTCTTGCGGGATCGGCACGCTGTTCCTCACCTCAAGTCCTGAACGGCGTCGCGTGACCGTGACCCCATCGGCCAGCCCGATCGTCTGCACGAGGGTGTCCACGTCGTGGTAGCCGTCGTCGCGAGGCGATCCGACCGCCAGGGAGAGGTTCAGTTTGGCGTGCGCGAGCAGTCTCATCGATCGCGGCCCGCTCGGCATTCGCCGCCCGAGAACACCTTGCGCACTGGATTGTGGGCGAAGTAGTAGGGGATTTGCTGATGTCGCTCGAGATCGAGGATGAGCAGATCCGCGCGCTTCCCCTCCTCGATCGACCCGACGACATCGGCGAGATCGAGCGCTGCTGCCGCGTTCAGCGTCGCTGCCGTGATCGCTTCCTCGATCGACAGCCCAAGGCGGGTCACCGCGAGACTGAGGATCACTGGAATCGAGTAGATCGGGCAGCTTCCCGGATTGAAGTCGGTGGCGAGAGCCACGGGGATCTCCATGGCGACCATCCGGCGTGCCGGCGCGTAGCCGACATCCAGCGTGAACGACGTCCCGGGGAGGAGGACGGCGACCACTCCCGCGGCCGCGAGCCGCCGCAGGTTACGGTCGGACGAGCACAGCAGATGATCGGCGGACGTGGCGCGCAGCTCGGCGGCGAGCGCGGCGCCGCCCGTGTCGGCAAGCTCGTCGGCGTGGAGCTTGGGCCTCATGCCCGCGGCTCGGGCCGCGACGAGCACGGCGCGCGCCTCGTCGACGGAGAAGAAGCCACGATCGCAGAAGACGTCGCAATACGTGGCGAGCGCCTCCTGCTTGACTCGTGGGATCATCTCCTCGATGAGGAGCGCGAGGTAGTCGTCGCGCGAAGTATCCTCGGGAACGGCATGTGCGCCAAGGAACGTCGGGACCAGGCGCATCGGCAGCGTCTCCGCGAGCCGGCGGACCGCACGCAGCATCTTGACCTCCCCGTCGACCGAGAGGCCGTAACCGCTCTTGATTTCGGCGGTGGTGGTCCCGTGCGCGAGCATCCTCTGCAGGAACGGTCGCGAGCGGCTGACGAGCTCATCCTCGGAACACTCGGCGACGTGCGCCGCACTGGCGAGGATCCCCCCGCCGTCGTACGGGATGCCCGTGGCACGCGCGAGGAACTCCTCGTCCCGGCTGCGTGCGAAGACGGCATGGGTGTGGGCGTCGACGAAGCCGGGAAGGACAACACCGCCCCCGGCATCGACGATCTCCAGCGAGTCGCGACGATCGAGCCGCCGCCCGACGCGTGTGATTGTCACGTCCTCGATCAGGATCTCCACGTCGTTCCGGATGTCGAGCGCTCCCTGAGCACTCCCACGGAGGGCCTCGCTTCCGATCGGGGTCACGAGCTCGCCGATGTTCGTGATCAGGGTCGCCATGTCGGGGCGAGTATAGGAACGGAGGGCACGCTTTACAACGCCGCGCGAGAGCACTATACTTCTCATGGGATGGGCGTTTTCGCGGCCCGGGAAGGGGCCGGGAGAGTCCCTCTGACGGGGTGGAGGCATGGAGAAGCATCGAGCGGGATTCGTGGCCGTGCTGGGGCAAACGAACGTGGGCAAGTCTACGTTTCTCAACGCGGTCCTCGGGAGGAAGCTGCTGATCACGTCGGAGAAGCCGCAGGCGACGCGCAATCGCGTGCGGTGTATCCTCACGACGGAAGAGGCACAGATCGTCTTCGTCGACACCCCGGGACTGCACCGGCCGGTCAACCGTCTCAGCCAGTTCGTCCTTCGGGAGGCCTTTCGCGCGCTGCGCGGCGTCGATCTCCTCGTGTACATGGTCGAGCCGTGGGGCGAGGTGGCGGCCTACGATCGGACCGTCTTCGAGCGGCTGTGCACGGACGATCGTCCCGCGATCCTGCTCGTCAACAAGACCGATCGCGCGCGCGGCAACGCCCTCGAGGAGACGTTGCTCGCCTACGACGCGACGGACTGCTTCGACGAGCTGATCCCCGTCTCCTCGACGCGCGGGACGAACCTCGAGGATGCCGTCGCGACGATCGTGCGCTACCTCCCGGAAGGGGCTCCGTTGTTCCCGGAGGAGATGGCGAGCGATCAGTCGGAGACGTTCCTCATCCGGGAGCTGATCCGCGAGAAGGTGTACCAGGTCACGCACGAGGAGATCCCCTACTCGACGGCCGTCGCGATCCGCCATCTGGAGAGCCGAGACGACGGTCTGCTCGACATCACGGCGGAGGTCATCGTCGACAAGCCCTCTCAGAAGGGGATCCTCATCGGCGCGCAAGGACGGCGGATCAAAGAGATCGGGAGCCGGGCGCGCGCAGACATCGAGTCGATGTTCGGGACCCGGGTCTATCTCGACCTCAAGGTGAAGGTCATTCGCGGCTGGACGAAGGACCGCGAGCAGATTCGCGAGCTCACCGGGCCGGGCTGATCGGAGATGACGATCCAGGTCGAGCCGCTCACCAGCCATCCGATGTTCTCCGCCTGCCACGCGTTGCAGCGTGCCATCGGAGCCGGCGACGCGCTGTCGGCGCCGACACTGGTCTCGATCCAGCGCAGTGGGGGGCTGGTGCTCGGCGCCTGGGACGACACGGATCCGACACCGACGCTGTGCGGCTGTCTCGTCGACCTCGTGTCGACAGGACGGCGGCCGGGGCGGCTGACCGTCTTCCGGGGGGTCTTGCGGGAGCGGCGTAACCGCGGGATCAACCTCCGGATGCGGCGTGCCGAGCGGTCGCTTCTCCGCGCTGACGGGGTCGAGGTCGTCCGCTGGGCGATCGACCCGCTGCGCAGCGTGGAGGCGCACGTCGCGATGAACAAGCTGGGCGCGATCGCCGTCGGCTACGAGCGCGATCTCTACGGGTCGACCGACGCGCCGCAAGATCGCGGGCTGGCGACGGACCGTCTCGTCGTCGAGTGGCGCATCGACTCCCCACGGGTCTGCGCGATCATCGACCGACGGAGGCTACCTCCCCACTTCGACCTCGGGCTGGATCGGATGGCCGTCGTCACGCGAACGGGTGCCGCGGGGGACGTCCGTCGCTTCCTCGGCGCGCGGCACGTCCGCACGGGCGATGTCCTCCTCGCGGAGATCCCCTCCGACCTCGAGCGTGTACGGGAGGAGAATCACGAGCTGGCGCGCGAGTGGCGGCTCGGCACGCGCGAGCTGTTCGAAGCGGTGCTCGCCGACGGATACCTTATCACGGGCTTTGTCCACGAGGGGGGACGCAGCTTCCACCTCTTCGAGCGGACGGACCGTGAGGCGGCGTTCGACAGGATCGGGGGGCAACGGAGCGGGAAGGACGGTACGGGAAGAACAAGCAGGAAATGGCAGGGCTGATCGATCACACGCTGCTCGGCCCCACGGCGAGCCGTGCGGCCGTCAACACGTTGTGCGCGGAAGCCGAAGAGCACGGCTTCGCGTCGGTCTGCGTCAATCCGTGTCACGTGCGCGCTGCACGGGAACGGCTGCGGGGCGTCGCGATCCCCGTGTGTGCCGTCGTCGGGTTTCCGCACGGCATGGGAACTCCCGAGGCCAAGGCATTCGAGGCCGAACGGGCGGTGGAGGACGGGGCGCGCGAACTCGACATGGTGATGAACATCGGGGCACTCCGGGACGGGGACGACGCCGCCGTGCTCGCCGACATCCGTGCGGTCTGTGACGTTCGTGACAGGGCACCGGAGCCGGTCGTCGTCAAGGTCATCCTCCAGACCGACACGCTCGACGGGGACGAGCAGAAGGCGAGGGCGGCGAGACTCGCGAAGGACGCCGGCGCGGACTTCGTGAAAACCTCGACCGGTTTCGGCGCTTCGGGGGCGACGGTCGATGATGTCGCGCTGTTGCGGCAGACGGTCGGAGACGATCTCGGAGTCAAGGCCTCGGGGGGGATTCGCGACTACGACACCGCGCTGGCGATGATCGAGGCGGGCGCGACCCGCATCGGTGCGAGCCGGAGCGTGTCGATCGTCGACGGCGCCCCGGAGTAGGATGGCGCTGCAGCGCGGCGTGGGGATCGTTCTGCGCACGCGTCCGTTCTCGGAGTCCGACCTGATCGTTGACCTCTTCCTCGACACTCGTGGCAGGCGCTCGCTGATCGCCAAGGGCGCCCGCGGGCGTCGATCGACGCTCGGCGGCGTGTTCGACGGACTCAACCGAGTCGAGGTCGTCTACTACGAGAAGCCCGGTCTCGATCTCGTCAGCCAGGCTTCGCTGCTGCACAGCTACGCAGCGCTGAAGGGGGATCTCAACGCCGTGACCGAGGCGCTCCGCGTGGCGCGAATGCTCGATCGACTGCTCCCTCCGCATCACCCCGAGGAGAGCGCCTACGTCGTCTTCGAAGCGCTGCTGCGAGCACTCGACGAGCGCCCGGACGTTGCCGATGGGCCGTGTCTGGCAGCGCAGCTGAAGCTCCTCGCGCTTCTCGGCCACCGGCCGCAACTGCTGGCCTGCGCGCGTTGCGGGCGCGAAGAGGGCCCGTACTCGTTCTCGCCGCCTGAGGGAGGCGTGGTTTGCGGGCACTGCGGCGGCGAAGCGGGAGCGATCACGTCCGGTCTCGCGCGTGCACTCCACCGGTTGATGCGGCTGCCGCTCGACCGGGCACGGGTGGTTCGCCTGCGAGCGGAGGAGCTTGCGCTGGCACGCAGTGCACTCGACGCCTATGTCGATCGACTCGCGGCCGGCGGTTGAGTGCCTGCGCCGCCTGGCCTATGCTTGACGCCGAGGGAGGACGCCATGGAGTGCCGTGTGCTGTACGGCGACGAGGAGTTGTACACGGGAAGTGCGAGCATCGTCGTGGCGCGGAGCGCACACGGGGAATTCGCCATCATGGAAGGCCACGAGCCGATGCTCGCGGCGCTCGGGAGCGGCCCATTGCGCATCGAGACGGGCGACGGGCGGCGGGTCTTCTCGCTTCGCGCGGGGACGCTACGCGTCGATGAGTCCGGAGTCACCGTCGTCGCTTCGGGGCTGCTGCCGACAGCGGAAGTCGACGAGGCGGGCGACGAGGAATCCCCGCACTGAACGGATCCTCCCGAGAGCGAGGGATGGGCGAAATGGAACGTCGTGTTGTAGTGACCGGCATCGGCCCGGTGACGTCCATCGGCATCGGGGGGGATGCGTTCTGGAGCGGCCTCGCTTCGGGACGAAGCGGCGTCCGTCGGGTCGACGATCGCATGGACCTCGAACGGATCCCGGTCAAGATCGGTGCGCCGGTCGATGCCTTCGATCCCCTCGAGTTCATGGATGCGCGCCGCGCGCGTCGGCTGGATCGCACGTCGCAGTTCGCCCTCGCAGCGTCTGCATTGGCGATCGCCGACGCCCGCCTCGAGCCCGAGACGTTCCCCGGGGAACGTGTCGGGGTCATCGCAGGAACGGGGATCGGTGGGCTGGAGACGATGGGAGACAATCTCGCCGTCCTTGCGGAATCGGGGCCGCGGCGGGTGAGTCCGTTCTTCGTCACGCGGCTGATGCCGAATGCGATCGCCGCTGAGATCTCGATCGAGCATGGGCTCCGCGGCGTCAACTTCGGGGTGGTCTCTGCGTGCGCGAGCGGAGCCCATGCCGTCGCCATCGGCGCAGAGCTCGTCCGTTCCGGGCTTCTCGATGCCGCGATCGTGGGCGGCAGCGAGGCGGTCATGCTCCCGATTACCTATGCCGGATTCGCGAAGATCGGCGCGCTTTCGCAACGGAACGACGAGCCCGAGAGGGCGTCCCGCCCGTTCGACGTCGATCGCGACGGCTTCGTGATCGGTGAGGGAGCGGGGATGCTCGTCCTCGAGGAGGAGGGCGCCGCACGCAAACGCGGGGCGCGGCTGCTAGTGGAGATCGCGGGATCGGGGATGACCGCCGACGCGACACACATCACGGCGCCCGCCGAGGACGGGGCCGGCGCCGCCGAGGCGATGGTTCTTGCGATGCGCCAGGGCGGGGTGGCGACGGCGGACGTGACCTACATCAACGCGCACGGGACGTCGACCGAGCTCAACGATCGCGCCGAGACGAGGGCGATTCTCAGCGCACTCGGGGAGTCGGACGCGCGTCGACTCCGGGTGAACTCGACGAAGTCACAGATCGGCCATCTCCTAGGGGCCGCGGGCGCCGTCGAGGCGATCGCGACGATCCTCGCGATGGAGCATCGCCTCATTCCGGCCACGCTCAACCACGAGACGCCCGATCCGGAGTGCACCCTGGACTACACACCCGAGGCCGTCGAGGCGGAGGTCGAGTTCGCGATCAGCAACTCCTTCGGCTTCGGAGGCCAGAACGCGGCCGTGCTCTTCCGAAGAGTGTCGAGCTGAAAACGGGGATCCCCGCTCCGACTCAGGCGGGACGGAACTGGCGGATGAATCGCAGATCGTTTGCGAGGAATGTTCGGATGTCCCGGATGCCGTACTTGAGCATCGCCATTCGCTCCAGTCCGAAGCCGAACGCGAAGCCGCTGACCGTTTCCGGGTCGTAGCCGACGCACTCCAAGACCGCCGGATCGACCATCCCCGCGCCCCCGATCTCGAGCCAGCTCTCCTCACCCGGCTCGCGCATGTGGAGCTGTACCGAAGGCTCGGTGAACGGGAAGAAGTCTCCCGAGAGTCGGGTCTCGTAGCCGGGGCCGAAGAACGCCTCGACGAACCGGTCGATCACGTAGCGCAGGTTGGCGAGCGAGAGCTGCTCGTCGATCCACAGGAGCTCGACCTGGAAGAAGGTCGGGGAGTGGGTCGCGTCCTGGGCGTCGCGGCGGAAGCAGCGCCCGGGGCAGATGATGCGCACAGGCGGCTCGGTGGACTCCATCACGCGGATCTGCACCGGTGACGTATGCGGCCGCAGAAGCAGCGTGTCGCTGATGTAGAACGTGTCCCAATCCTCTCTCGCGGGGTGCCCCGCGGGGATGTTCAGTGCCTCGAAGTTGTGGTATTCGGTCTCGATCTCCGGGCCGACCGCGACGTCGAAGCCCATGCCGAGGAAGATCTCCTCGATCTCGCGCTGGACGATGCTCAGAAGATGGGGATGCCCCACGGAGTGATAGACCCCGGGGAGGGTGATATCCACGGCGCGGCGCTCTCCGTCGGAGGCGGCATCCGACAGCCGCTGGCGGCACGCCTCGAGCTGCTCGGCGGCCTCCGCTTTGAGGGCGTTCAGTGCCGCCCCGGCGGCCGCCCGCCCGTCGGCGGGAAGTGCGCCGAGTGACGGGAAGAGCTGGCTGATCGTCCCCTTGCGCCCGAGAAACGCGACGCGCACCTCCTCGATCTCCGACGGCGTTGACGCCGCCGCGGCTCGCTCGAGGAACGCTTCGCGCACTTCAGCGATTCGCTGTTCGAGATCTCCACTGCTCATGACCTCCGGCAGTATAGTCGGAAAGGGCCTGCCGCACAACGATTCAAGGAGATCGGGTTTCCTCTGCCGGTGATCGATGCGGTAGACTCCTCGGCACGGGATGAGATGGCATCCCTCGGGAAGGAGTGCGATGGCCGACTTCAGAGAGCGTGGGCGACGGGTGTGTGAGTCGATCGGTGACGCGGAGGCGTTCGTTGCCGTCAACCTCGATGACTCCGACGGCTCCAGCCTGAGGTATCTCAGCGGGTTCACGGGAGAGGGCGCGATCGTAGTGACCTCCGACGGCGTTGTCCTGCTGACGGACTCACGGTACACGGAACAGGCGCGCTTGGAGGCGTCCTGCGACGAGATCGTCGAGCTCCGGAGGTGGTACACGGCAGGGCTCGCCGAGCGCCTCAAGGAAGACGGCCACCGCCGCGTTGCGTTCGCGTCCTCGCGGGTCAGCCATCACTGGGTGGAGACTGTGGGCGCCGCGTTCGACGGGGATCTCGTCGCGCTGCGCGATCCGCTGGCCGCACAGCGCGCGATCAAGGACCAGGAGGAGATCGATGCCCTGCGCACCGCCGCGGCGATCGCTGATCGCGCGTTCGCTGTCGTCGTGGAAGAGCTTCGCGCGGGGATGAACGAGGTCGACATCGCGCTCCGACTCGAGCTCCTCATCCGGGAGAGTGAGGCCGACGGGGTCGCCTTCGGAATCAACGTTTCTTCCGGTCCCAACACCGCACTCAACCACTACCTGCCGACGCTCGGCCGACGGACCCTGGCCGAAGGCGATCTCGTGCTGTTCGACTTCGGAGCGTGTGCCGCCGGCTACCGCTCGGACATGACGAGAACGGTGTGTGTCGGTACGGCGGACACGAGGGCGAAGGAGATCTACGGGATCGTGCTCGAGGCGCAGCGCATCGGGATCGAGGGAACGCGTGCTGGGGCAGACGGCGTCGACGTCGATCGCGTCGTTCGCGAGACGATCGCCGCGGCAGGATACGGCGACCGCTTCGGACACGGGCTCGGCCACGGCATCGGCCTCGATATTCACGAGAAGCCGGCACTCTCGCAGCAGAGCGAGGACCGTCTCGAGCCGGGCATGGTCGTGACCGTCGAGCCGGGGATCTACATCCCGGGCTACGGCGGCGTGCGCATCGAGGATGACGTTCTCGTCACGGCGGACGGGAACGAGGTCCTCACGGATTTCCCCAAGGACGAACTGATCGAGGTGGGATCATGAGACGAACGGCAACACTGGCAATGGCCGCGGCGCTTCTCGCCGGCGCGGCAGGTTGCGCACTCGTTGGGATTGGCCCCACGGCGCGCTTCGACGTCTCCCCGGTGGTCCTCTACTCGGGGGAACTGCTCGTGTTCGACGGGGGCTCGTCGCTCTCGCTGTCGTCGATCGTTTCCTTCGACTGGAGCTACGGCGACGGAGAGACCGGCGTCGGGCAGCGAACGGAGCATCGTTACGAACTTCCCGGCTTGTACGAAGTCAGCCTTCGCGTCGTGGACGCGAACGGGAACGAGGATCGGGCGACGCGCACGCTCTCCGTCTATGCTCGCAGCGGCACGGAACTCCTCCGCGAGGACTTCGACGGGGGACCGTCGACGCTCGACGGGTGGGCGCTCGATGCGTCGTGGGCGAGCGAACGGGACGGAGCCGTGGAGTTCATCGGCGGAGAGCACGCCTACGCCCTGCGGATCAGGTCGGACGAGGATCGTTGGCATCGTCGTTGGCGGTCGGTCGAGCTCCCGCCGCTGCGTATCGGCCAACGGTTCGCGTTCGAGTGCGATGTGATGACCGCGCAGACGAAGTACGACGCCGGGTTCTTCATCTTCCCGCTGCGGGCGAGCCTGGATACGGTCGAGGGAAGCCTCCCGTACGTCGAGTACTCGAGCGAGACGGAAGGCGTCGCGACTGTGGCTGTTTCCCCGTTCGGAACCCTGATGCGACAGCCGACGACGTTTTCCCCCGGGATCTACCGCTGGCATCGCTACCGCCTCGAGATCGCGCCGGGACGCTACGAGCTGTTCATCGACGGAACGCTACGGGCAAGCGGTGAGCAGGGGATCCCCGCCCAACTTGCGGGACCGTGGCTGACCGTCCTCGGCGACGAGAGCCACGAGCTGCGCTGTGACGCCTTCTTCGACAACATCTCGCTGACCGTGGTCGAGTAGGTGTCTCCGATCATGGGGAGGCGCAGATGATCCGATACTTCACGGCGTTCGCGCTGTGGCTCGCGCTCGCACGATCCGCCGACGGCTACGTGCTCGCCCTGGGGGCCGTCGTCGTTGCTGCCACCCTGCTTGCGGTGCGGCGGATGGTCCCTGCGGACGGCGGGCGGCGCCGATCCCCGTGGGCGGCGATCGCGGGAACGGCGGCGTTCGCTGCCTCGCTTCTGGTGAGGTTCGTCACGTCGACGCTGCTCACGAGCGCGATGATCCTCTTCCAGAGGGAGGTCGGCCGTGTGGTGATCGTCCCCCTGCGGCTCCGTGACCCGGGACGTCGATTCCTTCTCTTGAACGCGATCACGTTGACGCCGTCGACGATCTCCCTGCTACTGGAGGAGGATCTGCTGTACGTGCACTGGCTCCTTCCTCACGGTCGCGCCGCGGATGTTCGCAAGGTGAAGGACGCGCTCGAACGTCCCCTGATCTTCGGAGAGAAGGCCGACGATGCTCGCGGCGACTGAGGCGCTCGTGGCGGCGAGCCTCGTCGTGGTTCTCGTGCGGCTTGTGATCGGCCCGTCGCTGTGGGATCGACTGATGGCCTACAACTCCGCGTCGAATCGGGGGATCGTGATCATGGCGATCTTCGCGGTTGTGACCGACAAACCGCTGCTGCTCGACGTGTCGATCGTCTACGCCCTGCTCAGCTACCTCGGCGTCGTCGTGCTTTCGCGGTTCCTCGAGCGGGGGGAGATCCATCGATGACGGCTTGGGTCTTGTGCGGCGTCGGCTCTCTGTTCGTCGTGATCGGGACGGTCGGCATGCTGCGTTTCCGCGACGTCTTCTCTCGTCTACAGGCAAGCGGCGTCGCCGACAACGCGGGACTCGGTCTCATCCTCGTCGGCCTGATCGCCCATCGCGGCTGGGCGGCCCCCGACTGGAGCCTGCTTGTCCTCGTCGTGCTTCTGCTGGTCACCAACCCGATCGCGACACACAGCATCGCGAAGAGCGCCTTCACCCAGGGACACGGGAAGGCGTCGCGATGAGCAGGACGCTTCTCCTCGCCGCGCTGCCGCTCATCGGAGGGTTTGCGCTGTTCCAGCGTCGGCGCTGGGTGGCGGTGGTCGGGATGGGACTGACGAGCTTCCTCCTCGCCGTGGTGTACGCCCTCCAGGGTGCGCCCGATGTCGCCGCCGCAGAGGCGGCGATCGGGGCGGCGCTGGTGACGTTCGTCTACGTGCTCGCGATCCGGCGGACGGGGCGCCTCATCGTCATGGCTCCTGAGGTCCCCGGGCTCCTCGGGCGTCAGCGCGATCGCGTCCTCGGCTTGGAGCAGGAGATCCTCGATCGCTTCGCGCGGGAGATCGGGCTCGACCTCACCGTGCAGTTCGGCTCGTCCGACGAGGCGCGTCAGGCGGTGGCAAGCGGCGCCGCCGATCTCCTCGCCGGAGGATATGTCGCGCAGCCCGGCGACCGGTTGGCGACGTCTCGGGGCTACCTCCGCACGCGGTTCTTCGAGCTCTCCGATGGGACCGAGAAGGAAGAGGCGCCGCTCTTCCGGGACGAACCGAATGCGGCCGCCGCTGCGCTTCGCTCGGGGCATCGAATGACCGTGGATCTCGCGCGGTTCCTCGCGTTGACGCGCCTCGGATTGGCCGGGATCGAGGCGACGCCCGCGAGTGGGGAAGGCTTCTACCGCTTCGCGTTTTCCCCTCGCCGAGTGGATCTTCGTGGCCGCCTGGATCGCTTCCTCGAGCGACTCGAGGCGAGTGGCGAGCTCCAGCGAATGGCGGAAAGGCATCTGCGAGGAGTGTTCGGGCGTTGTGGAAGGTGATCGTTGCCCCGCTGGCCGCGGCTGCGTTCTGCGCAGTGGTGCTCCTGCGGTTCGGCGGAGGAGGGGAGACCGCGGCGGAGGCGGTTCGGGCGATTGCGCTCACGGAAGCCACCGGGGCCGCGAACCGTGTGGCCGCCGTCGTGCTTGACGTCCGCCTGTACGACACGCTGTTCGAGCTGTTTGCGTTCGCCATGGCGGTGCTCGGTGTACGACTCTTCCTGCGCACCTCACGGGTCGCCTCCGCGGAGACCATCGCCGAGTCGCACGTCGTCCGTCGCGCGGCGCAGGTCCTTCTTCCCCCCGCGCTCCTCCTCGGGATCTACCTTGCGATCTTCGGCCACCTGTCGCCCGGCGGAGGCTTCAGCGGGGGGGCGGTGGCCGCTACCGGGCTGCTCTTGGTGACGGTTGCGCTCGGAGCGGACGCCCTCGCGCGCCGCTTCCGCGACTGCTGGTTGGAGCGTCTCGAGGGATTGGTGCTCGTCGTCATCCTCGTGCTCGTACTGCTGCCGATCACGTGGGCGGCGCCGGTCGCCAGCAACGCGCTTCCCCCCGGTCGCCCGGGAAGGCTTCCCAGCGGGGGGCTGATTCCCATCTACAGCCTGCTGATCTCCCTCAAGGTCTTCGCCGGAGCGTGGGCCGTGATTCACTACTTCGTGCGCCACCGGGGGGAGGTCTAGCGTGACGCCGGGCGTGGTCGTCGCGATCCTCCTCTTCGGGCTCGCCACGGTGGCGCTGGTCCTGAGACGCGATCTCGTGTTCAAGCTGCTGGCGCTGGGGATGATCAACGGGAGCACGGTGCTTCTCCTCGTCTCCCTCCCTCGCGCCCACGGGACGACGGCGCCGATCGGTGTCGGTGTGCTCCCGACGACCGCCGCCGATCCGTTCCCGCAGGCCTACGTGCTCGCTGCGATCGTGATCAACTTCGCCCTCCTCGCCCTCGCCCTGGTATTCGTCATGCTTCTCGTCGAGCGCTACCACACCACGGATGCCCGCCGCATCGAGCGGCTCGTCCGCGAGGAGGAAGAGCGATGATGCTTGTCGCTGCCCTTCCCGTCCTCCATCTCCTTTCAGCGGCGCTGTGTACCGTGGCCGGGCGCGCGGTGCGCTGGGTCGCCGCGGGAACGTGGCTCGCGGGAGCGTCCGTGGTCGCGGCAATCGATGTCGCCGTGATCCAGTCCGGCGCGATCCGTGTCTCCGTGGGCGGCTGGGCGGGCCGGTGGGGGATCGAGCTCGTGGCCGATGAGGCGAGCGTGGCGCTCCTTTCCCTGCTCGTCCTGCTCCACGGGTGCGTGCTGCTCCACGAGTCGGCGGCGCGGCGACGGGGATCCTTCTACGCGCTCCTTCAGGTGGGGGTTGCCGCTGCGTCCGCGGTCACCGTCTCGAACGACCTGTTCAACCTGTTCGTTCTTCTCGATCTACTCACCCTCGTCAGCTACCTGCTCGTCGGCTACGAGCGCCGCCCGCAGCAGCTCTGGGCGAGCCTGAAGTACCTGCTGCTTGCATCCCTCGGCATGGGGCTGTTCCTCGTCGGCGGGGCTGTCGTGTATGAGCACACCGGATCGATGAACCTGGGTGTGCTCCGCGAGGCCGTCGCGGCGGCGCCCGATGCCCCGTGGATCGGCCTTGCGGGTGCGCTTCTGCTCGCCGGAGCAGGAGTCAAGGCCGGCATCTTCGTCCTCTCGTTGTGGCTTCCGGCGGCACACGCGGTCGCTCCGCCGGCGATCTCTGCGCTGCTCTCTGGCGTTGTCGTGAAGATGGGCTCCCTCTGTGTCCTGCGCCTGGCGTCGGTCTTCCCCCTCGCCACGGCACTGACCGTCCTCGGACTGGTCACCGGGATCCTCGGCGCGCTCTACGCGCTCTTCGAGAAGGACCTCAAGCGGATGCTCGCCTTCCACACGCTGTCGCAGATCGGATACGCGCTGCTCGCATTCGGCGTCGGGAGCCCCGCCGCGGCGCTCGCAGGCGTTGCCTATCTCGTGGCTCACGGGGTGTTCAAGGCGTTGCTCTTCATCGGTGCGGGAATCGCCGCAGACGCCGCCGGGAGTTCGCGGATCGATGTCCTGCGGGTACGCCGAGAGAGGATCCCGCTCGCTGCGGGCGTCGCCCTACTCGTCGGGACGGTGAGCATCGTCGGGCTGCCGCCGATCGCCGGCTTCTGGGCGAAGGGACTGATCACTGCGACCGGTGGCTCGACCTTCCTTCACGCCGCCCTCGCTCTTCTCGCCGTCGGCACCGCGGCGTCGTTCGCCAAGCTCCTTCCGCTCCTCCGCCTTGGTCCTCCCGGGAGGGTCGCCGCCGGGCGGAGGGCCGCCGTCGGCGTACTCTCCCTGGGCGCCGTGCTCTTCGGGCTGACGCTCCCGTTCTGGCCCGGGAGCGAGTCGCTGCGAGTCGGGAAGCTGCTTGCCGACGCCGCACGTTCTTTCGGTCTTGCCGCGGCCGGAGGGCTTTCGTTCTTCCTGCTCCGACGGCGAAGCATCCGCCTCCCGCGGGGGGCGTTCTTCCTCGAGGAGGCGGTGCTCAGCGTTCTGCTGGCGTTTCTCGTGATCGTGGCCCTTCTCGGGGCGAGCCGATGAGCGGTGCGAAGGTCGTCGTCGATCGGCGGTATCGAGGCTACATCCTCGACGTCGACGGCGTTCTCGTCCGCGGAGGGGAGGCGATTCCCGGAGCGGGCGACGCGCTGCGCCGGCTCCGGGAGGATGCGGACGTCGTATTGCTGACGAACAACTCGACGCGCACGCGCGATGCATTGGCGCGGAATCTGGCTGCCCTCGGCCTGGATGTCGCGCCGGCGAAGATCGTGACCAGTGCCGTGCTCGCTGCGAGATGGCTCGCCGAGCGGGAAGGCATCTGCCGAGTGGCCGTGCTCGGCGAGGAGGGGCTCGTCGAGGAGCTCTCGTTCGCGGGGCACGAGGTGGTCGCGCTGGGAGCGCCCGCGGGGTGGGTGGTCGCCGGGATGGATCGCTCCGCGACCTATGACCGACTCGCAGGGGCTGCGGCCAGCCTTCGCAGCGGAGCGCGGCTGTTGGCGACGAACGACGACGCGACGTACCCTACGCCCGACGGACCGGTCCCCGGCGCGGGGGCGATGATTGGCGCCCTCCGAGGGATCGGCTACCGGCCGGAGGCGATCCTCGGGAAGCCGAACGTGGCCGCGTTCGAGGCCGCTCTGTGCGTGCTCGGGATCTCTCCGAACGAGGTCGTCGTCGTCGGGGATCGTCTCGAGACGGACATCGCCGGGGCGCGCAATGCCGGACTGGACAGCATCCTCGTGCAGACGGGGATCGCGCGGAAGGTGCCGCAAACCGGGCTGCGGCCAACGTGGAGCGCCCACGACATCTCCGCTGTCGCCGACGGCGCGCTGCTGGCCGTGGGAAAGGGGGCGCGATGACGGGCGACGGACGAATCGTGCTGCGGGTCGACGGGCTCCGGAAGTGGTACGGCGAGGTTCACGCGGTGGACGGGATCTCGTTCGAGGTCCCTACGGGAACGGTGTTCACCATCCTCGGCCCGAACGGTGCGGGGAAGACGACGACGCTCGAGATCCTCGAGGGAATCCGCGAGCCGGACGCCGGCACGATGGAGATCTTCGGGGAGCACCTGACGCGTGTGGACCGTGCCACCAAGCAACGCATGGGGGTCCTTCTCCAGGAGGGGAACTTCGAGGAGTACCTGCGTGTGCGGGAAGTCCTCGAGCTGTTTGCTTCCTTCTTCGAGGCGTCTCGTCCCGTCGGGGAGATCCTCGAGCTCGTCGCACTCGAGGACAAAGCACGGGCCTATGTGAAGAGCCTCTCCGGGGGCCAGAAGCAACGACTCGCGCTCGGCGCTGCGCTCGTCAACGACCCGGAACTCGTCTTCCTCGACGAGCCGACGACCGGCCTCGATCCGCAGGCGCGGCGCAACATCTGGTCCATCACGAGCGATCTGCGCAGCGCAGGGAAGACGTTGATCCTGACGACGCACTACATGGAGGAGGCGGAAGCGCTCTCAGATCACGTGTGCATCATGGATCACGGCGCGATCATCGCGTCCGGATCTCCCCTGGAGCTGATGCTCGGCCTGGGGCAGGAGACGATGGTCGAGTTCAGCGTCGAAGGGCTCGAGGATCGCGAGCTGACGGCACTCGCGGGCTGCTGCAAGGAGTTCCGCCGCGACGGTGATCAGCTCACCGTCGAGACCGAGGACCTCGTGCCTACCTTGGAGTCGATTCTCGGCTGGTCGCGGAGTCGCAGCCTGGCGGTACGGAACATGGTGGTCCGGCAGCCGAACCTTGAGGACGTGTTCCTGTCCCTGACAGGGAGAAAGCTGCGCGAGTGATGGGCATCCTTCGGGTGGCACGGGCGCATCTCGTGACCGCCCTTCGCGAACGCGTCACACTCTTCTGGTTCCTCATCTTCCCGGTCTTCCTGCTCGTGCTCCTGTCGGCGGTCTTCGGCCGGATCGGGGAGGGGGGAGGGATGCAGTTCGAGATCGCCCTTGTGGATCTCGACAGCGCGGGCGAGGGATCGTTCTCTTCGATCGTGGTCGGGGTGTTCGAGGAGCTCTCTTCCCCTCGCGAGGAGGGGAAGGAGTCGTTGTTCGCCCTCCACCGCCCGGCGGCGGATGAGGATCCGGCGGCCTTCCTGGCGGACGAGACCGCGCGATTGCAGCGTGGTCAGCGTGCCGCCGTCGTCGTCATCCCCGAGGGATTCAGTGTCGGAGTCCAATCAGCGCTCATGGCCGCCGACGGCGGTTCGCCGCTGGTCGTCCGCTACAGCGAGGGCAGCGCGGCTTCGGAGGTGGCGGCGGGGATCATCGAGGGGATGGTTGCCGGCGTCGACCGGGAGATCCAGCGCCGCGCGGGACGGCTCAGTGAGGCGGGCGAGGTGGTCGTCTCCGATGTCACCGTCGGTGGAGGGGAAGGCTCGGAGTACATCGACTTCCTCCTCCCGGGGATCATCCTCATGGGCTTCTTCGTGAACGGTCTGTTCGGCATTCCCGGCTCTATCTTGTTCGCCCGTGATCGCAAGGTCCTGCGGCGCTACTGGGTCACGCCGCTGTCCGTGCCACGGTACCTGCTCGGGCTTTCCCTCGGGCACCTCACCCTGTGCGCGATCCAGTTCGCCTTGTTGTTCATCATCGGGCGCTTCGCCCTCGGAGCGCGGATCGCGTTCTCCGGCCTCGACACGATCGGCATCTTGGTGCTTGCCGCGGCGACCTTCATGGCGTTCGGTTTTCTCATCGCGTCCCTTGCACGGACGGGTAACGCAGGGATGGCGATCGCGAACGTACTCAACATGCCGATGATGTTCCTCAGTGGGCTGTTCTTCCCGGTCGCCGGCCTCCCGGCGTTTCTCCGCGCGATCATCCGCGTCAATCCCATGAGCTACCTCGCCGAGGGTCTCCGTGCGTCGCTCGGCGTGCAGGCGGCGACCCAGTCGATCCTGCTGCTGGTCGGGGTGCCCCTCCTCTGGATCTTGGTGTCGGCGGCGATTGCTGCGCGACGACTACGTTGGGACGTGGCGCGATGACGACCTGGCGCGCGCTCTTCCTCGCCGAGTTCCGTCTCCTCCTCCGCGATCGTGCGCAGCTGTTCTTCACCTTGATCTTCCCGCTGCTGTTCATCCTCATCTTCGGCTTCATCATGGCGGACGTCGGGGAGGTGACCGCGCGGCTCGGGCTGGTTGTGGGCCCGGGGGCGGACGGGGAGCTCCTTGCGACGGTCCTCGAGGAGAGCGGAGCGCGCAGCGTCGAGCGCTTCGCTCAGGCGCCGGCGCTCCGCGAGGCGGTCATCGAGCAGCGGATCGACTTCGGCGTGGAGTGGAACGGAGACACGTTGCGGTTCATCTACCACGCGAACCGCATCGCCGAGAACGCGACCTTCCGGCAGATCGCCCGTTCCGCGGAGGACAGCTTCGAGCTGCGGCGCCAGGGGCTGCACCCCCTCCTTCTCACCGAGCGCGAAGACGTCGGCGCGAACCGCGACCTCGGTTGGTTCAACCTGATGGTGCCCGGGATCATCGCGTTTTCGATCCTCTCGGCGGGCCTGTTCGCCGTCTCAGGACATGTCACCGCGATGAAGGAGCGGCGAACGCTCACGCGGCTCCTCGTCACGCCGATGCCGACGGTGGCGCTCCTCGTCGCGATCGCCGCGGTCCGTCTCGTCATCGTGTTCGCGTCCACGCTGATCACCTTGTTCGTCGCGTGGGGTGCCTTCCGTCTCCAGTTCACGATCGACTGGCTGCGCTACGTCGCGCTGGTGATCAGCTCCACGCTCGGGATGATGGGGCTGGGAACGGTGATCGCGCTTGTGGTCCGGCGCGCCTCCAGTGCCGCCAACCTGGCGAACATCCTCGCGATGGTGATGCTCTTCCTCTCCGGGATCTACTTTCCGATCGAGTTCCTTCCCACGGCACTCCGAAGGTTCAGCCAAGGGCTTCCTCTGCGCCACATGGCGGAAGCGATGCGCGCCGCGACCGGGGTGTTCGAGATGTCCGCGACTCGCTTCTGGATCATCGTGCTCGTGTTCGCGGCTGCCGCCGTCGCGCTCTTCCCGGTGCTCGCACGCTACGTCGTGCGCGTAGAACGCAGGTAGCCGCCGGTCATCGTGTCACGCCGAGGAGTGTGATGATCCCCAGGCTGGCGAGGAGCACGACGACACCTGCGATCAGCACGCCGACACCGATCAGGGGAATCGTCACACGCCGAGGCATCCCAAGGACGTGTGCCACCAGCGACGCGGTCCACGCACCGGTCCCGGGAAGGGGGACGGCGACGAGGAGAATGAGGGCGGCCGGCCCGAGTCGGCGAACGACGCGATGCTTCCATGCCTGCGGGCTCGCGATGCGATCGAGCACACGCCGTAGGCGCGGCGAACGGCGCGCCGTCCTGGAAAGGAACTCGAGGGCCACGGCGAGGACGGGGACGACGGCGAGGTTCCCGAGGACGGAGACGCCGAAGGCCACAACCGGCGGGGCGCCGCGCGCCAAGGCATACGGTAGGCCGCCCCGCAGTTCGGCGACGGGAGCGGCCGAGAGGACGAACGCGATCAGCAGATCCGTGAGCGCCACGGGGCAGTGTAGCACGGACGGAAACGGCGTGGTAGTCCGAACAGCAGGCGCCTATAATCCGGCCCAAAGGAGGTGGGTGCCATGAGGCTGTACAACACGCTGACGCGCTCCGTCGATCCGTTCGCTCCGACGTCGGACGACACGGTGAGGTTCTACGTCTGTGGCCCCACCGTCTATGACCATCTTCATGTCGGGAATCTGCGGCCGATCATCGTGTACGACGCACTCCGCAAGTACA
>CP070725.1:1004734-1007535 GCA_020350845.1 Candidatus Bipolaricaulota bacterium
CGTGACCTGGATCTCGACGTCCGTCGGTTCCTGCGGCGCCTCGTAGATCACGAACCGTCCGACGTTCCCCTTCACGAAGCGACCGCCGCCGCTGACGATTGACCATGTCCAGCGCACGTCGTCATTGTAGCTGCGTGAGGTTCCGTCAGGGATGCAGTGGACCGACGTGCAGATGAGGTCGACAGCGTCCGGGTCCTGGAGGTCGACCGCCTCGAGCCGGATCCACTCCTTCTCGGCGATGATGTCATCGGGGGGCGAGAGGATCTGCGCGACGAGGTCCTTGCACGGCTTCTTCCAGTCCGGGGGTTCAGCACGGCACTCCGCGAGCTCGGGCGTGATCTGGACCGCCTGCGGCAAGGTGTACGCGCTTGAGGAGATGCTGATCTGGTAGACGTCCGGATTGCCGCTGTCGTCGTCGCGCTTCGTCTGGATCGTGATCCAGCGCTTCACCGTCTGATCGATCGGCTGGCTCGGATTGTCATCGATGATCTGCAGGAGGATCGACGTGGTCTTCGTCTTCCCCTTCTCGACGTAGGGCGGCATGAAGATCACGCGATCGCCGACTTCCTGCTTGACCGGCGATACACAGCCGATCTCGACGAAGTCGCCCTCGCCCTGTTGGATCTGCCAGTCGAACCTCACCTTGCCGGTCAGGGGGCGCATGCGGAACGAGCCTTCCTCGGGGCAGTGGTGACAAGGCTCGCAGTACCACCACAGCTCGTCGAAGTCGAGGCCCACGGCCTTCAGGGGAACGAAGTCGTCCCTCTTGATGGTCATCGTCTCGGAGACCGGATCGAGACCCCCGTCCATCGCGGGGGAGTCCACCACTTCGACGCGGATGTTGCACTCTGGCGGGATGCACGGAATCGGCTCCACGGGGAGCTCCGTATGGACGTCGATCGGCTGGTAGCGGACGCAGCTCGGGGCGGAGAGAACACCGATCGGCTCGTCGGAGCCCGGCGCGAGGGCGACGCCGAACACCTGCCAGATGAATGCCTGGCCCTCTTCGAGGAGCGCGGCGATCGGTAGCGGCACCTCGGTCATCGCCGGGTCGATGGGACCGAAGCGCGCGATGAGCTCCGTGTCCGGGAGAAGGACGCCCGCGGTCTCCTCGATTCGGCCCTCCATGGGGACTTCCTGCCCGCTCTCCTCGAGGAGCTCTCGCGCCGCCTTGACCCAGTCCCAGCCCGACAGTCCCCGCCGTGCCAGTTCCTCACGCTGTTCCGGCGTGAGCCGATCCCACAGCGGCTCCCACACGCCGGCGGTCGTCGTCACCGGCTTGCCCTCGGGAGGCGTCGGCCCCGGGGTCGGTGTCGGCGCGGTCGGTGGAGGGGTCGGTGTGGGTGGAGGCGGCTCGGGGTATCGTCCGCACGGGTTGTCGTAGATGAGGATGTCGTAGGAGAGGAAGAGCCCGGTCGACGCCCAGCGGAAGATCGTTTCGGGTGTCCCGACGGACGTCGACACCTCACCGACGCAGGGTCCCGAAGGAGCGACGAGTGTCAGGACGGGTTCGGGGACGGGGACGAGGCAGATGTCCTTCTCCGCGGGCTCGAGGATCGTGATCTGGAGGAAGAGGATCTGGAAGGTCACCGGTCGGAAGTCGGTGATCTCGTACGGCAGGTAGCCGGGGGACCGTACGATGACCTTCTCCAGCTGCGTCAGGTCGTAGGGCGCCTCCGCTCCCGGAGGGACGACAAACTCCGTCGAAAGGTTCTCGGGCGGAATGAGCGCGTGGGTCACGCAATCGGTCACGTCCCCGAGTGCGAAGCTTGTGATGTCCTTGATGAACGGGATCTCGAACTCGATCCCGCGGTCGGTCTGCTCGCCCCCGGGCACCTCCGGGTACTCCGGCCCGCCGTCGATGGGCACCCCTTCCGTGATCAGCAGCTCGACCTCGAGGACCGCCTGCAGCTCGTATGCCGTGGTTGCCGTGAAGACGAGCAACACGCTGTATCCGACCGCCGATTCCGGAGGGCTGATCGTGGCGAAGGCGGAGACCGTCCCCGCGCCTGACGCCGGCGCGAACGACACCCAGGGAGGAAGGCCCCATCCTTCGATGGTCACCGGATAGCCTGACGGCGTGACCGTTGCAGTGAGTTCGAGCGTCGCCAGGGAACCCGGGGGGATCTGGCAGCTGATCAGGCTCTGTGAGTACTGCTCACACGTCCCCTGGCCGCCCGAGAGATGGCCGGAGAAGTGGAGGTAGATCTCCTCGGCGGTCGACACCGCACAGAGAAGACACGCGGCGACTGCCAGCGGCACGATCACACGCCATCTACGCATCGGCATCACCGGCCTCGCAGGTCGAGTGCAGGCAACGAGAACTGTGGCGAACAGGAGACGTGACGGTTGCCGTCACCCATCCTAGGGCTTTCGGGAGGTCAATGCAAATCGGCGAGAAGCACAGAGACGCAGTGCGCTTCAGATGGATGCGCTCCTCCCGGGATCCGAGCCGTCTCCGGCATGAACTTGCCCCTCGTCGCGCTGCCGTCCTATCCTGCCTCGGAGGTGAAGGGGATGGGTGACAGCCTCGTTGCGACGGGAGCGGTGATCGCGATCTTGCTTGGCGTCTTCCACGTCTTCTCCACGAAGAAGGCGCTCGGAGAGTTCCCGAAGCTGCCGACCGATCCGTACCGGATCCTTCTGGCACTGTGGAACGGCGTCGGCTTCATGGTGATCTACCTCGGCGCCGTCCCGCTCGTTCTCGTCCTTCTCGGGAGCTACGCGGGGAGGTGCAAGACCGTTGTCGGGGTTGCGGCGACGGCATTGGCGGGGGTGCTCGCGATCGCTGACCTGATCAC
>CP070725.1:1007635-1010184 GCA_020350845.1 Candidatus Bipolaricaulota bacterium
CCTGAATGCGATGACACCCTGACCCCGCCCACCGAGCGGAAGTATGATCATGTCCTTATAGCCGACCGGACTCGCCCCATAGCCGTACATCATGGTCCAGGCCCCGTATTCCTCGACAAGATCGTGGACCCAGAGTCTCTCGCCGGTCTCCCTATCCAGACATTGCAGCTTGACCGTCGCGCCGATGGTGTAGATACGGTTCCCGACAATGAGGGGCGTCGAGTTCGGACCGGGACCGAACCTCACGTCCATGTCCTCGCCCCAGTCGGCCCGGTACTTGTATTCCCAGATCGTGGCCCCCGTAGACGCATCGAGAGCGGCTACGACCTCCTGGCCCCGCCTTCGGATCATCTCCGCGGACTCCGCGCCGTCGGCCTCTTCGGTGTCTGGTCTCTCACTCCGACCATCGATCCTGTCCCGCACATGCTTGGCTGACGGCACCGGTACGTCGGGCAGCCAGTACATCGTGTAAAGCCTGTCGCCGTCGCTCGCGATGGCCGAGTAGCCGTCTCCGAGCTCGCGCGTCCACAGCTTCTTCGGCCCATCGTCGGGCCACCTCTTCGCCACACCGTCGGAGTTCACCTTGAAGTCGCGCCCCGGACCGCCCCATTGAGGCCAGCCGTCGTCGGCCCACGCCGCATTCGCCGCTGCGATGCCGAGCGACACGGCGAGTACCCACGAGACAGACAGCGAATAACAATCGCGAATCGAATGCACGGTCATAGCTCTGTTATCCTTACGAGCGCACCACACTTGTGCGAGAGCTGCTTAGCATGCGCCACTGCAGCTCCAGAGCAATCTCCGTCTTCGTGTAGCGAGCCGCGGGCTTGAGCCCGCGCGGATTCGCCGGATCCAGCGCACTCATCCCACTTCCGAAACCGCTACGCGAATGGTGCGAATGCTCTAGTCGTCATCCTCTTCCTCCTCGGCCTGTCGTCTCATCTCCGCCTTCTTCCTCGCCTCGGCCTTCTGCGCCTTGCGCTCGTCCTCCGTCGAGACAGTTATCGTTGTGCGAAACCCCATCTTGAACTCGACGGTCCCAGCCTCGATCCCTTCCGGGAGATTCGGCATCAGCTTCCTCAGCGGAATCGACATATCGATGGTGCCGTCGGTCGCCCGCGTGACGATCCGGCCGAGCTCGACGTCGTAAAGGGCCGACCCGGACAGAACGCCCGTCACCTCCGCCTGAGCCTCAGCCTTCTTTTCGACCTGCCCCTCACCACCCTCTACCGTGTCCTCTTTGTTAGAATCCCGCTCATCCGACCTCTTGCTGTTCTTGCCGTTCGTCACCGTGGAAATCACCCCCGACACCAGGATCACCGCAGTCTTGCGGCCGTCCTCCATAGTGACCCGATCGACTTCGTACCGATAGTCGGTTATTATGGTGCCCACCACGGGTTCCGTGATCGACGAGACTCCCTGCCAGCTGTCACCGGCCTTCACCTCCTTATTGGCGTAGAACAGGAGCGGCTCTCTACCCCAGGTCTCCTTGCCGCGTGCGTCCGTAAAATCGTCTTTCATCTGCTCCCAGTGCATGCTGGCCACGGCACTCTCAGAGACCTTCCTGTTGATCGCGTCCATGCCCGTGAAGTGCAAAACTTCACCGCTGCCGTCCAGCTCCATCCTCATCGCCATGCCGATCATGGGTTTGAGTACCGCACCGAGCTGCGGCGCAGCCTCCTCGTAATCAGGGTCATCCGTGTCGAACTCGACGGTGCCGAGCATCGGTGCCTCCACGTTGCGGGCGGCGCGATCGTACGTCAGCACGACGGTAGTCTTGTCTTCGGTGACCGATTCGACGTGCTCCCAGAGACCGTACAGCTGCTCGAACCTGATCTTCATGGGCGGCATCGGCAGGCCGCTTATGTCCTGATCGACCTCTGTCCGACTCTCCACGTAGCAGACCGTGCCGGGTACGTACACCCGCTTGAGCATCACCGACTCGCCGAGGCCGAACACCGCCGGACAGCTCGAAAGAACCGTGGCCCATGCAGCGCACCTGCCTAATCTCGCTCCGAAACCGAACATCGCTCTTCTCCTCAGGGCGCACCTCGGGCGCCCGGATTACTGGAATCGTCAAACACAACTAGATTCAGCGACTATACCTTGCCCGCGCCATCGCTTGGCGCGGGCGCCTTCTCCGCTTGATGGCCTGCGTTCTTGGGAATCACGCCCGGCTGTTGCCCGAGCGCGGTCAGGCCTCCCAACGCCCCCAACCCCATCGTCTCCACGGCCGTCGAAGGAACTATGATCATCGAACCCTTCTTCTTGAGACCCTCGAAGACCATGTTCATCGCCCGCAGGTGCAACGCGACCGGGTTGTCCTTATAAGCATTCGACGCACTGGCAAACTTCTCGGCGATCTCCGTCTCGGCCGTCCCCAGGATGATCCGTGACTGGCGTTCGCGCTCCGCCTGGGCCTGCTTGCTCATCGCGTCCTCCAGACCCTTCGGGATGATTATGTCGCGGATCTCCACCGACTGGGCCGTTATCCCCCAGGGATTCGTCTTGGCATCCAGAACCTGCTGGATCTCGTGTCCCAGACGCTC
>CP070725.1:1010284-1015108 GCA_020350845.1 Candidatus Bipolaricaulota bacterium
CCCGACGAGGAGAAGGAGCACTGCACGAGTGTCCTGGTCGGTGAGGGGGAGGAGCTGTGGCTCGAACTCCTCGCTGATCTGAAGCGCGGCGCCTTGCAGCCGTTCTACAGGCAGTCGCCCCTCGGGGGCTTCGACCTCGCGCAGGCGCCGATGCCCCGATTCGAGCTCCTCGAACCGGATCGCTACAACCGGTTGACCGTCCAGACGGCGCGCGGCTGTCCCCACCGGTGCGAGTTCTGCGCCAGCTCACGAATCATCTCCCCGAGCTACAAGGTGAAGCCCGTCGCCAAGGTGCTTGCCGAGCTCGACGCGATCCAGCGCATCTGGGCACGACCGTTCATCGAATTCGCGGACGACAACAGCTTCGCGAAGCTCGCCCACGCCCGCGAGTTGGTTCATGGTCTCCTCGGCCAACGGATCCGGTGGTTCGCCGAGACGGACGTCTCCATCGGCCAGGATGCGGATCTGCTGGGCATGATGCGCGACTCGGGCTGCAAGATGGTGCTCATCGGGCTCGAGAGCCCGAGCGCAGCGAGCCTCGAGGGGATCGAGCTGAACGCGAACTGGAAGCGCAGGCAGCTCGAGGGCTACGCCGCGGCGATCGAGCGGATCCAGTCGTACGGGATCCGGGTCATCGGATGCTTCGTGCTCGGTCTCGACGGCGACACCCCCGACACCTTCCGGACGGTCTTCGACTTCGCCCGCGAGCTCGGGCTGTACGACATCCAGATCACCTTCCTCACGCCGTTTCCTGGGACACCGCTCTACGAGAGGCTGAAGGACGAGGGACGCATCCTGCGAGAGGACGCATGGGAGCTGTGTACGCTGTTCGACATCAACCATCGACCGAAGGGGATGACCGTCGAGGAGCTGCAGGCGGGATTCCTCTGGCTCGCCGAGGCGATCTACTCTGAGGAGGAGACGCAGGCCCGGCAGGCGAAGTTCAAGCGGAGCGTCCGGGAGTCGCCGCACTTCGGACGGCGCACGCTCGAAGGGTAGACGCTCAGAGGAGGTCCACGAGAGGGGGCAGGTTCAAGGGAGGGGCCATGACGAAGCGGAGAGTGGCGGTCTACAAGGCGGTGTTCCTCGCGGCGGCGGTCTACGACATCGTGCTCGGCATCGTGTTCACGTTCTTCTATCGGGTCCCCTTCCGGTGGCTGGGGATCGACCTTCCGTACTCCAATGCGTTCGTCACCTTGCTCGGCTCGTTCTTGCTGGTGATCGGCATCGCTTACCTGCTGATCGTCCTCGGCGACTTGCGCCGCAATCGGGACCTGATCCTCATCGGCGCGCTCTACAAGGCCGCCTACTCGGCGATCGCCTTCTTCCATCTCACGGTCGGCGACATCCCGCACATCCTGTTCGCCCTCATCTTCGGGATCATCGACATCGTCTTCCTCGTCGTCTTCACGGAGTGCCTCGTGCACCTGCGGCGGACGACGAAGAGCCCGTAGCCAGCTACTCCGGCCCGATCAGCGCCTTGCCGAGCTCGAACGCGGGGCCGATCGGCTCGCCGATCGCGCGATAGGTCGCCTCGGTCGTCGCAAACACGAACGGTCGGAGCTTGTCGAGGAGGGGACGGTCCTTCTCCCCAAGGATCTCTTCGTCCGCCTGCACATCGACGATCTCCCCGACGAAGAGGGTGTGCAGCCCGATCTTCAGCGTGTGGATCAGCTTGCACTCCACGTTGAGGGGGAGCTCTGCGACGATCGGGGCATCGACTTCTCCCGCGCGTTCGGCGGTCAGTCCCGCGACGGCGAACTTGTCGGCCTCTCGACCCGTCGCGATCCCCGCGTAGTCTGCGGCGACGGCCTGCTCGACGGTCGGAAGGTTCACGGTGAACGCTCCCCGATCGACGATCGACTGGTAGGTGTACGTCGCCTCGCGCAGTGAAACGCAGACAGAGGGCGGCTTGGAGCAGCAGATCCCGGCCCACGCCGCCGTCATGATGTTCGCCTTGCCGTCAGCGTCGTACGTTCCGACGACCCACACCGGCGTCGGTGTCACCAGCGTCTTCCGTCCGAGCGACTTCTTCATCGCGCCTCCGATCTCGGTGTGATGCTAGCTGGCACTGCGGACGATGAAGCCGCCCGAGCGCTCGTCCCGCTGGAGCTGGAGGATCCCCTGCTTGCCCGCCTCATCGAGGAGCTGCCCGAACGAGCGGAAGCCGTACGACGACTCGCTGAACCCCGGCTTCCGGCGCTTGAGGGTCTGCTTGATCATCGAGCCCCAGATGTTCTCGCCTTCGCCGCGCTCCCCGACGAGTGCCTCGTACGTCTCGACGACGAGATCCCACGCCTCTTGCTTCTTCGGGTCGATCGGCTTCGCCTTGGCACTCGCAGCTCCGGAGGCCTTCTTCGGGGGATACTTGCGCGCCTTGGGCTTGGCGCGGCGTCGGCTCGCGAGATCGTCGTAGAAGAGGAACTCGTCGCAATTCGCGATCAGCAGCTCCGATGTCGAGCTCTTGACCCCGACCCCGATCACGGTCTTGTTGTTCTCCCGCAGCTTGCTGACAAGCGGGGAGAAGTCGGAGTCGCCGCTGATGATCACGAACGTGTCGACATGCTCCTTCGTGTAGCACAGGTCGAGCGCATCGACCACCATACGGATGTCGGCAGAGTTCTTCCCCGACTGGCGCACGTGTGGGATTTCGATCAGCTCGAACGATGCTTCGTGCATCGGCTTCTTGAAGTCCTTGTAGCGCGCCCAGTCGCAGTACGCCTTCTTGACGACGATGTTTCCCTTGAGAAGTAGCCTTTCAAGCACCTTGTCGACGTCGAACTTGGGGTACTCCGCCTCCTTGACACCGAGCGCGATGTTCTCGAAGTCACAGAACAGCGCGAGGTTCGCGGTATCCGCCGCGTGAGCCAGTGCTTCCGTTCCCTTGTTTGTCATGTTATGAGTTCACCATCCCGGTCAGGACTTCCGCGGAGCGGACCTGACCCTCATCTTGTTCACGGTAGCGCGCCCGCTGCTCGGCCGCAAGCTGCGAGATGCTCCGTCTCCACGAACGGCGCCGTCCTCGTGGACCGCGTCACGACTCGGGCGCCCGACGAGCAATGTAGATGCCGGCGCTTGATACCGCGTTCTGCAGGGGATTCGGAAACGTGATCCGGTGCCCCTCCACGCCCGAGAAAACCCTCGACAGTCGCTCCATGAACCCCTCCTGCGGCGGGTCGTTCGACCACAGACCGAAGACACCGCCAGGCGCAACGGAGCGCCTCAGTCGGCGCAGCCCCTCCTCGGTGTAGAACCCAGCATGGCTCGGGTGAAGGTGATGGTCCGGCGAGTGATCGATGTCGAGGAGTACCGCGTCGAATCGATGCCCCGGTCCCTCGGGGTCGAAGCCTTCGTCACGCGTGAGGGCGAAGAAGTCCCCGCGATGGAAGATGCAGCGGGCATCGGCTGTCAACCGGACGCCGTTGGGAACCAGCCGCTGCACGTGCCAGTCGATCACGGCCTCGAGCGCTTCGATCACCACAAGCCGTTGCACTTGAGGGAACTCCAGAACGGCCAGCGCCGTGTATCCCAGTCCGAGCCCACCGACGACAACATCCCAGGCCTCGCCGCCGAGCCTGCCGAGCCTGCCGAGGACGATCGTCGCCAGCGCCACTTCGGCTTCGTGAAACAGGCTCGACATGAGGAATTCCTCGTCGAGCTTGACTTCGTAGACGTCAATGCCTCCCAGCCCGAGTAGGCGCCGACGCCTGAGGACGATCTCACCCAGCGGGGTCTGCCGGCAGTCAATCTGCTCGAAGAGCGAGGACAATCGGGCGATGGCCCCGTGCGAAGGACGGGCGGCTAGAATGCCGCGCTCAGCCGCTCAATCGCGGCGGCCATAGTCTTCTCGCGCTTCGACTTCGCCCAGTTCACGACCGCCGTTTCCGCGACGGATCCACCCTTCGACTCGCACAGCTTCCTCATCTGCCGGATCGCGCGGTTCCCCCCCATCCACGGATACGGGAACTGCTGCGACACCAGGCACGCCACCTTCTTCCCGTCGAGCGGAGCGATCCCCCCGAGATACTCCTTGAGAACGGGAGACAGCGAGAACGCCTCCACCGCCGCGCCGAAGACGACGGCGTCCCAAGAACTCGGGTCAGGAGCGCCGGAGATCGTGAACTCCCGCGCTCCCTGCTTGCGTTCCTCCGCGAGGGCGACCTGCTCCAACGCCACGTCGTGCCCTCCGGCGGCAAGCCTCTCCTTGAGCTTCTCCGCGACCGACAGCGTGTTCCCCGACCACGAGTAGACGACGATTCCGATCTTCATTCTCTACCTCCGAAACATCTGCTGAGACGACAATACCCGATTGCGCGCGCCGTAGCAGGGCGCGAGAAGGAGTGGATGAGCGTGCGGCGCGTTCCGGCCGCTAGGGCCCGTCGGCCCACGCAGCGGACGGGCCCAACGGATGAGCGTGCGACGCGTCCCTGTCCCTAGGGCCCGTCAGCCCAGCGCGGATCGTCGAAGCGCTGCACCTCGACGAGAATCCCGTTCGGATCGTAGACGAAGAGGTGATAGATCCCGTAGACGTCGTTGTGTGCGGGGGCCTTCTCGAGTTCCACACCGGCGTCCCGAAGGCGATCCGCCCAGCCGTCGACGTCGTCGGAGACCAACGTGAGTATTGCCCGCTCGCCGTGCACAGGCTCCTTACGCAGGCAGAAGCCGACGAATCCGTCTTGCGAGCAACGGTAGATCCGGCACCGCCCCTGATCGAGCACGAGGGGAAGCCCGAGGATCCCCTCGTAGAAGTGAGAGGTCGCGTCAAGGTCGGCCGTTCCGAAGAAGACGATCGTGGAGTCCACGGGGGATGCCATCAGCACCTAC
>CP070725.1:1015208-1018381 GCA_020350845.1 Candidatus Bipolaricaulota bacterium
CGTATGTGGGATACCTCGGGAACCTCGTCAACCGTCTCTTCGGGGTGCCGTTCGGAGCCGGCCAGCTCATCGCCGGACTCCACGTGCTCTGGCCGCTGCTTGCACGGCTTCTCCTTCGTCGATTCGGCGCGGGTACGCTGACGGGCGTGACGAAGGGGCTTGTGGAGTTCCTCTCCGGAGGAACCCACGGGGTCGTCATCGTCCTCGTTTCCTCGATCGAGGGACTGCTGGTCGACCTCGGCCTGGGAAGCGCGCGCCGCGAGGCCCTTGGCCTGACGATGCTCACCGGGGCGATCGCCTCGGCGTCGAATGTCTTCGTCTTTCAGGCGATCTACTTCTCCGGGGTTGCGATGGCGTTCATCTTCGTGATGGCCGGGCTGGCCGCCGTGTCCGGCGCCCTCCTGGGTGGCTACCTTGCGTGGGATCTGCGCAGCCTGCTGGCCGCGGCGCGGCTGGTTCGATCGCACGAAGCAGCCGCCGGCGTGGAAGGTGTCCGCGTTCGATGGCGACGCCACCTCGCGACCCTCGCCGTCGTGTCCGCGCTCCTCGCAGGAGGCGTCTTCTACTTCGTTTCCGTCTACACGCCGTTTGCCGAGCCGGGCGTCGTTCGTGTGACAGGGGCCGTGGAGTCCCCGATCGAGTTCCGGACGGAGAGCTGGGCGGGTCGGGAGGTCACCGTCGTCGCCGAGCTCCGCGGGAGCGTGAGTCACGTTCCCCCGGCTCCGTACACGGGAGTGCCCCTCAAGGACGTTCTCGCGCTGGCGGCGCCGCGACCCGGCGCGACGAGCGTGCGGGTGGTCGCCAGCGATGGTTACGAGGCGCGATTCGTGCTCCTCGAGGTGATGGACGATGACGAGATCCTGCTCGTGGTCGACGAGGAGGAGATTCGGCTGGTCGCGGCGAACTACGACGGCGCCCACTGGGTGCGGAAGGTGGCCCGGGTTGTCGTCGAGTAGCACGCCGGCGCTGGCGACGGACGGGCTGACCGTTCGCTTCCCGGACCGTGACCGATCCGCGCTCCTCGGGGTCACAGAGGCCGTCCCTCGAGGGGAAGTCGTGGCGCTGACCGGTCCCTCGGGCTGCGGGAAGTCAACGCTGCTGCGGACGTGGGCCGGCTTCATCCCGTCGATCCTCGCCGCGGACGTCCAGGGTACCGTACGCGTCGGGGATCTCGATCCGCTGCACGACGACGCCTGTCGGATCGCGCAGCAGGTCGGCCTCGTGCAACAGGATCCCGAGTCGCAGATGTGCACTCTGCGCGTCCGGCAGGAGGTCGCGTTCGGACCGGAGAACCTCTGCCTTTCCGAGGAGGAGGTCGGCCGACGCGTTCGGGAGGCGCTCCGTGCCACTGCGGTCGAGCACCTCGCGGACCGATCGACGACCACGCTCTCCGGTGGCGAGAAGCAGCGGGTGGCGATCGCCTCGATCCTCGCGATGGAGCCCGACGTGCTTCTCCTGGACGAGCCGACGGCGCATCTCGATCCTCTCGGTGCCGATGGACTCTTCGAGACCCTCGGGCGGCTGGGCAGCGGCCCGGGATTGACGCTCGTCGTCGCGGAGCATCGACTCGGCCCCCTGCTGCCGCTTCAGCCCCGGCTTCTCGTCATGGATCGGGGCCAGGTGGTGGCGCGACGGCCGACGCGGAGGCGGGAGGATCTCCTGGCGATGGGACTTCGTCTCGGATGGTCCCGCGTTGCCCGGGGCGAGAGGCCTTCTCGCCCTGTGGTGGTGCTCGAGGAGATCCGCTTCGACTACGGGCTGGGCCCCGTGATCGAAGGGCTGTCGCTCTCCGCGCACGAGGGCGAGGTGCTCGGTGTGATCGGTCCGAACGGAGGCGGGAAGACGACGCTCCTTCGACTGCTCGCGAGGCTCCTGCGTCCCGCTGCGGGCACGGTGCGTCACGCCGCGGTCGAGCGCATCGGCATGGTCTTCCAACATCCGCACCAACAGATTTTCGAGCGCAGCGTGCGCCGCGAGCTGGAGATCGACGGCCCGCTGCTGCCGGAAGATCGAGACGCGCTGCTCTTCCAGGCACACCTTGAAGGAATGGACGACGTTCCCCCGCTCTCGCTCTCGCTGGGAGAGCAGCGGCGGCTAACGCTTGCTGCGGCGCTGCGGCTCGGGCCGAGGCTCGTCCTCCTCGACGAGCCGTTCATCGGCCAGGATCGCCACAACGTCGCATGGATCATTGCGCAGATCCTCGAAGCCCGCGATCGAGGCGCCGCCGTCGTCCTAGTCTCTCATGACATCCCTCTAGTGGCAGCACTCAGTGACCGCGTTCTCTACCTCGATCGCGATCCGATCCTCGGCGAGACGGAGGACGTCTTCTGCGCGCTACGAGAGCGGGAGGTGCTCCCGTTCACCCCCGAGTACTGGGCGGGGGACCGGTGATTCCGCGGCGGCGGGTACGCAGTGGGGTGACCGGTCTAGGTCGCGCGGGACCTGCGGGAAACGTCCTCCTCCTCGCGGGGTTCCTGACGATTGCCTTCGGGAGCGGCAGCGCTGTGCTCAAGGTCGTTGCCCTTCTCCTCGTCGTCTTCCTCGCGTGGTGGTGCGGAGAGCGACCGCGCGATCTCTTGCGGAGCCTGAGATTCGTGGTCCTCTTCGCCGTGCTGCTGTTTGCTGCGCAGGCGCTGGCGACCCGTGACGGAGACGTGGTGTTCCGCGTCGGACCGGGAATCACCGACTCCGGGCTCCGAGCCGGCGCGGGGATGGCCCTCCGCTTCCTGCTGATCCTCACGTCGAGCTTCCTCTTCGTGTTGGTGACCGACCCCGATGCGCTCGCGCACGCGATCATCCGCCTGGGGATCCCCTATCGTTACGGCTTCCTTCTCATCCTGGCGCTGCGCTTCGTCCCCTTCTTCCGGGAGGAACTGCGGGTGGTACGCGAGGCGCAGCGACTGCGCGGGATCCGCACCTCAGTGCGCAGTCCTCGATGGCTACGCAGGGCGATCCGCTTCACATTCGTGCCGGTCCTCGTGTCCGCGCTGCTGCGTGTGGACACGATTACGATGTCCATGAAGGGTCGTGCGTTCGGCCTTTACGCGAAGCGAACGAGCACGCAGGATCTACGCTGGTCGGTCGGGGATACGACGGCTGCGGCTCTCAGCCTCGGCATGGTGGCGTTGGTCATCGCCTCCCGGAGGGGATCATGGCCCTAGTCCGGGAGGTGC
>CP070725.1:1018481-1023886 GCA_020350845.1 Candidatus Bipolaricaulota bacterium
CCCGGTGCGCGGATACTGATCGACACACCACTGCGCAAGTTCGGCCACGCGCACATGGTCTGCGCGTTCGCGAGGATGGCCGACGGAGAGGCGCATCCCCCACTCGATCGCGGCGATCCGCATTCGTTCGGGAAGAAGGCTGATCGCTCCGAGGAAGAACCTGCTGCCGGAGGGATAGCACTCGAGAATGCTTCTCCCCTCGCCTGTCAGTGCTTCAGCGACCTCTCGGACGATCCTCGTCCCGGAATCGAAGCCCTCCACTCCTACACCGGGCCTCGCGAGGCAGCATGACGGGGCCAGAATGAGCACGAGCGCTGCGGCGAGCGCGGCCCGAGTCATTCCGTCATCTCCTCCAATCGCTGCAGGAGCGCCGCGGCCTCGCGCTTCGCCTCGCGGTTCCAGAACGGCCAACCGCCGATCGGCTCGTCGAGGACGACTGCCAGCTGTGCGCGCACGAGATCGGCGTCGCGGACGCCACTCACGCGTCCCATGCCGTCGTAGGTGAAGCCCCAGTACTCTGCGTAGACAACGTGGTTCTGTAGGAATGTGGGATCGATTTCGAGTGCTCGCTCGAGGTGCCGCCGTCCCGCCTCGCGATCTCCGCCGAGCGTCGGCGGTGTAACCACCATCAGGGCGCCGAGGGCATTGTGCGGGCTGCCGCCCCAGTACGTCGGATCGACTTCGAGGCAGCGCTCGAACAGAAGCTTCACGCGCCCGATGAAAAGCATTCCCTGGATCGGACTCAGCCCGCAGAGGACGCCCCAGCTGTCGGCTGTCCACAACAGGGCCGCAGGATCGATCACCTGGGAGACAGCCCGCGCGAAGTCCTTCTCCTCCCATTCGGCAAAGCCCGGGCAGAGTCTCAGGCTGCGAAAGCCGTAGGCCTTCCCGGCCTCGAGCCAGTCCCGCTCGGAGCTGCGGAATCCCGTCTCGAACGTGCTCGCCTCGTAGCAGAGCTGCGCGAGGCGGTTGAGAACGAACGCTTGGGACTGAACGGGAAGCCCCGGGAGATGGGGCAAGACGGCCTCATAGCGGGCGATGGCAGCGAACATCGTGTCCTCGAGGTGACGGCCGGCGAATGCCTCCTCGGCGGCGGAGATCAGATCGTCGACCGACGTCGCGCCTCGCGCGGCCCAAGGGAGGAGGAGCATGGCGGCGAGGGATGCCATCGATACTGCACGGATCGCGTGCGCCAGCGAGCGTGTCGCTGAGGACATGAGCACCCCCTTCTTGGCCACCCCCCGGCCTCCTCAGCCACGGAGGCTGCAGCCGGCCGTCCTTTCGCGCCCCAACCCTACCTCGCGACTTGCCTCGGCGGGAAGAGAAGCGCAAGCCGCCTGTCGATCTTCGCTCGCAGCCGCGCGGGAAGCTCCTCGACTTCACGCAAGGCGAGCGATCGTCCCGTCCGAATCTCGAAGATCGGGACCACATCATAGGCGGTCACCCGCCCCGGATGGACGCTCGAGCTGCCGGCGAGCCGGACCTCGAGCATGGCGCCGAGCATCGTCGCCCAGTGCGCGATCCTCGCGGGCATGGGCGTCAGGTTCCCGAGGCTGTACTGACAGAAGCCGGATCCCCGCTTCTCGATCGGTTGCAGCACGTGGGGATGGTGACCCACAAGGAGGGAGAATCCCTCGTCGATCAGCCGATGTGCACGGGCCACGGTGGCCGCCGTCGGGAAGTGGCAGAACTCGTAGTCCCAGTGGGGGAAGCCGATCAGCGTGTCGCATGTGCTTGTGGAAGCGGCGACTGCCTCGTCGATCGTCTTCGGGCGCCACACCGAACACAATGCCGGATGCCGGTCGCGGTTCATCCACTCCGTCCACGCGCTGAAGCCGAGGCGAAGTCCGTGTCGCTCGATCGTCACGATCGGCGTTCGGTTCCCCGCACGCGCGCCGATCGGCGTCAGCCCGAGCCCCTCTAGCCTGCCGATGAGCTCCTCGCAGCCTGCCGGACCGCGATCGTGAATGTGGTTGTTGGCGACGGAGACGATCGTCTTCGCGGGGTCGATCCCCAGCGCCTCGAGACATCGTTCGAGGAATGCCTGACTCATCACGAACACCAGGGCGCCGATGAACGGGCGATCCGAGACGAGCGACTCGCAGTTGAAGACCACGAGGTCGGCCGATCGGATCCGCTCGCGAAGACTTGCGGACGCGAGAACGGGACCCTCCCGGACGGAGGCCATGAGGTCGCCCAGGAAGACCGCCCGCACGTCCCCTGAGGGATCGTGTCCTGGCCCCTCCCAGGACCGCGGAAGCGGTGCCACAGGACCGCGCTGCGCCGTCGATGGGTGAACGAACCGCGCGAACCAACGAAGTGAGTCTGCTACTCCATAAGGGGATCCCACCGCATTGCGCTCCTCCCTCGCCGACACCGCTTCCCTCGAGCTGCCGGCGCGCCCGTCGGAGTATGCCGCGCTTCGCGTCGGGAGAACAGCCGCGGACGATTCGTTGACGCTCGGGAGGCGCTTGCAGTAGAAGGAGTAGCGGTGGGAGGGACGCGGATGGAGAGAGCGCTCGAGGCGTGGGAAGAGAAGGTGCTTCAGACGTTTCTCGACGGCGATCGACTGCGCCGGCTCCCGGCGAAGCGGAAGAAGCGGATGGTCGTCCTCGAGTGGCTCGCCGAGCGCTTCGAGCCTGCCAGGAGCTACACCGAGAGCGAGGTCAACGCGATCCTCTCGAGGCACCACCCGGACGTGGCGACGATTCGCCGCGAGCTCGTGTGGAATGAGTTCATGGATCGTGAACGGAGCATCTATCGGCGCCACCCTCCGTCCGAGGCACGATAGGAAAGGGAACGGGTCCGGCGAGCGCTCAAGGGAGGTCGTTCCAACTCTGCCCGGACCCGTAGACGGTACCTCGTGCAGGCTTCCTGCGGAACGAGGTCACGACAGCCTGCGAGTTTGGTCGTGCTGCCCCCAGGACGGCACGCCGCCTCGCTTCGTCCGCCCCATCTACAGCGGTGCACGAAGGAAGTTTCGTCACGCGCCGCGGGGTTCCCGCCATGCGGGTCGCGGCGGGCCGTCGTTCGGGGCGTGCGAACGAGACGAACGGGCGGTGCTCGAGTCGCCGTCGTCCCCGCGCTGCACAAGGCGACGGGGTACAAGGTCTGTGGGTGGTGGTTCACCACCTACGAGAGCTTTCGAGCCGCCGCTTGATCGGTGAGTCAGTGTTCCGGCCTCGCACGAGCCATCAGTGGCGGCTCTGCTTTTCGCCGACCATGAGCGCAGTATTGGCCTCAGAAACGTTGCCTGCAGTCTCCTTGTCGCCCTCGCCGCTCGGCGTCGCCTGGAGGACGCACGACTCCGTGCGCTACGGGACACGATGCAGTCCGAGCACCACATTGCCTGCGGGATCGGGACAGATCACCCGGTTCTCCCTGTTGAGCCAGTCATCCTCAGGAAGCGGGCGCTGCACGGCAGGGAGAAGCGGAAGCACTGCGGCGAGCGCGTAGAGGCAGAACGGCTCCGGGATATACAGGCTGCTTCCCCGCGCGAGAAGACGCCCGCCGGGATGCATCCCGGAGGTGCACTTCCCACGAACCTCCTCGACCTCGATCAGAAGATCGCCGGCGCACGGTTCCGGGAGGCGTCGGTACGCGGTGGGGACGTGATCTGGGACGCACGGATCGATACGCCACACCACACGCCCCTTGGGGTCGGGGCACTGCACAGCGTGCACACGCCACATCCAGTCCTCCGTGGGATCCTCTTCGATCCGTCGTTCCTTGGCGGGCAACAGGGGAAGAAGGGATTGCAGCGCGAACAGACAGATCGGGTGCGCTCCCGGGACGCGGAGGGAGCCATCTTCGACGACGAACCCCATTCCCGCGGCCATCGGGGCGGATCCCGTGCACACTCCTGTGACCTCCGTAACGTGGATCCACAGTGGGTTCATTCAGTCCGATACCTCCAATCCCAATGCCTGCAGCTTCTCTCTCGTGGGCAGGCCCGTGTCCCGATCCCACCCCCGTGCCTGGTAGTACTCGTCTAGCATCTGCGCGAGCTCGACGATCGATCCCGACGACGGCGAATCCGCAGGACCCGCCGGCTCGCGAAGGAACCTCGCCGGTAGCGTGTCGTCTCTCCGGTCGATGCCCCACGTGCGGTTGAGTTCCCTTTCGAGATTCACGATGCGCTCGCCCACCTGCTGCACGTCCTCTCCGGACCAGCGGCCTCCGACGACCGCGGAGAGGATCTCGGCCGTCTCGTCCCAATCGAGAACGCCCATGTTGTTATAGAGGTTCTTGCACATCCCGAGGGCATCGCACACCGCGGCCATTTCTTCGAAGCAAGCCACGAGCCGTCCCTTCCCCTTCCATGCAAGCCGATGCGATGCGGCCGCGTCTCCGAACCTCGAACGTGCTGTGGTCTCGTCACCGGAGAACTCGAACCATGGCTCCGAACGGAGATGATCCGCCCCGCGACTGGACACCGCGTTTCCCAGTGCGTAGCCCTTCATCGCACGGACATCGGCCTGGAAGAGCTCCAGTCCCTTGACGTGCATGGCGATCTCCGCGCCGCGCCCGAGTCGCTCGGCCGCGGCGCGCACGCCGCCGGCAAGAAGATCCCCCAAGCCTTCTCTCGTGGCGATCGCCTCGATCAAGGCGAGGACGCTCTCCCCGGCCCCGAAGCGGAGGTCGAGTCCGTGGGCTTCGTCCCGCGAGAGGAGGCCGCACTGCGTGAGTTCCATCGACCACGCGATGACCTCGCTCGTCGTGATTGCATCGAGTCCGAGGCGGTTGCATCGATCGACTGCGTGCAGCGCCAGCGGAAGGTCGGTGACCCCTACGCGCGCGGTGAAGCCCGCAAGGGGCTCGTACTCCGGTCCCTCCATTGCGAGATCCGCGTACCTTGGATCGTCGACGCGGATCTGGCGACTGCACCGGACGGGGCAGGCGAAGCATCCGTCGTTGCTGCGCTTGTAGCTCCGTTCGATCGTCTCGCCGGAGACCGCCGCTGCGCCCTCGAAGGTCAGATTGGCCGGCTTGAGCGCCAATGCATCTTCAGGAACAGCTACGTACTCGGCAAAACCGCCCAAACCACAGCTGCCTATCTCCCCAAATACCTCATCCCCTGGCTGAAACTGCGTGACGTTTGCGCCAACCGCCTCAACCCGCCCGGCGATGTCCGCTCCGAGGATCGTATTCTTGGGTTTGAACAGTCCCTGGTACGCCGGGCGGACAATGAACGGCTTGCCTCTCACAAAGCTCCAGTCACAGTAATTTACCGATGCCGCACAAACCTGTACCAGGACTTCATTTTCCTTGGGCGTCGGTTTTTCTACTTCTTGTAGCTCAAGAACGACGTCCGGTGGTCCGTATTCTGTGTAAACCATTGCTTTCATTGGGGTATCCTTTCCTAAAAAGGACTGAGGCCGTTGTAGGCATCATGGAGCGCGATC
>CP070725.1:1023986-1028096 GCA_020350845.1 Candidatus Bipolaricaulota bacterium
GCGACGGAACTCCCCGACCGACAGCGCGGCGGGGAGGATGTCCGACGGGTGCGACGGGTCCTGCTTCCAGTAGATGTCGTTGTAGTCCATCGCGCGCACGAGGAGGGCGTTCATCAGCGTCGCGTTGGCCATGTTCGTGCGCGTTCCGTGCCCGATGATCGTCGCCTGCTCCGTCCCGCCGAGCTCGACGATGTAGCGGTGCGCCGCCTGCATGTCCTCCAGATCGAGCGCCGCGAGAGCGCAGCCGACGCTGTCGAGGAGAAAGCGTTTCGCTTCATGCCGTGCGTTCTCCGGGATCGCGTCGTACTGAAGATCGAGCGCGAACCGGGACATCTTCCGACTGATCGATGTCATCTTGACCTCCTACGCCGCGGCCTCGGCGACGGCGCTCGCCACCTCGGACGTGGATGAACTCCCGCCCATGTCGTAGGTGCGCTTCGTGCCCTCGGCGATCACGCGGGCGACGGCAGCTTCGATATGCTCGGCCTTCTCACGTTCCCCGAGGTAGTCGAGCATCATCTTCGCCGCGCGGATCGTTGCGATCGGATTGACCTTGTCCTGTCCCGCGTACTTCGGCGCCGACCCGTGCGTCGGCTCGAAGACGCCGAAGTTGTCTCCGATGTTCCCCGCGCCTGCGAATCCCAGTCCGCCGACGATCTGCGCCGCGAGGTCGGAGATGATGTCCCCGAACATGTTCGACGACACGAGCACGCCGTAGTCCTGCGGGTTCTTCACGAGCCACATGCACATCGCGTCGATGTTCGTCTCCCAGAGCTCGATCCCGGGGTACTCCTCGGCCATCGCGCGCGCCTCGCGGACCATCAGGCCGGAGGTCTCGCGGATGACGTTCGGCTTCTCGATGACGGTCACCGTGGGATAGCCGAACGTCTTCGCGTACTCGAACGCGTCGCGGAGGATCGTGCGACAGCCCTCGCGGGTGAAGACGCGGGTCGAGATCGCCATGTCCGTGCCGTCGACCTCCGCGAAGCGCTTCATCTTGGGATGCTCCTCGAGCGCCTTGCGCACCCCGTCGGGAACGGGATGGAACTCAACGCCTGCGTAGAGGCCCTCCGTGTTCTCACGGAAGACGACGAGGTCGATGTCGTCGCGTAGGTTGAGCGGGTTCCCGGGATAGGCCTTGCACGGGCGGAGGTTGGTGTGCAGCTGGAAGAGCTGCCTCAGCCCCACGATCGGGCTCGAGTACACGTACCCCGCGTCTCGCAGCTCCGGGGCCAACTCTGCCGCCGCCTCGTCCTTCGGCTTCGAGGTGATCGCTCCGAAGAGACAGGCGTCGGTCGACTTCAGCAGCTCGACGGTCCTGTCGGGAAGGGGGTTCCCCTCGGTCTTCCAGAACTCCCAGCCGATGTCACCCGGAACATACTCCGCCTCGAATCCCACCGCGTCGAGCACCTTGCTCGCCGCGTCCAACACCTCCGCGCCGACGCCATCTCCTGGCAGCCAGGCGATACGGTACGTTGCCATCCGTCCTCCCTCTGTATGAAGCGCTGGAGTTGGCGCATTATACGCTCCTGGAGAGGCGGCGCGAGTCGACCGCAGCGCGCTTCGGAACGCGCATTGCGCCTGCTGACGCCAGACCCTACACTGCGCTCAATGGACGCAGCGACGGCGATCTACCCGGGAAGCTTTGATCCGATCACGAACGGGCACCTGGACATCCTGAATCGGGCCCGTGAGGTCTTCCCTCGAGTTGTGGTCGCCGTGGCCAATGACCCCGGCAAGGCCGTTCTCTTCCCGGCGGAGACGAGGCTGGGACTGGTCCGCTGCGTGCTCAAGGAGATCGGCGCCGACGACGTCGAAGCGGTCGGATTCGACGGCCTGCTCGCGGAGTTCGCGCGGACGATCGGCGCCCGTGCGCTCATCCGCGGGCTGCGGGCGGTCACCGACTTCGAGTACGAGCTCCAGATGGCGCTCGCCAATCGCCGTCTCGATCCCGACCTCGAGACCGTGTTCCTGATGGCCGAAGCGCGCCACTGCTTCCTGTCCTCGTCGCTGATCAAGGAGGTCGCGCGCTACGGCGGCGACGTCTCGCCGTTCGTCCCGCGCTGCGTCGCCGACGCTTTGCGCGACGCCTTCCGATCCTCGGGCTGCTGACCCCCGGCAAAGCTTCTCCGCTGCTCTCCCGGGCTCGACTTCCCTCGGGCGCGGGGCGCCCAGACCACACTCTGAGGCTGCTCTTGTGAAGAGGCCTCTGAGCTTCTTGGGGCTTCTGGCGAGGCTGTCCGTCAGACGAACGCCGGGGCTAGTTGTGAGGACCCTGGAGGACCGGATGTAGAACGCGTTGGTTTGCCTCTCGGCGGTGAGTGGGGTCTACTCTGAGCGTTTGAGCAGACTGGGAAACCCTGTCGAGGGCCGGCGGGTAGATGCTGTGTGCTGTTGCGGAGCAGTTGAGTCACCGCCTGTGGCCAGAGGATCCGCTCCTGGCCCGAGCGCGGTGGGATCATCTCCGACAATCCAGCACGGGAATCCGATGGAGACGCCATGGTCAGTGGATCCAGACGACAGCGGTCCCCCACGCACCTCAACGCGAAGCCGTAGGCCTCCGCCGCCGGCTTCGCGGCTCTTCACTTGGAGGCGAAAGGAAAGGAGGGAGCGATGCGGAAGCTACTCGTGTGTGCCGGCATCATCTTCGGCGTGAGCGTCGTTGGGCTCGCGCCGTGCTACAACTCTGACAGTCCTGACTGCGCCTGCTTCGACAGCACGGCGACGTGGAGCCCTAGTGGGACGTGGATTCAGGATGTGGCTCTAGACACGGTCGGGACGGTCGAGTCCTGCGTCAGCAACGGCGGCAAGCCGTTCTATCAGATGCGGATGGGTATCAACGGCTCGAGCGACGCGACGACGATGGCAGCGATTCTCGAACTACTCGATGTCCTGGGGATGAACCCCTACGAGCGTGAGGCGTGGTGCTCCGAGACGATCTCGTACTGGCATCGAGAGAAGGGAATTCCGTACAGCACGGGCTATAGGAACAGCTCGTGGCACCTGGACTGGCAGTTGACGAACACCGAGGCAATCCGCTCGTTCTACATGATCGAGGAGATCCTTGATCTCCTGCCGCTGTTCAGCGGGCGTGGGCGATGGATCAACTGGGAGGATCTCGACTACTCGGACTTCCAGCCGGGAGTCACCGCACCGGCTCCTGGCTCCTACGTTCTGATACGCAAGTACGACGAGTCGTCAGCGTCTTGGGACGGCAACAGCCACAGCATGATGATCAACGAGATGACGATCCACCGGACAGGAAGTGGCGCCGTGTATCGAGTCGAGGTCACACTGCTCGACGGCAACGCGGGCAGCCCGGATCGGGTTCGCTCGACGGAACACTTCGACGATCTGTACCAGCTGACTCCGGCGGGCTCGGAATGGCTGGACGGAGGGCGCAAGATCCTAGGATTCGGCATCGATCTCAACAGACACGGTTATCCGATCTTTGACCGCAGCAGGCTGTTCTACGAGACAACCTTTGCTCGGCTCGTGCGGCGGGAGAGGATCCCCGAGGTACACGATCCATTCTGGGACGCGCACTACGCCCCGCTCCTAGAGAGGCTCGTTGAGTACGCGAAGACAGCGAAGGACGGCGTGCGCGTGACCGGCCCGTCTGCGATTGTCGGAAGAGGACAGATCCCGGACGGGCGTGATGTCTCCTGGTCGTTTGCCGCTGGATCGAGCTCTCAGCGCATGCAGAAGGACACAGAGATCATGATCGACCTTGTCCAGGAGCATCCACTGCCACTGAAGGGCCTCGTCCTGCGCTGGGCGGGAAGCTGGCCCCGGAGCTTCGAGATCCACCTCGCGCGGGCGAACCAGCGCGCGCCCAGCATTACGAGAATGCCTGATCTGAGTGGGCTGAACCTTCCGACAAGCCTTCCTCGGACAATGGCGATTCCCGTGTCCTTCGGGAAGGAGAGCGTGTCCGTGCGCACCCTGAAACTAGTCTTCCCGCCCGATGCATTCGCGGCGAGTGCGAAGCTCGTGGAGATCCAGTTCCTCTACGATTGTGGGCCAACGCAGGACGCTGAGTTGGGGGCCAACCCAGGACGCTGAGTACACCCCTTAGTGCGAGAGAGCCGGAGAGGCGAAGCCAGAGAC
>CP070725.1:1028196-1050074 GCA_020350845.1 Candidatus Bipolaricaulota bacterium
AGACCGGGACCCCCTCGGGCACGCCCAGCAGGTCGCTTCCCACTGCTGTCGTCACCCCCATCGGTTCGCCCGGCCTCACGAGGTCGGGGAACTTGCTCCACTCCATCCCCAGCTGCGTGACCAACTCCTCAGTCCAGATGTACGACTCGAACCCGACGGCAGGAAGAACGGTTGCCGCACGCCCCGTGAGCAGGTAGGTGATGTATTCGGGGCATGCGAAGAAGTACCTCGTCCTCTCGTAGACCTCCGGCTCGTGGCTGTGGAACCAAAGGGCCTTCGGCAGGTAGAACGTCGGATCCACGTAGAATCCGTTGATCTCCGAGATGGCCGCCGCCTCGTCGACGCAACGGCGATCCATCCAGAGCATCGCGGGGCGCAGCGGCCGATCATCATGCCCGACGGGGACCAGCGTGGGACCGTTTCCGCTCACCGCGACGGCCGCCGGCTTCATCTCCGACGAGAGACCGAACTCGGTGCACAGATCCCGGATCCTCCGTACCCACTCCCAGGCATCCGTCTCGTGGCGGAGAGGATCAGAGATGTCGCTCGACAGCGGGAGCGACCTCTCCCCGACCTCACGCGGCGTGCCGTCCTCCTCGAGCAACGCACCCTTGAGGCCTGTCGTCCCGATGTCCAGAGCGAGGATCATGGTTCCAGCAACACGCGCAGGGTGTCCTGAGACATGGCTGCTTCAATACCCTCCGCGATGCTCTCGAGACCGACGACCTGAGAGATCAACGGCTTGACGTCGACCATCCCGTACCCGATGAGCTTCACCGCCTGGTGGAAGTCGAACTCGGTTCGGCCCTCGCTGCCCGTGATGAGACTCTCGTTTCGGTGCATCTTGTTCGCATCCATCGGAAGGGGCATCTCTTCCATGTACGAAGTATAGATGTTCAGCCGCCCGGCCTTCGCCAGCGCCGAGATCCCCGACTCGAGCGCCGCCTGGGCCGGACTGGTGACGACGCACGCATCGACGCCGATGCCGCCGGTCTCCGATCGAATCGCCTCCTCCATGTCCACGCTTGACGGATCGATGCCGGCGAACGCCCCAAGACTCCTCGCCACGTCCAGACGCTTTGCATTCGGGTCGGACACGAACACCCGAGCCCCCATCGCCCGCGCGACCTGAAGGTGCATGATCCCCATCGGGCCAGCGCCGACGATGAGCACGCTCTCCCCGAGCTCAACCCGCAGCTTCTTCAGCGATCGGATGCAGCATGCGACGGGCTCCACAAACGCGGCTTCCCGCAGAGACACGTTCTCCGCGACGGGATGGGCCTGTCTTCCCCTGACGGCGATGTACTCGCCGAACCCGCCGAGGACCTGCTGTCCCGGCTTGAAGCGGTTGGAGCAGAGGTTCGATCGCCCCGTCCGACAGAAGTAGCACTGCCCGCAGCGCGTGATGAGATCGAGCGCCACCGGCATGCCGGGAGTGAACTCGCCAATGACCCTCGCGCCGATCTCGACGATCTCGCCGGACGCCTCGTGCCCAGGGACGATCGGGTAGCCGATCTTCAAGTCCCCAGTGTAGAGCCGCTGCTCCAACGTGCAGATCCCGCAGTTCCTGATCCTTACCAGGACCCGGGTATCGGTCATGACCGGATCCTCGACATCCTGGATCCTGATCTTCCTCGGTTCTAGCAGGACGGCTGCTTTCATCTGCGGCTCCCCTATCTCTCTTCCTCTGGACCCTGAACGCCGGCCCCACGATCTCTGCTCATCAAACGCCCAAGTCGGGCGCCGCGCAAGTGCCCACGCGGCGAGCGACTCCCGCGCAAGCTGCTCCTATCGTTCACTCCCGCGGAGTCGGTAGTGCCTGATCATCGAGTACGCAATCATTGCCACCACCGTGATGATATACGGGAAGGCGAGAATGAAGTCCGCGGGAACGTCGATCACGCCCTGAGCGTAGTTCGACAGGCTCTCGGCAAACCCGAACACGATGCACGCAATGAGGATCCCGAGGGGCGTCTTGTTGCCGAGGTAGATCGCCACCAGCGCGATCCAGCCCCGACCCGCCGTGACGCCGGGCACGTAGGCGCCCAGCTGCAGGCTCAGAATGGCGCCGGCGAGGCCGCACGTGAACCCCGAGATGAGGATCGCGTACATCCGGTAGCGCCTTGGACTCAAGCCCGTCGCTTCGACCGCCCCCGGATTGGAGCCGGTCCCGCGCACGCGAAGCCCGAACGCCGTCTTGTAGATCACGATCGACGCCAGCACGACCATGAGCCAGCTGACGTAGACAAGGATGTTGTGTCCGACGAGGATGTCCCCCAGTACGGGGATTCGTTGCAGCGACGGATTCGACAACACCGGGAGTCGGGGGAGATTCGCGAAGCGGATGACTCCCTTGTTGCCGAAGATCTGGAACGCGAGAACCATGGTGAGGCCCTCGGCAAAGACGTTCGTGGCAAGACCCGTGATGAAGATGTTGGCCCGCAGGTGAAGACTGATGAACCCAAAGATGTACGCCGCGAGGACGCTGGCCACGATGCCGAGTGCGATGCCGAGGAAGAGGCTACCGGTGGCTGCGGCGAAGATGACACTGAAGAATGCGCCGATGAGCATCAGCCCTTCGAGCGCGATATTGAGCATCCCGGCCAGTTCCGTGAACAGCCCTCCGATCGCTGCAAGGAGGAACGGCGCCATGATCCGGATCGTGCTGTGCAGCATCGGGATGGGGAACGACGTGTTGCTCATGCCGCCACCCGCTTCCTCGTGGTGAAGAAGCCGTAGAGCGCCTGCGCCGTGACCAGGAAGAAGATCACCGCCTGGGCGATCTTCGCAAGCTCGAACGTGACATCCGCGTGCAGCATCGCGGCGCGCGCGCCGGCGTCCAAGTAGGCGAAGAAGAGCGCCGCCGGGATCACCGCGACGGGGTTGTTCTTGGCGATGAGAGCGACGGCGATCCCGTTCCAGCCCAGGCCCGCGGTCACCCCCTTGAGACAGCGGTAGTGGGTCCCCATCACGGCGACGGCCCCCGCCAGGCCGTGAAAGCCCCCGCTGATCGCCATCGGGACCATCAGGTACTTGGCGACGTTGATCCCGGCATACCTGGAGAACTCACGATTGATGCCGCACATCCGCATCTCGTAGCCCCAGTGGGATCGCTGCATGAAGAAGTACGTCGCGATCGCGGCCGCCACCGCGAAAACGATGCTGATGTCCAGCTTCGATGGCTTGAAGATCCTCAGGAACTGGTACTGCTGCCCGATGCGCGCCGTGGTCAGCATGCTGTTCGTCGGATCGTCCAGCGGTCCGGTGACGAGGTAGTTGACGATGAGGATCACCGCCGCGGAGATCAGGAAGGACGAGATCAGTTGATCCGTTCCCCAGCGCATCCGGAAGAAGCCGGAGAGCCCCGCAAGGAATGCCCCCGTCGCGATCGCGCCGAGGATCGCCGCCGTCCCACCGACGATGCCTGTGAGGCTGGGCAGCGAGAGGCAGATCACGGTTGCCGCCATCGCCCCCGCGTAGGCCTGCCCCTCTCCGCCGAGGTTGAATGTCGAAGACCTAAAGGCAACTGCAATCCCGAGCCCCGTGAATATGAGCCCGATCGACTGGTTCAGCATGTTGCCGAAGTAGTACGACTTGGTGAACGGGCCGACGAAGAAGTAGTAGATCGCTCTTCCGGGCTCCTTGCTGAGCACGAAGATCAGGATGATGACGATGACAAAGGCGATGCCCACCGTCAGGGCGAGGCCCGTGGTGCTGCTCAGAAGGCCCGCGATGCGCTTCCTATCCACGACTGCCCTCTGCTGACGCGACCGCGCTCGGGCTTTGCGAGTCGTCCCGCAGGCCGAGCATGTACTCGCCGATGATCTCCTTACTCAACGACTCCGTGTTCTCCAACCGCCCCACGATTCTCCCCCTGTACATGATCAGAACGGTGTCCGCCAGCCCGAGAATCTCGTCCAGATTCGAGGAGATGAGCAGGACCCCCGCTCCTCGCTGTCGCAGCTCCAGCATCTTCTCGTAGACGAACTGGCTGCTGGCGATGTCCAGGCCCCAGGTTGGCTCCGAGAAGAGGATGAAGTCGGTCTCCGCCGCCAGCTCCCTCGCCAGGATCATCTTCTGGATGTTCCCGCCAGAGAGGTTCCCCGCGGGCATGCCCTCGACAGCATCGATGGAGAAGTGCTCGATCAGGCGTTCGGTGAACGCGCGAATGCCTCGTTTCTGGAGGATCCCGGTTCGGAGGAAGTCGTGGTGCTTCGTGACGATGCAGTTCTCCCGCACTGTCGTCGGCAAGCTCGCTCCGCGGCGCAACCGGTCCGCGGGAACGTACGCCAGACCCACCTCTCGCAGCGGTTCCGGACCCAGCGCAGTGACGTCCTCACCGTGGAGGAAGATACGTCCCGAGGTCGCGCGGCGCAGTCCGCCGATGACGTCTTCGATCTCCGCGAGCCCGTTTCCTCCGACGCCCGCGATCCCCACGAGCTCTCCCGATCGCACCTGGAAGCTGATCCTGTCGAGCAGCGGCCGCCCCTGCCCGCGGCAACGGATGGTGACGTCCTTCAGCTCGAGGACGGGATCGCCGTACGTCGGGGGCTTGCGGTCCACTTCGAGGAGGATGTCTCTCCCGACCATCAGCCTGCTCAGCTCCCGCTTGTCGACATCCTTGGTGTCTCGGACCGCGACGACCTTCCCGTCCCGCATGACGGTGACTCGGTCGGACATCTGCATCACTTCTTCGAGCTTGTGCGTGATCAGGATGATCGTCTTCCCGCGGCCAAGGAGGTTCTTGAGCGTGTTGAACAGGCTCTCGATCTCCTGTTCCGTCAGCACGGACGTCGGCTCGTCCAGGATGAGAAGCTCCGCGTTGCGGTAAAGCATCTTGACGATCTCGACTTGCTGCATCTGCCCGACGGTCAGGTCCTGAACCTTGCGCTTGGCGTCCACGCTGAAGCCGTGCTCCTCGATGACCTTCGAGACATCCCGTACGGCCGACCTCCGATCGATGAAGGGGCCTCGCGCCCGGGGCTCCGATCCGAGCACGACGTTCTCTGCGACGGTGAAGTCGGAGACGAGCTTGAAGTGCTGGTGCACCATCCCGATGCCGAGCCGATTCGCGACGAACGGGTCCTTGATCGCGACCTTCTCACCGCGGAACGTGATCTCTCCCGCGTCGGCGTGCTCCAACCCGTACAGAAGCTTCATGAGGGTGGATTTACCGGCTCCGTTCTCGCCGATCACGGCATGGATCTCTCCCTCTTCGACCACGAGATCCACAGCGTCATTGGCGAGCACGCCGCTCGCGGCAAAGAACTTCGTGATCCCTTCCATTCGCAGGTAGGCCAAGATCAGACTCCGTCCGTCATGCGTCGAGACCTAGAGCATCGTCCGGCCGTAGTACTCCTGTTCGAGGGCATCGAAGCGGCAGACGCTGACGCAGAGGCCGCAGCCGATGCAGGTCGCGTCATCGACCGCCGCCGCGTTTCCGTCGCCCACCGTCATCGCCCCGTAGGCGCATACCCGCTCGCATGCACCACACGCAGTGCACTTCTCCGCGTCGACCCCCGGCGCCATCGGCTCCGTCACGGCAATCTTGCCGTCGGCCTTCCGCTGTTCGATCCTCCGGATCGTCAAACCGCGAATGTCCTCGAGACTGGCAATGCCCAGCTCCCCCATCCGCTTTCCGAGATCGTCAATGAGCCCGCGGTACTCACCCGTTCCCTTCATGTGCCCGGCAGTGCACACCCCCACCAATGTTGCACCGGCCATCACATACTGGAGAACGTCGTCCGCCGTGCTCACGCCGCCCACTCCGATGACCGGCAGGTCAGACCACACGGCCATCTCCAGTGTCATCCGAAGCGTGATCGGCATGATGGCGGGCCCGGTCAACCCTCCGACCCCGCGCGGACCGCCCAGCACCGGCTGTCCCGTCCTCGTGTTGATGGCGAGGGCGGGTCCCAGGGCGTCAGCGCACGCCACCCCGTCGGCCCCAGACTCCTTCACCCCCGCGGCCCACTCCGAGGTGATGTGGGCGTAGGTTCCCGAGAGCTTGACCACGACCGGAACATCGACGGCGTCCTTGATCGCCCTGACCGAGGCCTTCATCGGTTCGACGTCCGTGAGGCTCGGCTCGGGGAAGTTCATCTCCGGGAACATTGCCGTGAGGATCTCCCCCATGTGGGGGCAGTGCGTGGGAAGCATGATCATATCCGCACCGCAACGCACCGCAGACGCGGCAAGCGCGGCAGCTTCTTCGGGCGTGAATCCCGCGAGGTTTGCGATGACGTTCGCCTTCCCCTCTTTCGCTCGCTTGAGGCCCTCGGTAAACCAGTACTCGCTCGTCTTGTCTGAGCCGAACACCGAGTTCACCATGCCCGCTCGGACCGCAGAGAAGCACGGCAACACGTCACTGGCCGGCTGCGAGACGATCGTCTTGGTGCAGACGCCGCCCACTCCCGACTCACTGACCGCCAACATGACATCGCCGTCCCTGCCATGGACTCCAGCGGGCACGACGATCGGATTCGCGAACTCAAGACCGCAGAACTCGGTGCGCAGCATCACAGCATCCCCTTTCGGTCCCTTTCCCTTTGCGTCCACTCCGACGATCTCCTCCCTGCGCGGTTCCACGCACCGTGCACCCTACAGGTTGATGCTCTCGGCCCGTATCTCGATCCCGTTGCGTTTCCAGAGGGCCGCCGCCTGCTCGACACAGGCCTTCCGCACAAGCGATTCGTCAACGCGAGTGGAGGCGCCATCCTCGACGACGACCTCGCCGTCGACGACGACGGTTTGCACCTCGCATCCTCGGAAGGTCATCGTGAAGTACGGGACGACCGTCGACGGCGTGACCGGCGACGGCGCGTCGGGCTTGATGAGGAGGATGTCCGCCCGCTTTCCTTCGTGCAGGCTCCCGATCTCCTCTCCTAGTCCCAAGGCAGTCGCTGCATTCCCGAGTGCCAGGTCGAGGGCCTGGAACGGCGGGATGAGCATCGGGTTTGCCCGATGTGCCTTGTGAACGAGATACCCGTAGCGGATGTACTCCGCCGTGTCGAGCGTGAAGAAGCAGTCGTGGCCGAGGCTGACATTGATGCCCTTCTCCATCATGTCGGGAACGCGGGCGACGCCGTTGCCCCCCAGGGAGTTCGTCATCGGCGTATGGGCGACATGGACGCCGTGGCGGGCAAGGATGTCGATGTCCGAGTCGGTCAGATCGATACAGTGCGCCGCCACCACGTCCGGACCCAGGAGTCCGGCCTCTTCGAGGACCTCCGGCGCCGATTTCCCGTACTTCTCGCAGAGGAAGGCACGGGGAATCTCGGCGACGTGAATCTGGATGCCGCACTGACACTGGTCCGCGATGTCGCGGGCCCGTGCCAGCGTCGCCGGCGAATTGGTGTAGGCCGTATGCACGCCCAGTCTTCCCTGGATGCGACCGTTCTCACCGCCCGAGGAATGGAGCGAGTCGATCAGCCTGAGGTTCTCCTCGAATCCCCTCTCCGCGTAGCTCGGGTCGAGGCGCTCTGCGATCGGGACGCCGGGAATGCGCTCGGTGACCTCGTATCCGATCTGTGCCCGGATCCCGGTCTCTGCGATGGCCCGCACGGAAGCGTCCAGCGGTCCAGGAAGAGCGTTCGGGGCCTCCACCAAGTCACACACCGTCGTGGTGCCGCTCTTCAGCATCTTCAGAGAAGCGTATTGCGTCCCGGCGAGGATCCCGTCCGCGGTCGTGATGTCTTCCAGCCACTCCCACCCCATCTTCTGCAGCATGTCCCAGAAGCTTCGCAGCTGGGAGACATCGACCGGCTGGTTGTGTCCGAGCACATAGGGCATATGGGTGTGGGTGATGACGAAGCCAGGCATCGCGACGCGTCCCGTTCCATCGATGACCTTCTCGGCCGCTGCGTACTTCGTCTCGAGCTCAGCGGACGGCCCGATCTCGAGGACGCGCCCTTCCTGCACAGCGATCGCGCCCGGTGAGTGGATCTCCCCGGTGAGGACATCCGGATGGCACGTCACAACCAACGCGTTCTTGATCAACAGATCAATCATGATTCCCCCGCTTCAGTGCATCGAGTATGTCCTCCCGCGTGATCGGAAGCCGTGTGAATCGGACGCCGACTGCGTCGGCCACTGCATTCGCGAAAACAGCGGCCGTCGCAGCGACCGGCGGCTCGCCTGCGCCTTTGGCACCAAAGGGTCCTGTCGGATTGGGATCCTCCACGGTAATGGTGGCCGTGGGGAGCCGGTCTTTGATCGAAGGGACTGCGTAATCTGCGAAGTTCGCGTTCTGGATGATCCCGTCCACGTACTGAATCCGCTCCATGTGAGCGAGCCCGAATCCCATCAAGGACGCGCCCTCCACCTGTCCCTCGAGGCCGAGAGGGTTGATCACCCTTCCGACATCGTGCGCCGCGAGGTGGTTCAGGACCGTCACCTCTCCGGTAAGGGTGTCCACGCGCACGTCCATCCGGTGCGTCCCGTAGTTGTATGCTATGTAGACGTCGCCCTGATGGGTCTCGTCATCGAAGTTCGCTTCCGGCGCCTTGGAGAAGGCGAGGTTCATCAACGGGAATCCTGTCCAATAGGCCGCCGTCGCCACAGAGGCGATCGGGATCCGCGCGGACTCGTCCGTTCTCAGCACGGCGAAGCCGTCGCGCAGTTCGATGTTCTCCCCCTCTGTCTTCATCATCAGCGCGGCCATGGAGACGAGGGACTTCTTGACCTCGGAGGCCGCTTTGTGAACGGCCATCCCGCCTACCGTCGTGCTCCTCGAGGCGACCGTCGGGCCGGAGTCATGGACGGCATCTGTGTCCACCGAGCGAACGCTCACGCTGTCGACGTCCACGCCGAGCACCTCCGCCGCGATCAACGCGTAGACGGTTCGCGAACCCTGCCCCAATTCGGTGAGACCGATGCCTACCAAGACCGAGCCGTCTTGGCTCATCTGCACCGACGCGCCGGTGACGTCGATCCCTTCCGCACCGTTGGAGATCCCCTGGGCCACGGCAGCGTATCCCGTTCCGTGGACATGCCGGTCGTCGTCCTTCCGTCCAGCGGGTTCGGGCCGCTTCGCGATCTCCTCGATCGTCTCCAACAGGCCGACGGACTGCTCGTAGATCTGACCGGTGGCGTTGGGATCGCCTGCCCGCAGTCCGTTGATGCGCCGGATCTCGAGTGGGTCCAATCCCAGCTTCTCTGCCAGCTCGTCGATCTGGGACTCCGAAGCGAACGTGACCTGGGGGACGCCGAATCCGCGAAACGCCCCGCAGTAGGTCTTGTTGGTGTAGATCGACGTGCTCTCCACGGAGACGTTCTCGATGTTGTACGGGCCGGCCGCATGGATCAGCGTCTTCATCGTGACGAAGGGGCTCTCCGACGCGTACGCACCCCCGTCGAGCAAAACGCGGACCTCGCGGGCGATGATCCTGCCGTCCTTCAGGGCGCCCGTCTTGATGTGGATTCGTGCCGCATGGCGCAGGTTGGAGCCGACGATCGATTCCTTCCGTTCGTGGGCGATCATCACGGGCCGATTGAGGCGCTGTGCGGCGATGCAGGCGAGGGCTCCGATCTCGGTGGCAACATCGTCCTTCCCGCCGAACGAGCCTCCTGTGTTCGCCTGGATCACCTTCACGCTGGATGCGGGGACGCCCAGGTTCGCCGCCACGTGCCCGCGAATGTGGAACGGGGACTGACAGGATGCGTACAGCGTGAAGCGCCGCCCCGGGACGGCGCAGACAGTCTCCGGCTCCAAGTAGGCGTGCTCCTGGAAAGACGTCTCGTAGTCTCCTTCGACAAGGATGTCGGCTCGCTCGAAGGCCGATTCGACCTCCCCCTTGCGCAGCTTCTTGGAGAAGGTGACGTTCCCGGTCTCGTGGATCTTGCGCGCATCGGGTGCGAGAGCGGCGTCCACGGTCAGAATCGGCTCGTAGGCCTCGATTTCGACGGCTACTGCCTGCGCCCCGCGGCGCGCAGCCTCGGCGCTTTCGGCGACGACAAGGGCCACGGACTCCCCCGCGTACCGGATCTCATCGGACGCGAGCACAGGCTGATCGAGCGGGGGAAGGATCCCGATCAGGTTCGGGCCGGGAATGTCCGCCGCGACCAGCACATCGACGACCCCTGGCACGGCGTTGGCGGGCGTCACGTCGATGCTCTTGATGCGTCCGGCGGGTACGCCCGCCCGCTTCACGGTCCCGTAGACCATGCCCGGGAAGATGTAGTCCCCGGAGAACTTCGCCTCGCCGGTCACCATCTCGCGACCGTCGACTTTGCGTATCCTCTTCCCGATGACGCTCACGCTACTCACCACCCCGATCCGCCCCGGGCGCCATCCGCCGGCTCGCTGCGAGAACCGCGTCGACGACCTTTCCGTATCCGGTGCACCGACAGAGGTTGCCGGCGAGCGCCTCCTCGACCTCTGCGACTCCCGGCGTGTCGATCTCGTCCAGAAGAGCCTTGGCACTGAGGATCATCCCCGGGGTGCAGAAGCCGCACTGCACCGCCCCCGTGTCGAGAAACGCCTCCTGGATAGGGTGCAGCGAGCCGTCCTCGCCTGCGATGCCCTCGATCGTCACCACGTCTCGGTCGACGATCTTCCCCGCAAGAAGCAGACAGGCATTCACTGGCTTCCCGTCGAGCAGCACGGTGCAGGCACCGCACTCCCCTCGGCCGCAGCCCTCCTTCGTCCCGGTGAGTCGAAGGCCGTCACGAAGCACGTCGATGACACGCGCCTCGGGTTCGGCCTCCACCTGAACTGCTCTGCCGTTGCACGTGAAGCGAATTACCATGCTCCCGCTCCCTCGTCCTGCCCCGAGCGCTGACCACCGCACGCGGCCAATGCGTCGAACACCAAGGCAACAGTCACCTCCTGGCGGTAGGTCGCCGTGGACCGCACATCGTCAATCGGGCGGACTCCCTCGAGGACCGCGTCGCGAAGGTTCGCGGGGTGCAGGTCCTCGACCGTCTTGCCGCTCAAGAGCTCCTCGAGTCCGGCCAGACGAAGAGGGACCGGTGCAACGCTGCCCACCGCCACACGAACGTCGGACATCACTCCGTCGACGATCGCCACGCTCACGGCGGCGTTCACTTGGGAGATCGCCTGCCCCTTCCGGTTGCCGATCATCCGGAAGGCAGACGCCCTTGCACAGGAGGCGCTTGGCAGCTCGATGAACTCGAGGATCTCGTGGGGATCGAGCACCGTCTGCTTCGGGCCGGTGAAGAACTCCTCACTCTCCACGGTGCGCGTTCCCGCCGTGGAACGAAGAACGAACCGCGCATCGAGCGCGAGCAGCGGGGTCAGTGTGTCGCCGCAGGGGGAGGCGTTGCAGACATTCCCGCCGATCGTGCCCAGGTTTCTGATCTGCGGCGAGCCGACCGCCTGAGCTCCCTGCCGTAGGCAGTCGGGAAGCGCCTCCGACGCGGCGACCTCGGCCACGGTCGTGCCTGCCCCGATACGAACCGTCGCCTCCTCGCGACCGCTCTGGATGGTCTCGATACCGCGCATGGAATCGATGCCACTGATGTCGATCAACGTCTCCGGCTGGCAGACGCCCTCCGCCATGTACACGCAGAGGTCTGTGCCGCCGGCGAGAATCGTTCCCCGTGAGGACTCCAGGGCATCCGCCGCCTCGTGGATGCTCGTCGGTTTGAGGTATCTCATCCGCTCTCCTCTTCGGTCGCTCCTGCCTCCCTGGTTGCCCTGGATCCTAGGGTGTACGCTGCGATGCCGAGTTCCTCCAGCTTCTCGTCCCGCGGGATGCCCTCGGCATCCCAGCCTCGAAGACTGTAGTACTCATCGAGCATCTCCTCGAACCTGTCGGCCTCGATGACCGCCGATTGCGAGCTCTCTCCGAGGACGGGCTCGAGGCACTTGGCGGGCAACACATCATCGTCGCGTGTCAGCCCGGCTTTCAGGTTGAACAGCTTCTCCAGGTTCCAGATCCGTTCGCCGAGGGCGGCCATCTCGTCCCACGAAACCTTGCACCCGGACGCAGCGGCGACGAGCTCGGGATAGACGTCGTGGTCGGTGACGAACTCGTGGAAGCGGCAGCTGACCAGCGTGAAGATGGCATTCACCGTGTTCTGCACCTCGATGAGTACCGCGGCCTTCCCCTCGTAGCTGTCCATGTCCAGAGCGCCGGAGATCTCCGCTCCGATCGGGGCCCTCTTGTGACACGCGCCACGGTTGGAGGTCGCGTAGGCGAGGCCCGTCCCCTTCATCCGTCTCGGCATCCAGGCAGCGAAGCCGGCGTTCTTCACCTGCATCGCGCTTCCGATGCTGTCATTCCCCAGCTCCAGCGCGGCCTCTCGCGGTCCCCTGGCGAGCATGTCCCCGATTCCCTCGCGAGTGCAGATCCTGTGGAGGAGGCCGAGCACCGCGTCGGCGTCCCCGAAGCGCAGATCCAACCCCGGTTCGCTCAGCTTGCCGGCTTCCGCCATCTCGAGTGCCCACGCGATCGTGACGCCTGTCGTCAGGCTGTCCACACCGTAGAGTTCGGCGAGCCGGTTCGCCTCGGCAAGTGCGTCGGCATCCCCGTTCAGCAAGTTCGATCCGAAGGCGAACATCGTCTCGTACTCCGGACCTCGGCCCCACAACGCTCGGCCGTCCGTGCCGGCGAACCTGTGGAGTCGCCCGCAGTGGACCGGGCACCCGAAGCACGCAATCCGGCGGGTGTAGAGGTTCTCCTCGTAGAACGGGCCGTCGATCCGGTCCACGCCCTCGAAGCTGCCGTACGTGTGATTCTTCGTCGGAAGCGCCCCGCGACCATCGACGAGCGGCATGCCGCCGCCGGTTCCGTACTTCGAGAAGATCCCGAGCAACCCGAACTCGTCGGCGCGCGCGCTGCGGAGAACGCCCATGGTCTCGGCGACGAGCATCCTGAAGGCCTCGGGATCCGCCGTCGCGACCCCGCAACTCCCACGGACGCCGATCGCCTTGATCCTCTTCGATCCGAGGACGGCACCGGCGCCGCCGCGACCGAACGCCCTCGTCTCCGAGAAGGCGCCGGCCATCGCCACGGCCCGTTCACCGGCGGGCCCGATCGACATCGTCCGGTAGTCGGCGCCGTACGTCGCCTTGAGGTACGCCTCCGCCTCTTCGGTCGTCTTCCCCACGATGGCCTCCGCGGGCTCGAAGCGAACGGTCTCGTCGTCAATGAGGAGAAGGGTCCATTCCTCCGCGGCGCCCTCCACGACGATCCCGTCGAGACCGCAGAACTTGATCTCCGGCCCGAGGAAGCCACCGGCGTAGGAGTTCAGAATCGTCCCCGTCAGCGGCGACTTGGTCACGAGGCATGTCTGGGCATGCATCGGCGCCGAGGTCCCCGTCAGCGGGCCGACCGTCAGCAGGAGCTTGTTGTCGGGCGACAGCGGATCACCCCTGGGATCGACTTCGTCGCTGAGGATTTTCACCCCGTACCCGAGACCCCCGAGATAGGCACGGACCTCGTCGGGCACCGTCCACAGGGAGGACTGCCTCTTGCCGACGTCGATGCGGAGGATCCGGTCGAACATGCTCCCCGTCACTCCGCCACCTCGCCGTCACGCAGGGCGCCGGTCACGCACTCCACGACGCATGCGGGGTCTCCCCCACAGAGGTCACACTTGAGGGCCTTCTCTTCCTGGATCCTGATGGCGTCATAGGGGCAGACGGCTTCACAGGCACCGCATCCGATGCACCCCTCGGCATCGATGAGGATCAGGCCGTCCGACTCGCCGATCGCCGACGCCGGGCACGAGCCGACGCACGGGTGTCCTTCGCAATCCTCGAATCGGCACACTCGGATCTCCGGAAGCTCCGGCCAGTCGGGTTGAATCTCGATTCGAGAACTTCCCAGCCGCACGCTGCCGGACCTGACGAGGGAGCAGGCGATCATGCATCGCTTGCACTCGGTGCAGCTCCCGACATCGACAACGAGTCCCATGGCTCCTATCCGATCGACTTCCCGAACAGCTTCAGCGGAGTCCCGATGCCCTTCTCCTTCGCCGCTTCGTAGACCTTGTGGCAGAGGCAAATGTCGTGGATTCCCATCCCGATCGGTGAGAAGAAGACCCTCTGGTCATCGCTCGTTCGACCGGGCAACTCCCCCGTGATGATCGGTCCGAGATCGAGGATCCGCTCCCTCTCGATCATGTTCTCCTTGAGCATGAGCGCGACCACCGGCGTGCCCCGGTGCTCGACGGTATCCGTGTCATCGACCACGATCAGATCGGAGTTGAGCACGGCCTCGAACTCCTCCTCCTGGTAGGAGCCCACGGCGGAGAAGAAGCTCCCCGGCTTCAGCCAGGCGTCCTTCACGATCGGCTCGTTCGCAACCGTCACGGTCACGATGATGTCTGCGCCGACGACCGCCTCCTCGGCGCTCCCGACAGCGGTGACATCGACTCCGTAGGCTTCACTCATGTCCTTCGCGTACTGCTTCGCCGTCTCCTGGTTGATGTCGAAGGCGCGAACGGCTCTGAGGTCGGGAAGGGCGACGAGGAGAGCCTCAAGCTGTGTCCGGCCCTGAACCCCGGCCCCGATGATCGCCACCGACTCGGAGTCCTGCCGGGCGAGAACCTTCGCCCCGGCGCCAGTGACCGCGCCCGTACGAAGGGCGCTGAGCCAGGTGCAATCCATGACGGACAGGGGGATCCCAGTCCACGAGTCATTGAGGATGAAGAACCCCGTCGCCCGCGGAAGGCCGTGCACTCGCGGATTCTGAGGGAACCCGGCGATCCACTTGATGCCGAGCGCCTCGTAGTCGCCGCCGACGTATCCCGGCATCGCGTTCCCGCGCCCCCGCTCGATTTCCCCCAGATCGACGACCGTCTTGTACGGCAGGATCGTCTTGCCGGCCATGTGATGCCGGAAGGCATCCTCGACGGACTCGATCGCCGTGGCCATGGTCACGCCGGTCGAGATCACATCCTGCTGGTTCAGGTAGAGAAACTCGATGTCCTTCATGCCCGGCTCTCGTCTCGCTCCTCGATCTCGTGCACGATCCGCTTCTGTTCCTCCTCCGTCCCCTCCGGGAGCGGCTCCACCTCGTGTTCGGCGAGGATTCGAGCGACCGTTTCGTGAGCCTTCGCTACCATGGTCTTCCGGCCTGCCTCCTCCCATCGCTCTCGGATCAGACGGTCCGCAAGAAGCGGCATGAAGTGCTCTTGCCTGATGAACTGCATCGTATGGCGCTGATTGAGATAGTGCCCGCCCGGTCCGACGGTCCGCGCCAGCTGCACGCCGAGGGTGTCGTCGACGACGTCGACGCCTTCCAGGACCCTGTAGATAGCCCCCGCGATTTCGTCATCGAGCACCAGGCTCTCCTTGCTCACCGTCAGCGCACCTTCCATGGTGCCCGGATAGAAGATCTTGTTGACGCCGCCGAGAACGGCCATCGTCAGCACGGCGGTCTTCTCGTACCCCGCCTGGAAGTCGAGTTCTTTGGAGTCCGTCGCCGACGCGGTGCCGCGACAGGGGACATCGTAGAAGTGGGCCATCTGCGCGCTCGCCACGTTGATCAGCCCCATCTCGACGGCACCGATGGCGATGCGGCCGACGCGCATGTCCATGACCGACCCACAGGTCCCGTACCACACTGGATTCCCAGGATTCTTGAGTTGGATGATCGTGATCCCACTGATGACATCGGCCGTCTGCTGAGCGAGAAGGCCGGCGATGGTGACCGGACTCGTGGCGCCCGCTTGCGGCTCGGAGGTGACGTCGATCGGAATCCCGTACTGCGCATAGAGAAGAGCCCCTTCCATCTGATCTCTGTCGTGATGCAGCGGCGCCACGGGATTGTCGGTCGTGAACGTGCACGGTCTTCGTTTGAGCTCCTCATCGCCCCCGGCGACAACGGAGACCATCCGAAGGCAGTCCTCCGCCATGATTCTCTCCCTGGACGTCGCCTTCACCGGCTTGGTGGAGTTGCGGACCGACTCCAGATAACCGTGCGCGTGCGTCGCGCGGATCGGGATCCCCTCGATCTGGGGCATGATCGCACCCGAGTGCAGAAGGTGGTAGTTGGGCATCGCGTCGGCGATCCTGACGAGCTCTCCAACGTCCTTGAGGTTGGTCGGGCGCGCCTCGCCGCTCGCGTAGTCGTAGCAGTTGATTCGACCGATCATCGGCTCGATGTGCACGTCGGTCGTGGACACGTGGACATCGTTCTCCGGGTTCCGCGCGTGCACCGTGAACGCCGCGGGCGCGGAGTTCATCGCCTCCTCGACGATGTCTCCCGGAATGCGGCAGATCATCGTCTCCTCGTCGACCGTTGCTCCTGCCTGCTTGAGCAATCGACGAGCTTCGTCAGACTTCACCAGCACCCCGGGATTCCCCAGCATTTCGAGTGCGGACTGATGGATCCGATCGATCTGCTCGTCACTGAGAACCTTGAGTGTCGGTCGGAATCTCAAGTGCGTCCTCCTTGGGGCATCAGCTCAACGGGACTCCGAGGCCGATGAGTTCCTCCTTGAGCCGGTCATAGAGCGCCTGGTGCTCCGGGGTGGGGGTGAGTGTCGCCAGGTCATAGAGCTCCTCGAACGGCTGCCCCTTCGGCGCCTTCTCCAAGTCCATGTTGTCCTTGTACCTGTCGTAGAGCGCTTCGACGATCGGCGTCGCTGCCTCTCGGCTGAGCCCCGCCGCCGCGTGCGCGACCTCGGCAAAGAGCCTGCCCATGAGTGGGCTGACGTTGTTGAATCCCAGCGGCTCCGAGGGCCGGGGGCCGCTGACGTTGCTGCCACTCGTCACCGACGCAAGGGCAAGCGCGGAGAACTCGTGGGCGTACTGCGCGGAACCCGGGCGCCCGGAGGTCGTGTGACTCGTGGTGGCGATGATGTTGCTGTTCCGCGCCACCGCCTGGTTCGCGAGGCTCGCAAGGAACAACGAGTGCTGATTCGTCTGCTGCTTGAAGTTCATGTGCTGCGGACCGATGTGGACGATTTCACCCCCGAGCATGACCGACGCGATGAAGGAGGCTACAGCCACGATTGCGGTCCCGGCGGGGTTCCCCCCGTACCCTCCGATCAGCGGAGTGAATGCCATGTAGATGGGACAGCCGTAGGCCAAGTAGTAGGCGAGACGCGTCAGCGAGACATCGTCGACCTGCAGCTCGGAGATGAGCACGATCGCGCGAGGATCGGTCGAGCGAAGCCCCCACTCCTCGTTGGTGCAGGCGATCTCGCCGGGAGCCATCACCGCATGGCCGGCAATCGCCATGTCCGGTCGACCGGCGCGCCGCACCGCTTCGCGGGACCACTGCCCGTAGAGGATGGCCATGCGGGTCGCCAGCGCCGACGTCGGTCGGATCAGCTGCCCGTCGACCTCATTCAAGTATCCCGGGAAGAAGAGGCAGTCTACGATTCGCTCTCGACTGAAGACCTCGTTGAGCCGTACGAACATCTCCTCGTGCACGTTGGCGTTGAACGGACCGCAGAAGACGAACGGCTTGCGCGGGTCTTCGACCTCCCGATGATGCGCACAGACCCGATCCTTGCCCGCGCCCATAGGAAGCTCGGGACGCACGAAGCGAAGAACGTCGTCGACCTCCTCGGCGGAGAACTCGATGACGCGGCTGCTGTTCATGCTGTACACGCCTGTGCGGACGAACAGCTCCTTCCCCGCCTGGAAGCAGCGGTCGGCCATGTCGTCGTCCATGTTGATGAGGCTCTTCCCGTCCCAGGAGACGTCATACTCCTTGGTGAGCGTCATCGCGTTGGCGGCGACCGCCTTCATGAGGAAATCCTTGGACTCCGTCAGCGGCCCCGTTTCGCTTCGTTTGGCGATCTCTTTGAAGTTCACCCGCCACGCCCTTCCATCGCCTTGTCGAGTACCTGCACGGCGTCGAACGCATCGTGGGCATAGCCGTCCGCTCCGATCTCGTCGGCCCACGCCTGCGTCACCGGGGCTCCGCCCACAAGAACGTAGTACTTCTCCCTCAGGCCCTTGTTCTGCAGGAGTTCCACCACATCGCGCTGGTACAGCATCGTGGTCGAGAGGAGCGCCGACAGCGCGATAACGTCGGCCCCGTGCGATTCGGCGGCCTCGATGATGCGCGTCGCGGGCAGGTCGATCCCGAGGTCGTGCACCTCATACCCGTTGGCGTGCAGGAGCGTGGCGACGACACTCTTACCGATATCGTGGATATCGCCCTCCACGGTCCCGATGACCACGACCGCCTTCTTCTCGATCTTCCCGCCCTTCTCATCGAGAGCCCGTTCGAGAACTTCCACCCCGGCCTTCATGGCGTCCGCTCCCATCGTCAGCTCCGGAAGGAAGATCTCCATCCGGTGGAAGGATTCTCCAAGCTCGCGAATCGGATCGGCGAATCCCTTCTCCACCGCCTCCAGCAGATCGAGGCCCGCTGCCACCGCCTCCTCGGCCGCCGCGACGGCGGCATCGCTGTCGTAGGTCTCGATGCTCCTCTTCATCGCCTCGTAGATGCGTTCGGCATCCGCCACGGTCTGCCTCCTTGATCTTCCCGATCTCCCCTAGCGGTAGCCGCCCATGGTCAGGGCAAGCATCGCCTTCTCCGTGTGCAGCCGATTCTCCGCCTCGTCGAAGATGATCGACTTGTCCGAACTCAAGACCTCGTCGGTCACCTCGGTGTTCCTCGAGATCGGCATGCAGTGCATGACGTATGCGTCCTGCTTCGCCATGTCCACGATCTTCCGATCGACGATCCACTGATCCTTCAGCGTCGCCTTCATCTCGATGAACTCGGGGTCCCCCTGGAAGTGGGTCTCTAGGCCGCGTGCGAAGACCTCGGGGGACACCCAGGAGTAGACGTTGATGAAGTCGGCATCGACGACGGCCTCCTCGTACGACCGCACGATCTCGATGCTCCCGCCAGACATCGCCGCCACTTCTTCCGCCATCGCCTGGATCTTGGGGTCGGGATCGAATCCTTCGGGGCAGGCGATACTCAGTGTGAACCCCAGCTTCCCGGCCATGAGCATCGTGGAGTTCACCAGCCCGGCGGGAGGATTGGCGGTGCGATAGCCCCAACAGAAGGCGACCTTATGGTTCCGGACGTTCCCCTTCTTCTCCTGCATCGTGAGGACGTCGGCGAATGCCTGGCACGGGTGCTCGACCGGGCAGGAGGCGTTGATCACCGGGATGTCGGCAACCTCCACCGCCGAGTCGACGCGCTCACGACGCAGCGCACGGTAGGCGATCCCATCGAGGTAGCGGCTGAGGGTCTTGATTGTGTCGTGCCAGTCTTCTTCCGCGGCTTCGCCGACCCAGAGGCGATGTTGGTCGAGCCACAGCATGTGCCCGCCGAGCTGCATCATCGCGGTCTCAAAGGAGATGCTCGTGCGCGTCGACGGCGTTTCGAAGATGCCGCCGAGGCTCTTGCCCTCCAGAAGGCGATGCGCCTTCCCCTGCTTCAGCTCCTTCTTCAGGTCCCTCGAGACCTCCAGGATCAACTCGATCTGTTCCTTGTCGACATCCGTGATCCCGCTGATGGACTTGCCCTTCAGGTCGTCCACTATGCCCGCCTCCCTTCGCGCAGATAGGTCTTGATCTCCTCGAGTGACCAGTCCGCATCGATCCCGAGGTCCTTGACGGTGCGTCCGATGCTGCGGAAGTCCCGATCCAACAGCCCCTCAGCCAACGTGATGATCGCGTCGGTGAAGGGTGTCGGGACGCCCAGGAGGCGCCCCAGCGACGAGAACGTCACCAACCCGTACGGGATGTCCTCGGTCAGGTGGCGGACATCCAAGCTGAACGGGCCTTCGCAGACCTCGAGGAACGGTGTGTGGATGGCGTCGTAGAGCGGAAGGACGTAGTCCTCGCCTGCGGGATTCCACTTCACCATCATGATCTCTTCTTCCAGCGTGTACTGCTTCAGCCCCAGCTTCTCGCCGATCGCCATCCGCTCACGGTCGATCTTCTCGATGATCCGGACCACCGCCGGGGTGTTCTCCGCCTTGCCGAAGAGGCAGAAGCCCGCACTCCCGGACTCGATTCTGGCGGCATTGCACACCATGGGAGGGGTATGCGTGATCGCGTTGTAGTCGACCAGGATGCTGTCGATGGCGTTCTGCCCGGCGCGCAACGTGTACCCGTGCTCTGCCGGATACAGCTCCTCCGCGACCTTGATGACGTGGTCGATGTCTTTGCCGGGGAAGGTGGCGATGATCAGATTCTGCGTCCGGTTCTCGAGCCGGACTTGGGCGTCTCCCTTCCGGGATGCCCCGTACGGAAGGGTGTTGCAGTCCGCAAGGTACACCTTCTTGTCGATCCCCAGCTCGCGCAGGACCCTCGCCCAAGTGAGCGACGCTCCGCCCTTCCCGAGGTAGAGCACCACCTGGCCGTCCTCGAGATGGGGTGCGACCAGCCGTGCGTACTCCTCGCAGACGAAGTACGGGATCGGATTGAGGATGACCTTCGCACCCTTCACCGCTTCGGCGATATCATCCGTCGCGCAGGCGACTTCCCCGAAGCGGCCCGTCGGGTTGCTGTCGATGTCGAGGATCTCGATGCCGCCCGTGGCCTTCACCCCCGCGACCTTGTCGATATTGCGGGAGAACAGGGCAACCTCGTATCCCATCTGGCCCAGATCGGCGGCCGACATGAAGCCTCCGCTACCGGCCCCCAGAACCGCTACCTTCCCCTTACCCATTCCGTCCTTCCTTCTTCGCTGCCTTGAGGGCTTGGCGCCGTGTTGCCGTCGCCTCGTCATCGACATCCCAGCTTCCCGAACGGAACACGACCCCGTAGGTCTTCTTCGCGCTCTCCACTGAGATGATCTCGTTGCGAGCGTCCTCCCGAACGCTTTCCACGTCCCGGTCGAGAGGGTCTCCCCATCCTCCCCCACCGGAGGGGTAGGAGCTGTAGACGTCATCCTTCTTCAGCTGCAAGGATTCCTTCGCCGCGATCAGGTACTCCTCGCTGCTGCCCTCGTTGATGTAGGCCATATTGACGGAGCCGGGCTCCCCACCGAAAAGGCCGTAGGGCGGGTTGTCTCGACCGTCGCCGAACATCACGAGCCCGGGAGCCTCGTCGTACAGCTTGATGCGGTACTTCGCCCCACAGCCGCCGCGGTACTTGCCGGCACCGCACGAATCGGTCGTGAACTCGTTGAACTCGGTGATGTGCGGGTAATCCATCTCGTTGGTCTCGATGTTCGGCGCGATGAGCCCACCGAGATCGATCCCGTCGCCGATGTAGTGCCGCCCGTCCATCCCGCTCATGCCGCCGGCTCCGCCAAACCCATTGAACCCGAACATGACGTAGAACCCGTCACTCCGGGGATCGATCCCGGTGATGGCGGGGCCGTTCCATCGATTCCATCCGGCGGGCACCCGGTCGGGGAGAACGTTCGCGAGTGCCTTCCAACAGGCCTCCAGGATGGCGCACGCGGTGTCGAGCGTGCACGCCGCCACCGCCGCCGGGAACTCCGGATTGACCACGCTCCCCTTCGGCGCCGTGATGTGGATCGGACGATACGCGCCCTCGTTGTGGGGGATGTCCGGGGTCGTCACCGTCGTCAGAAAGGAGACGTAGGCGCAGGTCGCCGTGTTCGCCATCGGAGAGTTCACGAAACCCGTCACTTGGGGATCCGACCCGTCGAAGTCGACGGTGGCATTGTCTCCATCGATGGTGATCGCAACGTGAATGCGGATCGGTTCGTCTCGGAAGCCGTCGGAGTCGAGGTAGCTCTCGCCGACATAGGTGCCGTCGGGAAGCTTCTCGATTTCCAGACGCATCCGACGTTCGGCGTACTGGTGAATCTCTTCGATCGTCTCCCGGGTTGTCTCCACACCGTACTTGTCCAGGAGTTCGTGGATGCGTCGCTCGGCCACGCGGCAGCTGGCGACCATCGCCTTGATGTCGACCCAGAACTCGTCGGGCATTCGCGTGTTGATGCGGATCATCTCAACGACATCAAGGATCGGCTCTTCGTTCCGATAGAGGCGGACCGGCGGGATGC
>CP070725.1:1050174-1052925 GCA_020350845.1 Candidatus Bipolaricaulota bacterium
ATGGTCGCGATCGGTCGTGCCGTAGACCGCGGCTGCCTCGTACTCGAGGTCGCGGACGAACATGTCGGCCACCTCGATGATTGCGTAGCGCTCCCCATGGGCATCGCAGAGGGAGACGATCATCCCGTGTTTGATCTCGTCGAGCTGCTCGGTCGAAACGGGCAGGGTGACGGGAAGTGCCCAGATCGCACCGTCAGGAAGCCGCATGGAGTCCACGACGCACTCGTACTCCGCCTCCGTCATGAAGCCGGTGAGCGGGCTGTAGAGCCCGCACCCGATGGCGTCGAGCTCTGAGAGCCGAGCAGGAGACAGCTTCACACGCGGGCCGGTGGTAGGTGGAAGGATGGCTGGATCCTTGGCGATCCGGCAGACGAGATCACGTGCCGGCGCTGGGCCGACCTGCGGGCCCACGTTGGCGTCGATTAAGCCATGCTCCTCGAGGTAGCGCACGATGATCTCGGTGGACTCTTCCACACTCTCGGGCGCGGTATGCACTACGATCTCCGGCGACTCCGGGACCTCGTAGGGGTCGTCGACGCCGGTGAAGCCGCTGATCTCTCCCGCCAAGGCCTTCTTGTAGAGACCCTTCGGATCTCGGTCGAGCAGGACCTCAAGCGGGCACTCCACGAAGACCTCGACGAAGTTGCGGCACCGCGCGCGTGCGACGGCACGGGCCGTGCGGTACGGCGAGATAAACGAGCACATCGTGGCGACACCGTGGGTCGAAAGGAGCTCGGCGACGAAGGTAATCCGCCGGATGTTCTCGTCGCGATCTTCTTTCGAGAAGCCGAGGTCTCGTGTCAGGTCTTGGCGCACGACATCGCCGTCGAGCCGCTGCACGCGATGCATCCCGCGCGCGATCAGCTCGCGCTCCACCGCTCTGGCGAGCGTGGTCTTGCCTGCCGCCGACAGTCCGGTGAACCACAGCACGAAGCCCTCGTCCCTTGAAGCCAACCCTCCACCCCTCTCCTGCTGTGCGGGGATCTTCGCACGACCGTCCGCTGCTCACAAGCACACCTCGAGAGGGGGATGCATCCGGTATGGTTGGGGCATGACCTGGAGACGGTGGGCCGCGGTGACCGCCTCGGTGGCAGTTGTCCTCCTCGCCACCTGCGCGCCGATGGCCGTTGCGAACGCACGGAACGGCGGAGCGATTCATCCCATCCCGGCGGGCATTCTCTACCCTGGGGAGTTTCTGCGGGCTCTCTGGGCACGCGCGTTCGCGCCGGATCTCCTCACCGCACGGGCCTGCGAGACTTCCCCTGCGGACGTCTCCTTCACACCGCGACCGATCCCCCACGTGGCGATTCCCGACCACCCGTTCATGGCTTCTCGCGGGGGCAACAACATGCATTGCGACAGCTACATCAGCGACACCTATCGCGCCACGGGTCCGATCGGACCCGATTTCGATGTGGCGTCACGAAGCCAGGGATTCGGCGGGTATGGAACCGTCACCTTCGATCGCGCCGGGCGCCTGGTAGCGGTCCACAGTAACGGGAGGAGATTCCAGCTTGAGCTGATGGATCCCTACACCCTCGAGGAAATGGCGTCCTACGATCTCCCGCCGCGGCCATGGTATTGGCTGCTCCAGGGGATCATGCCGTGGGAGTACATCGGCGCCGGGATGTACTTCTACCTCGATTACGAGGATCGAGCGGTCGTTCCGACGACGAAGAACACGATTCAGGTCATCCAGGTTCCGTCCTGCGGTGAGGACTTCACGTTGGTCCGCGAGTACGACCTGCGGCCGTATGTCGTGCCTCGGCGGTGGCCTCATCGCGACAGCGTTGCGTGGGTCTTGCCCGACTGGAGTGGCGCGTGCTACTGGTTCGCGACGACGGGAGGCGTCGTGGGAACGGTCGAGGTCGACTCCGGTCACGTCCGCACATTGCGTCTTGATGGGGAGATCATCGAGAACTCGTTCGCGGCGGCCGAGGACGGCGTCTTCATCCTCTCCGATCGCGCGCTCTACCGTCTTGTCCTCGGCTGCGACGGAAGTCCCGTGCAGGTCTGGCGAACATCCTACGATCGCGGCCCGGGACGTAAGCCGGGACACATCACAAGGGGATCGGGAACCTCGGTCTCGCTTCTTGGTGGAGAGGAGGGGTTGGTGGCGTACACCGACAACGCGGAGCCGAAGATCCACCTTCTCCTCGCACGCCGCCGCGACGGAGAGGTCGTGTGTAGCGTGCCGCTGTTCCGCGAGGGGAAGAGCGGTACGGACATCAGTGTCGCGTGCTTCGAGCGGGTCGACCCCTGCGGCCGGGGGACGGGTGTGTACTCGATCCTTGCGGAGAACAACTGGGGCCACCACAACTTCCCGCGATCGAGGCCGGAGCCCGGGCTCACGCGGGTCGATGTCAGGCGATGCCAGGACGGGCAGTACATCTGGGAAGAGGTCTGGTCGAGCGACGAGCGAAGCATCGGCGTGTTCAAGCTCTCGCTTGGGAGCGGCCTGGCGTACATGTACTGGAGGAGCACGGACTGCCCCGTGACGACCTGGTTCCTCACGGCGATCGACTACGAGAGCGGCGAGACTGTCTACAAGAGGAAGGTGGGAACGGGTCTCGGATTCAACAACTGGGCGGGGGCGCTGTTCCTTCATCCCGACGGCGGGACACTCTACTCGACAACGATCTTCGGGCTGGTGATGATCCGCGACGTCATGCGGTAGCGGACGGGGTGCAGTAGGGACTGGGGTCCCTTGGCGATGGCGGGAGCGCTTGGCGGGATCCTCAAGAGCGAGGC
>CP070725.1:1053025-1055531 GCA_020350845.1 Candidatus Bipolaricaulota bacterium
GACGTTGTCTAGCTGTAGGTTCATAGCTCCCTCAATGTGCGGATCGGTTGCGTTCGTGCCGCGGCCAGGGCCGGATAGAGTGAAGATGTAACCCCGACAAACACGGCGACCGCGCCGCAGATCGCCACGTACGCCACGGAGAACTGGGGTGTCGCCTCGAGGCCGAAGCCGCTGTTCGTCGGGAGGAACTTCGTCGCCACGTATCCTGCAAGGACGCCGACGGCACCGCCGATGAGCGACAGGATCAGCGACTCTCGGACGAAGAGCTTCATCACGTCTCGGCGTGTGGAGCCGAGAGCACGGAGTACGCCGATGTCGCGCTTTCGTTCGTGGACGGCCATCGACATCGTGTTCATCGTGGTGAGGACGCCCACGACGATCGCGATGCCGGTGATCAGGATCAGCGTCTGCTTGATCGATCCGAAGAGCTCCATGAGCCGTGAGAAGACATCGGACGGCGGCACGGCCTGGATGTCGGCCATCCTGCCGAGGGCGTACTGCGTCCGCGCCGCCTTGGAGACATCCCCGGTCTGGACCAGCACCGCACTCACCTTGCCCGCCAATCCGAGCACCGACTGTGCCGTCTCCAGGGGGACGAAGACGAAGGTATCGTCACGGCCCGCCGTCGGTTCGAGCACGGCGGTCACCGTCGTCTCGTGTTCCGCGTAGAGCGTCAACGTCAGCGCATCGCCTGCCTTGAGATTGAGCTTCTCCGCGACATCGCTGCCGACGATCGCACCGTCGAATCGCTCCCACGGCCACCGGCGAACGTGGAGCAGCTCGTCGGTCGTCCCGTAGATCGACGTGAGCTGACCGTTGACCCGCGCCTTCCCCACCACGGCAGGGACCGCAGTCGCCACGTTCTCCGTGCCGCGAATCGTGGGGAGGGTCTCCTCGTCGATGTGCTCGAGGGCATCCGTGCCCTGCATCAACGCCAACGTGAGCTCGTATGGGCAGCCCTCGGGCAGCAGCAGCACGTGAGCGCCCATACCGCTGATCTCGCGGTCGAGGGAACGCTCGATGCCGGCGCTCAGCGAGAGCAGGGCGAACAGCGTGGCAACGCCGATGGCGATGCCGCCGATCGTCATCGCGAGTCTCGCCTTGCGCCTCTTCGCGTTCGCGTAGAGAACCCAGTTCATCGGTCTCCTCCCGTTCGATGTGCGCGGGCTGTGAGGGCCTCTCGGAGCGTGTGTCTCTCTTCCCTGCGCATCACTGGCAGTTCCACATCCAGTCGAGGCTCTCTGGGGATACGAGGATCTCGAGATCGGCAGAGAGGTGGATGTGCGAGGTCGTGTGGGTGTGCGGGGCGAGGTACTCCGCAATGCGTTCGCTACTGGCTTGATGGGTCAGCGCGCAGCTCTCGCTCGCCTCCGGAGCGAACCCCGGAGCGGCGACCCGGCGCACGAGGTAACTGTCGATCACCCCGATCTCCCCTTCGCCGAATCGCCACTCCAGAGAGATCCCGTCCAGCAGCCCTTGCTCCCCGAGACTGAGGAGGACGTCCAGAGCGGTCACGGTCCCCGGCTGGAAGACGTCTGCGCGGAGATCGTGCGCCGTGACCAGGACGTTCTCGAAGGTCACGCTCTCGCGTGCGCTGCGCAACGTCACCTCAGGGATGATCGCGGCACCTTCGGAAGCCACCCTGCGCTCCACTTCCTCCCGGTGATGATCGAGGATCGCCTGCAGTCGCTCCGGATCCTCGAGGAAGAGGACGACCTGTGTCCCGTCCTTGATCGGGTAGTGGTCCATTCGGACCACGGTTCGCTCGAACCACCCTCCCTCGTAGTGGGCGTCATACCACCACCCTTCGAGCCCGTTGAGCGAACGGATGACATGGGTGTCCGCAAGATCATCGAATCCGTACTCGAGTTCGATCCTCTCCCCTTCTGCCAGGTGCAGCAGGAGATCGAATACGGAGAAGAACCCTGGCTGGAAGAGATCAGGACGCGAGGTTTCGACGGACGTCGGATCGTAGGTGAAGGTCCCCACCCCACGGATCTCAACCTCCCCCGTGTTCTGCGGCGCTCGTCCCTCGGGCGTCTCATCGCCTGGCGCCCACGATCCTGCGGATGTGGGGAACGTGAGGGATTCAGGGTCGGTCGCGGACCCCTCCTGGGCTCCCGAGACGATCACGACGCTACACACAGCGAGCGCTGCGGCGGCAAGGAGCCTGTACCTGCGGTCGATCATTTCCCCTCCTTCAAAGCAACAGCGGCCAGTGCGTTCCGCCGTCCGAACCCGCCTCTGTCGGACATCGGGACTGAGGCCACCAGCCGCTAGAGGGGTAGTTTAGGATAATGGTCAAGTATTATCCAGCCCCGCTCGGGTCATTCCGAGAGGCCAGATGTCCCTTGTGTGGCGAGGACACTGCGGGAGGTCGCTGCATTCAAGAAGTTGTTGCTGCCCGATGCGCGAGTCGTATAATGGTACGATAATACTACAAGTGCAAAGGGAGGCCCCGTGGCGGAACTTCTAAAGATGTCCGAGGGAACAGCGCTCGGGCTGC
>CP070725.1:1055631-1060080 GCA_020350845.1 Candidatus Bipolaricaulota bacterium
AGCGCATCGCCGGCCGCGGGCTTCAGCCCAGTGTGCATGTCGGAATGCGATCGTTCGTGCTCGAGGTTCAGGAGCCAGCCGGCGGATTCCTCACCGATCCGGCGCCGTGGCGACTCCACGAAATGAGCATTGTGTCCCCGTAGTGGACCACGGATCGTTCATGCCCCGAGTGACCGCACGGAGCGGAGTCGCGGGAGGGGGCATCGCGGCCCAGCGTCAGGTGTCCGGCTCGAGACGCTTGCCGAGACTGGTCACATCGTCTCGGACGAAGCCGATGTGCTCGTAGAAGCCGATCGCGTCGGCGTTTGTTCCACGCACCTGGAGGTTGATCTTGGGGCAGCCTTGCGATCGAAGGAGCGCCTCCGCGGCGTCCATCAGCTGTCTCCCAAACCCCTTCCGCCTGTGATTGGGATGCACGGCGAGGTAGTTGATCCAGCCGCGGTGACCGTCGTAGCCCGCCATCCCGGCCGCGATGATTACGCCGTCGAGGAGGCCGACAAGGAAGCCCTCGACCCCCGCTGCGAGCTTGCGCGCCACGTCACGATGCGGATCGTTCCACGGCACCACGAGACCACAGGCTCGCCACAGCTCGACGACGGCGGTTGCGTCCTCCGCGCAAAACGTTCAGACCTCGAAGCTCACGACGCGACCTCAACGGCCGGCTTCTGCGCAAAGACGAGCGTGTGGCCGCTCTCCCCCTCGGGGACGAACTCCAGCCAGTGCACGTGGAGTCCCGATCCCTCGATCCAGCGCACGTAGGTATCCTCGTCGGCATGGCTCCACGCCATCAGCCCGCCCTCCACGTCGAGATAGCTCTCCTCCGTTCCGGTCCACGCCCTGTGTCCCACGATCGCCATGAGGATCCCCGATGGGCGCAGCCAGCGCGTGAGGTTCATGAACAGCGCAGGCTGTTCCTCGAGTGGCATGTGGATGATCGTGTAGAAGGAGACGATCGCATCGAACGTCTCCGGATCGAAGGCGAGAGCCTGCACATCCGCGCAGAGGAAGTGGGCTCGGGGGACGAGGCGCCGGGCGCGTTCGATCTGTACACGGGAGAAGTCCACCCCGGTGACGTCGAAGCGCGTTGCGAGCAGCTTCGTCGCGGGAAGACCGCACCCGCAGCCAATGTCGAGGACGGGCGATCCGTCGGGCACGTGGTCGGCAAGGATCTCGACCCAGTCCGCGTAGCGCTCGTAGTCGTCCGGCGTGTCGTCGGGCCGATAGGCATAGGACGGTCTGTCGTAGCCCTCACGCACGATGCGCTTCTGCTCCTTAGCCTTCATTCCGGGGACACAATACTCTTTTCCTGGACGATCGGTCTCACCAGAGCCTCGTGACTTCGTGTCTGCTGGCGACAAACTCTTCCCGACGACGCGACATCGGGGACGTGCCCCTGGATGAGTCCAGGAAAAGAGTATTGTGTCCCCGGATTAGGGGCGCTGGATGATGCGGTCGAGGAGCTCGTGGACCGTGGCCACGGTCTCGCTACCGGTGGCGCGGAGCCGCGCTTCGGTCTGGTGGCCGTTGGCCACGAGGATCGTGCGCACACCGAGTGCGGCACCGACCTCGGCATCGTGATCGGTGTCGCCGACGAGCAGCGCTGCCTCGGGATCGACGGCGTAGTCACGCAATAGCTCTCTTCCACGAGAGATCTTGGAGTCCCCCTCTTGGTGGGCCAACCCGTAGGCCCCTTCGAAGAAGCGGGCGATCCCGACATGTTCGAGCATCGAGTGCAGCATCCCCTCCTCCATCGCCGACAGGACGAACTGGCGCATCCCCCGAGAGGAGAGCCTTTTCAGCGCTTCGACGACGCCCTCGTGAAGAGCGCAGTCCTTGAGCCTCGGGCGGTACTCCGCGAAGAAGTCGGCCGCCAGATCCGCGATCGTCTCCGTCTCGAACTCGAGGCCGAGACGACGGTAGTAGTCCTCCACCGGGAAGCCGAAGACCTCACGGTACTTGGCGGCGGTGACCGCGGGAAGACCGCGCTTCGCGAGCTGCGTATTGACGGACGCGACGACGGGATCGATGTCGTCGATCAACGTCCCGTTGAAGTCCCAGATCACCGCCTCGATGTGCCGACCTACCACGGGACCTCCCGCCCTCGCCAGTCGAGGAAGCGCCCGCTGCCGTCCAACGTGAGGGAGTCCATCACCCGGAGCATCCCTGCGACCGACTCCTCGGGCTCCATCGGCGCCGGCTCGTCCCGCGTCATCCACGTCTTCACCCACCCCGGGTGAAAGGCGACGACCCGGATCCCGGCATCCTTGAGCTCGACAGAGAGCGTCTTGGTGATCATGTTCAGTGCCGCCTTGCTCGCGCAGTAGCTGTACTTCCCCGGGCGATCCCACGATGCGATGCTTCCGTTGAGCGACGAGATGTTGACCACGATCGGGTGCTCTCCCCGCTCCAGGAGCGGGTGAAGGAGCTCGGTCATCATCAGCGGCGCGATGCTGTTGATGAGGAAGGTCCGCGCCAACTCCTCCTGATCGAGGGCGCCGAAGACGCTGATCCTCTCCTCGTCGCCGGCGATGATCCCGGCGGCGTTGACGAGGACGTCGAGGCGCTCGAGCGTCTCGGAGACCCTCCGTCCGAACGCCTCCCGCGAGTCTCGATCCCCGACGTCGAGCCGGTGAACCGTCAGCCGATCCTCGTGCTCCGATTTCAGTCGAGCGAGCGCCTCGGACGACTCCGCGCGTCGGCTACCGGCGACGACGCGTGCGCCGCCACGGAGGAGCCGGCGCACGAACTCGAGGCCGAGGCCGCTGCTCCCTCCGGTCACGACGGCGGTTCTCATGTGATCCCTCCTGCGCTCTCTGACGGTCCCGTGGCGCTCGCCGCCCCCGCCAGGACCTTCCTCCAGAGTGTTTGGCGATGCGTGGGGCGAAAGCCGATCGAAAGGTAGAACGGCAGGGTCGAGCCCACATGGGCCACGGTCGCGCCCTCGACGAAGCACCGCCGGCAGCCCTCGAGGACGACCGCCATGCCCAATCCTCGTCGCCGATAGTCGGGGTCGGTCGCCACGGGCTCCACGTAGGCGACCCGGTTGACCGCGTCGAGCCACATTCCGCAGAAGGAAACGAAGTCTCCATCGGGGGCGCGGGCGACGACCGTCAGATCCTTGCGCAGGTTGGGAGCGGACAGCTTCCTACGGCGCGCGTCGAGCTCATCCTCGGGCGGCTCGCCGTCGTGGTCGAAGCCGCGATGCATCACCCGATGGACCTTGCGGAGATCGTCGTCTTCATCGAGGCCGAGGATCTCGAATCCCTCGGGAGCGGGAAGCTCTGAGGGGAGCTCCGCCGCAGTGAGAAGCGAGATCGATTCCGCGTGTATTGCGTCCATGCGCTCGAATCCGCGGCGCACGGCGATGGCGTGGGCCTCCCTGTCGTCGTCATCGATGTAGACGAGAACGGCCGTGCCCACGTCGAACGAGCCCGCCAGATGCGTCTCGGCGTACTCGAGGATCTCGTCCCACAGCAGTCCGTGCTCGGGAAGAAGCTGCACGTAGACCACGCCCATGCGCATCTCGAAGTGGGCGGCTGCCACCAGCGCTCCGTCGTCCTCCCAGAGGCCGCAACGGTCGAGCTTCGACACGAGATCGCGCTCCCACAGGAGGGGGTGGTAGCACATGTACTCCCAGCGTGGCTGCAGCCACGAGCGATGGGGGCCGGCGTGCGTCTTCGCATAGCTGCGCACGAGGAACTCGCCGACCGCCTCGTAGTCCTCGGGGTGGCGATAGGGCCTTCTCGTCACGGACATGATCCGGGGATCCCTTCTTCTCGATCAGCGGCTCAGGCCTGGGGGGACGCCTCGTGCGTCCACTCCCCGGCGTAGGAGACGCGGTGCGGAGCTGCCAGCGATCGCACGTACATCCAGTGCAGACGGACGAGCTGCCGCGCGTGGAGCAGGTCGTGGGCGACCCACGCCCCGAGGAGATCGCCCGCCGTCATCGGTCCCAAGGGATGATCTTTCGCCTGCTCCCAGTCGGGGGACCCCAGTGAGTCCAGCCAGGCCAGCGACGCCTGACGTTCCTCGAGGAACGCGTCGAGCGTCTCCTCGAGATTCCACGACGAGTAGCTCCGAGCGGTCACCCACCCCTCGGGGTCGATCGGCGGCCACTCCGCTTCCGTGTCGTCGAGTAGGAGTCCGAGTCGCACGCGGAAGTCCTCACGCTCCTCGTCGAGCAGATGGGCGATGACCTCAAGGACCGACCACGCGCCGGGCTCGGGTCGCCACAGCACGAGGTCACCCTCGACGCCCTCCACCAGGGCGCGGACGATCGGAGCACCACGCTCGAGCCGTTCGATCAGCTGCGCAGCATCCACGGGCTCTCCTTCCCTCTCGTCGTTGATCGTAGCGGACGCACGGACGGTGTCCAGGTTCGTGGTCCGGCGGCAGGCGCCGCCTTCGGGGGCACGATCCTTGAACGGCGGCCGTCACCCCCTGATGATC
>CP070725.1:1060180-1066230 GCA_020350845.1 Candidatus Bipolaricaulota bacterium
ATGCCGCACCGTAGCAGGCGCCCCTCGACGCTTTCCTTCCGGATTCCTTACGCTCGGCGCCGTTCTCATGACCTGCTGGAGAAATGGGTGATGAGAACGTGCTTCTGTGAGTGTCGAGTGATCTTGACGGCGCACAAGGCAAACCCGTCGGGATCCCTCCTTCGAGGCTCTCGATGTCGGGGCACGGCGGCTGGCTGCGAGCGCGCGCAAAAGCGAGCGGGGCCGCCTGACGGCGGCCCCGCTTCGGAAGGCCGGCGTTTCCCAGGGTTCCGGCTCAGTCGGCCCGTCCTTCCGTCCTGCGTGCTGTACCGCTGAGGCTGGCGCGACCTTGTGCCTCCACAGGACGGCGGTCCTGGGAACGCCTCTAGGAGGTTCCGTATCGGATCTCCTTTACGTTCGCTACCGCAGGAGCAGCCTGCGGCCCTCGCGGCCGGAACGGGCCGAGCAGCAAGCTCGCCACGCTCGTGATACTCCTTCGTTCCTTCGCGCCGTGCTGCGGCGCATTCAGCAGCTCTCGGTACCGCACGAGCCCCGCGTCAACCTCGAACCGCCCTGTCAGCTTCGCGCTCTGCGCTCGGTTTCTGTTGTTCGCGTTCATGGCTCCTCCTTTTCCCTGTGAGTTGAGCGCAGCATAGGAAGCCGGCCCTTCGGTAGCCTTACGCTTTCCTTACAGGGACGCCTGGAATCCCCCCTTCTCCCGATGGGCAGGAACGAAGTCGGTCTCCGAGGAGCGGCTGATCGAGCGCTTCATGGTCCGCAGAGCCGGCGGGCCGCGGAGGGCAGCAGCAAGGGCGGCACGCCTGCAGGCCGACGACCCGCAAGCGCACATCGGAACGGAGGTCCGCTAGCACTCACAGTCAGCTGACCCCTGCCGGCGGAGGGCGGACGCCTTCTTTCCTCAAAGTAATGTGTGTTACATTCGAAGCCAGATCTGCAAGGGGGTTCTCATGACGAAGCGTCGGGTGGGCATCGTCTCGTGCGTCATCGTTCTCTGCGCCGGTGTCGCGATCCTTGCCGTGGGCCAGGATCCGGGTGTCGCGCAACCGGTGGAAGACTCGGCGGCAACAGCGATCGAACAGATCCTTACCTACATCGACAGCGCCGCGAACTACCTCGGGCAAGGAGTGCTCTACGTCCTCAACCTGATCACGAACGACCGTGTCTCGAGCGATCTCCAGGAGCCGATCGGCTACCTCGCGTTCATCACGATCATCCTGCTCCTGTTCGGCATCCTCGACTTCGCTCGGAAGGTCATCTGGATCGGGATCATCGTTGGATGGGTCCTGCTCATCGTTCGTGTGATCCTCGATGCACTGAACGTTTAGCGACCAAGCAAGTCGCGCACACGTGAAGAGGTGGCGCTCCGGCGCCGCCTCTCCACTTGCAGCCTTCGCCTCCAGGGCTCAGGCCGAGGACAGCTCCAACGTCAAAGAGGCCCCGGGCGCGACAAGCGAGCGATCGCCGTTGACGATCAGGGGGACGGGCACGGACGATTGCGCGTCGAGCTCCACGGCGATGCGATCTCGATCGACCGAGACGCGCAGACGGGCCCCGCGATAGACGAGCGGGAAGCGAATGCACCGTACCGCGGGAGGCAGATCGGGCGTGATGTGCAGGCCGCCCTCCCTCAGTCGGACGCCGGCGTAGTCAGACAGCACGATCCCCAGGGTCGCCGCCATCACGGCGGCGTGAATCCCCTCGGGCGTCGTTCCCCCCTGGGTGTCACACAGATCGCTTGCCAGCGCGTCGAGGAAGTGCGCCCACGCGGCCGGCGGATCGAGCCGGTGAAGGATGGACGCGAACACGACGTGGCTCAAGGTCGATCCGTGCGACGTTCTTCGGCGGTAGTACTCAATCGTCGCGCGCGCGCGCTCCGCGTCCATCGCCACCCCCAAAGGGTCGAGGAGGGGGCGCAGTTCGTCGGGGTCGAGGACGTAGAACAGCATGCACAGATCGGCCTGCTTCGACAGCTTGTAGCGGTCGGGCGAGTCCCCTTCGGCCTTGAGGATCCTGTCGAGGCGCCCGATGTTCCCGTACTTCTCGCGATAGGCGTCCCAGTCGAGCTCGAGGAGGCGATCGTAGCCGCGGAATGCGAGCAGCCGTCCCTCTTCGTCCGTCGCGAGGCTGAGACGCTCCGCTACGTCGCACCAGGCGTCGATCTCCTCGGGAGACAGGTCGAGACTGCGGGTGAGATCGCCGCGCGCGCCCTCGGAGAGCTCTTCGAGAGCACGCGCCGCGGTCGTCAGACACCACGCGGCCATGACATTGGTGTAGGCATTGCTGCGCAGTCCCTCCTCCTCCTCCCCGGGGTACTTCTCATGGAACTCGTCCGGCCCCATCACGCCCGGGATGTCGTAGCGACCTGAGGTTTCGTCCCTCACCGCCGCGCTCGCCCAGAATCGGGCGATCTCGGTGAGCATCCGCGCGCCGTAGCGCTCGAGGAAGTCGCGATCGCCTGTCGCCTGCCAGTAGCGCCACACGTTGACCGCACAAGCCGCGCCGACGTGCCGCTGGCGTCGGCTGAGATCGGGATCCCACGTCCCGGACCGGGGATTGAGGTGGATCCTCTGCGTTTCCTCCCGTCCGCTGCTTCCCGTCTGCCACGGGATCATCGCCCCCCGATAGCCCTCCTCGCGTGCGTAGGCCCGCGCTTCGGGCAGCCGGTGGTAGCGATAGAGGAGCAGCGAGCGGGCGATCTCCGGCGCGCGGAGGATGTAGAACGGAAGGATGTACATCTCGTCCCAGAAGATGTGACCGCGATAGGCCTCTCCGTGCAGACCGCGGGCGGGAACACTGACATCGAGGCCGACCGTGTTCTCACACGCAGTCTGCAGCAGGTGGAAGGCGTGCAGACGCAGGACGCGCTGCAGGGGAACCCCGTCGAACGCGACCTCCTCGTCCGTTTCCACCTCGATGTCGAAGCGTCGCCAGAGCCGCTCCCACGCGGCAGCGTGGGTCGCAAGAAGCTCCGCGAAGCGACCTGCGCGCCCCGCTTCGAGACGGGCGTCCTCGAGCACGTTGGACGCCGCGCGATCGCGCGAGGTGCGTACCGCCACGACCTTCTCCACGACGATCTCCTCGCCGGCGGCGAGATCGGCCTGCCAACGCTGCTCCACCGACTCCCGCCCGGAGACCGTCTTCGGCGTCGGCGCTAACGTCTTCCCGTCCCGCCAGAGCCGCGTACGCGCCACCTGCGCCATCTCGAGACGGGATTGCACCGTGCGCACGTGAAGAGAGAGCATCTCCCCGTCACAGGCCACCGCCTCGAGCACCTCGAGGTGCTTACTCGAGAGCTCGCGGTAGCGGGCCACACCGGCGTTGATCACGGTTCCGTCTAGTCCGCTCCGGATCTCGATCCGGCCCGCGCCTTCCTCGAGCAGGATGCGATACTCGATCGCCGCCAGCCCCGGCTCGGCCATGTGGACGACGCGCCGGCTGCGCAGACGCACGATCCTTCCCGCATCGTCCCGAAGGCGGACGATCCGCGACAGGACGCCGTGGCGCAGGTCGAGCGTCTGCTCGTAGTCGAGCAGCGCCGCATCCGACGGCGCGAACCACGCCCCCTCGTCGAAGCGGAAGCCGAGGACCGTCCAGTCGGGGAAGTTGACGAGATCCTCGTTCACGATGTCGCGATCGCTGACGCGGCTCACGAGGCGGTTGTATCCTCCGGCGAGGTACGTCGCAGGGTAGTGAGGACCCCCGGCGGCCGCCTCTTCCGACGCCCCGCGGGTAACGAACCGCCCGTTGCCGAGCGCGCACAGCGTCTCCCGCAGCGGCTCCTCCTCAGGATCGAAGCCGCGGTAGGTCAGCAACCAGGGGGAATCGCTCATGACGACGCCTCGGCCGCTGATGCCAGTCGATCGAGGAACGCCCCGACCTCGCGTGTGTTCTGCAGCCAGTACTGCGCCGCGGTCGGTCGCGGAGCGTCGCTCACGAGGATCCCGACGCCACGATCTGCGATCGCCGCGAACGCGTCCTCGTCCGTGACGTCGTCCCCGATGTACAGCGGGAGCACATCGTCTCGTTCGAGATCGAGCGCCTCGAGGAGCCAGAGGAGCGCCTTCCCTTTGTCCCAATCGATGTCCGGTCGAAGCTCGAAGACCTTCTTCCCAAGGGTCTTCCGAAGCTGCGGGTGGGCGGCGGCCGCGGCATCGACCATCGCCTCCAGGGCGGGGACCTCCTCGTCCGCCACGAGCCGGTAGTGCACCGCGAGTGAGAACCGCTTGTCTTCGACGATCGCCCCGTCCACGTCTGCCGTCGCCGCACGAAAGCCGGTCACGAGCTCGGCGATCAGCGGCTGTGCCTCGTCCGCGATGTCGAGGCGGAGTTCGAGGCCCTCGGGACCTACGATGTCGAAGCCGTGACTCCCCGCCACCACAAGCTCGGGGATACCAACGAGTGCGGCGACGTCGTCACGACCCCGGCCGCTGACGATGCTCGTCGGGCAAGCGGCCGCGACCCGCTCGACCGTCGAGCGCATCTCCTCGGACAGCACAGCAAACTCGGGCCGGCTGACGATCGGCGTCAGCGTCCCGTCGTAGTCGAGGAAGACGGCGGGCTTCTCGCTGCGCAGGCGGGCATGGAGTGCCTCGTCCTCGAGCGCCGACGGTCGCCGATGCGCACGCTGTGAGAACCACGCGGCGAGCGTGCCGAGTGAGGTCTCGGCGAAGCAGGCGATCACCAGATCGGCGCCGTGGTGGCGCAGCACCCCGCCGGCGTGGCGATCGATTCCGATGACCAGCCCGAAGCCCCCGGCGCGGCCGGCGGCGACCCCGGAGATCGCGTCCTCCACGACCAATGCGCGAGATGGTTCGGCATCGACTCGGCGCGCCGCCTCGACGAAGATGTCCGGATCGGGCTTCCCTTTCAGACCAAGCTCTTCCGAGACGAGTCCGTCGACACGCGCTTCGAACAGCTCGGCAAGACCGGCGCGATCGAGGATCGGCTCGCAGTTCTTGCTCGAGGATGCGACGGCCACCCGCACGCCGCGCGCCCGAAGCTCATGGATGATCGCCACCGTGTCGTCGTCGACCTCGACACCCTTTTCGTCGAGGGCCGCGCGGAAGTAGCCGTTCTTCCGATTGCCCAACGCCCACGCCGTGTCGCCCTCGGGGGGATCGTCGGGGCTTCCTTCGACAAGGTCGATGCCTCGCGATGCGAGGAAGCTCTTCACACCCTCGATCCGGGGCTTGCCGTCCACGTAGTTCAGGTAGTCGCGGTCGAGGTCGAACGGAACGAGCGGCTCGCCGCGCTCCGCCGCCACGGCTTCGAGCACAGGATCGAAGAGGCGCTTCCACGCGAGCGCATGGACGCCCGCGGTCAGCGTGATGACGCCATCGAGATCGAACACCGCAGCATCAAATGGGAGCTCACTCCTGGTCTTCGTCACGGTCCGTGGTCGCACACCCTTCCGTCGGATTCCCAGGCGACATGCTAGAGGGCACACGGGGCAAGGGCAACCGCGTCGACTCCCGTGCGACGCGGTCCCGGCCGAGCGAGGCGCTCTGATGACGCGACCAGGGCTTTGTGCTATCGTGGAGTGCCCAGTCTCGGGGCCACCCCCCAGGAAGGACGAGAGATGGCAACGCTTGAGGACTACGCGATCGCAGGTCAGTCGATTTGGCTCGACTTCATCCGGCGTTCGTTCATGACGTCCGGCGATCTGCAACGGCTGATCGATCTCGGGCTTCGCGGGATGACCTCCAACCCCTCGATCTTCGAGAGGGCGATCGCCCACAGCGACGACTACGACTTCGATCTCACGTCCGCATCCGCGCCGGTGTCCGCCGAAGAGGTCTACAAAGCGATCGTCGTCGAGGACATCCGCGCGGCCGCCGACCATCTCCGTTCGATCTACGATGGGACGCAGGGAGTCGACGGCTACGTCAGCCTCGAGGTCAGTCCGCTGCTCGCTCAGGATGCACGCGAGACGGTCACCGAGGCGCGCAGACTGGCCGCCGCCGTCGACCGCCCGAACGTGATGATCAAGGGTCCCGCGACGAAGGAGGGCGCCGTCGCGATCCGCGAGCTGATCGAGGACGGCATTCACG
>CP070725.1:1066330-1073536 GCA_020350845.1 Candidatus Bipolaricaulota bacterium
CCGCGAGGAGGGGCATGGATCCGATCACCCGGCTCGGACGGTACATCGCGATGGATCGCAGGCAGGCGCTCTCCACCGGAAGCGTGCTGTCCGACCGCAGTCGGGGGACACTGCTCTTCGCCGACATCGCGGGCTTCACCCCGCTCACCGAAGCCCTTGCGGCAACGCTCGGGCCGCGCCGGGGCGCGGAGGAGATCACCTCGCTCGTGAACCGCGTCTATGAGGCGCTCGTTGCCGAGGTCCATCGATATCGTGGAAGCGTCAACTGCTTCATCGGAGACGCGGTGATCACCTTCTACGAAGACGACGTCGGCCCGCGTGCCGTCGCCAGTGCGCTCCAGATGCAGCGCGCCATGGCCGCGTTCGACGCGGTGGAGATCCCGGGCGGCGAGACGGTTTCGCTCGGGCTGAAGACGTCCATCACTTCGGGGCCGATCCGGCGCTTCCTCGTGGGGGATCCGAAGATTCGCCTCATCGATGTTCTTGCGGGCAAGACGCTCGATCGGCTTGCCGACGTGGAACATGCGGCCAACCCAGGAGAGGTCCTCGCGACGGCCGATATCGTGGCATCCCTCCCGTCAGGGCTGACCGCAGCGCCACACGGCGATGGTCTCGTCGTGATCGGTGGCGACCCGGGCGAGATCCCGCCCGCGCCTTGGCCTTCGTCGTGGGCGAAGAACCTCACCGCGGAGAGCCTTCGTCCATTCCTTCTGCGGCGCGCGTACGATCGCATCCTCTCCGATCAGGGGGAGTTCCTCGCGGAGCTTCGTCCCGTGGTTTCGCTGTTCCTTCACTTCGAGGGGATCGACTACGATGACGATCAGGATGCCGGAGAGAAGCTCGACCGCGTTGCTCAGTGGGCGCAACGCGTCGTGGCCCGGTACTCGGGGCACATTCCACTCATCACGACAGGAGACAAGGGGAGTCATCTCTATGCCGTGTTCGGGGCATTGGACGCCCACGAGGACGATGCACAACGTGCAATCGCAGCCGCCCTCGAAATCGGAGAGCCACCACGCGAGCTGGACTTCCTGGAGAACGTACGGATCGGGATCGCCTCCGGACGGGCGCGCGTCGGCGCCTACGGCGGGACGCAGCGGAGGGCGTACGGAGCTCTCGGAGAACGGGTCACGGTGGCTGCGAGGCTGATGCAGGCGGCGCCGCCGGGCGAGATCCGCTGCATCGGCGAAATCGCGGACGCGTGCGCCGAGCGATGGTCGTTCGAGGAACTCGGTGAGATCTCCGTGAAAGGGGTTCGCGAGCCGTTCGCGGTCTTCCGCCCCACCGGGTCGGCGCACCGACGAACGGCAGAAGCGCACGACGCGCCTCTCGGCCGCGCAAGGGAGCGCGAGACGCTGGCCGAACTGCTGGCCGCGGTCGCCGACGGACGGCGCCGCGTCCTCCTCGTTGAGGGCGAGCCCGGGATCGGGAAGAGCGTTCTTGTGGGCGAGCTCCTTCGCATCTCGCGAGCCGAGGGAGGTCGACCGCTCGTCGGTGCCGCCGACTCGATGGAGCAGCACACACCCTATCGCGCGTGGAGAGAGATCCTGGAGGAGCTCTTCGAGATCGCCGAGGAGCCCGACGCTGCGGCGCGTCGGGAGATCGTCGCACGGGCCGTGGCCTCGCTCCCTCCCGCATACCGCGGCCGACTTCCCCTGCTGGACGACATCCTCGAACTCGGCCACGTGGAATCGGAAGCCACGCGGCGTCTCGATCCGGAGATGCGAAGAGGGGGGCTGACGGATCTTGTCGCCGCCCTGCTGCGTTCAGCGGCCCGCGAGGCGCCCCTGATCCTCGTACTCGAGGACGCGCACTGGCTCGACGGGCTCTCGTGGGAGCTCGCCGCCTCCCTGGCCCGCGATCTAGCGGACGAGGCCGTGCTGCTGGTGTTGACCCATCGCGCGCTCGAGGAGCCGATACCCGCACCGATGTCGGCGTTGTCCGGGATGGAGCGCGTACGCAGGCTTCGCCTCGAAGCCCTGCCCGCGGACGAGGCCCTGGCCGTCGCCGCGCGGCGCCTGGGGATCGACGCGACGTCCATCCCTGCGGAGATCGCGCCGCTCCTCGACGAGCGGGCGCAAGGGAATCCCTTCTACCTCCAGGCACTGGTGAGCACGCTTCGGGATCGTGGCTGGATCGAGATCCGCAGCGGACGCTGCGTGATCTCGGACGACATCGAGACGCTGCGCAGCGGCGTTCCCGAGACGATTGAGGGCGTGGTGCTCTCGCGACTCGATCGCGTGTCCCCGGGGGCGCAGCTGACCGCACGTGTGGCTTCAGTGATCGGACGGAGCTTCCTGACACGCACACTCGATCATGTCTATCCCCAGGCGCTGGAAGCCGGGACGCTGGCAGGGCAGCTCGGGGAACTGGAGCAGCATCGCCTGACCCAGCTGGAAGCGTCAGAGCCCGAGGAGCGACACGCCTTCGAGCATGCGATCACGCAGCAGGTTGCTTACGGGACGCTGCTTTTCGAGCAGCGCCGCGGCCTGCACCGAGAGGTCGTGCGGTGGTATGAGGAGGAGTATCGAGACGCCCTGGCGCCGTACTACCCGCTGCTGGCGACGCACTGCCGGGCCGCGGAGGAGCTCGAGGCGGAAGCTCGCTACTGCCGCCTCGCCGGCGATCAGGCAGCGCAACGCTATGCGAATGCCGAGGCCGCTCGCTACTACTCGCGGGCGATCGAGCTTCACGATGGGGCGCGCGGAGACGGCACGCTTCTCCGGGAGCTTCTCGAGGCGAGGGCGCGCACGCTCGCCTTGCTCGGCCGCGTCGAGCTCGAGCGGGACGACCTGGAGAGGCTGCAAGGGCTTGCCGCAGACGCGGGAGATCCCCGCGCCGCGGCATCGGTACTCCTCGGCTGGTCCGACTTCCATCGCCGGGCCGGCAGCTTCCAGGAGGCAGAGCGAGCCGCGAACGAGGCTCTCGCCATGGTGCAGGATTCCGAGGACGGCCGACTGATCGCCAGGGCACTCGGATCGTTGGGGAGCGCGCTGGAGGGGCAAGGGAAGTTCGAGCCTGCGCGAGAGCGGGTCGAAGAGGCGCTCACCCGGCATCGCGCGCTCGGCGATGAGGAGGGCGAGGCCGTGAGCGAGAAGACCCTCGGAGTCATCCACGCCCGGCTGGGACGATTCTCCGTCGCTATGGAGCGATTCGAGCGTGCGCGAGAGGTCTTCCGCTCCATCGAGGACGGGAAGGGGGAGGCGGATATCCTCGGGAACCTCGGTGCGCTGGAGTACTACCTCGGTCACTATGAGCGCAGCATCGCGCACACGGAGAGGGCGAGGCAGCTGTTTACGGAGATGGGGTTCCGCGTGGGATCCGCGAAGTGCCTCATGAACCTCGGAACCTGTTGGTGCGCCCTGGGGGACTTCGAGCGCGGGCTGGCGAGGCACAACGAGGCGATGGCGCTCTACGGGCTTCTTGAGGACACCAATGGCTTCGCGGATTGCCTCTCCAACCTCGGCATCGCGCACGAAGCGCTCGGCGCGGGGGGGAGTCCGGAGCTCACCCTCGACCCGGTCGGCGAGAACGATCATCTGACGGAGGCGATCGAGAGCTCGGAACAGGCTCGCGCGCTCTACCGGCAGATCGGCAATGCTCGGGGGACGCTGACCACGCAGTTCAACCTCGGCTCCGCCCATCTCTGCCTCGGTGATCTGGACGCCGCCGGGGATCACCTCCGCGCAGCGCTGGAGACGGCGCGGGAGATGCAGATGCAGCGGCTGGAGATGCGATGCCTCTCAGCATTGGCCCGACGCGCCCGCGTGGCAGGAGATCTCAAGGAGGCCGAAGCGCTCTCCGGGGAGGCGCTGACCCTCCTCGAGGAGCAGAAGATCCCCGAGGGCGATGAGGTGCACTTCACCCACTATCGCATCTTGCTCGATGTCGGACGCCGGGAGGAAGCGCTTCCTCTGCTCGCTCTCGCGCGGCAGTCGGTCGTGGAGCGCTCAGAGGCCATCGAAGACGATGCGGTGCGAGAGGGATTCCTCCGAGCACACGGAGCGATCCTCCGCGCCTGGGAAGAAGAGAACGCGGCGACCGGTTGAGCTCCCCCGATCGCCGCGCGTCGTGTGCCTAGAAGAACGCCACTGACGCTTCGCCCGGCGGATCGGTCGGGAGATGCAGCAGGTAGTACTTCTTCCCGACGATGAACTGCTCCTTGTGGATCGAGAAGCGGACCATTGCGTTTCCAGGGATGATGTAGGCGATCTCGGCACCGTCGGCCTCGAAACCTGCTTCGCCGATGTCGGCGAGGCGGATCGTGGCGACGGCGGCCTCGCCGGCGAGATCCGATGCCTCCACGCGGAAGCAGAAGATCGACTCGGGGATCGGGACGCCGTCCATCGTCAACTGGCCGAAGACGGCGAGACCTTCGATCGAAGACTCGAGCATGACCTCGCGGACGACCGTGGAGTCCACGGTGACCTCGTCACTCGCGCTGCAGCCGTTGGCAGCCACGGCGGTCACGCGGTAGACGCCGGCGCGGCTCACGCGGATCGACTCCGTTTCCCCGACGATGTTGCCGTCGACATCGAACCACGTCACCGAGCAGGGTGAGGCGCAGTCGCTGACGGTCGCCGTCAGCGTGATCTCCGTGAGATCGGCGGTGAGGAGCTGGTCGGGGCCGGCGTCGACGACGGGCACGGTGACGTCCTGCTCGACGATCACGCTCGCGCTCGTGGAGCACCCGTTGGTGCCGGTCACCGTGATCGTGTAGCTTCCCGGATCGACGACCGAGATCGTGGGATCGGTTCCTGCAGAGCCGCCACTCGGCTTGGTCCACTCGTAGGCGAACGGCGGACGACCACCGGAGACCTCAGCGTGAAGCTCGATCTCGGTGACGGCGCACGTCAAGACGCCACCTGCGGTCGCCTCGACAGCGGGCGCTGCGATGTCCTGCTGAACGAGCACAGATGCCGTCGACGGGCATCCGTTGGTGCCGGCGGCCGTGACCTCGTAGCTGCCCGGTTCGCTGACGGTGAGCAGGCTTCCGCTGCCGACTGCCTCACCGCGAGGATTCCTCCACTCGATGGCGTACGGCGGTCGGCCCCCGGAGATCTCGGCACGGAGCGTGACTTCGGTGAGTTCGCAGCTGAGGACCCCGTCGACGAACGCCTGCACCGTCGGCGGACCGAGATCCTCCTCGACGACCACGGTCGCGCTTGCCGAACAGCCGTTCATCCCGATCACGGTGACGCTGTACTCCCCGGGGGCGGTGACGGTGACGCTCGCCGTTGTGCCGAGGAGCTCACCCGTGGGGCCACGCCACTCCGCCGAGGACGGGAGCGATGTTCCGTCGACGTAGACGGTGAGTGCGGCCTCGGGCGTGAGGCAGCTCAGTGGGTGATCGACGACCGCCTCCACCACGGGGACTTCGACGTCCTGGAGAACGGCGACGGTGTCGCTTGCGGCGCAGCCGTTAGCACCGGTCACCGTGACGCGGTACGTTCCGGGCACCGCGACCTGAACGGACGCCGTCTCGCCGACGGCGGTCCCATCCGCGGCGGTCCACTCGATGCGGAACGGAGCCCGGCCGCCCTCCACGGCCGCCTCCAACGTCGCGACCGGTTGAGCACAGGTGACGATCTGATCGAAGCCGGCATCGACGGCCGGGGCCGCCGTGTCCTCTTCGACCGCCACCGAGGCTGTCGCCGTACATCCGTTCGCGCCGGTGGCCGTCACCGAATAGATCCCCGGCTCGGCGACCGAGATCGTCTCCGACGTTCCCAGTCCGGTGCCGTCTGCCGCGAACCACTCGATGAGATAGGGAGCGACTCCTCCCGACGTCGTCGACGACAGCACGACCTCGGGGGAGGCGCAGGTGATCGGACCTTCGACAGCTGTCTTCACGGTCGGGGCCTCGAGGCTCTGCGCGACGAAGAAGCTCGTGCTCGCCGAGCAGCCGTTGGCACCGGTGGCCGTGAGGGTGTATGCCCCCGCCCGGGAGACGGTGATCGACGCCTCGCCGCCGATCCAGGTTCCGTCCGGACCTCTCCACTCGAGCGTGTAGGGCGGCTTGCCGCTCTCGACGGCGGCGGTGAGCGTTGTCTGCTCGACGGCACAGCTCAGGTCACCGGTCGAGGTCACGCTGACCCACGGGGCGACGGCATCCTGGGTCACGACGAGGGAGTCGCTGACCGAGCAACCGCTGATGCCGGTGATGGTCACCACGTACGTCCCCGGCTGGTCGACGACGATGCACGAGGTCGTCCCCACGACGCCGTAGCCCTCGCGGGCCCACTCGATCGAGCGCAGCGGCACGTCGACGCAGATCTGGGCGACGAGCGTGGCGCTCGGCCGGGCGCAGCTGATCATCTGCGAGGGGCCGGCCTCGAGGAACGGCGCGCAGCTGGGAAGGCAAGCCACGCATCCCCCGCCGCAGTCCCACGTGAGGATCGGATTCGTCGCGCAGTCGCCGCCACTGATGGCGAATGGCAGGCTGCAGACGATCGGAGACATTGCGAGCGGGCAGGGATCCCCGACGGCAGCGTACGCCTGATCGATGATCCCGTCGCCGTCGCGATCGGGGCAGGCGTGACTGCACCAGTAGTTGCCCTTTCCTTCCCAGCACCAGTGGTTCTTGCGCTCGGGGTCCTGAGCCGCGCAGAGGTTCCCGAGGAAGCTGTTCTGGGTGAGGATATTCCCCTCCGAGCACACCGCCATCACCGCCCCGTAGCGGTTCTCGGCGAACAGGTTGCGGGCGATCACGTTATCGCGCGCGTTCTCGAGCCGCAGCCCGGTGTCGCTCGAGAGGAGGAGGCAATTCTCGATTCGTCCGTGGGTGACGCTGTTCAAGAGGATCGCGTTCCCCGATGCCTCTTCGATCGCGCAGTGGCGGATGATGAAGTAGCTCGAGGTGTGATCGATGTAGATCCCGTACCCCGCGAGCGTGGGCACGATGTGCCAACCCTCGATGATGTACGGGTCGTTCGCCGTGCCGCATCCCGAAACGACACCGTTTGCGGGGGTGAACTCGTCGTCGCCGTGGATGTAGATCGGATCCCGCGGCTCGAGCACGTGGGCTCCGCTGCCGTAGGCGGCGACGGCGAGCACCGACGGTACGAGCACGAGCAGGACCGCCAACCGAACGAGAAGGCCCTTCGTGGCCATCATGTCCTCCTTGGTGGTCGCATGGACAGTGGTGTTCTTCGCTTCCTGTCTAGGCTCCAGTATAGGAGGGCGGTGCCGACCTGTCGGTAACCC
>CP070725.1:1073636-1082133 GCA_020350845.1 Candidatus Bipolaricaulota bacterium
CAAGGCTATCCCGTCGATTGGGATCCGGAGACAGGGCAAGGAAACGCCTACGGGACCTATGCCTACGCGACACACATCGCCGAGGTAGGCGTCGATGCCGTGACCGGTGAGGTCGACGTAGAGCGCTACGTCGCCGTTCACGATTCGGGGACGATCCTCAACCGACAGCTCGCGGCTGGCCAGGTCGAAGGAGGCGTCGCCCAGGGCATCGGACTTGCCGTAACCGAGGAGATCCCGCAGGAGAACGGCCGCCTGGTGGTCAACGGCTTCACGACCTACCGCATCCCCACGATACGCGACGTGCCGCCGTTGCTGGACGTCGACTTCGTCGAGGCTTCGTGGTCCTACGGTCCGCACGGGGCAAAGGGCATCGGCGAGGTCCCCTTGATGGCCGCCCACGCCGCGGTGGCAAGGGCCGTGGCTCATGCCATCGGACGCCCGATCTCGCGCTATCCCTTGTCCCCGTCGGAGATCCGCTCGCGAATCGCAGAGGTGTCGACGGGCTAGAAACGAAAAGAGAGGGGCCGTGCCCCTCTCTTCGCGTCCGTGCTCCGTTCTCTGTCCTGCTACATCCCGAGAAGCTGGAGGAGCGCTCCGAAGTCCACCTCGCCCTGGAGCAACTCAGGAACGCTCGTCACGCCGAGCATGTTCGTCAGCGTCACGAAGAAGTTGACGATCCCCTCCGCAGGAGCGCTCTCGATGACCGGCATCAGCGATGCCGCGAGCGGCATGCCGAGCGTCTCCTCGAGCCCCGCGAAGTAGTCCGCATTGGCCGCGAAGAACGCGTCGAACGCACCCATCAGCGCCGCAGGATTCGCCTCACGCGCGGCGACAATCCCATTGGCAAGGAGAGTTCCGAACTCCTCGATCGACAGCGTCGGAATCCACGCCTCGAGGATCACGTACGGAGCGCCCACGGGCTCTGTCCCGGAGAGCCACTGCGCGAAGATCGGCAGGGCCGTCGGGTCGTCCCACTCGAGGTAGACCTGTCCCCAGTGCACCAGGCCTCCGCCGGCGTAGGTGAACTCGCGCCCGGTCGCGGGCGAAAGCGCCATCAGGAAGCCTCCCACCTCGAGCTTCTCGACGATCGTCACTTCGACACCGAGTGCGAACTCGACTTGAAGGCCGGTGACGACGTCTCCTGTCAGGTTGGTGAAGACGCCAAGGATGTGTGGCCCCGCATCATACGTGAAGAAGTCCAACCCCTGCGCCACGCCGGTAACGCCTAGGCACACTGCGGCGAGTGCCACCCCCACAACCGCCCGTCTCATCATGACGGAACCTCCTTGCCTCCTGTGTGATGTCGGCATTCTAGCGAGGTGCGCTGGAGGGATCAAAGCCGGGGGCGGCCGCCCCCGCGCGGCGCGCGCTGAGGATCGCCGCGATCAGCGAGAGATCCTCGCGCATCGTCAGCTTCACGTTCTCCCGCTCTCCCTCGATCATCGAGACGGATTCTCCCCTCCGCAGCAACGCCTCGGCGTCGTCGGGGAGATCCTCGTCTGCGACCGCGAGCGCATCGACGATCCGCTCCCGGACGAAGCCCTGTGGGGTCTGCACGGCGACGCGATCACGCCCGCGTACCGCCGACCCCGCAGCGAGGAGGCCGCCCTCGACGATCCGAAGCGTGTCATGAGGTGTCACGACCGGAACGCACGCTCCCGCCATGCGCGTCCCCTCGATCACGCGCGTCACCAGATGCGTCGTGACGCACGGCCGCGCCCCGTCGTGGACGAGCACGATCGCCCCTGTCGCCGCACGAACCCCGGCGAGAGACGACGCCCTCCGCGTTGCGCCCCCGGGGACGAAGCGGATCTCCGCAGCGGGGACGTGCCTGCAAACGGCGCACTCGATCGCCGCGGCAAGGGGCTCATCCGCCGGCGTGACCAGGACGATCTCGTCGACCTCGGGACAGGCCGCAAAGGCCTCCACAGAGAATGCGAGAAGGGGCCGCCCCGCGATGGGGAGCAACAGCTTCGGACGGTCGGACGCCATCCGCTGCCCACGCCCCGCGGCGAGAACCACCGCGGTGACCGCAGCGGATGCGATCACGGGGTTCCCACGGCCGGCGAGATCCGTTCGAGGTTGAGGCCGTCGGGATCGATCGCGTACAGCTCCCAGCTCTCCGAGCGGCTGGAGTTGAACAAGATCCTACCGTCGGGTCCCCATGAGGGATTGACGTCTTCCTTCTCGTGCGTCGTGAGCCGCGTCTCCTCACCGGATACCGCATCGATCACGTAGAGGTCGATGTTGTCGTTGCGCTGCGAAGCGAACACGATCCGTGAACTGTCAGGGGCCCACGACGGCGCCCAGTTGATCGCCCCATTCCTGGTGAGCTGTGTCTCGCCCCCCGTCGCCGGGTCCCACAGGAAGAGCTCGAACGCCTCGCCGACCGGAGAGGAGTAGACCACCTGTGTTCCGTCGGGTGAGCGCGCCGGCTCCCAGTAGCGATACGTCGGCTGCTCCGGCTGCAAGAAGGTGCAGCCCCCCACCGCGATCAACACGGCGGTGACCGTCACCGCCACACCCCATGCTCTCGTCCTCACAATGCCCCCTGTCTTCGGCTTGCGGCGGAGGATCTCCCCCGCCGCCGGCTCGGCGAACGACGCCCGCCTGTGGGCGACAGCGGTCGAACCGATCCGTGGCGCACGGAGACGACGGCGCCGCGCGGGAAGGAGAACGAAGCGCATGAGACGCGACGTGCCCACGTCTCCGCACCGTGGGAGACGGCCCGTCTTCCCCTGTCGTTCGATTGTCATCCATTGTAGCGATTCCTTGACACGCCCACAAGATTCCGCTATTGTATACGGCACTATCGGCGTTTCGGGCATGCGCGTGAGGGGGCTACGCTGACTGCCACGTGGACGGTCCGAGAGGTCTTGAATTGGACCCGTGACTACTTCGAGAGCGGGGGGATTGTCCAGCCGCGGCTGGAGGCAGAGATCCTCCTCGCCCATAGCTTGGATGTCGATCGTCTTCACCTGTATCTCGCCCCCGACAAGCCACTCAGCTCCGACGAGCGGGAGCGCTATCGCGCCCTGATTCAGCGCCGTCGGTCGGGCGAGCCGTTACAGCACCTCACCGGTGAAGTGTCCTTCTTCGGGCTCCGCTTTCGCGTCGGCTCCGATGCGCTGATTCCTCGTGCGGAGACGGAGGAGCTCGTCGATCACGCGCTTCGACTGGCGCCACGTGATCGCCCCGTCCGTTGTCTCGATCTAGGGACGGGATCGGGCGTGGTCGCGGTGACGCTCGCCCGCTTCCTTCCGCTGTCCTCCGTCACGGCAGTCGACATCTCCCGCCCGGCGCTGGAGCTCGCGCGCGCCAACGCGACCCTGCATCGTGTGGACGATCGAATCGACTTCGTGGAGAGCGATTGGTTCGAGCACGTATCGGGAACCTTCGATCTGATCACGAGCAATCCGCCGTACGTCCCGTCGGGAGAGATTCCCGAGCTGGCGACGGAGATCCGCGACCATGAGCCACGGGCGGCGGTGGACGGAGGGGAAGACGGCCTCGACGCATTGCGCACGCTTGTTGCCGGACTCTCACACCATCTCGAGCACGGAGGCCACGTGCTGCTCGAGGTGGGACACAACCAGGCCCGGCACGTCGCCTCCCTTCTCGAGGAGGGGGGACTCGCCTCGACCGACGTGCGCCGGGACGTCTCGGGAAAGGACCGGTTCGTAGTCGCGACATGCCCGTGATGGTGCAGGTCTCCGAGCTGAGCTACGCCGACGCCGACGGGATCCGCGTCCTCGATGACATCCACCTTCATGTCGAGCGCGAGGAGATGATCGTCATCACCGGCCCCGCGGTGGCCGGCAAGTCGACGCTCCTTCGTCTGTTGGCCGCGCAGATCACACCACAGACGGGGCAGATCCTCGTCCACGGGAGGAACATCGCCCGCCTCAGTCGGCACAAGGCGATCGGCCTGCGCCGGCGCATCGGCTATATGCCCCACAGCTTTCCCCTGTTGGACCGGACGGTGCTCGAGAACCTGACGTTCAAGCTTCGCGCCCTCGGGGACTTCCGTGAGCAGGCCGAGGAGCGCGCCCTCGTCGCCCTGGAGGATGTCGGTCTCACCGCGCGTCTGGCGACGCCGATCGCCGAGCTCGACGCCGCCGACCGAATCCGCACCGGGCTCGCGGTGACGATCTGCAACGAGCCGCTCCTGCTGTTGATCGATGAGCCGTTCGCCGACCTCGCGCCGGAGGATCGCGAAGCGGTCGGCTCCGTGCTCAGCCGGGTTCACGCGCGGGGGCGCACGACGATCATCGCCACCCGCGGGCCGGCGCCCACCTCACTTGCCGTCAGCTGCGCGCTGACGCTCACCGACGGAAGGATGGAAGGATGAGCGTTTTCTTCTACGTCTTCCGTGACATCCTCGGCTCGCTGAAGCCCCGCGGGGCGTTGCTCCTGTTCGCCGCCGGTGCGCTCGTGTTCGCCGTGCTCGGAACGTTCTCCGCGTTCTTCCTTCTCGACGTGCCCCCGTCAACGGGCGCCACATCGGGAATCGAGGGAGAGCTCATCGCCTACTTCCACGCCCAGGTGACCACGTTCGAGGTCGAGCAGATCTACCTCGATCTGCGAGACGACGAGCGCGTCGAGCAGATCGCCTTCGTCCTCCCCCAGGACCTGACGCGCCCCGACTCGGCCGGCGCCCTCGTCGTGAAGAGCTCCGAGGCGTCGTCCGACGTCCTCCTCTCCGAGCTCGAGGGCAGCGGGGCGTTCACGCGTGTCGTTCGTACGGTCACACACGGCGGGAACCTGACCGCGCTCCCTGTGCCGACGCGTACTGGACTGCTCGTGGGCCTTCTCGTCGGGATCGCCCTGTGCCTCGTCGTCGCCCGCTACGGGCTACGCACGGTTCTCGCGACCTTCGACGGGCAGTTGCGCATCATGCAGCTCTCGGGCACTGAGGAGAAGACGGTGTTCCTGCCGATTCTCGCCGTCGGGCTCGGCTGCGGGCTGATCACATGCCTGCTGTTCATCGCGGTGCTCTACGCGTTTCACCTCGCGGCCGTCGCCAATCCCGGTGCCACGATCGCGTCTGCGAACGGACTTCTGAGCGCCGACCGCGTGCGCCTCGTGGCCGTGCTCAGTGGGTTGATCGGCATCGCGCTCGGTGCACTCATCGGTGCGCTCGGCGTCGGCCTCGCCGCGCGGCGAAGCGCCGTCGTCTTTCGCTAGCGGGAGCCCGCTTCTACTCGCTGTCCGTCGGTCCCGACCGACGGGCGACCATCTTGCGCAGGCCGCGGCGCACGATGCACCACAAGCCGACGGCGACGAGGATCAGCTCGAACACCTTGAACACGAGGGAGAAGGCGACGGCGCCGCCCTTCTCGACGCCGACGAGGGTGAAGATCCCGATCAACGCGGCCTCGCTCGTGCCCACGCCTCCGGGGGTGATCCACAGCAGGAAGGAGAGCATCAGGTTGAGCGTGAACAGAAGCGACAGCTGCGGGAAGCCGAAGGTCCGCGCCGCTGAGAAGTAGAAGAAGACCTGCGGGCGCATGTACGCGAAGAACGTGGCCAGCAGCTGGACGGCGAAGGCGAGAAGCGTGGCCTTCCAGTGCTCGCGGAATGCGTAGGAGATCTCGTCCTCAGTCTCGGAGACCCGCGTCGCGGCGCGTTCGAGTCCGCGCCGCCAGCGTGGGAAGAGATGACGCAGCAGCCGGATCGCGCGGCTGATCCACTTGAAGTTTCCCGCGAAGTCGATGAGCCCGACGAGGATCCAGAAGGTGATGAACGCCACGCCCGCGACGACACTGCGCCTGCTCATGAGATCCACGGACGGCGAGAGGATGGCATAGAACGTGCCGATCAGGACGAACACGAGCAGGCTCAGTCCACCGAGGAAGCGCTCCACGACGATCGTCGCGAACACGCGCGTCGTCGGCGCCGAGGTTCGCCCCGTGACCATCATCGCGCGGACCGGCTCCCCCCCGAAGTAGAGCGTCGGTGTCAGGTAGGTGATTGCATAGCCGGCCAATCGCGCCGCCGTGACTACGCCCACGCCGAGGCGGATCCCGTAGGCGCGGAGGATGATCCACCAACTCACGATCCACGCGACCATCGCGAGCAGGACGTCGCCGACGACGGCGACGAGCCCCACCGCACCGAGCGCGTGAATCTGGCCGACGACACCACGCCAGCCCACCCAGTAGAGAACCCCGCCGAGAAGGCCGAGCCCGACAACCACCGATCCGGAGAGGCTTAGCCCCCTCCTTAGCCTCGCATTCATCTCCGCATCCTAGCCGAGCACGGTTCGGCGCGGCAAGGCGAACGCCGCCGACAGAGGGGACGTTGGTAACGCGATCACAGCCCACGAGGCGGAAAGCTCATTGGCCGGCGGCCGGGCGCTGCCTGGAGCTACGCGTCGCCGGCGACGAACCACTCTTTCATCAGGTCGAGCGCCGCCTCGACGGCCCGCGTGCGGTTCTCCTCCCGCCCCCCGTCCCACTGGAAACGCCTACAGCACAGCCCATCGGGCGTCGCGATCGCGACGAACACCAGCCCCACCGGCTTCGAATCGGTCCCTCCGGACGGCCCGGCGATCCCCGTCACCGCGACGGCGACGTCACAGGCGAATCGGCGGCGGCAGCCGTCGGCCATCGCCCGCGCCACGGGCTCGCTGACGGCCCCGTGTGCATGGATGAGCTCCTCGGGGACACCGAGGAGCTCGCTCTTGAGTCGGTTGTCGTAGGCGATCACGCCCCCGAGAAAGACCGCGGAGGCTCCCGCGGGATCCGTCAGCGCGGCGCCGAGAAGCCCTCCGGTACACGACTCCGCGACCGCCACACGGACACCCCGCTGCGCCCATCGAGGGAGCCACTCCGCCCACTCTTCGGCCTTCACGAGCCCACTCCTTCCTTCGCCGCTTGCCCCGCGAGCTGAATCGCCGCGGCGCAGCGTTCGGCCAACGGACAACGATCACACGCGGGGGCCCTCGGGTGACAGATCTCTCGACCGAGTCGGATGAGGGACAGGTGCAACGCGCGCAGCGTCCTCGCCTCCGTGGAAACGAGGGGGTTGATCCGATCGTGCGCGTCATCGCCGGGCGTGAGCAGCCCGAGGCGCGTACAGATGCGGCGGATGTGCGTGTCGACGGGGAAGTACGGCTTGTCGAAGCAGAACAGAAGGACGATCCCTGCCGTCTTCTTCCCGACGCCTCGCGATGACGTCAGCCACCGCAACCCGTCCTCCGTCGTGAGATCGGCGAGAAAGCCGAGATCGAGCGCGCCCTGCTCGTCACGAATCCGCGACAGAACACCGACGAGCGTCCTCGCCTTCTGCCGATGGAGACCGGCCGACCGAATGACTTGCGCGACCGCGTTCTCATCCGCATCGGCGACCGCGGCCAGATCGGGGAACTGCGCACGCAGCTCCCGGTACGCACGGTCGCGGTTGACATCGTTCGTGTTCTGGGAGAGCACCGTGCGAACGAGCGTCTCGACCGCGCTCTCGGAATGCGCGGCGGGCTCCCCGAAGCGCTCTGCCAGCCTGTCGCCGACCCAGCTCAGTAGCTCTCTTGCAGTCATCCCCCCGAAGGATAGGCGCCGTCGGCCGGTGGCGGCAACTGCCGACGGCGCATCGAGCGGCTAGAATCGCGGCAAGGAGGTGCCATGCTCAACGCAACGCACAACGGCCATTGGGTGGTTCGTCTCGTCGACGGGGAGGATCTCGCCGCCTCCCTCGCCGCGCTCCCGATCGAGGCCGCGATCCTTGTCGCCGGGGTCGGCATGCTGCGCGATGTCCGACTCGCCTACTGGAACGGCGAGGAGTACGAGACGTTCGGCGTCGACGGAGCCGTGGAGCTCGTCTCTGCACAGGGGAACATCGCCCGCGCCGAGGATCGACGGGTCGCTCACTGTCACCTTTGCGTCGCGCGACGGGGCGGGACCACTGCAGGGGGTCATCTGGTCGACGCGACGGCCCATAACACGGTGGAGCTCTACCTCCGAGAGACCGAAGGGATCAGCCTTCGACGCGCCCCCGAGCCGTCGGGCCTTCTGGGTCTGACTCCGTCCACGGAGTGAAGCACTCCTCCCCGCGCAGGCCGCGCAGGCACTCCTCGCCGCTGACCGACGGACGGCACTCGCGCTGGACCTCGAGCAGCTCGAGCAGCTCGTCTCCGGTCGCAACCAAGAAGCGCCCCGTCTCCCGAAGTGCCGTCTCCCCCGGCCGCAGATCGCCCCGTCCGATCCCGGTGAGCGTCGTCCGATGGACCTTCACCCGCTCGTCGCCGAGCCGAGAGAACGCCCCCGGCCACGGATTGAGTCCGCGTACGAGGTCGTGGATTTCGCGCGCCGGCCGACCCCAGTCGATGCGCCCGTCCTCGCGACGCAGCTTGGGCGCGTAGCTCGCGTCCTCTTCTCGCTGCTCCGTCGGGGTGATGCTCTCTGTCTGAAGACCGTCGAGCGTGCGCAGGACCAGCGCGGCGCCGACGGAGGCGAGACGGCGCTCGACTTCGCCTGCCGTCTCGTCCCCACCGATCGTC
>CP070725.1:1082233-1085062 GCA_020350845.1 Candidatus Bipolaricaulota bacterium
GCGGAATCGGTGTGGCACTCATGACGAGGAGGTCGACGTCCTTGCCCTTCTCCTCGATCGCCGAGCGTTGAACGACGCCGAATCGGTGTTGCTCGTCGATGATGACGAGTCCGAGGCGTGAGAACGAGACCGCCTCCTGGATCAGCGCGTGCGTTCCCACAGCGAGGTCGATCTCGCCGGAGGCGATCGCCTCCTGGACGACACGGGTCGAGGAGGCGGAGCCGGAGAGGAGGCCGACCGACTCGGGGAGACCCTCGAGGAGCTCGGTGAACTGCGCCGCGTGCTGCTCCGCGAGGATCTCGGTCGGGACCATGAAGGCGACCTGATGACCTCCTTCGATCGCGTGGAGAGCCGTGAGCAGTGCGACGACGGTCTTCCCCGATCCGACGTCGCCCTGAAGGAGGCGCATCATCCTGCGAGGTGAGGAGAGCTCGTCGACGATCTCGCGAAGCGCGACGCGCTGTCCGGCGGTGAGACGGAACGGGAGCGCTGCCAGGAACGAGGTCGGCAGCTCGCCCGCCCCGCCGTGGGACGCGCCCTCCCGACGCCGATTCGTCCTTCCCAGACCGATCTGCAGGAGGTAGAGCTCCTCGAACGCGAGGCTCCGACGCGCCTGCTCGAACGCCTCCGGCTCCGGGGGCTCGTGAAGCGCCTGCAAGGCCGTGCGCCGCGGCACGAGGCCGTGGGCCGCGATCGCCTCGTCCGGGAGGATGCTCGTCACGTGGGGGAGGTAGCGCTCGAGATTGCGGCGAATCGTGGTCCGCAGGTAGCGATCCCCGGCGCCCTCTGTCCCCGGGTAGATCGGGATCCAGCGTCCCGTCTCGACGTTCTCACCGTCGGCCTCCCACACGGGCGAGGAGATCTGCAGCTCCCCGAAGTTCCGTTCCACCTTCCCGTAGACGACGATCGGCAGCCCCTTCTTGAGCTGCTTCGCGATCCACGGCTGATTGAACCACACGCCGTAGAGGATTCCCGATCGATCCTCGAGCGCGGCCTTCACCGCTTCCATCCGGCGGTTGACGCGGAAGCGGCTGATCGCGAGCACGGTAGCGCGGACACACACCTGGTCGCCGGGGCGCAGGGCGCCGATCGTCTTGAACTCCGTCCGGTCCTCGAGCCTGCGAGGAAGGTGCGTCAGGAGGTCCTCGATCGTCAGGATGCCGAGATGGGCGAGGGCCGTGACGCGCTTCGCACCGACGCCGACGGCGTCCGAAACCGGGCGGAGGAGCTCAGCAGGATCGTGCGCCTGCTCCACGGGCGGCCCGATGAGGGACCCCTCGACGTCCGTCGTGGACGGAGCGTCGAGTGCTTCGTGAAGGCGCTCGACGATACGCTGCCGCGCGAAGTGGTCCGCCGATCCGTAGCCGGCCACGATCGGGTGGAGTGCGTCGGCGTGCGTCTTGACGAACGACTCAAGCCCCCCGAGGACGGCGTCGTCGGTGAATCCTCGTGCCGCCTCGAGGCGCAGGATGCGCCGCAGCGTATCGGTCGAAGCCCCGTCTCCTTGTAGCATTTCGTCGATCTGTATGGTAACGTCGCCGACGAGGGCGGCAAGAGGAAGCGATGGAGATCAGAACGTTCGGCGACGACACCCTACGGCAGCGAGCGCAGCCCGTGGGCGATGTGGACGACACCGTGCGGGCGGAGTGCGCGCGCATGGTCGAGGCTATGATTCGCGCCGGCGGCATCGGGCTCGCGGCGCCGCAGCTCGGGATCGCGAAGCGGATCATCGTGCTCGACGTGGAGGGGGAGTTTCACGTGGTGATCAATCCCGAGATGGTCGAGCTCTCCGGAGAGGACGAGGAGTCCGTGGAAGGTTGCCTCAGCGTCCCGGGAGTGAACGCCCCCATCGTGCGCAAGACGGCGGTCCACCTCGCGGGAACCGACCTCGAGGGCGACGCGGTGGAGATCCGTGCGGAGGGGTTCCTCGCACGCGCGATCCAGCACGAGATGGATCATCTGAACGGTGTGCTGTTCGTCGACCGGCTGAGCACCGCGCGGCGGAAGAGCGTGCTCAAGGAGTATCGGCGCCTGCAGGAGGAGGAGACATGAGGGTCGTCTTCCTCGGCACGTCGGAGTTCGCCTGCCCGACGCTCGAGGTCCTGGCCGTACATCACGACCTCAGGCTCGTGGTCACGCAGCCCGATCGGCCGGCGGGACGCGGACACCGACTCTGCGCTCCGCCCGTCAAGGAGCTTGCCGACCGGCTTGGCGTCCCCACGATCCAGCCGGAGAAGGCGAGCGCTGGCGAGACCGTCGAGGAGATCGCCGCGAAAGAGCCCGAGGCCATCGTCGTTGCTGCCTACGGCCAGCTCCTACGGCGACCGCTGTTCGCGCTTCCCCCGTTGGGGACGATCAACCTCCACGCCTCCCTACTCCCGAAGTACCGCGGTGCGGCGCCGATCCAGTGGGCGCTGCTGCGCGGGGAGCACGAGACCGGGGTGACGACGTTCCTCCTTGACGAGGGGATGGACACGGGAGATCTTCTCCTCGCGGAGGCGACGACGATCGGTGGGGACGAGACGGCAGGCGAAGTCGAGCGCCGTCTCGCCTCCGTCGGCGCCGCGCTGGTTCTGCGCACGCTCGACGGCCTTCAGACAGGGACCATCACCCCGACGGAGCAGCGAGAAGAGGACGCAAGCTACGCGCCCAAGCTGCGTCGCGAGGACGGGCGCATCGACTGGGGTCGGCCGGCGCGCGAGATCCACGACCTCGTACGCGGACTCAATCCGTGGCCGGGGGCGTTCTCTTGGCTCGGCGACGAGCGGGTGAAGGTCCATCGGACGACGCTCACCGGGATCGGACGGGGCGATCTGCGGCCGGGGGAGA
>CP070725.1:1085162-1103822 GCA_020350845.1 Candidatus Bipolaricaulota bacterium
GGCCTCCTCGCACTGGATGCGGACGGAGCCGACCGGCTTCCCGCCTTTCCCGTGACCGCGGTCGACGAAACAGCCTCCGGAGATGCCTTCAACGGTGCACTTGCGGCGGCGATGGACGCCGGGCTTCCGTGGGACGAGGCGCTCCGGTGGGGGCGCGCCGCCGGCGCACTCGCAGCAACGGTCGCCGGCGCACAGCCTTCCCTTCCCACGCGGGCCGCATTCGACGGCTTCCTCGCCGGGCGCGGCGAAGACGGGCATGACATGCCGCGGGACGCGCGGGAGCGGCCGTGACGGGCACAGGGCCGAGCGGGCTCCGCCGGGTGCACTTCCTTCACGGAGTGGACGACGAGGCCGTACTCGCGTCGCTCCTCGAACCGAGCGTTCGCTGGACCGTCGGGGGGAGCGGAGATCCCGTGCCCGCGGATACCGAGATCCTCGTCGGGGGCCGTCCCACGGCGAAGGAGCTCGATGCCTCTTCTGCACTGCAGGTGCTACTCATTCCTTACGCCGGTGTGCCTGCATCCACGAGAGCGCTGCTCCTCGAGAGACCACAGATCCGGGTGCACAACCTCCACCACAACGCCGCGGCGGCCGCCGAACTCGCACTGGCGCTGTTCCTCGCCGCGGCGAAGCGGATCATTCCCGCCGATCGCTCGTTGCGCGGCGGCGACTGGTCGATCCGCTACGAAGACGCTCGCGAACTCCTGATCGCCGGCAAGACGGCCGTCGTTCTCGGATTCGGCGCGGTGGGATCACTCGTCGCTCGCGCGTGCTGCGGCCTCGGCATGCGCGTTACCGCGGTCCGTCGGCGTCCCGTCCGTGGCGCCGGGATCGCAAACGGCATCGACCTGTGCGTGGCGGATGAGCTCCCACGCGTGCTGCCCACCGCGTCGGGCCTCTTCGTCTGCGTGCCGCTGACCCCGGCCACAGCGGGGATGATCGGCCACGACGAACTCACCCTCCTTCCGGAGGACGCGGTCGTGGTGAACATCGCCCGCGGGCCGATCGTGGAGGAGAAGCCGCTCTACGATGCGTTGGCGGCGGGTCGAATCGCTGCCGCCGGTCTCGACGTGTGGTACCGATACCCCGAGGACGCTGCCTCGCGCGGGAGCACGCTCCCGTCGGCGTACCCGTTCCACGAACTAGACAACGTCGTACTCTCCCCGCATCGCGGGGGGGCATTCCGTCAGCCCGAGCTCGAGCGTACCCGCCTCGCGCACCTCGCGCGATCGATCAACATCGCCGCCCGGGGGGAGGCGATGCCCCACCGAGTGAACGTCGACGCCGGCTACTGACGCCGCTCGACGTTCCGAAGGCGCCTACTCCGTGAACGACACCGACGGCGCCTCACGCATCGCCGCGTCCTCGATCTCGAAGAACTCCTCCTGTCGGAAGCGGAACCACGACGCGATGAGGTTCGACGGGAAGACCTCGATGCGCGTGTTGAGCGCACGGACGTTGGCGTTGTAGAAGCGGCGCGAGGCCTGGAGGCGATCTTCGGTGTTCGCCAGCTGCCGCTGCAGATCGAGGAAGCTCTGATTGGCCTTGAGATCGGGATAGGCTTCGACGACCGCGAACAGCTGCCGCAGGGCGCCGACGAGAACGTTCTCGTCCCGCGCCTGTTCCTCGGGCGAGCCGGTCGATGCGACCGCCGAGTTGCGGGCGGCGATGACCGCCTCGAGCGCCTCGCGCTCATGGCCGGCATAGCCCTTGACCGTCTCCACGAGATTCGGGATCAGGTCGTATCGACGCCGAAGCTCGGTGTCGATCGCCGACCACGACTCGCGGACATGTTGCCGCAGCCGAACGAGGCCGTTGTACGCGCCGACGATGTACAGAACGACGACGGCAATCACACCCAACACGATGTACAGCGCAAGCATGGCTACCTTCCTTCCTGAATCTCCCGAACGTAGGGGGGAAGCCGGTCGAGGACGCCCGCGACCACACGGATCGCCTGATCGAAGGCCTGCGGGGAGAACCGTCGGGCGCGCCAGGCGATCACCTCCCGTTCGGAGAACTGAATCGAGAAGCGCGGCATGGAGAGAAGGAACTCCATCGTCCGTTGGTGGAGAACGTCGTACGCCCATCGCGGATCGACGCTCTTGACGTGGAACTCCCGACTGAACTCCGCCGACTCGAAGTCGATGTCGTCCGCTCCGAAGAACTCGGTCACCCGGTCGAACAGCCCTTCGGGGCGGATCTTCAGAGGTTTGAGCGGGATCTCGGAAGCGACGATCGCCGCCGAGAAGTGGTGCACGCTGCGGTTCTTCCCGTGGCCGGTGACGTAGCGGTAGTCGAACGCGGTCACGGCATGTCCCTCCCAGTCGCCGGACATGATGTTCTGCGCCCATCGACTGTGACCTCTCCTGAGGCAGGTGAAGTCCCGGTACCGCTCGTCGAATCCGGCGTCCTTCGCGGGACGGAAGGCGAGTCCACGGCTCGTCGCCCACGCGGCAAGCTCCTTGCGTCGCTTCGCCCCCAGCCAGATCAGGAGGACGACAACCAACGCGGCGACGACCCCCACCAGAAGCTGGACGCCCATCGCTCACCTCCTCCCCGCCACACCCACTGTAGGTCCCTCAAGGGCCGTCAGCAACCGCTCCCCGGGCCCGGGCGCAGCGGACGGAGGACGATCTCGGGAGGGCTCTCGAGATGGCGCTTGACGGTGCACTGCTCGGCGGCACGCACGCAGGCATCGACGTACCGCTCGGGAAACGACTCCGGAAGCCCGATGTCGACGAGAATACGCGCGACGCCCTTGCCGTCGGGAGGCGCCTCGGTGTGCAGGGCGAGATCGATTCCGTCTACCGGGATCTCACGTCGGCTGCAGAACGCGAGCACGTAGTAGCCGACACAGGCGCCGATCGAGGCGACGAACAGGTCGAACGGGCTGGGGGCACTCCCGTCACCGCCCGCGCTTCGGGGTTGGTCCGTGCAGACGGTGTGCTCGGCGAAGGCGACATCGACCCTCATCCCTCCGGGAAACCCGATCCTCATCTCCATGATCCGTTCCTCCTTCTCCGGCGGCGATCACTCACCGCGACGCCGGGCCCGGCCATGCGGCGGGATCCTGGCGGTAGTAGCTCGCGAGCGCGTCGTACAGCTCGGGGTGCCGACGACGCATCGCTCGAGGGCGCATGAAGAAGCACTCCGTGGCCACGGCGAAGAACTCCGCCGGGCTCGACGCCCCGTACGCGCCGATCAGCGTCGCCACGCCCCGCGCGATCTCCTCCCGGAGGCTCTCGAACTCGTCTCCCAACACCTGCGCCCACGTCGCGACCAGGCTCCCGGGAAGCGGGGGCGTTCCCTCGACGTGTCCGTCCTCCGCGTCGAGCTGGTGTACGAACTCGTGCACCACGACGTTGCCGCACCCGTGAGGATCGGTGGCGATGGCACGCACCGCGTCCCAGGCGAGCACGACAGCACCTCGGGTCGACGACTCTCCGAAGCGGATCTCCGTCCCCTCTTCCACCGTCCCCGCGGGGCCTCTGCGCTGCTGTCGTGCCCGGTACGGACGAGGGTAGACGATGATCGACGACATCCGGGGGTAGAGCTCCGTCTCACGGTGGAGGAGGAGGAGGCAGGCATGGGCGGCGACGGTCACGCGGATCTCGTCCGTCATCCGCAGTCCGCCCGCGCCCTCGAAGTGCTTCTCGTCGAGAAAGACCTGGATCAACCCCTCCAGCTCGCGACGATCGTCGACAGGCAGCTTCTCGGAGAACGGCACATTGCGCCTGAGGATCTCGCCCCACGACTCAGGAAACGGCCTCCCCATCACCCGCGCGCGTCGTCTCCTGCGCCACCAGCCCATGCGCTAAGGGTACCGACCGCGTCGTCCGTCGCCACCCGCGCCGCGACCGTCGGGATCCGAGGAGCCTCGTCCTCTACGGACCGATCGTGACGCGGAGCTCGATCCTCCCGACGGCTGCGCCGCCACGCTCGGCGGACACGGCGATCGTTCCGACGTCGCCGGGCGCCGCCTCCGCGGCGGGGATGATCGTCACGAGGATGTCCACGCTGTCGCTCGGATCGCCGTCAGGATCGAACGACACGCGGGACTCACTGAGGGCGCCGTACCAGCCGGCCGGGGCACCTTCGAGAGTGAGGGTCATCGTGCACGCCTCGTGCGAGCCGTTGACCAGGGTGCCTACCCACGCGACCGAAGTCCCCGCGGAAACGGTCGCTTCCGACGTCGTCCTCACCTCGGGGCGCTGCAGCACCTCGAAGCTCGCGCGATGGGCCTCCGAGAACTCGGCACGGGTGATCCCCGGCATCTCCCCCGCGTGGATCGAGATATGCTGCGGCATGAGGAACGTCACCGGCGCCTCATGGTAGGCCGGCATCCAGTCCGAGGACTCGAACTCGATCCATCCCTGAGACGGGAAGAAGACCGCGATCCATGCGTGCGCGGCGTAGGACTCCTCGCGATCGGCGACGAACCCCGAGGCGTCGATGCTCGGAATGCCCGCCGCACGCAGCAGTGCGAGGGCCGCATTGGCGTAGCACACGCAGTTACCGATGCCACGCTGTAGGGTGTACAGCCCATCGACGCGATACACCGGCTCGCACAGCTCCTTCCCGCACGCGTAGCGCAGTTCCGCACGAACGTACGCGAGGACGCGTACGACCGCCTCGAGCTGGGTACGACAGCCGGAGACCGCGGCGTCCGCGATCGCCCGGACCGTCGGGTCGTCGGCTTGGATCTGATCCGTAGATTCCAGCCCTCGTACCGCCAGGCTGGGCAGCGCGGAGCGTTCCACAGGAAACGGATCACTGACGGTGATCGGGCCGTAGATCGCTTCCGAGATCGCGTCGACGGACCGCGTCACGACGACCTCGTCGGGAGGATCCTGCCAGCGGAGGCTCGTCCATCCGCGGCCGTGGCGATTCTCGTCGTACGATGTGCTCAGCCACGGGAAGCTGGCGGAGAGCTCCTGGCGCTCGACATGCACTCGATACCACGGCTGCTCGATCTGGGGCACCATGTACACGTCAGCCTCGAGCCATCCCCCGTCGGGGGCGAGAGTCAGCTCGTAGAGATACTCGGTGCGTTGGCGGAAGCTTCCTTCCAGAAGATAGAGCTCCGAGCTGGGAGAATCCGTGCTGTGTGTCCTCGCCGAGCCCGCAGCGAACAGAAGAAGAACGACGGCCGTGGCGCACACTCGGTGCCAGTACGCCGACTGCAGACATCGCCGTGCACTTCCGCGACGGCGGAAGACCGCCTCGGCTCCGATCGCCATGCCCTGAGTACGTTCTTCGTTCGGATCCACGCGTCGCATCACCAGTACGTGACCGCCACGAGCCAGCTCAGCATCCCGCCGAGAATCGCAGCCACCAGCAGCGCCTCCCACGCACGCGCCAGCGGACGGTGCTCGATCTCGTGAAACGCTTGTACGTCACGCGCGATCGCCGGAAGGCGAAGGATGTCGCGAAGCCCGAACCGCTCCTCCTTACCGATGGCCACCCACAGCTTGGCGGGGCTTTCCCCGGCGGTGAACGCGACCACGTAGTACCGCCCTGGGGCGGTGAGCGAGACGCTCTCCTCGAGCACGATCCACGAGTCGGTCCTGGTGAACGGCTCGTGAAACGCCTCTGGAATAGGGACTTCGGTCGTCGCGAAGTGCACCCCGCCAACCCCTGGAGGGATCGAGAACGAGAGGTCGATCGGCTCCATCGAGGGTCCCAGCACGGCCATCGATGGCCGGAAGTCGGCCAACGCTGCGAGGACGGGGATCCCGAGGGAGACGTGAAGCTCGCCCGGCTCTTCGATCACGAACGTGATCCACAGCTGCTCCCCGCCGCTGAGATCGGCGTACGCGACCTGAGAGACATCGATCGTCTCCAGCTCGAGCGCCCGAGACGCGCTCGGGTAGCTCTCACCGACAGCGACCGGCCTGTGGGCGACGACCTGAATGCAGCAAACAGCAACCAACAGCACCGTTCCGAGGGAAGTCCACCGCAGTCTGCTCATCGGGCCTCCTTCTCCGGCCGCCCCATGAGAGCAGGAACCTCGGAGAGATGCAAGAGGCGGCCGTCGCCGAAGCTACCCTGCGGGCGTCGATCGGTTCCCACAAGCGGTCTTGCGACGACGGGTCCCACCGCCGACTGTGGATGCCGGCTACACGCTACGCTGCTCTGCCGGCCAACGCAGGGCGCCCGCAGGGCATGCGGCAACGCACTCCGAGCATCGGAGGCAGTCGGCATGAGGGAGCGTCCCCCGGTGTCTGTGCTCCACGATCGTCAGCCCCATCGGGCAGTGTTGCTCGCAGAGGGCACACGCTCGACAGCGCTCGGCCTCGATCCGCAGAGGGTTCTTGCGTCCTCCGACCGCGCGCTGGATCGTTCCGATCGGGCAGAACGAGCACCACGAGCGGGGATGGATGAGGACCCCGAGAGGGAGCCCGATCGCTGTCGTGACAACGCACATCAACCAGAACACCCTCCCCCAGTGCAGCGGGTCCGCAGGATTGAGGGCGATCCGATAGATCATGAACCCCATCAGGACCACGACGAGTCCCCAGCGGAACGCGAGCGAGCGGAGCCATCGCGGAACCGGTCTCGAGCGGCTGACCTTCGCCACCAGGCGGTCGTAGAACGCACCTCGCGGGCAGAGGTTCCCACAGACGAAGCGTCCACGGAAGAACGACCCGATGATCCCGACGAGCATCACGAGCGGCACGGAGAAGCCGAACCAGGGGATCCTCCACCCCACGCCGATGGTGACGACAACGATTCCGAGCAACAGCCACTGCACCGCACGCCGCTGCGCGACCCTGCGCCTGGCGGCGTTCCGCGACGGGTCTCGTTTGCTCATGATCTCCCCCTCCGAAATGAAGAACGGGCGCCGATCCACCGGCGCCCCTCCACCGAAGGCGGATGATAGCACAGGAAAGGCTCAGGTCCAGCGCCGACGCGGACCGTGCGGTCCACGGGACCGCGCTCGGGGCTCCGCGTATCATCGCAGCCCATGGATGGAGAGCGTCCCGGCTACGTACATCGGCTGCGCAGCTTCGGACGCAACGCCCGTCTCTACTTGTTGTACAGCCTGCTGAGCGGATTCGGGCTCGGGATCCTCCGCCTCTTCTTCAATCTCTACGTGCTCGCACTCGGGCACGACACAGCATTCCTCGGCCTTCTCGTCGCCCTGCCGCCGTTGGTGATCGCCGTCACCGCCGTTCCGATGGGCCTCCTGGGACAGCGCATCGGATTCCGCCGTGCGCTCCTCGTGGGAGGAGCACTGATGATCGTCGCCATGGCGGGGGTGGCCTCATCGACTGCCGTCCCCGGCCTCGTCGGCTTCGCTCTCTGCCGCGGGTTGGCACGCACGCTTCTCCAGGTCAGCAACGCTCCGTTCCTCGCCGAGAACAGCGGCCCCGCGGAGCGCACCCACCTGTTCTCGGTGCAGTTCGCGACGAGGACCTTCTCCACCTTCTTCGGCTTCCTGCTCGCAGGCGCCCTGCCGGGCTGGATCGCAGGCTTCCTGTCTGTGGGGATCGAAGACCCCGCCGCCTACCGAGGCGCGCTCTACGTCGGCGCTGCCGTCTTCCTGGTCGCGCTTCTCCCCCTCGTACGGACGGAGGCGAGGACCGTCGAGGGCGAGCGCGAGCCTCGCCCGACAGTTCGTGAGCTCTTCCATCCCTCGGGCGTCCTCCTTCGTCTGTTCCTACCCCAAGTGATCATCGGCCTCGGGGCGGGGGCCCTCGTTCCGTTTCTCAACGTCTTCTTCAAGACGAAGTTCGACGTGCCCGACGCCCTTCTCGGAGCGATCTTCGCCGGCCAGTCGGTCGTGATGGGGTTCGCGACACTGGCCGGACCGGCGCTCGCCGACCGTTGGGGAAGGGTGCGGACCGTGGTCGCGGCACAACTGGGCTCGATCCCGTTTCTCGTGCTCCTCGGCTACTCCCCGCTGCTGACGCCGGCCGCGGTCGGCTTCCTCGCGCGCGCTTCACTGATGAACCTCGGAACGCCGTTGTACACAGCGTTCGCGATGGATCGCGCCGGCTCGGAGCGTCGCGCGACGGTGAGCGGTCTGCTGCAGATGAGCTGGCAGGGAACCCGTGCGCTGAGCGCACTGGCGAGCGGATGGATCCAGGCGGGTGCCGGTTTCGGCCCGCTCTTCCCGATCACGATCGCGTGCTACCTGAGTGCCTCGTCGCTCATCACCCTGTTCTTCCTCCGCGGGCGCAAGCGCGGAGGAGAGCCGGACGCAGGGTCTTCCCCCTCGGGGTAGAACGTCCACAGCTTCCTGACAAACGCTTCACGACGACCCGATGCCCAGGGACGATGATGTGCGCATGCAAGCGAACGACAGGAAACAGCCCCGTACCCGGCACGTCCGCCGGACGTTGACGGGACTGGCGGTGGCGGTCCTTGCCGGGGCCGTCGCCTTCACCCTCTACCCCGAGGGGGACGGCGACGCGACGCACGACGGGATCGAGATCCGGGAGTACCAGGGGACGCGTCTTGGCTCCGTCGACGACTTCCGCGAGAACTCGATCGCGGGCGTGCAGACGATCGACATCGAGACCTACCGCCTCGTGGTCGACGGGCTCGTGGGCCAGACGGCATCCTGGACGTACGCCGAGCTTCAGGCACTCGAACATACGACGAAGCTGATCACGATCCACTGCGTCGAGGGATGGTCGGTGACCGCCCTGTGGGAGGGAATCCGCGTCGGCGAGCTGCTAGACGTCGCTGTCCCGCTTCCCGCGGCGACCACGGTGATCTTCCATGCCGCAGACGGATACACGTCATCGCTTCCGCTCGCCGAACTCCGCCGGCGAGACCTGATCCTCGCGGATCGCATCAACGGCATTGTCCTTCCTCCCGCGAACGGCTTCCCCTTCCAGCTCGTCGCCGAGGACAAGTGGGGATACAAGTGGGTGCGCTGGGTGACGCGAATCGAGCTCTCCGCCGACAACGAGTACCGCGGCTTCTGGGAGCGCCGCGGCTACAACAACGACGGCGACATCGACGGGCCGATCCGTGAGGGTTCGTAGCGCACCGGCTACGCGGCCTTGGGAACGATCGCGAGCCCGATCGTTCCCCAGTGCGGGCCGAGGGCGCGCGCCGGTCGCAGCCGGTGGCGCCCGAGCAGGCCCTCGAGCCCGCCACCGCGAACGAAGTCACGGAAGCCGGCGCGGTGCGCCTTCCCCGCGATCGACTCAACGAGGACGATGGCGGCCCACACGGGGTGGAACGCGGCGCGTGCCGGATGGACGTAGTCCGCGATCAGGAGCCATCCCCCGGGTCGTGTCACGCGCATCGCCTCGGTGAGCATCGCGGCGCGTTCTTCCTCGGGATGCTCGTGCAGCGCGAGGATCAGCAGGCTCGCATCGAACCGGCCGTCGGGAAACGGGAGCGCCAGCGCCGACGCACAGTGATACGTCGCGCCTCCCCCTCGTCGCCTCGCGAGGGAAACCATCTCCCGCGAGAGGTCGACGCCCACCGCCTCCACACCCGATGCCGCCAGTCGCCGGCACTGGGCGCCACTGGCGGACGCGATGTCAAGCACCGTACCCGCCCCAAGCTCGTGGCAACAGCGCACGACCCGCGGCCGAAGCGGGGCGATGAGGGGGTCGATGAGCAGCGGGTAGAGCCGCGTCGCGAGCCTACCGTAGCGGCTCACGGCGCGGGGGGTACAGCGTCACAGAGCCGTTCGGCCTTGTAGAACCATCCCGGCGAGCCGTCCGCCGAAACGCCCCGAAGTCCGATCTCCCAAGCGATCCTCCCGTCGGGCGTGACCTCGAAGATCACCGACTCCTCGCTCCCCTCGAGGACCCCGACGATGAGGGTGTTCCCGTTGGGAAGGCGATCCGCATCGCGCGTCGTGCGCAATCCCTCGCGGCGGTAGCTCCAGGCGATCTCCCCCGTGCGGCGATCGATCTCGACGACCTGAAACGGGGCGTCCCACTGCAGGCAGACGAGGAGTCGTTCGTCCGCAAGGACCTCAGGATCGTGCGGGCCGTACGTTCCACGCCGCGGAGCGCCGGCGAACAGCGATCGCCAATCGACCGACCACACGACCTCGCCCGCCGGGCTGACCTCGACGGTCAGATCGAAGTTGCGGAGATTGACGAGGGTGTTTCCGTCGGCCATTCGCGTGACGGCGTTCGTGTGGGTCCATCCCCTGTCGTCGATCTCGAGATAGGGCTCGACGGCATACGACGATCCTGCGGACCAGGACCACACGAGCGTCCCGCTCGCGTCGACCTCCTTCACGTGGAGGTCGTCGACACCGTCGCCGGCACCGTAGACATACAGGGTGTTCCCGTTCTCCAGCCGGTCGGCGTCGTGTGAGGCACGATCGTCGCGGTGGAACCAGACGATCCTTCCCTCTCGGCTCACTTCGTAGATGCCGTGGCGGGGAAGCACGAAGAGCACGTTCCCGCTGTCGAGCGCCTCGACGTCCATCCCGGGATCCGTGTAACCGCGCAGGTACGGGGGGACGACGAACTCCCAGACGATCTCGCCCTCCATGTCGACCTCGACGATTCGCGGAGCAACGCCGGGCTGCAGATCGGCGAACAGCGTCGTCCCAGGGCAGGCGAGACTGGACCGGTGAACGGCGAGAACGAGAGGAGCCCGCGTCGTGGAGACCGGACGAATCGCCGTCTGGGCACCGATCACGGCCACGGCGGCAGCGACCCACAGTGCCGACCCCACTCGTCGGCAACAGGCATTCGTCGGTGCGCGCATCCCGCCTCCCCTCTCCGCACCCCCGCAGCCGGGACACTGTACGCGCCGGAATCGCCTCCGCCAAGGGCAAGCACACAGAGGCTCCATCGAAGACTCACCGGTCCTTGGCAACTCCTCGACGGCGAGCCGCGATACTCCTTCCGGATCCCGAAGGAGGAATGATGGGCATCGTCACGCGGTCCCTCGGACTGCTACTACTTGCGGGCGCACTGGCGGCGGTCACGTCGTGCGCGGAGAGCGACGGACTGAGCACGATCGTCGGAGGGCTGCCCGCGTATGGACTGATCACCGCGGAACAGGCGGTCCGCGTGCTCGCCGCCCTGAGCGAAGAGCCGGACTTCGTCCTGCTCGACATTCGCACGCCGGCGGAGGTCGCCGCCGGGCATCTTCCCGGAGCGACGCAGCTCGACTTCCGCAGCGGGACATTCGCCGATGATCTCGCGACCCTCGATCCGAACGCGACCTACCTGATCTACTGCAGGACGGCGAATCGCACCGGACAAGCGTACCGTATGATGAGCGACCTCGGCTTCGACAAGGTCTACGACCTCGACGGGGGAATCACCCGCTGGAGCCAGCTCGGCTACCCCACCTGCGTCGGCGAACCCGGTGACGAGCACGTCTGTTCGGGCGAGGTCCCCGATCTCGCCGCGCTCCCGTGAGGAGATCGGCCGTGGCCACGGACCCGGTGTGCAAGATGACGGTAGACGAGTCCAGCGCTGCGGGACGCTCCGAGTTCCGCGGCGTGACGTACCTGTTCTGTGCCATGGACTGCAAACGCGCGTTCGACGAGGATCCGGAGCGCTACCTCGCCGCACCCCGGGAGAAGCCTTCCTTCCGGCACCGGTGGCTGCGGCGCTCGAACTCCGGGAGGAACCGGACGGCCTAGTCTCGGCAACGTGGGCTTCATCGCCGAGGAGCGTCTCCCAGGCCGCGGCGCATCAGCCACCATACCGGCTCGCCCTGCCGCGTTCCCGGACGCCGTACTCGACGAGTGTTCGCACGACCGCGCGGGCGCGGCGGCGACTCACGGCGCGATGAACGACACGCCTTCCGTCCGGCCAGCTGAGCCGCACGAAGCACATCATGCCTCGCGTCCACCAGTCGATGTGAACCGAGACGCGCAGGCAGTCTAGCGCCGCGAGGCGCACGCCTCGGGGATCGCACAGGATCCCTTCCGGGCGATCGAGGATCAGCCGGCTGGCGACCTCGTCAAGCGGAGCGCGTCCCCGTCGGCGGGCGATCCGTCCCGTCGCCGCCCCGAGGAGGACGAGCGCCACGCCCACGCCGATTGGCGCACTCGGCGAGGCCTTGGGAAGGACGTCGATCCCCTGCGAAAGGTCGATCAGTGCCGCGGCGAGACAGAGCAGACCGAGCACGCCCGCGACGACCGCGAGGATCGTCACGCCGAACGTCTCCCGATCGACGAGGTGGAGTCCCTCCTGAGATCTGTAGATCTCGTATCCGCACGACGAATGGACCGGTTCCATGAGCTCCTTCCGCGATTCCTCGCCCTGCGTTACGGATCTCGCCGCCCGCGCCTCGTTGCCGTGGCCTCGTCGACCGACTCCAGCCACCCGCTGCGGACGGCTCCCTCCACACCGAACCGTGGGACGTGCGGCTTGATGTCGAGCACAGGCGTCCCATCGAGGGCGTCGATGTCCTCGATGTGCAGGATGTTCCCCTCGCGACGGACGAGACGCACCACGCTCATCCTGATCGCGTTCGGTCGGTGTGGGGCGCGCGTCGCGAACACGCCGCGTTCCTCATCGTCGAGGTAGGGGACGACCCGCAGCCGCGACCCGTGCGAACGATGGAAGTGGTAGAGCAGCACGATGTGCGAGAAGCCCTCGAGGTCGTCAAGACCCGCGGAGAACTCCGGGAAGATCTCGATCGAGCCGGCGATCCCGGCTGCGTATCGCGGTTGGATGGGAGTCCGGCGGGGGTCGACGTGGGGCGAGCGGATCACACCGATCGGGCGGTAGCTGATCGACTCCTCGCGGCATTCCATAGGCGCCATGTTGCCGCCGCCGTCCGCCGCCGGCAACCGCCGGGCGAGAGGGCCGCCCTCTCGGGCAGAGCGAACGGATCACCTCACCCGACGACGGAGTCGCCTGCCTGCTACGGCGCCGGATCGAGCGTGATCTCCGCCGCCCCGCGAGCGCTGTGACGGGCGGAGAAGTCGTCGCTCGTCTCGTGATACGCCACGAGGAGCTCGTAGACCTCCCCGGGCACGAGGGGCTTGTCCTGTGCGTCCCCGGAGTCGAGGGGGATGACGAACTCGAACACGGTCGCTCCCTCGGTCTCGCTGCCGCCCCACTCGAGAACGTCGTCCGTGCCACCGCGCTCGATGTCCGCCTCGTGAGCAACCGGACCCGTCCCGATGTCGTCACGGACGGCCGCCCATCCGTCGACCACCGCGCCGAGGATGAAGTTCGCGCCCTCCATGCGGCGATCGGGGGCGAGCCCGACGGAGACGTACCCCGTCCCGGGACTGACGAGACCCATGCGGAGGTTTTCCGCATCATTCCCCCAGTACACCGTCATCCCTGTGACCTCGACGGAATGCGGATACTCCCCGTCGGCGATGACCCCGTCGACCGGCGATTCGAGCGCCGCCGCCTCGGCGGGGAGCTCGGGAAGCTCTTCGGCCGCCCCTGCGGCCGGAGGAGACGTCGCCGCCGCTCCCGCGGGCGTAGCGCCGTTGCGCTCGTCGCCGAACGGCAATACCAGAAGCACGACAAGTCCGAGCGCGAGCGCTGCACCAAGGACAATCATCCATGTCTTCATGAGCCGATCCTCCTCTCGTCGGCGATCACTCTACACGAATCGCATCCCCCCGTCCCGGCGCATTCATGCTCCCCGCAGCTCATGCAAGCCTCCCGCGGGGCACCCGATCTCCCGCTACGGATCGAAGCCGAACTGGATCCGGAACTCGAGGAACGGGTAGAAACCCGTGAAGCTGACGGAGACAGCAACACCCGCCCCGAGGCGGACGACCACCAAGCGGCCGAACGTCAGCCCGAGGCCTGCCGTCACGTAGGTCGAGCCGAAGTGAGGCAGCAGGTTGGTCACGTGGCCGAACGTGAGATGGAGCGGAGTCGTCGTGCCCACCGTGTTGCGGACGTAGAGCGAGCCGAACGTGAGCGGCGCGCGCAGCGCAGACTCCCAGAACCATGCCGCGCCGAGAAGCCGCCCGTAGGCCTCCAGCGCGAAGGTCAGCGAGCCGAAGCTGAAGGATGTCGAGAACGGCACCGCAACGCCGAACTCCCGCCTCGCGCCGGCCGCCGCCTGCGTTGCCGGGAGCGCGACGACCGCCACGAAGACGGCCACGACCACCAGCCATCGGAACATCCTCTGTTTCATGATCACCCCTTCACCCTGTTGTGCTCATGCTAGTCCGCGCCGCCGGGTGGGCCAACCCCCGCGCTCGGTGGCCGCGACGGCGGGGGCCACGTCGGACGGCCGGCTCGGATGTCGGATGCGATCGCCGGGACGAGGAGCAGGGCGAGACCCCAGCCGGCCGCCCACAACGCGGCGTAGAGCACGACACTGCCAGGGTGCGCCGCCGTCGGCCACGCCCCCTCGGCAAGACGGAGAAGCGAGATCACGAGTCCGGCTCCGGGGATCGCCGTGAAGAAGGACAGCAACGGCCTTCCTGGCACGGACGGCAGGGCACCCGCCGCCCGCGCCTCGCGGGCGAGCGTCCCCTGCGTCACGAGCCACGTCACCAGCCACCCGGCGGCGAGCATTGCGGGCAGTTCGATCGCCAGTGCTCTTCCCCCGAGCCCATGGACGATGACCGCGGCCCCAGCCGCCCCCACGATGGGGCCCGTCGCCCAGTGCATGGCGCCGCAGACCACGCGCACGACACGCGAGTCACGCCGAAGGGTCCCGAGGGCGTGCAGCCGACCGTAGGGGAAGTAGGCGATCGCCCCGAGCGGCCCGAAGACCACGGTCATCAGCACCCACACGAGATAGACCGGCCACGGAGCGCGCCGCGCGTGAGCGACGTCTCCGATGACCGCGCCGACCGACGCCAGCGAGAGGACGATCCAGATCAGCAGGAGGCGATCCACGATGTGCGCCGTCGCCTCCCCCATCGACGCTCGAACGTCGTCGGGAAGCACGACCGTCGCCATCAGCCACGAGGAGGCCGCAGGCGAGGACGGCGTCTGCGCCGCTTGCCCGTGGAGGAGTGCTACGCCCACGAAGAGGACCCCGAGGGCAAGGCAAACCGCTGCCGCGAACCGTTCCCGCCGCGCCATGTCCCGCCCGCGATGATAGGTGGCGTCGCGGGCGACGACAACGCCGGGAGCGCCCGGTGGCGCCCTCTCGGCACCGGGACTACTATCCCCCCATGCGCGTCGGCTTCGTGCAGACCGAGCCTCGATTCGGAGAGGTCGCCGAGAACCTCGAACGCGTGCGCGAGTTGCTCGCCGACCCGTCGGCCGATCTCTGGGTCCTCCCGGAGCTCTTCGCCACCGGGTACCAGTTCGTCTCGCGGGAGGAGGTCGAAGCCCTCGCCGAGCCGATCCCTCATGGAGCGACCGTGGATGCTCTCGTCCGCCTCGCGGAGGAACGGACCTGCCACATCGTCGCCGGCCTCGCGGAGCGTGGCGAACACGATCGGCTGTACAACACCGCGGTGCTCGTCGGCCCCGGAGGGGTGCTCGCCGGCTATCGCAAGATCCATCTCTTCGCCGAGGAAAAGCGCTGGTTCCACCCGGGAGACGCGACCTTCCCCGTGGCCGACGTCGGTCAGGCGCGGATCGGGATGATGATCTGCTTCGACCATCTCTTCCCGGAGTCGGCGCGCACCCTGGCGCTCGCCGGTGCAGACCTCATCGCGCACCCGTCAAACCTGGTAATGCCCGTCTTCGCCCAGGTGACGATGCGCGCCCGCGCATTGGAGAACGGCGTCTTCACGATCACCGCGAACCGCGTAGGGACTGAGGGAAGAACGGACGTGTCGTTGACCTACACCGGGGAGAGTCAGATCGTCGCCCCCGACGGCAACATCCTGGTGAAGGCGCCGGCGATCGGAGAGGCCACGGAGATCGTGAAGATCGACGTGTCGCAGGCCCGAGACAAGGCCGTGACCGCATGGAACGACCGTCTGCGCGACCGCAGGCCGGAGCTGTACGCCGTCTGACGGAGGCCGCCGATGCCCTTCGAGTCGGGACAGACCCTCGAACGCACATATGTTGTCACCGAGGAGCACCTTGCTGTGCGCTACGGAAGCGGCCTCGCGGCCGTCCTCTCCACGCCGGCCCTCGTCGGCTTCTGTGAGGAGACAGCGCGCCTGCTCGTCGATCGCGATCTGGGTCCCGGCGAACAGTCCGTCGGCGCGTCCTTCGCCGTGCGCCACCTTGCGCCCACGCCGCCGGGGATGTCGATCGTCGTCCGTGCGGAGCTCGTGGAGATCGAAGGCCGAAGGCTTCGCTTCACGCTCGAGGCGCGCGACGAAGTGGAGACGATCGCCACCGGCGAGCACGTCCGCGTCGTCGTCGACGGCGCACGCTTCGCCGCGGACGCCGCCGCGAAATCAGGGTGAAACGCGACGTTCGTCCGGCATCTGTGCGCCCCCTCGCCGGCCGCTCCCCATGAAATCATCGCGCGATCTTCACAATCCCCACACATCTCACGGATAGCGTGCAGGAGGAACAGCCGATGTGGGTGGAACGGCTGGACCTCCTTACAGTAGCCCACCACACCAGCAGGGAGGGGCTCCCAACAGGGGGCTTCTCCTTTTCCTTTTCTACCCCCGAGCCGTCGTCCGCTCGTCGGCAGGCAGCTCATCCCCCGCCGACGGGAGGAAGCAGCGTGAGACGATCCCCGTCCCGCAGAACGGTCTCGAAGCCCTGGCGGAACGAGGCGTTCCCCCCGTTGATGAGCGCGTTGATGTGCCTCAGGATCTGCCCGTCGCCGTCGAAGAGGCGCGTGCGAAGCTGCGGATAGCGGGAAGCCAGTGCGTGCATCGCATCCACCACGGAGGCTCCCGCGGGGAGCTCGAGCGCGAGATCCCGCTCGTCGATCTCGCGCTTGAAGGAGAAGGAGATCTCGACGGCGACGATCATCGGCGGTTCAACCGTTCCGAGATCTCGTTCTGGCGGCGGATCAGCGCATCGAGGTCACCGTCCAGAAGGCGTCCCTCCTCGACACGCAGCGTGCCGTCGACCATCGCCAGCGAGACACGATCGGCAGCGCAGTGCACGATCGCCGCTACGGGGTCGGTTCGAGCGCCGGCGAACGCGATGTCGTGGAGGTCGAAGGCGATCAGGTCCGCCGCCTTCCCCGGCTCGATCGAGCCGATCCGATCATCCCTCCCCAGAACCTCGGCTCCCCCCCGCGTCGCCAGAAAGAGGCTGTCGCGCGCCGAAAGCGCATCCGCCCCGACGCCCACTCGCTGAAGGAGCATCGCCTGGCGCACTTCGCGGATCATGTTCGAGCTATCGTTGCTCGCCGAGCCGTCGACGGCAAGGCTCACGTGGACCCCGGCGTCGGCGAGTCGGCGGATCGGCGAGATCCCCGAGCCGAGGGCCATGTTCGAACTCGGGCAGTGAGACATGCCGGCGCCGGCTGCCCCCAGTTTGCCGATGTCGTCGTCGCTCACGTGAACGACATGTGCGAACCAGGCGTCGTCGCGGAGCCATCCCAGCTCCTCCATGAGATCCACGGGGCGCGCCCCACGCGACGCGAGGCAGAACGCTTCCTCGTCCTCGGTCTCCGCAAGATGGGTGTGGAGCAGCACACCGTACTCGTCAGCAAGCGACGTGGAGGCACGCATGAGGTCGTCCGTCACGGAGAACGGCGAGCACGGGGCGATCGCCACGCGAACCATTGCCGATGGATCGCGGTCATGGTAGCGCTCGATCACGCGCTGGCAGTCGGCGAGGATCGTATCCTCGTCTTGGACCACGCTGTCCGGCGGGAGCCCGCCGTCCTTCTTCGACAGCGACATCGATCCGCGACAGGGATGGAAGCGAATCCCGGTGCGCGTCGCCCCCTCGATCTCGGCGTCGAAGATGTCGGGATGGTCCTCGGGGAACACGTAGAAGTGGTCCGAGCTCGTCGTCGCCCCGGAGAGAAGAAGCTCACTGCAGGCGATCGAGGCACTCACTCGAACAGCGTCCGGGTCGATCCGTTTCCACCGCTCGTAGAGGAAGGTCAGCCAGTCGAACAGTTCCTTGTCTGCCGCGCCGGGCACATTCCGGAAGAGCGTCTGATAGAAGTGGTGATGCGTGTTGACCATCCCCGGGAGGAGGATCTTGTCGCGCCCGTCGATCACCCGATCCGGAGAAGGCCATGTCTCGTCGGGCTCGCCGACCGCGACGATCGAGCGGTCTTCGACGAGCACCGAGCCGCCGCCGATCTCACGGCGGCCGGCGTCCATGGTGACCACGACGTCGAAGCGATCGAAGCGCGTCGTGGTCATCGATCAGACGCCGAGATCGACGCGGTCCGCCGTCTCGAGGAACGCCGCGAGCAGCGCGATGTTCGCTTCGAGGTCGTCCCCGTGGGCCGTCTCCACGACGGAGTGGACGTAGCGCACGGGGAGCGAGAGCGTGATCGGCGCGGCTCCCTCCTGGGCCAGCTGCAGCGCTCCGGCGTCGGTTCCACCGCGCGGGAGGATCTCCATCTGGTACGGGATCTTCCGCTCTTCGGCGAGCTCCCGCATGAAACGCACGAGTGCAGGATGGGAGATCGACGCAGAGTCCTTGATCTTGATCGCCACCCCGCCGCCCAGTCGGGTCACGTGCTCGTGTTCCTGCGCCCCGGGGACATCCACGGCGAGGGTCACGTCGAGGGCGACGGCGATCTCCGGCCGCACCGCGAAGCCCGCCACGCGCGCCCCACGGAGCCCGACCTCTTCCTGTGTCGTGCCGACGATGGTGAGGTCACAGGCGACCGACTTCGCCCGTCGCAGCGCCTCGATCGCGACATACAGGCCCGCCC
>CP070725.1:1103922-1108445 GCA_020350845.1 Candidatus Bipolaricaulota bacterium
CCCGCGACCATGGATCTCGACGGCGGTTCGCTTCCCGAGGGCGGAACCCGCGGGGTTCCCGCTGTGAATGGGGTCCGTACGGTCGTCTCTCCCGCGCTGGGAGCGTCGTCGTGGGAGCTGCAACGAGCGCGGGCGGTGGAGATCAGCAGCGCGGTGCACGACCTGTTCACCGACCCTGACGTCCTGCCCCCGTCACGGCTCTGTGATACGCCTCCGTGGCCGCTTCGACTCTCGGACGGGTCGGAGCTCTCCCTGACCGCGGGGTGGCACGTGTGGGCGTGGACGATCGATCACGAGGGCTTCGCCCACATCGTGGATCTCGAGACGGCGGGCGAACAGCTTCGGTTCGACTGAACGAACGCTAGTCGTCGAGCCGCTCGACGACGATCGTGCACTGCGTGAGAAGCGCGGCGAGCGCCCCCAGCGCGGCCAACGTAGGCAGCAGCAGGGTGCCGACGACCCCGAACGTGAGGGGGATCTCCAGGAGGGATGTCCCCTCCCGATTCTTGATCGTGATCCGGCGGATGTTCCCCTGGTGCACGAGCTCCTTGACGGTGGCGATCAGCTTCTCCCCGCTGATCGAAAGCTCCTCGGTGCGGTAGCGGTCCTCAGACATCGGCATCCTCTCCTCCGATCGGCGCGGGCAGGCTCGTCACGAACCGCTTCCGACTCGCCGCGCAGATCTGCCGCACCACGGTGCGGCCCGATTGGGCGGCCGTGGGCAGGCCTCCTCCGGGGACGACCCACTGCCCCGCCATGTAGAACTGTCGCAGACCGGGAAGCGTTCTCGGGAGCTGACGCCCAAGGTTCTTCGTCGTCAGCAGCCAGCCTTCGAAGCTCCCTTGCCAATTCCCCGTGTAGCGTGCCCATGTGATCGGCGTGGCGACGTCCGTCATCTCCACCTCGTCGGCAAGGCCGGGGAACCTCTGTTCGAGGGCGTTGAGTACCTGTGCGGCGGCGTCCTCCTTAGCGGACCGATAGGCGTCCGGGTCCTCGGCGAGCGCCGCCCAGCGTGCGTGATCCGAGGGGAGCATGACCTTGAGCACCGTCTTCCCCGGCGGCGCCAGGCTCGGGTCGAAGCCGTAGGCGCAGGCAGCGATGGAGGTATGTCGCTGACAGTCGATCGTCACCGGCTCGTGGAGCGGGAAGACGATTCCGACGACGGAGTCGGAGAGCTCCGGGAGGTCACGCGCGACGCCGAAGGCGACATGAAGCAACGGCGGGAAGATCGGGTCCGAGTCGTAGGTCCGCTGCAATCGCTCGCCGACGTACCGCCCCCCGAGAAGCTCGAAGATCGTCGCGTGGCCGTCGGCGGCAGAGACGACCACATCCGCCCGCTCCTCGCGGCCGTCCTGTAGTCGGACGCCGACCGCGGCATCGTTCTCGACAAGGATCTCCGCTACCCGCTCGCCATACTGGATCTCTCCGCCGAGTTCGAGATACCGTCGTTCGAGGGCATCGGCCAACACCTGAGATCCGCCAACGGGATAGCCGGCGGCGCCCTGATCGAGCCACGCCAACGTCATCATCAGCCCGACCATCGGGAACTCGGGGAAGTCGAGCACGTGGACGAACGCCTCACGAAGGAACTCGTTCTCGAACGAGGACGCGAACTCGCTCACGGTGACCGATCGCCAGCGCCGAAGGGCGAGCACACCGAGAAGGATTCCCGGGAGCGAGGCGAGCAGCCTCAGCACCCGCGGCCAGTGAGCGATCGACCTCGGCGCCGACGTGAGCCGCCCCATCCGACGGATGCCCCTGATGAACTCCTTGATCTGGCCCGCATCTTCACCGGCGATCTCGAGGAGATGCGCCTGCAATCGATCGACGTCGGAGTACACGACGAGCGCCTTGTCCCCTTCGCCCTCCACGCGTACGAAGACCTCGCGGTCGATGATGGAGGGACCCGGGAGAACGCCGAGTTCCTGCCACAGACGGTAGAACGGGTGCCCGGGGGCGGAACCGACGAGCCAATGGACGCATCCGTCGATGACGTACCCGTTGCGGGTCCACTGCGTACAGAGACCGCCGGGGCGGGTGTGCATCTCGAGGATGGTCGTGGAGTAGCCGTTCATCCGGGCGTAGCAGCCTGCCGAGAGGCCGGCGACGCCGGCACCGATGATGACCATCCGCTCGCCCACCGCCACCCCCTTGGTCGCCTACGCACGGATCGTAGAGGGGGAACCCCCACCGGTCAACCACGGTTCCGCGTCGGCGTCGGCGCCGAGGCATGGCACGAGTCGAGGAGGAGGAGTACCCTGGATCTCGCTCGCGCGGAGGTGACGGATGTTCGGTCGGCGGATTACGCTGTTTCGTCTGCTCGGGTTCGAGGTCAAGCTCGACCTCTCGTGGTTGCTCCTGGCGGCGCTCATTACGTGGTCCCTCGCGCGCTCGCTGTTCCCGGTGAGCGTTCCCGGTCAGCCCGATGCGGTGTACTGGGCGATGGGTTTCGCCGGGGCCCTCGGGCTGTTCGCCTCGATCGTCGTCCACGAGTTCTCGCACTCCCTCGTCGCACGTCGGCGCGGCCTTCCCATGAAGGGGATCACCCTTTTCATCTTCGGCGGGGTGGCGGAGATGGGCGACGAGCCGGCGAGCGCTCGGACGGAGTTCCTGATGGCAATCGCCGGGCCGCTCTCGAGCATCGCCCTCGCCGGTCTGTTCCTCGGTCTGGCGACGGTCCTCGAGTTGGCTCGTGCGCCCGACGCGGTGGTCGGGGTCCTCGGCTACCTGTGGCCGATCAATCTCGTCCTCGCGGCATTCAACCTCGTTCCCGCGTTTCCCCTCGACGGCGGACGCGTGCTGCGCGCTTTTCTGTGGGCGACCACGCACAACCTCCGGCGCGCGACGCGGATCGCCTCGCTGATCGGTTCGGCGTTCGGGTTCGCTCTCGCGGCGATCGGCATCGTCTTCCTCTTCCGCGGCGATCTCGTCACCGGGATCTGGGGGATGCTCATCGGGAGCTTCGTGCACAACGCGGCCCAGCGATCGTATCGTCAGCTCGTCGCACGGCAGGTGCTCCGTGGAGAGCCCGTCCGCCGGTTCATGCGCGAGGACCCGGTCACGGCGCCGTATCACATCTCCATCGCGCAGCTCGTCGACGAGATCATCTATCGTCACCACCATCGCCTCTACCCGGTCATGCAGGACGAGACCCTCGTCGGCTGCATCACCACGAGAGACGTCAAGGAGCTTCCGCGCGAGGAGTGGACGCAGCACACCGTGAAGTCGCTGTCCCATCCGTGTACCGCGGAGAACACGATCGGACCGGATGTCGACGCCGCCGACGCGCTGTCCCAGATGGGGCGCACCGGGAACAGCCGACTCATGGTGGTCAGCGGGGATCGGCTGGTGGGCATTGTCACGCTCAAGGATCTCCTGCAGTTCCTCTTCCTGAAGACCGCTCTCGAGGGGAAGGACGCGGGTACGCGGGATCGAGCGTGAACCGGCTGACCCTCGAGACGGCGGACGGACTCCTTGCCGAGACCGAGCTGCGGCGAAGCGGCCGGATCGACCTCTCGGGAGTCGTGGAGTTCGATCCCTACGGACTCCTGCTGGTGGCACTGATCGTCGCGCATCATCGCGAACGTGGCACCCATCTCCCGATTCTCTGGCCACGCACGCATTCGGCGCGCACGGCACTCGAATCGATGGGTCTTCATCACGCCACCGGGCGACGAGGCATGAGCGACGTGGCGCCGTCGCCCGATCGAATCCCCGTGGAGACGATCGACGATGAAGCGACGATCTCGGCGATCGTCGGTCGATTCGACGAGCGCCTGCTCGAGCGCTATCCGCTCACCGCCGGCTCCCGGCGGCGGCTGACGAAGGTCCTCCTCGAGCTCTTCCAGAACATCCCCCATCACAGCAATGCCACCGGCGAGATCGCCGACCCCATGGGGAGAGCAGCGATGATGGACAGCGACCGCGAGATCCACCTCGCGGTCGTGGACAAGGGGATCGGACTGCGGCGCAGCCTCGGGCTGCGCGCGGGCTTCGAAGGGATCTCCGACGAAGACGCGCTCGATCGCATCGTCTTCGCGGGAGTGAGTCGCCATCTCGATCCGGGGCACGGAGGCGAGCTGCGCCGCATCGCCGAGCTCGTCCGCCTGTGGGACGGGACGCTTGCCGTCCGCAGCGGCGAGGCGGTGCTGTTCATGGACGCCGAGCGCGGCGACATCTACGACTCGCCGCCGTTCCCCGGCGTTCAGATCGGGCTGCGCCTTCCCCGGCGGGTGCTCGGCGTGGAAGAGGCCCCGGTTGACGACGGGCCGTTCAGCGGATTCAATGAACCCCGCGATGTTCACTCATGAGGTGCGCTTCCCGATCGCGCCGTTCGGCCCGCGCCTGGGGACACGTGGCGAGGGGGCGAGCGCCCAAGAGGCGCTCCTTCGCGCGCTGTGCGCGCTCCCTGAACCGGGGAGGCTGATCGTCGATCTGAACGGCGTCGACGTGCTCAGCGGCTCATTCGCCGACGAAGCGATCGCGATTCCCTGTGCACGAGTCGCTGCCGGCGAACACGGCGA
>CP070725.1:1108545-1117836 GCA_020350845.1 Candidatus Bipolaricaulota bacterium
GAGAATATGGATCACACCGGTTGCCAGTGAATTGATATGGCCGGGGGTGCCGGTCACCGCCTGCGCCACCATGCCCCCACCTCCGCCCTCGACCCGGAGATGATCAAAGAGGTGCTCGACGTGATGAAGGAGCTCGCCGTGAGTGGGATGACGATGATCGTCGTCACCCTCGAGATGGGCTTCGCCAGGGAGGTCGCCGACCGAATCATCTTCTTCGACTTCGGCCAGCTGATCGAGGAGAACACGCCCGAGGCCTTCTTCCACAACCCGCAACACGAGCGAACGAAGCTCTTCCTCTCGCAGATCCTGCACTGACGAACCTCGTCAGAGGCGCTCGTCGCGCCACTCGATGACACCGCCGACTACAGTCATCAGAACATCGATCTCCGTCAGTACATCGGAATCAACGAGCAGCGGATCCTCCGACAGCACCACGAGGTCAGCGAGCTTCCCCGCTTCGAGTGTCCCGATCTCGTCCTCACGGTGCAGCATGAAGGCCGCCTCTGCGGTCATCATCCGCAAGCCCGTCCACGCGTCGACAAACTGGTCCTCGGGCAGGAGCCCGCACGGCTCCCACGCCGCGTACGAGTCGCTCCGGTTGTCGGCGACCATCAGCGCCTGGAGCCGGAACAGCGGGCTGATCGCCTCCTGGGCACACCACGGCCAGTCGGAGTTCGCCGTGACGTGTGCACCTGTCGCCACGAGATCGGCCCACCGGCGGACGATGTGCCCGTACTGCGGGGCAATCAGTCCGCGGTAGTAGTTCGCGAAGCATGAGCTCATGGACTCGATCGCTGCGACGACACCCAGTTCGGCATACCGCGGGAGAAGGTCGTCGCGAAGGAAGAGATTGTGGAGGATCGTGTGTCGCAAGCGATTGGACTCCCCGCGAAGCACGTCCTCGATCGCGCCGAGAGACGTTTCGATGCCCGCATCACCGATCGCGTGGACTGCCACGGGGAAGCCGAGGGCACCGGCTTCTCTGATGATGTCCGCAAGCTCCGCGCGGGTGAACAGCGGCGCGTTCGACCCATAGCCCGCTCGCCCTTCCGCCGTCAGCTCGTCAGCAAGGGCGTCCGAGAACGAGACACCTATCGGCTCGCCCCCGCAGACCGAGGTCTCGGAGAAGACCTTAACGCCCCCGACGCGCAGTCGCGGCGCAAGCTCCACAAGGGGTTCGTACTGTGCATACCAGTCGCCGAGCACGTCACCGCAGCTTGAGTTGTAGATCAGATACAGGCTGAAGCGGACGCGTATCTCACCTCGCTCGGCCATCCGGAGATACACCTCGGTCTCCGGCGGTGGTGTGTACATGTTCGCTGCCGATGTGATGCCGTTCCGTAGGGCGAGTGCCTGCGCTTCGATCGGAGACAAGCCCTGCCCCCAGCTGTCGTTCAGGAGATGCGTGTGCGGATCAACGAAGCCAGGGTAGACCGCACGCCCGGCAAGATCGATCTGCTTCGTCCGGGTACCGACGCGATCAAGGATCTCGTCTTGCGTTCCGACGCACACGATCCGATCCCCAGCGATGGCAATTGCCTCGTGTACGTCTCCCTCAGCAACCATCGTCACCACGCGTCCGTTGAGCAGGACGAGGTCGGCAAGTGGACCCGTAGCGCCATAGGCCGTGACCACACCGGCAAGGAGGCCGAGGAGTCCTCCAAGGGCAGTAGATCTTCCGGACCTCATGGATTCACGCTACCTCGTTCCGCCGGGCCGAAGCAACCGAAGTTACTGTTGGCCGTGCGTCAGCGCACCCGATGGAGCGCGTGATGGATCGCGCCGAGATGCTTCGCGCTGTGTGCGAGGATCGCCATCGGGGCGCCGATCGCATCCTCCCGCTCCCAATCGTCGAGCTCCTCGATAGTATTGACGAGGTGCCGGTAGGAACGTCGCAGCCTGCGCCGACTCTCCTCCCACTGTTTATCGTCCACTCCGGTCACTCGCCAGCTCTCGTACCAGTCGATCTACCACCCGGACTCCCCTCGATGTCCCCGGTCAAGACCTCAAGATAGAAGCGAACGTGATCGACGTGGCTGGCGATCGTCGCACCGGTCGGCGAGACGGCCATCGAGGCCTGCTGCGCAGACACCGCATCGTGGATATCGAACAACGAGGTTCCGCAATCGACGAAGAAGCCGTGCGTCTTCGCGAAGCACTCCTCCAGGAGTTCGAGAAGCTCCTTGCGGAACACATCAACACCTCTCAGGCTCGTCATGATCCCCTTGTACGCCGCCCACCCGGCGAGATCAGAGGGCAGTTTCTCAGCGCGGGATCGCTATCCGCCAGATCACTCCTTGGTAGAGCTGCCCCGGCGTCACCTGCTTCATCCCGCACACGAGCACGCCACCGGGGTCCACCTCGGCGACGGCCATCGTCGCATGCACGCTCATGTCCTCACGGCGGAGCTCCCACAGGAGTCCTCCGTCCGTGTCGACGTTGAACAGCGGCATCCCGCGACCGAGCCCGCCGATGAGCACCGTGCCGTCGGAGAGCCAGGCGAGGCTCTGCGCATAGTCGTCGTGCAGCGCTTCTCCGAGAGAGCGGGCCCACTGAAGCTCCCCCAAGGCATCGGCCTCAGCCAGCCAGACATTGGCCTGTCTTCGCGACGCGCTCTCGTCCATGGTGAACCCCGCGAGCAGGTACCCGGTATCGGAGACGAGCATCGCCGACGGGAACTCCCAGCCGTCGACCTCGTAGCGCCGCGACCAACGCACGGTGCCGTCGGGTTCCAGCGCTCGCAGGCCGCCGTCACGCCCGATCGAGAGCGACAGCACGATGCTCCCGTCCGCGGCCTCGACCGCATCGAGAATGAGCTCGCCGGCGCTCGAGGTGGGCGCGTACTCCCAGACGACCGCGCCGTCCGGGGCAACGCGTACGGCATAGGCGTCGTCGCCCTGTGTCGCCGATCGAGCCATGCCGAACAGGAACAGATCGCCGTTCTCGAGTCGAATCATCCCGTAGGGCCACTCTCGCACCTCGGTCCCGTACATGCGGAACCACAGCTCCTCTCCCTCCATGGTCGTCTTCAGAAGGAAGAAGTCTCGCTCTTCGGCGCCGAAAGAAGCGGTCTCCCCGAACACGTACAGCCCGTCCTCGGCAGGGAGGATGCTCCGTGCCTGCTCGACGCCATCGCCTCCCCACGTACGTTCCCACAGCACGTTGCCCTCAGCGTCCAGCGCCATGAGCAGCGCGTCGCCGCCGTAGGGGGGCATGTGCCGGTGGTTCGTTGCGCCGACCGCAATGATGGTCCCGTCGGCGGCCACCGTGAAGTCGAAGAACGCGCTGTAGCCCGGCTCCTCGAACACTCGGACCCACGCGGTCGTGGGCACCGCGGCGACCACCAGCGTCACACCCAAGAGAAGAGCGAGAGTCGCCCACAGTAGGCGACCACAGCGACCGATCATCTCAGCACCTCCGCGTCGAGTCTCGACGGGACGGCGAGGACATCCACAGTACAGCGGGGGCCTTCCCGGTGGCAACCCCGCGGCGCGCAGGCTGCGTCAGTGACGACGCCCGCTGAGGAAACGACCGGATCCTTCTGTCCGCCTTGCAGCTACGCGGCGGAAACTCCTACGCCTCTTCTCTCAGCCGACTTGACGCAGCGCCTGGCGGATGGAGCCAAGATGCGCCGCGGTGTGTGCGAGGATCGCCATCGGAGCCCCGACGGGGTTCTCGTGGTTCCAGTCCTCGAGTCCCTGAAGAACCTCGACAAGGCGCCGGTAGGCCTGTCGCAGCCGGACGAGGAGCTCCCTCCACTCCACGTCGTCCACCTCGCGGACCCGCCAACTCGCTTCCCAATCGATCTTCCCGACAGCCTTCCCCTCCGTGTCGTCGGTCAGGACATCGAGGTAGAAGCGGACGTGGTCCACGTGCCCTGCGATCGTGGCCCCGGCGGGCGAGATGGCCGCGGAGGCCTGATCAGGAGTCAGCACATCGAGGGTATCGAGAAGCGAGGTGCCGCGATCGAGAAAGAAGCCGTGCGTGTTCTCGAAGCACTCGTCCAGCAGCTCCATCAGTTCCTTGCGGAACAGCCGCACGTCGATCGAGTTCGTCATGTTCCCTTCTACGCCATCCGGCGCGGCTCGTCAACGCGGCACCGGGACGTGATCTCTCCCGGGGATCCTTGCAGCACACCGTCGATCGGATAGCCTGAGTTCATCCCGCGTGAAGAGGAGATGACACCGCATGAACTGGACCGAACTTCTGACGACACAGATGAAGGCGGCGTATGCATCCACCGAGGGCCTTCTCGCCATGGTGAAGGATGAGGACTTGGCGTGGAAGCCACCCTCCGGAGAGAACTGGATGACGATCGGGCAGCTCCTGCGGCATATCACCGACGCCTGCGGCATGTCCTCCAAGGGCTTCGTGACCGGCGACTGGGGACTGCCCGAGGGTTTCGATCCGACCGAGATGACCCCGGACGAGATGCTCCCTCCGGCAGAGACACTGCCTACGATCGAGAGCGTGGCAGAGGCGAAGCGGCTCCTCGCTGAGGACAAGGAGATCGCCTTCGCGATGATCGGAGAGGCAGGCGAGGAGAGACTCGCGAAGGACATGATGAGTGCGCCGTGGGATCCGCGGACGCTTCCTCTCGGACTGTGGCTGTCGCAGATGGTCACCCACCTCGAGTCCCACAAGGCGCAGCTCTTCTACTACCTCAAGTTGCAGGGGGTGCCGGTCGACACCTCGCATCTGTGGAGCGGATAGCACGGTCTAGCGCGCCATGCCGAGCCGAAGGAAACGCCAGCTCTACGTTCTCTGCGACATGGAAGGCGCGTCCGGGATCTCCCCCGCGAATCGGGAGGCGATGCGTCACGGATCCGATCTCTGGCGGGCCGAGGGTCGCGGCCTCGTCACGTCCGATGTCGCTGCCGTCTGTTCGGCGGCGCAGCACTTCGGGATCGAGGAGATCATCCTCAACGACTCGCACGACTACGGGGTACGCGAGCCCAATGTGCTTCTCAAGCAGCTGCCGGGCAACGTCCGCCTGGTGCGACGCCCGTACCTCCCGGGCAAGCCTCGGAAGATGGTCCGTGGAGAGCCGTACGGGATCGTCATCGTCGGCCAGCACGCGCGCTACGGCGGCGGCGGATTCGCTCCCCACACGATTCAGTCCCCACCGATTGGGGTGGTGACACTCAACGGGACCGAAGTCGGCGAGATCGGGCTGGAACTCGCGCTCTTCATGCGCGCTCCGTTGCTCGCCGTGATCGGCGAGGAGGCTGCCGTCGCCGAAGCGAGGGCGCTTTGCCCGGGCGTTGTCGGCGTGCCGGTGAAGAGCCTCGCGAGAGATTGGTTCCCCTCCGCCGGAGAGACGGCCCCCGTGATCCGGGAAGGTGTCCTCGACGCGCTGCGCAGGCGCGACGAGATGCACGGCCTCGAGCTGAAGCCGCCTTTCCGATTCACCCTCGCGCCCGCGACCGGCCATCGCTTCAATCCCGAGCGACGCTTCTTCACAAGATGGCTCGCGCGTCTGATCCTTCTCCGCCTGTCGCGAGGGAAGATGTGCGAGCGTGGAGCCTCGTGGGAGACGAGGACGATCGTCGGGGGACTGTACGCGCTCCACAGTGCGCGCGGATTCATCGAGAAGGCCGGCTGATCGCGAGTCACCTGTGCGTCAGAGCTCGAGCCGGACGACGATCTCTCCTTCGTGCACGTCCCCGGTGGGCACGAAACCCAACTTGCGATAGAACGGCTCCGGGCCCCCTTCGATCGGGACGTAGCTGGTGAGCAGCTCCGTCGCTCCCGGGCGGGACCTGACGTATCCGATGACGAGCTCGATCGCCCGGCGCCCGAAGCCCTTCCCCTGGTACGGCCGGCCGATCATGAACCGCCACAGGTAGTACTCCGGCTCCTCGGGATTGTCGTAGAGCATCACGAAGCCCACGGGGGTGTCGTCGGCATAGACGGCACGGAACCATGCCTTGTCGGAGAAGTGGGCCTCGGCAATCGACACTGCGTTCGGGGCGACCATTCGATCCTGTCCCGGGGGAAGCGTCCGGCTGAGCGCCATGACATCACGAAGATTCTCCTGACTGATCTCGCGGAGCGTGACCGTCGCTTCGGACGACGGCCCGTCGCCGGTGGCAGGCTCGTCGCCGGCAACTACCTTCCTCGTCATCCACGCGGCGTAGAGCTCCGGGCGGCGATCCGGAAGGAAGAGCCGGCGCGCATGCGATCGCTTCACGGCGGCGAGGTCGAGATCGCCGACCAGGATCTCGTCCGTCGCGCGAGTGGCGCGTGCGATGACGTTCCCCTCCGGATCGCACACGAACGACTCCCCGGCGAACTCCAGCTTCGGCTCCTTGCCGACTCGATTGCACAATGCGACGAAGTAGCCGTTCTGGAATGCGGCAACCCGCATCTCCGCTTCGAACAGGCCCTCGGGCCACTCCCCGATCACCCCCGCCTGGGGGACGAGGACCAACTGCGCTCCGCCGAGGGCAAGGGAACGCATCGCCTCGGGGAAGTGGCGGTCGTAGCAGATCGCCACGCCGATCCGGCCTGCCGCCGTCTCGTAGACGGGAAGGCCGCGGTTCCCGGGCGTGTAGTAGCCCTTTTCGTGGAAGCCCTCGTAGTCCGGGACGTGGACCATGCGCGTGACGCCGACGATCGTGCCGTCGGCGTCGATGACCGGGGAGGCGTCATACGTCTGCGCGCCGTCGCGCTCAAAGAGGTTAGGAACGATGACCACGCCCAGCTCGCGAGCAGCCGCAGCAAGGGACTCCGTCGTCGGCCCCGGGATCGCCTCTGCGAGATCGAGAGGGTTCTCCGGCGCCTCCTCCTGAGGGTAGAACGGCTCGAACGCCAGCTCGGCGAAACACACGAGCTCCGCCCCCATCTCCGCGGCTGACCGCACGGCATCGAGTCCGCGCTCGAGATTCTCCTTCCGATCGCTCGACGCGTGCTGCTGCACGAGGGCGATCCTCACGGCAGTCATCTCCCTTCACGGCTCCTCGCGGCAATCCACTCCAACAGCTATCGATTCCGCAGTCTCACGTCGACGGGATCACTTCGCCGGGGGATGGCTCGCGTCGCGACGACATCCACCCCGGTTCCCGCGACGTCCTCCGCGACTCGATCGCCGATCGCCACGGGGGCATCGATCGTCGTACCAAGGAGTGCGGCACGGACCGCCGCCAGAGACTCACGAGGGACGGGCGCGGCGGTCTTCACACTGGTCTGCGTCCCCACACCTCCTCGCACGAGCACGGTCGTCGTCAGCGTGCGCCGGGGGTTGAGCAGCTCCTCGAGGGCATACTCCTCGCCCCGGGGGCAGAGATTCCCCTCGACCACGACGGAGTCGGCCGTCGGCTCACCACTCGTCCGAACATCGAGTTCACACCCGCTCGGACAGAGGATGCACGCCATCCGCCTCGTCGTCACCGCATCCTCACCTCCAGCCGATCCGCGTCGATCCCGCCACGGGACCGCAATCGCATCTGAACCATCGTCGACGGATGGCCATGGCGCAACGATTCCTCCGCGATGACTCGGTCTCCGGCCGTGACCACGGCCGTGCAACGATCAGCCGGCTCGGAGATCCGGAGGGAGACGAGGAGCTCCTCTGCAGAGCGTTCGGCCCGCTGCGGCACAACGTAGCGAATCCCCTCTCCGGCATCGATTCGTAGTTCTTCTCGTCGGCTCGTCGACGGGCCAAGCGCGTAGCGTGCCGCGCATCGCCCGGCCCGATCGCCTTCCTCGGCGGCACGATCCGCGAGATCGTGAATGTGAAGAACGTTCCCGCAGGAGAAGATCCCGTCCACGCTCGTCATGTATCGTTCGTTCACGACGGCGCCGCCGGTCATAGGATCGAGGACGACGTCCGCATTCCGCGAGAGCTCGTTTTCCGGGATGAGGCCGACAGAGAGGAGCAGCGTGTCACAAGCGACTTCGAACTCCGTGCCGGCAATCGGCAGCCGGCGCTCGTCGAAGCGCGTGACCGTCACCGCTTCGACTCGATCCCTCCCATGGATGCAAGTGACGGAGTGTGCCAGGTAGAGCGGGATGTCGTACTCCTCGAGGCACTGCGACACATTCCGCGGCAGTCCCGAGGGATACGGAAGCAGCTCGGCGACGCCGGCGACCTCCGCTCCCTCCCAGACAAGTCGCCGCGCCATGATCAGGCCGACGTCTCCCGAGCCGAGGATGAAGACCCGCCGGCCGACGCGGACATCGGCCATGTTCGTCAGCCACTGTGCCGCCCCCGCGGTGTACACGCCTGCGGGGCGTGTCCCGGGGATGCGAAGCATCCCGCGCGTCCGCTCGCGACATCCCATCGCGAGTACGACCGCTTCCGCACGCAACGGATACCGCTCGCCGGATGTCGTGCACACGAGTTCACGACTCGAGGTCAGGTCTGTCACCATGGTGTCCGTATGTACTTCGATCCCCGCCTCCAGCGCCCGCGCCGCCACCCGCGCTGCGAACTCCGGCCCGGTGAGGACCTCTCCGAAGGCCTGGAGTCCGAAGCCGTCGTGGATGCACTGATTGAGAATCCCTCCGAGCTGGCGGTTGCGGTCGACGAGGACGACCTTCGCGCCTGCCTCGGCTGCCGCAGCAGCAGCGGACAGCCCCGCCGGTCCCCCGCCGATCACGACGACGTCCGTCTCACGCCGATCCGACATGTCTCTCCCCCAACAGCCGTCCGGCAAACACCGGAGACGCCGGCCCCCGCAACAGGAACTCCTTCGGCCCCCAGCCACGTTCGCGCTGCAGAATCTCGACCATGCGCGGGAGGCAGTAGCCGCCACCACACCGACCCATCGTGGCCCGCGTTCGCAGCTTGATCCCGGAGAGCGTCGTCACGCCGAGCGGGTTCGCCATGGCGTGCAGGATCTCCGCCTTGGTCACGCCCTCGCAGCGACAGACGATCTCCCCGTGATCGGCATCCTCGCGAACGCGTCGCGCCTTGTCCTCCTCCGGGAGATCGGCGAAGCGATCGGGCCAGCGTCGTAGCGCGATCGCCTCGAGGGCCTTCGGCTGGAGCAACATCACGAGGGGCAGGATCTTGTCGACGACATGGCGCGCGATCGCAGCCGCAGCCGTAAGGCCAGGCGACTCGATGCCCAGGAGGTGCACCGCCCCCGGCTGGTCGCCGCGTCGCCGAAAGACGAAGTCGGAGAACCCGCCGACTTCAGGAGGAACCAGCTTCGCACGCGATCCGGCATAGGCGCCGATCACCAGGTCTTCCGACAGGCCGGTCCACATCGCCGAGGCTTCCGCGAGCAGGCGGTCGCCCGTGGCTCGGGTGCAGCCGGTGCTCTCCGGGTCGCAGACGTACTC
>CP070725.1:1117936-1121208 GCA_020350845.1 Candidatus Bipolaricaulota bacterium
CGCCGCCGTGGTGGGGCTGTTCGAGGAGACGATCGCCAAGGTCGCCGCGCTCGCGGTGCTGATGGGCGTCATTGCTGGCCAGGGAGGGAGCGCGGGGATGCAGACGGTGGCCATTCTCACGCGCGGGATGGCCCTCGGCGAGGTCGATCGCGGCACCGGATGGAGGCTCCTCCGGAAGGAGTTCCTCCTCGGGCTGGCGAACGGGGTGCTGATCGGAGCGACCGTCGGGGTCATCACCTATCTCTGGAAGGGTCAGATCATGCTCGGTGTCGCTGCGTTCGTGGCGATGGTGATCAACCTCGTGATCGCGGGCGTCACCGGGGTGACGATCCCGCTCGTCGTGCGCTCCCTCGGAAAGGACCCGGCGCTCATCTCGGGGATCTTCCTCACGACGATGACCGATGTCCTCGGATTCGGGATCCTCTTCCTCCTCGCGCATTGGATGCTCCCGCAGATCTCCCGATGACGCCGCGACCGCCCTTTCCGCCGTGGTCCTACCCACTCCTCCTCGCGCTCACGGGGATCGTCATCTTCGTCGGGGGGCTGCCGGTGCTCGTCGCCGGGCTTGTCGGCGCGGAGGTGGCCGTCACCCTTGCTTACCTCGTCGCGACGAGGATGCGCCCGCCGGCGCGGAAGCCGGTGTCAAACCTCGTCGCGCTCCTTCCCGGGCACCTCCTGGTGCTGCTCGCGCTGACGCTGGTCGTGGACGGAGGGGGATCGTACGGCTACCTCTGGCTCGTTCTTCCCGTCGCGACGCTCGGCTACGACGCCGCGTTCCGCTGGCGGCTCCCGGGACGCCTTGCCTTGTCGATTCCGATCATCCTGTACGCTATACTCTGGGCCAGTCTGATCACCCTCCTGGAGCGCATTGTCGTCCTGGCGAGGGGGGTCGGCGGGCAAACTGAGTTCGCAATCGCAGCGGTCTTCGGGGTCGCCGGTGTCGGCTTCATTGCTCTCGGCGTCTACCGGCACTGGCACGCGTGGACGGCTGCCAAGGAGTGAGAGTATGAGGACCATCGTTGTACTCGTCGGTCTGTTGCTGGTCTTGGGTGTGGGCTTTGTGGCCGGTGCGCAGGAGGTTCCCAGTTCGCAGCCGGCGGCAGAGCCGACCAGCCAGATCGGCACCCTCGTCGCGATTCTCGTCGTGTTCGGCGTTGTCTTCTACTTCATGCTGATCCGTCCGCAGCGCAAGCGTCAGGCGCGACACAATCAGCTGATCCAGGAACTGAAGCGCGGGGATCGCGTGGTTACCGCCGGTGGGATCCATGGCGAGATCGACTCCATCGGCGAGTCGGAGATCGTCGTTGCCGTGGAGGACGGGACCAAGATCCGCTTCTCCAAGAACAGCATCGTCCAGAAGGTGGCGAGGTAGCGGCTAGGGGGATTCCATGGCACACGCCCACATGACGCGTTCCGATTGGCTTCGATTGGCGGTGGTCGCGATCGTAGCGATCGTGGCTCTCGTTCTCCTCTTCTATCCCCCCCGACCGATGGATGAGGTGATCCGACTCGGGCTCGACCTCCAGGGCGGAATCAGACTACTGCTCGAGCCGGAGGGGATTCAGGAGCTGCCCTCTGATCGGAAGCTGGCGACGCTCGACAGCATCATCCCGATCCTCGCCGACCGCATCGACCAGTTCGGCCTCGCCAACGCCGAGATCAAGCGACTCGGTACGGAGCGCATCCTCATCAACCTTCCGGGTGCCGAGGACCCTGCGGAAGCGCGCAAGCTCATCGGCCAGACGGCTGTCCTCACCTTCCACAAGGTCGTCGAGGCGGGGACCGATCCTACCGATGAGCTGACGGCGCGCTCGGTCCTGCACACCCTGATGCGCAACCGCGAAGGGGTACCGTTCATCGTCGAGCGTGAGCCGGTGCTGCGCGGGTCGGCGCTCGAGGACGCCGCCGTTCGCATCTCGCGCCAGCTCGCCACGGCTGGCGATCCGTACATCGAGCTTCAGCTCAACGCCGACGGCGCGCGGCAGTTCGGGGCGGTCATGCGCAGTATGGATGCCGGGGACCGGCTGGCGATCGTCCTCGACGACGCGATCTACAGCGCACCCGTGATCACGGAGGACATCAAGCAGGCTGCCGAGGCCGCCGGCGCTCGAGGCATCGAGACGGCCCAGATCTCCAACATCCCGTCCCAAGAGGAGGCAAACCGCCTCGCGATCGTGCTCCGCACGGGGGCACTCCCTGTGGCGGTGACGATCGTCCAGGAAGACACCGTCGGTCCGACCTTGGGCAGCGACTCGATCCGCCGCGGAATGATCACGATCATTGCCGGCTTCCTCATCATCCTCGTGTACATGCTGCTCTACTACCGCGTCCTCGGGATCGTTGCCGACATCGCCCTCGTGCTCAACATGCTCATCGTCTTCGCGGCCCTCGTGCTGTTTCGTGCTACCCTGACGTTGCCGGGGATTGCGGGCATCATCCTCACGATCGGCATGACCGTGGACGCCAACGTGATCATCTTCGAGCGCATCAAGGAGGAGATGCGAACGGGCAAGTCCCCGCTCGCCTCCGTGCGTGCTGGATTCGAGAAGTCGCTGTCGACACTCCTTGACGCGAACATCACGACCGTTCTGACGGCGGTCGTTCTACTGTTCGCAGGGACCGGCCCCGTCAAAGGCTTCGCCATCACACTCATGATCGGCGTGATCGGGAGCCTGTTCTGCGCGCTCGTCGCCACCCGGCTTCTCCTCGAGAAGACGAACCTGTCGCACCACGTCCCCGTCAAGCGGATCGCGGAGACGTAGCGAGAATCAGCTCCAGGAGGGCGTCATGAGGTCGTCGCTTGCCGTCCTTGACGGAGACGTCGAGGGTGAGCGAGCGCCGCAGCACGTCGAGGATCTCCTCCGCCCGCCATGCGTCCGCCTGACGGACGAGCCTGCGTAGGAGCCAACCCTGGATCCCCGAGACCTTCGCGAGCTCTGACCTGCGAACACGCTCATCGAGCAGCGTGCGGACCATCGTGAGGCGCGCGAGATGGCGGATCGCCATCGTCATCATCCTCCCCGGGTCGTCGTGAAGACGAGCGAGTTCAGCGCAAGCCGCCACGATGTCACGCTCCCCGATGGAGTCGAGAAGCGTCCACACCTCGCGTTCGCCTGCGGTGTATCACAGCCGGTCAGCAACGCCAGGGCCAGTGGGATCAGGACGCTACGCATTGGCCTGTTCTCCGTTGATCAGTCGGGTGATGGAGTCGAACTGGTAGTCGATCATGTCCTGCCAGTCCGCTGTCAGTGTCTCGACCAGGTAGGTCGTTA
>CP070725.1:1121308-1129990 GCA_020350845.1 Candidatus Bipolaricaulota bacterium
GAGCTCCCTCATGAAGCGAACGAGTGCAGGATGGGAGATCGACGCGGAGTCCTTGATCTTGATCGCCACCCCGCCGCCCAGTCGGGTCACGTGCTCGTGTTCCTGCGCCCCGGGGACATCCACCGCGAGGGTCACGTCGAGGGCGACGGCGATCTCCGGCCGCACCGCGAAGCCCGCCACGCGTGCCCCACGGAGCCCGACCTCTTCCTGCGTCGTGCCGACGATGGTGAGGTCACAGGCGACCGACTTCGCCCGTCGCAGCGCCTCGATCGCGACATACAGGCCCGCCCGGTCGTCGAGCGCCTTGCCCGAGAAGACGTCACCGAAGGTGGTGAAGGACTGCTGCAGGGTGACCATGTCGCCCACGCGAACGGCCTCCTTCACCTTCTCCGCCGGCAGACCGAGATCGACGAACAGATCCTTGATACGCAGCGGCTTCTTGCGTTCCTCTTCGGTCATGATGTGCACCGGCGTGCACCCGATGGCGCCGACGAGATCGCCGCTCTCGGCGTGCACCGTCACCCGCTGAGCGACGAGCACCTTGGGATCGAATCCCCCGAGAGGCTCGATGCGCAGGAATCCCTTCTTCTCGTCGACGAAGCGGACGAAGAAGCCGATCTCGTCCATGTGCGCGGCGACGATCACGGCGGGCCCCGTCCCCTGCTTGTGTGCGATCAGGTTCCCCAGTCGGTCGGTCCTGATCTCGTCCACCAGATCCTGCAGCGCGGCGGCCGCGATCTCGCGTACCGGCGCCTCGTAGCCGGGAACTCCCGGCGCCTCGCTCAGCTTCTTCAGCAGTTCCATAGATCCTCCGTGCTGTCCGGCCATCGTGTGCCGATTGTAGCCGGGGGCAATCTCCGATCAAGCCTTGCCAACGCGTTTCGCCGACGGTTACCATGGCTCCATGATCCCGCTTCGCGATTACCGCAGAAGCCGCACCTTCCCGGTCGTGACGGTGGCCCTGGTCATCGTGAACCTCCTCGTCTTCTCCTTCCAGCTGACACGCAGCGATCGCGTGGCGGTGGTGATCGATCTCCGACCTTGGGAGGACGCGGGGGTCTCCTTCCTCGACGGCGCTCTCGATCACCGTTCGATGGGGGCCGTCACGCAACGGGACGCGTTCATCCTCGCCTACGGCCTCGTCCCCGGGGAGTTCCTGCGCGGAGTCGATCTCCCACCGCTCATCCCCATACCGATCTGGCTCACGCTGCTCTCCATGATGTTCCTTCACGGAGGCCTCCTCCACGTGCTCGGGAACCTCCTCTACCTGTGGATCTTCGGAGACAACGTGGAGGACGCGATGGGGCACGTGCGGTTCCTCGTCTTCTATCTCGTCTGCGGCGCCCTCGCCGCCTTTGCCCAGATCGCCATCGGTCCGAGCAGCGGAACCCCCCTGATCGGAGCCTCGGGAGCAATCGCCGGCGTCCTCGCGGCGTACCTCATGCTCTTCCCCCACTCGCGCGTGCTGACACTCATTCCGATCTTCTTCTTCCTCCGGTTGACCGCCATTCCCGCAGTGGTCCTGCTCGGGCTGTGGTTCCTGTTCCAGGTCTTGAGCGGCGTGAGTTCCATCGGTGTCGCCACCGGGGTGGCGTGGTTCGCGCACATCGGCGGATTCGTCGCCGGCGCCTTCCTCGTCTTCCTCTTCCGCCGAAGAGGTGTGCCTGTCGTCCTCTGGCAGATGATCCGCCACCGCCGCTGAGGCGGATCGCCGCGGGGACCGGCAGGCCGCACGGACGAGCGCCACGGCCACGTCCTCTGGCAACCGCGGCCGTCAGCCTGTAGACTGGTCGGCGAAGGGGTGATCGAGCATGAGAACGGGTGTGCTGGTTGCCTGCGCCGTCGTCGCAATCGCGTGTCTCGGTTTCATTGCGGTGAGCGACGATTGCGGCGCCGAGGTCCGCTCCCCGATCGCCATTGCCAGCGACTACGAGTTCACCGCCGAGAACGGGGTGCTGTGTGGATCGGGAACAGCCAGCGATCCGTACATCATCGACGGCGGGACGATCGACGCCGGCTACGCCGAATACGGAATCCGCATCGAGCGGACGACGCGCCATGTTGTGATCCGCAATCTCACGATCAGCGGTGCGTCCAAGGCGGCGATCTTCCTGAGCTATGTCAAGAACGTGACCCTCGAGGCCTGCACGTTCGTGGGAAACTGGGTCGGGGTCACGATGAACTTCACGACGGACGTCAGTGTCAGTGGTTGCGAGTTCGCGAGCAACACCGACGGGATTCACGGCTACTTCTCCCGCGACAACAGGATCTCGTCGTGCACGTTCGAGAACAACGACACGGGGCTGTGGCTCGACGCCTGCCACGAGAACGTGATCGTCGACAACGCGCTCTCGCGGAACCACATGGGGATCTATCTCGATCTCGGCTCGGAGGGCAATAAGCTCTATCGCAACGCGTTCGTGGACAACCTTCACAACGCGCACAGCGTGACCGACAACCTCTGGGACTGCGACGGCGTGGGGAACTACTGGTTCGACTACGTGGGCATCGACGCCAATGAGGACGGCATCGGCGACGCGCCGTACATCATCCGCAGTGAGGGGGACCAGGACAACTTCCCGCTGCTCACCGCTCCGTAGGCCTAACGTCGTACGCGGTCAGAGCAGAGGTTCGAAGCGGTTCGCGCGCCAGTATTCGTCCTTGAGCGCGTCCTGCTGCCGCAGGAGCGCTTGGTAGTGCTCGTTCTCCCACGCCGCGAGCCCTTCGAAGAAGGCACGCACCTCGGGATCGGACGCCTCCGCCGCGCTGCGTGAGTAGAACGCGATCGACTCCCGCTCGAGCAGGATCCCGATCGCGAGGGCGGACATCTCGAGATGGCGGCCCTCGAGGCGCTCGTGGAACGCTTCGGAGAAGAAGCCGCCCGGGCCCTCCGATGCCGCTTCGTGTCCGCGCAGCTCGCTCCAATCGACCGGCTCACCGCGTACGATCTCGCCGTAGCGCGTACGCAGCAGCTCATGATGGCGGCGCTCGTCCTCTGCGAGCGCGGAGAACGCCCCGCGCGCCCCGGGATCGTCGCTTCGCTCCGCGGCCATGGAGTAGAACTGGTAGCCGTTGCGCTCGGCGGCCATCGCCTCGCGGACAATCTCCTGCAGCGCTTGATCGGTCATCGGTCGAGCCTCACCTCTCCATGAGGGATGGCGCATGCTAGCCGAACGAGGCCGTGATCGCCATCGGGCAGCGGCTCGCGGCTGGGGTGTCCGAGCGTCCGGTTGACTTCCCCGAGCCGGATCCTACACTCTTTCCGGGCGCCGCCTGCACGAGAGAAAGGAACGCGTTGGCCGACGGACATTCGTTGCAGCGGGTGCGTGATGGACTTCCCTATCCACTGACCCACGTGCTGGTCAGCGACTTGCGCGAAGGGCAGTCGATCACACAGTGCTTCCTCGTGCGCCGCAAGGCGCAGCGCTCGACGCGAACCGGGGAGCCCTACCTCGAGCTCGTCCTCAGCGACCGCTCGGGGGCGGTCCCCGCGCGGGCTTGGGCCGAAGCGACGCAGCGCTATGCCGCGACGTTCGCCGAGGGCGACTTCGTGTACGTCGAGGGGCGCACGGAAACCTACCGCAACGCCCTGCAGTTGATCGTCCGCTCGATCCGACGTCTCGATCTTCACGAAGCGGAGGCGGGAAGCCTGCCGGGATTCGAGCTCGAGCTCCTGGTCCCGAGTACAGAGCACGATGTCGAGAAGATGTGGGCGGAGATTCTCGAGCTGGCCGCGTCGATCGCCTCGGAGCCGCTCCGGAGGCTGACGACTGCCCTGCTCGAGGATCACGAAGAGCGGTGGAAGTCCTACCCTGCCGCGCTCTTCCACCACCACGCCTACGTCGGAGGGCTTCTCGAACACACCCTCGAGGTCGCGCGCACCGCATCGTGGATCGAGTCCTGGCTCCCCGAGGTCGATCGCGACCTTCTTCTCGCAGGGGCCATCCTCCATGACGCCGGCAAGCTGTGCGAGATGGAGAATCCGGTGGCGCCTCGCTTCACCCTCGAGGGTCACCTCTCCGGGCATCTGCTCCTTGGAAGGGACATCATCCGCGACCAGGCACGGAAGCAGGACGACCTCGACGAGCGCACCTTGCGCCTGCTCGAGCACATCATCATCTCCCACCACGGCGAGCCGGAGTACGGCGCCGCACGGCGCCCGATGACCCTCGAATCGATCGCGCTGTATTACCTGGACAACCTCTCCGCGAAGCTCAACGCCGCCGCCGAGCGGATCCGCAGCGACAGCCGCGAAGGAGACTTCACCGACTGGCAGCAAGAGCCGCCCGGCGGATCCCGTCTGTACAAAGGAGAGCGCACGGGCGAGGACGGCTAATCGGCGGGCGGCGAGGCGGGCGGGCGCCGATTGCGACGTCCTCCGTCGGTCCTATAATCCTTGTTCACATCTACTGTTGCGCAGGAGGTTCCGGATGACCCGCAAGGCGAACTGCGGCGAACTGACATCGGACGACCTCGGTCGGAGCGTCCGTCTCTCGGGATGGGTGCAGCGCCGCCGAGATCTGGGAGCACTCACCTTCGTCGATCTCCGTGATACCACGGGAATCGTCCAGCTCCTCTTCGATGGCAGTGATCCGCAGGTCGCGGACGCGCACTCCCTCAACCGCGAGGACGTCGTTCGCGTCTCGGGGACGATCGCCAAGCGCTCGGCGGAGAACGTCAATCCGGAGATGACGACGGGTGAGATCGAGGTCCGCGTAGACAGCCTGGAGATCCTCAATCGATCCGCGACACCGCCGTTCCTCGTCGAAGGAGACGGCGACGACGCCACGGAAGAGACCCGACTTCGCTTCCGTTATGTCGATCTTCGGAGGAAGCGCCTGCAGCGCAACCTGCGCCTGCGCCACGCGGTCTTTCAGGCGATGCGCGCCGAGCTTTCGGAACTCGGGTTCCTCGAAGTGGAAACGCCGATGCTGACCAAGTCGACGCCCGAGGGTGCGCGCGACTTCCTCGTTCCCAGCCGGTTCACGCGCGGTGCGTTCTACGCACTTCCGCAGTCGCCACAGCTGTTCAAGCAGCTTCTCATGATCGGCGGGGTGGACAGGTACTTCCAGCTCGTGAAGTGCTTCCGCGACGAGGATCAGCGCGCCGATCGGCAGCCCGAGTTCACCCAGCTCGACCTGGAGATCTCGTTCCCCGACGGAAGAGACGAGGTGCTGGGAACGCTCGAGCGCGTCCTCGCCCGCTCGTTCCGCGAGGCGCGCGGCATCGAGCTCGAGATCCCGTTCCCGCGGATGACGCACGCCGAGGCGATCAGCCGCTACGGGAGCGACAAGCCGGACATCGGCGTCGGGATGGAGCTCGTCGACATCGGCTCTCTGGTCTCGTCGTCCGGCTTCCGCCTGTTCGCCACGGCCCTGGGGGAGGGCGGCAGGGTCGTCGCCATCGCCGCGCCGGGTTGCGGCGCCTACTCGCGAAGGCAGATCGAGGAGCTCGAGGCGGTCGCCGTTGCCGCCGGTGCCGGCGGCCTCCTCTGGCTACGTGTCGGCGAGGATCTCGAGTCTCCACTGAGCAAGCACGTCGACGCCGAGATCCTGCGGCAGATCGCGACCCATGCACGGGGAACGGACGGCGACCTGGTGCTGATCGCGGCCGGCCGCGGCGTCGAGACGGCCCTCGGAGACGTGCGCCGTGAGATCATCCGACGAGAGGGACTCACCGCGGAGGGCTACCGTTTCTGCTGGGTCACGGACTTCCCGCTGTTCGAGCTGGACGACGCGGGCGAGCTCACGAGCGCCCACCACCCGTTCACGTCCCCGAAGCTCGACGAACTCGAGCTTCTCGAGACCGACCCCATCTCGCTCGGATCTGAGGCCTACGACCTCGTGCTCAACGGGACGGAACTCGGGAGCGGCAGCCTGCGAATCCACGATCGGGGGATCCAGGAGCGGGTCTTCGACGCGCTCGGGATCTCCGAGGAGGAGGCCGACCTGCGCTTCGGCTTCTTCCTGCGCGCGCTCGAGTACGGGGCGCCGCCACACGGTGGCTTTGCCCTCGGACTCGACCGTCTCATCATGATGCTCGCGGGGGAGTTGTCGCTCCGTGACGTGATCGCCTTCCCCAAGACGACGACAGGAGGCTGCCCGTTGACCGAGGCTCCGATGCCCATCGACGACGCTCAGTTGAGCGAATTGGGCCTCGCGCACAAGGAGCCGTAGTGCGCCGCGCGGCCTGGATCGCTCTCTCCGGTGCGGCGTTTCTCGCCGTTCTCGGGCTGCTCTACGTTCTCATCGGGAATCTCGCGACCATGGAGCTCCAGCCCGCCGCTCCCGCCGCGGCAGAGGCCGTCGAGCCCGCGGGACCTGGGCCCAGCCCGCAGTTCGCTTCCGAGCCTCGCGCCGTCGCCCTGATCCAGATCGTCTTGCGCATCCTGATCATCCTCGCAGGCCTGGTCTTCGTGTTCGGGACGCTCTTCTCGCGAAGCTTCCGGCGAGACTTCCTGCAGCGTGTGCTCGCCGCCGGAATCACCCTCATCGTCATGATCCTGTTCGCCGTTCTTCTGTTGCAGCGCGCAGAGATCGCGACGTCGGACGCCCCCCCGCCCGGGGCTGCGCCGGGTCCGACCTCCGCGGTGGCATCGCCCGCCGACGAAGCGGGCTCGTCTCGGGGAGTGTCGATCGCACTCGTGATCCTTGCCGCGGCCACGGTCGCCACCGGCGGCGCCTGGATCGCGACGAGGCTCCTCGGACGTCGGCGTCGCCGCCCCGCTCCTCCCGATCTCCTCGAGGAGATCGCCGAGGTGGCGCGCACGGCGTCGCGGCGACTGCGCGACGGCGATCCCGTCGCCCGGGTCGTCCTCGACTGCTACAGCGAGATGAGCCATCTCGTGGCACGCGAGGAGCACGTCCCGTTCGACGACTACCTCACACCGCGGGAGTTTTCCGAACGCCTGCGCACCCGGGGGATGGAGAGCGAGCACGCCGCACGCTTGACGAGAATCTTCGAGGTCGTTCGCTACGGCGGCCGGAGTGATGCCCGCCTCGCCTCCGAGGCGATGGCATGCCTCACATCGGTGCGCGATCGATACGCCGCGGAGTCGCCATGAGGAGGGCACGTCTTGGTTCCCTTCTCACCGTCGCCTGCGTCGTCGTCACGGCGGTGCTCCTGTGGCGGTTCGCCGGGGGATTCCTGCGGGACGCGGTGATCATTCCCCTCGCGCATCAGATCGACGTCATTCGCCGATACGTCGAGGGGCTCCCGGGCATCGTCGTGTGGATCGTGATCCTCGCCGTCACCGCCGCGGTCGCCGTACGAGCGGCGCTGCGGGAGACGGCCTTCCCGCGGAGACGGGCCCATCGCCGGCGAGGCGCCCACGTGCGCACGGAGCTGCAGCGCATCGCCCGCAGCCTCGCCCGAGGAAGGAGCTCCAACGCCCAGCGCCATCTGGCGAACGAGTTCACGCGCATGGCGGCGATGCTCGTCGCCCAGGAGCGGGGCCTCCCGATCGATGCGGCGGCGCGGGCGATCCGCCTGCGGGAGGTGGCGCTCCCACCGCCTCTCGAGAGGGCGATTCACCACCGCGGCAAGGGACGGCGCGCACGAAACCTGAGGGATGTCGGTAGGCGGTACGAGGACGCGATCGCGATCCTCGAGCGATGCGTCGAAGGAGGGATCTTTCCATGCAGTTGACGGACGTCGGCGAACGTTCCCAAGCGATCATCCGTGAGGTCGGTAAGGCGATCGTCGGCAAGGACGAAGTCCTTCGCCAAGTCATGGTCGGACTGCTCTCGGGGGGACACATCCTGTTCGAGGACGTTCCCGGCCTGGCGAAGACCCTGATCGCGCGGTGCTTCGCCCAGACGCTCGGGATCGGATTCAAGAGGATCCAATTCACCCCCGATCTCCTGCCCGCGGACATCACCGGATCGCACGTGTTCAATCGCGACGCGGGAAGCTTCGATCTCGCCCCGGGACCGGTGTTCACGAACATCGTCCTCGCCGACGAGATCAACCGCGCGACCCCCAAGACACAGTCCGCGCTCCTGGAGGCGATGCAGGAGTTCCAGGTGACGATCGGCGGCGAGACCCACGCCCTGCCGCAGCCGTTCGTCGTGATCGCGACCCAGAATCCGATCGAGTACGAGGGGACGTTCCCCCTTCCCGAGGCACAGCTGGATCGGTTCATCATGCGTCTTTCCGTAGGCTATCCCGACGAGTCGTCCGAGATCGAGGTCCTTCGCCGTCGGCGCGAGCGGGGAGCCGACGACGTCACGCTCGATGCCGTCAGCAACGCCGAGGAACTCCTCGCGATGCGCGCCGCCGTCGAGAGCGTGCATGTCGATCCGGACATCGAAGCATACATCGTCTCCGTCACCGCGAAGACGAGGTCTGACAACAGCGTCTACATCGGCGCGAGCCCGCGCGGCTCCCTCGCCCTGCTCAAGCTCGCCCGCGCCCACGCCGCCCTCGACGGCCGCGACTTCGTCCTCCCGGACGACGTCAAGACGTACGCGGTAGCGGCGCTTGCCCATCGCCTCATCCTCAGTCCCGATCTGTGGTCGAAACGGATCACCGCGGGCGATGTCATCGACGGCGTCCTGCGGCTGGTTCCCGTTCCCCGCACGGACTGATCGTGAAGCCGCGCCACGAGCTTCCGCTCCCCGCGATCGTCGCCGTCGTGCTGCTTGTCGTCGGCCTCTTCCTGCGGGACGGACGCACCGTCGC
>CP070725.1:1130090-1133785 GCA_020350845.1 Candidatus Bipolaricaulota bacterium
CGAGAGCGATCCGCTCCCCGTCGGGCGAGATCGCGTCCATCTGACAACGCTCGACACACTTGTGGCAGCCGATGCACGTCGATCGGTGGTATTCCGCGGCATACGCGCTCGAGACCTCCGCCGCGGGCTCCGGGAGCTGCTTGAGTGGCGTGAGGACGGTGCAGCAGCAGCCGCAGCAGCAACAGATGACCACAGCCTCCTTCGTGTTGCTCGACTGCAACACGAGATCGGACTCGTTCGCGCGGGTCAAGATGTCGAGTACCTCGTCGCGTTCGATGGCCCTCCCGCGCCCGGTGTTGATGTAGAAGTCGGCCCAGTCTCCGAAGAAGAGGCACGTTTCCAGGGGGGCGTCACAGACCGTCCCGCCCATTCCTGCGATGGTTCGGCAGAGGCAGTTGGCGACGGCGAAGCGATCGTGAGCATTGACAAGCTCCTCCGCCTTCTCGTAGGGGAGCGCCTCGTTCTTCGCATCGAGGGTCACGCTCACGGGAACCGTGCGCAGCTGCGGGATGGACTTCACGCGCGGCCACGGCGCGGCGGCCCCAGCATACTCCGCGAGATCGACGAGGAACTCCGGTGTGAGGTCATTGACCTGGAACTCGAAGATCCCGATGACAAAAGGGACGGCCTGATAGAGGGCCTCCTCGCCTTCCTGCTCGACCGAGAGGATGAGGCCTTTCTTGGCCATCGTCGACAGCCGCTCCTTGACCTCGGTCGCAGGAAGCTCGGCGCGCGCGGCGATTCCCGCTGCCTCTTCTCGCGCGAGTGTCAGATGCACGGCCAGGCTCGCCTCCTCCGGCGTGAATAGGTGCTGCAGAACCCGCAGCTCGACCCGCGTCGAGGTCGGAGGAAACCCGTCCGGCAACGTATCGAGATGCTCTGCGAGTCTGCGGTAGATCGCAGCGACGGCATCATCCACTGCCCTCACCCCCAGCGCTACGGACCATCTCCTGGTCCGGGATGTGTCGATAGGCGCACTCGACGCGAGGACACCCCTCACAAGAGAAGGGATGCTTCGCCTGGGTAATGCGCCCGCCGATGCCGATCACGAACGACACGCTCTTCGAGGGCCTCATCAGGCAGTGCGGAGTCAGCTCGACACCCAGAGGCCTGTCGGGGAGATGTGCGAACAGGAAGCGCTGCATCTCCAACGGCCAACCGCTCGCCCCGGCGCCGGGAGAGAACGCACGACTTGCGGACAGGCCCCTGCTCGACGCCCAATCGAAGATCCCGCGTGCGAGGCGATCCCCGATCGCGGACAGCGCCGTCATGGCGACCGCATCGAGGATCATCGAGTCGATGAGCTCCCCCTCGTCGCAGAGAGCCTTCGAGCGGCGATCGATCGCGCGGCCCGCGGTGGCTACGCAGAAGCAGAGGTACTCCGCCTCGCGGACCGGTGCAGGGAGCATCTCCCGCTCCTCTTCCGAGAGTGCCTCCGCAGCAAGGACGTGCCCCAACGCACGCGGCTCCAACAGGCCACGACCCTCTTCCACGAGCTCGCTCACGCGCTCCCGCACCGCCGCCGACTGCGAGAATCCGGCACGCTCCAGCGCCGGCCACACCGTCTCTGACGTGAGTTCGCTCTCCCCGCCGTCGAGAGCGAACCGCTCGAGCGGATCCCCCCCATGTGCGGTCTTCGTTCTGCCCAACGTGTCGTCCTTGCGGCTCCGCGTCACGATTCGCTTCCGTCCTCCGGTCTGAGGATCCATAGCTCCGCCGGCTTGGTCCAGTTCTGAACGCCGATGTACAGGTTCCCGTTCAGCTCACCAAGGGCATGGATTCCGAATTCGGATGCCTCAAGGAACTCTTCCCCGGTGATTTCCCGCCACGTGGTGCCGTCCTCGGTGGCGAAGAGGAACCCGTGATCCCCGAATCCGCCAACGTAGAGCGTGTCGCCGACGATCTCCATCGCGAGCGTGCTGTCGTAGCGGACGTTGCCGAAGCCATCCTCATTCACCTGCTCCCAGTCCGTGTAGGGGCCGTCCCCCTCTCCGCTTGTGCGCCAGATCGTCGTCCCCTTGGGGCCGAGCTGCGTCGTGAACGAAGACGCACCGAAGCCCCACGTCCCGACGTAGAGCTGTCCCTTGAACGCGATCATGCGAAACGCATTGAACGATTTGGCGTCCCCGAATCCCGCCTCTCCGACGCGAACCCAAGTCTCTTCTCCGGACTCATCGGGCCCCCCCGTGCGCCAGACGTCGCAGCCGGGATGGGGCGGTTGCGCGGACTCCGTTCCCAGGTAGAGGTGCCCGTCCCACACGAGCAGGGAACTTGCATCGGTCGCTCCCCGGATCCCCAGACCCCGATCGAACGACTTGATGAACGATCCAGGACCGCCGCCCGCGGCACTCCGCCACATCTCCTGGCCCTGTGACGGGTTGAACATCCCGACGTAGAGGAGGTCGCCGAACGGACGAATCGAGCCGACGGCGAGGTTCGCCGGATTGCCGAAGCCGTCCTGCATGACCGGCTCCCAGCCCGCGCCCGTGTCCGGAGTGGACGACCGCCAGAGTTGCCCCCCCGTCGTGTTGTTCCACGTCCCCACGTACAGGAATCCCCCGACGGAGCGCATCCGGATCACGGCCTGGTTGTCCTTGTCGCCGTAGCCGGGCTCGATCACGCGGCGCCACGTCTCTCCGTCTTCTGAAACGTAGAGCAGGCACCCCTCGACGAGGTTCCACGTTCCCGCATAGAGGCGACCGACGTGTGTCTCCATGTAGACGATGCCGATGTTGTGCGGGTCGCCCAATCCGTCGTTGCAGATCCGTTCCAGCATCTCTCCTCCCAAAGCAGGCGCCGTAAGCGCGAAGGCGAGCACCCCAGCGACGAGGGCCCGATACCTCATGGGGTCTCCTCCGGAATCGGGAAGAGCGGTTCAAGTCCCGCGTCTGCGGCAAACCGGCGCATCTCCCCGTCCGACGGCGAAGTCGATGGATCGAATCGCTCGGCAGCGTCGAAGATCCTCGGAGCGATCTTCACATCGCCCGCGCTGTTGAGAAACACCGCGGGCCGCGCGAGAACCCAGTGCACCGCACAGTCGACGTCCTCCTGGCGCTGCAGCGGCTCGTACCACGTGCTGTACGTCTTCGATTCGTCTCGCCGTAGTCGCCGCGCCACCGCCTTGATCGTCTGCACGGCCACGCCGCGTTCGGCGCAAAGCGCCACGAGCGTTTCGAAGCCGGCGGCATAGTCAGGATTCTGCATCAACGGGTAGTTGCAGGGAAGCAGGACGGAGTCGAAGTCGAAGTGTTCGAGGCTTCTCATCAGCACGGACGGCGCCACCGTCTCGTGGGCCGTCACTCCGACAAACCTGGTGAGGCCGCGCTCACGGGATTCCATCACAGCCTCGAGCGCTCCATCGGCCCCCATGGCTTGCTCCCACCCGCCCGGCTCGATCAGGCAGTGCAGCTGCAGCAGGTCGACATGATCCACCTTCATCCTCTCCAGCGATCGCTCGATGCTCTCCTTCGCACCGATGGAGTCCCGAGCCGCCGTCTTCGTCGCGAGAAAGAACGACTCGCGATGACGGCCGATCCAGCGGCCGAGGAGCTCCTCCGACTTCCCGTAATCAGCCGCCGTGTCGATGTGGTTGATCCCGTGCTCCAAGAGCGTGTCGAGCATGCGATCGGCATCGGCAGGCGTCGCGTCGAAGAACGCGGCGGCGCCAAAGATGACTCGCGAACTCTCATGACCCG
>CP070725.1:1133885-1137821 GCA_020350845.1 Candidatus Bipolaricaulota bacterium
CGATGAGCGGCTCGTCGAAGGGGAACGGGTGGACGGGCGGGGTCGATCCGGTGACGCTCGAGGTCTTGCGCCACGCCCTCGCGGCTGTTGCTGACGAGATGAACGCGAATCTCGTTCGCGTCGGCTTCAGCCCGAACATCAAGGAGCGGCGCGACTGTTCGAGTGCGGTGTTCACTCCCGCCGGGGAGATGGTCGCCCAGGCGGAGTCGATCCCGGTGCATCTCGGAGCGATGCCGTTCGCGGTGCGTCAGGCGATCGCGGAGGGTCCCACGTGTGCCGACGGGGATGTGCTCGTGGTCAATGATCCGTACGGTGGCGGCGCCCACCTTCCCGACATCACCTTCGTCGCGCCGACGTTCGTCGACGGGCGGCTCGTGGGGTGGGCCGCGTGTCGCGCCCACCACGCGGACGTCGGCGGCAAGGAGCCGGGAAGCCTCGCCGGCGACGCGCGTGAGATCTTCCAGGAGGGGTTGCGCATCCCGACGATCCGTCTCTGGCGAGGCGGCGTCCTCGAAGAGGATCTCCTCCGGCTGATCCTGCGCAACGTGCGCACTCCCGACGAGCGCCTCGGGGATCTCAACGCACAGCGGGCCGCGTGCTCCACCGGCGTCGAGCGGCTGCGCGCATTGGTGACTCGCCACGGCGAGGAGGGACTGGCGCGGGGGATGGCGGCGATCCTCGCCTACTCCTAGCGTCGGATGCGCGAGGAGATCGCCGCGCTTCCCGACGGCGAGGGTCGGTTCGAGGACGCGCTCGACGACGACGGCAGCGGGTCGGGTGCGGTGACGATCGCTGTCCGGGCGCGCATCGAGGGCGATCGGTTGGCGCTCGACTTTGCGGGAACTGGAGGGCAGGTCGACGGGCCGATCAACGCGGTCGCCGCGGTGACGTCGTCCGCGTGCTTCTACGCGGTGCGCGCCGTCACCGATCCGTCGATCCCGGCGAACGACGGATGTCATCGCCCGATCATCATCGAGCTTCCGGAGCGAAGTGTCGTCAATGCAAGCGCTCCCGCGGCGGTCGCCGGCGGGAATCTCGAGACGTCGCAACGGATCGCCGACTGCGTTCTCGGGGCGTTGTTCGAGATCGTCCCCGAACGTGCGGTCGCCGCGTCGCAGGGGACGATGAACAACGTGGCGATCGGAGGGATCGACCCGCGAACGGGAACCCCGTACACCCTCTATGAGACGATCGGGGGAGGGACCGGGGCAAGCGCCGCCGGAGACGGGGAAGACGGCATCCACTCGCACATGACGAACACGCTCAACACGCCGATCGAGGCCCTTGAGACGGCCTTTCCCCTGCGCGTGGAGCGCTACGAGCTGATCGACGGAAGCGGAGGGAGCGGAGCGCATCGCGGGGGACGCGGAATTCGACGCGACCTGACGGTGATCGGCCACACGGCGCGGGTGTCGCTGCTCGGCGACCGTCGGGTCGGTCGGCCGTACGGGATCCGCGGGGGTGAGCCAGGATCTTGCGGCGCCGATCTCCTCCTCCACGAGGGCGGCGAGGAGCCACTTCCGAGCAAGGGAACCTTCAGCGTTCCCGCGGGAGGGACGATCAGCATCCGCACCCCCGGCGGTGGGGGGTATGGAAGCGCTCGCCGAGACTAGGGCGTGGCCGGGGGAGCGGTCCTCCGGGCGCTCCACTCGAAGTCGTGGGCGTCGCCGTTCACGATGCGCGTCCCCGTTCCGGTGAGAAGGCCCTCTTCGAGCTCCCCGACGAGGGTCACGGTGATCGAGACGACCTGACTGCCGACGGTGACCGGTCCCGCTGCGCGGAGATCCATCGAACGACGGCCGGCGTTCCCCGTCTCGACGGGAACCGTGAGCGATGTCGCCGACGGCCCCTGAAGGATGACGGAGCCCGTGACCTCGCTGCCGGTCTGCTCGAGGATCAGGCTCAGCGGCTCCTCGAATCCCGCGAGTGGGTCTCCCGCCACCCAGGCGAGGTCGCCGATCCAGGTGCCGGCCACCTCGATCGGTGGCGCCAGGACCGCACATCCCCCGAGGAGGAACATCGCCGCAATCGCTGCGGTTTTCCGTGTCTTCATCGACGCCTCCTTCGAGCGGGGATTGTAGGCCCACGGCCCGGGAGATGCCATTGAGGATCCGTCGGGGCGTCGGATCGCTGCGCTGCAGGGAACCGACGCGTCTCCTTTGCACTCCGGGCATGCCATGCTACAGTCACGGGAGGCCGCGGCGGGGTTGGCGCGGGCGCGGAAGGCGACTTCATGCGAAGCGAAGGCACAGATCGAGAGCGGGATCGGCCCGATTCCGAGGACGCCGGCGGTGTTGTCGGCATGGCGCCCTCCGCCGAGCTCTACCGCCTTCTCATCGAGCGCGCGGCGGACGGGATCGCAATCATCCAGGACGGGCAGGTCGTTTTCGCCAACGGGCGCGTGAGCGAGATCATCGGCTACAGCTTCGACGAGATCGCGTCAAGACCGTTCCAGGAGTTCATCGCTCCTTCCGATCGAGCCCAGGTTCTCGAGCGCTACGAGCTGCGCATGCGCGGCGAGGTCGTCCCCCCGACCTACGAGGCGAGTCTCGTCCACAAGGAAGGAAGGCCGTGCCGGGTCGAGATCAGTGCCGGCCTCATCACCTATCGCGGGCGGCCGGCGGACCTCGCGATCGTACGCGATGTGACCGATCGCTGTCTCGCGGACGAAGGCTCGCGTCAGATCGAGCGCAGGATCCGTCAACTCCATCAGGTCGCCGCCGAGCTTGCCGACTGCGCGACCGAGGACGAGGTGTTCCGTGTCGCGATCGAGGCCGCAGAGGGGATCCTCTCGCTCTCGATCTGCACCCTCGATCTCGTCGAGGGGGACCGGCTGGTGGTGAAGGCGACATCGTCGGGAGCGCCGACGGGAGCGAGCCAGAGCCGACCGATGGACGAGGGCGGGCTCGCCGCGAAGACCCTGCGCACCGGAAGGAGTTACGTCTTCGGGACGCTCGCCGAAGAGCCCGATGCGGTCCCCACCCAGGCGGCGTTCGAGTCGGGGCTAAGCGTCCCCATCGGGAGCCTCGGTATCCTCCAGGCCGCCTCGACCGAGCCCGGTGCGTTCACGACGGAGGACGTTCGGGTGCTCGAGGTCCTTGCTCGGCACACCGCGTCCGCGCTGGAGCGGATCCGCCTCCAGGCGGAGCTACGCGAGCAGGCGATCCACGATCCTCTGACCGGCGTGTTCAACCGGCGATTCGCCCAGGAGGCGATCGAGCGCGAGCTGGCACGCTGCCGCGAGTCCGGTCGGCCGTTGATGCTCCTCATGGCCGACATCAACCGATTCAAGGAGATCAACGACCGGTTCGGCCACCAGGCGGGGGACCGGGTCCTGACGGAGGTCGCTTCCGTGCTCTGTCGCGGGGTGCGGGATCAGGACTTGGTGATCCGCTACGGCGGCGACGAGTTCCTCATCCTTATGCCCGAGGCGGAGGGCGAGGTGGACGCGCTGATTGCGAGCCTGCACGACGGCGTCGCCCGTTGGAGCGAGTCCGACGGAACCACCGACTTCCCGATCACCCTCGCCATCGGGTCCGCACGGTACGACCCCGCGGCCGGCGGGACGTGGGAAGACGTTCTGCACCTCGCGGACCGAAGGATGTACGAGGACAAGCGGAACGGGTCCGTGTCGCCGGTAGAGGCCGAGGGGTAGCCGTGCCCAGCATGCGAGGGATTGACCTGCAGCAGCTCGCGATCTAGCATCGCCCTCGATCGACATGCCTGAGCTTCCCGAACTCGAAGTGCTCACCGAGCTTCTCGAGGGCTCCGTGCTAGGACGTTCCGTGATCGCGGTGCGCGCGATCCGCCCCGGGCTTCTGCGCACGGTCGATCCGCCGCTGGAAGCCCTCGTCGGCCGGCGGCTCGCGGGTGTCGCGCGGCGTGGCAAGCACCTCGTTCTCAGTTTCGGTCCCGAGCTGCACATCGTCATTCACC
>CP070725.1:1137921-1140922 GCA_020350845.1 Candidatus Bipolaricaulota bacterium
CGAGATCACGCCGTAGAGGTCCGTGGTAAACACGATCCCCATGCCGTTGCTTCCGAGCCCCGCGAGAGGGTGATCTCGGTCGATCCGGGACGGGGCGACACGAAGGCGGAACGAGTCCCCGGTGGCCTCCGAGGTGGCCACCAGTCGGACCCGCTCTCCTTCGCGTTGCGCCGCGATGACGTCGGCGGCCGAGACATCGCGGATCCCTCGCCGATCGACGTCATCCATGGCAACGTCGGCACCTTGCACCGCTCGCGCAAGGATGACCAGCTTGGCGGCGGCGTCCCATCCTTCGAGGTCCCAGTCAGGATCCTCTTCGAGAGCCCCTTGCTGTCGCGCCGCGTCGACCGCTTCGTCCCACGGCACGCCGTCCCCAAGGAGGTCGAGGACGACACCCGTGGAGAGATTGGGAACCGCCTCGATGCAGCGGATCTCGGCGCCCCGCAGGTCGCGTGTCCCGGTGTAGAGGACGGGCAACCCTCCGGCCACCGTGCCGTCGTATCGCAGTTGTGCGCCGTGAGCGGCGGCGAGGCGGATCAGCTCGCCGCCGGCGCGGGTGATCGGTCCCTTGTTCGGGGTCACGACGTGCCGGCCGCGGGAGAGCGCGGCGCGCACATGAGACAGTCCCGGCTCGGCGCCATGCTCCCAGCGAACGGGCGTCGCCTCGCAAAGGACGTCGAAGCTCTCCTCGCGGATCATCTCCAGCGCGCTCTGCCCGGGGCGCCCGCCACACGGCAGGCTCGCGACGGAGCGGCCCTCCCTCTTGGCTCGAATGATCGCCCCGGCATCGAGCCCCCCGGGATCGACGGCACACCCCCCGCGATCGGCGACTGCGACGACCTGCAGCACAAGCGACCAGCGCTCCAGAAGCCGAGGCGCCGTCTCCGCCACGATGCGCACGAAACGCGCCCCGAGGTTGCCGATCCCCACCACTGCCAGACGTACGGTTCGCTCGACCACGATCGCCCTCCCTCGGCCGCCTCTGACTGCACGGCCTGCGTGTCTGCCACCATCGTATACTGTGCCGCGGCTCCAACGACACGCACGAGGTGATACGAGATGTCCTCAGATCTTGTGGGGTTCACACGCGATGCTGTCGCCTCGTTCGCACAGATCGACGGCTTCGAAGCGCGACAGTCGATCACCGCCCACGACATGCTCCTTGAAGCCACAATCCGTGTCGGCCGGCAGCAACGTATCGCGATTCAGTACGAGAGCTTCCGCGATTCGATCGCGACCCTCGAGGACACCCTGACCGGAGCCCCGGAGTTCGTCGACGAGGACTTCTCGGCCTTGTCCCTGACCTTCGACGGAGAGCATACGTGGGTCCACGATCGCAAGCGCGACGTCGTCCTCCGCAAGGCGGGCCGTGTCGTGTACTCCCCGATGCGCGGTGCGAGCGCGGTTGGCGAGCTCGGGTTCTTGAGAACGCTCACGCAGGACTTCCTCCTTCGTGACCTGGGGGAGGTGACCATCCACGGTGCGCCCGCTCGCACTGTCGGCCTTCGGCCGAAGGCGCACCTTCGCTCGCTACTCCTGAAGGAGGAGTACTTCCCGGTGCGGTCGGCGTCGGTGGCCTTCGATCTGGCGACGGGCTTCCCCGTTCGAGTGGAGCTCCGCCCCGCCGCCGACTCGCCGCTCGCCCTGGTCGCCCCCTCCTCCGAGCCGATCACGATCGAGTACCGCAACGTCAAGCTCGGTGAGCCGCCGGAGGAACGCTTCCGATTCGCACCGCCGGCCGACGCCCGGGTCTTCGTCGAGGAGGCGGTGACGGCGGCATCACTCACGGAGCGCCTCCCGTTCCCACTCCCGCTCGCGCCGCTCGAGGCCGCCGGCTTCTCCGCCGCTCCGGAGGCACTGCTTGCGAGCGACGAGTCCCACGGACGTGTCTATGCTCGCGTCGTCTTCCGCCGCGACCCGACGGCCGAGGGACAGCATCGGCCTCGTCTTACCCTCCGTGTCGGAAACTACCTCTCCGCGAACATGGGTAGGCGACGTGCACTCCTCTCCGAACAGGGGTCCCCGGCTGATATCCCGGCGGATCGTCCGCGGCTTCTCGTGCGCAGCGAGCAGATGGCCGAAGGGAAGGAACTCCCGTGGGGTGCAACCCTCATCGAGCTGGGCTGGGAATCCCGCGAGACCTTCTGGTTCCTGTTCGCGGAAGCACTCGGGGAATCGGAGCTGACAGCGCTCGGCCGAGCGATCGCGGATGCTGCCGCCTCAACGACCCCCACCGCACAAAACGGAAACCCCACCGCAGAGGACTAGGCCTGTGCGGCGTCGAGCGAGTCCCGCAGCGCGTCCTCCACCAACCGATCCTCGCCGCGTTGGGCAATCTGATTGAGCACATAAGTGCCCACGGCAACGTTGAGCTCAGCGACCACCGACCGCTTGTTGGCGGCAGCGATCACCGCCAGATTGCGGAGCATCGTCTGATCGATGACATCATCGCAGTGTTCCACCAGCGCCTCCACGGGGTTGCTCGAAAGACGCCCTACCCATACACAACCGACCCACCCTCCGTCAAGTCCTCGCGACGCCCCGTCCGTTGCCGTTGCGAAACGCTGCGACGCCGTAGCCAGGCGGGTTCGCGCCATCGCCGGTCATCTGCCTGCGAACGGGAATGCCATCGGAAGGGGAATCGCAGAGCCCCACGGGACGTTCGTCACCTCCCGTCGGCGCGGGCGGGAACCGCCTATCGATCGCACTTAGCGCAGGCGGCGACATTCGTGGCCCACCCATGTTGGACGCATGTAGGCGACCCACGTTGCCCACTTGGGCGACATGTTGGTGGGCACCGCGCTCCATGGGCGAGAGGGCAGCACGGCCTCCTCGATGGACGGCCGAGTGCCCTCTTCCATGACGGGACGCCCTATGGCGAGACGGAGCGCCCGGATCGTTCCCTGATTTCGTCGAGACGTTCCTGGATTGTGAACATCACCATCAGAAGCTCGCAGAGGACCCGCGCAACGATCGGGCCGACGAACATCCATATGAGTCC
>CP070725.1:1141022-1143720 GCA_020350845.1 Candidatus Bipolaricaulota bacterium
GTGAGCGCGGACTCGTCGGCCTCGAGCTTCGACGCCGTCAGCAGGCGCGCATCGGCGGGAACACGGTCACCGGCCTCGAGGACGATCACGTCTCCTGGGACGAGACGCTCGACGGGGACGGAGATCAACTGGCCGTCGCGACGGACGCGGGCGCGCAGGGCGACGAGCTGAGAGAGCGCCTCCATCGAGCGCACCGCGCGCAGCTCGGTGACGAATCCGATCGCGGTGTTGATCACGAGGACGGCGACGATCGCCAAGCCCTCGAGGGTCTCCCCGAAGGCGAACGAGACGGCGCCGGCCGCGGCGAGAAGGACCACGATGAAGCTCCTCGCCTGTCGCGCGAGGATCCACCACCAGCGCTCGCGGCGTACGGCGCGCAGGCGGTTGCTTCCGTAGCGCTGCTCCCGTCGCTGCGCGTCGTCGCTCCCGAGACCCTCTTCAGTCGCGACCTGCAGCGCATCGGCCACGTCCTCCGGGGAGAGTGCCCAGGGGGTGTCCACCGCAGGCGCTGCCGGTTGTCTGTCGGGACGGGGTGGCTCTCGTGTCATGGGGCCAAGGGTACCGCGTCGCGGGGTATGCGGCAGGCGATCGCGCTGCCGCTACGGGATCTGCGGGCGGACCGCGCCTCGCTTGAGGCCGAACAGCCAGCGAAGAACGCGGAACCTCCTCACGACGAGTTCGTAGATGATGAACGAGCAGGCGAAGGTCCCCGCCGTGATCACGGTGAACTGCGCCGCCACCGGCCACGGCCGGTCGACGACGACAAAGGCGATCGCGCTCGCGACGGGGACGTGCAGCAGGTAGAGCGGGAGCCCCGCCTCCCGCAGGTAGCGACCGAGGGCGGATCCATGATCGAGGAAGCGGTGGCCGAGGCCGAGGGCGGTCAGGACCCACGCCCAGCGCCCGAGGTAGAAGACGACGTGGGGAACGAGGTCGCGCCGCGTGTGGAGGGGGACCCAGATCGACAGCAGCGCGAGCGAAACGGCGATCGCCATCGCCGGCCACAGGTTCCTGTCGATCGCCTCGCGCAGCGCGGGCTGACTGAAGAGAAGGAAGCCGGCGGCATAGGCCACCGCCTGGGGAGCGAGCATCGCCCAGCCGAACGCGGGAAGGCCCGATTCGTCGGGCAGCGGCGCGACCGCTGCCAAGGGGATGGCGGCGAGCAGCAGGACCCCGGGGGTGCGAAGGGCCGCCGCCGTGCGTGTCCGCAGCCCGCGGACCGACACAGTCCGCAGCGCGAGCAGCGCGGGGAGTCCGAGTGCCGCGAGCAGAAGGAGGACGACGAGGAACCAGATGTGCCCCCAGTACAGGTCGACTACGCGTGGATGGGCGAAGTGTGCGCCGAGGAAGGTCCACAGGGTGACGGGAGCGCTCGCCGTCTGAAGATGCGTCAGGTAGGCGGAGAATGGAACGAGGACGAGGAGTCCGAGCAGCGGGGGGGGCACGAGCCGCTCCAGCCGCTCGCGGAGAAAGCCGACGGGGCCGCGCTTCTTCAGGGAGAACCATGCTCCCGCACCGGAGATGAAGAACAGGAGGGGCATCGACCAGCTGTAGGTGAAGCCGACGAACGCCCAGAACCACGGGCCGTGTGTGCCGCTCTTGACGAACATGAAGCCCGGTCCCGTGAACACGAGGGCCGTGTGGAAAGGAACCATCATCAGCACGACGAGAATCCGCAGCCAATCGAGATCGTGTTCGCGCTGTGACACGACGGAGGTGAAGGGCTCCGGTGCGGGGCGCCGATCCTCCTCCGGCCGACGACGGGCCTCGCGGTTCATGGTGTCGGATGCTAGTCGACGGCGCTCGCGCGCCACAAGGCGGGGTGCACGTTGTGATACCCGTTACAGACGGGTTCGAAGCGCCCTGGCTATACTGCTGAAGGAGAAAGCATCCTCACGCGATCCGCGAGCCCTGTGTGCGAGTTTGTCGCCACGGGCGGCGTCATGCTGTGGGCCGCGGGAGGATGGCAGGGAGGTGTGTTCGTGAGCGACAACGGGAATGTGTGGTGGCTCATCGGGGTCGTCGTTCTCGGGGCCGCGGTCGGGATCCTATCGTTCAGCGGCCCGAGGCAGCCCGATGCGCTGATCGCTCCTGTGGTGAACGCGGGGGACGACATGAGCGTCTCGGCCTGTGCCAGCGTCCGTCTTCAGGCGCACGCACACGATCCCACGGGAGGCGAACTCGACTACTGCTGGACGGTCGAAGGAGCGCGGGGATCGTTCGACGATCCGACGCAGCTGCGGCCTGTCTACAAGGCGCCCGAGGCGTGCGGCCCGTTCGAAGAGGTCGAGCTGACGCTCACGGTGACCAATCTCTTCGGGGTCACCGCCTTCGACAGCCTGACTGTCCTGGTTTGCGACGACACGTGCGATCTGCCGCCGTTCTCCACGCGGATCGCGTACCCGACGGCGTCCGGGGTGACGACCGTGCTTCCTCCGGGGATGGAGTGCCCGTGGCCGCCTGTGCTCCCGGTGCTCCCCGAGCCGGAGGACTGCCCTCCGGCCCCCGTTCCCGACTGTGAGCCTCCCGCGCCGCCCGACGACTGCGCTCCTCCTGTGGAGCCGGGTCCGGAGTGCGAGCCTCCTGAGCCGCCGGCCGAGTGCCCGCCGGTGGTACCGCCCGTCGTGGAGTGCGAGCCGGTCCCCGAGGAGTGTGCCCCTCCCCCGAACTGCCCGCCGACGGCGGACGCCGGGGGAGA
>CP070725.1:1143820-1147748 GCA_020350845.1 Candidatus Bipolaricaulota bacterium
CCCACCTCGCCGCCCTCGGGCGCCTCGGCCCGTCGCCGATCCACCGGCGCAGCTTCCGCGGCGTGCTCCCCGCCGCGGACCGCGTCGGCGATTGACTCCTCTCGGGACGATCCCTATACTGCAGGTCGATTCAGTCCACTAGAGGGGGTTGCCAACGTGAGAACTGCATGGGTGGTTGTGTTGCTCCTGGCCCTTGCGGCCGGAAGCGCCGCGGTGTGGGCGGGGGATGGGATGGGGAACGGGACCGCGTATCCCCCCGACACCGGGGGGCTGTTCACCGATGTGCCGACCGATCATTGGGCGTACGAGGACGTGAAGTACCTGAGCGATCGCGGAATCATCACCGGGGTCCCCGGCGGGCAGTACCGCGGGGACCAGGCGCTCGACCGCTACTCGGCGGCGGCGATGATCGCGCGCGCGATGCGCTACCTGCAGAACAACCCGTCGAGCGTGACCACCGAGGATCTCGACGCGCTCAAGGAGCTCATCTTCGGGCTCTCCGACGAGGTCGACGCCCTGCGGAACCAGGGCGGGACGCCGGTGACGGACGGCCGTCTCGAGGTGCGCGTCGCGCAGAACGAGGCGGCGATCGGCACCCTCCGCGCCGACCTCGACGCCCTCGGCTCGGGCGACGCGTCGCAGCTCGCCACGCGCGTGCGCAACAACTTCATCCTCAGCCTCACCGGGCTAATGATGGGGATCGTCGCGATCGCGCTCGCCGTCATCTGGCCGTAGGCCGGTTGTGAAGATCCTGTGCGCAGCTTCCCGCAGATCTGAGTCTAGTATAGGGCAGGCTACCGGTCACGAAGCGATGCCCCGATGACCTGCGGAACTGACGTAGGGGAGGAGTTTCCCAGTAGCTTGAACGCGGTTCCTGCCTCTTGACATCGCTTCCGTCGAGGACTATGATTGTGTGAATCTAGTGGAGAGGCGGAACACTGGAGTCGAGGAGGTGGTCGGCGGGCGAAGACTGTAGCGCGACAGCGATGGCGCGCTTCGTTGTCGTAACCAATCAAACGCTACGTTTAGGGAGGTAAGGAAGAATGAAGAAAGCTCTCGTACTCGCGTTTGCGGCAGTGATGATCTTTGGTGCTGCCGCGTTTGCAGACATGCTCTCGGGCTCCTGGTCCACGAGCATCTGTCTGGATCCGGTGGCGATGGTGTTTACGGTGTTCGACTCCACGCTGACCGTGAATTACGAGGTCTGCAACTGGATCTTCGGCGCCGCCCTCGGCTTCGGCCTGGCGGGGTGGGAGACGGTCGAGTTCACCGCCGACGGTGTCCTCGGCGCGTTCACCATCGGCTCCGTGATCATCTTCGACCCGGTCGCCGCAATCTTCGTCAGCTGGGCCGTCGACACGTCCATCTCGATCGCCGGGGTCGACATCGATCTCGACTTCGACATGGACAATGTGGGCATGATCTCACTTGACGTGGGCATTTCCGGCGACGTCGGGCTGTGCACGCTCGCGATCACCGCGGAGTTCGGTGGTTACTGCGAGTTCCTGTTCGAAGGGATCTGCTTCGACTTCGGGTTCCCGTTCGCCTGCGTCGAGTGGGTTGACGTTTCCGCCTGCTTCGGCTGCGGCACGTTCGAGGGGATCTGCTTCGAGATCGCCGGGATCCAGTTTGCCGGCCTCGACTGGCTGATCTTCGACTTCGAGGTGTGCTTCGACGACGGCGAGCTAGGCAAGTGGTTCACGTTCACGCCTGACTTCTCGTTCGGCGCGTACGACTGCATCACCCTCTACGCCGTGGTCATCACGACCCCCGACTGGGAGTTCGATGCGATCGACGTGTACGGAATCGAGATCTACTACGAGTGGAACGGCGCGTACTTCCAGTCTGTGACGGCGTTCCATTCCGACTACTACATTGAGCTCATTCACCCGTCAGGCCTCTACTGGGAGAAGATCTGCGTCGGCACCGTCGGCGACAGCTGCTGCGGTGGCGGGTTTGACTTCGAGATCTGCGTCTACTTCGACGAGCTCAGCCCGCTGCTGTTCGACATCGGCCTGATCTCCGCCGGCTTCGGCTTCGGGATCGGCTCGAACTTCTTCCTGACGGCTTCGGTCGAGATCGACGCTGCGCTCGGGCTACACCTCGTGTGCCTGGGCTTCGACGTCAGCTTCTAGACTCGAAACCGAGTAGGTTCGATAGTCACGGGCCCCGATTCGTCGGGGCCCGTTCTTTTCGCCACGCGGTATCCGTTCGCGGTTCGCAGATGAGGGTGCGCGGTTCACGGTTCGCAGACCAGGGCAGGCGGTTCGCGGTTCGCAGTTCACGGTTCGCAAACCACCGCGCGTGGTTCGCTGCCCGCCATTCCGCACGGTGCGGGTAGGGCCGGCGGCTTGCCCTCCCGAGCGCCGGGCCGTCGGCCCTGGTCCTGTGGACGGGGGATGATGCGCTGCGAACTGCGAACTGCGGACTGCGAACCGTCGCCTTCCCACACACGAACTGCACAGTTCCGCTTGCGCGCAGACATCTGACTCATTGCCTTCGGACCCGACGGCGGGATGCCGCGGCCAGCGCTCCATCCGCGGGGTGCGATCCGCCGTTGGCCCGGCGACGTCCCTCCCCGACGCTATCCGCGGGCCGGCCGGAGCGGTCGGCCCGCAGCTTCGCGCTGACAAGGGGGGACCCTCGGGATGGGACGTGTGGCGCTGTCGGTGGTCGGCATCGTGGCCGTGGCCGCCTTGATCGGGGCGGGACAGGGCGTGTGGAGCGGGATGTGGGGGGCGTCGCTGTGCTTCGACGCGACGCCGACCCTCCTCGGCCTGGAGTCGACGCTCACGGTCTCCTACGGGATCTGCGGATGGACGTTCGCGGCCACGATGGGGCTGACCGAGTCGGGCTGGATGACGGCGCGGTTCGATGGCGCCGCCCTCGTGGGCGCCGTCGCCGGGGATCTCACGGTCGTCTTCTACCCGCAGACGGCGTCGTTCGCCTATCTCGAGGGAACGGCAATGCTCGTCTTCTCCGGCGTGACCGCGGAGGCCGCAGTCCGCGTGGAGCCGACCGGCGCCGGATGGAGGTTCGGAATCCGCGGAGACGCCGCCCGGTGCCACCTCGTCGGGCTCGCCTACTTCAACATGACCACCGCGGGGGAGATCCTGGATCCGAGCTGTGAGCTCTGCTTCTCCAGCGCCTGGATCGAGATCGACTTCCCGTTCGGCTGCCTCGACAGGGTACACACCAGCCTCGGCTTCACCCCACTCGGATTCGAGGGCGTGACCTTCTCGCTGGACGACGTCCCGTTCGGGGTGATCGACTGGCTGACCTTCGATCTCGCGGTGACGTTCGACGACGGGCCTCAGGGGAAGACGCTCACGTTGACCCCGGAGCTGAACATGGGACAGGATCTCTGCCTCACGCTCTACGGAGAGCTCCTCACCGTCGGCAACGTGATCGACGGGCTCTCGTTCCACGGCGCGGAACTGCGCTTCGAGTGGGAGACCGTGGCGATCACTAGCCTCTCCGCGTTCGACGTGGCCGATCCCCACGACCTCGTCCTCGATCCCTACTGGGAGATGCTGTGCATCGGCACCCTCGAGGAGATCTGCTGTGACGGCGACCTCGGATTCGAGGTCTGCACCTACTTCGACGCGACGAGTGATGCGCTGTTCGACTGGGGGATGACCTCGATCGAGGCGACGGTCGGCATCGGGCCGAGCGTCACCGTCTCCGGAAGCACGATCTTCGACCTCTCCGGCGTCGTCGAGCTCTGTCTCGGTGCCGGGCTGCGCTGGTAGCGGCGGACACGCCGCCGCACCTTCTCTTCCGCCGATCCGGCTACTTGTTCAAGGCGTCGACGAGCGCTGCGGCGACCGCCGCCACCTCGTCTTCCGTGAGCTCGGGGAAGATCGGGAGCGACAGCACCTCGCGACAGGCCCGCTCGGCCTCGGGAAGGTCCCCCGCGCGCCCTCCG
>CP070725.1:1147848-1152588 GCA_020350845.1 Candidatus Bipolaricaulota bacterium
GTCTCCGAGTGGCTGTCGGCGAGCTACGGGGTGACGGGAGCGTCGCTGCTCGACGCGATCCACTCGAATCCCGCCTATCGTACGATCGAGGCTCCGGCCACACTCCAGCACCGGTACCTGTTCGAGGAAATCCCCACGAGCCTTGTGCCGCTCGTCGCGCTCGCAACCCTGGCCGGCGTCGACTGCCCGCTCAGCGGTCTCCTGATCGATCTCGGTGGGAGCCTGTGCGGGATCGACTTCCGCGCGCGGGGACGGACCTTGAAGCGCATGGGGCTCGACGGGCTGAGCGTGGCTGAGGTGCGGCGGCGGGTGCGCGCGTGACAGCCGATCCTCGGACCTCCTCGGAGACTGGGCGCCGATCTGGCGCGGGCGGTCCGCTGCCTGCCATCCTCCTCGGAAGCCACATCGCCGCCTACGGCGCGATCCGGTCGCTCGCGCGGCGCCGGATCCCGGTCCACGGGGTCGCGGAGGAGCGGGGGATCGCGGGACGATCGCACTACGTGCGTTCGTTCCTCCGACTCCCCCCGGAGGATGACGCGTTCATCGAGCGCCTGAACGCGTGGGCCGAGCGCACCGTCGACGCGAAGGCCGTCGTGCTCGTCGCCGGATCCGACGCCTACCTGGACGTGCTCGCGGACGGACGCGACCGGCTCCTTCCCGGGCTGCGCGTCGTCGGCTCGGGGCGGCCGGCGATCGACTGGTTCCGTGCCAAGCACCGCACCGTGGAGCTCGCCGTCGAGGCCGGGGTGGGCGTACCGCAGACGCGTCTCGCCACGTCGCGGAGCGCCCTCGAGCGACTCGTTGCCGCGAACGATCTCCCCCCGTTCCCCGTGATCGCCAAGTGCGAGCACTCCCAGCGCCTCCTCCGGTCGCACGGCGTCAAGGGCGTCGTCTGCCGCTCCACAGACGAGCTCCTCGCGGCCCACGACCGCTACGCCGGCTTCTACGGCGGGATGCTGCTCCAGGAGTTCGTCCCCGGGCCGGAGCGGGGGCAGGTGAACGTGCTCGCGGTCGTCTCCGCCGGCGGCGCGGTGACGGCGCTGTTCGTGAACGAGAAGCTGAGGACATCGCGCGAGTTCCTCTCCTGCACCCTGATGCGCTCGAGCCGGTCCGCGGAGGCCGCAGAGGCGACGTTGCGCCTGATCCGAGCGGCACGCTTCCACGGGGCCGTGAACGCCGAGTTCAAGCGTGATCCGCGGGACGGCACGCTGAAGCTGCTCGAGGTGAACGCGCGCCTCACGGTCTCCAACAGCCACGCACTGAAATGCGGCGTAGATCTCGTCCACGCGGCCTATCGCAGCGCACTCGGAGAGGAGGATCCGCCGTCTTCTGACGATCGTCGCGGCCCCCCGGAAGGCGTTCTGTGGTGGTACCCCGTGGGCGACGCCGTCGGCATCCTGCGCTCCCTCGGGCGCGGGGACGTGCACCCCGTACGCTGGGTGGGGGAGAGCATCGGCCGCAGGATGATCGTGGCCCCGTGGTCGATTCGCGATCCGTGGCCGGGGATGTGGAGCGTGCTTCGCGCTCCCGTCGCGATCGCCAGGAGGAGGTCTCGCGAATGACGACGCGGCCCGGGGACGGGAATCGCAGCGGTGTCCCGGTGGAAGCCGTGCTCCCGGAGGGGATCCGCTTCTACGCGGCACGCCTCGCGCATGTCGGACTGACGTTTGCGGTGGCGGTCCTCCTCGCCCGGCTTCTCGGCCCCGACGGCAAGGGTGCCGTCCAGCTCCTGTGGCTCGTTCCGCAGCTTGCCGCAGCGGTGCTCATCCTCGGGCTCCATCAGGCGAACGTCTACCTCCTCGGGGTCGATCGCGAGGGTGGCGTCACGCGGGAGCCTCAGCTTCTCTGGAACGGGCTCTACGCCTGCGCCGTGCTCGGCGCCGCGGGGGCCGTCGCGATCGCCGTCGGACGGCTGCCGTTGGCGCGCGTGCTCGGGCTTGGGGCGGAAGCCTCGGCACTCGGACTGGCGGCGGTCCTCATCCCGCTGACGATGCTGTGGACGATCGCCCTGCACTTCCTCCTCGGACGGCTGGCGTTCCGCGAGCGCAATCTCCTCGAGGTGACGACCACGGCACTGCTCGCCGTCGCGACGGCGGTCCTGGTATGGGGCGCCCGCCTCGGCGCCGGGGGAGCCGTCGTCGCGAGGATCGTCGCGCTGGCGATTGCACTCCTGCTGGCGGCGTGGTGGCTGGGCCGCTCGGGGCTGAGGATGCGTCCGGTGCCCCCGGTCCCGCGCCTGCTGCGAGCGGCGCTCGGCTACGGGATGCGCTCGCAGGCGGGGAATGTCCTGCAGATGATGAACCTGCGCCTCGACATGCTGTTCGTCGGCGGATTCCTGGGGACGACGGAGGTCGGCATCTACTCCGTGGCCGTCGCCGTCGGCGAGCTCCTCTGGTTCCTTCCCACGGCGATGGGAAGCGTGCTCTTCCCGACGATCGCCGGCCGTGACATGGAACGCTCGTCCGGCGTCGCGTCGCGTGCCTGCCGTCAGGCGCTGCTGCTCACCGGTCTCGGTGCCGCCGCGATGGCGATCGCCGGCCGCTGGCTCCTCCCCCTCGTCTTCGGGGGGGCGTTTGCCGACGCCTGGATTCCCCTGCTCGTCCTCCTTCCCGGGATCGTCGCCCTCGCTTTCCACCGGGTGCTGATCTTTGCCCTCATGAGCTGGGGGCGACCGCAGGAGATGTCGTACGCCGCGCTCCTCGCGCTCGTGGTGACGATCGTGCTCGACCTGCTTCTCATCCCGCGCTGGGGAATCCTCGGGGCGGCGGCGGCCTCGACGCTCGCCTATGCGACGTGCGGGGGATACACCGCGATTCGCTTCCTGCACGTGACGGGCACCGCGTGGACGTCGATCTGCGTGCCGCGCAGGGCCGATCTCTGCGAACTCTGGGACCATGCTGTCGACTCCGTCCGCGGCGCCGCTCGAGGCCTTCGGGGTGGGGGAGCGCGATGATCCGTCTTCTCGTCGACCCGGCGATCGATGGGCCGGAGCTGCGCTACGCCGCGCGGCAGCTCCTTCTTCTCGCGCGCCTTCCCCACAGGATCCTGAGCTATGACGTTGCCCGTAGGGAGGACCGGGAGGAGGGTCCTGTCGTTTCCTACGGCCGACGGCTTCCGCCACTCGACCTGCGGACCGACCTTCACGTGCGCGCCGTCCCGGACCCCGGGGAGAGTGTTCGATGGCCGGGGCCGACGGGAACCGGCCGACCGATCCTCCATCGGGGACTCCCCGTGCTCTCCGCCGGATCGCCGGCCGTCGACGGCCACGTCGCCCGGCTTGAGGGACGCCTGGAGACCGACCTCGACCTCTTTGCCTCGACGTTCGCACTGCTCTCTCGTGCGGAGGAGATCGGCGCTCCCGAGAGGGATCGATTCGGACGGTTCCCGGCATCGTCGAGCGTCGCAACGGCCCACAGCTTCCTGTCGCGACCCGTGGTGAACGAGTACGCCGACCTGTTCGCGGGGTGGGTCGAGCCTCTCGGCGCGGAGGCGGCGCGGTGCCCACCCTGGAGCCAGGGTTTCGTGTTCTGCGTGACGCACGACATCGATCAGCTGGCGCTCTTCTCTTCCTTGCGTCAGGTGGCGGGCGCGATCCGGCGCATCGCCCGCGGACCGCGCAGGACGCGGCGAATGCTGCGGCTCGGTGTCGACGGGATCGCCGCCCGTCGGGGACGCCGGAGCGACCCGTATGACTGCTTCGCGCGGCTGTTCGAGCTCGAACGCGATCGGGGGATCGCAGCGACGTACTACGTCATGGCCGGTGGCGGCGGCCAACACGAGGGGCGGTACCGCCTCTCCGACGCCCTCCCTCTCCTCGACGCCCTCGTTCGACAGGGCCACGAGATCGGCGTTCATGGCAGCCTCAAGACGTGGCGTGACGGCGAGCGTCTCGCGCGCGAAGTCGAGGCGATCGCGCGGCGGATCGGCGGAGACGTGGCGGGAGGCCGCCAGCACTACCTGCGGTTGAGCGTCCCCGAGACGTGGCGGGCAGCGGCGGCCGCCGGCCTGCGCTATGACAGCACCCTCGGCTATCCCGACGCCGTCGGCTTCCGCGCCGGGGTGTGTACGCCCTACCGCCCGTTCGATCCCGCGACCCGTGACGCGACGGCGCTGTGGGAGCTTCCGCTCGCGGTGATGGATGCCACCCTGCACACCGTGCTTCGCCTGACGCCGGACGAGGCGGTCCGCCGAACGATCGACGTCGCGCGCGTCGTCGCCGAGCACCATGGGCTGTTCGTGCTTCTGTGGCACAATACGTCGATGTACGATGTGCTGCATCCGGGCTGGACCGGCGTCCTTCCGCGGATCGTTGACGAGCTCCGGGCATTGGGCGGGGAGCCGCTGCGGATGATGGACGCCGTGGAGAGATGGGAGCGTCATGTTCGCGCGCTTCGATGCGCGGAAGCTCACGAAGTGGATTGAGCCGGGATTCTGGGCGGCCCCGTTCCTCATCGCCGGGGATACGTCGATCGCTGCCCTCGGGATTCCCGTGCGCCTTCCGTACACCGTGGCCGCCTGTGCGCTTGCGCTGTGCGCCGTCGGCATGGTGCCGCGGGCGCGCAGCCTGGGGAGCGCCCTGTGGCGGGGACGCGGCCCGATGCTGGCGATGGCCGCTCTCGGGCTGCTCCTCGCTGCGTCTCTCGTCTACTCGTCCGAGTTCTGCTATGGCGCCGATAAGGCCGTCAGGTTCTGGGTCTTCGGGGTACTCGGGGCGGCTCTTGCCGTCGCGCTGACGCAGGA
>CP070725.1:1152688-1155376 GCA_020350845.1 Candidatus Bipolaricaulota bacterium
GCGCAGGGGATGCTGCGGCTGCTGCACCACTTGAGTGAACTCCTCGGGCGTGTCGCCGGGCTTCCGGGCGTCAGCCTCCAGCCCGCTGCCGGTGCCCACGGGGAGCTCGCCGGGCTGATGCTCTTCAAGCGCTGGTTCGAGCGCCGCGGGGAGGCGCAGAGGACGCGGATTCTCCTCCCCGACTCGTCCCACGGCACCAACCCCGCGTCGGCCGCGGTAGCCGGGTTCACGACGACGACGATCGCCTCCAACGCGAGCGGCCAGGTCGATCTCGATGCCCTCGACGACAGCCTCGACGACACGGTCGCGGGGGTCATGCTCACGGTTCCCAACACCCTCGGGATCTTTGAGGAACGCATCCTTGACGTCACCGCTCGGGTGCACGACGCCGGCGGCTTGTGCTACTTCGACGGGGCGAACCTCAACGCCTTCATCGGACGGGCCCGTCCTGGAGACATGGGCGCCGACGTCTTCCACTTCAATCTGCACAAGACCCTCGGGACGCCCCACGGCGGCGGTGGCCCGGGATCGGGGCCGATCGCGACGACGCGCGAGCTCGAGCCGTTCCTTCCCGTTCCCCGCATCGCGATCCAGGGAGAGACGCTTCTCTGGGACTGGGATGCCCCCGACTCGATCGGCGCGGTGCACTCCTTCTTCGGGAACGTCGGCGTGGCGCTCAAGGCATACAGCTACCTTCTGCGACTCGGTGACGGTGGGCTTCGCGAGGTGAGCGGCCACGCGTGTCTCCATGCGAACTACCTCAAGGCGAGGCTCTCCGGTGACTACCGTTGTCCGTTCGACGGCCTCTGCAAGCACGAGTTCGTCCTCTCCGGGCGCGACGTGGGAGAAGGTGTCACTACGCTGGACATCGCGAAGCGGCTGATGGACTACGGATTCCATCCGCCGACCGTGTACTTCCCCCTGATCGTCCCTGAGGCGCTGATGATCGAGCCGACCGAGACGGAAACGAAGGAGACGCTCGACCGTTTCGCCGACGCGATGCTCGCGATCGCGCAGGAGGCGAAGGACGACCCCGACCGCTTGCACCGTGCGCCGGTCTCGACCCCGGTGCGTCGCCTCGACCAGACGCGGGCCGCGCGCGAGCCCGTCCTCACCTACCCGTTCGACGAGCCGACCCGGGAATCCACGTCCCCCTCCGGCGCCGACTGAGCGGCAATCGCCGCCAGGCAATCGGAGACTTCCCTGTGCGTCTCGGCACAGCGGGCCTCCGTCTCGGCCTCGACCATGACCCGAATCAGGGACTGCGTGCCCGAGGCGCGCACGAGGAGCCGTCCGTCCGCCGCGAGCGACGCGCGCGCACGATCGATGCAGCGTTGTACGTCCTCCCGTCCAAGAAACACGCCCGGATCCGCCACGGGAAGAGCACTCTGTTCCTGAGGAAGGAGGCGCACGTCGGCGGCGAGATCGCCGAGGGCGCGCCCCGTCTCGTGAGCGATCTCCACCAGCTTGACGGCGGTCAGGATGCCGTCACCCGTCGGGCTGTGATCGCCGAAAATGATATGCCCCGACTTCTCGCCACCGAGCTTCATTCCTCCGCGGCGCATGGCCTCGGCGACATGCCGGTCCCCGACCGGGGTGCGCTCCATCGCCACCCCGGCGGACCCGAGCGTTCGCTCGAGGCCGAGGTTGCTGAGCACCGTGGCGACGATGCGCGCAGGATCGAGCCTCCCCGCCCGATGGAGATGCAGAGCAGCGATTCCGAGGATCAGGTCTCCGTCGATCGTGTCCCCCTCCGAGGTGACGACGAGGATCCGATCGCCATCGCCGTCGAACGCGATCCCCAGATCCGCGCCGTGCTCGGCGACCGCCTCGCGCAAGGGACCGAGATCGAGGACGCCGCAGCGATCGTTGATCCGTCCGCCGTCAGGCTCGACGTGGAGCCCGATCACGCGCGCGTTGAAGTGCTCGAGGACACGGGGCGCGATTCCCCCGGTGGCGCCGTGCGCGCAATCCAGGACGATCGTCATCCCCGTGAGGTCCACGTCCTCGATCTCCATGGCACCGGTGAGAAACGCGGCGTAGCGACTCGCGGCGGCATCCAACGGCCGACTGCTGCCGACCGCCAGGTCGTCCGACCGCGGCGCTCGCTTGATCTCCTCGGCGATCGCCTCCTCGAGCCGTTCGGGAAGCTTCATCCCCCACCGATCGAAGAGCTTGATCCCGTTGTCCTCAGGCGGATTGTGCGACGCCGACACGACCACGCCGAGCGCTGCTCTCTCGTCCCTGATGAGATAGGCGATCGCCGGGGTGGGGACGATGCCCGCGACCAGGACCTCCGCCCCACATGCGGTGAGGCCCGCGATCAGTGCCGCCTCGAGCATGGATCCGCTGACCCGTGTGTCTCTGCCGATGACCACCCGTCCCCCGCGTGGAAGGACGACCCTCGCGGCAGCGCGACCGACCGCGAGGGCAAGCTCCGGCGTCAGCTCCACATTCGCCCTTCCGCGGATTCCGTCCGTGCCGAACAGCGTCTTCCAGGGAGTCACCGGCTCCATCCACCGCCGATCGTCAGCCACGGTGTCGGCAGTGCCCATGGATAGAGGAGCTGTGCGAGCGCGTCGACACACATGTCATAGGCTGAGCTGCTCCGAATCCCGTTACCGCCTCCGGAGGCCGGCGTAGGGTACAGTGACGGCGGGTCGAGGAACCCGACGAGGAACGTGACCA
>CP070725.1:1155476-1158121 GCA_020350845.1 Candidatus Bipolaricaulota bacterium
AAGAAGAAGAACGCCCCGATGCCCGTCCCCGTCAGCAGTCCTCCGAACCAACGCATGTTCGCACCTCCAGGTGTCTCGTTCCGTCTTCTGCTCCCGTGAGTGCCCGTCGCGGGCGCCGGCGTTCAATCGATCCGACGGTGCAAAGAAGAGAGGGCGGCCGAGAGCCGCCCCCTCTCTGAAGCGAACTACTGACAGACGTCGTTTGCGCTGACCGATTCCGACGCGTGGTTGTTGTGCTCACCGTCAGGGTACGGGTAGCAGCTCTCGTCGATGTCGTTGTCCGGATCGATCACCACAGTCGCAAGAAGCGGGAACGACGGTGTCCCCGATCCCAGGTCGAGGGTGAACGTCTTGTACCACGTCCCCCCAGGAGCGAGGGAGGCGATCGTCTCGCTGTCCGACTCGCCGTCCCCGGTGACCTCCACTTCAACGTTGGTCGCCGTCACGGCGCCGCCATTGCGGACGCTGACGAAGATCTCCATATACCAGTTCCCCGCTGCTCCTGTCGATCCCCCACGGGTGTAGTAGCAGGCGGAGATCGCGTTGACGTACGGGTCCGGACAGCCGTCGCCGGTGTCCCCGGTGCAGCAGACCTCCTGCACCTGCACGTTGTTGGCGTCGTCGCACTCGCCGGGCACGTCGTCGAAGATATCGGCGGTCACCGTCACGTCGACACACGGGGGATAGCCCGGATCGGGGATGAAGAGGTCGAAGATGAGCCCGGCGTTGGCCCCTGCGAGCAACCCTCCGATCGGAACGTCAGCGACTCCATAGATGGTCTCCGCGCGGCAGGTGAACGCACCCACGTCGACTGCGCCGACGTTGATGACCTCTGCCCAGACCGTGATCCGGTAGCCGTTGTGATCGGGAGAGCACGCCCAGTCCTTGATGTTGATCTCGAGGTCGGGGCATTCCTGCTCGTCGCCGCGGCGCGGACCGGTCGTGCGCACGAAGAAGATCTCCGGAGGACGCGGCCGGAAGGTACTGATCGACCAGCTCAGACACGAGCCGACCCCTCCGGTCAGGAAGGTGTCGATCGTGGGCGCGGGCACGCCGAACCAGAAGTAGCCCTTCTCGCCGATCTCGATACCGCAGTCGCCCAGGGGCGCACCCCAGTCCCACCCGCCGATCACCCAGAGGAAGGGATTCGTGAGCCATCCCTCGCTGTTCAGCTGGAAGATCGTCGGCAGCCCGTCGATGTTGGGGACGCCGAACCAGCACAGGCCGCAGCCGTTGTACTCGAAGCTGATGTTGGTCACGATGTAGAGGTAGATGTCGATCCCCTCGTGGTGGTAGACGCACTCCTCGATGCGTACGCGTCCGTACTCCGTGTTGTTCTCCGTGACGTGGTAGGCGAGCGCATCCAAGGGGCACGGACCCGGAGGGGGGGTTCTCCCGTGCTCGACGACCGGGGACAGCGCGAGCATCACCTCGGCGAGCTGCCAGTCGCCTTCGTACCAGATGTAGAGACCGTCGGTCTGCCACGCCCGCGTCTCGAGCACCTGGCCCTGGGTCCCCGGCTCGAAGACATCCTCCTCGCCCCAGGCGAAGTCGATTCCGTAGATCTCGTCGCCGAGCGGCTCGAAGAGGTACGAGCGGCCGGCGAGGTAGTAGTTGCGGTCCTCCTCGAGCTCGAGACCGACGATGACGCCCTCCCCCGTCTCGAGCTCATAGGCGTACGCGCCGAAGCTCGGGATCGCCTCCACAGTGAGGAGGATCCCGGGGATCACATCGGAGGCGAACGGCCGTGCGAACTGCCGCTCGTACTCCGCCGGGAAGCCCGGATCGTAGATCTTGAGCTCGAACTCGTCGGGATAGGCGCGCGCCACATGACTCGCGAGCGCCTGGACGAGGAGCGGGTCGGTCGTCCCTCCGAGGGCGTCGACCTGCATCGGCCCCTTGCCGAATCGGTCCGCAAGCTCGATCGTGTCGAGCTCATCGACCACACCGTCGCCGTTCAGGTCGCGCAGCAGCTCGGGGAATCCGTGCTCGCGCATCCAGGCGAGGATCGTCGCCGCCTCGACCGGGCCGGTCCAGTGAGCGCCCCAGTCCGCACGGCTCTCCAGGCTGATGAGCTGGAGGTCGTCAACCGCGAATCCCACCGGAGGGTCGAACTGAGCATGCCCGACGACTCCGGCCACCAGAAGCAGTCCCAATCCAACAGCCAGCAGTCTTGCTGTCCATCGCCTCATGACAGCCTCCTTCTCCGCGGGGGCTTCGAAGCATCCACGCAGAAACGCCTCTGAGGGGCACTCACGCATTCCCCTCTCTTCCAGTATAGGAGAGCCGCGCAGGAGGTCAAACGGAGAGACGCCGCGGCGCGCCGGTGCGAGATCTTGCGGTCGTTCGAGGAGGCTACTTCGCGTGGACGGTGACCTCGATGCACGCTTCGTAGATCGTGCTGCGATCCACGTCGCGAGCCGCCTGCTCGAGCAGGAAGCGGGGATCGGGCACGACGACGCCGTCGAAGCTCGATGTGCCGTTGGTCACGACGACGATCGGTCGATCGAGATCGAACATCTCAGCGGAGATGAGAAGGGTGTAGCGGGCGACATGGCGCGCCGCGACCTCGATCCTGTTGTCGTTCGCGGAGACCTCGATCGTCGCCGTCTCGCCCGGCCGACGGTAGACCGGATCGAGCCCCG
>CP070725.1:1158221-1167686 GCA_020350845.1 Candidatus Bipolaricaulota bacterium
GTCCCGTTCGTCGTGTCGACGGGGGGGTACGGCCTCTGGCTCGACGGGAGCTGGCCCTCACGGTGGCGCTTCGGCGTCGATGCGGACGGGACGCAGGCTGCCCCGGACGTGACGATCGAGACGGAGGCCGAGGATCTCGAGTTGATCATCATCCCCGGCCCTGCCCCGCTGGATGCGGTGGCACGGTTCGCACGGCTGACGGGGACGACAAGGCTTCCTCCGCGATGGGCGTTCGGACCCTATCGCTGGCGCGATGTCGTCTGGGACCTCGCCGCCTTCTACGACGGGACGGAGGCGACCGCACCCTACAACACGATGATCGTCGAGGATGTGCTGATGATGGACGCCCTCGGGATTCCGTGCACGATGGTTGCGATCGACAGGCCGTGGGGCGAGGGGACGTTCGGCTACGGCGCGATGGTCGTCGACGAAGAGCGACTGCCGGCGTTTCCCGAGATGCTGCGCTGGCTGTCCGGCCGGGGGATCCACCCGCTCCTCTTCCTCGGCCCGTGGGTCTTCGATGAGCTGCGGAGCGAAGCGGTGACCCGTGGCTTCCACGTGGAGAACACCCTGTTCTACCCTCCCGGCGCGGAGCTCATCGACTTCTCCGACCCGCATGCCGTCTCGTGGTGGCAGGAACGGCTGGCACCGCTCATCGATGCCGGGGTGGAAGGCTTCAAGCTCGATCGGGGAGAAGAGAAGACGCCGGACGGCCAGCTCTTCCGCGGGGTGTATGACGACGGGACTCCGTACCGAGAAGGTCACAACGCGTACCCGCTGTGGTTTGCCGAGGCGGGAGCCGGGGCGTTCGCCAAGGCCGGGCGCGAGGAGTGGTTCAACATCGTGCGCGCGACGTGGACGGGGAGCTCGGCGTCCACCGCGGTGTGGGGAGGGGACACCGACCCGTCCTTCTTCGGCCTGCGCTCGGCCATCATCGCGCTACAGCGCTGCAGCGCGATGAACCTTCCGATCTGGGGCTCGGACACTGGAGGCTACAACGAGAGGCCGCCTCGCGAGGCACTCGGCCGCTGGCTCGCCTTCTCCGCCTTCTGCCCGCTGATGGAGGTCGGCCCGCTGGCCAACTTGGCGCCGTGGGCATGGCTCGAGGACGGCGCAGTGGGGGCGGTCGGCGAGGAGGGCTACCCGGAAGGAACGTACTACGATCGCGAGATCCTCGCCATCTGGAACCTCTACGCGAATCTGCACTACGACATGATGGACGTCGCGTACGAGCTCGCGCGCCGGTGTCACGAGGCAGGAACCGCGATCGTCCGTCCGATGGCTCTCGCGTATCCCGAGGAGGCCACCCTCCGTGGAGCCTGGACGCAGTATCTGTACGGGCCCGACCTCCTGGTCCGCCCGATCTGGGAGGAGGGGACGAGGAGCGTCGAGATTCGGCTTCCCCCGGGGACATGGGTCGACCTCTGGACGGGGGAAGAGCATGCCGGCCCAGCCCGTGTCCGGGTGCCGACTCCGCTGCACGTGATTCCGCTCTTCGCCCGCGCGGGCTCGACCCTCGATCTCGGGGATTTCGGGGATCGGTGGGCGACGGCGCAGGAGGAGGTGAGTACGCCGCCGGATCTCGGGGCGATCGTGGAGCGGGAGCGCTGGGCGCGCTAGGATGGGGAATGCCCGCCATCGCCGGGGGCGTGTGGCTTGATGCGAAGGAGGTACGACGCGATGGGAAAATCGATCGAGGAGTACAAGGCAGACGTCTGGCAGCAGTTCCGGGAGGTGCAGCGCGTGTACCTCGCGACGTCCGAGAAGGATCAGCCCCGGGTTCGTCCGGTCATGCTCATCGACTACGATGAGAAGTTCTGGATCGCGACGGCCATGGAAAGCCGAAAGGCATGCCAGATTCGTAACAACCCGAGTGTCGAGTTCTGTCTTCCGCTTGCCGAAGGGGATGCGAACGGCTACATCCGCGTCGCGGGGGTTGCCGATCCTGTGGACGACCCGTCGTGGCGCAAGGAGATCGGAGAGCGGTTCGGGTACTTCGCGGAGTACTGGAGCGGCCCCGACGATCCCGACTACCTTCTGCTGCGAATCACCCGTGTCGAGGTGGAGTATCTTCCGCCGGGAGAGACGGAGGCGGTGACGTTCCTCGTCTGAGCCTTCGGGCTGGAGGCGGAGCAGGCGCGCGGGCGTTTCCGTAGGCGATGAGCTCCATCTCCGTGGTGGTCAGGCGAAGCGCGTCGAAGACGTCGTCGTACGCCTCGTAGGCGTAGATCGGCACGTCGCTTCCGAAGACGACACGTTCTACGCCGATGCGCCGCAGCAAGGCGCGGCAGAACGACGGTCCGTAGAGCTCCAACAGCCACAGGATCGTGCCCGAGATCCCCACATGGCACTCCCCGGCAAGGCTCTCGAGATAGGCGACGCCGCCGAGGTGGGCGAGAACGTAGGAGGGATTGCGGCCGTGCATCGCGCGGTAGACGCGTGACGGCGCCGATCCGTAGAAGTCGCGATCCCGGGCCGCGGGATTGGAGTGGAAGACCAGCGGAAGCCCGTAGCGTTCCGCAACGTCGACCGCGGGGAGAAGGCGGGGATCGTCGGCGGCGAGCTTCAGGTTCGTGGGGTGCACCTTGATCCCGCGGAGCCCGAGGCGCTCCACTGCCCGCACGAGCTCCGCTTCGAGGCGCGCCGCACGCTCGTAGCCCTCCGTCACACCGACGTCGGCAAAGGCGAGGAAGCGCCCCCCGGACTCGTGCATGAGCGCCGCTTGGCGGTCGTTGTTCGCGGCCACCCAATCGGCCTGCTCGTCAGCGCGGAGCGGGAAGTAGGAGGGGTAGTTGATGGGGAGGACGACCGCAGCCTCGATGCCGTGGGTGTTCATCTCATCGAGCAGCCGCTCCGGTCGATTCACGACGAGATCGGTGTTCTCCCGCTCGTGGAGGACGACGTGAGCGTGGAAGTCGATCTTCGGCAGGTCACGCCAACGAGGGGGCATGGCGCGCCGAGTATACTGCGACTCACGCGTGGAGTGAGCGTCGGAACGGCCTTCCGTTGACAGTCCGACGGGCGCTTCGTATCATTCGCCCGTTCGCGACAACGAGTAGATCGTTCAGGAGGAATCCGCGTGGAAGAGATTCAGGGAAAGCGCCGTTTGCCGAAGAAGGTGGGCGATCGCGTGCATGCAGTCGGTCGCCGGAAGTCGGCCACGGCACGGGTCTACCTGTCGGAGGGCGAAGGGACGATCACCGTCAACCGTCGCCCCGCCGATCAGTACTTCGCCTCGTATCTCGAGAGCGAAGAGCATCTGGAGAAGACGCTCAAGCAGCCGTTCTACGTGACCGGCACGGTGGGCCGATTCGACGTCATGGCGCGGGTCCGCGGCGGCGGCTACACCGGGCAGCTCGAGGCCGTCCGTCTGGGGATCGCCAGGGCCCTCACGGGGGTCACCGACGAGTACAAGGAGCCGCTGCGCAAGGCGGGCTTCCTGACTCGAGACTCGCGTGAGGTCGAGCGCAAGAAGTATGGCCGGCGCAAGGCCCGCAAGAGCGAGCAGTACTCCAAGCGCTAGTCGAGGTGTGACGTGAAGAAGGAGATCCATCCTCAGCTTGAGGCGGCGGTCGTTCGCTGCGGCTGCGGTGCCGAGTTCGAGACGCTGTCGTCCGTCGGGGACATGCACGTGGACATCTGCTCCAAGTGCCACCCGTTCTACACGGGCGAGGAGCGGTTCGTCGACACGGAGGGCCGCGTCGAACGCTTCAACCGCAAGTACGGGAACAAGGACGAGTAGTCGATGCCGCCGATCGGCGGTCAGGCCGTCATCGAAGGCGTCATGATGCAGAACGGCGACCGCGTCGCGGTCGCCGTGCGCCGTGAAGGCGAGGGCGACATTGTCGTCCGCGACCTTCCCGTGCGGCGCCGTTTCCGCCGGATCGGGAAGATCCCGTTCGTGCGCGGCCTCTTCCGGCTGGTGGATATGGTTTCTCTGGGCGTACGCGCGCTCAACCTGTCGGCGACCCTCGCCTTCCCCGAGGAGGCGCAGATCGGGAAGGGGGGCATGGCGGTCACCTTCGTCGCGGCGTTCGCGATCGCGGTGGGGGGATTCGTCATCCTCCCGCTGTTCATCGTCAACAGCGTCACCGGCCTCCGTACCGGGAATGCGATCGTCTTCAACCTTGTCGAGGGACTGGTTCGCGTCACCTTCTTCCTCGGCTACCTGTTCATCATCTCTCGACTGAAGGACATCCGACGGGTCTTCCAGTACCACGGAGCGGAGCACAAGACCGTCGCCGCCTACGAGGCCGGAGAGCCGCTCACCGTGGACAGCGCGAAGCGTCACACCACGCGTCATGCACGCTGTGGGACCTCGTTCCTGATGATCGTCCTGATGATCTCGATCCTCGTCTTCTCGCTCGCGGGCAACCCCGTGCTGTGGCTCAAGATCCTCTCCAGGCTTCTCCTGCTGCCGGTCGTTGCCGGCGTCTCCTACGAGATCCTGCGGCTCGGAGGGGACCCCTCGCGGCGATCGTGGTTCCATTGGCTGTCGCTTCCCGGGATCTGGATGCAGCGATTGACCACGGCCGAGCCGACCGACGATATGATCGAGGTCGCCCTCACCTCGATCCGCCGCGTCACGGAACCCGCGGCCGCCGCGGCGACGGAGTCGCCGGGTGCCGTCAGGACGTGACGACCGCAGCCACCTTCCGGATCGGGGCGCTAGAGGGAGAGCCGTGGGGACGGCGCCAGCGTGAGCGGGTGGGTCTCGCCCAGAACGCGATGTCGATAGACGCCGGCAGCGGCGATCATCGCCGCGTTGTCCGTGCACAGAGATTGTGGCGGGAAGTGAACGTCGATCCCGTGACCCGCGGCATCCTCCCGAAGACGCCGTCGCAGCTTCCGGCAGGCGGCGACGCCGCCTGCGACGACGAGTCGGCCCAGCCGGTGGCGTCGCGTGGCCTCGATCGACTTCGCGGCAAGGACGTCGACCACACTCGCGAGAAACGACGCCGCGACATCCTCGCGCCGGGCGTGGGGATGCTTGCGCAGGTAGACCATCACCGCGGTCTTCAGGCCTGCGAAGCTGAAGTCGAAGCCGGGCGCACCTGCCATCGGCCGCGGGAACGGAATCGCGCTCGGGTCTCCGCCCTCGGACAGTCGCTCGAGTTCTGCTCCCGCCGGGTACGGGATCCCGAGCTGCTTGCCCACCTTGTCCAGCGCTTCTCCGGCGGCGTCATCCACCGTCGATCCGATCAGCTGGTACTGGCCGTACTCCGGGACGACGACGAGCGCAGTGTGGCCCCCGGAGACGAGAAGCCCCATGAACGGGGGATCCGCGTCGGGTGCCGACAGCCGGTGTGCGAAGAGGTGCCCCTCGAGATGGTTCACCCCGAGTAGCGGGACACCGAGGCCGGCGGCGAATCCCTTCGCGTACGAGAGGCCGACGAGCAGCGGTCCGAGGAGCCCCGGGCCGTAGGTGCACGCGACCAGGTTCACCCGCTCTGCCGGGGTGCGTGCGCAGGTGAGGGCTTCGACCACCAACAGCGGCAGCTTGCGCAGATGGTCGCGCGACGCGACTTCGGGGACGACGCCGCCGAACGGAGCGTGGATCTCGGCCTGGGAGAAGACGAGGTTCGCCAGCAAGTGGTCCTCGTCGCGGAGAACCGCGACTGCGGTCTCGTCGCACGAGCTCTCGATGCCTACGGTCACGAAGGCGTCCTCAGGGAGCGTCTCCTCCTCCCGTGCGGCGTGCATGGCGCGTTCCGTCGATTCGGTCTCAGGCATCGATCGCTTCGGGGCGCAGCACGCCGATGTAGGGAAGGTTTCGATAAAGACCGCGGTAGTCCATCCCGTAGCCGACGACGAACTCGTTGCTCGTGAGCGTGAACCCGACATAGTCGACGGAGACCTCTACCTCGCGTCGAGGCGGCTTGTCGAGGAGCGTGCACACCCGAATGGACGCCGGATCGCGTGCGTCGAACCCCCTCCGCAGGTAGCTCAGGGTATGCCCGGTGTCCACGATGTCCTCGACGATGAGCACGTCGCGGCCGCGGATCGGTCCTTCGAGGTCCTTGATCAGACGGACCACGCCGGGAGACGTTCCGTTTCCGTAGGAAGCGACACAGATGAAGTCGTACTCCATCTGCGTCGGGATCGAGCGCGCGAGGTCGGCCATGAAGAGCAGAGCCCCGCGGAGCACGCAGACCACGATCGGCGGCCGTCCCGCGACGTCTCGTGTGATCCTGGCATCCGAGTAGTCGGCGGAGATCCGCGCTCCGAGCTCTCTCGTACGCGCCTCGATCTCCTCGGCACTGAACAGCACGCTCTCGATGTCGCTCTCGATGAGCTTGGACGACACTCGGCACGCTCCTAGAAACCGCCGTGGAACGAGAAGTCCCAGTGGATGCCGCATTCTATGGCGACGAGGAACGAGGATGCAAGGCGCCGCGGGAGTCCTGTCCGGAGGTCGCACCCGTCGGCAACCTCAGACGGCGCAGGCGCAACGAGTTCGACACGACGGTGACTGAGGAAAGGGCCATCGCGGCCTCCGCGATGAGTGGATGCAGTATCCCGACAACGGCCAACGGGAGAGCGATCAGGTTGTAGAGCGAGGCCCAGAGGAGGTTGCCCCGGATGCGCCGGAACGTGCCCCGTGTGAGTTCGACGGCGACGACCAGAGGGAGGAGCCCGCCACCGGTCAGCGTGATGTCCGCCGCCTCGATCGCGATGTCCGTTCCTGCCGCCATCGCGATCCCCACGTCGGCTGCCTTGAGGGCGGGGGCATCGTTGATCCCGTCGCCGACCATGGCAACGCGTGCTCCGTCTCGCTGGCGCGCTCGAATCGCCTCGAGCTTCTCCTCGGGAGTGAGTGCGGCGTGCACGGCCTCAATCCCCGCCTCGGTGGCGATGCGCGATGCCGCCGACTCGTTGTCTCCGGTGAGCATGACCGGCTCGATGCCTCGTCTCCTCAGGCGTCCGACGGCCCACGACGCGTCTTCTCGCAGGGTGTCAGCAATGGCAATCCCGCCAAGCACACCCAGGCGCTCGTGTCCGACGAGGACGACGGTCCTTCCTCCCGTCTCGAGAAGCCTCGCCTCGAGTCGGGCGGCGACGGTCTTCTCCGGCGAGCGGTCGGCGAACAGGTCCTTGCGTCCCACCCACACCCGCTCTCCATCGACGACGCCGCGGACCCCGAATCCCGGGAGGTTGACCGCCTCCTCCACCGCCTCCGTGTCGATCGACCGCGCCTGCGCATGGTCGACAATCGCCACAGCGAGCGGATGCGTCGACGCGGCCTCGAGCGCGGCAGCGATCCGCAACGCGGTGTCCGCGTGGACTGCCTCGCCGACGACCTCGACGACACGTGGCGTCCCCACCGTCAAGGTCCCTGTCTTGTCCACCGCGATGTGCGAGATCTCCGTGAGGGCCTGCATCGCCTCGCCACTGCGAACGAGTACGCCGTGAGTAGCCCCCAGTCCGATGCCGACGACGAGCGCTGTGGGTGTCGCGAGGCCGAGCGCGCACGGGCAGGCGAGGACGAGCACGGCGATCGCCGAGTAGAGAGCAAGGGACAGGGGGCTTGCCCCGCTCGTTACCCACGGAAGGTAGGGAGACAAGTAATGCGCGACGGCGCCGAGGGCGTCCGGGAACAGCAGCCACGCGGCGAACGTCCCCGACGCGATGGCGAGCACAATCGGCACGAAGATCCCGGTGACGCGATCGGCGAAGGTCTGGATGGGAACCTTCGTCGCCTGCGCCTCGCGTACGAGACGGATCATCCGCGCGAGGAAGGTGTCCTCTCCGATCCCCGTCGCGCGCACGTGAAGTAGGCCGTCGCCGTTGATCGTCGCGCCGACGACGGAGTCGCCGGCCGTGCGGAGCACCGGGAGCGATTCCCCCGTCACGAGGGACTCGTCGACCTCGCTCGTTCCGCGCTCGATGACGCCGTCCGTCGGGATCCGCTCTCCGGGACGGACGAGCATGAGATCGCCAACGATGACGCGGGAGACCGGGATCTCGTGCTCCTCTTCGCCGCGCAGAACGCGGGCGGATCCCTCCCCGAGCCGGAGAAGGCGGCGGAGAGCGCCTGACGTCCGGTGCATCGCGCGCGCCTCGAGATAGCGCCCGGTCAGGTGGAATGCCATGATCATCGCGGAGACCCCGGCAGAGTCCAGGATTGGTGGGACGAGGCCCCACTCGGCGGCGATGCTCAGCGGGCCCGTGATAAACGAGGCCGTTGCCCCCAAGGTGATCAGCGTGTCCATGGTCGGGCGACCACGGAACGCCGACCGCACGCCTGCGACGAGCGTCGACCGGCCGGCGATGATGAGGACCGGCGCGGCGAGGACCGTCATCGCGATGTGGAACCCGAGGGGAGAAGGCCACCGGATCCCGAAGAGCATCTCCGGGAGCATCCAGCCGACGATCGGCACCGCGAGCAGCCACGCCGTCCACAGTCGGCGGCGCGCCGCTGCGAGTCGGCGCGTTCCCCGGACATCGCGGTCGTCCGTGGTGACCGCGCCGAGGCCGTCTGAGAGACGATAGCCGGCGCGCTCCACGGCCTGCCGCAGTCCGTCGCGCTGCAGGTCGCGGGAGCCCTTGACCGCGGCGATGCCTTCCGTGAGATCGATGGAGACGTCTTCCACACCCGGGACGGATCGAAGCGCCGTCTCTAGGGCCCTGGCGCACGCTGCACAGGTCATCCCCTCGATCGGAAGCCGCACCTCGGAGGAGCGATCTGAGACGATCTGCGCTTCGTACCCTGCTTTGCGCACGGCGTCGATGAGGATGGTGGGGTCGATCTCCGTAGCGAGCCTGGCGCGCGCCGTTTCTTCCACGAGGCTGACGGTGGCATCGGCGACTCCCTCGACCTGCCTCAGCGCGCGCTCCACGGCGGCAACGCACGCTGCGCAGTGCATTCCCTCGATGTGGAGTCGAACGGTCCCGCTCCTTGACCTTGCCATTGCGCCCCCTTTCGTGGCGGTGTACCCCCGCCACGGTAGGGTAGCCGACGGAGCACCGTGGGTGACGTAGGGGGGCGAAAGGGTCGCCTCGGGAGTGCCCTCCACAACGCCGATAGAGGGTGCGAGGCGCGGCGCCGGAGGCTTCACGAGAGGTTCATCGCGGGTTCACGGCTTCCCCACATCGTGTCGGTACCGTTCATCCTGCGAGTCCACCACTCGCACCCCTACACCAGCCCACCAAGCTGAGAGGTCCTCCGGGACCTCTCAGCCTTCCTGGAAGAGATACTCCGCCGGGTGCCGCCCGGCCGGCGCGTTGGACAGCGCCTGGCGGAGCCAGCCCGTCTCAAGACCTGGCCCAGAGCCGCTCCATCGGTCCGCTATGGACAATGACGTGACGCGTACGATGACGCCCCAGCCCGTAGGCACTCCACGCCGTGGTTCCAGCTCCTGCACGTGGAACTCGCGTCCTGAAACGCTAGGGGGTACCGGGCCTCCTGCACCTCGGGCGAGAAGGTTGATTCCTGTATTCGCCTTCGGAGGAGGGGCTCCGCTA
>CP070725.1:1167786-1184784 GCA_020350845.1 Candidatus Bipolaricaulota bacterium
GAATGTCCGTCACCCGGTTCTGGCCGTTGCGATCCGACGAGAAGTACATCTCCGCATCGGATGCTACGGCCCCAAGTGCAAACAGCATCAGCGCACAAAGCGCAATGCCGCCTGCAAGCCCTTTCTGTCTCACGATCGTACCTCCCTTTACTGCGGAAGCTATGGTGTCTGAAATACACAGTCCCCACACGCGGCAGACCCCTCCGCCGCCGTGGCCCGGCTCACCCTTATCTGAAGTCTGTCGTGCAGCGTACAAGCCTTCCCAAGGCCCGTCAAGTCCTGGAGCCCCTGCGCCCGTGCGCCCCGTCAGCCGCCGAGGAGACCTGTGACGAAACGCCGAGCCCCCTCCGTCCGGCGGGAAACACGTAGCCACGGATCGGTACGGGTGGGATGTACCTGGAGAAACATCGCAGGTATCGGCAGGCAATCTCGGACGGAGGCCGCGCGCAGCGCGGGAGCCTCTGCGCTTCAGTCGCGCCGGTCGCGGACGCGAATCGCCGGGGGAAGCTGCCGTCGCTTGTATGCACTCCTTCGGAATCGCTCGTGCACTGCATCCACGACATCCGCCGGATGACCGGCAGCGATCATCTCCTCACGGGAACTCCCGGCATCGAGCATCGCGACGAGGATCGGATCGAGCACATCGTACGACGGCAGGTCCTCGTCGTCGCGCTGGCCGGGACGCAGCTCCGCGCTCGGCGGTCGATCCCGGACCGACTGCGGGACGACCGCCGCCAACTGCTCCGCCAGCCGGTAGACATCCTGCTTGTAGAGGTCGCCCAACGGGGCCAATGCCCCGATCGTGTCGCCGTAGAGCGTGTTGTAGCCGACGGCGATCTCGGAGCGGTTGCCGGTGCACAGCACGAGGGCCTCGCGTTGATTGGCGAGTCCCATGAGAAGGACGGTCCTCAAGCGGGGCTGCAGGTTCTCATCGACCACGTCCGTCGGGGGCACGGCGAACGCGGTGCGGGCCGCCTCGTGTAGGCGTTCGATTGGCATCTCCACCCACTCGATTCCCAGCCGCCGGGCGATCTCCCGGGCGTCGTCGCGGCTCTGGACAGCGGTGAATTCACTCGGAAGGAAGACCCCGGCCACCGCCTCGGCCCCGAGCGCACGCACCGCGAGTGCGGCGACCACGGCCGAGTCGACCCCTCCGGAGAGCCCCACGAGAAGGCGATCGAAGCCGGCGTCCCTGGTGAAGTCCTCGATTCCGCGGCTGAGCGCGTCCGCAAGCCGCTCTTCGGCCGCCTCCTCCTCCCACGGCATCCGGGGGCCCTGCAGATCCGCCACGAACAGCCCGGTCTCGAACCGGGCCGCCCGCAGGAGCAGTCCGCCCTCGGCCTCGAACACGGTGCTCCCGCCCTCGAGGACGTCCTCGCCGTCGAGACCGACGCCGTTCACCTCGATCAACCCAACGGCATGGTCGCCGACCCGGCGCTCGGCGACGCGCCGAGTCTCCTCGTCCCGCCCGATGCGGTAGGGACGCCGGACGAAGCGAATCGCCCAGCCGTCACAGGGACGATTCGCGACGCTCGGCTCGCCGCCCATGGCCTGCGGTTCGAGCACGGAGACCTCTCCGTCGGCGATGAGTATCGGTGAGTGGTCCTCGGCACGGCTCCCGTCGGGACGGGGCCGGCGCTCGCACAGCACCACGGTCAACCCACCGGCACGGCGAGCAAGGGCCTCCAGCGCGCCATCGACATCGCCGTGGGCGACAGGACGCAGGGCGCCGTCCTCGATCCACGGTCCGCAGAGCGCGTCCTGGGACAGCACGAGCCACGTACAGTCGCGAGACCGCGCTTCGTCGGCAACCGCGACGATCGCCTCGAGGTTTCGCTCGATGTCGCTGCCGTTGGCTCGGATCTGCCCGATTGCGACCTTCATGGTGCCATTATCGAGCGCCCGCTCACGAGCGGCAATCGGAGGGCGGTCTCGTGTTGCCGACGACGATCCGCGCCAACGCGGCGGCCTCGTCTCCCTCGATGCGGGCGAAGGTGCCGGGGGGCAGGGACCCGAGACGCACGGGCCCGACCGCGATACGCTTCAATGCAGCGATCCTGAGATCGAAATGCCCGAACAGCCGCTTGATCTCGTGCTTCTTCCCCTCGGCGAGCGTCACCTCCACGGTCTTCCCCCCTCGCGCGGGCTTGCCACCAACGATGCGTAGGGTCTCGCCCTGGTCCTCGATGCCGCTTCGCATCTCGTCGAGGGCGGCGGCGAGTCGCTTCGGTGAGGGAGGCCGCGCCAGCCGCACGCGGTAGATCTTCTCGATCTCGTAGCGCGGATGGGTGAGACGCTCGATGAGTCGGCCGTCGTTGGAGACTACAAGGAGCCCCTCGGCGTCTTGATCGAGTCTCCCCGCCCAGTTGTACCCGAGGAACCCGTCCGCGCGGAGGACGCGCCCCACCGTATCGCCGCAGTGCGGATCGTCGTGGCTGCAGAGCATCCCCTTCGGCTTGTGGAACCGGTACGCGCGGTGCTCGCGCGGCGCGAGCGAGATCGGATGCCCGCGTACGCGGACGGTTCCCGTCTGCGACGGATCCAAGATCGCGAACGGATCGACGACGGCCTCCCCGTCGATCGTGACCTCGCCGGCGGCGACGAGCTCGTGCGCCTTGCGGCGGGAGACGGCCGCGTGAAGCTGGATCACACGGAAGAGCTTGTCCTCGGAGAGCGCGTGGTCATCGCCGTTGCCGGTCATGGTCCCCCAGGGTCGCACGGGCGAGGGCTTCCGATCAAGGGAAGGTGCGCCATGCCGTCCGCTTTGCGCGGCTCCGACCCCGACCGATAATCGGAACGACGGAAGGGAGTCCTGTGGCCATCACGATTGAGCCCGTCCCTCTCGGGGACCCACGGATACGGACGTTCGTGCGTGTCCCGTGGCTCCTCCACCACGGCGATCCTCACTGGACGCCGCCGCTTCGCGCCGATCTCCTCGGGAGCCGCGTTCTGGGAATGACGGGACTGCTCACGCCACGGCACCCCTATCACGAGCATGCCGAGGTCACGCACTTCATCGCCCGGGACGGTCGGCGACCGGTGGGCCGCGTCAGCGCCGCGGTCAACCGGCGGATCAACGAGCAGGAGCGCGTGAAACGCGGCCACTTCGGATTCTTCGAGACGAGCGACCGATACGAGGTCACGGAACGGCTGCTCGACGCCGCCCGCGAGTGGCTGAGCACGCACGGGATGGAAGCGATGCGCGGACCCGGAGGCTACACCAACGCCACCCACGAGCCCCACCAGGCCGTCCTCGTCGACGGATTCGACACGCCGCCCACGGTGGAGCTGACGCACAATCCCCCGTTCTATGGAGCGCACCTCGAACGCTACGGGCTGCGCAAGGTGAAGGACTACCACGCCTACTGGGTCGACATCGATGCCGCGCCGCTGGAGCGCGTCGGGCGGCTCGTCGATCGCTTCCGAGAGCGAAGGAAGATTGAGACGCGGCCGCTCGAGCTGTCGCAGATCCGCCGCGAGGTCGACGACGTGGTCACGATCTACAACGAGGCGTGGGCGAGCAACTGGGGCTTTCTCCCGTTGACCGAGGACGAGGCGGAGGCGATGGCCGCCGTCCTCAAGATCGTCGCCGATCCCGGACTGATGCGTTTCGCGTACGTCGGCGGCGAGCTCGCCGCCGTCCTCGGAGCGCTTCCCGATCCCAACGTGCCCCTTCGCCCCCGCTGGAACCGCCTCCTGGATTCCGACCCGGTCCGCGTCGCCCGGCTGCTCGCGACGAAGAGGAGGATCCCCGTGATCCGCCTCATGTTCTTCGGGATCCGCCCGCGCTTCCGCCGTGCAGGGATTGACGCCGTGCTCTACCACGAGGTGCTGCAGTATGCGCTGGCGCGCCGCTATCGCTTCTGCGAGCCGTCGATGCTTCTCGAGGACAACGATCTCGTCCTCCGCGCATCGCGCTCGATGGGCGGACACCGGTACAAGACCTGGCGCGTCTACGAGATGCCGATCGAGTCCTAGTGCCCCTCGCCGGAGAGGTCGGGGGCCCAGCGTTCCCCGGCGGGAAACTCGATCTGCGCTCCGCCGAGGTAGCGCAGGAACCGGGCAAACGCGGCGCGGACCTCGGGATCGTCGACGGGCACGCCGTCCGGCTCGGGATGGTACGAGAGGACACGGAGTGTGGCCTCCTCGCGGTCGAATCGCCCGTCGAAACGGGCCACGAACCGCCGATCCTTGAGAACGGGGAGTACGTAGTAGCCGTACGTCCGCTTCGCGGCCGGCTTGTAGACCTCCCAAACGTAGTCGAACGCCCACAGCTGGCGGAGACTGTCGCGGGCCCACATCAGCGGATCGAGAGGAGCGATGAACCGCACGCCGCGGTCGTCGTCCGATCCCTCGAGCCGGGAGAGGCGTTCCGACGCGTCGGATGCTGCGAAGTACGGCGTACGAACACCGTCGACACGGATCTCCTCGAGATGCCCCTCGCCCACGAGCCGTGCAGCGACCTGCTGGCGGCGCGCGTCGCGAAGCGCCGTCCAAGCGTCGGGACTGCCGCGGGCAGGGAGAAGCCCTACCGTGCGCACCCGCTTGAGAAGTGCCTTCCGGGAATACTCCTCGGGGCTCGGTGGAGCCTCGTTTCGCAGCGTCTCGGGGATGATCCGCTCCGCGAGATCGAAGTAGCGGCGGAAGTTGCGGCGGTGGGAAACGCTGAGCACACCTGAGTTCCACAGGGCCTCGAGCGCTACGTTCGCCGCCTTCGTCGACTTCCAGCCGCGGTGGTCGCGCTGCGCGACGCCGAGAGCGGCGAGATCCCGACTCGACGTCGGGCCGTGCTCGCGCACGGCGCCCGTCTCCGCGGCCAACGTTCCCTGTGCGTCACGCTCGAGCTGTTCGCCGCGGCGGCGGATCCACGCGTCCCCCGAGCGCTCCATCAGGCTCCGTAGCAGTGGAAACCACTCGATCGCCACCGCGCACAGCATCTTGTCCCAGTATTCGAATCCGAGGCGCTCGCGGTGAATGAGGTCGAGCGCCTCGCCGGGGTGTGTCTCGGGAACGCGGGCCTGAATGACGAGGTCGTGGTTTCGGCCGAGAACCGGGAGTGGATCGAGCTGGAGGCAGGAGAGATCACGAAAGCAGCGACGGATCCCCTCGTCGCCGGGAGGGTACGCCGCGCCGTGTAGGCCGACGGCGGCGAGCTGATAGAGACGAGCCTGCTCAATACTCCATGTGACGTCGGATGCCATGAGGGTGCCCTCCTGCTCACGGGGATGGTACCGGACGGCGTCCGCGGAAGGCAGCACGAACGAATGGCGCGCCCCCCACGGTCAGCAGGAGCGGGGAATGGAGGAGGGGAGGCCGCAGCTTCGCAGCCTCCCCTCCGTGCGGCGGTAAGGTGGGCGATGCCGGAAAGGCTAGTGCACGTCTAGCTCCCTTGGAACTTGAATCGGATGTGGAACCGCCACATCCCGTCCGATCCGAACGTCCAATAGATGCCGGCGTCCGGCTCCCCGTACATCCACATGCCGTCGGCCCAGTACCACTGCCCGGTGGGCATCATCCACGCGAAGAACGGTGGGTAGTACGGTGGGGTCGGTGGGGGAATCGGCGTCGGAGGCATGTACCCGTAGCTGTAGACAATCTCGAACGAGGTCCACGCGGTCGCCCAGATCGGCTCCGGGCTGATCGCGAGGAGCTTCGGCTGAATGTTGTTCCGCGCCGACACGGCGTTCGGTGCGACGTACGGGAAGACTTCGTTGAACTGCCCGGAGGTCAGATCGAGCGGAACGCTGCTCGCGATCAGCTGGAGCTGCTCCTCGCCGACAGGCGGGGCCACGACGAACCGATACCGTCCGTCGGGCAGGACATGCGTTCCCGCGCTCAGGAAGTTGTTCTGCGAATACGCGTTGGGGAAGATCTGTCGCACCACTTGGTCCGGCTGGAAGTCGAGGATGTAGACGTAGGCCGGCTCACTGAGCGTCAGGTAGATCAGCGCGACATCCCCTACGACGTAGACCGACTTGTCCGTCCAGATGCTCACCGACTGCGGGCTCAGTTCGGGACTGGGCTCGAAGCCAAGAGGTGACACGAGTCCGGGTCCGGCCACGACGGAGGTGACGTAGACCACCAGGATGAGGGCCGCGGTGTGCAGGATTCGTCTCTTCATCGGGATCACCTCATACGATCTACACCGGGCACCGACGGCGGTTTCAGTGTGGGGCGAGCGATTCGAGGAGGAGATCTACTCGTGTGACGGCGTTCGCAGCACGAAGTGCTGATGCTCCGTGCTGTCACGAAAGGCGGGCATCTCGCAGGTCCGGGCGACGAGAGAGAGGACGGTCGGATAGGCCTCGGGGATCTGCTCTGCGATCCGCTTCGACGCATCGAGGGCTCCGGAGGCGAACGCCTCGGCGCCGGCGCGTGAGATGACTTCGAAGCCCGCGGCCTCGACCTCCCGAAGCGCGTCGGGAGGCGTGAGGAACACCGCCTCGGTGAACGCCACCTGGGGGCCTGTCTGGACGTAGGTCTCGAGCAGCACGTCGACGGCGTCGAGCCGACGGTACTGCTCGGGAAACTCCGTCAGGCCGGAGCGAAGGATCCCCCACGGATTGAGTGTCGCAGCGATCGCCACCCCGCCCGGGGCGAGCAGCCGGCGGAGTTCACGAAGCGCGCGCTGACGGCGCTCGCGATCGACGATGTGATAGAGCGGCCCCATGAACAGCGCGGCGTCAAATGCGTCGTCGGGGAAGAGCGACAGATCGCAGGCATCGGCACAGTGAATCCCCTGCGCGCAGAGTCCGAGCTCGTCGAGCTTCGCGCGGGCAAAGCCCACGGCGTCCGGAGACAGGTCCACGAGGGTCGTCTCGTACCCTCGACGGAGCAGCTCCACGGTGTACCGCCCGGGACCTCCACCGATGTCGATCACGCGCCCCGTCGGCGGGAAGTAGCGACCGATGAGATGCAGGGTGGTCTCCAGCTCGAAGCGTCGGTACGGCCTTTCCAGCCGCGCCCATTCCACCGGGACCTGTTCGTCGTAATACTGACGCACGACGTCGCTCGCCATCTCGACCTCCCAACGCAAGACCGTATCCCTCTCCGCGGTCGGCCTCAACACCTGCCGGTTGCCGCCGTCACGACACCGGAGTACGTTGACATGCTATGAAGGTCGTCGGTCTTGGGGGCCCGCCGGGAAGCGGCAAGAGCGCCGTCGCCGGGAAGCTTGCACAGCGTCCGCGCACGGCCTGGGTCGAGCTCGATCGCGTGGCGTGGGACTGCTACCGCCCCGGAAGCGACACCTTCCACCGCTTGGCGGAACGCTTCGGGGAGTCGATCCTCTCCGCGGACGGGACGATCGATCGTGCGCGACTGGCGGAGGCCGCATTCGCCTCGGACCGTTCGCAGGGTGATCTCGAGGCGATCGTCCATCCCGCGGTGACCGCCGCGCTACGGCGCCTGATCGAGGAGCGCCGCGCAGGGGGAGACGAGCTTCTTCTCGTGGAGGGCGCCCTCCTTGGGATCTCCGCGGCCGTCGACTACGCGCTGTTCGACGTCGTCCTCTGGCTCGACGCCGACGAAGCCGTACGCCGCGATCGGCTCGCCCGCGAGGGTCGCCGCGAGCATGCCCGCCGGTGGACGGAGCGCGCGTTCGTCATCCCGGTCCGCAGGATCGACGCGGCACGGCCCCTGGGCGATGTCGCCGCGGCGATTCGCAAGGAGATCTCACGGCTCGCGGCGAGCGCGGATGGGAGTGGGGACCGCTAGCCGGGGCGGTACTTCGAGATGTCGCCGGTGATCTCTTGTGCCGTGTTCACGACCCACTCGATCGTCTTCTTGCGGCGTTCGCCTTCGAGGCGATGACGTGGGGCGGAGACGCTCAGCGCCGCGATGATCCGGCCTGCCTCCGAGAAGATCGGAGCGCCGATCCCGTAGGTGCCACGAAGGACTTCACCGTCGCTCTCGGCATAGCCCTGTGCGCTGATCCTCCGGAGCTCCCCGCGAAGCAGCTCGGGATCGGTGATGGTTGTCTCCGTGAAGCGCTCGAGACCGACGCTCTGGAGAATCTCCTTCTGATCCTCGGGATCGACGTACGCGAGGAGCGTCTTTCCCGACGTCCCGGCATGCAGCGGGAAGACCGCCCCCAGTTCGTGGGATACGCGCAGGGCGTGGTGCCCCTCCACCTTCTCCAGGCAGATCCCTTCGTGCTGGCGGAGCGCCGAGAGGATGACGGTCTCACCGCAGCGGCGAGAGAGTGATACCATCCGCGGCAGGGAGACCTGGCGCACGCCGGGACGCGCTACGGCGCCCGACCAATCGAGGAGTCTCGTTCCCAGGCGATAGCTTCCGGCGACCGGGTCCTGCTCGAGGAGCTGGTGCTGCTTCAGCGTCGCCACGTAGCGATAGGCCGTGCTCAGGGGGAGCCCCATCCGCTCGGCGATCTCGGCGACTCCGAGCGGCGCTCCGACCTCCGCGAGCAGGTCCAGGATCGCGATCCCCTTCTCCAGCGTGTTGAGCGTCCCCACAGACACCTCCGTGGCGTCCCCTTCCCACTATGCGATTATCTGTTCCCGGACTGCGAGACGCAACGGGCGGTGCGCTCGATTCAGACCCTGCGCATAGAGCCTTCGGCAGGAGCCGAGCCTGGAGAACGGTCACCGCCACCGTTGCGGCGAGCGACGGAAGCGTGCCGCCGGGGTCACCGCGTGGCGGGTCGGGGATCGCCGCCCAAGATCACGGAGGGGCCTTATTCGAGCTTCGCCGGGAGGATGATCTGCCCGTAGTTCTTCTCGTATCGCTGGATGTTCTCGCCGATCGCCTGGTAGAGGCGCTTCATGTGGCCCGGATTGAGGATCACCCGCGAAACGAGCAGCGCTTGGTCGCTCTTGGCCGTCTGCGTCTGGGGATCGACGAACAGGAAATCGACGATGAACTCCTCCTTGCGATGGGAGATCAGCGCCAGATTCGCGTACGTTCCGCGACGGGCTTCGTTGTCGGCAGCAACTTGCATCTGTCGTTCAGGCATGGACGGCAGCACCTCCGCTTCGACATGATGGTAGCCCTCGTCCGAAGAGGCGGCAACGTGCGCCGTGGCTCCGGCGGCGGCCCCCGGAACGGACCGCGCGGCATCCGTCACTAGCTGTGAAGGTAGCGGTTGAAGAAGCGGCGCAGCGTGTCGCCGTGATGTCCGGGAAGGACCACGTGGTGATTCCCGAGAGGGGCCACGAGAAGGTCGCCGAGTGGGCTCGTGGAGACCACCAGAATCTCCGTCCGGCAGCGATCATCGCGCGGCCGCGCATCTCCCACGACGCCTTCCCTCAGGAAGAGGTGATCGAGGCGCTCGCCGCCGAGCCGGAACAACGTGCACGGACCGGCAGCGAGGAAGGCCTGGATTCCGATGCCGTCTCTGCACTCGTCGTGTGTGCCTACGGCGTATTCGCGGGCGATCGAGAGCGGGCAGCTGGAGTGGGCGACGAGCACCTCATTGCGCTCCGTATCGACGGACGCGATGTTCCCCATGAACGCTGCGCCGCCACCGAGAAGGCGAGCGATCACCAGACTGAACAGGCTCTGCATGTCCCCTTCGCAGGATGTCGGGATCTCCTCGTCGTTGAGGCGCGACAACGCGTAGCAGCCCGTGGCTCCGGGCTCGGCGCCGAGGTCGGTGCAGCGAAGCGAGCACGCCGCCAGACGGTGCTCGTCGACAAGGGAGCGAAGCGCCTCGTAGATCGCGACTCCACGCTCGACCGCCTCCCCCGACGCGTCGCTCTTCCCCCGAGCCCGCTCGAGGAACCGACTGACGTCGGAGCGCTTGGGGACGGCCGCCTCGGCGCGGCGGAGGAGTTCCTCCTTCGGGATCTGGATGATCTCGATCCCCAAGCGACCCTTGAGGAACGCGCGGTCCACATCGCTCGCCACCGGCCCCGCACCCCCTTCGCCGATCACCCCCACCCGACTGAAGCGGAGTCGCTGCCAGCTGTCCGCAATCCGTGCCTCGCGGCCGAGCTCGAGCGCGATCTGCTCCGGCGTGCCGAAGAGAATGCGTCCGTCACCTCCGTCCTGCCGGACCCTGGCAAGTGCCTCGAGCGCAGCGGGCAACGAGTCGAACTCGGCGTGGGCGACGAGAAGGGTCGGCGCGGGCAGGCGACTGACGAGCTTCAGCACCTCCCGCTCGACGTCCCCGGTCATGACGAGGACCGCCGTCACACCGCCTTCCGTCGGCTGATCGACCTCGGCCAGCGGAACGGGGAGTGCGGCGGCGATACCGTCCAGGAGTTGCTTCTTCCGTCGTTCCACGTCGGCCGGGTCGTGACGGGTGGAGGCCCGCACGACGACTTGGATCCTGTCCATGCGCCGATGCTAGGCGGGACTCCCGAGCGGGCCGATGGAAGCGCGGGTCGGGATTCCGGACACCGGTCACGCCGTCGACTCCTCGGGGACAGGAGCCGAGGGCGCCCCGTTCCCGTCGATAGGTTCGTCCCGGGGAGGACGCGGCGTGAAGATGTCCACGCTCGGCAAGGCCGACAGGACGCCGAGTATAATGGCCGTCATCCCTCGCGGGGACGGTGATGCGATGACGTTTCCTCAGCGCACGCTCTACAACAACGCAGTCTGGCAGTGGATCCTCGCCGGCGCTGTCGTGGTCTTCGTGGCCGCGGTCCTGTGGGTGTTCACGCGGTTGCTTCTGAGACGGCTCTCGCGGTGGGCGGAGCGCACGCCGGGAAGGCTGGACGACCTCATCGTCGATCTCCTCGGCAAGACGAAGCTCCTCTTCCTCATGGTCGTCTCGCTCTACGCCGGGTCCCTCGCCGTCGATCTGCCCGACATCGCCGAGCGCGTCCTCGGCGCGCTATCGATCATCGCGCTCCTCGTTCAGGCGGGATTCTGGGGCAACGGACTGATCACCTTCTGGATCGCGCGCTCGGTACGGCGTCGGCTGGAAGAGGACGCCGCCACCGCGACCTCGCTCGCCGCCCTCGGCTTCCTCTCCAAGATCGTCCTGTGGGGCATCGTCCTTCTCGTGGCGCTGGACAACATCGGCGTGGACATCACCGCCCTCATCGCGGGCCTCGGGATCAGCGGGATCGCCATCGCCCTCGCCGTCCAGAGCATCCTTGGCGACCTCTTCGCTTCGCTGTCGATCATCGTCGACAAGCCGTTCGTCATCGGAGACTTCATCATCGTCGGGGAGCTCTTGGGCACCGTGGAGCGTGTCGGATTGAAGACCACGCGCGTGCGCAGCCTCTCCGGCGAACAGATCATCTTCTCCAACAGCGACCTGCTCGCGAGCCGCATCCGTAACTACAAGCGGATGCACGAACGGCGCATCGTGTTCAGCGTCGGGGTGACCTACGAGACACCTCACGAGAAGCTCGACGCCATTCCCGGCTACTTGCGCGAGGCGGTAGAGGCCCAGTCCGCGGTCCGATTCGACCGGGCGCACTTCAAGTCGTTCGGGGCCTTCTCGCTCGACTTCGAGACCGTGTACTACATGCTCGTTCCCGACTACAACGAGTACATGGACGTCCAGCAGGCGATCAACCTCGCCATCGTCGAGCGCTTCGCGGACGAGGAGATCGAATTCGCCTACCCGACGCAGACGCTTCACGTGCACAGGGACGCGGCGCTATAGCACCAGCAGCCCGACCCCGAGCGTCACGGCAACGGCGACAGCCACCGGCAGGGCCATCCTCCGGAGGAATGCCGTCAACGGGGTGCCGAAGTACTGCAGCGACACCGAGACGCAGGGGTGGATCGGAGAGACGAGGAAGCCGAGGAAGACGGCGAAGTACGCGACCGCGAAGACCGCCGGCGTCATCCCGGCGTGTGTGGTCAGGTAGATCGGCACAAGAATCGACATCGGAGCCTGAACGCGGCCCGTGATCACCCCCAGCAGGAACCCGATGACCACCATGAGAAGGACCACGGGAAGGTGAAGCGCCGCGATCGCCTCCGGAGCCCCGGAGGACTTGAAGACATTCAGGAAGGCGAACATCGCAAGGATGATCAGGGCGTACTTCCACGGCCTCATCCTGAGAAAGACCGCTCCCACCTCCCTTGAGCGCACCCGCCCGATGCGAATCGCGAGCAGGAGGCTGACGATGACGCCCGCCGCTGTCCCGATCTCCGCGTACGGCAGAGCGAGGACGAGCTTCAACAGCACGTCAAGCCCGGGCGCCGCGAGGATGACCGCCAACGGGACGAGCAGCCCGCGCAGCGAGAAGGACCCAGCGTGCGTGAGCCTGCCGTCGGCGCGGCGGAGGAGGAAGAGATACCCCAGGACGAGCATCAGCAGGAACGCGGGGGCGAGTGCGGGGATCACCTGGTAGACCGTGAGCGAAGCGATCTTCGCCGACGCGATGAGCGCTGCCCCCAAAGGGTAGATAGGTAGAAAGGTATGCCGGAACCACACGTTCGCGGCGGCCTTCAGGTCGGAGTCCATGTGGCCCGCGCCGCGCTCGATCATCGGTGCGGAGAGCAGCGTGCCCCCGGGCATGGGAAGCATCCCGAGAAGTGCCGGTGCCGTCGCAAGGAAGGGGCGAATTCCCATCCGCAGGTTTGCCACCAGCCGCGCCATTTGCCCCGAGATCTCCATCACGCCACCGATCATCGGGATCAGCCCCACGACGAAGGCAAGGAGCCAGACCGCGGGATCGGAGAAGGTGATGCGAAGCGCATCGAGAGCGGCCCGGCCGTCGAGGGTGAATGCTGCGAGGACTACGGACGCCACGGCCATCCCGGCGGCGAGATCTCGGCGGGAGACGGCGAGAAGGAGCACCATCGCAAGCGCGAAGCCGACCCACAGCAGCATGCCACACCTCTCCCCAGACGCTGAGTAGAGTCGAAGGCTACTGCGATCCGCCGCATCCCGCCAGCGCGCAATTGCGCCGATCGGACCTCTCGCACCACAATGAGCCGGTGACGGCAATGGAGAGCATCGAACATGCGTTGCGAGAGGTGGCACGACAGGGGACGATGCCGTGCACGACCGCGTTCGAGATCGTGGATGCACGTGGAGCCAGTCCCCTCGCGGTGGGTGAAGCCGCGACGTCCGAAGATCTGAGGATCATCCGCTGCCAGCTCGGTCTGTTCGGCTATCGAGAGTTCGGCAGCAAGGGATTGACACCGGTCGCGCTCGAAGTGCCGGGCTGGCTCGAGGAGAAGATGCAGGAAGCGCTCGTCGATGGCTCGCTTCCCTGTGCGGCCGCGTGGCAAATCGCTGACGAGAGTGGCCTTCCGCGCCTCACCGTGGCCGCGGCAGCAGAGACGCTGGGCGTGCGGATCGCGAGCTGCCAGTTGGGCTGCTTCTAGCCCACCGGAGAGGGCGGAGGATCTCCGGAGAGCACGGCGAGCACGTTGTCCACCGCGAGACGCGCCATCGCGCGGCGCGTCGCCTCGGTCGCGCTTCCGAGATGCGGAGTGAGCACGACCCGCTCGTGAAGCGCGCGTAATCCTTCGTGGACCTTCGGCTCGCGCTCAAAGACGTCGATCCCTGCGCCGGCGATATCGCCCTTCTGAAGCGCGTCGACAAGGGCCGCCTCGTCGACGATCGCTCCGCGGGCAACGTTGATCAGGAGCGCCGTCGGCTTCATCGTCCGAAGCGCATCGCGATCGATCATGTGGCGAGTCTCCTCCGTGAGCGGCACGTGTAGGGTGACGATATCGCTTTCCCGCAGGAGGCGATCCAACGGAGCGAATTCGACGCCGAGATCGTCTTCGGCCAGCGTGTTCCGCATCCGTCCGGCGTAGAGCACCGTCATCCCGAAGCCAAGCGCCGCGCGTCTCGCGACCGCGGTGCCAATCCTTCCCAACCCCACGATCCCCAGCGTGCAGCGGTGCACGTCCGTCCCCAACAGCGGCTGGCACAATCCCCAGGCGGGAAACGCCCCCGCGCGTACAGCACCGTCGCCCTCGACGACGCGCCGTGCGGTCGCGAGCAAGAGCGCGAGCGTGAGGTCCGCGGTCGCCTCGGTCAGGACATCGGGCGTGTTCGTCACCATGATGCCTCGAGCCCGAGCCGCGCGGAGGTCGATGTTCTCGTACCCCACGGCGACATTCGCCACGACGCGGAGCCGAGGCGCTCGGTCGAGCAGCGGTCCATCGATCACGTCAGTGAGCAGACAGATCAGCGCCTCGGCATCCGGGAGCTGCCGCAGGAGTTCGTCACGAGAAATGTGGCCCTCCACGAAGGCCGGAGAGATCTCGTGGCCCGCGCTCGAGAGCCGCAGCAGCTGGTCGTCGAAGAGAAACGTCGTCCGTACGACCTTTGCCATGCTTCTCCTTCACGCCGCGGGAACCGCACCACGTGCCAGGCGGTCGGCGCACTCGTTCTCCTCGTGCCCGGCGTGTCCTTCCACCCAGTGAAAGCGGACACTGTGCGCGGTCGTGAGCTCGTCGAGCCGTCGCCAGAGGTCCTCGTTCTTCACCGGGAGCCATCGCTTCCCGCTGCGACGCTTCCAGCCGTTCGCCTTCCACGACTCGATCCACTCCGTAATGCCCTTCTTCACGTACGTGGAGTCGGTATACAGGTCAACGTCGCTCGGACGGCGCAGCGCGCGCAGCCCCTCGATCGCTGCGGTGAGCTCCATGCGGTTGTTGGTCGTCTTCGGATCCCCTCCCGAGAGCTCGCGCCGGCGGCCGGCGGCGAGGAGCACCGCACCCCAGCCGCCGGGACCGGGGTTCCCGCGACAGGCACCATCGGTGTAGATCGAAACCCGTGAGGACACGGCCCAAGGTATAGCCGATGGATCGGCGCCCGTCGAACGCATCCACCCACCGGTCACGTGCCGCACACGAGGCACGCGTCGCACGGCCGCGACCGCCTCGGAGCATGCACTTCCGCGCGGGGATCACTACCATGGAAGCGCATGCGCCGTCAGAACGTACGGAGCGCGTCATCCGGGAGGAATGGATGCTCGATCGGACGCAGTTGCGTCGCCAGGAGTACACCGCACGCATCAACCGCGTGATGGATTACGTCCGGGAGAACCTCTCCGGCGACCTTCGGCTGGAGACGCTGGCCTCGGTCGCAAGCTTCTCGCCGTTCCACTTCCACCGCCTCTTCAAGTCACTCGTGGGCGAGACGGTCCATGAGTACGTTCGCCGGCAGCGTTGCTCGGCGGCAGCGGCCAAGCTGATCTACAACCCCAAGCTGACGATCACCGAGATCTCGACGCAGTGCGGCTTCGGCTCTCCGTCCTCGTTCGCTCGGGAGTTCCGCGCCGCGTTCGGGACAAGCGCGTCGCAGTTCCGCGCGGGAAGCCAGCGAAGGATCGAGGAGGTCCGCACGCGCGAAGAGAACGCGACATCCTGGGAGGAGGCAAGACCTCGGCCAGCTCGCACGGAGATGTCGATCCGCTACGACGTTCGCGAGATGCCGGTACGCCGTGTCGCCTACATCCGTCACACCGGCGCGTACAATCGCATCGGAGAGGCGTTCGAGCGGTTGATGCGGTGGGCCGGCCCGCGGGGCCTTACGCGCTTCCCGGGCACGGAGATCCTCGCGATCTACCACGACAGCCCCGACCTGACGCCCGAGGCCAAGCTTCGCTCGGACGCGTGCATCACAGTCCCTGAAGAGACGACGGTGGATGGGGAGGTCTGCGCGATGGACGTGCCGGGCGGCCTGTTCGTCGTCACCCACGTAGAGATCGACCCGAGCCAGTACGGCGAAGCGTGGGATCGGTTGCTCTCCGACTGGCTTCCCGAGAGCGGCTACCAGCCCGACGATCGGATGTGCTTCGAGCGCTACCTCAACGACCCCAAGACGCATCCCCGGGGCCTGCACATCGTCGAGATCTGCGAGCCGATCCGCCCGCTGTAGTAGACTGGCGAGGTGAAGCTCCTGGGCCTGCAGACCTCGAGATCCCGCGTGCCGGTTCTCCTTCTCGTCATCGCCTTGCTGGCTGCCTCCCCCTGTGCCGCATGCACCGTCTTCTCCTACGCCGTGGGGGAGATCCTCCGCTTCGGGAACAGCGAGGACTACGACCTGTTCAACACGCGCATCTGGTTCGTGCCACCCGGCGGCTCGCTCCACGGCGCCCTCTGTCTCGGCTTCGACGGCCCGAGCCTCCAGGGAGGGATGAACGACGCCGGGTTGTGCTTCGATGCGACCGCGGGAACGAGCTTCATCCTCAATGCGCATCCTGAGAAGCCGCGCCCGCCGGGCGTGTGGACGACATACCTGCTCGCGCAGTGTGCCACGGTGGACGACGTTATCGCGTTCATGAATCGGTACGACTTCAGCTACGGGGGAATCGCGCAGATGCTCTTCCTCGACCGCAACGGCGATTCGCTGATCGTCACCAGCGGTGTCGACGGCGAGATCGTCTTTCTCAGGAAACACGGCGGCTACCGGCTGATCACGAACTTCAATGTGACCGCCCGATGGCGGGGAACGTATCCCTGCTGGCGCTACGACTTCGCGGACGGCCTTTTGCGGAGCATGGAGGTCGGGGCGATGCCTGCGTCTCCGACAGGATTCCGGAACATCCTCGCGGGCGTGCGAATCCCCGGCTACACCCGCTACTCGAACCTCTTCGATCCCGTGGCACTGACGGCCACGATCTACCGCGAGGGAGACTTCGCCGATGCACGCACGATCGATCTACAGCAGGCGCTCGACGCGGGAGGAGGGCACTACCTGCTCGAGGACTACTTCCGCATGACCGCGGAAGCGTCCGGTAGCTGACAAGCCTCGGGAAGCGGCGAGCCACCAAAGAAGCCGGGCGGCTCATTCCATCCTTCTTCATGGTACCCCATCCGTCGTGCGCTGACAGCGGGTCTCCCACCATCGATCCTCGGAAGAGCGGTATCGAAGGTGGCCGCGCGACAGCCCGTCAGCGTGCGCCGGGTACGACCCAAGAGAATGGGGGGACGTGATGAACGAGACAATCGCGGTGATCCGTGACAGGATCTCCCTGCGGCAGTATCTACCGACGCCGATCCGCGCAGATCACAGAGATCTCATCCTCGACAGCGCGTTACGCGCTCCGACTGCAGGCAACATGATGCTCTACTCCATCATCGAGGTCATGGATTGTGCCAAGA
>CP070725.1:1184884-1188763 GCA_020350845.1 Candidatus Bipolaricaulota bacterium
GGAGGCTTCCTCCGCTTCGGGGAACGGCCGGAGGAGGGCATGGCGCGCGAGCTACGGGAGGAGCTGGGGGTCACCGGGCGCGTGGGCCGGCTTCTCCTGTCCACCGCGCGTCTTGGCGAACGGAGTCGCCTGCACTGGGTGATGCTCTTCTACGAGATCTCGATCGATCGGGAGCCGCGCATCGATCCCGACGAGATCGCTGCCTTGCGTTGGTTCACGCGGGACGAGATTGAAGGGCTGGTGATGGATGCGTTCCTCAAGTCGGCGATCGACGCGACGTGGACCGAGCTAGAGCAGGTCCACGCCGATCGCTAGGTGGATGTCGGCGCACCACTGGACGAAGAACGGCTGGCGACAGAATCGCGCCTCGAGTGTGACCCACGCATCCGTCGCGGGAACGAGACTCAGCTGTAGGAAGATCTCGTGCCGCCACGTGGGCTCGCCCTGATTCCCCTCCCGATCGGCGAATCGCTCGCGGTCGTAGTCGTAGCCCGCGTCGAAGGAGATCCGGTCGCCGACGACCTGGCTGTAGCGCGTCGAGAATTCGACGCGGTAGGCCTGGAAGACGTCGTAGCCGACGGAGAGCCCACCCTGCATCAGGAACTGTGACTCCGGCGTGGTCGCGAGCGCGTACTCGAATCCCGCCGTTGCCAGCAGGTTGTTCGGCCCTCTGTACGGGTCGAGGAGCTCGTACTCCAGGCCGAGACGGACCTCCCCGCCACAGTACCGCGTGAAGGTCTCGTCGGTGATGATCTGCTCGATCTCGTGAAGCTGAAGGGCATCGATGTCCTTGTAGGCAAGCTTGTCCGTCTGACCGAGGACCTCATCGTTGATCTCCCTCAGGAGTTCCGCCGTGGAGGCGTACTCCTCGGCGCTGTCGACGATCTGTGCCAGGGTCACAAGCTCTGATTCGTCCAGGTGCTCCTTGATGCCCCTCAGTTTGGTGGGGTCGTTGAGGGCAAGGCTCTCGAGATACTCGTCCACGAGGTACCCGCTGACGAGTTCGGCCTTGGCGAGCGGCGTGACGTCGGCGAAGCGGCCGTAGCCCACGCCCAGATTCATCGAGATGCCGATCGTCTCGAACTCCGCGGCGCTCCGTCCCGTCGCCCCGGCGAAGCCGAAGATCGGGAGATCCGCGCCTTCTTCGGGGCGCACGTAGCGCTTGAGGTTTCCCTCGGCGGAGATCAGGTAGTCGGGCTGCGCGGGAAGCGCGACCGTCATATGGTGACTCACGTCGATGCTGTACCCGAAGTCGGTGGAGTCGAACAGGCGGGCGTAGAGGACGTCGAGACGTCCTGTGCTCACGTCCTCGGCGCGGATCCCGTAGGGATCGTCGTGGTAGTCGTAGGCGAAGGAGAGAGAAAGGTCGGCGAGGTCCGTCCGTGGCGACGCGTAGTCGCAGAGCGGTACCGCAGCGCACGAAGCGGACGCGCAGCCGAGCAGTAGCGAGAACACCAGCACCCAACGCCTCATGCAGATCACCTCGCGAACAGAGTAGTCGTGCGGACCGGCGATGACAATGGCCGATGCCGAAGACTGCCGAGACGTCGCCGAGCGGCGTCAGCCCCATCCCGTCTCGTCGAACAGGGACAGCTGTCGCGCGGCCGATCGGTGCAGTCCTCCCGTCCCGACGCCGAGAAGCCGGAGGCCGCCGGAGCCGATCTCCACGCGGTGTCGGAGGAGATCGGTGGCCACCTGGCCCAGGAGGTGGGGGGAGTCGATTCCCACGCCGAAGCTCGCCTGTCTCGTCTCGGTTCGGAAGTCGGGGAAGCGCACCTTGATGCGCACGGTCTTCGCCACCAGCTTCTCCTGCTGTAGCTGCCGGGCGACATCCGCGGACAACTCGCGAGCGACGGCTTCCAGGTGTTGCCGGTCGGTGACGTCCTCGGGGAAGGTCACCTCGCGCGAGATCGAACGGCTCTCGACGCGCGCCGCGACCGGCGTTTCGTCTTCGCCGTGAGCGATCCGGTGGAGGTAGCCGCCGTGCTGCCCGAACTCGCGGACGAGCACCTCCGGCGCGATGCGACGCAACTGTCCGACCGTCTGAACTCCGATCCCCGCCAGGCGGCGCCTCGTCACCGGTCCGACCCCGGGGAGCCGCCCGACGGGGAGCGGGTCGAGCAGATCGCGCACCTGGCTCGGGGCGATGGGGCGGATCCCGCCGGGTTTCGCCAGTTCCGACGCGAGCTTCGCCAGGAGGCGATTGGGCGCGAGCCCCACGGAGCAGCGAAGCCGCGTCGTCCTCTCGACCTCCGCCTTGATCGCGATGACCTGCTTCGTCGCATCGGCGAAGCTCGCGGCGCGCGCGGTGAGGTCGAAGAACGCCTCGTCCAAGGACACCGGCTCGATCGCCGACGCGGCATTGTGCAGGATCGCTCGAACCTGCTCGGAGACGGCCTTGTAGCGAGAGAAGCGAGGCGAAAGGAAGACACCCTGAGGACAGAGTCGGCGCGCGCGGCTCATCGGCATCGCGCTTCCGATGCCGAACACCCGCGCCTCGTACGAGGCCGTGGAAACCACGCCTCGGGGGCCGAGGCCGCCGACGATGACCGGTCTCCCACGAAGCTCGGGCCGATCGCGCTGCTCCACGGCGGCGAAGAAGGCATCCATGTCGAGGTGCCCGATGTAACGGTCGTGCGCGCCCTCCAGGCCGACGCCCCGCGCTGCGGCGGACGGGAGTCCCGTCCGCCGGTCGTCGGTCATGCTGCGATCGGGTTCAGACCGTTGCTCGCAAGCCATGCGACCGTCCTCGGATCGGTGACGTCGTGGATGAGCCGATAGGCGGCGGGGCCGTATCCCGGCGAGTGATGTCCCGGGCCGAAGCCTTTCAGAAGGCCTCGGATCTGCTCGTGGGCGAACGGAATCCGTCCGTGGGCGGCGAGTCCCGCCGCGCCGCTCACGAGCTCGCGCCAGCGCCGCGGATCGCCGTTCTTCGCCTTTTGCTCGACGAGGAACGTGGTCAGCGCGGCGAGCGTGAGGCCGCGAGCACGGGCCTCGGCGAGATGCAGGCGTGCGGTGCGTCCCGCGGGATCGATGATCTGAACGGCCTCATGGGTCGAAGGCTCGGGAAGAGCGCCCTCCCACTCCGCGCGCAGCGCGTCGACGAACGCCTGCCGCGCGCGCACCCAGTGGTCTCCTCCGTAGACCGCTTGGTAGAGGAGCTTGCCGAGGTCGGGCACGGTCATCGCCGGGTGACGCCGGTGTTCGTCCTCGAGAACCGTTTGCAACGCAGTTTCCATGCTCACGCGGTCGAGGATAGAATCGCCCACCGTGGACATCAAGGGGAGGGTCGCTCTCACCGGGCGGCCGGGCGTGGGCAAGACCACGCTCATCGAGCGCGTCATCGAGCGTCTCGGGATCGACGCTGGGGGGATGGTCACCAAGGAGATCCGCACGTGCGGCCATCGCGTGGGCTTCTCCGTCGTCGACGTGGGAACCGGCGAAGAGGGGGTCCTCGCCCACATTCATCATCAGGGCGGGCCGCGGATGGGGCGCTATTGCGTGAATGTTCGCGATCTCGAGACGATCGGACTCCGGGCGATCGAGCGTTCGCTCGAGCGAGGGTGCCTCACGGTGATCGACGAGGTCGCCCCCATGGAGATCACCTCGCCGGGCTTCGTACCCCTGATCGAGCGTGCGTTGGAAAGCGGCGTTCCTCTCCTTGTCAGTACGCATGCCCACCTCCAGCACGCGATCGTTCATCGCGTCCGTCGCGAACTGACCCTAGTGCGCGTCCGGATGGGCAATCGGGATCGACTCGTGGAGGAGGTCTCGGCCCTCCTGATCGACCCCGAGACGGCTCCCGAGATCGCCTCGATCGGCTTGTGAGGAAACGGCCAAAGCGCAAATGCGAACGGCACTCGATGTCTTGATTCGCCA
>CP070725.1:1188863-1191576 GCA_020350845.1 Candidatus Bipolaricaulota bacterium
CAGACGAGGCCGTGGTTCGCGTGGCGGAAGAACGGGGAGATCCTCCCAAGAAGCGCCACGAGAGGAACCACACGGCGTTGCTCGCGCAGTGTCGTCTCGAAGTCGATCCCGCGTCGCGCAAACTCCTCGGCAAACGCTACCGCGCCGAGCCGGCAGAGCCGTGCCAGGTCACCGACCAGGTCCAACCGCCGGATCCTCTCTTCCGGCTCCGCCCCCTCCACGAACACTTCCCTGGCTCTCCTCTCCACGCCGGCGTTCCCCGCCAGCGCCGCGCCTGTCGGCGGCGCGCTTCCTCCCGCCGTCCCGGTTTCCAACCGTGCCCGCTGCATCAGGACCCACAATTGAGGCTCCATCATTCCTCCTTGTCCTGCCTTACTGGGCGTGATGACAAGAGCACTATAGCGCGCTAAGGCGCTCTTGTCAATCTCCTGGCGCCTTATCTATGCCCTCTCGGACCTCCAATCTTCGTCGCGCCGATGCGGTATCGAACATGAGATAAGACGTTCCTAGGTGCGGCATGTGGCCACAGGCGTTTGGCGAGGACGTAAGGCGACGCCCGACTTGACCAGCCTCCTTATTGCCGTAGAATGCACGCGGGAGAAGGAGGAACGATGGCCGTGAAGGCGAACCTGCGGTTGATCCTCATGGCGGACGAGGTCGTGGTCGCAGAGTCTGAGGATCCGCAGCTGTGGCAGGCGGCATTCCGCGCGGTGACGGCGGGGACGGGCGCGCTCGAAGGGCGGTCTCCGGGCACACCCTTCGACCTGCGAGGAAGCCGGGATTGGCTTGGCGAAGAGGAGCAGATCGCGTTGTCGGCATTCGCCGAGGAGCTCGGCGTTGACGCCGCCACCGTCCGCGCCGCCTGCTCGCCTCGTGCGATTGCGCCGTACATCTTCCCCGACAAGCTGCACTGGGAAGCATTCAAGAAGTGCACTCCCGAGCGAGGCCGAACGACCGTCAGCAACATCGTCCTCGCGCTCACGCTGCTCCTTCTCTGGGCGGAGAAGATCCGCCTTGAGCGTGTCACGATGCGTGACGGGACGGCCGTCTTGCGGACGATCGGGGCGCGCGACGAGCACCCCGGGCGGGCCGTGGAGAACTGCGCGTGGATCGAGCGCCGCATGAACCGCCTCGTGATCAACCCCGAGGAGATCTCGAAAGCGATCGCCGTCGCCCGCGGGTACTGCCTGAAGCGTGCCCCGGATTGGGACGAGAGCGAGGTCGTCTAGGCGACCAAGAGCAGCTCAGCTCACAGCATCGGGCCAGTACTCGTAGCCCGCCGTCGGCGCAGCGGAACCGTCGACGTCGCGATCGAGGTGCCGGAGAACGAACTGCCCGCAGTTGCTCCCGATGCGGTTCTCCTCGGTCTCCCCGATGCTCACGATCACCTCGTACCCCGAGCGCCGCAGATCCTCGACCACCGCGTAGTGGGCGTCGGCGGCCGACGGGTCGATGTATGAGGCCAGCCGGTTCCGATTCGCACGATAGGTGGGGTTGAGTGGCGTGATCTTGATCAGGAAGGCCGCCGGATCGAACTCCCGGCGGAGGATCTCGGGCTCGATCGGCACCCCCTGCGCGAGGGCGAAGTTGAGAGAGATCTTCTTCCCCTCATCCGCCCGGAAGCGTGCGCCGTACTCAGCGATCTCGCGGAAGCCCCACTTCGGAATCGGGATGAGTCGATCACGCGTCGCCACGTCCGTGGAGTGGATCGAGAACTGCAGCTGGAAACCGCTTCCCTCGTACAGGTCGTGCTTGACGGCGAGGAGATCCTCGAAGAAGACGTCACAGCCTCGAGGTGCTACGGTCGACACGGACGGGACGAAGCCCGCGAGGTCGTAGCGCTCGTGCATCGACCGCAGCACGTCGAGGACCGCCACGTTCATCGCCGGCTCCCCCATCCGCGCGAACTGGATCTTGAACTTCGGCACGGGGACGACGCCGTCAGGGAATCGTCGCCGCACGAGGAAGTCGATCTGAGAGAACAGCTCCTCCGCGGAGAGTGCCCCGCGATAGCCATCGCCGGCATCGCACATCAGGCACCGCACCGGGCAGCCGTAGAGAACAGAGACGATGAGTACCCACTTCTCGTCCCAGGTAAGTGGAGGCTGCGTCGACTCCACGAACTCGACGAGGCGCTCCTTCCCCATATCCGCGATGAAGACGGTGGCCACGTCGTCTCGCCCCGCGGAGCTCAGGATGCGCATGCGTCCCTCCGTCCGGCGGCGGCGGCGATCTCCGTTGCCGCGCGGACGCCGTCCGCGAACGCGATCGATGCCTGACGCGTTCGTCCGCCACGGACATCTCCCGCGAGGAACAGAATCCCTGCCTCCGTGAGCGGGCCGACACGTCCCTCAAGCCGGGGATCGAGTGCCGGCATGCGCGGGCGACGGCCGATGGCAGCAATGAGGTAATCGATATCGAGGCGTTGCTCGCCGCTTCTGCCTGTCGTGTCCACGCTCAGTCCATGCTCCCCCTCATCGATCCTTGTCACTCGAGTGTTCTCGAGGTACGTGATCGATCGCGTCGCGCGACATCGCTCCCACAGCAGGGGAAGGCACCGACACCTCTTCGATCGGTTGAGAATCGTCACCTCGTTCCTCGCCGACAACGTGAGCGCGTAGTCGAACGCCGCATCTCCGGCGCCGATGATAGCCACCCTGCTGCCCTCGATACGAGCGATCCGATGAACCTCGTAGAGGACGCGTGAAGCGAC
>CP070725.1:1191676-1194500 GCA_020350845.1 Candidatus Bipolaricaulota bacterium
CGGTCGCGGCTCCCCCGAAGGTGTAGACCCGCTCCGAGGGATGGGCGACGTACGGCATGCTGACCAGTCGCGGAGAGACGGAGGCCCCGCTGTGGACGACACCCCAGCACATGGACGTGCCGATCATCGCAACGTGATTGCCTTCGTCAAACGCTCCGGCACTGAACGTTGCCACCGCGGCGTCGATGCCCCCGGACACCACAGGCGTCCCCGGCGCGAGCCCGGTCATCGCCGCCGCCTCAGAGGTCACCGTCCCGACGACCTCACTCGAGTCCACAATGCGCTCAGGCAGCATTCCGATAGGGATACCGAGGGCGTCGCAACTCTCCTCGGACCACGCTCTCGCGCCCAAGTCGAAGACGCCGCCGATGTTCCCCGCCGACGACTGGTCGATCGCCGTCTCGCCCGTCAGCCGATGGATGATGAAGCCGTGAGGTGTCACCAGCTTGTGCACGCGTCCCCAAAGGTCCGGTTCGTTCCGCTTCATCCACAGGATCTTGGTGAACCCGTGATAGGAGTCGACGCCGTTTCCGCTGATCTCGAAGAGCCTGTCGAGATCGATGTTCTCCCGAATCCAGGCGACTTCCTCGACGGCCCGCCGATCCATCCAGATCATGCACGGACGGATGGCCTGCATCCCTCGATCGACCGGAATCCCCGAGCCGCCGTACAGGCCGCTCACGCCGACGCCGACGATCTCCTCCGGCCGAACGCCGGACCGCTCGAGGACGTCGCGGACCGTCGCGACAAAGGCATCAACCCAGACAGCCGGCCACTGCTCCGCCCACAGCGGGCGAGGGTGAATCACACCGTACTCAGCACTCGCGGCCGCGATCACGCGCCCGCTGAGATCAACGAGAACCGTCTTCGTCAGAGTCGTTCCGATGTCGCTGCCAAGAAGGAGGCTGCCGTCGGTTCCCATGTCCACCTTATCCGTCGTCGAAGATCCGATAGTCGATCCCGAGCGTCTTCGCCGCCCAGACGAGCTCGTCGACCCAGCTCCCGTAGGCACCGTGGATGTGATTCGAGTCGTACTCGGCAAGGAAGACCTCGGGCGGGACGCGGAAGCGCGCGTAGGCGTGTGGCCAATCGATCTGAACCTCCTCCGCCTTCTGCTCCGCCCGATCCTTCGGAAGTTCGACGAACTCGGCCGGGAGGATCGCGAGCCAGTACTTGCCGCGACGGCGCGCGAGGCGGGCCAATGTCACCTCCCCCGACGCGGCGAAGTGCCGAACCGACGCGCCACCCGCCGGGAAGTAGAAGCCCTGCGGGTAGAACTCGACCCTCGGTAGGTTCACGTCCGGGTCCGTGGATCGTCCGGCGAAGTACGTCGGGTGCGTCCCGGAGTTGCAGAGATCGAACAGGCCGAGCTCCGCGTCGTAGTGGCGCAGATCGGCGAAGAGGACCGGCTCCGACGAGATGTGCTTGAGGATCTCCATCGTCAGCGCCCCGTCCATGTCCGCTTCCGTCGCCGCCACGATCGGTTCCTTCGGGCCGTTCCAATCGTAGGGATCGTTGAGGAAGGCCTCGGTGACGTCCATCGTCACGAAGTGGTCGGTGAGCTCCGGTTGGGCCTTGAACCCGACGAAGTCGAGGCGCATCTCCTCGATCATCTGTCGCGCCGCGATGTAGCTTCGGATCTGGGTCTTCAGCTTCTCCGGCGTGAGCTGCTTGTCGTCATAGCGGATCTTTCCGACCTTCGCGGAGAGCCACTCGAAGGCGCGGTCGACCTCCTCCTCAGAAGCCTCGGCGGAGCGGCGGATGATCTCCGACTGGTCGATGTGCTCGACGTCGATCCCGAAGAGATCCATCCACTGGTCGGCGTTCGCGACAGCCGTGTACATCCCCATCGGGCGGCCGCCGAAGAGCCCGAAGGTCTCACCGCGGAGGCGGCGCACGGCGGAGGCGCCGCGAATGAAGGACATCACGCGATCGAGGACAGCGGCGTCGCTGATGTCTCCGGAGACGCGGCCGTGGAAGGCCCCGATCTGGTCGAGCGCCCCCGCTGACGCGAGCATCCCGACCATGCCCGGGTACTCTGGGTTGATGTTCGAGAAGAGGAGGTACGGCCCCGGCGCGAACCTCGATGCGATCGCCGCGAGGTGCGGGAAGCTCCACACGGCGAAGTTGAAGATCGTCAATTCGCAGCCAGCGTTGGCGAGCCGGTCGGCCTCCGCCTTGGCAAGCTCGTTCGTCCAGACGATCTCCTCCGCCTCGATCGGCTCGACCTCCCCGGTCGCGCGGAGTGCGTCGGCAAGCTGCCGCTGGTAGGTCCGATTCAGGCCCTCGAGGTCACGGTGCACCGACGCCCGACCGTCCGAGAAGGTGAGGATGCCTACCTTCCGTGGGTCCATCCTTGGATCTCCTTTCCTTCGTGTCTCGGAATCATCGGACTAGGGAAGTCGGCCCCTCTGGGAGAGCAGCTTCGGGAACCGCTTGTGCGGCTCGAGCTGGTACCAGTAGGCAGTGCTCGAGTAGTCGTCGGAGCGGTGGTTGGCGTGGCCGTGCTCGATCGTAACGCGGATCCTCTTCGCGAACTGCACCGGATCTTCGATGTGGTATCGATAGAGCGTGACACGATCCGCCCAGTTCGGTCCTCCGGGGAGGATGACCCCGTGATAGGGCGAGGTGTACTCCTGGGTCGGACACCATGCGGTGTTGAAGTAATCCTCGGTTCCCGTTCCGTGAAGCGTCGGCGGCCACTCGTCGTCGTCGATGAAGATCATGTCGTCGCCTTCGCCGTACCAGTTCCACTCGTTGGTCTTGCGGAGATTGCGCACGTTGAGGTTGCAGCCGACGTAGTGGCCCTGGCCCTCGGCTTCGA
>CP070725.1:1194600-1197781 GCA_020350845.1 Candidatus Bipolaricaulota bacterium
CTGGATCGAGCCCCTCTCCGCCGACTTCGCCGGGGCGACGATCTGGGAGCTCCCCCCGAGCACGCAGGGGATCGCCGTGCTCCAGATGCTGCAGCTTCTCGACGAGTCCGGGATCGAGCGATTCGACCACAACAGTGCGGACTACCTCCATTGGCTGATCGAGGCGAAGAAGCTCGTCTACGAGGATCGCGCCAGGTACTACGCCGATCCGGAACGGGTTGCCGTTCCGACCACGTCCCTCGTCGCCCGAGACTACGCACGTCGACGGGCACGAGAGATCGACCCCGAGCGAGCGTCCACGGCCCCAGTGGCGGGTGTCGTCGAGAACCCGGCGGATACCGTGTACCTCACCGCCGTCGACGAGGAGCGGAACGCGGTGTCGCTCATCCAGAGCATCTACCGCGGTTTCGGCTCGGGGAATGTCCCCACAGGACTCGGTTTCGCCCTCCAGAACCGCGGCACGCTGTTCTCCCTCGACCCCTCTCACCCGAACCGGCTGGAGCCGAGGAAGCGCCCGTTCCATACGATCATCCCGGGATTCGTGACCGTCTCGGGGGCACCCCGTTTCTCGTTCGGCGTCATGGGTGGAGACATGCAGCCCCAGGGACAGCTTCAGGTGCTGCTCAACGCGCTGCTGCACGGTATGGACGCCCAGGCCGCCGGCGATGCACCCCGCTTCCGCCACGACGGCTCGTCGACACCGACGGGAGATCGCGCCGCGGGATCGGGAACGGTGCTCCTCGAGAGCGCCGTCCCCGAGGCGACGGCACGGGAGCTGCGCGGAAGGGGGCACCGCGTGGTCCGTGCCGGCCACGGCTTCGGCGGCTACCAAGGAATCTGGATCGAGAGCCCGGGCGGCCTGGTCGGCGGGACGGAGCGCCGCAAGGACGGCTGCGCCCTCGGGCTCTGACGGGAACGGTGACGCCTTGACCACGCGCGGAATCGAGCAGATCAAGGCCGCGGGAATCGCCTTCCGCCGGCTCGATTACGAGCCGCTGAAGGATGGCGTCCGCTATGCCGCCGGGGTCCTCGACATCCCGTTCCACGCGGTGGTGAAGAGCCTCGTCTTCGCCGCCGACGACGGCCAGTTCCTGTTCGCGCTGATGACCGGAGACGGCAACGTCAGCACGAAAAAGCTCGCACGCGCGATCGGCCGCAAGCGGGTCCAGCCGGCATCGCCCCACGACGCGGAGCGTGTCACCGGCTACCGCGTCGGCGGGATCAGCCCACTCGGCTCGCGACGCGCTCTCCCGACGGTCCTCGATGCCCACGCCGCGGACGAACCGTGGCTCGTGATCAACGCTGGCGATCGCGGCGTTCTCGTGCGCCTCGAGACGGCCGATCTGATCGCGCTCATCGCGCCGCAGATCGCCGACATCCGGGTCGAGTAGCGGGGCACGGAGCGCCCGTGCTAGCCCCCGGGCTCGATCTGCTCGACGAACTCCCGGAGGACGTCGAAGCCCCCCTGCCAGAACGCGCGCTCTGTGATCTCCATCCCCGCCTCGCGAAGGATCGGCCCCGGGCCGAGGGAGCCGCCGTAGGCGAGGATGCGTGCGTAGTGCGGGAGGAAGCTCTCGCGGTCCTGTTGGTAGGCACGATAGAGCGCGAGCACGAGCAACTGCCCGAAGCTGTATGCGTAGCAGTAGAAGGGGGCGACGTAGATGTGGGGAATGCCCAGCCACTCCCAGCGAAAGGCGTCGTCGATCTCGACGCTGTGGGCGAATTGCTCGTCGAGGTTCGCGGCATAGGCCTGCGCGAGGCTGTCCGTCGTCGCGCCGCCGGTAAGGATCATCTCGTGCGCCTCCTTCTCGAAGCGAACGAAATACGCCTGGCGAAGGACGGTCGCGTACACACCGTCGATGAACTGGCCGAGGATCTCGCGCCGCGTCACGGCGTCGAGATCGGATGCGAGGAGCCTCTCCAGGAGGAGGATCTCGGTGAAGACCGAAGCGGTCTCCGCGAGCGGGAGCGAGGGCTCGTACACCAAGGCGGGATGCGCACGTCCCATCTGCGCGTGGATCGCGTGGCCCAACTCGTGGGCGAGCGTGCTGACATCGTCGAGCCTTCCGACGTAGTTCACGAGGACCCACGGGGTGAGCTCGGGAAGGACTCCGTAGCAGAACGCGCCCGAGTCCTTACCGACCCGCGGCTCGGCATCGAGGTGACCGTCCGCGAGAACGGCCTCCGCCATCCCTGCCATCTCCGACGAAAACGCGGAAAGCGTGTCGAGGACGAGCTCGACGGCATCCGGGAACGCGTAGCGCGTGGTCGATTCCGCCAGCGGAGCATAGAGATCCGTGCGGCGCAACCGGGGAAGTCCGAGCAGCTTCGCCTTCGTGCGGAAGTACTTCTGGAAGAGTCCGGCGTTGTCTCGGCAGACGTCGAGGACGAGATCCACGACGTCGTCCGGAAGATCGTTGGCCACGTTCCGCCGTGCGATGGGGGAGCTGTACTTCCGTAGCGCGACGTGCTCCGTCTGCCAATCCTGGGCGACGAACTGATAGATCTGCCCGAGGATGCTCTTGGACTCTGCGTAGACACGAAGGAGCTCACGATAGGCGGAAGCGCGGACGTCCGCCGAGGGGTCGGACGCGCGTGCCATCAGCTCCCCTCGCGTCACCTGTCGCTGCTCACCGCCCTCCTCGATGGAGAAGCGGAGCCCATAGCTGTGCATCTCGTACAGCGTCTGCAGCGCATGGATGCCGGTGACGTTCTTCAGCCGAACGAGCTTCTCCTCGGGTTCCGACAGCACGTACGGGCGCTCCCGGCGCAGCGTCTCCAAGTAGTAGGCGAACTCGCCCGCGCAGGGAAGGAGCTCCGCGACGGCGTCGTTGGCGAGCCCTTTCCACCACAGCTCGAAGAACAGCACCTCGTTCCTGGACTCCGCCAGCAGCCGCTCGATCCGCACGCGAAGCGATGCGGCGGATTGATTCCCGGTGTCCTCGGCGAAATGCAGCGCGGCGTAGCCGTCCACGCGGCGCTGTGCCCGCTCGAGCCGTTCGCGATCGGCGAGCAGTCCCCGAAGCGCCTCGGCCGACGGAAGCGACGAGAGCTCACTGCGCCGCCCGGCGAACTCGGAAGCGAGCTCCTTGACCTCGTCCACCGCGGCATCCATCGCCGGACCGACAGGCGCGGCGACCAGGTCTGTGAGGTCCCAGCGTCCGACGCTGTACCGCGGGTC
>CP070725.1:1197881-1205248 GCA_020350845.1 Candidatus Bipolaricaulota bacterium
AATACCTGGCGACCCTCCCGTGCCCGGTCTGCCAGGGAGCTCGCCTGAAGCCGGAGGTCCTCGCGGTGACGGTCGACGGGCTGAACATCCACGAGGTGACGACGCTCTCGATCCGCAGTGCGCTCGCATTCTTCGACAACCTCTCCCTCGCGAAGCGGGAGATGATCATCGCTACGCAGATCCTGAAGGAGATCCGCGCGCGGCTCGGGTTCATGGTCTCGGTCGGCCTCGACTACCTCACGCTGGATCGCCCCGCAGGGACGCTCGCCGGCGGCGAGGCGCAGCGCATCCGGCTGGCGACGCAGATCGGAAGCCAGCTTACCGGCGTCCTGTACGTGCTCGACGAGCCGTCCATCGGACTCCACCAGCGCGACAACCGGCGCCTGCTGGCGACGCTCAAGCACCTGCGCGACCTCGGAAACACGGTGATCGTCGTCGAACACGACGAGGAGACGATGCGCGAGAGCGACTACATCGTCGACCTCGGCCCGGGTGCAGGTGCCCACGGGGGGCGCGTCGTCGTCGCCGGCGTCCCCGAGGAGGTCATCGCCTGCGATCGCTCGGTGACCGGGAGATACCTCTCCGGCGCGCTGTCCATCCCCGTGCCTGCGGAGCGGAGGAGCGGAAACGGCAAGACGCTGGAGGTGCGCGGGGCGGCGCAGCACAACCTGAAATCGATCGACGTGCGATTGCCCCTCGGGCGCTTCGTCTGCGTCACCGGCGTCTCCGGCTCGGGGAAGAGCTCCCTCGTCGAGGATGTCCTCTACCGCGGCGTCGCGCACAGGCTCCACCAGGCGACGCGCCGCCCGGGCAGGCACCGAGAGATTCTCGGGATCGAGCACATCGACAAGGTCATCGAGATCGACCAGTCGCCGATCGGGCGCACGCCGCGATCGAATCCCGCGACCTATACGAAGCTCTTCGACGACATCCGGTCGCTGTTCGCGCGTACGCCCGACGCCCGCCTGCGGGCCTACACCTCGGGACGGTTCAGCTTCAACGTGAAGGGAGGCCGCTGCGAGGCGTGCCAGGGGCAGGGCCAGGAGAAGATCGAGATGCACTTCCTGCCCGACATCTACGTGCCCTGTGACGTGTGCAAGGGAACACGCTACAACCGGGAGACGCTGCAGATCCGCTACAAGGGCCGCTCCATCGCCGATGTCCTTGCGATGTCCGTTGAAGAGGCGCTCGCGTTCTTCGCCAACATCCCGAGCCTGAAGCGACGTCTCCAGACGCTCTACGACGTGGGCCTGTCATACATCGAGCTCGGTCAGCCCGCTCCACAGCTCTCGGGGGGAGAGGCGCAGCGGGTGAAGCTGTCGCGCGAGCTGTCGCGACGGTCGACGGGAAAGACGCTGTACATCCTTGACGAGCCGACGACCGGACTCCACGCCGCCGATGTCAGCAAGCTGCTGGAGGTCCTCCATCGGCTCGTCGAGAGCGGGAACACCGTAGTCGTCATCGAGCATAACTTGGACGTGGTGAAGACGGCAGATTGGATCGTCGATCTCGGTCCCGAGGGCGGGGACGGAGGGGGCCAGGTCGTCGCTGTCGGCACCCCCGAGGAGGTCGCCGCGTCGGAGGACTCCTACACCGGGGAGTACCTGCGCTCGATTCTCACCCCCGTGGCTTGAGCGCCCGCGACGGTCTGTCGTCGCGTCACCAAGTGCAGAGGCCACCGCAGCGTCGTGCGATGGCCTCCGCGTGCTCCAGAGTGCTGATGGCTACGGCGATCGGAACTTGACGGTGACGTAGTACTCGCGCGTTGTTTGTTGTCCCTTATCGTCGGTCACCGTGAACTTCAAGGTGAACTGCCCGGGTTCGGTGTAGGCGTGCTGCACAACCGGGCCTTCGGCCGTTTCCCCGTCGCCGAAGTCCCACGAGTAGCGCACGATGCGCCCGTCGGCGGCTCGCGAGTAGCTGCCGTCGAGGGTGAGCGTCTCGTTCACGTAGACGACGCACCACTCACAGTCGCCAGGGGTGTCGAGGCCCGAGATGACGGCAAGGGGGACGTGCCCGGTGTTGCTCCCGCAACTGCCTCCAGGCCCACAGGTGCTGGCTCCGGTCCCACCGCCGTCCTGCACGATCAACTGGCAGTCCGTGCTACACGAACCGCCGGCCTTGTCGGTCACCGTGAGCGTCACCACGTAGTACCCCGGCGTTTCGTAGAGGTGGGACACGGTTTCTCCCACGGCCGTCGCACCGTCGCCGAACTCCCAGCTATAGAGGAGCTCGCCGCCGGCCGGATCGTACGAGTCACCGGCATCGAAGGCGACGACTGCGCCCGCCGGCGGAAGCTCATTGCTCGTCGTGAAGTTGGCCACCGGAAGAGGATCCTCGACGACGATCGGAACGTGCTTCACTCCGATCTCTCCCTCCTCGTCCACGACCACCAGCTTCGCGTTGTAGGTGCCGGGCAAGGTATACGTGTGGGAGGCCATCGGCCCGTACTGCATTTCGATGCTGTGAGGGTCTCCGAAGTCCCATTGATAGGCGATGATCCCGTTGTCGTCCCACGAGCCGCGCCCGTCGAACGTGACCTCGAGTGGGCACGGTCCGGAGGTCGGCGACGCCTCGACGGCGGCGACCGGGGGCTCGTTCGTGAACTGGTCAAGTACGGACGTCAGACTGCAGCCAGCGAGCGCCAGTGGCACAAGCAGGAGCAGGCAGGCAAGTCGTCGGATCATGGGCCAACCTCCCCCGTTGCGAGGTACTCGTACGGCAAGGGAAGCGGAGCGCTGCACGTGTCGGTGGTGAGGCAGATGTCGCCGACGCAGGTCCCTCCGCCACAGGGATCGCCGCCCTCGACCGTCACCGGATGCGTCACCGGCTTCTTGCCGCCGTCGTCGTCAGTCACTGTCAACGTGACCATGTGCACGCCGCTCGACTGGAAGGAGTGCGTCACGATTTCGCCTTCGGCGCGTTCCCCGTCGCCGAAGTCCCACTCGTAGGTGACGATGTAGCCGTCGTCGGACGCCGAGGCTTCGAACGTCACCTTCTCGCCGCGGCAGACGAAGCAGGTGCCGTCGGGGAGCGTGGAGCGTGGCTTGTACTCGAAGTTCGCTGAGGGAACGGGGTTCTGCGCGCTGATATCGACCTCGGCCGCAGCCGTAGCCCCGCTGTTGTCGACGACGGTCAGCCGCACCACGAACTCGCCGTTCTTGGTGTATTCGTGCGATGTGACCGGTCCCGAGCCGGTGGTCCCGTCGCCGAAGTCCCATTGGTAGGCGACGATCTGTCCGTCCGGATCGAACGACAGGGTGGCATTGAAGCTTGTCGTGAACGGGGTTTCCCCCTCTGATAAAGAGACACTGAACAGGGCCTGTGGCGGGTTCGTGATCGGGTTCAGACAGCCAGATAGCGCGCACGCCAGGAGAAGCCCCGACGCAAGCAGCGCTAGGACCCGTGTGCGACTCATACCATCACTCCTTCCGACCTTCGTCCGAGAGATCGACGCGCACCGACAGCCCGAGGCGTACGGTGAAGCCGCCGAGGTCGATCTGCTCGGGGGTTCCGTTTCCGTCAAGATCAAGGTGAAAGCCTTCAGCGTTGGTGACCCGCAGCGGAACGTAGCGGTAGGTCACCTCGGCATGGCCGTGAAGCCACGGGAACAGGGGATACCGGACCGTGAGACCGAGCTCACCACCGAACGCTCCCCCGACAAAGCGATCGTCGATGTCCGCCGGAACACCGGCGAGAACGTCCGGGTACTCCGCCGGGATCTCGAACAGACTGAAGACGTCCAGCGAGGCGTAGTGGTACCCGAGCCGCATCACGGCGCCGAGCGTGAGGTCGGCGTTGAGGAAGACGAGCTGCGTCTCCAACGCGGCACTCAGCAGGCGGCTTCGAAGCTGGATGTCGATCGTCGACTGCGTGCCCTCCGCCCCCTGCTTCGAGGTGTAGATGCCACTGGTGCCTTCGCTGCTGCCGAAGTACGACACCTCCCCACCGAGCGCAAACCGCTCGGTCAGCCAGTACCGCTCTCCCGCAGAGAGGGACAGCCCACGTCCCGCACGGCCGATGGGGCCTACGGTGCCCTGGACCTCGTCCAGCTGGTCGAAGAACTCATCGAGCACTGCGATGATCGCGTCGAAACGAGAGACAACGGTGTTTAGCTCCCCGAGGGTCGCCATCGACGGGCCGGCGCCGACATGAAGGTCGAGGTCGCCGGCGACCACAGGCATGGACGCGAGGGTGAGCAGAACCGCTAGGACAGCCAGCCGCCTCATGATCCCCCCTTCTCTGATCCGGGGAGATGGAGGGTCGTGCCAAGCTACTCGGCGCCCTCACCACCCGGTAATGCCGAGCCTAAGGGCCGGCTTCCCGCGTACGTAGCGCACGGTTCCTGCGCGGCGGCGAGGAAGGTCAGACGTGAGGTGGTCCTATGTCCCCATCGTGGAGGACCGCAGGGCAGCGAGCGCCCGGTCGATGTCCTTCTCGTCGACATCGAGATGGGTCGCCATCCGCATCACGCTCCGGCCTTCGCCGATCGCGTTCGCAAGGACCCCGTGGTCCTTGAGGCGGCTCGAGAGCGCGAAGGCATCGAGCGTCGGTTGTCCCACGGCCTCCCCATCCACGTCGAAGTAGACGAGGTTAGTCTCGGGAATCGAGGAGCCGTTGATCGAACGGGGACGGAGCCCATCGATCTGTCGGATTCCCTCGGCCAGACGCCGTGCGTTGGCATGGTCGTCGGCGAGGCGCTCCACGTGATGCTCGAGAGCATAGATCCCGGCGGCCGCAAGGATCCCCACTTGGCGCATCCCACCCCCAACGATCTTCCGCATGCGATGGGCCTCGCGGATGAATGCCTTCGTGCCACAGAGAAGCGATCCCACCGGGGCGCCGAGCCCCTTGGAGAGACAGAACATCACCGAATCGGCGACGCCGGCGAGGATCGCGATGTCCGTCGAGGAAGCGATCGCGGCGTTGAACAATCGCGCTCCATCGAGGTGCACTGCCGCGCCGGCGCCATGGGCGATCTCGGCCGCCTCCAAGGTGTACTCGTGGGGAAGAACCGCTCCCCCGCAGCGGTTGTGGCTGTTCTCGAGACAGAGGAGCCTCGTTCTCGGGAAGTGGACGTTGTCCGGGCGGATCGCTACGCGAATCGCGCTGAGCGCGAGCGTCCCGTCCGGCTCCGTGGACAGGATATGCGGGTGGATTCCGGCAAGGCCCGCGGCCGCGCCCCCCTCGTAAAGGAAGGTGTGCGAGAGATTGCCAAGGATCATCTCGTCGCCCCGTCCGCCGTGGGTGAGGATCGCCACCACGTTGGCCATCGTGCCGCTTGCGACGAAGAGCCCCGCCTCGTGGCCGAGCCGCTCTGCGGCCATCGCCTCGAGGCGGTTGACGGTGGGATCCTCCCCGTAGACGTCGTCGCCGACCTCTGCCGTGGCCATCGCCCGGCGCATTCCGTCCGTCGGGCGGGTCACGGTATCGCTACGAAGATCGATCATCGGCCGCCTTCCTCCTTCCGCGCCGTCCGACGCCGCTGCGACGAGTCCTCGGCGACGAAGGCTCCGCCCTAGTCTCGCCACCCATGGGCACCGATCAGGGGGACGAACCGGCACCCCCCGAGGGAGTCCTCCGTGCGTCCCCGTGGTCCGAACGATACACGAATCAGCTCCTGTGCCCAGCGCCCTCCGACGGGGGCGAGGAGCACTCCCTCCGGCGCGAGCTGCGCCAACAGCACGTCGGGGATCGAGGGGAGGCTTCCCGTGGCAAGGACGCGATCGTAGGGAGCACTCTCAGGCACGCCCAGGGTGCCGTCTCCGACGTGGAACGTCACCGTCTCATGTCCCAGCGCCCGAAGACGAGCGGCCGCTGTCTCGGACAGCGCTCGAGACCTGTCAATCGTCGTCACCTCACGAGCCAGCTCGGCGAGCAGCGCCGTCTGGTAGCCCGAACCCGTCCCGATCTCGAGGACCCGCTCCGCCCCTGTGAGCCTCAGGGCCTGCGTCATCAGTGCGACGATGTAGGGCTGGGAGATCGTCTGGCCGCCGCCGATCGGCAGCGGGAAGTCGTCGTACGCCTCGAAACGACGCTCGGGAGGAACGAAGCGATGCCGTGGGACCCGCCCCATGGCTTCGAGGACCCGCTCGTCACGGATCCCCCTTCGCCGAAGCTGGCGCTGCACCATGAGATCGCGCCGGCGCGCATCCTCGGGTGACTCCGTGAACTCCTGCTGCATACGTCGATTGTAGGTCGTCGCTACGGTGTCAGGAAGCCGGCGGCCGGCCCGGTCACTCGTCGACAGGTTCCTCGAAGTAGTCCGCGATGATCTCCCGCGCACGGCGCAGATCCCGCTCGAGGACCATGATGCGCACTTCGGCGAGGCCGTCCATCGTGACCGGAAGGTGAGACGGTGACGCGTGACGGAGCAGGTTGGCGCGGATCCCGAAGTCCTCGAGCAGTCCCACAATGAGCTGTGCCTTGGGCTCCCCCCAGACCTTGTGACAGCTCACCAGATCCCCGTCCTGGATCTCGGCCAGTGAGTCCAGGAGGTAGTGGACGATGGTGATGCACTGGCTCGTGTGCAGGCTCCGTGTCCCCAGGGAGAGCGCCGGAAGCGCGTCGAGAACGCTGCGATCCCCCTCGGTGAACGACATGTGGTCGGAGAGGATGAACGCCGGGTCGGAGGGCAGGGAAGCCGCGCGGAACGGGCTCCCGCCTTCATCCAGCAGCAGCGGGTGAGCCCCCTGGAGGTGGAGATGGTCGAGCGTCTCCTCGAGGGCCGCCCGCGAGACACGGATCCCGGGGGAGCTTTCCCGCTCCTCGTCTCCAAGTTGGCTCAGCGCGCGCCGGATGAGGCCGGCGGTCGACCGCTCGTCGGGATTGAGACGCTTCAGCCGTCCTCCGTCGAAGCGGATTCGCACCTGATCGCGCAACAGCAGCGTGACCTCGACGTCGCGTCGCAGGTCGTGCGAGAGGAAGAACGCCGCGCCGACGGCACGACAGAGAACATCCATCCGGCCCCCGGCACCGGGAAGGTCGTCGAGGGGGAACCCCGGGTCGAGCGACGCCTCATGGGCGAGGATGACAAAGCGCCTCATAGAGGCAAGTCTAGCGTCCTCGGTGCGGATGTCCAGACACTCATCGTCACCCCTGTGTCGGTTCTCCGATGGACCTGTGGTGATCCTCCAGGTGACCGCTTTCCCGGCCCTCGCGGCACGATTCCGTCGTGGGCATGCCGCTCCCGACGTACCTTGGCACGATGACCCATGCCGACGGTAACGATGCTGTCTGGCGATGTATGACTGAGGGAGGGATCGGTCACGTGCGAGCTCGGGGATTCATTGCTGCTCTTGCCCTGTTGATGCTGGTGGCCAGTACCGGGTGGGCGTCTGGGTGGTTCACCGGGAGCTGGACGACGG
>CP070725.1:1205348-1209832 GCA_020350845.1 Candidatus Bipolaricaulota bacterium
GGTTTCCTCGACCGAGGATGGCCAGAAGGCGAGGAGCCGTACATCGTTGGCGAGCTCGAACTGCTCGCGCAATACGTTGTAGGCGAGCCGATCACAGGATGCTTCACCATCTGCGACGAAGACGGCGTGCCGCTCGATGAGCCGGTCATCTTCACCTTCTACTACGTGAGCGAGATCGGCGAGGACTTCGACGTGCGGGTTCCTCTCGATGCGGGCTTCGTGCCGTACGATCACGTGACGGAGCAGTTCTGCTTCGGTTTCGAGACCGAAGAGCTGACGCCGGGCTACTACGACATTCGTCTCGGCTTCGTCGACGACACCGTCATCTGGCTGCGCGTGGAGGTCCTTCCTCCGCCGCCGGAGTAGGCGCCTCGAATCGGTGAGGCAAGTAGCTCGTGGCGTGTGGGCAGTAGGAGGTAGGGAGTAGGAAAGGCCTGACAAGAAAGCACCGACGCGGCCCGTGGGGGGAGGTCCTCCCGCGGGCCGCCCACAGTTTCGGGGACACATACCTCAATTCCTCGTGGAACCCAAGCGATCAAGGCCCAGGAGGATTTACAGGTTGTGTCCCCAGAACCCTGACCGCTTCCTCGACTCTGGTGAGACCCTTGACACGCTGACACATCAGTGATATCATCTCACTCTGATTCATCAGAGTGATCAGCACTGAGGGAGGCGCGATGTCCAGCGAGAAGCAGGAGAAGACGTCGGGCTGTGGGTGCATGGCAGTTGAGGCTCTCGTCCCTGTCGACGATCGGGGGCAGATGGTCCTCCCCAAGAGCGTTCGCGAGAAGGCGGGGATCCGGGGGGGCGACAAGCTCGCGCTGACGACCGTGGAGAGCAACGGGGAGATCTGCTGCATCGTTCTCACCAAGGCCGACGGATTGGCGGGGGCCGTGCGATCGGCACTCGGAGGCCTCGATCCCGAGGATCAGTCGTAGGAGGGACGCGATGGACGAAGCCGACATCCGAAAGGTCGTAAGAAAACGGTACGCCGAGGCGGCACGGCAGTCCTGTAGCTGCCGCAGCCCGTCGTGCTGCGGGGACAACGACTCCGTGAGCCGCACCCTCGGGTACTCGGAGGCCGAACTCGCCTCCCTCCCGGAGGGTGCGGATCTCGGCCTCGGCTGTGGGAATCCCACGGCGCTGGCATCCCTGGCGGAGGGAGAGGTGGTCCTCGACCTTGGCTCCGGCGCCGGGATCGACTGCTTCCTCGCGGCGCAGGCCGTCGGCGGGACCGGGCGGGTCATCGGCGTAGACATGACGACCGACATGATCGATCGCGCCCGGGCGAACGCCGCCAGGAACGGCATCGGGAACGTCGAGTTCCGGCTCGGCGAGATCGAGCATCTTCCCGTCGCCGACGGAGAGGTCGACGTCGTGATCTCGAACTGCGTGATCAACCTCTCCCCCGACAAGCCGCAGGTCTTCCGCGAGGCGTTTCGCGCGCTGAAGCCGGGCGGACGGCTGATCGTCTCGGACATCGTCGCGCTCGCGGAGCTCCCTGACGCGATCCGCAGCTCCCTCGATGCCTACGCGGGTTGCATCGCCGGAGCCCTCCGGAAGGAGGAGTATCTCGCGGCGATCGCGGACGCGGGCTTCCGCGAGGTCGAGGTCGAGAAGGAGGTCGTCTTCGACGCCGCGCTCTCGGGCGACGGGGATCCGACCCTCGTTGTCGACGGCAAGACGACGACACCGGAAGACGTCGGCCTGACGTCCGAGGAGGCGCGTAGACTCGCCGCCTCGATGGCGAGCATCGGCGTCCGCGCTACCAAGCCCTGAGTTCCACGGATCACGGCGCCTGCTGGCTCCCGCCGTGACCTGAGTGGGGACGCAATGCTCATTTCCTGGATTCCGGCGGCGCCGGCAGCGGTCACGGAAGTCTGACGGCACATCCGGATACTCGCTCACCTTAGCGACTTCTGCTGTCGCTTTGGGAGGAGCGAGGCTATCGCGTCGTGACGCCAGCGTCCACGAAATGAGTATTGTGTCCCCGGAATCAGTCCTCGTCTTCGTCCACGAGCGTCGTCAGGTCACGCGGGACGGGCCGTGAGCCCTTCCGCTTCTTGGCGACGGCGCGAAGGCCCGACAGGTTGGCGGAGATCTTCCGCGGGGACAGCGTCCGTGGATTCACGAAGAACACGAGGCGGAAGGCGATTCCCGCAAGTTTCCCGATGCTACGGAACGAGAACTCCCGGAGGTAGATCGACCAGTAGACGATGCCCACGAGAAGCCCGCCGCCCACCATGTTGCCGAGGGTGACGGGCACAAGGTTCCGCACCACGAAGCCCGCCCAGGTGAGCTGCGCGAGGTCTACGGTTCCGCCGGCCATCGCCTCGGCCGCCGTGAGCACGGAGGGATCGGACTTGAGTGCGATCCCGAGAGGCACGAAGTACATGTTGGCCACGCTGTGCTCGAAGCCGGCGGCGACGAACGCGGTGATCGGGAAGATGATCGCATGGATCTTGTCGGTCACGCTCCGGGCCCCGAAGCAAAGCCAGACAGCAAGGCAAACCAGTGCGTTGGCGAGGATCCCCCGCGTGAAGCCTTCGGCAAAGGTCAGGTTGACCTTGGCGTTGGCGATGAGCAGGGCCTTCGCCCCGACCGCTGCACCGTTGATCGCCCACTGGCGGCTCCAGAACACGAGCACCACGAGGAGCAGGGAGCCTGCGAAGTTGCCGATGTAGGCGAGGGACCAGCTACGGAGGAGCCGCGGAGCGCCGATGGCCCCGTCGACGAAGCCCATCACCATCAGCATGTTCCCGGTGAACAGCTCGGCGCCCGCGAGCACGACGAGGATCAGTCCGAGGGAGAAGACGAAGCCGCCGATGAGCTTCGTCAGCCCAAGGGCGAGGCCGGTCTCGTGAACGACCATCGTGAAGAAGTTCGCCCCAAAGCCGATGAACACGCCGGCGAGGACGGCAAGGACGAGAAGCCGGAAGACGTCGAGTGCGCCCTTCGACTGGGCCACAGCGGCGATGCGTCCGGCAATCTCCTTGGGGGAATAGGCGTCCGTCGTCAGTTGTGCCATGGCTTCCTCTACTCCCAGCAGACGCTGGCGACGAGCTGCAGGTTCGTCTTGCGAAGCCGCGTTGCCATCAGCCGGGCGAGATTCCCGAGAACGACGTATCCGATGCGGTTGTTCCGCTCGAAGAGCTCGACGAGCTGCTTGCAGCTCAAGTACAGGATCTCGCACGGCCCTTCGCACGTCGCACTCGCGGAACGTGCCCGTTGGTCGACCAGCGCCAGCTCACCGAACACCAGGCCCGAACGGATCCGATGAACCGTCGCGCAGTCGTCCTCCTTTCGCCCGAGCTTGAGGTCGATCCGCACCTTGCCCTTCTTGACGATGTAGATCTCCTCGCCGCGGCTTCCCTCCGAGAAGAGCACCTCGCCCCCGCCGTGATAGCGGCTCTTGCAGATCTGCTCGATCTCCACGAGCTCGCCGTCGTCGAGCCCCTGGAAGAGGTCGACCTTCTTGAGCAACGCTTCCTGGCCCATCGATGCCTCCATTCCTCGACCGGTGCGTGAGAGACCCACTCTAGGGCAGGCTCTCCACGCCGTCAACGTGTGCCCCTCTCCGTGCTCTCGGGCTGCCGCCTTCTGGGCCTGTAGCGCGTGGGGGGTAGAACGCGGGAATCACCAGGACGACGGCAACATCACGACGCGCTGCAGGCCACAGGCCACGAGCTACGGCACACCTACCAGGCACCCGCGCCCGCGCCGCCGGCAGTCCTCAGACGAATGAGGATGTCCACGGCGACGGCGAAACGGTCCGTAGCCATCGTCGGGTTGAGGTCGATCTCCTCGATCTCGGGGATCTCGGCCGCGAGCCTTCCGAGGCCGACGAGAGCCTCTGCCAGGGCGTCCAGATCGGCCGCCGCTTGGCCGCGGAACGCCTCGAGCAGAGGGAACGAGCGGATCGAACGGATCATCCGATCGGCGTCGGCCCGCGCCAGCGGAGCGACGGCAAACGAGACGTCCTGAAGCGCTTCGACGAGTGTTCCCCCAATCCCGAACATGACGACCGGTCCGAACGAGCGATCTCGTTCCATCCCGAGGATCAGCTCCCGCCCTTCGAGCTGAGGCTGGATGAGGACTCGCGCCTCAGCGAGATCGTCGACCGCGATGTGAGAGAGCCCTTCGACGGCCGATGTCAGCGCCTCTCGAGAATGAAGCCCCGTGAGCACCGCTCCTCGCTCGAAGCGATGCGCAAGACCCGGGGCGTCAAGCTTCGCGACCACCGGGTAGCCGTACTCCTTGGCGAACGAGACCGCCTCGTCAGGCCCCTCGGCATAGGCGTACGGACAGACCTCGATGCCGTACGTCCCGAGGATCGCTGCGCCCTCGGCAAAGGTCAGTCCCTCCCGGCCCTCGGAGATTGCGGTTCGGATGACGTCGCAGACACCCTCCGGGATCTCATACGTCGGCCCGGCCTCCTCGGCCGACCGCTCCTGGAGCTCGCCGAGATCGCACAGCACGCGCAA
>CP070725.1:1209932-1215452 GCA_020350845.1 Candidatus Bipolaricaulota bacterium
CCGGCCGCCGACGACTGTCTCGGGGGTCGCGCAGGCAGCGATCATCAGGTCGTGCTCCGAAGGCGTCACCAGGGTGCAGCTCAGGCGGGGGACAGGAACCGGTTGGGGCACATCGAAGAGACGGTAGAGAGGAGAGAGCAACGCGTGGTAGGCAATCTCCCCGGGTCCGAGCACATCGGCGATGACCGGCAGGAGGCTGTCCGCAAGAAGCGGTCGGAGGGCGGCGTCGGGAGAGGCGCGCCAGTCGCCGCTGCGGATTCGTGCACACGCTGCACGATCGGCCGCAGAAAGCCGAGTCCGTCGACCGTTCCCCTTCTCCACGAAAAGCCGGCCTGCGCGATCGAGGGGAAGGGGCAGCGGATAGCCGGCGGACGCGACGGCGTCGCCGCCCGCTTCGAGGGCGACACGGATCCCGTCGGGCGATGCACAGACCCGCTCGTAGAACGGGCGCGACGGTGTGTCGAGCCGTGAGGGGTCCACGACGACCAGTCCCCGCGAGGAGAAGAGGCGCGCGAGGATGCGCGCGTGCCACAGGCAGTAGTCGTCGTCGGGCCCGGCCTCCGTGAGGGCGGCGATCCGAGCGCGTTGCCCGGGGGCAAACGCCACCTGGAGATACTGCTCGTACGCGGAGCGCACTTCCGGCGTCAACGGCAGTGCGGCGATCGGTCGTCCCCCACCGTCCCAATCGAAGCGGACGGCCGTGATCTCCCCGTCGGCTCCGAGGGCGTGGCATCGACTGACTTCGCCGAGGTCGTGGTCCTGTGTCGCCATCCAGAATGCCGGGACAACGGCGACTCCAAGGCGCGACGTGAGCTCGGAGGCGAGGCGAAGCGCGGTGACGATCTTGTAGGCGCTGTAGGCGGGGCCCCCGAGGAATCCGACCTGCTGCCCGGTGATGACACACAGCGCCTCGCCGTGGGCGAGCTTCGAGGCATTGCGCATCGCCGCGGGATCGGCGCCGATTGCCTGGTTGAATCGCTCCACCGTCCGTGAGGCCTCGTCGCTGCCTCGCCGCTCCCTCAGGCGGCGCCCGGCGAGTCGATCGAGATCGCCGTCGTGGCATGCGAAGAGCGCACGGGCTCCGGGATCGTCGGCCGCGAGATCGCACGCGAGCGGCGACTGCGGGTATGCGATGTCCAGAGGCAAGCGAACACTGTAGTTCAACGCTTCGGGCTCCTCCCCACGGCCACGAGGCGTGCACTGGTCGGGGTATAGGGCGTCCCATCAAGGGAGCCGTAGCACGTCACCTCGCAGAAGCCGGCGCCTTCGAGAAGCGCGCGCAGCTCGCCGCCGTCGTAGATGCGGACCGACTCCCGAATGGGGCGCGCAGCACGACCGTCGCTGACCCCATGAACCGTCTTCTCGATCCGCCTGCTCACGGGGTCGTAGCGGCGACGCACGCGGACGCTGCCCTCCGCGCACTCGATCTCCTCGTCGCGGACCAGGGCATCGATCGCCGCAGGGGCGTTCAGCGTGTCGATGAGCAACGTGCCTCCCGGCCGCAAGGCGTCCCGCGTCGCATCGAGTACCGCCTCGTTCTCGCGATCTGCTGCGAAGTACCCGAAGGACGTGAACAGGGAAAGGACTGCCTCGAAGGCGTGGCGAAACGGGATCCGACGCATGTCGGCGCGCACCAGGCGCACGGAGCTTCCGCCGCTTTCGTCGAGACGCCGGCGCGCCTCCGCGAGGAGGTCCGCGGAAAGGTCGATGCCGGTGAGGGCAAGGAACCCGATGCGGTGCAGCGCGAGAAGGTGGCGCCCCGCGCCACAGGCGAGGTCGAGAAGCGGGCACGTCGGCTCGAGGCCGAGAAGACGACAGATCGCGCGCACCTCGCGATCCGCTTCCGCATCATCGCGGTGTGCGTACCGTTCGAGGTAGTCGCTTCGGAAGCTGTCGACATACCACGGCGTCACGCAATCCCGTGGGCCTTCTTGTACTCCGTCCATGTTCTCTTGAGGTGCACGAACGCCTCGAAGTCGGGCTGCAGAAGAAACGGATTCGTCTCCCGCTCGTGGCCGATCGTGGATTCCGGGGCGACGCCGTAGTCGTGGCCCGGGAAGACACGACAGCCGTCCGGCAAGGAGAGCAGCTTCTCGTGCAGGGAAGCATACTCCGCCCGTGCATCGTCGCCGAAGCCCGTGCCGCCCACCTTGCCGACGAAGAGCGTATCCCCGGTGAACAGCGCGTTCTCGACGAGGAGGCAGATCGAGTCCTCCGTGTGCCCGGGGGTGTGGAGGACGACGATCTCGAGCCCCCCGAGGGGAAAGCGGCTTCCGTCGACGACCGCCAGACCGCTGCCGGCGTCGACTGCGCCGTAGAGGAGCACCGGCGATCCCGTGAGCCGCTTGAGCGCAGCGTTCCCGTTCGTATGATCGGGGTGATCGTGCGTGCAGAAGCTGTATGCGAGGGTCCAACCCTTGTCCGTGACAAAGGCTGCGAGCGCCTCGGGGGCGAACGAGGGGTCGATGATCGCTGCGATGCCCGCCGCGTCATCCGCGACGACATAGCCGAAGTTGCGATCGCCGCCGGTTCGGAACTGCTTGAGGTACACGGCGCCTCCCTAGATTGGGGCAGAGCGAGTGCGAAGCGGCGGTCAGTGTACGGAAGCGCAGGGGTGCCAACAAGCGAGCAGTACGGGAGAGACGCAAGCAGGAGTTGACAAAGGTGCGTGTAGCATATAGGATAAGATAACACACGTAGCGCGACAGGGTGGCGCCGCGACACGCACAAGGAGGCACGATGAAACGCACGGCGCTGCTTGGCATCTTGCTGGCGGGGCTGGTTACCCTGGCGGGGGCGCTGCGATCGCTCGGATCGCCGGTGATCAACGAGGTCGCGTGGGCGGGGACCCAGGCGAGCTCATCGGACGAATGGATCGAGCTCCACAACCCCACCGACGAGGACATCGAGCTCACGGGGTGGACGCTCGTCTTGGGGGAGGCCGTGATCCACCTCGGCGAGGTCTCGGGGAACACGAAAGAGCTACGTACGACGGTCATCCCCGCCGGAGGCTTCTTCCTCCTCGAGCGAACGGACGACGAGACCGTGAGCGACATCGTCGCCGATCTGATCTACAGCGGTTCACTACGCAATGACGGAGTCGCCCTCCTGCTCGTCGACAGTCAAGGGCAGACGGTGGACAGCCTCAATCCGGACGGAGGGGTGTGGCCGGCAGGCTCTTCCTCGGCGGGAGAGCCCCCCTGGGCGTCCATGGAGCGGATCGACGCCGCCCAAGGAGCGGGTCCCGGGAACTGGGCGAGCAACGATGGGGTGCGGCGCACCGGGCTCGATGCCGACGGCGTCCCACTGAACGGAACGCCGCGCGGGGAGAACTCGGCAGCGATCGCCGCACGCACCACGCCGAAGGTGACCCTCATCCACCCTGACGAGGAGCAGCTGGCGCTCAGCGGAGTGGTCGTGATCACTTGGCAGGCCTCTGATCCTGACGGGGAGGCAACGAGCCTTCGGGTGGACCTCTGGCTGCGAACGCCGGACGAGACGTGGCTGACGCTCGCCGAAGGCCTCGCCAACGGGGGCGCATACACATGGGACTCGAGCTCGGTCGCGGATGGTTCCGGCTACTGCGTCCGGGTGGTCGTCACGGACGCCGATGGACTCACGGCTCGTGACGAGGGGGAGTCCTTCTCGGTGACCAACGGGGGCTGATCCGCCGCCTGCGGTGAAGCATGTCGCTGATCTCGTCGAGCTTCTCGCGGGCGGCCGTCTCTCCGGCGGCGACCGCCTGCGGGAGCTGCGCGAACTCGAACATCGTCATCCACCCGATCGGGGGTCGAATCACGAGGAGTCGGCCGCCGAGCTGCTCGGCGGCGAGGTCGAGCTGAAGCGCCGTCAGCCGGCGTGACGTGATTCGTTCCGACTGCAGCAGGGCATCGAAGCTCGTGTGGACCTCTCTCGTGAGCGGAGCCCCTGTGTCGACGGCGACGACGGCCTCTGCGCCGAGGTCGATCGCGACGTCGACGGGGATCTTGTCGAGGATCCCCCCGTCGATCAGGTAGCGACCGTCGTGGGAGACGGGCGGGAAGACTCCGGGAACCGCAGTGCTCGCGGCAATCGCTTCGCCGAGGCTTCCCTCTCTCAGGATAACCTGCTCCCCCGTCTCGAGATCGGCGGCGATCGCGGCGAACGGGAGCACGGCGTCCGCGAACGTCCGGCCGCCTGTAAGGAGGGAGAACAGGTCTCGCATTCGCGTCGTGCTTGGCGACTCGCGATCGGGGTCACGCCACGTCGGGCCACGGACGTATTCGATCACCCCGCGGCCGATCGCTCGCTGAATCTCACGCATGGTTCCACTCGACACTTGAAGTAGCGCATTGAGGTCGAGGCACCCGAGCACACGGGCGAGACGTGGGAGATCCATGGCGAGGGCGCGAGCGGCGCCCATGGCCGCACCGAGACTCGTCCCAGTGACGACGTCGACCGGGATGCCGCCGCGCTCGAGCGCGATCAGCACGCCGAGATGGGCGAACCCGCGGGCTCCGCCCCCACCGAGTGCAACACCCAGTCGAAGACGCCTGGCCAATGGAATCCCCTCGGCCGATGGTAGTCGGCCGAGGGGCTGGCGGCAAGCGATAAGCTATACCTAGTAAGGCATTCCGCCGGGCATCGGCGGGGCCATCGGAGCCTCTTCCTTCTCCTTGATCTCGGCCACGAGGGCGTCGGTCGTGAGCAGCATCCCAGCGATGGAGATCGCATTCTGGAGGGCCGATCGCGTCACCTTGGTGGGGTCGATGATCCCCGCCTCGAACATGTCGCGATAGCTCTCCGTGAGGACGTCGAATCCCGTGCTCTTCTTCTCTTGCTTGACACGTTCGACGACGATTGCTCCCTCGAAGCCGGCGTTGTCCGCGAGTTGCCGCAGAGGCGCCTCGAGGGCTCGGCTCAGGATGTTCACGCCGATCCGCTCGTCGTTGTCGGCCTCGAGTTCATCGAGGCTCTTGCCGGCGCGCAGCAGGGCGACGCCACCTCCGGGAAGGATCCCTTCATCGACGGCGGCCTTGGTCGCTTCGAGAGCGTCCTCCATGCGATGCTTCTTCTCGGACAGCTCGGTTTCGGTCGGGGCGCCGACCTTGATCACGGCAACACCGCCGGCGAGCTTCGCCTTCCGCTCCTCGAGCTTCTCGCGGTCGTAGTCCGAGTCGGTCGTCTCGATCTGAGCTTCAATCTGCTCGATTCGGCCCTGGATCGACTCCTGCTTGCCCTTGCCGCCGATGATCGTCGTGTTGTTGTTGTCGATCTTGATGTTCTCGGCGGTACCAAGCATGTCGAGCGTGGTGTCCTTGATCTGCATCCCGGCGTCCTCGGCCACGACCGTGCCGCCGGTGAGGACCGCAATGTCCTCGAGCATCGCCTTGCGGCGATCGCCGAATCCTGGGGCCTTGACAGCACAACTGGAGAGCGTCCCCTTCAGCTTGTTGAGGACCAGCGTGGTGAGGGCTTCGCCGGTGACGTCCTTGGCGATGAGGAGCAACGGCTTGCCTGTCTGAACGTCCTTCTCCAGCA
>CP070725.1:1215552-1219550 GCA_020350845.1 Candidatus Bipolaricaulota bacterium
AGCGCCTGGCGCGCCACCAGGCAGACCACGAGGAGGATCACCGCCGCACAGGCATACGTGAGAAAGGCATAGACCCTGAGGGGGAGCGACTGGCGCACGCGGCGCCCGGCGAGAAAGTAGCCCGACGCCATGATCGCGCCGCCGAGCGCCATCAGATCGCCTCCCGCGGAGCTGCCTCCCTCACGGAGCCCCGCGAGGCTGATGAGGATCACCCCGGCGAGCGACACGACGACGGCGCCGACGACCCTCCGCGAGGGGCGCTCCCTGAGAAAGAGACTCGATCCGATGGCGACGAAGATCGGACTCGTCGAGACGAGGACGACGGAGCTCGCGACCGAGGTGTGGCGTAACGATGTGATCCAGAGGATGAAGTGCAGTGCGAGGAAGCCGCCACTCAACGCGCAGAGTGCGAAGGTGCGCCGGGGAATCGTCCGCAGCGATCGGTCGTGAAGGGCGAACGGAGCGAACGCGAGCGCTGCGAGCGTAAGCCGCCAGGCGGAGATCGCGAGCGGCGAGGCCTCGGAGGAGAGACGCACGAGGATCGCGCCGAAGGAGACCGCGACGACGGCAAGGGGGAGCACGGCGAGTCGCCGGGACGAGGAGTTCATGATCTAGGGAGGACGACCGGGCCCGGGGATCACCCGAGGCATTCGCGGATCGCGGGGAGCGCTTCCTCGGCGGCCCTTCTCCCCGCCTCGATCCCGCCGCCGACGTCGCTGTAGCACGGCGGATCGGAGGAGAAGTCAGGCCGGATGAGGACGTCGGGCGGCTGGATACGAAGTCCGAGCTCGCTCACCCGCTTCTGGAAGACCGTCGACATCTGGAACAGCACCGAGAAGACGTTGGGGTGGAAGCGTCGATCGCCGTTGTCCATTCCGTTCCCCTCGGAGAGCCGCTTGACGATCCCGAGCAGCCGCTCCCCTTGACCGAACGCAGGGAGCCCGGTCAGCGGCACGTCCTCGGGGCAGACGAGAACGTCCACCGCGGCGACGACATCAGCGCCGAGGGAACGCGTCACGTCGACGGGGAGCGGATCCGTCACCCCGCCGTCAATCAGCAGGTGCCCGTCGACCCACACCGGAGTGAACAGCCCGGGGACCGAGAGGCTCGCGCGGATCGCCTGAACCAGGGATCCCTCCGTCAGAACGTGGGGGCGTCCCGTCTGCAGATCGGTGGCGACGGCGGCGAACGTAATCGGCAGGTCCTCGATGCGCACCTCGCCCACGAGCCGGTGCATCATGCGGCTGATCTCGGTGCCCGAGCTCCAGCCTCCCCACGGGATCGTCGGCAGGAGCGTCTTCACGAGCCGCGCGAACGATGCCGTCTGCCATTGAGAGATGAGCGTGTCGGAGGGGATCCCAGCGGCAAAGGCGCCGCCCACCTGGGCGCCCATCGACGAGCCGACGATCACATCGGGAACGAGTCCGTGCTCCTCGAGCGCTTTGAGCACGCCGACATGCGCAGAGCCCCGCGCACCACCGCTCCCTAGTGCAAGTCCGAACGTCGGTCTCGACACCGCCCATCACCGCCCCATCCTAGCCCGGGAGCGGGGAGGCGGCAAGCATCGGTCGACGAGACGAGAGCTCAAGGGGACAAGGATCCGCAGCCGCAAGAGGGGCCGGGAAAGGATCGACGCGGAGGCGGCATCACCGACCTCCGCGTCGCTTCTACGCGCTGATCGCCCCAACGGGGCACTGATCGATCGCATCCTGGATGCAGTCCGCGCCGAGGTTGGCTCCGTCCTTGACGGCAGCGACGCCGTCGCCGCCCATCTCGAACACCTCATCGCAGACCTGGGAGCACAGACCGCAGCTCACGCAGAGGTCGGCATCCACGGTGGGGCTTGCCATGAAAGGCCTCCTTCCTGATCTTGTGACTGGATGTCGCGGGGAACTATACCGCAAGAGCCGGTGCCGCCCAACGCCCTGCGGCGACGGCCTTCGTCGTCCCTCGGTTGACGAAGCGGTGCCGCCAGGGATAGCCTCTTGCGACCTCGAGGAGGGGGATCACCGTGATGCGACACGTACTGCTTGCCGTGCTGGTGTGTGCCGTAGCTTCCGCCCCGCTGTGGGCCGATGCGCTGGAGGACGTCCTCGCGCTCTTTCCCGAGAGCTCCGACGTGATGGTGCCGCTCACCGAGGAGGGGAAGGCGCAGTTGGAGGCGGCGATCGAGGCCCTCAAGGACGCCCTCGGGGTGCCCGAGTACCTCGACGAGTCGTCCGAGGACGAGGTCGGCAGACTCCCGGTGGCGCCGGAGGACAAGCACCTCGTGAACAAGCTGTCGCAGGCCTACTACTCGTACGCCGACGCGTTCCTGCGCGACGCGCCGGTGGCGGCGCAACGCGCTGCGTTCCTCAAGGGGAAGCAGTGGGGCTTCAAGAGCCTGCGGATGAATCCCGCCTTCGTCTCGTTCGAGAAACAGGACGGCTTCGTCGCCGCCGTGCGCCAGGAGACGGACGTCGCGGCGCTGTTCTGGGCGAACGGCAACTGGCTGCGCTGGGCGGAGCCGGACATCTTCGCCGCGATCCGCGCGGGGATCGCGAAGAAGTCGCTCGCGATGTCCGAGCGCGCTCTCGAGCTCGATTCCACGTACTCGATCTACGGATCCTACCGCGCGCTCGCCGGCTTCTGGCAGGGGATGCCGAGCGACCCGATCTCTGCGGTGTTCACCGGCGGGCTGATGCAGGATTACGACAAGGTGCTCTACTACTTCTGCCACGTGGTCGAGGAGCCGTCGTTCTGCGACGGAGTCGCCGATCTGATCGACCCGATCAGTCTGCAGTACTTCGAGAACCGGGTCATGTTCGCCGAGTACTACCTCATGCCGCTCGGCCACTGGGAAGACGCGAAGCGGGTTCTAGAAAGCGTCCTGGCCGAGCCGATCGGGGAGCAGTTCCCGCTGTACAACGCGCTGTCCCATCTCAACGCGGGCGACCTGCTGGAGAAGGTGAACGAGGAACTCGGACTCTAGGCACGGGTAGATGGTTGGGGTTGGAGGAAACGCCCGCTATAGTTGGCGAATCACGCCCAAGGAGGGGGAGCAGGGATGAGGAAGGTCGCGCTGTTACTCGGAGGCTTGTTGATCGGCTGTGCGCTCATAGCCGGTGCACAGGACGCGATGGACGTCCAAACCGCGCTCGGCTACTTCGTGAACGAAGCGGTCATGATCACCTACGACGATGCCGGGAGGGCGGTGCTCGAGGAGATCATCGAAACGTTCCGTACCGCGCTCGGGGTGCCCGACGAGCTGGACGAGGTGAGTGAGGAGGCCGTCGGTGACTTCGTCGTGTCGACGGACGACAAGCAGATCGTCAACCACCTCTCGCAGGCCTACTACACGCTCGCCAACGCTTTCCTCGGGGGCGCGGACAACGAGGAGGAGACATACCTCAAGGGGAAGCACTGGGGGATGAAGAGCCTGCGCATGAACCCCGACTTCCTCGCCATCGAGACGGCTGGAGCCACGGGATTCGTCGACGCGGTCGCCGTGGAGACCGACATCATGGCGCTCTACTGGACGGCGGCGAACTGGCTGCGCGCCGGGGAATTCAATCCGATTGCAGCCGTCGTGGCAGGGATTCCTGCGAAGACCGACGCCATGTCCAGGCGCTGCCTCGAGCTCGACGACACCTACGTGTCGTACGGCTCCTACCGCGCCCTCGGGGCGTTCTGGGCCGGCCTTCCTCGGATGCCGGTGGGAACCTGGCGCAAGAACTTCAACCGCTCGCTCGGCTACTTCTGCCGCATCGTCGACGAGCCGGAGCTGTGCGCGGAGTGCAACGACTGCCCCGACTTCGGCGGCTTCGCGCCCGAGGCCGATCTGTACCTCGAGAACCGCATGCTGTTTGCGAACTACTACCTCAAGGAAAAGGGCTACTGGGAGGACATCAAGCGCATCTGTGAGGAGGTTCTCGCCGAGCCGATCGGGGACATGTTCCCGCTGTACAACGCGATCTCCCACGAGACCGCGCAGGCGCTCCTCGAGGAGGCCAACGAGC
>CP070725.1:1219650-1223746 GCA_020350845.1 Candidatus Bipolaricaulota bacterium
CTCGCCCAGCGCCGCCGCCCCAGCGGACCGGCACCCGTCTCGGGTCTCAACCCTCGCGCAGAGCCGATCCAAGAGCCCGGTTGCGCTCACTCTCGAAGAGTGGCGGAAACGGGCAGGGTGCGCGTGATGCGCACCCGCTCCACACGGGGCGAAGTCCCGCGCCGGGGCAAGAGGGGAGATCAGAATGACGACGGAAGCTGCCGCGAACAGGCAGTCCGGCGACTGCGCTGGCGAGGCAAGCACTGGGTTCGGCGCCAAGCTCGCCGGAAAGTACATGACGTTCAAGCTTTCCGAAGAGCAGTACGGCCTCGAGATCCTCAAGGTGCGCGAGATCATCGGCCTCATGGAGGTCACCCGCGTACCCCGGACCCCGGAGTTCATTCGGGGCGTGATCAACCTGCGAGGCAAGGTCATCCCGGTCATCGATTTGCGCCTCAAGTTCGGCATGGGCAAGACGGAGAACACGGATCAGACCGTGATCATCGTCGTCCAGTACGACGCTGACGGCACGGACCTGACCATGGGCGTCCTCGTCGACGAGGTGCTCGAGGTTCTCAACATCGCGGCCAATTGGATCGAACCGCCTCCGAACTTCGGCGGTGGCTCGGACGACTCGGACTTCATCCTGGGCGTGGGGAAGGTTGATGCCCGAGTCGTGTTCCTCATGGATATCAACCGAGTGTTGAGCTCGGAAGAGACGACGAAGCTGGTAAGCGCCGCCCAGGCAACTTGAGATCGGTCATCTGGGACGAAGGGACGGCATGGCAGAAGAAGGCAGCAGGAGCGAGCAAGTACCCGAGTCGGGAAAGGAGTAAACCATGCGACGGGTTGTGATCCTCACTGCTCTTGTGTTCCTCCTCGCAACCTTCACGACGGCGATGGCCGCCGATGTCGTGAAGGTCGGCCTCAACTACCCGAAGACAGGACCGTATTCGGCGATGGGAGCGGATCAGTACCGTGCCGCTCAGATGGCCATCGAGGAGATCAACGCAGCAGGAGGGGTGTTGGGCAAGCAGATCGAGCTGATCTGGCGGGACTCCCAGTCCAAGGCGGATGTCTCGACGAACAACGTCAATGAGCTCATCGATGAAGGGGCCCAGATGATCTTCGGCGGCTCCGCGAGCAGTGTCGCGGTCGCCGCGGGGCACGTCTGCCAGCAGCGGGGCGTCCCGTTCTTCGGCACCCTGACGTACTCCACCGCCACCACGGGCAAGGAAGGGCACCGCCACACGTTCCGCGAGTGCTACGACGCCTGGGCCGGTGCGAAGGCGATGGCTCAGTACATGAACAAGAACCACGCCGGCAAGAAGTTCTTCTACGTCACGGCCGACTACACCTGGGGTTGGACGACCGAAGACTCCTTCCGGAAGTTCACGAACACGACGGATGAGAAAGTGCACAAGGGTGTGCGCACTCCTTTCCCGGGCGCGACGGAAGCCGACTTCAAGAAGGCTCTCGGTCTCGCCAAGATGGTCAACCCCGAAGTCCTCGTTCTCGTGCTGTTCGGGAACGACATGGCGAACGGAATCCGGATGGCCACCGCCATGGGGCTCAAGGAGAGCGCTGAGATCGTCGTGCCGAACCTGACGCTGGGCATGGCCGAAGCGGCCGGTCCGAAGGTCATGGAGGGCGTCGTCGGCGCGCTGCCGTGGTGCTGGCAGGTTCCCTACAAGTACGGATTCGATCGGGGCCGCCAGTTCGTGGAGCAGTACTCGGCCAAGTACGGTCGCTACCCCAGCACCTCCGGGGCTTCGGCCTACACGATTCTCTATGAGTTCAAGACCGCCGCGGAGACCGCTGGCTCCTTCGATGCGCCTGCGATCGTTAAGGCTCTCGAGGGCCGCACCTACACGTTCCTCAAGGACTCGCAGCAGTGGCGTGACTGGGATCACCAGTCGGTGCAGACGGTCTACGTCGTCAAGTGCAAGCCGGAGGTCGAGGTTCTCAAGGACAAGTTCCATCTCGACTACTTCGACATCCTGAGCAGCTCGCCCGGCTCGGATGTGTTCATCACCCATCCCGAGTGGAAGGCGGCACGGCAAGCTGCCGGGAAGCCCACGGAGCTGGAATCGCTCTAGGGCTTTGAGAAACGGACGGGATGAAGGCTCTCCGGGCTCGGCCCTCGCCGGGCCCGGAAGCCCCCGGCCGACAGATCGCCGAGCCCCGGCACGCGAAGCAGAGGGGAGAGTGACCCGTGAAAACCCGCAGGTCCTGGTCAAGCCTGGGAGTGCGCGCCAAGATCGTCGGGGTATTGATCCCGGCGCTGGTGCTCATCCTCGGAATCGTCGGACTTTCATACAGAGCATCCCGCCAGCAGTCTCTGCAGGCCAGCGAACGTCTGATGTCCCTTGTCGTGCAAGTGGAATCACGGCAGCTCAACGAGTACATGGCAAGGCAGGTCGAGACGTTCGAGAGCTGGGTCCAGGAGGATGTTTACGGTCTCGCCATCGAGTTCGAGACCCTGGAGGAGCTCCGCGGGAAGCTCTCGGAAATGATCTCCTCTGCGCCTGCGTTTTCGCTCGTCGCGGTGACCGACGTGTCGGGCCGGATCCTCGCGTACGCGACGACGGCAACCGGCGTAGCGGACAACGTGCTGCGTGGCCGGAGCATTGCTCGGGCACCCACTTATGTCGGGAAGACCCCGATCGGTGTGACCCTCACCTTTGACGAGGTGCTGCGCGAAATCGGGCAGAACTGTGAGCAGACATACGTCTTCTCGTGCCCGGCACAAAGCTCGTCCGGCGACGTGAATGGTCTCCTGATCGCCTTCAGTGACTGGAACGCCATCCAGGCCCGGATCGACGGCGTCGCCCGCACCCTTTGGCAGAACGGAATGCCCGGGGCTCGGACGGCGGTGTTGAGCACTGCCGGCTGGACGCCTCTCGCGTACGCAGCTCCGGAAGGGGTCGAGGTCGGCCTTTCCTTCAACGATGAGCTGCGGTCCTGGCTGCCCACGTCCGGCAATGGCGAGGTCGGCAGCTTCTCCCTCGAGACTGGCGGGGAGTACGTAGCGTCCTCCCACCTGCAGAGCGAAGCGAGCCTCGTGGCCGGAGAGAAAACTCCGGGGCTGGAGTCGCCGATCATCCTGACGGCGTTCGTGCCGGATGGGGACGTCCTCTCCAAGGTGCGCCGGGTTCTCTGGACCAGCATCATCATCGGTGTGAGCGGCATGGCGTTGCTCGCCGTCATCACGTGGTTCATCGCGTCTGGCCTCAGCAAGCCGATCGGCAAGATCACCGCGATCGCCAACAGGATGGCCAGGGGTGATCTGACTCACCAGATCGACGTGGAGAGAAAGGATGAGATCGGTCAGCTCGCCGATGCGTTCCGGGAGATCGCCCGTGCCCAAAAGGAGTGGGCGCAGGCGGCCGAGGCCATCGCGCGGGGAGATCTGAGCGCGGATGTGGAGATCCTCTCCGAGTATGACGTGCTGGGCCAGGGAATGGCGAACATGAAGCAGCGCATCGAGGCGCTGATTCACGATACGAACCGTCTCGTGCAGGCCGCCGACATCGGTCATCTCGATGCGCGAGCGGATGCGTCTCAGCATGAAGGCGAGTACGGGAACATCGTTCGGGGCATCAACCGGATGGTCGACGCCATCGTCGGGTACCTCGAGACGATGCCGGCCCCGGCCATGATCGTCGGTCCCGATTTCGGCGTTCGCTACATGAACCGCGCCGGCTGCGAGGCGATCGGTCTGCCGCGGGAGAAGATCCTCGGTACGAAGTGCTACGACCAATTCAAGACTTCCGACTGCCGGACGGAGAACTGCGCCTGTGCGCGGGCGATGAAGACCGGTAACGCCGCGACCAGCGAGACCGACGCCCACCCCGGCGGCCAGGATCTGGAGATCACGTACTCGGGCTTCCCGATCCGCGACGAGAGCGGTGAGATCGTTGGTGCGTTCGAGACCATCCAGGACCAGACGACGATCAAGCAGGCTTCGCGCGTGATGGAGAAGCAGGCGCAATACCAGGGTGCGGAGGTCGAGCGTCTGATCGTGAACCTCGAGAAGCTCGGCAGCGGCGACCTCAACGTCCAGACTGACGTGGCCGAGGCGGATCCGGATACTCAGGCCATCCACGACAACTTC
>CP070725.1:1223846-1227015 GCA_020350845.1 Candidatus Bipolaricaulota bacterium
CGAGAGCATCCGCCGCGGTCCGAGCGGGCGAAGCTCGATGGACGGGCGGCTCGTGGAGCGCTGCGCGCGAGGCTGATGCCGAAGCTCATCCAGAAGGTCGTCCTGGCCGTCGTGGCGGGACTCGCATCGCTTGCGCTCTGCGAGATCGCGGTACGGGTCTTCGTCGTCGTGCGCAATGTGGGTCCCTCCTTCACCGAGTACGACGCCGAGTACGGCAAGCGGCTCAAGCGAAGCTTCTCGGCGGTGCGAATCACCCCCGAGTTCACCATGCGAATCTCGACCAACTCGCTCGGATTCCGTGGCCCCGAGCCGGAGGGGCCGCTCTCGGGCGGGATCTTCTTCGTCGGCGATTCTTTCACCATGGGCTACGGAGTCAGCGACGGCAAGGAGTTCCCGGCCCTCGTGGGCGCGGCGCTTGCGGTCGGCGGCGAAAGCGACGTGCCCGTAGTGAACGCCGGGATGGGCGACAACGGGAATGGCCGGTGGCTCAAGCTCCTGCGCTTGGAGGCGCCACGCTTCGAGCCACGGCTCGTCGTCCTCCAGGTTCAGGAGAACGACTTTGCCGACAACCTGCGCGAGGGGCTCTACCGGCTCGAGCCCGACGGCGTGCTACGCGAGCAGCCGATCCCGCCAATGAGCCGGGCGCGGATCTTCCAGCACCTCATCGAGGCCGTGCCCGGCCTCCCCTATTCGCACCTGGTCGGACTACTCCGGCAGGTGTCACTGAGGCGCGAGCCGCCCCCGGCTCCGCAGCAGAGCGCGGAGAAGGTGCGCTCCGAACCCTCGCCCGCCGAGCAGCTGACTCTGCGGTTGATCGGGGAGGCACTTCAGATCTGCCGAGAGCACGGCTGGCTGGTCCTCGCCGTCATATCCGACGTGACCGAGCCGCGCCTCACCTTGCTGCGGGATCTCTTCGCAACCACCGACGTCCCTCTCGTCGAGATGCCGCGCAAGATCGAGCGCCCCGATCTCTACTACGTCGTAGACGGCCACTGGACCACGGCGGGACACGCCTTGGCTGCGCAGCGAATCCTCGAACACCTACCTCAGTTCGGACTGCCCGGCCCCACCGCAGGTTTGCCGTAGCGCGTATTGGACGGCTTGCCGCGGGCCATTCCGGCCCACAGTGACAAGGCCGCATCGACCGCCATCCCGAGTGGAGGCGAGCCATCGACCAAGCGGGATTTGAATCATCCAGCGATGCCCCTGAGAGAACGCCACCGCGACACGAGGTGATCCATGACGGCCCATGTGTCCATGGCACCACTACAGCAGCGCCGGAACATCCACATGGGCTCGCCACCCTCGACCTTGATGCGAGGCAACCGCATGGGGTCATGACCTCGCCCGATGCAACCGTGAGTAGACACGAATGCCATGTCGTAGCCCACCTCGGTCAGGATGCCACCGGTCTCGTCGGTGTAGTGCGACGGAGTCCCGAAGGGATATGCGAAGGAAGTCACCGGCCGTCCGAGCCGCGCTTCCAGCACCTCGCGCGATCGCGCCGCCTCGTCCCGAACCTCCGAAGGCATCAGCCTTCCCAGGGAACGGTGCGTATGTGCATGAGATCCGATCGCGACTCCAGCTGCCTGGAGCATCGAGAGTTCGTCCCATGTCATGTATCGCTCCGGCCGCTCGCGCGCCAGCGTCGACGGCGCGTCGACGAAGCCGGCGCTGACGTACGCCACCGCCGGAATGCCATAGCGCTGCAAGACGGGTAACGCATGCGTGAAGACGCTCTCAAACCCATCGTCGATCGTGACCAGGACGCACCCGTCACGAAGCTCCCTCTGGCCACCCAGAAACTCCTGGACGTCCTTCAGAGAAACCGCGAGCTCGTGATCGGCGAGCCATCGCATCTGCTGTGCGAACCGTTCGGCGCTCACGAGGAATGGGGCTCGCAGCTCGCTATCGCCGAAGCGATGGTAGGTAAATGCGCGGATCTCGGGGCTGCGCCCGTCGATCTCGCTCCGACGCAGCGACAGCGCCGCCGACGTGGTGACGGCTACCGCCCCACGCGCAGCCTTCTTGAGTGCCCAACGACCTCTGTCCAACTCTGACGGATCCCGACTGTTCACAAAGACCGAGAGAAGTACTTCTCCCACAATACTCGAAGCAAGAACCGCGGGTTCCCCAGTACGTAGCGGCGAAACTTGCGCGGCTGCCGTACGAGAAGGTGAATCCATTCCATCCCCACGCGCCTGAGCCACGCAGGAGCCCGGGAAAGATCGCCGGACCAATAAGCGAAGAGCCCTCCCACTCCCACGGACACGGGAACCTGCAAACGGCTGCGGTTCGCCTCAATCCACAACTCCTGCGTCGGGTTTCCCATGCCGACGAAGAGCACTTGCGGCTTCGCAGCGTTGATCTCTTCGACGACCCGATTGGAGCCCTCATCGTCGAGATAACCGTGGTGGTAGCCCACGAGCTCCCAACCCGGGAACATCCGCTGTACGTGCTCGGCGGCACGCGCGATGGCATCTGCGGTGGAGCCGAGCAGGTAGTAACGATAGCCTTTGCCCTCTTCTGCTCGAAAGAAGAGGGGGATCAAATCCGTGCCATTGACGTTGTCTTTGAGTCGGATCCCGTGCAACAAGCGCGCGGCATACCGCAATCCCGTCCCGTCTCCGAAGATGAAATCGGCGGTGCGCAGGACGCTCAGATAGGCTGGGTCATCGCTGGTGAGATTCAGCGTGTGGGCATTCACAAAGAAGACGCAACGACGGCTCCCCTCCTCCACGAGGGATTCGAGGATGCGAAGCGCATCCTGCATCGTCACGTCGGTCACGTCGACTCCGAGTATCGAAAGCTGCGGATACGGAGAAGAGGTCATGATGCAATCCGGATCCCTGCAGACAATCTTCAGGATGCCTCGGGCGCCTGAGTTGCGCGTCCCGGGAGTCGATCGCTTCGCGAGCGTATGCGTTCCGCATAACGCTCCAAGGTACGCCGCTTGCCGAACAAGAGGGATCGGAGCTCGTAGCGACGTAGAAAACGAAGATACTGGGGATCGTCGTATCGGCGATGTCGCCTCAGCGCCGCGCCCAGATACCCGAGCATGATCGCCACTCCGCCCACGATCCACGGACGCTGGCTCATGCGAAAGATGGACGCGGCGATCACGTAATACCAGGCGGAACCCATGAAGTACTTGCCGCGCCCCCAGCGC
>CP070725.1:1227115-1231888 GCA_020350845.1 Candidatus Bipolaricaulota bacterium
GATCGACTTCGATCCCGCGCTCGTCAGTTACGAAGAGATCCTCGAGGTCTTCTGGAGCCACCACGACTGTTCGCGTGAGCCGCGGACACCGCAGTACCGTTCGGTGATCTTCTACCACACCGAGGAACAGCGGCTAGCCGCTGAGGCCTCGTGGGAGGCGGAGGGCATCAAGAAGAACGCCACGCCGGAGACGGAGATCGTCACGTTCGAGGCGTTCACCCGCGCCGAGGACTTCCACCAGAAGTACTGGCTCCTCGGCAGCGAGCTCGTCTACGAGCTGCGGGATCGGTTCGACAGCTTCCTCGAGTTCGTCGATTCGACCGTCGCGGCCCGACTCAACGGCTACGTCGCCGGCTGGGGGACCCTCGAACGGCTCGAAGCCGACCTCCCCGCGTTCGACCTCTCCGAGGAGGGAGAGCAGCTCCTCCTCGACATCTTCCGCTAGCGAGGATCGGGGACACAACACCGATTCCCCGCGAGCGGTCCGGCGACACCGTCCAGGAAATGAGTATTGTGTCCCCGGAATCTCTCCTTCACGAGACGCACACATTGCGGCCATGACTTCCCCACCGCTGCCGTCTACAGTGACGATGTACGAGGGCAAAACTCAGACGACGCGAGCATAGACGAAGTCGGCCTCGAAAGGGGCCGACTTCGCACTTCTTGCGCCCGGGTTGTGCCCTCTTCTGCGTCCGGCGGCCGACGACCCGGTAAGGTTAGATGGAGGAGGCCGTGATGGAGATCACCACGCTCCGGCTCGAGCACGAGGCGGCGCTCAGGGAGTTCGTCGACGACTTCGCTCGCGCCAGCGAGGCGGAGGTGCCGGCGCTACTCGTCGACCTCAGCCTCCCCCACGGAGAGATCGTCGACCTGCTCGATGCCTGGGGACGAGGAGAACGATTGCAGCCGGGCTGGGTCCCGGGGTCGACGTGGTTTCTCGAGGCGGGAGGTCGACTCCTCGCCGTCGCCAACCTCCGCCATCGACTGACCGAGTCGCTGGAGCGCTACGGAGGCCACGTCGGATACAGTGTCCGCCCCTCGGAACGGGGGAAGGGATACGGGACCTTGCTCCTCGACGCCGTCAAGGAGAAGGCACGCGAGCTCGGGCTGCGACGGCTCCTGGTGACGTGCGCCCCGGACAATCCCGCGTCGCAGCGGGTTATCGAGAAGTGTGGCGGCGTCTTCCAGGACGAGTCGTACTTCGTGCCGGCGAACCGTCGCGTGCGCCGCTTCTGGATCGAGCTCGGCCCGTAGCGCAACGCCCACAGCCCCTACGACTCGGCCGTGTCGTCCCTCGCGGCCGTCTCCCACCACAGGCGCAAGCCCTCGAGGGTGAGGAACGGATCGTAGTCTTCGATCGCGTCGAGGTGACGCGCGAAGAGCTCCCCCTTGCCCCCGGTCGCGATCACCCGCAGCGGTCCTTCGACCTCGGCGCGGAAGCGGGAGATCAGTCCCCCGACGAGATCGAGGAAGCCGAAGGCGATCCCGGCGCGGAGGTTGTCCGCGGTCGTGCGCCCGATCACGGACTCGGGCACATCGAGAGCGACGGAGTGAAGTTGCGCCGCGCGATCGACGAGCGCCCGTGCCGCGAGTCGCATCTCGGGGGCGATCGCGCCCCCGAGGAACGCCCCGTCCGGGCTCACGAGGTCGAAGGTCACCGCCGTTCCGAAGTCGATCACGAGAACCGACTGCGGATAGCGGTGATGGGCGGCGATGCAGTTTGCGATGCGATCGGCGCCCACAGCGGTCGGCTCGTCCACATCCAGCGGGATCGGCTCGTCCTCGGCGCGAAGGAAGCGCGGAGGACACGCGAACAGCGGCTCGAATCCTTGGAGCAGCGGGCGATGCAGCGACGGGACGACGGAAGCGACGGCGATGCCCGTGACCCGCTCCGCTTCGATTCCGGCGTCGCGAAGTAGGCCGCACATCGTCAGCCGTAGCTCGTCCGCCGTGCGATTGCGGTCGGTCGTCAGTCGCCAGTGGCCGATCAGCTCCTGACGATCGAACAGCCCGACGACGATGTTCGTGTTGCCGATATCGAGGGCGAGAAGCATCACGCGCTCCTTCCGAGCACGAGGTTATCGATCAGCCGCGTCCGTCCGATCCGCACCGCGATCGACGCGAGAGCGGCCTCGACCGTTCCGTCGAGCTCCTCGAGGCTCTCGGGATCGGCCACGCTCACGTAGTCCACGTCCGCCGACGGCTCGCCGGCGAGTACCGCGGAGATCGCCTCCCGGAGCGCGTCAGCGTCCCGCTCTCCGTCGCGCCACAGCGCCTCCACCCGGCGCAGCGCCCGGTACAGAACCGCCGCCACCGTGCGATCGTCCGGCGCGAGATAGGCGTTCCGGCTGCTCATCGCGAGGCCGTCCTCTTCGCGGACCGTCGGCCCGATGCGAAGCTCCACCGGCACGTCCAGCTCGCGCAGCATGCGCCCCACCACGACCGCCTGCTGCGCGTCCTTCTGCCCGAGCACGAGAACTTGAGGCGCGACGATGTTCACGAGCTTGAGGACGATCGTCGCCACCCCGCGGAAGTGCGTCGGCCGCGACGCCCCTTCGAGACGGCCGGTGAGGGTGGGAAGCTCGATCCACGTCGTGTGATCGGCGGCGTAGAGCTCGTCCGCTCCCGGCGCGAAGACGAGGTCGACGCCCTCCGCCTCGAGAAGCGCGAGATCGCGTTCAAGATCCCGCGGATAGTCCGTGAAGTCCTCGCCGGGGGCGAACTGCGTCGGGTTGACGAAGACGCTCGCCACGACCGACGCGCACTCCGCCCGGGCGAGACGGACGAGCGAGAGATGGCCCTCGTGCAGGTAGCCCATCGTCGGCGCCAGGCCTACCGGCTCCTCCAGCCGCGAGCGGAGCGCCCGCACGTCGGCGATGGTGGTGGCGACGTTCATCGCCCGCCGCCGCCCTCCTCGAGGGCACGGAGAACGTCTTCGGAGAGGGGAACCGACTCCTTCTCCGTCGGGAAGCGGCCGGCCTCGACGTCGTTGACATACTCGGCGAGCGCGCCCGCGGCCGCGTCGGCAAGCTTGGCGAACTGCTTGGCGTGCTTCGGGACGAAGTCGGAGAACCAGCCGAGGGTGTCGCTCACGACCTGGATCTCGGCGTCGCAGAAGGGGCCCGCGCCGATGCCGACGGTGGGAATGGTCAGCCGCTCCGTGATCAGCCGCGAGAGTTCGGCCGGCACGCACTCCAGGACGATCGCGAACGCCCCCGCCTCCTCGAGCGCATGGGCGTCTCCGAGAAGCTCTCGCGCACGCTCCACGTCCTTCCCTTGCGCCTTGAATCCTCCGAGCTGATGAATCGACTGCGGTGTCAGCCCGAGATGGCCCATCACCGGGATCCCGGATGCGGTCAGCCGAGCGACGGTCTCCGCGACGGCCCGGCCGCCCTCGAGCTTGACCGCCTGCGCGCCGCCCTCCTGCAAGCAGCGACCGGCGCTCTCCAGCGCCTGCTCCGGCGACTTGTGATAGGTCATGAACGGGAGGTCGGCGACGATGAGTGCTTTGCGGCTGCCACGGACGACCGCGCGGGTGTGATGAACGATGTCGTCGAGGGTGACGGGAATCGTGCTATCGTATCCGAGAACTACCATCCCCAGGCTGTCTCCGACGAGAATCAACGGGATACCCGCCTCGTCGACGAGGCGCGCGGTGACCACGTCGTACGCGGTGAGCGCCGCAAACCGCTCGCCACGAGCCTTCTTCTTCCGAATCTGGTCGATCGTCACGCGCATGTCGCTCTCCTCGTCTCTCCGGTCACCCGTCCTGCGAGGCTTCCTCCAACCGCTTCCGCAGCACGGCAGCCGCTTCCGGGCTCAAGCTCCCCTTCGCTTCTGCGATGGGGATCGTCCTGCGTGCGAGTTCGACATACAAGGCGGCGGTCTCGGGCGCGTGCTCACGCAGCGCGGAGAGGTTGCGGTCGATCGTACCGACATCTCCGCGGGCGACCGGACCCGTCAACGCTCGGGGCAGACCGGTCGCCTCCAGGTTCGAGACCGTCCCTCGGACGAGCGGCAGGAGCGCGTTCAGCCCTTCCGCCTTGGTCAGGCCGAGGTCTTCCCACAGGGACGCCGCAGCATCGAGCAGGGTCACAAGGGCGTTGCTCGCGAGCACTGCACTGGCGTGGTAGAGACCCTTGCTGCCGCGGAGGGTGATCGCTCGACCGCCGACGGCGCGTGCCATCTCCGTCAATCGCGCCTCGAGCGCCACGTCCGACGCTTCGATCGCGAACCGCGAGCCCGCGAGCTTCTCGATCGCTGGCTCGGCCGAGGCAAAGGTCTGCAGTGGGTGGAAGGAACCCACGTCCGCGCCCTGCGCCGCGGCGGCGTCGAGAAGATCGATCGACGCTGCGCCGGAGCAGTGGACGGCGGACGACCCGGTGCGCCAGGTGAGGCCCTCGACCACCGATCGGATCGCATCGTCGGGCACGGTGACAAAGACGAGATCCGCGGCGTCGACAGCCCCTTGCGGTCTATCAAGGGCCTCCGCCCCCGCAATGCGATCGGCAAGCGCGCGAACGCTGGCGGGCGATCGTCCGGCGATCGCGACGACCGGATAGCCGGCACGGGAAAGGGCAACGGCAAGCGCGCTACCGACCGTACCCGGTCCAACGAATGCGACACGAGGGCGATCCACGGAAGCCTCCTACGCCGATCCGAGCAGCCCGACCACGCGATCGAGCACGCGATCAGCGAGCTCGCGCTTCGCGAGGAGCGGGAGCTCCTCTTCGGAGCCTGAGTCGATCAGCACGGCGCGGTTCGCGTCCGCGC
>CP070725.1:1231988-1235472 GCA_020350845.1 Candidatus Bipolaricaulota bacterium
AGAAGGGCCGCCGAGGAAGCGCTCCCCGCGATCCGCGAATGCCTCGGGTGATCCCCGGGCCCGGTCGTCCTCCCTAGATCATGGACTCCTCGTCCCGGCGACTCGCCGTCCTCCCCCTTGCCGTCGTCGCGGTCTCCTTCGGCGCGATCCTCGTGCGTCTCTCCTCCGAGGCCTCGCCTCTCGCGATCTCCGCCTGGCGGCTCACGCTCGCAGCGCTCGCGTTCTCTCCGTTCGCCCTTCGCGACCGATCGCTGCGGACGATTCCTCGGCGCACCTTCGCACTCTGCGCGTTGAGTGGCGGCTTCCTCGCACTGCACTTCATCCTCTGGATCACATCGTTGCGCCACACCTCGGTCGCGAGCTCCGTCGTCCTCGTCTCGACGAGTCCGATCTTCGTCGCCATCGGATCGAGTCTCTTCCTCAGGGAGCGCCCCTCGCGGCGGGTCGTCGGTGCCGTCGTCGTGTCGCTCGCCGGGGTGGTCCTCATCAGCCTCGCCGGGCTCCGTGAGGGAGGCAGCTCCGCGGGCGGCGATCTGATGGCGCTCGGCGGCGCGATCATGGCGTCCGGCTACTTCCTTGCCGGGCGCCGCGTGCGCCAATCGCTCCCCCTCAGGGTCTATGCCTTTCTCACGTATGCCTGTGCGGCGGTGATCCTCCTCGTGGTCTGCCTGGTGGCGCGCCAGGCGCTCGTCGGCTTCACGGCACGAACCACGCTGTTCCTCGTGCTCCTCGCGCTCGGCCCGCAGGTCATCGGCCACAGCACCTTCAACTGGGCGTTGCGCTACCTCCCGGCGTCGACCATCGCGCTGATCACGCTCGCAGAGCCGATCGGCTCTGCACTCCTCGCATTCCTCATCCTCGGAGAAGGGATCACCCCGTTGAAGGGGGCCGGCGGGCTGCTGATACTCGTCGGCATCTACCTGGGGTTGCCGAGGGGGCGACGATGACTGAGACGTCGCGACGAGGTGCGGACAAGATCGCCTGGGCGTCAGCGCACATGCCGCTTCTTGCCGCGCTGCGCGAGGAGCTGCTGAAGGAACGCCCGTTCTCCGGGCGACGGATCGCGATGAGCATCCACCTCGAGGCGAAGACCGCCTGCCTGGCGATGCTCCTCCGGGACGGGGGGGCAGAGGTCGCCGTCACCGGGAGCAACCCGCTGTCCACACAGGATGACGTTGCGACCGCCCTCGCCGAGGAAGAGGGCGTCGTCGTTCACGCCCGGCGCGGCGTCGACGAGGAGGAGTACACCGAGCATCTGCGGGCGGTCCTTGCGACGCGCCCGCACGCGATCCTCGACGACGGCGGCGATCTCGTCGCCCTGCTCGACCCGCCGTACGACGAGCTCGTGGGCGGCTGCGAGGAGACGACGACCGGCGTCGCCCGCCTTCACGCCCTGCACCGCGAGGGACGGCTTCGGTTCCCGATGTTCGCGGTCAACGATGCGCGCATGAAGCATCTGTTCGACAACCGGTACGGCACCGGGCAGTCGGTCTGGGACGCGATCATGCGCTCCACGAATCGGCTCGTCGCCGGCTCTCGCGTGGTGGTCGTCGGCTACGGCTGGTGCGGGCGGGGGATCGCCCTGCGCGCCGCCGGCCTCGGCGCTCGCGTCACCGTGTGCGAGGTCGATCCCGTGCGCGCCGTCGAGGCACGGATGGACGGCTTCGACGTCGCGCCGGTGGCCGACGCGGTGCGGGAGGCCGACTTCCTCGTCACCGCCACCGGCTGTGTCGATGCGGTGGACGAGAAGGCACTGGCCCACGCCCGCGACGGGCTCCTCCTCGCCAACGCGGGGCACTTCGATGTGGAGGTCCCGGTGGAGACGCTGAGTCGTCTCGCGACCTCGGAGCGCAAGCCCCGAGAGGGGATCGTCGAGTACCTCCTGGACGACGGACGCAGGCTGTACGTCCTCGGCGAGGGGCGACTGGTGAACCTCGTCCTCGGCGACGGTCACCCGATCGAGATCATGGACATCTCGTTCGCGGTGCAGACGCTCACCCTACGCCATCTCCTCGAGTCCCCGCCGCTTCCGCCGGGGGTGTACGACGTGCCCGCGACGATCGATCGCGACGTCGCGTCGCGGAAGCTCCGTAGCCTCGGGATCTGCATCGACAGCTTGTCGCCTGCGCAACAGGCATATCTGGACCACGCCTAGGGAGCTTTCGAGCCCCATCCTCGGCCGATACAATCCGATCGAAACGAGGTGACCCGGTTGATCGAACGAGTGTCGAACCGAAGAGCACTCCTCCTGCTTCTGCCCACCCTGTTGATGATCGTCGCCTTCGGCGTCGGCGGCGCACAGCAGTCGCCGGGCGCGCTCTGCGACCCGTTGAGCGACGTGTACAACCTCATCGAACGCTACTTCTACCGGCCCGAATCGGTGAGCTTCGACGAGGCCGTCTACGGCGCCCTCAAGGGGCTCGTGGATCATCTGGACGACCCGTACAGCGAGTTCCTCGATCCGACCGGCTATCAGGAGTTCCAGGACTCTCTCGAGGGGGAGTTCAGCGGCGTCGGGATCGAGATCACGATCCGTGACGACGTACTGACGGTGATCGCCCCGCTCGTCGGGACGCCCGCCGAGGCCGCCGGCGTCCGCGCGGGGGACATCATCCTCGAGATCGACGGCGAGTCGACGGAGGGGATCACCCTCACCCAGGCTGCGCTCAAGATCCGCGGCGAGGCCGGCACGACCGTGGTTCTCACGGTCCGTCACCGGGACGACACCGTGGAGGAGATCCCGATCGTGCGCGCGACGATCGTCGTCGAGGCATTGCTCACCGAACTCCTCGAAGAGGGGCGCGTCCTGCGCCTGCGCGTTCTCCGCTTCGACGCGGCGATCGATCTCGACGTCGAGCGGGCACTGCGCGAGGCCGATCTCGATCGCCTCGACGGAATCATCCTCGACCTGCGAAACAACCCCGGCGGGCTCATGGGGGCCGCCATCTCGCTCGCCGACCTGTTCGTCGACAACGGTGTCCTCGTCACCACCGAGGACCGCACCGGCGGAAGTCGAACCTATGCCGCGACGCGAGACAGCCTCGAGATCCCCAATCTGCCGCTGGTCGTGCTCATCAACGAGGGGACGGCAAGCGCTTCGGAGATCCTTGCCGGCGCGATCCGCGACAACGACATGGGGATCCTGATCGGACGGCAGAGCTTCGGGAAAGGCGTCTTCCAGCGCGTCTTCAACTTCAGCGACGGCTCGGCCCTCAAGCTGACGACGGGTGAGTACTTCATCCCTTCCGGCGCGTCGGTTCAGGACGTCGGGCTGACACCGGACGTCGAGGTTCCGGAGGAGGGTGATCCGGTCGAGACCGCGATTCAGTGGATCGCCGACCATGTGGGGGTCCTGATGCCGATCGACATCGGTGCGGAGACCGCCCCGTGAAGATCGGCGTCGTCGGCGCGGGGGGATGGGGAACCGCGTTCGCTCGCCTGCTCGCGTGCAACGGTCACAACGTGATCCTGTGGGCGCGGCGCA
>CP070725.1:1235572-1244858 GCA_020350845.1 Candidatus Bipolaricaulota bacterium
GTCCGTCCCCGCGCGCGGAAGTCGATCCCGCACAGGCTCCCGCCGAGATCGATCAGGAGATCGCAGAGCGGGCAGTCGACACCGGCCAGGGTTGCGAGCGCGACGAGCGGCACAAGGCTCGTGGGGATGTCCTCGAACAGGTACCGGTGCTGGAGTGTGGCCGGAGCCTCGATCGTGCGATAGGCGGGATTCGAGTGGATCGCATCGAGCAGCGACGCTCCCGTCACCCCGTAGCTCGCCGACAGCCACTCGGAGACCGAAGGCACGTCGACCCCCCACGCACGGGCGACACGCAGCCGTTCCTCGTCGAGCGCCTCGACCAACCGGGCGACGCTCGGGGTGATCCCCTCGTAGTAGTAGAGAAACCTCGTCCGCAGGGTCTCGATCCACCCCGAGTTGAGGAGCGTGGGGGCGGGGTGGAGAACGCCGCCGACGTTCCCGAGGCTCGTATGGAGCACGGACTCCGCCTCGACCAATGTCGGCACGAGCTCCGTCAACTCCTTCACCATGGCCGCGGTCCTCGACGCGGGGAGCGCGGCGACGCGGACGTTGTCCTTCACCCGGAAGACCTCGACGACGCCGTTGCCTTCTTCGATGCGACAGGTGTGGACGAGGGTCTGCGCCTCGCCCACTGTCACCTCCGCATCGCAGCCGGCGGCATCGAGCACGGCGCGGAATTCGAGGGCCCCCCCTGTCCTCCCCGGGAACAAGACGACGGACTGCTCGGCGCGCAGGAATGGGGCCGCGGCCGCCGCCAGCTCGCGATGAGCGAAGGCAGGGACCGCGATGAAGACGATCGGGGCCGCCTCGAGCGCGTCGCCGAGATCCGACGTCAGCGACGACACGGAACCGATCCCCTCCACGGCGCCATGAAGCCGGATCCCGCCCGCTCGACGTAACACATCCAGCCGCTCCGACGTCCGGTTGAAGAGCGTCACCCGCGCGCCGCGCAGCGCGAGCTCTCCGGCGAGCGCGAGCCCTCCGGCTCCGGCTCCGATCACCGTCACGCGATCGCTCGCTGTCATCGGCTAGATCCCCTCCGCCTCAAGGATACGACGAACGCGCTCCGCTTCGGGAAGGCGCCCCCCCGTCGCGGGGTCGATGCTGACGCACGCTCCGTCGACGATCGCCGTTGTCGCCTCTCCGCGACCTCCCTCCCCGCCGACGAGATCCGGTGCGTCGAGGAGGCCACAGCCGATCGCGCGGACGACCACCGCCGGGTCGTGGAGCGCGTCGTCCTCGCCGCCCCCGAGTGCACGCACGCCGTCGAGGATCGCGCGCGCCTCCTGAAGAAGCCAGCACTTGTGCTCGGTGACGTGCGGCGCGCGGAGGGCTGCGTCGCTGGGATAGCCGGCATCCACCTCGCGCATCACGCGCCGCGCGAGGCGAACGCTGGCGAGGATCTCCTCGGCACCCGCCGCCTGGGTCCCCTCGGTGAATGCGACGACGTGGAAGATCTCCGGTCGCAGGTGCATCGCGCACATCGTGGAGAACGCGAGCTGCCCGCGGGCGGCGTCGGGATCGGGGGGATAGCTGAGCAGCCCTGGCCGAAGCTCGCGGAAGGACGTGAACGACGCGTCGTGCAGCCCCTCGACGATCTCGGTCATCGCGAGCGCCTTGGCGAGGTCCTTGTCCGGGGCGATGCCCGCCGGCGTGTTGAGCATGATCTGCGACACGTAGTGCGCGACGCCGGCGTGCTTCGCGACCAGCGCGCCGAGGTACGCGGTGGCCACCGCCGTCGCGTCGGACGCGCGACGCAGGCTCCATTGATGGGGCTCGTTGACCTCCACCGGGACACCGCGAGCGGCGTGCCACCGCATGACGTCCACGGCCTCACGGATCGAGCGGTGGAGGGGGCGCGGGCCGCGGCGGTCCATGGTGTTGTACCAGGAGAGGGGAACCGCGCACCACGCGTTGCGGATCGTCTCCAGAAGCATCTCCGCCCAGCGGAGGACGTCGTTCGTTCCGCTGTAGCAGCGGCAGAGCGGGTAGTTCCCGCGGCGACTGGCGTCGTAGATCCGCTCGAGATCGCTCGGCGTGCGAACCGCGACCCCTCCGGCGCCGGCCTCGCGCTCCCCGACCCCCGCGAAGAACGCTTCCTGGGCCGCCTGGTCGGGGGCGATCGAGATCACGTCGATCAGCCCTGAAGAGGCGAGCTCACGAACGGCGTCGACCGTCTCGCTCACCGTCGGAAGGCCGACGTGATGCCGCACGAGCGGCAGTGCGCCGCGCGCGGCGACGCGTTCGACAAGCCGCCCCTCGCGGGCGCACTCCTCGTCCTCCGGGCGAGCCGCCTTCCCGGCGAGCTCGCGAAGGACCGCGAGAACCTGTTCGCGATCGTCGCATCCGTCGAAGGACGCGGCGAACCATCCCGCCTCGCGAGCGACCTCCGCCGTCTCCGCGGTGCCCCCGAAGAGGAACGTCCGGCCGGCGAGGAGTCCGGCGTCGTCGAGGGCAGCGTGGAGTGCCGCGAGATGGGTACGGCAGGCGTCCGCCGACAGGCGGTAACCGACACCGACAATCCGTGGATCCCGTTCGGCGACGGCGGCGACGAAGCGCTCGACGGAGATCGCCGGCCCGAGGCAGGTGCCGCGAAGGCCGAAGCGTTCCGCCTGAGCGAGGAAGTTCCGCGCGCCGATGATGTGGACGCACTCCTCGAGGGCAGCGACCACCACGTCTCGCGTCATCCATTCCCCCTCTGCATCCCGCAGCTTCGCAGGCACCAAGACCGGCTCCGCGATCGAACGTACCACACGCGCAGGGCGCGGGCAACGGCGGGGTGGGAGGCGACGGCAGTTGACGAATCGTCAGCGAGCCGACACCCTCGACGTCACGGCAGGGAGAGGGAAACGAGAGGGCGAACGCCATGAGCGAAGGCGACGAGCGGACAGAGGACGGCTCCTACTGGGAAGGCCGCGGGCTGCGGACGTTCTCGTACCGCGGCGATCGTTACTACACCGTCACCCCGATCGCGCAGTATGTCCGCCGTCGCCGGTGGCTCCTACGGCGCCTCGAGCGCCTCCTCGAGGCCCTGCCCACGGGAGGAAGCGTTCTCGACTTCGGCTGCGGGGACGGCTTCTACGCGGTCGAGATCGAGCGGCGCTTCCCCCGGCTGCGGATCTACGGCTGCGACCCCTCGCGAGCGATGATCGAGGCGGCGGCCGCGCGTGCTCACCGTCACCGCGCGCGCGTCGCGTTCGCCGACTGCGACGAGGCGATGCGCCACGGGCCGTTCGATCTCGTCCTGATCGTCGCCGTCCTCGCACACATCACTGACGACGCCCGCCTTCGGGCCGTCCTCGCACAGATCCGGGATCGCCTCGTCCCCGGAGGACGGGTCGTGGTCTTCGAGATGACCGCGCAGCGGGAGCTGCGTGGGGACGCGTGGCGACGCCGCTCACCGGAGTCGTACGCGAGGCTCTTCGCCGACCTCGGCCTCGAGCTGTCGGCCACGGAATCGCTCGCGGCACCGTTCCACGATGGGGTCGGTGCGCGGATCTGCCGCGCCGTCGTGCGGCTCGGCTACAGCGGCGATCCGCTACGCGCCAACGCCTCGGTCGTCTATCAGCGGCTCACGGAGCTCCTCGTCGCCGTCGCGCCGATCGGGGACCGGCTGCTGCGCACGTGCCGTGCCTACACGTTGTACGAGCTTCGGCACCCCGCCCACGCGCCACACAAAAGCTAGTACTCGAAGCCCTCGCGCGCGGCGGCTCCGTCGTCGAACGGATGTTTCCCCTTGCGTAGCTCGGTCACCAGATCGGCCGCCTCGATCACGCCGGGATGCGCCTGCCATCCGCCGGTGAGCACGAGCTCGCTCGCGGGGAGCTTGGCGTCGATCAGCTCGAGGACGTCCTGGGTGGCAAGGACGCCGAGGGATACGGCGTAGAGGACCTCGTCGAGGATCACCACGTCAATCCCCGGCGCGCGCACGGCGCGCAGTGCGGCCTCCAGACCGCGACGCGCCGACGCCGACGCGGACGCCCCCGGACGGCCGTCGAGGAGCCCGCTTGCGCCGTACGCCTCTCGGCTGAAGCCGTCGTGGCCGTCGAGGAATGCAAACTCGCCCGAGGAAGCCTCGGGATCCTTGAGGAAGGTCACGAGGTGGACACGAAGGCCGCGGCCGAGCGCCCGCACCGCCATTCCCAGGGCGGCCGACGTCTTGCCCTTTCCGTCTCCCCAGAACACGTTGACCCGTCCGCGTCCCTCGCCGACTGCGCTCTCGTCGCTCGCCACGCGCCCTCCTTCCCTGCCGTCGACGTCGCCAAGGATGATAGCACGCGGGAAAGACGGACCGTCCCGGAAACCGCCGCCGGAAGCGCGTGTACGTGCCGCAGTGCGCCAAGCCTGACAACACGAGGCGCAGAGGTCCTGCGGCGCGGAGTCGTCGCCGGGAGGTGGCGTGTCGCGAGCGATCATCCCGACGGAAGCTCCCTTGCCGCGGGGACCGTGGCCATCTAGACTGACGGCAAGGAGGAAGACGATGAGGGTCGTTGCAGCAGCGGTATTGTTGAGCCTACTCGTGCTCGGTGCCGTCCCCGCCGTGGGACGGGAGATCCATCTGCCCGAAGAGGCTGCCCTGGCGGGAATGGTGATCATCGCCGACTGGTTCTACCAGGAGGTCGAGGAGGATGTCTTCATCCCCAGGGAGTTCGAGATTCTCCAGGGGGTGACACGGGACGCCGACTGGGCGAGCGTCCAGGTCCTCGCCGCGCCGGGGGACGTGATCGTCCTCGCACCGGGCGACTACTTCGCCGACGTGTGGGTCTTCGCCCCTGCAGTGACGGTGATGACCGCTCCTGAGGCCGAAACGAGGGCGACGATCCACGGCTCGCTCGAGATCGACGCCGACCGCGTCGTTCTCGAGCGGATCGCCGTCGTCGACTCGGACGCGCACGGGATCGAGATCAACCGCGAGCTCGCCCGCTTCGTCACCCTTCGCGGCTGTCGCAGCGCGAACAACGCATGGGTCGGCATCCACCTCATCGGACCCCGGGGAACGATCGTCGAGTACCGCATCGAGGACTGCGAGGTCGTCGGCAACGGGCAGGACGGGATCGACGTTCGGAACACGACGCGGCTGATCATCACCGGGTGCACGATCACGGACAACGGCAAGGCCGGAGTGTTCATCGAATCGTACGTCGAGCACGTCGATCTCGAGGAGAACCTGTTCGCCAACAACGCAGGCGGAGACGTCGTCTACAAGAACAGCCCGTAGCACGAGACAGGGGAGTGGCGATGGTCGGCGGGATGGTAGAGACCCTGCTGGAACGGATCGAGCGCCGTGAGGCACGGGTCGCCGTCGTCGGCCTCGGCTATGTCGGCCTTCCTCTCGCCGTGGCGATCGCGGCCGCGGGATTCCCCGTCAGCGGGATCGAGCGCAACCCGGAGCGCGTCGAGAAGATCGGCCGCGGAGAGAACTACGTCGGGGATGTCGTCGACGGCGACGACCTCGCGTCGGTGGTGCGCGACGGGCGGCTGACGGCGACCGATCGCTTCGCGCCGATCGCCGCCGCGGAGATCGTCGCCATCTGCGTGCCTACCCCGCTCGATGCGAGCAAGCAGCCAGACACGCGCTACGTTCGCCACGTGACAGAGCAGTCCATGCCCCACGTCCATCCCGGTCAGCTGTTCGTGCTCGAGAGCACGAGCTACCCGGGGACGACCGAGGAGCTCCTCCGCCCGGCGATCGAGTCCACGGGGCACATCATCGGCGAGGAGGTCTTCCTCGCATTCTCCCCGGAGCGAATCGACCCCGGGAATCGACGTTACACCACGAGGAACACGCCGCGGGTCGTCGGCGGGGTGACGCCGGCGTGCACGCAGGTCGCGCAGGCGCTCTACGAGGCCGTCCTCGACAGCGACGTGGTGGCCGTCTCCTCGCCACGCGTCGCCGAGATGGCGAAGCTCCTCGAGAACACCTATCGGATCGTCAACATCTCCCTCGTCAACGAGCTCGCACTCCTCTGCGAGCGGATGGGACTCGACATCTGGGAGGTCATCGACGCGGCGAGCACGAAGCCGTTCGGCTACATGCCGTTCTACCCCGGCCCCGGTCTCGGCGGGCACTGCATCCCCCTCGACCCGTTCTACCTCTCGTGGAAGGCGCGGGCATACGGCTTTTCGACGCGCTTCATCGAGCTCGCCGGCCAGATCAACGACGCCATGCCGGAGCACGTCGTCGAGCGTGCCGCGGAGCTCCTCAATCGCGCGGGAAAGCCGGTGCGTGGCGCTCGAATCCTCCTCCTCGGCGTGGCGTACAAGGCCAATGTCGACGACGTCCGCGAATCGCCCGCGCTGAAGATCGCCGCGCTCCTCGTGGACCGTGGGGCCGCCCTCTCGTACCACGATCCGCACGTGCCCCGTCTCGCCTCTCACGCATTCGACGCGAGCAGCGAGGATCTCTCCGCGGAGTCCCTCGAGAAGGCCGACCTCGTGCTCATCACCGCCGCCCACGACGGGGTGGACTACGAGCGCGTGGTGCGTCACGCCGCGCTCGTCTTCGACACGCGCAATGCCACGCGGGGGATCACGGCAGGGAACGTCGTCCGCCTGGGAAGCGGAGTGTCCTAGGATGCGCCTGGCGATCCTCGGCGCCGGTCCGTGGGGAAGGAACCACGTCCGCGTCTTCTCCGAACTCCTCGACGAGGAACGGGTCGCAGTCTATGATCCCGACCCCGAGTGCCGTCGCCGCGTGACGGCCGATCATCCGGCCGTCGAGCTGCTCGACCGGCCGTCGCTCGACGGGATCACGGCGGCGGTGATCGCGACCCCCGCTTCCACGCACGCCGCCCTCGCGCGCGATGCGCTCGACGGGGGGCTCGACGTCCTCGTCGAGAAGCCCCTCGCCCTTGGGATCTCCGACGCGGAGGAGCTCGTCGAACGCGCGGAGCGCCGCGGGAGGATCCTCATGGTCGATCACCTTCTTCGCTACCACCCCGCGGTCGAGATGCTGCGCGGGTGGCTCCGCGACGGCACCCTCGGCGATCTGCTCCACCTCACGGCACAGCGCCTCAACCTCGGCGTCATCCGCACCGAGGAGAACGCATGGTGGAGTCTCGCGCCGCACGACCTCTCCGTGCTCCTCGATCTCGTGGACGAGGAGGCGACCGTGGTCCGCGTCGCCGGCGGCCACGCCCTCGATCCGGAGCGCTGCGACGTGGCCCACGCCGACCTCCGCTTCCCGGGAGGCGTCACCGCCCATGTCCACGTGAGCTGGCTCGACCCCGTCAAGGTGCGCCGGCTGACCGTCGTGGGGACGCGCTCGATGGCCGTCCTCGAAGACGGCGCCGAGAACGCCCTCGTCCGCTACGATCACCGCGTGGCGTGCGCCTCCGGGAAGTGGAGCACGGAATCGGGACCCGCCGAGGTCGCCACGGTCCCGTCGCAGGAGCCGCTGCGCCGGGTCGCCGCGGCGTTCCTGGAGAGCGTCGAGACCCGCGTGCCCCCGGGAAGCGACGGTCGAGACGGCGCCCGCGTCGTGCGCATCCTCGAAGCGGGGCAGCGTTCCCTCGATCGAGAAGGAGCGCCGATCACCCTCGGAGGCCGCGATGGCTGACGCCCACGTCCATCCCTCGGCGTTCGTCGATGACGGGGTGACCCTCGGAAAGGGCACCAGGATCTGGCACGGCTGCCACGTGATGGCCGGGGCCGTGATCGGCGACGACTGCGTCCTCGGCCACGGCGTCTTCGTCGGCCGCGACGTGCGCATCGGGAGCCGAGTGAAGCTGCAGAACGGCGTCTCCGTGTTCACCGGCGTCGTGCTCGAAGACGACGTCTTCTGCGGCCCGGGCTGCGTCTTCACCAACGTGAACCGCCCGCGCGCCGCCTTCCCCAAGGAACAGGACGACTACGAGTCGACCATGGTTCGTCGCGGCGCGACGATCGGCGCCAATGCGACGATCCTCTGCGGCCACACGATCGGCGAGCACGCGTTCGTCGCCGCCGGAGCGGTCGTCACGAGCGACGTCCCGGCGCACGCCCTCGTCGTCGGAAGTCCCGCTCGAATCCAGGGCCACGTGTGCGCATGCGGCGAGCCGCTGGGTTTCGAGGACCACCGCGCCCGTTGCCCGTGCGGGAGAACCTACTCCGAAGTCGACGGGGTCGTAGAGGAGATCTGTGCCAGAGGGGCGGATGCAGGAAGTAGGGAGTAGGTGGTAGGATGTAGGAGGTGGGGCACGGAGGATGGGCGCATTCCCGATTCGGAGGCGGAATGCCGGAGAGCATAGAGACCCTCGAGGTCTGGAGGGAGGCCATCGCCATCGCCCGCGACCTGTACACCGTCAGCTCCAGCTGGCCGGCCACGGAGAGGTTCGGGATGACCAGCCAGGTCAGCAGTCTCCGTCCCCGCGAACCTCGCGGAGGGTGTCAGCAGAGGGAGTCCCGGGGAGATCAGTCGATACGCACGGATCGCTCGCGGCTCCGTCTACGAGGTGGATACGTTGGTGCACCTCGCCTGGCAACTTGGCTATGTGAATGACGAGAGTGAGAGGCGCATCCGAGGACGTCTTGAGGATCTGGCGAGGCGGATCTCGCAGTTCATTGCTTATCAGGAGGGGCGTCGACGTGGCTAGAAGGATGCGGCACATTGACGCTTCGCCACGCTCGTCTCACTCGGTGTGGTCTGTAGTCCGCAGACGGAATCGGCCCTTCCTACAACCTACTCCCTACATCCCCCGTCCCCCCGGAGGGTCGCAATGGTAGTTCCTTTCTTCGACCTCGTCCGCCAATACGAGTCGATTCGGGCGGAGATCGAGGACGCCGTAGGACGGGTGCTCGCGTCGGGACGCTTCATCCTCGGACCCGAGGTGGAGGCGTTCGAGGGCGAGCTGGCGGCGCGCTGCGGCGTCGACCATGCCGTCGGGGTGGCGAGCGGAACCGACGCCCTCCTGCTCTCCCTGCAGGCCCTTGGGATCGGCGCCGGCGATCGCGTCCTCGTCCCCACGCTGACGTTCTTCGCCACCGCCGGGGCGGTGGCGCGCGTCGGGGCGACGCCGGCCTTCGCCGACATCGACGCCGAGACGTTCAACCTCGACGCCGAGCAGGTCCGTGCGATCCTCGACGAGGATCGCGCGCGGTCGATCCGCGCGATCCTCCCCGTCCACCTCTTCGGCCGGATGGTGGCGATGGACGAGATGGTCGCGCTCGCCGACGCCCACGGGGCCATCGTGATCGAGGACGCCGCGCAGGCCGTGGGGGCGCGACGCGGGGAGCACCTCGCCGGGACCGTCGGGCACGTCGGATGCTTCAGCTTCTTCCCGACGAAGAACCTCGCCGCGTACAGGGA
>CP070725.1:1244958-1258148 GCA_020350845.1 Candidatus Bipolaricaulota bacterium
CCTGGGCCACTTTCCCGGGTCTGAAGTGGCCCGCCTGCACGCGACAGGGCCGGTCGTTCAGCTGGATGGCTTCGAAGCGGCCTTCACCCACGTACCGGAACCAGAACTGACCGGCCAGCAGGTCGACGCGGCCGTCTCCGTCCAGGTCCCACGCATAGAGCTCGATCTCTCCGTCCTGGTAGACCACCGATCCGCCGGCGTCGAGCTTCGCCTCGACCCCGACTTGAGGCTGCGTCGGATCGAGATAGAAGAACGCCGTCGGCGGAAGCGGCTCCATCACACTGATCGTGCGCGCGGGGATCGTGTACGTCGACACGCGCTCCCGTTCATCGGTCACCGTGACCACCGAGTCGACGTCGGTGAGCCACTCCCCCTCCTCGGCGGCGGAGACCTCGATGCTTGCGCTCCACATCGGAACGAGCTCGAACTCCCACACGAGGACGGTTCCTTCGGTCGAGCCCGTGATCGACGTCGGGCTGGGCGTGGCGTTCCTGTACGCGAGCTCCGGCGGGAGCGTCTTCTCCACGCGCACCGTCATCGGCCCGGGGGTCGCCGACAGAACCTCATCGACCTGCTCTACAGTGTCCTCGGCCACCCGTGGGACGAACACGCCACCGGTCTTCTCCGCCAGCTCCTCGAGAAGGTTGCGGTTGATGAGCGTGCCCACGCCGATCGGGATGAGGATGATTCCCGCCTCGGCGGCGACGTCGCCCTCGACCTCGGGAGTGCGCCCGATGTTGCTCTGGCCGTCGCTGAGGATGATCTCGACCAGACGCGCGTCGTCACGCCCCCAGTCGAGCAGCTCCTGACGCGCCACGCGCAGGCCCTCTCCGAGAGCCGACTTCCCGCCGGTCTCGAGATCGGCGACGGCGCGCAGCACGCGCGAGTGGTCGTCGGTGAGTCCGACGTCGAGCCACGCCCGGTCGGAGAACGAAACGAGGCCGACCCGATCGCCGTCTTCGAACAACGCGAGCAGATCGAGAGCGAGCGTTGCCGCCTCGCCCAATCCGCCGGTCGCCGTTGCGGAGACGTCCACGATCAACACGCAGTCGATGGGGACGCCGTCGTCCAGCGAGAGGCCCTCGACGAAGAGCTTCAGCGTCGCCACGTCCGGCTCCGCTTCCTGCCCGTAGGTGTAGATCTCCGTCGGATCCGCGATCTGCTCCACGCGGACATGGGGAATCCCCACCGCGGAAACGGCAACCACGGAGACCGCCAGCAACGCTGCAAAGCATGCGGCGAGGGGATGACCCCTCGCCGCTCGATCCTTCCTCGTCATGAACACCACCCCTCTCCGTCCTTTCGTCCCATCCCGCTCGGAGGCCGGTGTGTCCCTAGTAGCCGCCGCACTCGGGTGCGGACGGCGCACACGGCTCAGGCTGGACGTCACACTCCTCGATCAACGACGCCGGCAACGGCTCACAGATGTTCGTGCCCGTCAGCCAGTAGGCGACGATGGTCTTGAGCGTCTCGTAGTCCACCACGCCCCCACAGGTGCGAGGAACGACTTCGTCCTCGAGCCAGAACGCAATCGCGCGCTGGACCTGCTGGAACGAGATCCTGTCCGAGAGGGTGATGTCAATCGTGTCATGCTCGACGTCCCATCGAGAGATGGCGACGATCACTGTAAGGCAATCGCTGATGTCGACCGCACTGTCTCCCGTGACCTCGACATCCTGGCACGGAAGGGCGGAGTCGACCACACCGAACAGGTCATTGCTACTGGTGTAGCAGGGATCCCCGGACGGCATCTCGATGCGCGCCGTCTGCGGCACCTCGACCTGGTAGATGATGATCTTGCACTCTCCCGCGGGGAGCTTGCTCGGATACACCCATTCGATCGCCGACCGCTTGAAGTAGAAGCCGTCGTTCTGGATCGGGATCACACGCCAGCCGGTGGGTAGATCCTCGGCAAGGCCGACGCCGTAGAGGTCCTGATCGGCCCAGATCTCGACCTTCACCGTGAACGTGTTGCCCGACGGCTTGCCGTCCTTGCCGTAGTAGTTCAGCAGGACGTTGTTGCACGGAACCGGCGTGGCGATCGTGCGCACGGCGTGGATGTTCGTCTCCGGCACCAGCGGAAGCGGAAGATCGACCGGCGTGCACGTGTAGGCATACGCCGACAGCCGCTTCATCGTGAACAGGTCGATCGTCGCCCCTTGCGTCCACGGAACCGGCTCATCGTACTGCCACATCTCGATCGCGCGCTGCAGCTGATCTGGAGCGATCTTCTGCGACAGCCTCAGGTCGATGCCATCGTCGAGGTCGACGGACGTGCGCGGCACGAGGTGCGCGATCGCCGTGAAGATACTCAGCGTATCGTTGACCTCGACCGTATTATCGCCTTCCACGGGCATCTCGAACGCGGGCGACCGCGCCTGGAGGACCCCCGTGATGTCGAAGCACACGGGGAGCGTCGTCGCGATGAGCTGCTCCGCAGGCGGTACGGTCACCTCGTAGGTGATCACCTTCGTCGTCCCGGCGCGGATCTTGTCGATGAAGACCCACTGGACGTCGGCCCGCTTGAACGCCGCACCGGCGTTCTCCAGCGGTGTGACCTGCCATCCGACGGGGAGGTCCTCTTCGAGTCCGACGCCCACGAGGTCCATCTCGGGCTCGATGCGCACGACGACAAGGAAGGTCGTGCCCGGAAGCGCGGTCATCGTCGAGATCGTGCGTGTCACCGTCACCGCAAGCTCCTCGATGAACACGGAGAAGGTTGCGCGCGCGCTCGCCCCATCGGCGTCGGTCACGCGGACGGCGGCTGTCTTCAGCCCGCTCGTGGTGTATGCGAAGCTCGTGATCGGCGTGGTCGTCGACTGATCGTAGAGACCGTCGCCGTTGAAGTCCCACTCGTAGGTAACGATCGTGCCGTCTCCGTCGAACGAGCCGCTGGCGTCAAACGTCACCGACTCGTCGATACGAGGCTCCAACGGAGTGGCCGAGAGCATCGCCGTGGGCGGCATGTTCGTCGCTGCCGAGATGATCACCGGATCGATCAGATTCAGGAACATCGTGCTCGGCGCGGTGCGACTGCCGTACAGGAACTTGACGGTCTGAATCCCCGATGAGAACTGGGGGAAGAGCGTCACCTCGGAGTCTTCACCCAAAGGACCCAGGACGAACCCGTCGGAGAAACCGTCGTTCCAGCCGAGGGATGCGCTCGCCGACGGCGGCGTCATCTCCCAGGTGTCGCGGAAGTCGAACGTGTCATCTTGAACCAGAAAGCTTGCTCCGTCAGGAACGCCCGACAACGTGATCGAAGTCGTTCCCGCACCCCCCCCAGGTCCACTGAGAAGCACGAACAGCGACACCTGCCCCGAGGTCGTGTCCCGATAGAGGAACATCACGGCCCCGTTGGCTTCTTCAAAGCCTGTGCTGGCGACACTGGCACTGTAGTTGTAGAACTCGGCGGCACTGGAAGGGCTTTCCAGCGGGGTGACCTGCACCCGCGTTTCCCCTTGGCTGACCTGATAGAACCCCTGCTGCTGAGCGACTGCACCCACAGCAAAGAGGCACAGGGTCAGCGCCAAGAGTAGGAAAAGGCCATAGGGACTGACCTTACGCACCTTCATTGCTACCTCCTTTGTTTGGTTCGTCCATTCGCAAGCGACAAAATGCACATGGAGTCCTTGGCGCTACTCTACCAGAAAGGCTGACCCATCGTCTGTAACGCCGATTACGATCGCATTTCCCGCCCCTTCGCCGGTTCACAGCGCGATCGCCAGCTCGTAGGTCGCGGCCTGAATGGCCCGCTTGGCCGCCTCCACCGGGTCCGCGGTCAGCGGGGATAGAAGCGGACGATCCGTCCGCGTGACCGAGGTGGTGAAGCGGATCCCGCCGGACGCTGTAAGCACCGTTGCGAACAGCCCTACAGTCGCCTCCTTCTCGAGTCCCAGCAGCAGGCCGAGCGGCGTCGCGATCAGCTGCCAGGTGGCACCGAACAGGGAACTCGCCCCGAGCATCACCAGCGATCGCTCCGGCCGGAAGCTGACTTGGCTCTCCCAGCGGACGATGCGGAAGATGATCACGTACTCGACCCCGAGCGTGGCCGCCAGACGTTGCAGTCCCTCTACGGAAAGGCTGTTCCCAACGTATGTACTCGTCGCACGTTGGGCGTACATGACTTCTCCCGACGAACTCACCCTGGCGGCAGCGATGATCGAGCACTGCTGGCTGGCGTAGGCCCGGATCAGCTCCAGGTCCGCCGCCGGAACCGGTGCGGCGGCTTGCACGAACACCGCCACCCGTCCCCCCTGCGCGAAGCAGGGCGTCATACAGGCGACCACGACCGCCAAGCCGATGACGACTCGACGCGTGTGAAGCAGCATGCGAAGGTTCACTGTCCCACCATCCGTTGGGTTGGCTTCGTCGCGGACGAGTCTAGTGGGACGAGACGGGAAGCGAACAGGAACGGTGTCGAGCCCGATGCCGGGGTTTGTCTGGCCGCCTGTGGACAGATGTCCGCGGTGCGGACGGTAGCGTGGCTACAGGGAGAGCTCTTGCGGGTTCTGCGCCGTGTGGGGGTGCGTCGGCCCGGCGTAGATCTTCAGCTTGCGGAGCATCCTGCGGCCGAGCGTCGACTTCGGCAACATGCGCCGGACCGCCTCCCGGATGGGCGTCGTCGGACGTCGCTGAATGAGCCTGCGGTAGCTCATTTCCTTCAGTCCGCCGATGTACCCGCTGTGGCGCTGGTAGAGCTTCTGGTCCCACTTCGCGCCGGTCAACGCGACCTTGTCGGCATTGATCACGACAACGTAGTCACCGGTGTCGACGTGCGGCGTGTAGATCGGCTTATGCTTTCCCTGGAGGATGACGGCGATCTCACTCGCGAGTCGCCCGAGAGGCCTCCCGTCGGCGTTGACCAAGAACCACTCCCGATCCCAGGTGACGCCGATATCCTCGTTTCGTGCTGTGTATGTGCGCTGCATGGCAATCCCTCAGTTCACCTTGGCCGATGGAATGGGCGAAGTATACGTCCCCCGGCGGAGGCTGTCAAAAGCCCATCCGCAGCGTTTCCTGGGGCGCGGGGCCGAGCGAGATGATCGCTGCCGGCGCCGCTGCCGCATCCTCCATCGCGGCGATCACCGCACGGGCAGACCGAGGAAGCGCCTCGGCCGAAGTGACCGCAGAGAGTGGCTCGTCCCAGCCGGGAAGGGACTCGTAGACCGGCCGACACCGAGCGAGCTCGGCGGCATCCAGGGGGAAGCGCCCGATCCGTCTCCCGTCCAGCTCGTAGTCGGTACAGACGAACAGCTCCTCTTCCCCCGAGAGCACGTCGAGCTTGGTGATCGCGAGCTGCGTCGGGCGATTGAGCCGCGCCGCGTGCCGCAACGCGGGAAGATCCAGCCATCCACAACGCCGTGGCCGTCCGGTCGTCACTCCGAACTCCTGACCTCGCTCGCGCACGGCGTTCGCCCGCTCTTCGTCGTCGATCTCCGTGGGAAAGGGACCGGCACCGACGCGCGTCACGTAGGCTTTGGCGACTCCGATACGGTGCTCCACCACGGACGTCGGGATCCCAGTCGCGGCCGCCAGCCCGGCGAGCGTCGTCGACGACGACGTGACATAGGGATACGTTCCGAAGTCGATGTCCAGCAGGGCACCTTGGCCCCCTTCGAAGAGCACGTGCTCGCCACGAGTGAGCGCCTTCTCGATCTCCAGGCCGGCGTCGACGATGGATCCGAGATACGGGCGTGCGAGAGACAGCAGGCCGCTCGCCATCGTTTCCGCAGACAGCGCCGCGAGCTCCTGCGCCTCGGGGAAGGAACTGCGGGCCGCGGTCAGGCCGATGTACAGGCGCTCCACGAGGAGCTCCTCGGAGCGCAGATCGGCGACGCGAACGCCGATCCTCGAAGCCTTGTCGCGGTACGCCGGACCGATCCCACGACGCGTCGTCCCGAGACGATCGGCGCTCCCCTCCAGCCCCTCGATGATCCGGTGGTAGGGGAGGACGAGATGGGCATTCTCCGCCAGCAGCACCGGGGGCTCCCAGCCCAGTGCTTCGCCGACCTGCCGGGCTTCCTCGGCGAGCACCGCGAGATCGATCACCATCCCGGCGGCGAGGACGCAGCGCGTGCCGCGGTAGAACGCCCCCGCGGGAAGAAGGTGGGTGCCGTACCGCGTTCCCTCGTGGACGATCGAGTGACCGGCGTTGGCTCCCCCGTTGTGGCGCACGACAAGCTGCGCGTCGGCCGCGAGAAGGTGCGTGATCTTCCCCTTCCCTTCGTCACCCCACTGCATCCCAAGGACCGCTGTCGCCGGCATGCGCCCTCCTACGAGTTCTTCTCCGCCGCACGGGAGAGGCCGATCGTGAGGTGCTTGTCGTCGATCTCCAGCACGCGATGGGCGTCAAGCGCCTCGGGTTCGCCGCGCTCGATGCTCACCGCGAGGAGCTCGGCGCCCGCGTGATCTCGGTGATCCATGAGCACCGACTCGAGTTCGGGATCGCCCTGGACGCGAAGCTCCACCCGATCGGTGACGGCGAGACCGGCCTCCTTGCGCACCATCTGGATGCGATGCACCAGCTCACGCAGAAGCCCCGCGCGGCGCAGCTCCTCCGTGAGCGTGGTGTCCAGGAGAACCCGGAGCGAGCCCTCCGCGGCGGGTGACCATCCCTCGGCCCACTCGGTCTCGAAGCGCACGTCTGAAGCGAGAATCTGCACCTCGCCTCCGTCGATCGACGCCGTGACGGGACCCGCGGCGAGTGCTTCGCGGAGCCGCCCCGTGTCCTGCCCACGGATCCACTCCGCGGCCGCCGGACCCGCGGGACCGAGCCTCGGTCCGAGGGACGCGAATTCGGGCGTCGCGCGCTCGTCGAGGAAGCCGTCCATCTTCTCGACAACATCGACCGCCTCGACGTTGAGCTCCGCGGCGACGAGCGTCGCGAGCTCCCCGAGAGAGGCCGCGCCGGGCTGCGAACCGTCGACCACCAGGCGCTGCAGCGGCTGCCGCACACGGATCTCGGCCTGACTTCTCGCCTGGCGTCCGAGCGCGGCGATGCGCCGAGCGAGTGCCATTCGCCGTTCGAGATCCTCGTCGATGTGCTCCTCCGCCGGCTCGGGGAAGCGGCACAGATGAACGCTCGGGGGATCCGCCGCCCGCCGCAGACACTGGTAGATCGCTTCTGCCAGGAACGGGATGAACGGGGCCGTCATCTTCGCGATCTCGACGAGTGCCGAGTACAGGGTGTCGTAGGCCGCTCCCTTCTCGGCACTCATTCCGCCCCTCCAGAACCTTCTCCGTGAGGCGCGAACGTACCAGTTCGACAGCTCATCAACGAGCGCTTCGATCGCCCCGGTCGCGCCGAGGACGTCGTATGCGTCGAGCGTCTCGCGGACCGCTCTTGTCGTCGATGCGACACGGGAGAGCAGCCAGCGGTCGAGCGCCGTTCGATCGGCCTCCCGAGTCGGTCCCCCGTCCGGCTCGTAGCCGTCGATCGATGCATAGAGGGCGAAGAAGTCGTAGCTGTTGCGCAGGGTGTCGAGGAACTTGTAGAGCGGCTCCTTGACGTTCGCCTCTCCGAGCCTCTTGGAGGTCCACGGCGCGCTCGATGCGAGAAGGAACCAGCGGATGCAGTCTGCTCCGAGCTCGTCGAGCAGGTCCCAAGGATCGATCACGTTTCCCCGGCTCTTGCTCATCTTCGCGCCCGACTCGTCCAGGCCGAGACCCGTTCCGATGCAGTTCCGGTAGGGGATGTCGCCGTGGATGATCGTACTCGTGGCAAGCAGCGTGTAGAACCAGCCGCGGGTCTGCTCCGCGGCCTCGCAGATGAAGTCCGCAGGGAAGTTCCTTGAGAATGCCTCCTCGTTCTCGAACGGATAGTGCCACTGCGCCGCGTGCATGCTCCCCGAATCGAACCACGTGTCGATCACGTACGGAACGCGGGTCATCTCCCCCGCGCACGCCTCGCATCGGAGACGGACCCGGTCGATGTACGGACGGTGAAACTCGACGTCGGCCGCGGCGTCCGGATCGATCGCCTGCGCCACCAGCTCGGCGCGGCTGCCGATCGCCGTCACACGATCGCAGTGATCACAGACCCACAGGTTGAGCGGCGTTCCCCAGTAGCGGTCGCGCGACAGCGCCCAGTCCTTGAGGTTGGCGAGGAAGTCCGCCAGTCGGCCTTCCCCCACGTGCGCGGGGTACCAGTGGATCCGGCGGTTCCCGTCGATCATCTCGTCACGGACTGCCGTCGTGCGCACGTACCAGGAGTCTGCCGCGTAGTACAGCAGCGGCGTGTCACAGCGCCAGCAGAACGGGTAGTCGTGCTCGTACTCCGTGATCCGGAAGAGGAGTCCCCGGTCTCCGAGATCGCTGACGATCTCGGGGTCGACATCCTTGACGAAACGTCCTGCACCGAGAGGAAACGCGGTGGTGAATGCTCCCTCGAGGTCCACAGGCTGGACGAACGGAAGCCCCATCTCTTGCCCCAGGCGGTAGTCGTCCTCGCCGAACGCGGAGGCGATGTGGACGAGCCCCGTCCCGTCCTCGAGGTTGACGAAGTCTGCAGGGACGACGCGGTGCGCCGCCGCATCCTCGGTCAACACGTACGGCGGACGATAGCGAACGCCGATCAGGGCCTTGCCGGCGAACGTCCTGAGGATGCGGGCATCCTTGCCCACAGCCGAGGCGAGCAGCGCGCGCGCGAGGATCAGGCGCTCGCCGTCGACCTCCACCTCGACGTACTCCGCCTCGGGGGCGACCGCCACCGCCACGTTGGCGGGAAGGGTCCACGGCGTCGTCGTCCACGTCAGAAGGGACGTGGGATCTTCCCCCTCGCGGCGATACTCGCTTTCGTCGTCGGACGTCACCGGCAGGCGGACCGTGACGGACGGATCCTTGACCGTCTGGTAGCCCTGGGCGACCTCGTGCGAGGAGAGCCCCGTGCCGCATCGCGGGCAATAGGGAAGGGTCTTGTGCCCCTGGTAGAGCAGGCCGCGATCGAACATCGTCTTGAGTTCCCACCAGACAGTTTCGATGTACGGGTCGGTGTAGGTGACATAGGCATTCTCGAGATCGATCCAGAAGCCCATGCGCTCGATCATGCGCTCCCACTCTTCCTTGTAGCGCCAGACGGACTCCTTGCAGCGCTCGACGAACGACTCCACGCCGAGCGCCTCGATCTCCGGCTTGCTGTTGATCCCGAGCTCCTTCTCGACTTCCAGTTCCACCGGCAGTCCGTGAGTGTCCCATCCTCCGCGGCGCAGCACGTAGCGGCCGCGCATGGTCTGGTACCGGGGGAAGAGGTCCTTGTACACGCGGGGCATCAGGTGGCCGAGGTGCGGGCTTCCGTTCGCGGTCGGTGGTCCCTCGTAGAAGACGTACGGCTCGCCGTCGCGCGTCGCCTCGAGAGAGGCGCGGAAGGTGTCCTGCTCCCTCCACAACGCGAGGACCTCAGCCTCGCGCTGCAACGGATCGGCGGTGAGCTTCTCGTAGCGGTTCATTCCTGTCGCTCCTTCAAACGGGCTTCTCAGTAGGCATCAAGAGGACGACTCAGCCAATGCGGGAACGCCCCTAGCGGGGCACGGGAATATAGATGAGAAGCGGCCGATACAGAAGGCTCGCAGTACGCATCGCAACACCTCACGACATCATAGCGCCGACCGCGGAGGCGGTCAACGCACGCCGCGGCCGTCATTCGCCGAGGCTTGGTGACCGCTGTCCCTGCGCTGCGAGTGCCGCACTTCGCCCCAAGACGTCCGTTCGGTTGTCCCCTCCCTAGAGGCCGTGCTTTACCCTTCCAACACCGAGTCATGGTGGAAAGGTGAACGATGACCACACGAAGCGCACTCGCACTCGTCCTCGTCCTCGGCGCCATCCTCCTCGCAGGGTGCCTCCCCGACGCGCAACCACTCGCGGTGCTCTCGGCAGCAACGACTCACGGACCGGCGCCGCTGGAGATTACCTTCGACCTCTCGCTCAGCCGCTCCGCGTCCGGCGAGCCGTTGGCCTTCAGGCTCGACTTCGGCGACGGGAGCGAACCCTACCTGGGAGCGATCCTCGAGCCTACGGTCTCGCATGTCTATTCGGAGGAGGGGACGTTCCTCGCCCAGCTCATGGTCACAGACACCGCGGGACGGCACGCCGGGGACGCGCTCCCGGTCTCCGTCTCCGCGTCACCACCGCCGATGGGGCTGGAGGTCGGAATGCTCGCCCCAAGCTTCGTCGCGGACACCGTGACCGGGGAGTCGTTCACCCTCTCCGAGAGCCGCGGCTCGGTGGTGCTGCTCGACTTCTGGGGCGCGTGGTGCGCCCCGTGCCGACGCAGCCTTCCTCATCTGCAGGGTCTGTACGACAGCTACGGCGAGCGCGGCCTGGTGGTGGTGCTCGTGAGCACGGACGAGAGCCTCAACGTCGCAGAACAGTATCTCACGACGAACGGGTACACGGACTTCGTCTGCGTTTGGGAGGAGGGCGGGAAGCGCGCGAACCCGATCGTTTCCCTGTACGAGATGACGGACAAGGGCATTCCACGGACCTTTGTTCTCGACCGCCAGGGGATCATCCGCTACGTCGGCCATCCCGATCACCTGAGCGGCGACGCCATCGAAACGCTCCTCTAGGAGACAGCGTCCGCCGCGGGCTCGCCGCGATCGCGTCGCAGCCAGCGCACGACGAGCACGGTCGCAGCGAATCCGACGGCGGCTCCGAAGGGGAAGGCGGCGCTCAGTCCAATCCCGTCGGCGATCGCCCCGAACGCTGTCGGCCCGAGCATCTGCCCGCTCGAGAATGCGGCTCCGTGCAGGCCGGCGAGCGTCCCCATCCCGTGCTTCCTCCCCAGCGCGGTGCGGATCGCGAGCATCGACGCCCGCGAGAGTGCGGACAGAGCCCCGACGGTGAAGGTGAGCGCCGCGAACTGGAGCGTCGAGCTCAGGTACGGGACGACGAGGAGCAAGAGGGGAGCACCCGCGCTGCCGATCGCCACCTGGATCCTCCGCGGCCAGCGGTCGGCGAGCATTCCGAACGGAAGCTGGAGCACGCCCCCGCTGAGCATGTATGTCGAGAGGATGAGGCCGATCGACGACTCGCTGAGACCGAGGCGGCTCGCCGCCCACAGCGGGAAGAACGCGTTGAAGCCCTGCCGCCAGACGCCTCGGGTCGCGAAGTACAGCAGGAGGGCTTTGACCGAGTCGCTGCGCAGCAGCGTGCGGATCGGCGTCGGCGCCGCTCGAGGCCGCGCCCCGACGCGGCGCGCGTCGGGAGGAACGGTCCACAGCACGAGGATCAGGGCGCAGCTGCTGAGTGCCCCCATCGCGAGGAAGGAGGCACGAAACCCCCACGCCTCCGCCAGCGTGCCGCCGAGCAAGGGGCCGACGGCCATTCCGAGGAACATCGAGACGTAGAACGCATTGATCGACCGTCCCTCCTTGCCGGCAGGGGTCACGTCGCCGACGTAGGCCTGGGCGATCGGCGTCACGAGCATCGAGGCGCCCCCTTGGAGGAAGCGGAAGAGGGCGAGCTGCCAGATGCTGCTCGTGATGACGTAGAGGATCGAGATCACCGTGAAGCCGGCGAGCCCGAGAACGAGAAGGCGCTTCCTCCCGATGTGGTCCGACAGCCTGCCGATCACGGGGCCGACGAGCATGCGCGCCAACGGGAACGCGCTGAACGAGAGTCCGATCGCGAAACCCCCGGCGGAGAACGTCTGCGCGAGAAGCGGCAGGATCGGCGCGACGATCCCCACGCCCATCATCGCGACCGCGACGGAGACGAACAACGCCACGAACGCTCGCGAGAGGATGGATCGCTCCGGGGCCATGGGGCCGACGCTACGATACCGTTGCCGAGAGCGCAAGAGGGCATCTGACCGGGTCCGTTGCCGGCATGCGGCGCGCTACCTACAATGGCTCCATCCCTGAATCGGGTGATCCCATGCGAGACGAGTTGCGTAAGGTCCTCGAACCCCTGGATGCCGATTATGCCGACATCCGGTTCGAGGAGAACCGGAAGACGTCCATCCGCTACGAAGGCCGAGACCTGCGGCAGATCGCCTCCTACTCGACGTCCGGAGGACACGTTCGCGCCTACGCGAACGGAGGCAAGGCGACGGCGTCCTTCTCCCGGATGAAGGACGCACAGCAGATCGCTCACGATACGTGCGCGTCGGCGCGGCTTGCGGCGGCCCATCGACCGGAGAAGCTCGCGCTCGCCCCGGCGCCGGTGCTCACCGGCGACTACCCCGCGCGACCCGCCCACGACCCACGAACGGTCCCGCTCACCGAGAAGCACGCGCTCGTCGCCCGCTACAACGACATCATCCTCGGCGAGCCGCAGGTGGCGACGACCCTCTGCGAGTACGACGAGTTCTCGTCGCGCCGCGTGTTCGCGAACACCGAGGGCACGGCCATCGTCTACGACCTGCTGATCACGAATATCGCCGGGACGATCGTGACCCGAGGAAAGGGCGTGGTGCAGCGGGTTCGCTTCGCGTTCGGGGGCAACGAGGAGTTCTCCACCCTCGTGAATCGCGAGGACGAGCTCCGTGAGCGGGTGGCGACCGCGTGCCGCCTGCTCGACGCGGAGCCCGCTCGCGCAGGTGTACTCCCGGTGGTCCTCGATCCCGGGGAAGCCGGCGTGTTCATTCACGAGGCGTTCGGCCACCTCTCCGAGGCCGACGGACTCCAGGCAAACCCGACGTTCCGCGAGAAGCTGCCGCTCGGCCGAGAGCTCGGGGGCCCGAGCTTGACCGTCTCCGACGATCCGGGACTGAGCGCACTGCCCGGCGGCTACATCGTCGACGACGAAGGGGTGGAGGCCTCGAAGACGGTGCTCATCAAGGAGGGCATCCTCGCGGGCCGGTTGCACTCGCGAGAGACCGCGGCGGCGTTCGGTGAGCCGCCCACGGGAAACATGCGCGCCGTCGACCTCGGCTTCACCCCACTCGTACGCATGTCGAACATCATGATCGAGGCGGGGGATGCCACGTTCGACGACATGGTCGCGTCGATCGAGGACGGCTACTACCTCGTCGGCGCGCGTGGAGGTCAGACGTCCGGCGACCAGTTCAGCTTCGGCGCCCAATGGGGCTTTCGCATCGAGTCCGGACGACTGGGGCCGATGGCGCGCGACATCAACATGAGCGGAGAGCTGTTCTCCACGCTGAGGGCGATCTCCATGGTGGGAGACGATCTCACGTTCGGGGAGCGCGGAGGCTGCGGAAAGGCCGGTGGAGGCCCGATGCAGCTCAA
>CP070725.1:1258248-1267265 GCA_020350845.1 Candidatus Bipolaricaulota bacterium
CGCTTGCGGTAGTTGTCGAACTCCGCTTGGAGTCGCTTCAGCCGGTCGACGAGGACGGCCTGATCCCCCTCGGTGCACGTGCTCTCCTCAGCCACGGCCTCCGTCGCCTGCTCGCGATCGGTCTCGGTCGTCTGCTCTTCCTTCTCGTCACTCCACATCAAGAATCTCCTCCGCTGGCTGTACGCACGATCGCGTGAGAAACGCCTCCAATCGGTGGGCAACGTAGCTCACCGTGGACAGCGCCTTGCTGTAGTCCATCCAAAGCGGTGCGACGACGCCGAGAACGCCACCGTGGGGGCGGTACGACATCGTGATCACACTGAAGTCCTCCATGTTCGGCAGCGGGAAATCGCTCACAGATACGCCGATTCCCTCTTTCCCGGAGCGCGTTGCGCGCACGGCGTCAGCAAACCGCCGTCGATCCTGAACCGCGTGAACCAATCCGAGGAAACGCTTCATCGCCCGATCCCCCTGCACCGCCTCGAGATGGCCCACGACATTGGTCAGCCCCTCGAGGAATAGCGGCTGGCGGCTGTCCTGGGAGAGCACCTTCTGCAGGATGAGCATCGCCTGACGGACGGCGGGCTCGTACCACCCCTCGAAGCCTTCATCGAACAGAGACATCGAGCGCAGGCTGGCGAGCGGTGTCCCCGCCAGCGTCTTGTTGATGAGTCCGACGATCTTCGGGATCTCCTCCGAGGCAACTTCGTCCTCGAACGAGACGACCCCGTGTTCGATCACGCCGATGTCGCTGACGATGATCAGAAGGACCGTGCGCGCATCGAGCTGCGCCATGGTCACCTGCACGAGACGCGCCTCCTCGAACGCTGGCGGGACGACGAACGCCGCGTAGTCCGTGAGGCTCCCGAGGAGGAGGGCAGTGCGGCGCATGGTCTCCCCGACGTCGAGACACGGGGTGTCGTAGGCCTCGACGATCTCCAGCGGCTCCTGCTGCGACAGCCGGGAGAGGTCGAGCAACCAGTCGACAAAGAATCGATAGCCGAGACGCGTCGGAATCCTCCCGGAGGAGGCATACGGCTTCTCGATGAAGCCGTGCGCTTCGAGATCGTTCATATCGTTGCGCACCGTGGCAGAGCTAACGGGAAGTCCGTAGTCCTCGAGGATCATCCGTGAGGACACCGGCTCGCGCTGGCGGATGAATCGATCCACGATCTCCTTGAGAATCAGTCGCTGACGCTCGGGCAATTCCATGGTTAGCACTCTCGTGTGGTGTTTGCTAATGATAGCGACTGGGGCGGTGACTGTCCACCGGCATCCCGGAGGGTGCTGAAGTGAAGGGGCAGTTCGTCGTCGAACTCGACGGCGACGCCAAGCAACAGACGAGCGTCGCCGATCTCGTCGATCTCTTCTCGAGGCGGGACATCGCGGAGGACGAGCTGCCGCTCACCGGCTCGGCGTAGTGCCTGGAGGACGCGACGGCGCCAAGGGGTTCGCGCACGTGCCGAGGAGCGTGCTCAGGGAGGCCTCTAGGCGCCGCGGCCGCAGCACTCATGGGGCCGCACTTGGCAGGCGCGGCCACCATGCTGAGGAGGCCGCAATCTACACGCCGCGGCCACAACAGTTCTTGTACTTCCTCCCCGAGCCACAGGGACACGGTTCGTTGCGACCGACCTTCGGGCCGTGACGCGCCGGCTTGCGCTTCGGCGCGCGTCGCGCGGCACCCGAGCGGGCGGTCTCGGGAATCGCCGCCGCCGGATCGGCCCCGGGATGGACGAATCGCACGTTGCGTTGCGCCCGCTGTGGTGCCGCGCCGCCGGCACTCAGACGGGCACTGAGCAGTGAGCGCACGATCTTCGTCGCCGCCCGTCCGAGCATGTCCTGGAACATCGCGAACGACTCGCGTTTGAAGGCGATCAGCGGATCGGTGCCACCGTAGGCCGTCCATCCGATGCCTTCGCGGAGATCGTCCAAGGTGTAGAGATGGGCGAGCCACGCCTCGTCGATCGTGGCCAGGATCAGGTACTGGGCAATCGCCGCGAACCTCGTTCCGAGGCGCTCCCTCTGCCGCGTCAGGGCGGCGTCAACCGCTTCCTTGACACGCTCCTGGAGCTCCCCGCGGGATCCGACATCGAGATCGGGAGCGTTCCCGTCGACGTACGGCGCGAGCGCCTGCGCCAATCCGGCGGTGTTCCACTCGTCGCGCGGCTGTGTCCCCGGCGCGAAGTCGTCGACCAGAGACTGGGCATGCTCCTCGAGCAGGCCGCAGAGGTAATCGTCGAGGCCGTCGGAGGAGACCGACTCCATTTCCCCTCGCGACGGCAGGAGGAAACGGTCACGGAGGCTGTAGATCGCTTCCCGCTGCCGGGCCATCACCAGGTCGAACTCCAGGAGCCGCTTGCGGATCTCGAAGTTGCGTCCCTCGACGCGCTTCTGCGCACGCCGGATCGCTCCCGTGAGCAGGGAATGCTCGATCGCCTCCCCCTCCTCCATCTTCAGCCGTTCCATCAGTCCGCCGATTCGGTCCCCGCCGAAGATGCGCAGGAGGTCGTCCTCCAGCGAAAGGAAGAACTGCGACGAGCCGGGGTCTCCCTGCCGCCCCGCGCGCCCGAGGAGCTGGTTGTCGATGCGCCGAGACTCATGACGCTGGCATCCGATGACGTGCAGGCCGCCGATCTCGGCGACACCTTCACCGAGCTTGATGTCCGTCCCGCGACCGGCCATGTTCGTGGCCACCGTGATCGCCTGCGGCTGCCCCGCGTCCTTGACGATCTCCGCCTCCCGTTCGTGGTACTTGGCGTTGAGCACGTTGTGCGCGAGGCCGCGCGCCTTGAGCAGCCCCGAGAGCCGCTCCGACTTGTCGATCGAGTTCGTCCCGATCAACACCGGACGGCCCTTCTCGTGCTCCGCCGCGGTCTGCTCCACGATCGCCGCGAACTTCGCCTTCTCGGTGCGGTAGATGACGTCCGGCTTGGCCGCGCGGATCAGCGGGCGATTGGTGGGGATCACGAGCACGGGGAGGCCGTAGATCTGTTTGAACTCGTCCTCTTCCGTCTTCGCGGTGCCCGTCATGCCGCACAGCCCACGGTAGAGTTGGAAGTAGTGCTGCAGAGTAATCTGGGCCATCGTCTGCGACTCCCGCTGGACGCTCAGGCCCTCCTTCGCCTCGAGTGCCTGATGCAGTCCGTCGGAGTACCGCCGATCGGGCATCAGTCGGCCGGTGAACTCGTCGACGATCATCACCCGCCCGTCCTTGACGATGTAGTTCGATTCCCGCTGGAAGAGGTGCAGGGCGCGCAGGGCCGTCTCGAGATGATGCAGCGTCTCGGTGTGCTGCGGCGCGTAGAGGTTGTCGATCGACAGCGCCTCCTCGCCCTTGCGGATCCCACCGTCGGTGAGCGTCAGCCGGCGGGTCTCCTCGTCGATCTCGAAGTCGTCGTCTCGGCGGAATCGCCTCACGAGTGCGGCGAACTTGCGGTACCGATCGAGAGAATCCGCGGTCGAGCCGGAGATGATCAGCGGTGTGCGCGCCTCATCGACGAGGATGTTGTCGATCTCGTCGACGATCGCGAAGTCGAGCGGACCCTGCACCTTGCGGTCGGCGGTGATCACCATGTTGTCGCGCAGGTAATCGAAGCCGAACTGGTTGTTCGTGCCGTACACGATGTCGCAGGCGTAGGCGCGCTTGCGCTCGTCGATGTCGAGCCCTTCCTGGAGAAGGCCGACCGTCAGCCCGAGGGCCTCATAGATCGGTCCCATCCACTCACGGTCGCGGCGCGCGAGGTAGTCGTTCACCGTCACCACGTGGACCTTGCCCAGGAGGGCGTTGAGCGTCGCCGGGAGGGTCGCCACGAGCGTCTTCCCCTCTCCGGTCTGCATCTCCGCGATCTTGCGGTCGTCGAGTGCGAGCGCGCCGACGATCTGAACGTCGAACGGGCGCATGCCGACCTGTCGCTCGGCGACCTCGCGGACGAGGGCGAACAGCTCGAGGCGTACCACCTTCCGCGAGGCGCCGTCGGCGAGCTGCTGGCGGACGGAGTGCACGCGGGCAAGGAGCTCTTCGTCCGACAACGCCGCCATCTCGTCCGCGAGCCGGTTGACGGCGGCGAGATCGCGGCGGTAGCGGCTGATCTGCTGGGCGTTCGTCTGCCCGAGAAGGAAATCGAGGCCCTTGCGGATGGTTTCGAGTGCCATCAGGAATCAGCGCCCAGTATAGGCAAAGCGGTCGGGCTCAGCCATCCGGACATGCTAGGGGATGGTCAGAAGGATGGTCGCGATCGCCTGCAGTCGCTGCATCAGCAGGCCACGAGTATCGGTGAGCTCGTCTCTCTCCGCCGGATCGAGCGGCTCGCCCGAGGTCAGCCGCTCCTCGATGGGGACGAGCTTGTTCTCGATGATCGCCTGCGCCCGCTCGTAGCTCATGCGCGCATTGTCGAAGCTCGGGAAGACCTCGAGCGCCGCCCCGGCGCGGAACAGCTCGCCGAGGGAGATGAACGCCAGCTCCTCGCCCGGCTCGTAGCTCACAATCTGGTTGAGGATCGAGATCAGAGTCTGAATCCGGGTGACGAGCTCGGCGTACTCGTCGGCGCGAATGCGGAACCCCTCGTCCGTGGGGATCGATCCGAGGATCTCGGTCGCCTGTCGAGCGATCTCGGCGAGCCCGCGGCGGAGATAGTCCTCCGCCTCCTCCGCGCGCCCGACGATCGTGTTGAATCGGTAGAGCGCAACGTAGGACTGGGTGTAGTCCGGCTCGTCCTCGACGAGGGCGGCAAGCACCTCGAGCGACCGGCGGGAGTCCGTCTCGTAGAACGCTACGACGCCGTCGAGATAGCGCGCCTCACGCCCCGTCGCTCCCATGGGGTGGGTCGCAAGCAGCCGATCGATGTTCTCACGGGATCCCTCCCAGTCCTCCTGAGCGGACGCCGTGCGCGCGAGATAGAGGTAGACCTCCTCGGTCACGAGACGGGTCAGACAGCGCTCGAAACTCGCTTCCGCCGCCTCGAGGTCGCCGACGGAGAACTGGGTCACGCCGAGATAGAAGTGTGCGTGACGAGGCGCGAAGTCGAGGGCGATGCTTCGCCTCAGGTCCTCTTGCGCCGCCTGCACATCGCCACGCTGCAGGGCGCGCTGGGCGCGCACCAGCGCGAGGTCGGCGGCGAAGTCACGCGCTGCGAACACGGAGGCGGCGACGCCGAGGACGACGACTCCCACGACCACTCCGCGCAGCGTCCAGCCCTTGAGCGTGAGCCTCAGGCGGGCCGACGTTCCGTACGCCGACGACACCGAGAGACCGAGGACGAGCGCAAGAACGAGGGAAGAGGACGGAAGATGTGCCGGGAAGCTGACGAGCGCGTGGACGAGAAACGCGACCGCTCCCGCTCCGAGAAGCAGCAGGTCGAACTGGGCACCTTCGTCGGGCGCCCGTCGAAGCCGTGTCCAGAACGTCATCACGAGCGCCGCAAGCAGCCCGAGAACGGAGAGTGCACCGAGAGCGCCGGTCTCCGCCAGAACCTGAACATACTCGCTGTGCGCCTGGCCGGCGCGGGCAAACGCCTCGTCGAGATGGGAGGCCCCGCGGGGCGAGGCGAGGAACTGCGCCTTGTACGGAAGGTACTGGAGCTTGTAGTGGCCGAGCCCGACCCCGAGAACGGGGTTCGACCGGAACATCTCCCAGCCCACGGACCAGTCCTGTGTGCGAACCGTGACCGCGCTTCTGCCGAAGAGGCGCGTCAGCCAGGAACTCTCGCTCGATGACAGGCCGACGACCGAGTTCAGCGGACCCGAGGGCGCCATGAACTGGAAGACGATCGCGATCAGAACGAGCAATGCGATCAGCCAGAGACGACGCTCTCGAAGCGGAGCGACCGGGCGGAAGATCGCCCACCCGGCGACGAGCACCACGAACGCCGCCATGAGCGCGATGAGGATCCCCGACTGCTCGACAAGCATCGCGGTGCCGAAGCAGAAGGCGATCCCCACGATGGCCAGCGCGCGCAGCCACCACAGACGCAACCGTAGAACGAGGATCACGCTCGGGAAGAGAAGGTAGGAGAGGAAGCCCCCGAGGTAGTTGCGGTTCCCCATGGAGGTGATCATCAGATTGAGGGGGCTTGTTCCCGGTCCGCCGAGCATCACCTCACGGTGCTGCAGAAGCCCGTACAGCGACGCGAGGACGGCCGACGCGAGGAGGGCGCCGAGGATCCAGTTGGCGTCGTCCTTGGTCGTCACGCGGTTCGCCGCGATCAGCGCGAGCACCCCGAACGTGGCGAGTTGGGCAATGCTCTGCACGACGACCCGCCCGTTGATTGCGGGAACGATCGACAGGAGCGACACCACGAGCAGCGCGGCGAACGGAAGGAAGAGCCACGGCACGCGGAGCTGCCACGAACCCTTGCGCCATGCAGCGATCCCGGCAGAGATCGCCATCAAGGAGACCGCGATCAACGCGAAGATCGACTTCGTGTAACCGTACTCCGAGCTCCAAGGCCAGATCAGAAGCGGCATCGCAAACGCGAGTCCGGCAAGGAGGTACACCAGCACACGGTCCACGAGAGGTCGACGATGAGGTCGGGCGGCGGCTTCTTCGTTCGGCAGGTCGTTGCGCGGCATCGTGGCTGGGATTATAGGTTCCGCGGCCGCACGAGGCGAACGGCCTCGCGCAGAAGGGCGCTCAAGCTCTGCCATCCGCCGACCGCGGTCACGATACCCAGAAGACGCGGCCACAGCTCCTGACGTCCGACGAACGCCTCCAGAAGGCGGCTCGGGCGATCGATGTCTGCCTTCTCGGCGACGAGTGCGAGCAGGGACGGCTCGTCGGCGGCGCGAAGGGCGGCCGCGAGTTGATCGTCGGTCAGCGCGCAGCGCATGCGGTGGATCTCCTTGCCGAACGCGATCTCCGCCCCGATCTCGCGGCGCCATTGCCCCTCGTAGACCGCGAGGTCGCCACGGGTCGTGCGCCTGGCGAGCGCCGCCCACGCGGCGAGCCGACCGGCGAGCTTGGCGCACCGCGCACCGGTGGAGATGCCGCCCCCCGAAAGCGGCTTCACCTGGCCGGCGGCGTCCCCCACGAGCAGGCCTCCATCGGCGACCGTTTCCGGCGGCGGCCCGAGAGGGATCGGCGCCGACTCGAGGGCGAGATCGTCGCTTCCCGCCTCCGGGTACCGCTCCTCGAGGAGCCGACGGAGGAACGGCTCGGGGCGATGGGGGGAGACACACGCGAGGCCCACCCGCAGCCGCCCCTCCTCCGCAGGGGCCGTCCACGCGAAGAAGCCCGGCGCCACGTCTCGCCCGACGAAGAGCCGCACTTCGTCGTCGACGCGCTCCTCCACGGGAATCGTCACCTGGAGAGAGGAGAGGACCGGGTCGGGCGGCGACAGGCCGAGGCATCGCGCGACCGTGCTCGCTGGACCGTCGGCGCCGATGACGACCGCCGCCTCGATCTCCGCCGTCCCCTCGGGAAGCTCCATCTTCACGACTCCCGGCATGACGGCCGTCGCCCGCGCCGGGGCGAGAAGTTCCGCCCCCTCCGCGCACGCCAGCGACAGCAGCGCTGCGCGCGCCGCGGCGCGGTCGATGACGACGGCTTTCGGCTCGTCGCCTCGCAGGTGGAGACGGGTCGCCGCGGGGCCGTGGATGACGGCGCCGCGGATCACTCCGCGGACGACGCTGGCCGGGATCTCGAGGAGCTGCGGCGTCCCCGGGCTCACGAGACCGGCGCAGACCGGGCGCCCGTGCTCCGGAGGATGGACATCGATGAGCACCGTCCGCGCACCGCTCCGCGCCGCCTCGCGAGCCGCGACGGCGCCCGCCGTCCCTCCCCCGATCACCGCTACGTCGTAGCGGGGAGGTGCCATCGGTCTACGAGTCCTCGCGCTTCGGAGCGCGCGTCATGATCTTGTCCACGAGATCGAGCGGGGCGGCGCCGTCGAGAAGCTGCCGGACGGCATCGGTGATCGGCATCTCGATTCCGCGCTCGTGGGCGAGCCGGTGGACGATGCCCGTCGCATGAACGCCTTCGGCGACCATCGTCATTCCCTCGAGGATCTCCGTGAGCGGCTCCCCACGCCCGAGGCGCTCGCCGACGCGCCGATTGCGACTGAGCGGGCTGGTGCAGGTGGCGACGAGGTCGCCGAGACCGGACAGCCCGAAGAACGTCTCCTGACGCACACCGAACGAGACGCCGAAGCGCACCATCTCCGCCAGGCCGCGGGTGATCAGCGCCCCGCGGCTGTTGTCCCCGTATCCGAGGCCGTCGGAGACGCCGGTCGCGAGGGCGATGACATTCTTCACCGTGGCACAGAGCTCGACCCCACGAAGATCGGCGGAGAGGTAGATGCGGAATCGCGGGGTGGCGAAGGCGTGCTGCAGTTGTTTACCGACCTCGAGATCGTGTCCGGCGAGGACGACCGCGGTGGGAACGTCGCGGCCGACCTCCTCGGCATGACTCGGGCCGGAGAGTGCGAACACCGCCCGCGGACCGAGACGTTCCTCGATGAGCTCGCTCATCGTCAGCTGCGACGAGCGATCCATCCCCTTGGCGAGGCTGACGAACAGCCCGTCCCTCGAACGCGCGGGAAACCGTTCGAGGATCTCCGCCATCGCGAAGGAAGGGACGGCGAGAACGATCACCTCGGCATCGATCGCCGCATCGAGGTCTGCGGTGATCGAGAGGCCGTCTCGGGGAAGGACGACACCCGTGAGGTACTGCCGGTTCTCGCGATCGGCTTCGATCGCGAGCGCCTGCTCACTGCGCCGCGCCCACAGGATCACGTTGTGACCGTTGCACGCGAGCAGGCGAGCGAACGCGGTTCCCCATCCCCCCGCGCCGACGACGCCGATCTTCACGGGGCGGTCTCCGCGCCGATGTCGATCGGCATCAGGACCCCCACATGGTCGGCGATCCACTGAATCGCGGTCTCGACCGGATCACCCTCCTCCGGGACCTCGACGTCCGGTGTCAGCCCGACGTCCTGAACCGACGCGCCGGAAGGGATGAAGTACTCACCCGTCGTCAGCTTGAGGGCCGAGCCGTCGCTGAAGTTGAAGACGCGCTGGAAGAC
>CP070725.1:1267365-1270310 GCA_020350845.1 Candidatus Bipolaricaulota bacterium
ACCGCCATTAGCACGAGAACGGCGACGAGCATCGCCGCCGGGCATTGCATGAGAGCAGCGCGTTTCATCCTACCTCCTTGTGGGCAGCCAAGCTGTTCGAGAGCGCGTAGCGCCCCGCTCCGCACTCAGCCCTTCGGTAGCCCGGCAGCCTCCAAGGAGGCCCGTGGCTTTGCGTCCCGCCCTTACGGACGGTTTGCCGTTTCGGAGCGCTACCTCCGCAGAGCACTCTGCAACCAAACCGCTAGGATTGTCAAACGTCAGGTAGGAGTTGGCGGGTGCTGGTAGCACGTGGCCTGTGGCCGGAGGTTCACGGTGCGCGGTCCACGATTCGCAGACCGACACGCAAATCGAGGGGTTCCGCAGGAGGCAGCGCTCACAAGTTCCCGGTGGTCACGCGCTCGCCTGGTACGCACGAACGGAATCCGCGGACACAATACGCAATTCGTGGGGTTTGCCGGCCACAAGCTCGCGATGCAGGCCACAAGACGCGGCCCGATGGCCCAGGAAATGAGTATTGTGTCCCCGGAATCAGGGGTAGAGGCGGTTGATCTGGCGGGCGAACGGGATGACTTCCCGGATGTGCGGTACGCCGCAGATCCAGCGAAGCACGCGCGCGAGCCCCATGCCGAAGCCGGAGTGCGGAACGGAGCCGTAGCGACGGAGGTCGAGGTACCACTGGTACGGCTCCGTGGGAAGCCCGGCCTCCTCCATGTGCGCAACCAGGGCGTCAAGATCGTCCTCGCGCTGGCTCCCTCCGATGAGCTCGCCGTAGCCCTCGGGGCCGATGAGGTCGGCGCCGAGCACGAAGCCGTCGTTGTCGGGGTGGCGCTTCATGTAGAACGGCTTGATCGTCTTCGGGAAGCGCTCGACGAAGACAGGAACACCGAAGCGCACACTCAGCGCCTCCTCGTGCGGCGCGCCGAGGTCGCTGCCGAATTCGATCTCGTGTCCTTCGCTGCGTAGCCACTCGATCACCTCGGCGTAGTCGATCCGCGGGAACGGCTCCGCCACCTGTGTCTTCAGGAGCTCGGTGTCTCTTTCCAGGAGCGCGAGCTCCGCCGACCGTTCGGCGATCGTCGCCTCGACCAGGTATCGAACGAGATCCTCCTGGATCTTCAGGTTCTCGTCGTGCTCGACGAACGCCATCTCCGCCTCGGCGATCCAGAACTCGGTGACGTGGTTGCGCGTCTTCGACTTCTCGGCGCGGAACGCGGGCCCGAGCCAATAGACCTTCCCCAGGGCCATCGCCGTCGCCTCGAGGTAGAGCTGGCCGCTCTGCCCGAGGTAGGCGCGATCGCCGAAGTAGTCGAGCTCGAAGAGCGTCGTCGTCCCTTCTACCGAGGTCCCGGTGAGGATCGGCGCCTCGGTGGCGACGAAGCCGCGCTCGTGGAAGAAGGCACGGAACGCGCGGAAGACGGTGTCCCGGATGCGAAGCAGCGGGATCTGCCGGCCGGTACGAATCCAGAGGTGACGATGATCCATGAGGTAGGCCGGCGTCTGCTCCTTGAGCTCGATCGGGAAGTCCTTCGTCGGGCGATGCACGATCTCCAGCCCCTCGAGTTGCAGCTCGCATCCGATGGGCGCGCGCGCGTCCTCGCGCAGCGTTCCGCGCACACGAAGCGAGGTCTCCCGCGGAAGCTCGGACGCCATGGCGAACAGATCCGCGTCGTCCGACTCGCTGAGCACGGCTTGGATGACGCCCGTCCCGTCGCGGACCTGGAGGAAGAGGATCTTGCCGCTCGAGCGGCGATTGTAGAGCCACCCCTGGAGCGTGACGGACTCGCCGAGATGCCGTGAAGCCGCATCGACCGTGACGATCGGCATGATTCCTCCCTGGGTGGCTGAGATGGGAGACAGGGTAGGCGCTTCCGCTCAGCGCTGCAACGGGCGCGGCGTCTCCACCGGGGCCTCCAGCTCGACCATCTCCGGAGGCGCAGGATCGGCGGGAAGCTGACGTTCCTTGATCACGCGATGCTTCCAGTTCCCGGTGAGGAAGATGCCGATGGAGACGATCGATGCTACGAGGTTCGAGATGAACATCGCCCACCACACCCCGAGGGGCCCCATCGCGCGGACGACGCCGAGGTACCACACCAGGGGAATGCGCACCCCCCACAGACGGAAGAGGGAGAAGAACATCGAGTAGATCGTGTGGCCCGAGCCCTGATAGGCGCCGATGCAGACCTGGAGAACTCCCATGAACGGAAACGCGAGCGCCACCAGGGCGAACATCGGCTGAGCCAGCGCGAGCACCTCCGGGTCCTCGAGGAAGACGCCGACGAGCGGTGTGCGGAAGATGTAGACGAAGACCGCCGCCGTCAGCAGGATCGCACTGGAGATCGCCATCCCCGACCACGCCGATCGCGCCGCACGGTCCTTCTTCTCCGCCCCGAGGTTCTGGCCGACCATCGTCGCCGTCGCCTGTCCGAGCCCCATCGCGGGCATGAGCACGATCGAGATGACGCGGTTCCCGATAGTGAAGGCACTCACCGCGGGGGTGCCGAAGCGCGCCAAAAAGCTCGCCATGATGGTGAAGCCGAGCGCGGTACCCGCCTGGCCCACGGAGGCCGGCACGCCGATGGAGACGATCTGACGGACCGCCGACCAGCGCAGCCGCAGATCCCCCACGCGAAGACGGACGCGCAGCCGGCCGGAGAAGAGGAGGTAGAACGCGAACATCGCGACCGAGCCCTGGGCGGAGATCGTCGCCACCGCGGCGCCGAAGACGCCCATCGCGGGGAACGGACCGACGCCGAAGATGAGCAGCCAGTCGAGGAGCACGTTGAGTCCGGTAGAGACCGCCATGAGGCGCATCGGGGTGATCGTGTCGCCGATACCGGTGAGCAGTGCGTTGGCGACGAAGAGGCCGAAGACCGCGGGGATTCCTGCCATCACGGTGCGCATGTAGGTGCTCGCCAGCGGAAGGAGCACCGCGTCGGCTCCCA
>CP070725.1:1270410-1274748 GCA_020350845.1 Candidatus Bipolaricaulota bacterium
CGGGCTCGCCGCCGGGCTCGGCGCCTGGGAGATCGCGATCGGAGGCGCGGCGATCGGTCTTGCCATCCTCGCGGTCGTCGATCCTCTTGCGGGATCGATCCCCAGCCGCATCTACCAGACGCTCACGCTACGCGTGGACAGCGCTCGTCAGAAGGGCGTGCAGCGCGAGCTTCTCGACTGCTGCGTAGGGCGCAACATGAGAGCGACGCTCGTCGATTGGGAGTGGGACAGCTCGCGGCAGGAGGTCACACTGACCTACCGCATCCGCCACCGCAGAACACCGGATCTGCAGACGTTGGCGGAGCGCGTGGCGCAGCTCGAGGGCGTCCACGAAGTGGGCGTCGAACTGTAGCGAGACCTCACCCCACCGCCGCGCGGAGGTCGTCGATGCGGTCGGTGACCTCCCAACGAGCGTCGGGCTCCGAGCGACCGAAGTGGCCGTACGCCGAGAACGGCTCGTAGATCGGGCGTTGCAGATCGAGGTTGTCGATGATCGCCCCCGGCCGGAAGTCGAACGTCGACCGCACGGCGGCGGAGAGCTTTTCGTCGGACGCCGTGCCCGTACCACTCGTCGCCACGGAGACGTTCAGCGGCGCCGCCTGGCCGATCGCGTAGGCGACCTGTACCTCGGCCTGCGTGGCGAGTCCCGCCGTGACGAGGTGCTTCGCCGCGCAACGTGCGAGGTAGGCGCCCGATCGATCGACCTTGGTCGGGTCCTTCCCGGAGAAGGCGCCGCCCCCGTGGGATCCGTATCCGCCGTAGGTATCGACGATGATCTTTCGTCCCGTCATCCCCGCGTCGGAGGCGGGGCCGCCGATGACGAACAGGCCCGAGGAGTTGATGATCACTCTCGTCTTCTCGTCGAGCCAGTCCTCCACGTGCGGGTGCACAAGGAGCCGAGTGAGGTCATCCTCGATGGTCTCCTGCTCGACCCCCGGGTCATGCTGCGCGGCGATGACGACGCTCGTGACGCACGCCGGGCGCCTGCCGTCATAGCGCACGGTGACCTGGGTCTTGCCGTCGGGGCGCAGGTAGCCGAGGACGCCGTCCTTTCGCAGTGAGGTGAGGCCCCTTGCCAGCCGATGGGCGAGGACGATCGGCAGCGGCATCATCTCCTCGGTATCGCCGCAGGCGTAGCCGTACATGATCCCCTGGTCGCCGGCGCCGAGCACGTCGAAAGGATCATGGCTCGCGTCCTCTCGCTCCTCCACCGAGTGGCTCACCGCGGCCGCGATGTTCTCCGACTGCTCCTTGATCGCCGACAGCACCGAGCAATCCTCATGGTGGAATCCGTACTCGGCGTGGTCGTATCCGACGTCCTTGACGACGCGACGGACCAAGCTGTCGACATCGACGTAGCCCTCGGTCGAGATCTCGCCGCCGACGAGCACCAGCCCCGTGGTCAGGAGGGTCTCACAGGCGACGCGGCCTTCGCGGTCCTCGGCGAGGATCGCGTCGAGCACCGCGTCCGAGATTCGGTCGGCAAGCTTGTCCGGATGGCCCTCGGTGACGGATTCGGATGTACGCATCGAAACTGCCATCATCACGCCCTTTCGCAGCGGATGCTAGCATCCGGCTTCGAGGGTCGCAACCGGTGGGGGGATGTGGCGTGGGGACATAGAATGGTGCGTGAAGCGACGAGGGACCGAGTCGAGGGAGTGGAGGGTTCACCGCGTCGGAATCGCGGATTCCACACAAGACATGGCGCGCGAGTTCGCTCTGCAAGGCGACCGCGGCCCACTAGCGATCGTCGCCGAGACACAGCGACGTGGGAGGGGACGCCGCGGGCGTCGCTGGCTCTCCCCGCGCGGCGGCCTGTACGCTTCGCTTCTCACTCCCCCGCGGGAGCTGCTCTTCGCACACGCCGGGCTTGCCGTCGCGGATGCCCTCGGGGAGATCGGCGTAGAGCCCACGCTCTCGTGGCCGAACGACGTCTTCGTCCGAGACCGCAAGATCGCCGGGATCCTCATCGAAGTTGTCGCGCGGACGGCCATCGTCGGCATCGGGATCAACGTGCGCGCATCGCCCCTGCCGACGGCGACGTCGATCGCCGCGGAGGGGGGAAGCCGTCTGGACGCCCCCGAGCTCCTCCGTAGTCTGTTGGCCTCGTTCGATGCATCGACCGCGACCGATCCTCTTCCTCGCTACCGCGCGCGGTGCAGCGTGCTCGGAAGAGAAGTCCGGGTGGAAAGGATATCGTCCGCAGAGGAGACGGCGCTCGTCGGGCGGGCAATCGACATCGATGGCGCGGGACGTCTTCTTGTCGCACGCGATGACGAGGTCGTCGCCGTCTCGTCGGGAGATTGCGCCTTGCTGACGGCGCGTTCGCCGGGTGAGGTGAAGGGCGGCGGTTGACCGCGGCTCGTGCCCCCGCTACCCTGAAAACAGGCGCTGGGAACGGGGGAAACGTGGGGTTCTGGAAGAAGCGGAAGGTCGTCGAGCAACTGGTCTTGCGGCATCTGGAGTGCGTCGACGGAACGCTGCGGCTGTTCCAGAAGGCGCTCGATGCGTATCTCAAGGACCGCGATGTCGACGCGGCGGCGAAGCTCGGCTTCGAGACCCATCACGCGGAAGGGGTCGCCGACGACGTCCGCCGACAGGTCGAGGCGGAGCTTCTCAGTGGGGCACTGCTTCCCCACAACCGACGAGAGATCCTCGAGGTCATCGAGAGCGTCGATCGACTGGCGAACTCCGCCGAATCGGTGCTCGACTACCTGCTCTTCCAGAAGCCCACGATCCCGGAAGAGATCCGAGATTTCCTCGTGGGGATCGTCGAGGAAACGGGGCTCATCTTCGACGATGTGAAGAAGCTCATCACCCACCTGTTCCACGACACGAGCCAGGTCGACGAGGACTCGAAGCGCATCGAGCATCGCGAGGGCGAGGTTGACAAGCTCGAGCGGGCAGCGATCAAGCAGCTCTTCAAGCTCGATCTCGATCTCGCGTACAAGCTGCAGATCCACGGCCTCGTCGAACGGCTGGTCGAGCTCTCCGACCGTGCCGAGGATCTCTCGGACCAAGTGGACATCATGGCGATCGAGCGCCGCCTCTAGCGGCGCAGGAGGAGGCAGGATGGGCGTGCTCGAAGAAGCGATTGCTCTCGAGGAGCGAGCTCAGGAGATGTACCTCGAGGCGAGTCGCCGCATGGTCGACCCCGGGGCGACCATGCTGACGGAACTGCTCGCCGACGAGGAGGGGAAGCACGCCGATGCGCTGCGCGAGATGCAGCACGGTGCGGACGAGCTGCCGGCGGGGCTGGCTGCGCCTCCCCTGCTCGACGAGATCCACGAGCTCGTGGGCGCTGCGATCGAGGGCGGAGGAACGACGCTTTTCGAGGATGCCTCGATGCGTGACGTTCTGCTCCGTGCGATGGAGATGGAGCGTCAGGCCGAGCGCTTCTACACCGAGCACGCCGAGAGCGCCGAAGACCCTCTCCTGCGGGAGCTGTTCACCCAGCTCGGACGGCGCGAGATGGAGCACTTCCTTCTCGCCAGTTCGCTACACGAGTACTTCGACCGGCCCACGGAGTGGGTGGAGTCTGCCGAGTTCGGAGTCCGTCCGGAGTACTAGAAGAGGTTCACCGCGGCGGCTGCGCTACGCTACGTTTCCGCTTCCGGCGGCGGCTCCACGAGCTGGATGCGCATCTCGTCGAAGGTCTCGTTCGGGTAGTTGAGGCGCAGGTCGTAGTAGCCCGGAGTCCACTCGTAGCCGTTGATCAGGACGTAGGTCGGGAGCGAGAAGCAGTACGCCTCGCGGGCCGACCCGTAGCGGAAGAGGCGAACGTCCAAGACCTTCTTCTCGTCGAAGTCCTCGCCGATCGACACCACCTGCCACACAACAAGCTCGACCTGCTCTCTCAGCTCCGGATCCCCACCGGGATCGAGGATCTCGACGCAGCCGGTGATGATCTCCCCGATCTCATAGAGGGCGGCGACCGGCAGCTCGCCGACGATCGGGGCGACCTCGCCCTCAGGCCAGCCGCGATCGAGGATTCCCGCCGTGCCCGCGGGGACGATCGTGAAGACCGGGGTCTCGCGGCACTTGCTGCCTCCGTCGAGGCGTGGCGCCGGGGCCGTGCCCCCGGGCCCGATCGTCCAACCTGCTGCCTTGGGGAGAAGACAGGAACAGCCGTAGTACATGTCCTGGCCGCCGGAGACGATCGTCCACTGGCCATTCTTCCATTCGACGGACTGCGCGCAGCTGCCGCTGGTGCACCACTGGGGTCGTCCGCCCTTCTTTCCCTGGTAGATGTAGGTCCCGTTGACCGCGGAGCTTCCGGCGTCGCGCACGCGGATGTCGGTGTAGCAGTCCCCGGCGAGCACCGCTCCGATCAGGGCC
>CP070725.1:1274848-1279332 GCA_020350845.1 Candidatus Bipolaricaulota bacterium
CAGCCCGGCGAACAGCTTGACCGTGACCTGCATGGTCCTCCTTCTCGTCATGGTACGTCACAGCCGGCGCGGATCAACGGGACGGTGGCAGGGAATGCCCGTGGGATTGGGCAGTGCCAGTTGCGTTGGCTATAATCCCCCGCCACGCCGGAGCCTTTGGAGAGACGATGGACAAGCCGCGAGTTCTCGTGTGCAGTGCATGGCCGTACGCCTCGGGAGTTCCCCATCTGGGGAATCTCGTGGGCTGCCTCCTTTCGGGAGACGTCTTCGCGCGCTATTACCGCTTGCGGGGGCGGGACGTGCTCTATGTCTCCGGCTCCGACGTCCACGGGACGCGCGTGGAGTACGTGGCGGAGTGTGAGGGGATCAGCCCGGCGGAGCTGGCCGAGCGCAACCATCGGCGAATCGTTGCCATCAACGAGGGCTTCGAGATCCAGTTCGACAACTACACCACGACCGAAACGGAGACGCACAAGGCGTTCGTTCGTGACATCTATCTGCAGATGGAAGCCAACGGGTACATCTGCACGAAGGAGGAGCTCCGCGCCTACTGCCTGCACTGCGAGCGGTTCCTCGCCGATCGGCTGATCGCCGGGACCTGCCCCCGCTGCGGCGCGCCCGACGCCCTCGGCAATCAGTGCGACACGTGTGGCTCGATCCTCGAGCCCGAGGAGCTCGTAGACCCCGTGTGCAGCTTCTGCGGCAGAAGCGAGATCGAGTTCCGCAAGACGCGCCATTGGTACCTCGACCTCGAGCGGCTGAGCGATCCGCTGCGCGACTACGTGCGCGCGAAGGACTTCCAGGGCAATGTGCTTCTCTACACCGAGCGGATGCTCGAGGAAGGCCTCCGCCCACGCGCGATGACCCGTGACCTCGAGTGGGGGATCGATGCTCCCTTCGAGGGCGCGGAGGGGAAGGTCATCTACGTCTGGGGGGAGAACGCGCTCGGGTATGTCTCCTCCGTCATCGAGCACTTCGCCGGCGACGACGAGTGGAAGCGCTTCTGGTTCGGCGACGACGTGCATCAGGTCTATACGCTGGCGAAGGACAACATCGCCTTCCACACACTGATCTTCCCCGGGCAGCTGATCGCCTCCGGCGCCGGCTACCACCTGCCCGATCAGATCGCCGCCACGGAGTACCTCAATTGGATCAACGGGCAGCAGTTCTCCAAGAGTCGCGGGGTCGGGCTGTACTGCGACGAGGCGCTGGAGCTGCTCGACGGGGAGCTGTGGCGCTTCTACCTGCTCTACAACCGGCCCGAAGGGCGAGACGTGGACTTCTCCTGGGAGGAGCTGGGAAAGGCGATCAACGGTGTGCTGATCTCCAATGTCGCCAATCTCGTCAACCGCGTCCTGTCCTTCATTCAGGATCGCTATGATGCCGTGGTTCCCGAGGAGCCGATCGAGGACGAGATCGATGCCGCGGTGACGAAGACGATCGCCGATGTCGCGGCTGCCGTCGAGAGCGGCTTCCCGGGCAAGGCGCTGCGTGCCGCGTGCGCCCTCGCGGTGACCGGGAACGAGTACTTCCAACGAAAGGCGCCCTGGTCGTCGGGGGATGCCGCTGCCGTCACGAGCGCGTTCTACGCGGTGCGCGCGTTGGTGATCCTCCTTCTCCCGTTCGTCCCCCGGTTTGCGTGCTCGGTGCTCGAAGTGATGGGCTGCCCCGCACCCACGTGGGACGACCTCGCCACACCCGTGGCAGGGACCGCACTCGGGTCGGGACGCGTGCTCATCGAGCGCATCGACGTCGACGCGCTCCGCGACGCGGTGGATCGCCGGCCCGCTGCGAATGACGCCACCGGGAGTACGCCGAGGACGACCGTGCCGTTCGATGCCTTCGAGGAGCTCGACCTGCGCGTGGGGAGGATCACCGCGGCGGAGCCGGTCGAGGGAGCGGACCGGCTGCTGCGGCTGACGATCGACCTCGGGTCGGAGACGCGAGTGTGCGTCTCGGGCATTCGCCAGGCGTACGACGAGCAAGAGCTCGTCGGTCGCGCGGTGGCGGTCGTCGCCAATCTCGAGCCGGCGACGATTCGTGGAATCCGATCGGAGTGCATGCTCCTCGCTGCGAGTGACGACACGGGGCCGGCACTCCTTGCAGTGGACCGGGACGTCGAGCCGGGGACGCGCATCGTATAGACGGATTGCAAGCCCCAAAGGGGACAGCTACAATTGCCAAGAGCTGAGGTAACCTTCATGTACGCAGTCATTGAAACGGGTGGAAAGCAGTACCGGGTGGAGACGGGGATGCTTCTCGAGCACGAGCGTCTCGACGGGATCGCTGTTGGGGATGACGTCGAATTCGACAAGGTCCTGCTCGTCGTAGACGGCGAGGACGTTCGCGTGGGAACTCCTTATCTCGATGGGGCGACCGTCAAGGGCGAACTCAAGAGCGACGGTCGGGGGAAGAAGGTCATCGTCTACAAGTACAAGAGCAAGAAGGGGTACCGGCGGAAGCAGGGACACCGCCAGCCGGTGATGAGCACGTTGATCACGTCGATCGACCGCTGACGGGGGCTCCGACATGGCAGAGATCTTGATCCAGCGCGACGAGAACAGCCGCATCATCAGCGTGGTCGTGCGCGACCTCGGGGCCGCGAGCGATGCCATCACGGGCGTCGATCGCTTCCTGCGGGCCGTCGTTGCCGCGATGAACGACTACCTCCATGTCCATGCGGAGGTCCAGGTCGGGGACGAGTGGCATCTCGAGATCGATCGTGCCGACCAGCACTTGTCGCGAGAGATCGACGCGATCCTGGAGACGTTGCTGATCGGCCTGAACATGCTCGCCGAGGAGTACCCCGCCGACCTCGCACTGCGGGAGTCGGGGCTCGGCGTCCAGGTGTAGGCAGGAGAGACCATGGCACACAAAGCGAGTACCGGTTCCACGTCCAACGTACACGACAGTCCTGGCAAGAGGCTTGGCGTCAAGCGGTTCGGGGGACAGTGGGTCCATGCAGGAACGATCATCGTCAGGCAGCGCGGAACGCGCTTCCGACCCGGCGACAACGTGGGCGTCGGACGAGACCACACGCTGTTTGCGAAGGCCTCCGGCATCGTCAGCTTCGACGGCCGCGGGCAGAAGCGCGTCAGCGTCGTCCCCGCCGCCGACGCTTGAGCAGTTGACCATCCTCCCTACCATCCATGCTGATCGATGAAGCCGCAATACGCGTTCGCGGCGGGCGGGGAGGAAACGGCGTGATCACCTTCGCGCCCAGCTCCGTGGACCGCAAGGGACCGCCCGACGGCGGGAGCGGCGGACCCGGAGGCGCAGTCTACCTCGAGGCGTCGGCGAGCGTCTCGACACTTCATGGCTTCCGCAACCGGCCGCTGTTTCGCGCCGGAGACGGGGTCCATGGCGCGAGCAACAACCGTCAGGGGGCATGCGGTGAGGACCTCGTGGTGCACGTCCCTTTGGGCACCGTGGTGATCGACGGCAGGACACACGAGGCGCTCGCCGACCTCGCCGCGGAGGGCGACCGGATCCTGGTCGCCGAGGGCGGCGAGGCGGGCCGCGGAAACCGCAGCTTCACGACCTCTCGACGACAGGCACCGCGGATCTGCGAACGCGGCCTTCCCGGCGAAGAGCGGCTCCTGCAACTCGAGCTCAAGCTGCTGGCGGATGTCGGGATCATCGGCGCACCGAATGCAGGGAAGTCGACGCTCATCCGCCGAATGGCGGGAACCGACGCCAAGGTCGCCGAGTACCCGTTCACGACCATCGCACCCAATCTGGGTGTGGTCGACGTCGAAGGGCTTCGACGCTTCGTGGCGGTGGACATCCCGGGCCTCGTCGAAGGGGCGCACAGCGGCCGCGGTCTCGGGGACCGCTTCCTGCGTCACATCGAGCGCACGCGGGTGCTCATCCACGTGGTGGATCTCGCCGGGGAGGAAGATCCCCTCGCGGTCTACCGGCAGACACGGGACGAGCTCGCGGCGTTCAATCCGGATCTGTCGCTGCGGGTGGAACTCGTCGCCGGGAACAAGGTCGATCTCATCGAGCCCGAGCGTGTACAGGAGCTTCGCGAGCGATTCGCGTCGTCGGGGGTGGACCTCCATCCGATCTCGGCAGCCGACGGCGACGGGGTCGAGACTCTGATCGAGCGAACCTTCGAGCGGCTCGCCGAACACCCACAGGAATCGCTGCCGTCGCGGACGCGGCGCGTCTATCGTCATGCCGGGGGAGAGGGCTACTCGGTAGAGCGCTCGGACGACGCATTCACCGTCCGCGGCAACGAGGTCGAGAAGCTTGTCCGCAAGTTGGTCCTCGACAACCGAGACGCACAGGAGTACCTTGCAGACCGTCTCGAGCGCATGGGGGTCCTGGCAGAGCTGCGCCGCCTCGGGCTGGAGGCCGGCCAGACGGTGAAGATCGGCAAGGTGGATCTTGAGTTTGACGGGTAGGGTCGGAGTCTTTGGAGGAACGTTCAGTCCCCCGCATTCGGCGCATCTGCGGGTGGCCGCGGTTGCCCTTGCGCA
>CP070725.1:1279432-1302818 GCA_020350845.1 Candidatus Bipolaricaulota bacterium
AGTACTCGTTGACCTTCAGCATGGAGGCTCCTTGCCACGTGAGATTGCCGCGTAGCGTAGCCGACGTCTCCGAACTCCACAATCCCGGAGCTCGCCATCAACGCCCGTCTTGCAGCTCGTCGCCGCTTGAGGTGGTGTGGGCCTCGGGGGTAGCGAAGGGCGCGGATGGGGAGGCAGACCGGAACATGAAGGCGGGGGCAGCGGTGGCCGCCCCCGCGGTATGCCCTGCTGTGAAGACGCTACGTCCTACTCCGCCATCTGCTTGTAGGTCTCGTAGCGCTCCTTGTACTCCTTCGCGAGCTGGGCGTTCAGCCTCTTCGCCTCTTCGGGGAAGCTCTGGTGGAGGCTCGCGTAGCGTACCTCGCCCATGAGGAACTCCTGGAAGTCCCCGGTGGGGTCCTTCATGTCGAGCTGGAACGGGTTCTTCCCCTCGTCCGCGAGGCGCGGATCGAAGCGGTAGAGCGGCCAGTAGCCCGACTCGACGGCGAGCTTCTCCTCCTCCTGCGACTTGCCCATCCCCTTCTTCAGCCCCTGGTTGATGCACGGGGCGTAGGCGATGATCACCGACGGGCCGGGGTAGGACTCCGCCTCGAGGAACGCCTTGAGGGTCTGGTTCTTGTTCGCCCCCATCGCCACCGAGGCGACGTAGACGTAGCCGTAGGTCATCAGCATCCGCCCGAGGTCCTTCTTCTTCGTCTTCTTCCCCGAGGCGGCGAACTTCGCCACCGAGCCCGTCGGCGTCGCCTTCGACGACTGTCCACCGGTGTTGGAGTAGACCTCGGTGTCGAGCACGAGGACGTTCACGTCGCGGTTCATCGCGGCGACATGGTCGAGACCGCCGTAGCCAATGTCGTACGCCCAGCCGTCGCCGCCGACGACCCACACCGACTTCTTGGTGAACAGGTCGCGCGCGGCGAGGATCTCCTTGTAGCTGTCGCCCTCGGCCTCGAGCAGCGCCGCCATCCGATCGCCCGTCTCGCGTGAGGCGTCGGCGTCGTCCCGCGCCTCGAGCCATGCGCTCATCGCGTCCTTCAGCTCGCCGGAGGCGCCGCTCTCGATCGCGTCGGAGACGAGCCGTGCGAGGCGATCGCGCCGCGCGTTCAAGGCAAGGACCATCCCGAAGCCGTACTCCGCGTTGTCCTCGAAGAGCGAGTTGGCCCACGTCGGGCCGTGGCCGTCGCGGTTCGTGGTGTAGGGCACCGCGGGCGCACTGCCGCCGTAGATCGACGAACAGCCAGTAGCGTTGGCGATCATCATCCGCGGTCCGAAGAGCTGCGTCGCGAGCTTCACGTACGGCGTCTCGCCGCAGCCGGCGCACGCCCCGTGGTACTCGAAGAGCGGCTGCAGGAACTGGCTCCCCTTCACCGTCTTGCGATCCATGATGTCGTCGCGCACGGGAAGCGTGATCGCGTAGTCGTAGTTCGGCTGCTTCTCCAACTGGGAGTCGAGCGGCTTCATCGCGAGCGCCTTCTCGCCCTGCTTCCCGGGGCAGATGTCGGCGCAGTTGCCGCAGCCCTGACAGTCGAGCGGGTCGATCTGGATGGAAAAGCCGTAGTCCTCCGTCCCCGGGCCGATCGCGGCGACGGTCTCGAAGCCCTCGGGTGCCGCCTTCTGCTCTTCCTCGGTCACGAGGAACGGGCGGATCGTGGCGTGGGGACAGACGAACGAGCACTGGTTGCACTGGATGCAGTTCTCCGGGATCCACTCCGGGACGTTGATCGCCACGCCGCGCTTCTCGTACTGCGTTGTCGCGACCGGGAACGATCCATCGGGACCCGTCCATCCGTACGAGCCGTCGAGCTCCGCGTCGAACGCGCTTACCGGGAGCTTGTCGCCGTCCTGGAGGCTCATCGGGCGCATCACCTCGAGCGCCCACTTCGGCAGCTCGACCTGCCCCGGTCCGCCGGAGGCGCTCACCCAATCGGCAGGCACCTCGATCTCCACGAGGTTCGCCGGATCGAGCGCGGCGTCGACCCCGGCGTAGTTCATCTGCACGACCTTCTCGCCCTTGCGCCCGTAGGCCTTCTCGATCGCCTTCTTGAGGTAGTCTACCGCCTCGTCGACGGGGAGAACGCCGGAGAGCTTGAAGAAGACCGTCTGCATGATCATGTTGATGCGTCCGCCGAGGCCGACCTCGCCGGCGATGCGCACCGCATCGATCGTATAGAAGCGGAGCTTCTTCTCGGCGATCGTGCGCTTGAGCGACGCGGGGAGGTGCTCGTTCAGCTCGTCGAGGTCCCACGGGCAGTTGAGGACGAACGTGCCTCCATCCTTGATCCCCGCGAGGAGGTCGTACTTGTCGACGTACGCTGGGTTGTGGCAGGCGACGTAGTCGGCGGTGTTCACGAGGTACGACGACTGGATCGGCTTGGCGCCGAACCGCAGGTGCGATACCGTGATCCCACCGGACTTCTTGGAGTCGTAGGCGAAGTAGCCCTGGGCGTACATGTCGGTGTGGTCGCCGATGATCTTGATCGCGTTCTTGTTGGCGCCCACGGTACCGTCTGAGCCGAGACCCCAGAACATGCACTGGATCGTCCCCTCGGGGGTGGCGTCCAACTCCGGTGGCAGCGGGAGGGATGTGTGGGTGACATCATCCTCGATCCCCACCGTGAAGCCGCGCTTCGGCTTGTCCTGCGCGAGGTTGTCGAAGACCGCCTTGGCCATCGCCGGGGTGAAGTCCTTCGACCCGAGGCCGTAGCGCCCGCCGACCACCAGCGGCCGTTCGGGACAGTCAGCGGCGACCGCCGTCACGTCGAGGACCAGCGGCTCGCCCTGGCTTCCCGGCTCCTTCGTGCGGTCGAGCACGGCGATGCGCTTCACGGAGTCGGGGATGACCTCGAGGAAGTGCTTCGTCGACCACGGCCGGAAGAGGCGCACCTTGATCAGTCCAACCTTGGCGCCGTCGGCGTTGAGGTAGTTGACCGTCTCCTCGATCACGTCGCACGACGAACCCATCGCCACGATCACGTGCTCGGCATCGGGAGCGCCGACGTAGTCGAACGGCCTGTAGCGACGGCCCGTGAGCTCGCCGACCTGGTTCATCGTCTCGGCGACGATCTCCGGCGTGGCGAGATAGTACTTGTTCCCCGCCTCGCGGTTTTGGAAGTAGATGTCGGGATTCTGCGCCGTGCCCCGAAGGTGCGGATGCTCAGGGTTCATCGCCCGCCGGCGGAAGTTCTCCACCGCCTCCCACGGCATCAGCTTCGCCATCTCCTCGTACGGAACGACGTCGACCTTCGAGATCTCGTGCGAGGTGCGGAAGCCGTCGAAGAAATGGAGGAACGGCACCTTCGACTTGAGTGCCGAGACATGGGCGACAATGCCGAGGTCGATCACCTCTTGCACGGAGGACGAGGCGAGGAGCGCGAACCCTGTCTGCCTCGTAGCCATGACGTCGGAGTGATCGCCGAAGATCGACAGCGCGTGGCTCGCGAGTGCGCGCGCCGACACGTGGAACACGGCGGGAAGGAGCTCCCCCGAGATCTTGTACATGTTGGGGATCATCAGAAGCAGCCCCTGCGACGCGGTGAACGTCGTCGTCAGCGCTCCCCCGACGAGCGAGCCGTGGACCGCACCAGCGGCACCGGCCTCGGACTGCATCTCCGTCACCTGGAGTGCCTGGCCGAAGAGGTTCTTCCTCCCGTGGGCGGCCCAGGTATCGGCGATCTCCCCCATCGGGGAACTCGGGGTGATCGGGTAGATCGCCGCGACATCGCTGAACGCGTAGGCCACGTGCGCGGCCGCCGTGTTCCCATCGATGGTCATCATCCGCTCGGCTGTTGCTGCCATCTTCCTGCCTCCTCGGTCTTGGTCCGGCTGGCAACCACACAGAAAACGTCAGGTTCGCGGCCGGATTGTACCCCTGTCGCGAACCGTCCTCCAGAGGCGGGAAGCCGCTTCCAGACAGCGCGATCCGGAGTTCGCGGCGAGGCCCGCGGGGCGCAAGGCTTGCCCGTCCACAGCTTTCCGGAGACAATGGGGTGCGCATCAAGGGATTGAAGGAGGCGCGATGGACCGCGTCTGGAGAGCATTGGTACGGATGGTCGTAGTCGTCTCGATCGCGGCGGCGATCATCGTTCCTGCAGTAGCAACCCCGATCCACGTTCCCGGGGGGCCGCGCTTCGACGGCGGCGGCAGCATTGTGGTGCCGTTGGACGTCCCTGACGGCGACGCTGAGGCGCTCTTCACGCCGATTCACGTTCCCGGCGGCCCGTAGCCTCCTCGTCCGGGAATCGCGCGCGTAGGCGGGTCATGTGGTTGGGGGGCTAGCGGTCAACCGTCAGGGCGATCCTCGTGATCGCGTCGAACGTCCCTCCATGACGCTCGAACTCCTCGCTCGGCACGACAGCCTTGAGGTGACCCGTCAACGCATCGCTTCCGGGAAGCTGTTCTACCTCGATGCCGCCTCCGATTGGGAGGGCTTCGAGCTGATCTACGTTCTCCGCGGGGAGCTGCGCCTCAAGAGTGACGACGAAGAGATCGTTCTTCACGCCGGGGACTTCGTGCACCATCACGGCCTCGACGAGCGGGCGTTGTTCCACGTCGAGGAGGAGGCGGAGCTTCTTCTCGTGGCGTCTCCTCCGAGCTTCCACCTCATGCGTGACGAGATGCAGGATCTGCTCGCGATCTCCCGCTCCGTGGAGGACAAGGACGGAGCGACGGAGGAGCACTGCGTCCGGCTCGAACGGCTGGCACTGCGGACCGGGGAACGCCTCGCGCTCACCGGCGATGATCTCATCGCGTTGTCGAACGCGGCCTACCTGCACGACGTCGGCAAGGTCGAACTCCCCGACGGGATCCTCGACAAGGCGGGCCTGCTCACCGACGAGGAGCGCGCCGAGATCAAGCGCCACCCCGAGCACGGAGCGAAGATCCTCGAAGGAAGGCGGGAGCTACGTTCGGCGGCGGCGCTGGTGGCGGCACACCACGAGTGGTTCAACGGGGAGGGCTATCCCAACGGGCTCTGCGGCGAGGAGATCCCCCTCGGCGCGAGGATCATCGCCGTGGTCGATGCGTTCGACGCGATGGTCACCGATCGCCCCTATCAACCGGGTGTCTCCGTCGCCGACGCGCGGGAGGAACTGAGACGCGCTGCCGGGACGCAATTCGATCCGACGGTGGTCGAAGCCTTCCTCGGGGTGCTCGACGATGCCCCGTGAGGGGGCGAGTGCGCTGGAACGCTACGGGCGTGCGCTCCTTCGCCACGCGCGGATCCTTCTCCCGCTCGGTGCGGCGATCGGTGCCGGCGTGGGCTACCTCTGGAGCGACCTCGTCTTCGGTGTGCTCGTGGGCCTCGCGTTCGGGGTGGCGTGGGCGCTCGTGCTCTCCCTGCACACCAAGGAACGGCGAGCGACGTCGCGTGTCGCGCAGGTCGAACCGGGTGACGCGGAGCCGACGCAGGTTAGCACCCGCGACCCCGAGTAGCGGGCTGCTGCGGACGCCGCCGCCGACTGCCGAGAACCGCTGCAGCCACGCTAGAAGCGCTCGAGGATCGTTTCGAGATCGGGCTTGCCGACCTCCTGCAGATCGTAGCGGACGCGCGTCGTCGGGACCTTGAACGTCAGCAGCCGGGTGAGGTCGATCGGGGTTCCGATGACCACCGCTTCGCAATCGACGCGGTCGACGGTCTCCTGAAGGTCGCGGATCTGTTCGTCGCCGTAGCCCATCGCCGGGAGGAGCGTGCCGATCATCGGATAGCGTGCGAACGTCTCCTCGATCGACCGGACTGCGGCGGAGCGTGGATCGACGATCTCGGAGGCGCCGAAGCGTTGCGCGGCGATCGTCCCCGCGCCGAACCGCATCTCCCCATGGGTGAGCGTCGGACCGTCCTCGATGACGAGCACACGCCGGCCGAGGATCGCCTCCGGGTCGTCGACCTGGATCGGCGATGCGGCTTCGATGATCGTCGCCGTCGGATTGAGGTCGGTGACGTTGTCGCGCAGGAACTGGATGTCGTCGAGCGCCGCCGTATCGACCTTGTTCACGACGATCGCATCTGCGACGCGCACATTGACCTCGCTGGGGTAGTAGAGGAGCTCGTGCCCCGCGCGGTGTGGATCGACGACGACGATCGACAGGTCGGCCTTGTAGAACGAGAAGTCGTTGTTGCCCCCGTCCCAGACGATGACGTCCGCCTCCTTCTCCGCCTCGCGAAGGATCCGCTCGTAGTCGACGCCGGCGTAGACCACCGTCCCGCGATCGATGTGCGGCTCGTACTCCTCGCGTTCCTCGATCGTGCACTCGTAACGATCGAGGTCCTCGTGGCTCTCGAAGCGCTGGCAGGCCTGCTTGACGAGGTCGCCGTAGGGCATCGGATGACGAATCACCGCCACCGCCCGCCCCTTGCCGCGGAGGACCTCACACACCCTCCGCGTGGTCTGGCTCTTCCCCGAGCCGGTGCGCGCCGCGGTCACCGAGACCAACGGCTTCGACGAGGCGATCATCGTCGACCCGGTGCCGAGGAGCATGAAGTCGGCGCCGGCGGCATTCACGACCGCGGACCGCTCCATCACATGCTGGTTGGGGATGTCACTGTAGGCGAAGACGACGAGATCGACGTCGCGCTCCGCGATCAGCGCCTCGAGATCGTCCTCGGGCTCGATCGGGATGCCGTTCGGATAGCCGTCGCCCGCGAGTTCCGCCGGGTAGAGCCTGCCTTCGATGTCCGGGATCTGTGTCGCGGTGAACGCGACGACCACGATGTCCGGGTTCCCACGGAACGCCACGTTGAAGTTGTGGAAGTCGCGTCCCGCGGCGCCCATGATGAGCACGCGCCGCTTCATTGGTCGATCTCCCCCTTGCCATCTGCGATCTGTCGCTGCGGGCGGGAGTATACCGACGCACGGTGAACGGCTTCAACTCGCTTGTCGCTCGGGGGCGACGCGCATACCATGGCCGCGATGTCACTCGCCAACAGGATTACGCTCGGACGCGCCGCGCTCATCCCGGTGGCCGTTGTGCTGCTGCTGACCGGGAACCGCATCGCGGCAGCGGTGGTGTTTCTCCTCGCCAGCGCGGGGGACGTCCTCGACGGGCTCGTCGCCCGCGCCCGCCACGAAGTGACGACCCTCGGGAAGGCGCTCGATCCTGCAGTGGACAAGGCGCTCTACCTGTCGACGGTCTGCGCCCTTGCCGCCGTCGGGGAGCTGGCGATCCCGCTCGTCGTCCTGTTCGCTGTTCCCCAGTTCGCGATCGGGATCGGCGCGTGGATCCTCCATGCCCGCGTGCACGTCGTTCAAGGTGCCCGCTGGTTCGGCAAAGCGACGGCGGTGCTCACCTTCCTGTCGGTCCTCACGCTGATCGCTCCGGTGCCGGACGTGGCCGCACGCGGAGCACGCATCGCGTTCGCGGTCTCCGTGGGGTTGAGCTACGTGGCGACGCTGAACTACGGCATCACCGCGCTCAAGGCCATGCGATCGCCGCGAAGTCCAGCCGAGGGAAGTCCGCGGGAACCGTAGCCTCGAAGCGGCATTCGTCGCCCGTGGAGGGATGGACGAAGCGCAGTCTCCACGCGTGGAGCATGAGCCGCTCCCCGGGACACCCGTAGATGACGTCGCCGACGACGGGATGACCGATGTACCGTGCGTGGACGCGCACCTGATGCGTGCGCCCGGTGATCGGCCGTACGGCGAGGAGCGTATCGTCCGCTCCTCGCTGCAGGACCTAGAAGCGCGTCTCGGCCGCCCGCCCGTGGTCGCCGACCTCCATCCGGCGAGGTGAACGCGGGTCGCGTCCGATCGGGGCATCGATCAGCCCCTCGTCCTCTTCGATGGTGCCGCAAACCAGCGCGAGGTAGAGCTTCGCCACCCGGCGGTCGGCGAACTGCCGCTGCAGCGCGTGCAGGGCGTCCGCGGTCTTGGCGAGGACGAGGACGCCGCTCGTGTCCTTGTCGAGCCGGTGGACGACGCCCGGCCGCGCCGGGTCATCGGACGGGGCCAGCTCCCGATCGCAGAGCAGTCCTTCAACCAGCGTCGGCTCGACCGTTCCCGCCCCGGGGTGGACGACCAGTCCGCACGGCTTGTCGACGACGATGATCGCGTCGTCTTCGTGGAGGACGGGGACATCCACCGGTCGCGGGGTGAGCGGAGGCGGCTCGGAGAAGGCGAAGCTCACAGACTCCCCGATCCGCAGCCGGCGCGACGGCTGCGAGCAGGGCCTCCCGTCGATCGCTGCCGCGCCCTCGCGGATCGCTCGTTGCACCTGCGAGCGCGAGGCCGACGCCTGGCGATCGCTCAAGAATCGGTCGAGACGGTCGCCCTCGTTCTCCTCTTCGACGACGTACGTGATGCGCTCCATTGTCGTGTTGATGCGGTTTGTCTCGCCCCCCAGGCTCTCGTATACTACGCCGAGGATGTAGGGTTTGGTAGGAAAGAAGGGATTCCCTGGCTCCGGGTCTGGGGACGGGGATCTCGCTTTTCTAGGCTCCGTTTGCGTCATCGAACGCAAGCGGTGGGGAGGCGACGGCATGAACATCGAGTTCATCGAGGCGCTCGAGGAGATGGCGAAGGAGAAGGGGATCCCTCGCGAGGATCTCTACGACGCCATTCGGCACGGGCTTGCCGCCGCCTATCAAGAGGAGTATCACACCGAGGACGACGTCGAGGTCGAGATCGACCAGCACTCGGGGGATATCCGCATCAACGGAAAGCGCATCGAGCTCTCGCGTTTCGGTCGCATCGCGACGAAGAAGGCGGAGGAGACGATCCGCCAGGAGATCACGCAGAGGCGACGGGAGATCGTGTTCGATCTCTACATCGGCCGCGTCGGGGAGATCATCACCGGCTCGATCCACCGCTTCGAAGGCAAGGACGTGTGGGTCAACCTCGGCGAAGCGGAGGCGGTGATGCCCGATGAGCACCGCATCCCCGGAGAGCGGTATCACGCCGGGCAGCGCTTGCGGGCGTACCTCGTGAGCGTGGAGGAGACGCAGGGCGATCCACGAATCCTCCTCTCCCGGGCGCACCCCGAGTTCGTGCACCAGCTGCTTGAGCTCGAGGTGCCGGAGATGGAGGACGGGACCCTTGTCGTCCGCCGGATCGCCCGCGAGGCCGGCCGCAGGAGTAAGGTCGCGATCGAATCTCTCGATCCCAACGTGGATCCTGTCGGCACGTGCGTCGGCGCGGGCGGGGCTCGCGTGCGCGTGGTGACGCGCGAGCTGTCGGGGGAGAAGATCGATCTCCTGCGCTGGAGCGATTCCACGGAGCGGCTCCTACGCAACAGCCTCGAGCCGGCGTCGGTGATCTCCGCGGAGCTCGATGAGGAGACCCGTCAGGCGAAGGTCCTCGTGCCCGACGACGAGCTCTCGCTCGCGATCGGCAAGGGGGGACAGAACGTCCGCCTGACCGCGAAGCTCATCGGCTACGACATCGAGGTGACCAGCCCTGAGGAGTCGCAGGACTGACCGGTCCTCCTCCATGATGAGAAAACCGTTCCTGGAGCGGCTGCTGGACGGTGTCTTCCGCATCAGCCGATACCACGCGTGGTGGGTCGTCCTCCTTTCGCTCGGGCTGGTCGGCGTGTCGATCTACTACGTCGGGGACGTCCCGATACGAAGCTCGTTCCTCGATCTCCTCCCGGGGAACGACCCGCTGATCGACGAGTACCGCCGCAACGAGGAGTACCTCGGGCAGAACGACTACGTGGCCTTTCTCCTGCGACTCACCGACGACGCGCAAGCGCGCGATCCCGAGATCTCCCGAGCCCTGGAGGAGCTGTCGACCCTCGACGGGAGTCACGACGTTCTTGCCGACGAGTTGTGGGAGGCGATCTACGAGCGCCGCGGGGAGCTGCTGTTGAACGCTGCGGAAGCCGTCGCGGCGTCGATGCGCGAGGAGGAGGAGTTCATCGAGGTGTCGTACCTCGTCGACCGGTCGGCGAACATCCCCGACCAGTATCTGCTCCTCTTCCGACTCGACGACGAGCGGCTGCAGCAGATCGAGGAGAGCCTCGCTCTCGCCCAGAGCTCGGCGGCCGCGGGGGCGCTCGCGGATCTTCCCGAAGACGCCGAGGATCTCGCCGGGATCTACCGTGGGATCCACGATCTGCTCAGCGAGACCCTGGAAGACGCGCTCGGCCCCGGAGGCGAGGGGCTCACCCCGGAGACCCTCCAGGCGGTGCGGGGCGGACTCTCGACGGTGACCGGGCTCAACGCCACCGTGCTCAGTGCCCTAGCGAACCTGCACACGCTTCCCGACGTGACCGCCGCAGCACTCTCGTTGACGGAGATCTTTGCCCCGTCGGACGAGGGACCGCGCGAGCCCGAGCCGGTGATCTCCGCGGATCGAACGCGGCTCCTCCTCACGGTTCGTCCGCGGTACCCGAACCAGCGCGGGATCGAGTACAGCGCATTGGTGGCGGAGGCGGCGCGTTCGCGACTCGATGCGCTCGATCTCGATGCCCTCGGGATCACGGTGGGCATCACCGGGACCTATGCCTTCGCCGAGGCCACGAATCGGATCGTCAACGGCGACATGCTGCGCACCACCATCGTCTCCTCGATCGGCGTGCTGTTGATCTTCCTCGTCGCCTTCCGTTCGCTCTTCTACAGCATCGTGGTCACGATCCCGCTGCTCACGAGCGTCGTGCTCACCGTCGCCTGGGCGAAGTTCGCGATGAACGGCTTCAACCTCGTGACGACCTTCCTTCCCGCGCTCGTGCTCGGGCTCGGGATCGACTACGCGATCCACATCGTCTCGCGCTACTCCGAGGAACGCGTCCAAGGGATCTCGCTCAACCGCGCGCTGCGTATCGCGATTCAGCAGAAGGGACGGGCATCGCTCTACGCCGCGATGACCACCTCTCTCGTCTTCCTCGGGCTGCTCACCGCCCGCTCGCGCGCCCTGTTCGAGATGGGGGCGATCACCAGCGTCGGGATCCTGCTCGCCTTCCTCGCGACGCTCTTCCTGCTGCCGGCGCTGATCACGCTCTATCACTTCCTCTTCCATCGACGGCAGCGGGAGAGCATCGCCACGCTTGCGCCGCGCCTCGTGAGTTCGTTCCGCTTCGTCACGGGCAAAGGCCGGGCGATCCTCGTGGTCGTTCTCGTGCTCACCTTCTTCGTCGTCTTCCAGGCGGCGCAGACCTCGTTCGTCTTCTCGAGCACCGATCTCGTGCCGCGTGAGGAGAGCGCCGAGGTGCTCGACGAGATCCTCGAGGTGTTCGGCCAGGGCGAAGCGACGTTCGGCGCCGGGTTCACGTTCTACGCCGGAACGGAGGACGACCTGACGCGGATCTCCACCGCCCTCGAGGGGCATCCCCTCGTCCGCGACGTGAAGTCGGTGTGGGACCAGCTCCCGGTGAATCTCGGGGAGCAGCAGCGCGTGCTCGAAGAGACCGATCTCAGCGGCTACATCGGTCGGCTCGAGGTGCTCGACGCGAGCCTCGCGGGCCGTGCGAGGGCGATCGACGAGATCGATCAGCTCCTTTCCGACTTCGCCCTCGTCCAGTACTTCGCGCTGCTCAACGCGCAGGTCGCGATCGCCAACGCCTCCGACCACATCCAGGCGCAGCTCATCGAGGTGCGGCGGCAGCTGCGCGGCCTGGAGATCGCCCCCGCGCGCGTCGCCATTGGCGATCTGCGTCGTGCGATGGAGCGGCTCGACGCCAACCTCACGGCCATTGCCGATCTTCCCGATCTGGCGACTCTCGTGCGCGACATTCTCGCCGGCCTTCCCGAGGGGCTTCGCGCGCAGTACATCACGAACGACGGGCAGTTCATCATCAACGCGGGCGTCGGGCCCGACATCTACGACGGCGACAACCTACGCCGTTTCGACGAGTTCGCCGCGACCCTCGGCGCGGACTACTTCGGGATGCCGCTCGTCGCGCAGCAGCTCGAAGGCTACATGAAGCGCGACTTCGTCATCTCCACCGCGCTCGCCGCCGGGCTGATCGCCCTCACGCTGTGGGGATCGCTGGGGGGACTCCTGCGCGCCGCGCTCGCCGCCACGCCGCTGATCCTCGGCTACGTGTGGATGCTTGGCGGGATGCGTCTGCTCGACGTCAACTTCAACTTCCTGTCGATCACGATCTCCCCACTGCTGATCGGGATCGGCGTGGATAACGGGATCCACATCCTGCACCGCGTGCGCGAGGAGCACGCAGCGTCACCCGACGGTTCGATCGAGCGCGCGTCGTCGCTCACCGCCGTCCCCGTGGTGGTCACGACGCTCACCACGATGCTCGTCTTCGGCAGCCTCCTCGTGGCGCGCACGCCGGGGCTGCGCTTCCTCGGCCAGTCGGCGCTCCTCGGGATCGGCTTCACCCTCCTCTTCTCGCTTCTCTTCCTCCCCGCAGCGCTACGCGTCGTGGGCAGCCGACGGGTATAATCCGGCGACTGCCTGACCGGCGTCTGAGGGAAGGGAAGTGGTTTCCGGTGCCGCCTGAGGTGATTCGATATATCGGGTTCGGGCTCGGGGCATTGGCCGCGCTCGCGCTGGGCTACCTGCTGGGGAGCATCCCCCGCCGACGCAAGGCGCAGGAGCTGCTCGCGACGGCCACCGAGCAGGCCGAGCAACTGAAGAAGGAGACGCTGCTCGCAGGGCGCCAGGAGGTCCAGGAGCTTCGTGAGGATCTCGAGAAGCGGACGAAGCGGCGGGAGGACGAGCTGACGCGTATGGAGGAGCGGATCCTCCGGCGCGAGGACCGCCTCGGGAAGAAGTCGACCTACCTCGAACAGATCGAGGACTCGTTGCGCGAGGACGAGGAGCAACTGAAGAAGCTGCGCGAGGACGGGCAGAAGCTTCTCGTGGAAGGGCGCGCGCACCTCGAGAAGATGGCGAAGTGGACCCAGGAAGAGGCGCAGGAGCAGCTCCTCAAGCTCGTCGAGGCGGAGTCGCAGCGGCTCTTCTCGCGCAAGGTGGAGGAGGTCGCCAACCGCGCCAAGGAAGAGGCCCAGGAGCGGGCGGCGCACGTGATCGCGACCGCGGTCCAGCGCTACGCGGCGGAGTACATCGAGGAGAACGCGGTGAGCTCCGTCCCTCTCCCGTCGGAGGAATTCAAGGGGCGGATCATCGGCCGGGAAGGGCGCAACATCAAGACATTCGAGGCGCTCACGGGCGTCGAGCTCCTCGTGGACGACACCCCGGAGATGGTCGTCCTCTCCTGCTTCCATCCGCTCCGCCGCGAGGTGGCGCGGATCGCGCTGTCGCGGCTGATCGAGGACGGCCGCATCCATCCCGCACAGATCGAGGAGAAGGTGCAACGTGCCAAGGCGCGCCTCGCGGAGCGGATCAAGGAGGAAGGACGCAAGGCGTCGTTCGACGTCGCCGCGGAGCTTCATCCCGAGCTGTCGACGCTCCTCGGGCGGCTCAAGTTCCGCACGAGCTACGGCCAGAACCAGCTCGCCCACTCGCTCGAGGTGAGCTGGATCGCGAAGATCCTCGCCGACGAGGTGGGTGCCGACGCGGCGCGCGCGCGCCGCGCGGGGCTGCTGCACGACATCGGGAAGGCTGTGGGCTACGAGGTCGACGGGCCCCATGCGCTGATCGGCGCCGATCTCGCGCGCCGCTACGGGGAGGCCGCGGACGTCGTCCAGGCGATCGCCGCCCATCACGAGGACGTCGAGCCGAAGAGCATTGTGGATGTCCTCATTCAAGCCGCGGACACGCTCTCCGCGGCTCGGCCCGGCGCTCGTCAGGAGACCTACGAGCGATACGTGCAGCGATTGCGCGAGCTCGAGGAGCTCTGTCGCTCGTTCCCCGCCGTGCAGGAGGCGTATGCGCTCCAGGCGGGGCGCGAGGTGCGGGTGATGGTCCAGCCCGATCGCGCGAGCGACGAGGTGTCGGCGAAGCTCGCCTACGACATCGCCCGGGCGATCGAAGAGGAGCTGAACTACCCCGGGGAGATCAAGGTCAACGTCGTGCGTCGCACGCAGTACACGGAGAGCGCGAAGTGAACCCCGATCCCGGGCCGGATCGCCAGATCCTCCGCGTGTCGTCGTCGTCGAAGCCGTCGGCGAGTGCGGGGGCGATCGCCAACGGCATTCGCGAGACGGGGGAGGCCATTCTCCAGGTGATCGGCCCGCGGGCGGTGAACCAGGCGGTGAAGTCGATCGCGATCGCCCGCGGCTACGTCGCCGCGAGCGGTCTCGATCTGTACTTCGTGCCCGAGTTCTCGAACGTGCACGTCGGCGAAGAGGAGCGCACCGCGGTGCAGTTCACCGTTCGTCCCCGGCATCCGCTGGCATCCCCCGGCACCCCGAGCGAAGCGGGCGCATCTTCCGATCCGCTCGGCGATTCCTTGTCGTCGTAGCGGGCCGGGGATACCATCCCCCGGTGCCCTCAGTGGCATTCGATATGCGGTGAATGCGAAGGAGTGAACCGTTCCATGCAGGGATTCTTCAAGAGGTACCAGAAAGCGATCCTGTGGGCTGTCGTCATCATCTTTGTGGTGTCGATCGGCTTCGTCGGGCTGCAGACGGCAGGGGTCTTCCAGTCGAGATCATCGTCCGGCGACGGCGGCATCGAGGTCCTTGCGACCGTCGACGATTTCGCGATCGATCAGAGGGCGTTCGCCCAGGCCTGGGTCAACACCTACGGCTACTACCAGAACCTCTATCAGCAGGTCGGGCAGGACCTGAACGCGAGGTTCCAGGGCGCCGGCGGCCGGCTGTTCGCGCTGCAGCTGCAGAACGAAGCGCTGGAGAGCGTCATCCGACAGGCGATCCTCGATGCGCAGGCGGCGGAGCGGGGGATCGTCGCTCCGCGCGCGGAGGTCAATGCGCAGTATGAGCAGCAGTACGCGCAGTACCTCCAGTACTACACCGAGGATGATCTGCGCGCCTACGCGAGCGGCCTCGGGATGAGCCTGCAGCAGTTCCAGCAGAGCATGCGCGACGGCATCGCCGCGGCGATGCGCAACGAGGAACTGCAGGAGCGGCTCACGGCCGACCGGGAGATCACCGAGGAGGAGCTCGAGGTCTACTGGGAGACGAACATCACCCGCTACGACCAGCCGGAGCAGGTGCAGGCGTCCCACATCCTGGTGGAGGACCGCGCACTCGCCGAGGATCTGCGGCAGCAGCTCATCACGGGCGCCGACTTCGCGGCGCTCGCCGAGGCACACTCGATCGATACCGGGAGCGCCTCCCAGGGCGGCTTCCTCGACTGGTTCGGGCGCGGGCAGATGGTCCCTGAGTTCGAGGAGGCGGCGTTCTCCCTCGACATCGGGGCCATCAGTCACATCGTGGAGACGCAGTTCGGATTCCACATCCTGACGGTGAGCGACCGGCGCGAGGCACGCACGCCCACCCTCGACGAGATCCGCGACCAGGTGCTCGAGGACGCGACCGAGGAGATGAAGCAGGACGTCTACACCGCGTGGTACGACGCGGTCTACGCCGCGACGGAGATCGACGTCAAGCTCCCGCTTCTCGCCGCCTTTCGCGAGCAGGTGGAGGGTGTCGACGAGGGGATCGCGGCCTACGAGGGGCTCGTTGCCGAGGGCTATGCCGAGGATCCCTATCTGCACTACTACCTCGGGCGGCTGTACGAGCAGAAGCTGACGACCGCGGTGCAGCAGCGGACGACGCTCGAGGATCTCGAGGAGTCGGTGCGCGTCGAGCAGATTCTCGTCTCGCGGCGCCGGCGCGCGGAGGATGTCCTCGACGCGCTCGAGGAGGGGGAAGCGTTCGCCGATCTCGCGGCCGAGTACTCGATCGACGAGGAGACGGCGGAGAACGGCGGGGATCTCGGATTCGTCGTCAGTGGAGAGCTGCCGCAGGAGCTCGAGGACGCCGTCTTCGGCTTCGAGATCGGAAGTACGCCGGTCGTTGTCGAGACCGACGACGGCTTCCACGTGGTGCGCGTGACCGAACGGACGGAGGGTCCGACGGAGGAGGAGCTCGCGCGCATCGAAGAGCTCCAAGCGGAAGTGGACGCATACCGCGTGAAGGCGCGTGAGGCCTATGCCGAGGCGATGGCACAGCTCGTCGCGGACGACCGCTCGCTCGACGCCGCCTTCCTCGAACGGGTCCGCGCGCTCGACCCGGAGAACGTCGATGCGCTCTACTACCTCGCGATCGCGGAGGCGGAGGCGGGGAACACCACCGGAGCGATGTCACTGCTGCGTGAGGTACGGAACACCGATCCCGAGTACTTCGACGCCTACGTGTTGCTCGCGGACCTCGCGGCGAGCGTCGGGATCTACATGGAAGCGATCGACAACTACACCGAGGCGCTCGCGCTGAGGCCGGATTCGGTCTCGGTGATGACGCGCCTCGCGGAGACGCACCTCGAGGCAGGGCATCTCGCGGAGGCGGAGGCGCTACTCGTCGACCTCCAGGAGCTCGATCCGGGGAGCGTACGCCTCAAGCAGGCGCTCGGGGATCTCGCGTACGAGCGGCTCGTCGTTGCCGTGGAGGAGCGCGACGGCCTGCTTGAACTCCCCGATCCGAGCGAGGAGCAACTCGCGCGGATCGCAGTGCTCGACGCGGAGATCGAATCGCTCTACGCGTCGACCGTCGAGCACTACGAGGACGCACTGCTCACGAGCACGTCCACGGCGCTCACGGTGAGGCTCGGTCGGGCTCATCTCGGGTACGGGGCGCTCGACCTCGCGGAGCGCGAGTTCGACGCCGCGGTGCGCCAGTCGCCGTACGAGGCGACCGCCTATGAGGGACTCGCCGAGGTGCATCTCGCGCGCGGCGAGATGGCGGAAGCGATAGAGAACCTCGGCAGGGCGTTCCTCTATGCCTACGAGGAGGACATCAAGCAGGAGCTCGGAGAGCGGCTTGTCGAGCTCGCTCCCGAGGACCTCGAGGTCCGGCTGCAGCTCGCTCAGGTCTACGCGCGGCGCTACATGTGGAGCGCCGCCATCCGCCAGTACGCCTACGTCATCGAGCGGCGCCGCGAGGATGCTCAGCTCTACGAGCTCATCGCCGAGGCCTACCGCTGGCGCACGGAGTACGACATGGCGCTCGATTACCTGCAGCGCGGTCTCGAGCAGGAGATCAGCGATTCCGAGCGGATCATCCTGTTGGAGAAGGTCATCGAGATCGACCGTTCGGCCGTCGGCGCGCGCAACCCGCTCTCGGCGCACGGACTCGATGCGCGGCTCGAGCTCGCGGCGCTGTACATCGATCGCATCGAGCTCGAGGCTGCCGTGGAGCAGATCGATCTCGTCGAAGCGGACGATCCCGAGTATCGCCAGGACAAGGTGGCCGAGCTGCGGGACGCGATCGAGACGCTGATCACGCCGTCGGAGATCCTCGAGCTCGACGAACTCGGGCTCCCGGCCGACCTCCCGGAGGAGACGCTGGACGGCGAGGACGACGCGACGGACGAGCCTACGGGTGACGGATCGTAGGTCGTTCCGCGATCTCGTGGAACTCGTCGCGCGCCTGCGGGGCGCGACGGGATGCCCGTGGGACCGCGAGCAGGATCATCACAGCCTCCGCCCGTACGTCGTCGAGGAGGCGTTCGAACTCGTCTCCGCGATCGATGCCGAGGACTCCCAGGCGATCCTCGAGGAGTGTGGCGACCTTCTTCTCCAGGTGCTCCTTCACAGTCAGATCGAAGCCGAGCAGGGGCACGGGTCGATCGAGGATGTCGTCACCGGAATCCACGACAAGCTCGTCCGTCGGCATCCCCATGTCTTCGGGGACGCGTCGAACGACATCCCGTCGATCAAGGCGCGCTGGGAGGATCTGAAGGCGGAGGAGGGCGGGCGCAGCCACCAGTTGTCGGCACTCGTGCGCGCCAGGAAGCTCGCCGAACGGAGCCCCGACCTCGTCCTCTCCGAGTGCGGCGAGGAGTCGGTGGAGGAACGCCACGGCCGGCGCCTCTTGCAGGCGATCGCGGACGCGGTCGCCGCCGGCGTCGACCCGGAGATCGCCCTCCGGCGGGCGATCGAAGCGCTCGACGCCGATTCACGGGCGGAGGACTGAGCCGTGCACGCGCTCGTGTACTGGGTGGCGACGCGCGAGGCCGAGGTGCACTACCTCGACGCGATCATCAGCGCCTACGACGGGATGGCCAACGTGCGTCGGGACTTCATCCTCAAGGACGCCAAGGCGTACTACAAGGTCTACGTCTCGGAGGGGATGGAGGACGAGTTTCTCGAGATCGCCGAGCGATTGCGCGCGGAGGGTGCGATCGACGACCTCTTCCGCGGGGATCCCGAAGGGGAAGGCTCTCACGCGGTCCCTGACGCCTCCGAGGAGGGTACGGATGGGGTTCCTCCTGCCGGCTGAGACCGTCGACTCGATCCACGAGATCGACTACGAGCGGCTCCGTGCCCAGGGCATCCGCGCACTGCTCTTCGACCTCGACAACACGCTCGGCCCGCGCCGCGCCCACCGTCTGCGGCCGGAGGTGTACGCGCTCCTCGAGCGCCTCGAAGCCGACGGCTTTCGCGTCGGCGTGCTCAGCAACCGCCGCCGTCTTGGCGGCGCGGTCATCGACGAGCTCTGCAATCGGTTCGCTCTCCTGCAGGCGGCGGGGAAGCCGGGGCGGGTGGGGTTCCTCGTCCTGCTGGCGGAGCTGGAGGTCGCTCCGGGGGAAGCGGCGATGATCGGCGATCGCTACCTGACCGACGTGATCGGGGCGAACCGCCTGGGAATGCACGCCATCCGCGTGCGGCGGCATGGGCACGCTTCGCGATAGCGCGTGGCCTGTAGCACGTAGCCCGTAGCGTGTGGCTCGTGAGGGCGGAGGGTGTCTCAGTTCGCGGTGCGCGGTTCGCCGCGTGCATCCTCCTGCGGGCACCGAATGCTGCCCGCGTTGCCTCACACCTCGGGCTGCAAACCCGAGGATCCCGACAGGCTGGTGGATTTCGTGTCCCCCCACCGGCTCCCGTGTCCTCCGTGACGAGAGTCCGTATCTCACTTCGTGCACTTCGTGATCGGTCTTGTGCGTCCTTCTTCGACTACGGGTCGCGAACCGCGGACCGCGAACGGCGAACCCCGCGTCGCGTCCTGTCCGCATGTGGCATGTAGCTCGTAGGGAACGACATACCGCGTCTCATCTTCCTACGGGCGGCAAGCTAAACGCTACGAGCCACGAACACGCGTTGTCCCCGCGTCGCGGATCCCTTTGCGCTCTTCGTGGTGTGTGTTCTCCTCGCGGGAATGCGGGGAAACGTTACGCATCTCGCGGGTCCTGAGCGGGAAGGAGATGCGTAACGTGTCCCCGGATTCCGTCCGGAGGACGGCTATTGCGTCACCGCATCCCCTTGTCGTGGTTCCTACTCGCGACAGGCTACGGGCTACTGGCCGCGTGCCCCGGCTGCGAACTGCGAACCGCGAACGGCGAACCCCGCGTTGTGTCCTGTGTCTCCCGCCTTCTCGGGCCCCATTGGCGGACCTTCGCCGATCGGCTATCATGCGCGGAACTGACGGCCCCTTACGGCCGCATCTGCGTGACCGACGGGCCGCTCGACCCTGGTGGGAGGTGGAAGGCGTGGGTACGCTGCGACATCTCGTCACCCTCTCCGACTTCTCTTCGGAGGAGATCCACGAACTCCTGGAAACGGCACGCAACCTGAAGCTCGAGGCGCGTGCCGGTGTCGAACACACGATGCTCCGCGGCAAGAGCCTTGCGATGGTCTTCCAGAAGCCGTCGCTTCGCACCCGCGTGTCGTTCGAGGTGGGAATGGCCAAGCTCGGGGGGCGGGCGCTCTACCTCGGTCCGGACGACATCAAGCTCGGCTCGCGAGAGACGACGGAGGACATCGCGGTCGTGCTCTCGCGCTACGTGGACGGGATCATGGCCCGGGTGTTCGCCCACGATGACATCCTCGAGCTCGCGAACCACGCCACCGTCCCCGTGATCAACGGGCTCTGCGAGCGCTATCACCCCTGCCAGGCGCTCGCCGACGTGCTCACGATCTGGGAGAAGCGACGTCGTCTCGAGGGACTGACTCTTGCCTTTCTCGGCGACGGGAATAACGTCGCTCACTCGTTGATCCATGCCTGCTCGAAGCTCGGGATGACGTTCCGGATCGCCTGCCCGGAGGGCTACGAGCCGAACGAGGAGGTCGTCGCGACGGCACGCTCGATCGGTGGCGAGGTCGCGGTCGTCCACGACCCGGCCGAGGCCGTCGATGGCGCCGACATCGTCTACACGGACGTGTGGACGAGCATGGGGCAGGAGGAGCAGGCGGAGGAGAAGCAGAAGGCGTTCACCGGCTTCACCGTCGACCGTGCCGTGCTCGACCGGGCGGCGAAGGAAGTGGTGCTCCTCCATTGTCTCCCCGCGCACTACGGGGAGGAGATCACGTACGAGGCTTCGCGCGATCCTCGAAGCGGGATCTTCGATCAGGCCGAGAACCGCCTCCACGCACAGAACGCGGTGCTCGTCCGGCTGATGACGTGAGGCGGTGGGTGCGATGAGCCGTGAGGCGGTGGCGGGGTCCGACGGCAGGGGCGACTGCGTCGTTCGCGTATCGGCCGCGAAGTCCCTGAAGATCACGGTCCGCTGCGGCAACCCCCCACTGCTTGAGCCCGGAATCCGTGCCGTCGCCGAGCGGACGGCGGAGGCGGCCGGGGTGTCCGGTGCGGCGATCGAGATCGCGGATTCGGGCGCGCTCGACTTCGTGCTTTCCGCGCGGGTCGAGGCGGCACTCCGTGAGGCCGTGGACGGGGCGACCGCGATCGGGGTCGCCCCGCAGCGGAAGCCGAGCCGTCGCGACCGGCTCCGGCGGTCCCGTCTCTACTCCCCGGGGAACAACCCGCGGCTGCTCCTCGGCATAGAGATGCACGGTGCGGACTGTCTGCTGTTCGACCTCGAGGACGCGGTGCCGCCGGCGGAGAAGGCGGCCGCCCGGGTCCTCGTGAAGCACCTGCTGGCGACCGTGACCATGGACGCCGAGGCGTGGGTGCGGATCAATCCTCTCGACGCGGGCGGAGGCGAGGACCTCGTCGAGGTGATCCCTGCGCGTCCGCACGGCGTCTGTCTGCCGAAGGCGGAGGACGGAGACGACGTCCGCGCGGTCGCGGAACGGATCGCGGCGCTCGAAGACGAGGCCGGCCTCGAAGCGGGATTGGTGTGGATCCTTCCGATCGTGGAGACGGCACGGGGGACCCTCCACGCGGAGGAGATCGCCGCCGCCGATCCACGCGTGGTCAGTCTCGCGTTCGGCGCCGAGGACTACCTCCGCGACACGGGAGCGCGGCGCAGCTGGGAGGCGCTCCTTTGGCCGCGAGCGCAGCTTCTCGCGGCGGCACGATCCGCGGGGGTGCAGGCGTCGGACACCGTCTACTCGAACGTCGATGACGACGACGGCCTGCGCTCCGAGACCTGTGCGGTGCGCGATCTCGGGTTCGACGGCAAGGGCGCGATCCACCCGCGGCAGGTCCCGATCCTCCACGACGCCTTCGCGCCCTCGGAGGAGGAGGTCGATCGTGCGCGACGGATCGTCGCCGCCGCGGAGGAGGCCGAGGCGCAAGGCATCGGCGCGGTGACCGTCGACGGGCGGATGGTCGATCGGCCGGTCGTCGATCGAGCGAGACGCACGCTCGCGCTTGCCGACGGGACGGAAGGCGGAGGCTCGCGATGAAGAACGCCGTCGGACGAGAGATCCCCGAGGTCGTCGGGGGACGGACACTGCGCCCGTTCGAGGGCGCATTCGCCACCCGAGCCTCGGGCCGCAAGGCGGCGCGAGCGCAGAAGGGGATCGGGAGAGACGAGGAGAAGCTTCTTCCGTCGCTCGATGCGGCACTCGAGGCGACCGGCCTCGCCGACGGGATGACGATCTCGTTCCATCACTGCTTCCGCGACGGCGATGCGCTCGTGAATCAAGTCGTGGACGCCTGCGCACGCAAGGGGTTGCGCGACCTGCGGCTGTTCGCCACGGCGCTCTTCCCCGTCCACAAGCCGCTCCTCGAGCACATCGAGTCGGGCGTCATCGGGCGGATCGAGGGCTCGATGAACGGCCCCGTCGGTGCGTTCGTCAGTCAAGGAGGGATGCTTCGCGATCCCGCCGTGCTCCGCTCACACGGCGGGCGATGGCGCGCCGTCGAAGCGGGCGACGTACACATCGACGTTGCGTTCATTGCCGCGCCGCAGGCCGACGCCTACGGGAACGCCAACGGGATCCACGGAAAGACGCCGTGCGGTCCGATCACCTTCGCCTCCGTGGACGCGCAGTACGCCGACCAGACGGTGGTCGTGACCAACGATCTTGCGCCCTACCCCGCCCATCCGTTCGAGATCCAGCAGGGGTGGACGGACTACGTGGTCGAGGTCGACGAGATCGGCGATCCGGGGAACATCGCCTCGGGGACGCTGCAGATCACCCGCTCGCCGACGAGGTTGCGCATCGCGCGCCTCGCCGCCGACGTGGTCGTCGCCTCCCCGTACTTCGTGGACGGCTTCTCCTTCCAAGGCGGGGCTGGCGGGGTGTCGCTGGCGACCGTCGCCTACCTCGGAGAGGAGATGGAGCGCGCGGGCATCGTCAGCTCGTTCGCCATCGGAGGGGGGACGCGGTTCCTCATCGACCTCCTCCATCGTGGACGGGTGCGGACGATCCTCGAGGGTCAGGCGTTCGACATCGAGGCGATCCGCTCGCTCCGCGAGGACGACGGGCATGTGACGATCGATCCCGGACACTACGCCAACTACGACTCGCGCGGGAGCTCCACCTACAGGCTCGATGCTGCTTTCCTCGGGGCGACCGAGGTCGACCTCGAGTTCAATGCCAACGTGAACACCCACTCCGACGGCCTGCTGCTGCACGGCATCGGAGGGCATCAGGACGTCGCCGCCGGTGCGTCGATGACGATCATCACCGTTCCCGCGCTCCGCGGGCGGCTGCCGGTGATCGTCGATCGCGTCACCACGGTGACGACGCCGGGCGAGGTGATCGATGTCATCGTGACGGATCGCGGGATCGCGGTGAATCCCGCGCGCGAGGAACTCCGCGACCGCCTGGTGGCGGCGGGGCTCCCCGTGCGCGAGCTCGAAGAGATCAAGAAGGAAGCAGAAGCACTGACCCAGCCGGCGGGCGTGCCCGTCTTCGGCGACGAGATCATCGCGGTGATCGAGTGGCGCGACGGCACGGTCATCGACGTGGTGAGAAAGGTGGAAGGATGGGCGTGAGAGAGGACTTGGTGGCGCTTCTACCGGAGATCGAGTGGATCACGGATGCGGAGCTCAAGGAGAAGGTCGTCGCCACGTGGGAGGACGGCCTCGAACGCGGCGGCTGGACGGTGGCCGACGTCGACCGGATGCCGTTCACCCTGGCGAAGAAGGTGAGCCTGACGTTCGCCCAGCACGTACGCAGCGTGACACGGATCTGTGCGGCGGTGACGGATACCTTCGACGACCTCTACGGCGGCGTCGACCTCAAGCTCGACCGAGACCTGATCCTTGCCGGCGCGCTGCTCCACGACATCGGCAAGCTTCTCGAGATGGAGGAGGCCGGCGGGACGTTCCGCAAGAGCGCC
>CP070725.1:1302918-1306454 GCA_020350845.1 Candidatus Bipolaricaulota bacterium
TCGGCACCTCGTTGAGGATCGGGAGGTGCGGGGCTATACTGCCGCCGCGATGAACGCGGCGCGCATCGGTGTTCTTGCCGGGGGGGAGTCTCCAGAGCGAGAGGTCTCCCTTCGTTCCGGCGAGCGTGTTCATCGTGCCCTCGTCGCCCGCGGGTACCGTGCCGAGCTCCTCGTCCTCGATCGCCTCGACGATCTCGTCGGCGCCATCGACGGGGTCGATATCGTTTTCAGCTGCCTCCACGGCGGCGCGGGGGAGAACGGGACCGTACAGCTCCTTCTCGACCTGCTCGGCGTGCCGTACACCGGCTGCGGCGCACGTGCCGCGTCACGTTCGATGGACAAGATCCGCTCGCGCAACCTGTTCGCCACGCGCGGCCTCGCCGTTCCCGAGGGTCTCGAGTGGAAGGGGCAGCCGGCGGAGGGCTTCGTCGACGCAATCCGGGATCGGTTCTCGTTCCCGGTGGTCGTCAAGCCCACGGGGGAAGGGTCGAGCATCGGTGTCGAGATCGTGGACGATGCGGCCGATCTGCGATCCGCCCTCGAGCGGGTCACGGAGGGATTCGGGTCGGCCCTGGTGGAGGAGTACATCCCGGGGCAGGAACTGACGGTGGGGATCCTCGAGATCGGCGGCGAGGTGCGCGCCCTCCCCGTGATCGAGATCCGCCCCTCGGGGCGCTTCTTCAACTACGACGCGAAGTACGTTCCCGGCGCCTCCAAGTTCCTCGTCCCCGCACCCCTCGAGGAGGACGTTGCGGCGGCCGTACAGGCGGCGTCTCTCGAGGCCCACGATGCGCTCGGTTGCCGTGGGTACTCGCGCGTGGATCTCCGTCTCCACGAGGACGGCACGCCGTACGTACTCGAGGTGAACGTGCTTCCGGGGATGACCGACGAGAGCGACCTGCCGCGCGCAGCGAGCGCGTCGGGCTTGGGCTTCGAGGATCTGGTGGAGGCGATGCTCGCGACCGCCACGAAGGAGGAGGAATGAAGATCAGATGGCTCGGCCACGCATGCTTCCTCATCGAAACGGAGGGGAAGCGGATCGTCACCGATCCGTACGACGAGAAGGTGCCCTACGCCTTCCCTGAGGTCAGCGCGGATCTCGTCACCGTGAGCCACGGGCACGGCGACCACAACGCCGTGGGACGTGTCGGCGGCGACCCGGGGATGATCCAGGGGACGGGGATCCTCGAGGCGCGTGGGATTTCCCTGCGCGGGATCCCCGCCGTTCACGACGATCAGGGAGGCGCGCAGCGCGGCAAGAACATCCTCTACGTCTTCGATCTCGAGGGACTCAAGGTCGCCCACCTCGGCGATCTCGGCGCCCCTCTCGACGACGCGCAGCGCGAGGCCCTCGCCGACGTGCAGGTCGTCCTCTGTCCCGTCGGAGGCTTCTACACGATCGATGCCCGGCAGGCGGCGGAGCTCGCGCGCCAGCTTCCTGCGCTTCGCGTCTTCGTCCCGATGCACTACAACACCGACCCCATTGCCGACTGGCCGATCGCGCGAGTGGATGGCTTCGTCGAGCTGATGGACAATGTGCGCCACGTCGGGAGCAACGAGGTGACCCTCGACAAAGACAGCCTTCCCGACACGCTGGAGGTGTGGATCCTCGACTATGCCTGACCTATCGAACCGCTGCGCGACGCTGAAGGGCTCTCCGATTCGCCGCCTGGTGCCGCTCGCGACCGCCGCCAAGAAGCGTGGCATCCACGTCTATCACCTCAACATCGGGCAGCCCGACATCCCCACGCCGAAGGCGTTCATGGACGGGGTACGCACGGCCGCGATCGATGTCCTCTCCTACAGCCCATCGCCGGGGATCGCCGACACGATCGAAGCCTTCCGCGGCTTCTACGCCGACATGGGGATCGAGCTCTCGAGCGACGAGCTGCGGGTGACGATCGGCGGCAGCGAGGCGTTCGTCTTCGCCCTTCAGACGACGTGCGACGCGGGAACGGAGATCCTCGTCCCCGAGCCGTTCTACCCCAACTACATGGGGCACGCGATCGTCAACGGGCTCAGGATTGTGCCGATCACGACGAGGATCGAGGACGGCTTCCACCTCCCGCCGAAAGAGGAGATCGAGGGGCTGATCACCGACAGGACGCGGGCGATCCTCTTCTCCAATCCCGCCAATCCCACCGGCGTCGGCTACACGCGGGAGGAGCTCGAGGGTCTCGTGGAGCTCGCCCTCAAGCACGACCTCTATGTCGTCTCCGACGAGCCGTACCGCGAGCTGATGTACGAGGGGCATGCCGTGAGCATCCTCGAGTTCCCGGAGCTCGCGCAGCACGCGATCCTCGTCGACAGCATCTCCAAGAGGATGTCGGCATGCGGCGCGCGCATCGGCTGCGTCGCGACGCGCAACGCGGAGCTGATGGCTTCGATCGACAAGCTCTGCCAGATCCGCCTGTCGGCGCCTTCGTTCGCGCAGTACGGGCTCGTCGCCTTCCTGCGGGATCCGGGATACCGTGACGTGATCGCTTCCATGAAGGACAAGTTCCACGCGCGGCGGGACGTGCTGTTTGACGCCCTGCAGAGCCTCCCCGGCGTCGTCTGCCGCAAGCCAGAGGGGGCGTTCTACATCATGGTTCGCCTTCCCGGTGTGGACGACTCCGAGGACTTCGTGAAGTTCATGCTGAATGAGTTCGAACTCGACGGGGAGACCGTGATGGTCGCACCGGGAGCAGGCTTCTACGCGACTGCCGGCAAGGGCCACGACGAAGTGCGTATGGCGTACGTCCTCGAGGAGGAGAAGCTGCGGCGGGCGGTCGAGGTTCTCCGGGCGGGCCTCGAAGCCTATGTTGCGCAGTGCGAGCGCGTGAGCGCCGCCGCGGGATGAAGGAACGGCTGGACAAGGTCATCAAGGCGCGTCGGCTGATCCGCAGCCGGTCGCGGGCGCAGCGGATGATCGCCGCCGGGCGCATCGCCGTCGACGGGCGGGTGATCGATCGCCCGGGGCACCCCATCGATCCCGAAGCCGAGATCGAGATCCTCAGCCGCGAGCCGTACGTAAGCCGCGGCGGGGAGAAGCTGGAGGCGGCGCTCGCGCAACTGCGGATCGATCCTCGTGGGAGGACCTGCGTCGACATCGGCGCCTCGACCGGGGGATTCACCGACTGTCTGCTGCAACACGGGGCGGCGAAGGTCTACGCGATCGACGTCGGACACGATCAGCTGCATCCCAGACTGCGTAGACACCCCAAGGTCGTAGTACTCGAGGGGGTGAACGCGCGCTACCTCGAGCCGCAGGACCTCGGGGATCCGATCGATCTCGTCACGGTCGACGTGTCGTTCATCTCCCTGCGCCTCGTCCTCCCTCCGCTGGCAGAGATCGTCGCCCCGGGCGGGGAGATCGTGGCGCTCGCCAAGCCGCAGTTCGAGATCGGGCAGGAGAAGCTCCCGCGGGACGGCGTCGTCAAGGAGGCGGCCGATCGCGAAGCGGTCCTCGAGGGCCTACGCGCGTTCGTCGCCGAGGAGACGCCGTGGACGCTCCTCTCCGAGATGCGCTCCCCGATCGAAGGCGAGAAGGGCAA
>CP070725.1:1306554-1309753 GCA_020350845.1 Candidatus Bipolaricaulota bacterium
ACAACGGCGATAAGCTGACGGCCGAGGATGTCGCGTTCACGTTCAACTGGATCGCGGACGAGGCGAACAACTCTCCCAACGCCACTGAGCTGATCTGGATGTCGGAAGCAGTGGTTGTGGAAGAGTTCGTTGTGGATATCTTCACCAAGCCGGACTACGCGCCGTACGCTCCAGGATTCGCGAGCGAGACGCGCGCGATTGTGCCCAAGGGCTACGTCGAAGAGGTCGGAGACGAGGCGTTCAACGTGGCGCCGGTGGGAAGCGGACCCTACAAGTTCGTCGAGTGGCGAACGGGCGACCGCATCATCCTCGAGCGCAACGAGGATTACTGGCTCGTCTACCCCAACCTCGACGAGGTCGTCTATCGACCCATCCCTGAGTTGTCGGTCATGATGGCCGAGCTCGAGGCGGGCGGGATCGACCTCACCGACACCATGCCCGCGACCGATGTCGCGCGCTTCCAAGCCATGGACGGCATCGACGTCATGCAGTCCGCGGGCATGTTCTACTTCTACGTCTACTTCAACATGCAGCACCTCCCGTCGAGCGACATCCGCTGGCGCAAGGCCGTGTACCATTCGGTCAATTACGAAGCGGCGATCTTCTCGATCTTCCAGAACCTCACGGGGCTGCGGCAGTACGGAAGCATCCCTGCGGGACTGTGGGCACACGACACGGAGTACCTCCGTGACAGCGTCGCCCTGCAGGAGGACGACGCGGAGGCGAAGCGCCTGTTCCAGGAGCTGAAGGACGAGGGGATCATCCCCGACAACTACAAGACGAAGGTCTACTGCCCGATGGACCCGCGACGCCGCCAGCTGGCGACGATCATGGCCACGAACCTGATCGAGAACGGAATCGATTGCGAGGTTGTGCCGATGGACTGGGCCACCTACCTGCCGTTGCTCGATCGCTCAGAGTCCGATCCGACTGCGGCCGATGTTGACCAAGGGATCATCGGCTGGAGCGGCGGATACGACCCGAACGATTTCGCCTACTACATGTTCCACACAGACAACGCCACCCTCGGCGCAGCGAACAACGTCGCCTGGTACAGCGATCCCGAGGTGGATCAGTGGCTCTTCGAAGCGGCCACGACGCTGGATCAGGCAGAGCGCGAGGCGCTCTACGTCAAGGCCCAGCGCAAGGCGCTCGAGTCATACTGCCACATCCCGGGCTACAACTACATCCAGACGAACGGCGTGAACTCACGCGTCAAGGGGTTCATCGTCGATCCGCTCGGCGGCTACTACCTCTGCGACCCGTATCACAACGTGTGGGTTGAGGGCTAGGAGAACCGCGAGATAGGTGTCACGGCCTGGGCCGTCAGTTCAGACCTGATGGCCCGGGCCCTTACCATCCTGCCCCGTTAGGAATCGACTGCTGTGATTGCATACACGATTCGCCGGCTGGCGCAGATGATCCTTGTCCTCTTCGGGCTCACTTTGCTCATCTTCACACTGCTGAAGACGATGCCCGGAGACCCGGCAAGGGCGTTCGCGGGGATCGGCGCGACCCAAGCGACCATCGAAGGGATCCGTGAGCAGATGGGCCTCAATGAGCCGCTCCCTGTGCAGTACTGGCGGCTGTTCAGCGGCCTGTTCACCGGCGAGGTGCAGGCGATGACCTTCCGACGCCCCGGGCCGGTATGGGAGATCATCTGGGAGCGACTCCCCGCCACGGTCGAGCTCGGGTTTTTCGGCCTCCTCATCGCGATCTTGGTCTCGGTGCCTGCCGGGCTGCTGTCGGCGATCTACCGCAACACACCGCTCGACTACGGGGTCACGACGGCGGCGCTGATGGGGATCTCGATCCCCGTCTTCTGGTTCGCCTTGATGCTGATGATTGTCTTCGGCGTCTACCTGCAGTGGCTGCCCGTCTCGGGACGCGGTGATTCGCTCTGGGGCTGGTCGTTCCTGACGCTGGACGGCATCCGCCACCTGATCATTCCTTCCGTCGCGCTGGCGTCGGTGCAGATGGCGCTCAACGCGCGCCTCACACGGGCGAGCATGCTCGAGGTCATGCGTCAGGACTACGTGACCACGGCACGATCCAAGGGGCTTCGGGAGTATGTAGTGCTCATCAAACACGCCTTCCGCAATGCGATGGCGCCGGTGGTGACGAACGTCGGCCTGCAGATTGGCACGGTCTTCGCGGGGGCGGTGCTGACGGAAACGACGACGGCGTGGCCGGGCCTGGGGCGGCTGATGGTCGATGCCATCCTTCGCCGGGATCAGGCGGTGGTGTTTGCCCTGACGCTGTTCCTGGGGATGATCTTCATGGTCTCGTATCTTGTCGTCGACCTGTTCTACGCGTACATCGATCCGAGGATCACCTATGACTAGCGCATCCAGAGACCTCTACATCAGCCGTGCGCCGCTCTATTGGTCGCTTCTCCTTCCGGGGCTCGGACATCTGATCCAGGGGCGGTGGAGGAGGGCGCTGTTCGTCGGGCTTCTCCTGGTTCCCTTGATCGGGACGCTCTACGCGGCGGTCGCCCGTGGGCGGCTGGCGTGGCTCGCCCATCACGCGAGCGAGACGCCGGGGGAGTTCTGGTTCTCGACCCTGATGCTGTTCGTCCTCTTCGGACTCGTTTGGTTCTTCGCGTTCCTCGATCTCCTCCGCTATCGCAATCGGCTCCTCACCCCGGAGGAATTCCGCGGGCAGGGCTACTGGGAGATCGTTGCGCGGAGGTTCGCGAAGGATCTGAAGGGGATCGTCGGTCTCTCACTGATCCTCGTCGCGGTCATGGTGGCGCTGTTCGCGCCCTTCTATGCCCGGGGGAATGGGCTCTCCATGGACCTCGTTGCCTTCCTCGGTCCTCCGTCAGCACAACATCCTCTCGGACAGGACAACTACGGAAGAGACGTCCTGGATCGACTCATTTTCGGCGCTCGTGTGGCGCTGGGCATTGGGGCTGTGGCGACCTTGATGAACATCGTCTTCGGCGGGTTCCTCGGCCTCGTGGGGGGCTACTTCCGTGGTGCGGTGGACGCGATCATCATGCGCGCTCTGGAGATCATCAACTCGATCCCGTTCCTCGTTCTCGTCCTTCTCATCGTGAGTCTCTGGGGATCGAACGTGCTTCAGATGATCCTGATCTTGGGGATCTTCGGATTGCAGCCGGCGAGGATCATCCGCAGCGAGGTGCTTTCGGTGCGTGAGGAGGACTACGTCCTTGCGGCACGTGCGATCGGCG
>CP070725.1:1309853-1312366 GCA_020350845.1 Candidatus Bipolaricaulota bacterium
CGAGGCACAGTAGCTCAGGTAGAAGGGGGAGACGACACCAGCACTGCCCGTGCCGTAGTCGCCGAGCAGCAACGCCGCCACCGGCGGGACGTCCCACGTGTTGTATGCGGTGTCCAGATAGTCCTCGATGTTCTCGTGCGAGTTGCCTCCGACCTCGTCCGTCGTCACGACGCCGGTGCGGATTCCCTGCTCACAGCGCCACCGGCGCAGACTGTCCGCCCACGCGACGAAGCTCGGCGCATCGTCGCAGATGATGACGTACTCGTAGTCGTCCGTGCGCGTACCCGCGCGCAGCCCTGATCCGTGGCCGCTGCGGCTTTCAATCTCGTCTAGGCGAGCGAGCGAGTCGTGGTTGAGCAGCACATTCTCGAGGATCGGCTCCCACCAGCGGCTGCGCAGTCGGTCCTCGCCGAAGGTGCCGCTTCCGCCGTGAAAGGTCACCTCGAGCCGCAAGTCGCGATAGACGATGAGTTCCCGGCTCACGGGGTTGTACTGGAAGGGGGTAATCCCCAGCAACGTCGTGGAGACGCCGCGGATCTCGCGCAGCGGTGACAGGACGACAGGGCTCGCGGGATAGAAAGCGTTCTCGGAGTAGATGCTCTCGTCGCGGGAGAACTCGAGCGGGCCACTTTCGGATTGAAGCGGGATCCGTGGGGCGGGTGCCACGTCGACGCCGGACAGGGTCTCGGTCCGCGCATCGAGAATGCGCACCGAGACCGTCGCTCCGTTCGGGACCGCGATGAAGTGCCCGCGGCCGGGGAGGTTCGGCGCGCCGGCATTGTTGGGCAACATCAGGCCGGGCACATGGATCACCTGTTCCCGTCGCCCCCTCAGCGCGATCTCCTCGAGTCGCCAGGAGACGAGGGAGAAGGTCAGCTCCACTCCGGTCGGATCTTCGCGCACGAGAGTGAGCTGGGGTGCTTCCGGGGCCTCCGCGGGCGAGGGGTGCGGAGCGGCGGACAAGGAAGTGCCGGCCAGCAGTGTGACGAGGAGCCCCATGATGACGGGCCGCGGTGTTCGCATCGCCGAAGATCTCCCAAATCAGCCCGGTCTGGCGAAAGAAACCAACCGCTGGTGCCCGCGCAGCGAGGGTCCAGCGGGAGGACTTCCACCACATCTACACCGCTTCTATTCTACCATCTTCAGGGGCTCGTTGACTCAGCTAGTCGACGAGCGCCAGGCGGCACCGCGAACCGCGATCGTCCTGCCGCTCGTGAGCCGGGCTCAAGCCGCCGGCGGCTCTCCCGCTTCGAGGTCCTCCACTTCAATGCCGAGCCACTTGCAGGCTTCGTCGATGCTTCTGAACACTTGCGTTTCTGCGGGAGCGTCCATCATCTCTTCGAGCGTCGCGAAGACCTTGCTCCATCCGTAGTGCTGATCCGATTCCACGACGATTGCGCAGTGCCACCCTGTGAACTTGTCCGCGTAAAGCTTGTCGTGGACCACCACGTGCTCGAGACCCTCGCGAGTCACGGTGGTGCCGGAAACGGCGCGGAAGTCCACCAGCTCCCGGGCTCCCGGCTGGATGCTCGGATCCTCAGCGACCAGGCACGTGTAGGCCACGATGTCTTCGTTCGCGATGGTGTCGAATCCTACGGCGTGGACCAGCGTGCCACCGGACTTGACGGTGTAGGTGATCGGCACAGGCACCCTGGGGGGCGCCGTTTGGGATGGGTTTGTCCCGCGACAGGCGCCACCCGCCAAGACACTACACTTAAAGGGGGCAAGAAGGACAGGAGTTCTGTCTCCTCGCCATGAATGTGGAATCATCGCTTGTCAATCGCCTTGGGCCGTGGCGAGCCGCTCCCAGAGGTGTGCAGGCAACATCTCCTCGCCGACTCTGACCATTCGGTAGATGGCTCCCCGCTTCTGCCCTTGCTCGTCGACGTCCGGATTGAAGTACTCCCAGACGATTTCCCCCTCGCGTGTGATCTCGAAGGCGCGACCGCGAGTCGAATCCGTCACGAGAATGTTCCCGTTCGCCAGGAGCTGAATGCCGCCCATGGTCTTGGAGTAGAAGGACTCGGGTGGATCGCCGCGGTACTCCCAGAGGATCTTGCCTGTCAGTGGCTCGAGCTCGAGGATCCGCGAGTGGGTGCGGTGCGCTCCGTTGTCGAAGATCAGGATGGTGCCGGCGTCCGTGAGCACGGGTTGGTGGGGCCAGTCGAGATGCTTGGCTCCCCACGACCACACGACCTCCTTGCGCTCAAGATCGAGGACCCCGATCAGACTCAGATTGCGCGAGGCGAACAGCACACGCCCCCGGCGGAAGTGCTCATTGTGGTCCTCGCGGATGATCGACAGCGTGTTCATGTGGAGGGGATCGAAGTACGCCATCTTGTTCTCGGTGCCCTCCGCGTTGTCGAGCCGCGGAGACTTGTCGAGATCGATCTTGCCGCGGAGCAGGTCGAAGAAGGAGATCTCGTGCTTGGGAGCGCCGTTCTGATCCAGGATGACCAGGTAGTCCTTGGCGATCAGAACCCACTCCGCTCCGTGTCGCGCGGGCCGCTGTC
>CP070725.1:1312466-1315481 GCA_020350845.1 Candidatus Bipolaricaulota bacterium
GAGAATGCCGTGCGCAACAGCAGTGCACCGAGCTTGTGTCGGAGCCGTTCGGAGATCGATGCCCTGAGAAGCGCGGTCGTCGCGTGCACACCGCCCTCGATCCCCTTGACGAGGACATTGCCCGTGAAGCCGTCGGTGACGACGACGTCTGCGGGCCGCTCGAGAAGGAGCTGATGGCCTTCGACGTTTCCTACGAACCGGAACGGCGCGTCGTCGAGGAGCGTCGTCGCCCGCGCGACGAGCCGATTCCCCTTGCCCCGCTCCTCGCCGATGCTGAGCACGGCGACGGTGGGGTCCTGCACGCCGAGCACGGCGCGCGCGTGGGTCGCCCCCATCAGCGCGAAGTGCAGGAGATGCTCCGGCGTGCAGTCGACGGTCGCGCCGACGTCGATCAGTGTGAACTCCCGCTCCACGAGAGAGGGGAGGATCGCCGCCAGCCCCGGCCGCGGGATCGCGCGCAGCCGCCCCAGCGTGAACAGCGAGCCGGCGACGATCGCCCCGGTGTTCCCCGGGGAGACGAAGGCGTCGGCACGGCCGTCGCGCAGCGCCTCGAGCCCTACGATCATGGATGAGCCCCGCTTGGCGCGAACCGCCTGCACCGGGCGTTCGTCCATCGTGATGACCTGATCTGCCGCAAGGATCGTAAACCGGGACGAATCGCGGGCATCGAATGTGGCGAGGGCGGAGCCGATGACCTCGGGATCCCCGACGAAGAGGATCTCCAGATCGTGGCGACGCGCCGCGTGGACCCCACCCTGGATGAGATCGATCGGCGGGCGGTCGCCTCCCATGACGTCCAGCACGATACGCATGTGGCCGTGTCCCCCGTCCGATCGAGGTTCTGTGCCGAGGGCGGGACTTGAACCCGCACGGACGTAAAGGTCCACATGGCCCTCAACCATGCGCGTCTGCCAATTCCGCCACCTCGGCGGCACAACGCCGTGATGGTAGCTGCGGTCGTACGAATCGACAACTCGCCCGCCGTCGCCCGGCGGTGCCCACCTGCGGTAGCTGCTTGTCTCTGCAAGGGAAAGCCCCTATGATGGGCGCGGAACAGCAAGAGCTGTGAGAAAGCCAAGACGAGGTGAACCGTTCCAAGACCATGGGAGGTGGTCGGATGAGCGTCAGTCCTCGTAGCGCCTTTTTTGTGGCGCTTCTTGTGGTGGCGTTCGTTGCCGTCGTCAGCGGAAGCGCCGTATCCCAAGGGACGATGTATGCCGGCGTGACCTTCCCTGATGGCGACGCGTCGTTTGCCGACCGTGTAGCGTCGTACATCGAGGGAAGCTGCGTGCGTTGTGCTTTCAACGATCCACGGGCAGCCCTCGGTCCTCCGGACTGCGGGGACGACGGCTGTTTCGCCTGCGGGAACTGCGACTCGTGTGCTGCCGCGCTCGGCTTCCGATTGAGCCCGATCGATGAGCGCGCGATTCTCGTTCTCGAATTCGTCGACAACGTCCTCATGGACGTCGCCGGCGCGGATCTCTTCGTGTACGCCCTCGGGGGCCGCGCCGCGGATGTCTCGATCAGCACGGACGGCCTTCGCTTCATCCCCGTGGGACAAGCCAGCGGCTATCCGACGGCGATCGACATCGGACCCTACGTCCAGCCTGGGGAGCAGTTCCGCTTCGTACGGCTGCAAGACGTTCCGTGGGACGAAGACACCTCCCTGCCCTGCGCCGGACCGGCGATCGACGCGGTCGGAGCCCTGGGCATCGCCATGGTCCCGATCGATGTCGGGGAAGTGATCGGTGGCTTCGAGCTGACGACTTCGGGCGAGCTGCGCCTCGTGTTCGAAGCGCCGCCGCGCAACATCCTGATCGTCCTCGACACCTCGTCGAGCATGAGTGACCCGTTCGAGGGAAGCACCAAGATCGACATCGCCAAGGGCGTTCTCATCGATCTCCTCCCGATCATCCCCAATGGCGCAAACGTCGCTCTGAGGGCGTTCCAACGACGCTGCGAGACGACCCGGCTCATCGCGCCGATGCAGCCGCTGGACCGGGGGTTCATCCAGTCGCAGATCGCGACGATCGATGCCGCCGGTCTGACCCCGCTCGCGTACAACATCCAGCAAGCGAGATCGGACTTCGACCACGTCGTGGGCTCGAACCTCATCGTGCTCCTGAGCGACGGTCGAGACACGTGCGGGGGACAGCCCGCGCACGCCGCGAGGCAGCTGATCGAGTCCGGGCTCGAGGTCGTGATCCACGTCGTCGGCTTCGACCTCGCCAACGACCCCGGGGCCCGCGAGCAGCTCGAGGAGATCGCCGCTGTCGGCGGTGGCGTCTATCGCTCGGCGGACACCAGTGAGGAGCTGCGCAATGCGCTCCGCGCATCCCTCGAGGTGCCGTACGTGATCTACGACAGCACCGGGGTCGAGGTCTACCGCGGGGTGCTCGGAGATCAGCCGCCGGAGCTCGACCCGGGGCAGTACCGGATCGTGATCTCGACGACGCCCAACCCGATCGAGCGGACGGTGACGGTGCGCCCGGGTGAAGCGACGACGATCATCATTCGCCAGGAGGACGGAAGCTACACTTCGACAGTGGAGTAGCCGCCGGCGTTCCGTGTTGGCGGCCCGTCGCGCGGTGAGCCCGCGTGACTAGAGGAATGCTCCGCCGTCGACGTTGAGCACCGCGCCTGTCATGTAGGCCGCTTCCTCCGACGCGAGGAAGCGCACGGCGTGCGCGACCTCCCCCGGCGTCCCGAGGCGTCCCATCAGCACCGTGCTCGGGGGCTCGTCGGGCGTGAAGTCTCCCCCCGCGATGTACCCGGGGTTGACTTGAACGGCGCGGATCCCGTGCCTCCCTTCCGCCCTCGCGAGGCTTCTCGTGAGCACGACGAGTCCCGCCTTGCTCGCCACGTACGCGGTGGCACCTGGGGCGCTGCGACCGCGCTCGGCCCCGGAGATCCCGAGATGGACGATCACCCCACCGCCCCGCGCGCGAAGGTGAGGAAGGACGGCGCGCGCGCAGAGGAAGGCGCTCGTCAGATTGAGATCGAACGTCCGTCGCC
>CP070725.1:1315581-1320661 GCA_020350845.1 Candidatus Bipolaricaulota bacterium
CGCGCTTCCCCCGTGCGCTGCGCGCACAGCTCCGACAGCGCGCCCCGCCGAAGAAGCGCGGCACCGGTCTCGATCCGCTCTCGCGGCGGCGCGTCGTCCTCCAGCGGCGGGAGCCATGCTCGGAGCTTCTCACCGAGCTCCGCGAGCGGCGGCGGGAGCGTACGGTCGGCGAACGTCAGCGCCTGACTGACGCAAGCCAACTCAACACCGAGGACCGTCGCCGCATGCTCCACAACCTGCGAAAGGTGGAGCGCGGCGTGCATGCCCATGCTCACGTGATCCTCCTGGTCCCCCGACACCGACATCGAGTCCGCGCTCGCCGGGTGGGCCAGCGTGCGGCACCGAGAGACGAGTGCGGCCGCGGTGTACTGCGCGAGCATGAGGCCCGAGCCGAGCCCGGGATCTTGCGCGAGGAAGGGGGGCAGCCCGCGGTTCAGATCAGGGTGCAGCAGGCGGTTCGTCCGCCGCTCCGAGATCGCAGCGAGATCCGTCATCGCGAGCTTCACGTAGTCCGCGACGAGCGCCACCGGCTCTCCGTGGAAGTTCCCTCCCGAGAGCACCTCCCCGGTGTCTGCGAACACGAGAGGGTTGTCCGTGGCCGCGTTCATCTCGATCTCGAGAATCGCGCGCGCATGGTGCGCCGCATCCCGAATCGCCCCGTGGACTTGGGGAATGCAGCGCAGCGAGTAGGGGTCCTGCACGTGATCCGGGGACTCGAGGCCGTCGAGCAGGGTGAACAGCACCGCCGCGGAAGTCGATTGCCCGCGATGCGGGCGCGCTGCGTGGATCGACGGCCGAAACGCCTCGGAACTTCCGCCGAGGGTCGCAACGGTCAACGCTCCGAGGATGTCGGCCTCGTCCAAGAGCCGCTGCGCATCGTCCACAGCGAGGGCGGCGACCGCTGTCATGAACGGCGTGCCGTTGATCAGCGCGAGGCCCTCCTTGGCGACGAGCGTGACGGGAGAGCAGCCGGCAACGCGTAGCGCCTCGGCACCGTCGAGAAGCCGTCCCGAAACCTCCGCCGTGCCCCCGCCGAGGAGCACGGAAGCGACGTGGGCAAGGGGGATCAAGTCCCCGCTCGCGCCGAGCGAGCCATAGCTCGGCACGACGGGGTGCACGCCGGCGTTGAGCAGCGCCACCAACGTCTCAACAACACACGGGCGCACACCGGAGTACCCCTTGGCGAGCGTGTTCGCTCGGAGAAGCATTGCCCCGCGGACGAACGCCTCCTCCATCGCCGGACCGACCCCGGCGGCGTGACTCGCGATCAGGTTCGCTTGCAGGCTGGCAACGTCGTCGTCACCGATTCGTGTCGATGCAAGCCGTCCGAATCCCGTGTTCACCCCGTAGATCGCGCGTGCCGGCTCGGCGGCAGCGGCCTCGAGAGCAGCCCGCGATCGGCCGATCCGCTCGACGGCGTCGTCATCGAGCTCTACCGGAGCGCGCCCCCGAGCCACCCGCGACAGATCCTCGATCGAGAGCCCCTCCCCGTGAATCCGCACCGGCTCGCGTCTCGCAACCTCCTCAGGCGTCAGCACCACCTCCGATGTCCGCGGCGGAATCGCCATCCCCACGCCAATAGAGCCCCCTCGGGAGCCATCGCAGACGGTAGCGAGCGTGCCCGCCGTTGTCAAGACGACGGCGGCACACGATCATCGGGCCGTCCTATCGCAAAGGGTGTGACACGCGCCGAAGGGAGACTGAAACGTATGCATGCAGATCGGGAGGACTTCCTCGAGGCCCTCGCGTCGGCCGACCCCACGCCGGGCGGAGGGAGTGCCGCCGCCCATGTGGCCGCCTGTGCTGCCGCCCTCGTGGCGATGGTCGCTCGCGTGACGATCGAGCGCGCCGACGAGCCTCCACCCGACCTCCTTGACCTCGTCGCCACCGCAGACGAGACGAGAGCGCTCCTGAGCGAGGCGACGACGCGCGATGCACGGGCCTATGAGGCTGTCCTCGAGGCCCTCCGCCGACCTCGCTCGACGGATGCCGAGCGCACCTCCCGGCGTCGGGCGGTTCAAGCCGCCCTCGTCGTCGCCGCCGCCGTCCCCATGAGCGTCGCCGAATCGAGCGCCGCCGTCCTACGGCTGATCGAGCGTCTCGCGCCTGTCGCGAGGGCAAGCACGTTGAGCGACCTTGCCGTCGCCTCCCATCTCGCCTTCGCCGCGCTCTCCTCGGCGATCGTCAACGTCGAGGTCAACCGCGCATCGATCGACGATCCCGAGGAGTGCGACCGCCTCAAGACCACAGGGGAAAGCCTCCTTGACCGCGCTACGCGGCAGCACACGGCGGCCCTCGCGGTAATCGAGAAGCGATCCTAGGGCGTCGAGGGCACGTCGCCGGAAGGGGGATCCTCGTCCCCGTCGCGAGCGTTCTGTTCTTTCCAGAGCCGATCGAGGATCCCGTTGACGAACGTCGGCGATCGGTCCGTGCCGTAGCTCTTGCACAGCTCTACCGCCTCGTCGATGGCGACCTCCGCCGGGATCTCGTCCAGGAAGAGCAACTCGAAGGCGGCGAGGCGGAGGATGTTCCGATCCACGATGCTCAGCCGCTCGTAACGCCATCCGTGGGTGCGTGTGGAGAGGAGTCGATCGAGCTCCGAGAGGCGCTGACGCACGCCGCGATAGAGTGATTCGGCAAACGACCGCTGCTCGCCGAGGTCCGCCTCCTGTAGCGCGGTCTCCGCGTTGTCGTCGTCGGTCAACTCGCGCTGATAGAGGAGGCCGAGCACGAACTCTCGCGCTTCGTGGCGGTCCATCGGTCAACCCCGGGGGGCGACGCCCGCTGCGCTCACGTCGACGCGGCTCGTGGGCCCCCGTCTATCCCCCACCCGCATGCTCCGCTGCGCGGGAGCCGCGCATGCTGCCGACGACGATCTCGACCCGCTGCACATGGACCCCAGCACGCTGGGAAACGCGCTCGGCGACGACACGCTGGATCCGCTCGCCGATCTCCGTCACGGTGTCGTCGGACGAGAGGCCCGTGCGCACCCCGATGATGAGGCCATCCTCGGCACGCCTGAGGGACACACGGAACTCCTCGATCCCGACATCGTGCGTGAGGATGTCGCGAACGAACTGCTTGAGCGCCTTGGGGGAAAGCGCGATCGTGCCCCACAGCCCGTCGTGGGAGAGGTCCAGGGCGGCTCGCTGCGCCGTCACAAGAAGCTTCACGAAGTGCGCGGCAACGAGCACGAGGCACGCACCGATGAAGATCTGGAGCGCCGCACCCGCCGCATGGTCGAGCAGCCACGACCAGGCGACATCCCCGAGCGCTCTCGCCCCGGCGAGGATCGTGAGGACGCCCAGCGCGATCGCGAACAGTGCAGCGAGGATGTACGTCAGTCCAGTGACGAAGCTCATTCCTCGTCTCCGGCGGGGGGCTCGTCAGGATGAATGAGACGCTGCACGTCGACATCCACGGCACTGACACGGAGCCCCGTCATTCGCTCGATCTCTGCCTTGACCCGCGTCTGGACCTGCTTCGCCGTGCGCAGGATGGGCGTTCCGTAGAGAACGTGGATGCGCACGGTGACCTTGACGTTCTCGCCTTCGACCTCCGTGTCCACGAACCTCTTCATCCCGTCCCCGCGGCGGAAGACCCCGTCACTCTCCCTGAGATTGCCGATCCCTTCGACCTCGGATACCGCGATCCCGGCGATCGCCGTCACGACGTCCCGCGAGATGCCCACATTGCCCTTCTCGATCTCGGACACCTTCTCCTCCTCAGCCTTCCTCGCTCTCGCTCGCATGGGTGTGCGGACGCACGACCTTGCGCACGTACACATCGATTCCTGTGACGGTGACGCCAGCAAGGTCCTCGATGTCCTTCTGCACGCTCGCCTGGACGCCCTGTGCGACCTCGTGAACAGGATAGCCGTACTCCACGCAGATCCTCATCTCGACGCGCACGCCATCGTCGCTGAGATCGGTCTTGATCGTCGGGGCGAGATCCTCTCCTCCAAAGATGCTCTTGAGACCGCCCGATCCTCCTGCGGAACGGGCGATTCCGTCCACCTTCTCGGCGGCGATGTGGGCGATGGAGGAGATGACGTCGTCCGACACGGAAACGCGGCCGTCTTCGTCAACGATCTCCACACGCTTCTCTGCTGCCATGAATCCTCCTTAGAGACGCTCCACGTACGTTCCGCTTCTCGTGTCGACCTTCAGTAGATCGCCCTGCTTCACGAACAGCGGCACCGAGATGACGGCGCCGCTCTCCAAGGTCGCCGGCTTCTCGACGTTGGAGACCGTATCCCCCCGGACCCCGGGCTCGGTCTCCGCGACGCGTAGCTCGACGAACGACGGGAGTTCCACCGCAACGAGCTCCCCGTCGTAGTAGCGGCCGGTGACCTGGACCCCCTCGATCAGGTACTGCCTGTCGTCGCCGAGAATCTCCTCGGCGATCGGGAACTGATCGTAGCGTTCCGTGTCCATGAAGACGCAGCCGGAGGCATCGCGGTAGAGGTACTGCAGCAAGCGCGACTCGAGAAACGCCGACTCCGTGTTCTCGGAGCCCTTGAAGGTCGTCGTCGTCACGCGGCCCGTCTTGAGGTGACGAAGCTTGGTGCGTGCCATGGCGCCGCCTCGGCCTCGCTTCGAGTGCTCATACTCGACGATCTGATACAGCTCCCCGTCGAATACGATCGTCATGCCGCGGCGCATCTCGCTCACTGCAAGTCCCATCAGATCGCGCTCCTTCCGCAGTGCTATTCTCTTCGTGGGTTCCTTCCGTGCAACCGGCTACCGCGGCCAGCTCAGGATTCGCAGTCCCACACGGGTAATGCCCTTGTCCACGATGCCCAAACGCTGTGCCGCGCCGCGCGAGAGGTCGATGATCCGGCCCTCGACGAACGGTCCGCGATCGTTGATCCGTACGTCGACGGAGCGCCCCGTCTCGAGCTCGACGACACGAACGACGGTCCCGAACGGAAGCGACTTGTGCGCGGCGCTGATCCCGTTCATGTCGTAGGTTTCCCCATTCGCCGTCTGCCTGCCGTGAAAGCCTGGTCCATACCACGACGCGATCCCGACTTGGTAGTACGGCCCCGCGAGCTGAATCCAGACGGCAAGCAGAAGGA
>CP070725.1:1320761-1323857 GCA_020350845.1 Candidatus Bipolaricaulota bacterium
AGCTCGTCGATCATCGGCTCCGTCGCCGCCAGCCGCTTCTTGAGCCGCGTCACCTTGGTCATCGCGATCGCGTTCATCGCCCGGGTGATCTGGCGGATGTCCTCGATGTTCCCGATGCGCTGAAGAATGGCGCGTACGTTATGTGCCACCTTGACTTAGCCACCGGATCGCTCCATGAACGCGGCCACCGCAGCTTCGACGCGCGTGCGCAGGTCGTCGGTCATCTCCTTCTTGTCGCGCAGCTCCGCGAGGATCTCCTCGTGTTCCCCGCGAAGGAACCGCAGCCACTCCTCCTCGAACTGCTTGACCTCGGCGACGTCGACCTCCGCGAGGTGGTTCTCGACGCCGATGTATAGCGAGAGCACCTGTTCCTCCACGGGCATCGTCGCGTACTGCGGCTGCTTGAGGATCTCCATCAGCCGATCGCCGCGCGCGAGCTGCGACTTCGACTCCTCGTCGAGATCGGCGGAGAACTCGGCAAACGCCTCCAGCTCTCGATACTGAGAGAGCTCGAGGCGGAGCTGCCCTGCGATCTGGCTCATCGCGCGGATCTGCGCCGCCCCCCCGACACGTGACACAGACTTCCCCACGTTGATCGCCGGGCGGAAGCCCTGATTGAACAGATCGGGTTCGAGGTAGATCTGTCCGTCCGTGATGGAGATCACGTTCGTCGGGATGTAGGCGGTGATATCGTTTGCCTTCGTCTCAATGATCGGGAAGGCAGTCAGCGATCCTCCGCCGTGCTCGTCGGAGAGGCGTACGGCGCGCTCGAGAAGCCGCGAGTGCGTGTAGAAGATGTCGCCCGGGTAGGCCTCACGGCCCGGGGGGCGACGGAGGAGAAGCGACATCTCGCGGTATGCGACCGCATGTTTCGAGAGGTCGTCGTAGACGATGAACGCGTCCTTCCCCTGGTAGGTGAAGAACTCGGCCATCGCGCATCCTGCATACGGTGCCAGGTATTGCATCGGCGTCGGCTCGTTGGCATCGGCGACGACGACGATCGTGTAGTCCATGGCTCCGTGACGCTCGAGGGTGTCCACGACGCGTGCCGTCGTCGATGTCTTCTGCGCGACGGCGACGTAGACGCAAACGACGTCTTCACCCTTCTGATTGATGATGGTGTCGAGTGCGATCGCGGTCTTCCCCGTGCGCCGGTCCCCGATGATTAGCTCGCGTTGGCCGCGGCCGATCGGCGTCAGCGCGTCGATCGACTTCAGCCCGGTCTGGAGCGGCGTGTTGACGGGCTGACGCATCACCACGCCGGGCGCCTTTACCTCGGCGGTCCGCTGCTCGGTCGCGGTGACCTCGCCCTTGCCGTCTTTGGGCCGTCCCAGTGGGTCGACGACGCGGCCGAGAAGGGACTCGCCGACGGCCGTCTCCAGCACACGCCCCGTGCGCCGGACCTCGTCGCCCTCCTGCACGTGCTCGCTCTCGCCGAACAGGGCGATGCCGACGCTCTCCTCCTCGAGATTGAGGACGAGTCCATAGACATCACCGGGGAAGGCCACGATCTCCGATGCCAACGCCTGCCCCAGTCCGAAGACCCGAGCGATACCGTCTCCCACTTCGACGACGACGCCGACCTCCCGCATCTCCAGGTCGTGCGCGAAGCCGCGGATCTGCTCTTTGAGAATCGCGCTGATCTCGTCCTTGCGTGTCGCTGCCACCATCCCTCCTGCTATCCCTCCAGACGCTCGAACAGCCGGTCTAGACGCCCTCGCAGGGTACCGTCGACGACGATTCCCTCGACCTCGACGCGAACCCCGCCGAGCAGCTCCTCTTCGACGGTCTCCGCAAGCTCTACCGGACGGCCGAGGATCTCCACCAGGCGATCGGTGATCCGCTCTCGCGCTGCATCGGAGAGAGCGCTCGCGCTACTCACTGCGACCCGCTGTACGCCCGCGCGGGCGACGCGGATCGCGTCGAACTCCTCACGAATCAGCCAGAGGTGGTCCTCCCGTGCGTTGCGGATCACGATCCCGAGGAGCCCGCGAACGGAGTCCGAGAGCCCAGGGAACGCCGCATCCAGGAACGCCATCTTGCGCTGCCGCGGCACCAACGGGTGAACGAGGAAGGTGCGCGCGTCGGGTGTCTCGCTGAGCGAATCGACGAGACTCCCGACCTGATCGCCCACGGCGTCGAGGCTCTTCTCCTCGGCGGCGAGATCGTACAGCGCCTCTGCGTATCGGCGTGCGATGTCGCGTGAGATCACGATGTCTTCAGCGCCTCTTCGTCCAGCCCGGCGAGAAGCTCATCGAGGAAGCGCTCGTGATCTTCTCCGGAGATCTCTCGTTTGAGGACCTGCGATGCCCCGAGGACCGCGATCTCAGCATAGGCGCTTCGCAGCTCGCCGATCATCGCGTCGCGTTCCTGCTCGAGCTGGCGGCGTCCCACCTCGACGATCCGTTCGGCCTCTTGGCGCGCGGCCGCCTTCGCCTCGCCAACGATCTCCTCGCCACGCGTGGTCGCCTCTTCCAGCATCCTCTGTGCCTGCTCCTGCGCATGACCGAGCGCGGACGCACGTTCCTCGGAGAGGCGCGCCGCGGCCTCCTCGCTCTCCCGCGCGCGCTCCATTCGCGAGGCGATCAACTCACGACGCCGGTCGAGGTACTCGACCGCCGGCTTGAACAGCAACCAGCGAAGCAGCAGCAGCAGGATGCCGAAGTTGATGAGGTTGAAGACCAGCGTCCAGTTGATGCTCTTGACGATCTTGCCCCACTCAAACGACACGGTCTCCCCCTACACGACGAACAACAGGACGATCGCCACCAGCAGGCTGTAGATCCCCGTGGACTCCGTGATCGCCTGTCCGAGGACCATGGTGCGCAGCAGTGCGCCCTGCATCTCCGGCTGCCGCGCCATGCCGTCGAGCGCATGAGCCGCCGCGATACCCTCTCCGACAGCGGGTCCGATCGCGCCGATCCCCATGCACAGTCCGGCAGCGATGTACTTGGCAGCGACCGCGAGGTCTGCCCCGCTGATCCCGGCCGCTGCGGTCGAAGCTTCCTGCAGCATTGTCCCTCCTTCGTTAGCTTTCCACCGCCACGTTGATGTACGCGACGGCAAGGATGGCGAACACGAACGCCTGGATCGCCC
>CP070725.1:1323957-1326866 GCA_020350845.1 Candidatus Bipolaricaulota bacterium
GACTGCGACGACGACGGGCTCCCCGATCCCGAGGATCCCTGTCCGCTCGACCCGGACTGTGACGACGACGGGCTCCCCGATCCTGAGGATCCCTGCCCGCTCGATCCGGACTGTGACGACGACGGGCTCCCCGATCCTGAGGATCCCTGCCCGCTCGATCCGGACTGCGACGACGACGGGCTCCCGGATCCGGACGATCCTTGTCCCACCGATCCGGACTGCGACGACGACGGGATTCCCGATCCGGACGATCCCTGTCCCACGGACCCGGACTGCGACGACGACGGGATCCCGGATCCGGACGATCCCTGTCCGACCGACCCCGACAGGAGCTGCTCCGCCATCGGCGATCCCCGTGCCCTCGTGATCAGTGAAGTCGCGTGGGCGGGAACGATGGCCAGCCCGGAGCATCAGTGGATCGAGCTGTATAACCGCTCTGACGCGCCGGTGGCTCTCGACGGCTGCGTACTTCTTCTCCAGTCGTCGGAGGGCTCGCGAAGGCTGACACTGATGGTCGCGCTCCAAGGGACCGTGCCCGCGAAGGGGTACTTCCTCCTGGAGCAGGAGACGGATGACGCCGTCCGCGATCTCGATGCGGACCAGGTCTACAGCGGACTGCTTCTCGGCGGGGGCGGTACCGTCAGCCTCATCGGGCCCGACGGGATCGTCCTCGACACCGCCAACCACGACGGCGGTCCGTGGTGCGCGGGAATGCGCTCCGGATCGCTCGCGGTGAGCATGGAGCGCAAGTCTCCCGATCTCCCGGACGAGGACGAGAACTGGAGCTCCAACGACACGGTGCACCGCAACGGAGAGGACGCCGGTGGGAATCCGATCAACGGAACGCCGAAGGAGGCCTGCGAGGCAACACCCTAGTCGAGCAAGGGACGGGCGGCGCGGTTCGCATGCGCCGCCCGTTTCTCTTCTTCGATCTGCCCGGTGTCCCTACGGCTAACCCGTTTGCGTCTGTTCCGCTAGTTCCCGATCGAGAGGCGCCCGATAGCGTTGCCCGAGCCGAGGGTGAACCACACGTTCCCCTTCCCGTCGAGCTCGAGGTAGAGCGGCTCCGAGCCGGAAGGAAGCGAGTAGACCAGTGCCTCGCCGGTCGCCGTGTCGAGCCTGCCGATCGCATCCCCGGTGCGGTCCGTGTACCAGATCCTTCCCTGGCCGTCGAAGACGAGATCGTAGACCTCGCCCGTCCCCGGGATGCGCCACGTCTCGGAGAGGCCGGTCCCAGGATGGAAGTGGCCGACCGCGCCTTCAATGATGTTCCCGAACCAGATGCTTCCGTCGGGATCCGGAAGGAGCCCCTGGAAGATGCGCACGTTCTGGATCGTCTCCATCTCGCGGATCATGTTCGTTGCCGGATCGAGCAGGAAGATCGAGGGGAGCCCGGCGCTGATCCACACCTTCCCGTCGGCGGCGACGGCGATGTCCTCGACGAGGAAGTCCTGCAGCGGGAGCCGCCACTCGGTGAAGTCCGTCGAGGTGTGCGAAGGCTGGAGAGCATACGGCGCGGGCATCAACGAGGTGTCATAGGCGAACGTCTCGTGCGTCGTGGTGACCACAGCGGCGGTCAGCGCCTGAACCGTCTTCGTCGCGGGCTGGTCTGTCGGGCTTCCCGATGCTGTCGCCGCGTGAGCGGTGTCGAACAGGTACCGCAGGACGCCCGTAGCCTCCCGCTCCGCCATCCAGAAGACCAGCTTGCCATCAGCGGTGTTCGCTCCGCGGTGCAACTCGGTGACGCCGAGATCCGGCGCAGGCAGCCGGACGGAGTTCGTCGCCAACCCGTCGGGATGAGCATAGACGAGCAGGTTGTCGTCGCTCACGGAACAGTAGAAGGCGCCGTCGGCGAAGATCACGCCTTCGGGGCCGTTCCCGACGCCCCAGCTCCGCAACGTGTCGGTCGCCGGATCGAGGCGGTAGACCGCCATGCTGCCCGCTGTGGCAACATAGACCATCCCATTGACGTCGACCGCGAGCCCCGCGGGGAACATGTCGGGATACGGCATCTCCCACAGCGCGAGCGACGCACCCTGTGAGATCGCAGGAAGGGCGATTCCTAATGCTAGACCGAGGATCGTCAATGGCATAACCCATCGCTTCATGTCGTGCCTCCTGAGTGGCTCTTGAGTTCTGCAGCCATTCTAGAGCGGGCAACGAGGGGCTCCAACCGATGCGGAACGCATCCCTGTCGGAATCGCGGTTGACAGCGCCGGGCCGCGGGCCCTAAATGGGTCGAGGTGAGTTCGATGAGGACGGCTGTGGTGCTTGCACTGGCGCTCTTAATGTGGACGGGTTTCGGCGTCGCCGGAGACGTGACGGTGACCTACTACGGGCACTCCTGCTTCATGATCCAGGCCGAGGGCGGCCCCGCGATCATGATCGATCCCTACGGGTCCTACGTGCCCTACCCCGGCCTCCCGGCGGAGGCGGACATCGTGCTCATCACCCATCCCCACATCGATCACTGCCCACCGTGCTACGGAGAGTACGGGCGCGTCCAAGGAGAGCCGGGGATCTTCCTCGCCTGGGACCTCAACACGGGGGAGGTCAAGGAGGGGGACTGGAAGATCACCGACGAGCTGTCGGTGCGCATCGTCGAAGTCTCCCGCGTCAACGCACGCGGTGGCGGCGAGGGGCGCGTCGGCGTCTTCCGCTTCGAGATCGACGACATTGTCTTCGCTCATCTGGGTGACCTCGGGAAGATCCTCGAGGGCCCGCAGATGGCCGCACTCAGTGATGTCGAAGTCCTCTTCGTCCCCGTGGGAAGACAGTTTACGCTGGACGCTGCGGAAGCGATGACGGTGATCGCGCAGCTCCCGGACGTGCGGGTCGTCTTCCCGATGCACTAAAAGGTGCAGGGGATCACCCCGTGGCCGGGAATGGCACCGTTGAGCGAGTTCACC
>CP070725.1:1326966-1339108 GCA_020350845.1 Candidatus Bipolaricaulota bacterium
CATCAGCGGATGCGAGTCCGCAACCGCCTCCGCAAGGCCATTCTGGAGATCGTGAAGCTAGACGGGAAGACTCCCGAAGTGGCGGTCGAACTGAACGGGCTCATCCGGAGTGTCGAGCGCCGCCTCAGCGGTCGGCCGTGCTGCTGATCTTGCTGGGATGTGACTCGTAGGACGGGGCTCATGGAGCGGGAGCCCTGTCCACCCCGGAGGAAACACCTCCGGGGTCGACGCTTTTCAGGATTGGTCCGCGCGGTCGGCGCTGCGTGGGAGAGAACAGCGAGAGACCGCTCTTCGGAGACGAGGACCTACTTCAGTGCCACCCCCAGGTAGTACGGCCAGATGACCAGGCCGACGATCGCCTGCCACCACAGCAGCTCGGCAAACGCGAGCGTGAACAACCACCCGGCGAACCAGATCGCCCCTCCGAACCCGCCGCAGGCCGCCTTGTTCCCTGACATGTCGAACCTCCTCTCTTCTCGCGCTCCACTGTACTGCTGTCTGCCTCGCCGCGACAAGATCCCGTGTCGCTGCTAGGCCGAAGCTCCCCCCCAGCGCGACCGGAGTGCAGGAATCCGAGATCTGAAAGCCGTTTCGCTTCGCCAACACGTCGGCGCCGCGAAGGTCGCCCGGCCTGTGGAGGAAAAGCGGAAGTTCGCGCTCCTACCCTCTCGACGACCGGATAGAGCGGGAGGAGGTCGGATCGATGGAGAAGCAGGTGGCGCCGAGGGGATCAGCACGTGAGGCAGGAGCGGTTCGGGCGCTGCCGAGGAGTACTGCGCCAACCAGTAGAGCCCGAGGGCTCTACGCGTCGAGTAGATCACCACACAGAGGAGGTCATCGCATGAAGAGAGGAATCGCATCTGTCGTTGTCGTCGCCGTTTGCTTCGTCGCGATCGCCGCGATGCCGGCACTCGCTGCACGGCCTTTGCGGGTACACATCGAAGTGCCCACGGCGTTGCCGACGGGCAGCACGCCGGACCCGTTCATCGCCAGCGGGCCTGCAGTCGACCGAGGGCTTCTCTGCGCCACCGGCGATGTCTACACGGGTCCGATCAGCTGGAGACCGATCGGGGGCTCATCCCTCGCCCTGCTGTCCATGGTCAAGACCTTCGAGTGCGACGACGGCAGTGGAACGTTTGACGTCAACCTGGTCGTCGTACTGGACCTCAGTACCGGCGTCACCCGCGGCTCCTGGCGCGTGATCGGGGGCACCGGAAGCTACGCGAGCCTCAGCGGTTGGGGCCGGCTGAAGGGGATCCCCACGAATCCCGGAGTGGTCGTCCTCGACCTCTACGACGGGATGCTTAGGTAGCGCAGCGCCTCACCGGAGAACCATAGACGAGTACGAGAGCATGCGGGGCGCTCGGCAGCGTGACCGAGCGCCCCGCTGCTGGCATTCCCCCGCGAGGCGACTACCATCAGCGTCTGCGGTTTCGGACGGCGCTGGGAGACGGTGCGGAGCGACAGACAGGGGGGACGATGGCCAAAGCACGAGCACGACACATTCTGGTCGACAGCGAAGAGCAGTGCCAGGAGCTGATCCGGCAGCTTGAGAGCGGCGAAGACTTCGAGCGTCTTGCCGCCGAGTACTCGACCTGCCCCTCGGGGCAATCGGGCGGCGATCTGGGGGAATTCGAACCGGGGCAGATGGTTCCCGAGTTCGACCGGGTGGTCTTCAACGAAGCCGTCGGCGAGATCCACGGGCCGATCGCGACGCAGTTCGGCTACCACATCATCGAGACCCTCAGTCGGACGGACGACTAGCGCGACACGGCACCGCAGCCTCCGGTGCGATCGCTGCCTACGGAGGATCCGAGCTCCGGGCCTACTCCCCCGTCTGGATGCGGGACGTCGCGGGGGCGTAGCGGATGATCGCCTCAGGGAAGGCAAGCACAGAGAGGTAGAGCCAGGTGTCTGTGGCCTCTCGGTCGATCCCCACGCGCAGGCATTCTCCGACGTCCTTGAACAGGCCGTAGCGGACATCGGCGAAGGAAGGCGTTCCTCCGCGGTGTGTCCACTCCACGTCCCCTCCCCAGCCCGACGCCGTCAGCAGCTCCGCGAAGAGCGACACCGACGTCACGGCGAGATCCGAGAAGTGCACACCGCCTCCGAACGTGAGCGGACCGAACGGTAGCGCTGCCCCGAGGTCGGTATCGACCTTCAGCACGCCCTCGTCGACGAGCGCGTCGAGCTCGATGGTGAACCGTTCCTGTTCGGCGTTCGCCGTCACCCGGACGGTGTCCAGGCGGCGTTCTGCCGGTCGGTAGGGGATCGACCACGTCAGACTGAGTGCATCGCGCACGCAGATCCCGTCCAGGCGCACCGAATCGAGCGTCGCATCGGCGACGGAGTACTCGGAGCTCAGTGTCCAGTTCGCCCAGTTGCTCCATGAGAGCTGAGCTCGCAGTGGATCCAGGGCCCACGTGTCGAGCGCGACGCCGCTGCTGATCGTCAGCGTGCCCCACGCGTGGCTGGTCACGTCCCACCCGATGTGATGAACGGCGGCAGCAGCGTCGAACGTGAACGGGCTCGCCCCCTGGACGAGGACGAGGTCGTACTCGGCGCGGACGTTCCTCCAGAGCGCGCGGAGCTTCGCGCGAAGCATCCCGCGTCCCTGCTCGAAGTCGGTCGCACGGTATAGCGTTCCCTGGAGATCCAGGCTCGGCGTCAGGCTGACCCCGGCGATCGTTCTCTCCTCGGTGCGCAGGCCGATACTGGCACTGGCGCGCAATGCCTCGACGGCGGGCTCTTCCCCCGTCGCCTCTCGGTAGCGGCCGAGCTCCACGCGCGGCTCGAGGCTCAGCGAGCCACGGTGCCAGGGCGCCCGAGAGATCGAGATCTCGGGACGCCGCTCGGTGATCCTCTCAAGAGCATCCTCTTCCTCGTCCTTCTCTTGAGTCTCGAGCTCTCGCTCGGCCGATACCCGGATCTCCCACGCGTCGCGCGTCGCGCTCGCCTGCGCGCCGTAGTCGATCTCCGTCTGCTCTCCCTCGACGCGGTACGTCAGGTTCCCGCTTCCGCTCCAGACCTCGCCCGGAGGGAGGCTATGGCTCGCGGAGAGCTCGAAAACGGAGTCACCGACCTTTGCCGGGAAGTGGTAGACGCGGAATCGTCCCCGATGCTCGGCGAAGCCGTACCGCATCAGGACGCCGGCTCCGATCTCGTCGAACGCGGTGAAGTAGTCGAGAAGGACGCTCCCGTACAGCGACTCACTGACGAAGAACGGGACATTCCACTTCAAGTACCAGCCGCGGAGTGCGCTGCGACCGACCGCGGGGAAGAGCGGGCTCTCGAGCGTCTCCTCCAGAGGCTGAGCGTAGACGGGCAGCCAGAAGAACGGGACGCCGGCGATCCGCGCGGTGAGACCGTAGACCACGATGAGCCGATCTGGATAGAGCCGCAGTCGACGCGCACGAAGCGTGTACGGCTGCGAGCGGAGCGGCACCCCGCAGCAGGAACAGGTCGTGACCTCCGCGTCCTCGACTTCGATCAGTGTCGCCTTGCCCTGTTCGTCGAAGGCCACTCGGCCCGTCTCGCCGCGGAAGTAGATCGTATGCGCTTCACCGACGGAGTTGACGAAGCGGCTCTCTCCGCCGAAGGTCTCCACCTCCAGTGAGCGGGCGAACGTGCTTTCCGCGTCGGCGTCAAGGACGGCCGAGAGGCCGTCTCCGGCGAGTGAGAGCTCACCTTCGATCGAGACCTCGACGTCGCCGGCGGCGGAGAACCGCCAGCCGACATCGGCGTCGCGGTGCAGATCGAGCCTGTCCGCGGAGACCGTCACTCCTTCCAGCTCCACGACCACCGATCCCTGCGCCTGCACAGTCGACTGATCGGAGGAGACGAACAGCTCGTCCGCCTGGAGTCGGAACGGGACCTCGTCGGCTGCCAGTACGACGGGCGCGAGCACGGCACAGACGACGGCCGCAACCGCCGCGATCGCTCTCATCGGTCTCTTCCCGTCCACCAGGCCATCGCGTGAGGATAGCGTGGCGGGGATCACGACAGCAACGCCCGCCCTTCCGCGGGGTCAGATCTTCGCCTTGCGACCTCGGAAGCTCTCGACGGCAGACGGGAACAGGCTCTGTCGCTTCTCTGCCGGCGGCAGCCGATCGAGTCCGATCGTGTGGGGTCAGATCTCCCGTTTGCACCGGCGGCTCTCATGGCCGCACGTCCGGGCGACGAAGTCCAGGCTGGGACGTAAGTTCCTGGCGCGGCGGCTGCGTGGGGTCAGATCTTCCGTTTGCGATCACTGCGCTTCGCCGCGGCTGCGGACCGCAAACGGAAGATCTGACCCCGTTCGGTTAGCGAACGACGAGAGGGACGGCGATGGCAATGATTCCCATGAACACCACGGCGAGGATGAACAGGTTGTAGCGCGTTCCGTAGTTCGACAGCAGGGAAGCATCGTAGTAGCCGTCCACGCCTTGATCGGCGTACATCGCGAGCAACCCTTCAAGGAGCTTGGCCCGCGTCTCCTTTCCCTTGAGCAGCCCGAGGGTGGCGACGACGTTGATGACGATGGTCAGAAGGATGAACAGCGCCATCACGATGGTGTTCGCTCCGCTCTCCCGTGACTCCTGGGCCACCGATGAGTTGATCCCGAGCGTGAGGAGATTGAGAAGCACCGCAGTGATCACGAATACGATGTCGGTGCGGCTTCCTTGTTGCAGCTCGGTCACGATGTGCTGATGAACCCTCTCAATCATCGCTCCCTCCTGTTCCCGTGACGCAGACTGTGCTGCCTTCCATTCTTGAGCTTCGGAATCGTCGAGGCAAGCACGATGTGGCGTTGCCGTCGCATGCCGTGTGCCCTACGATCGCTGCAGGAGGGAAGATGCCTGACAGTGAGCCGCGGGGCACCGGATCGCCGAGGAAACGGCGCGACGATTGGTCGACGACGAGCAGTTCCGACATCCCGAGGAGCCCCCAATCGGCGAGAGGAATCATCCTTCCGGGGATGATCCTGTGGCTTCTCGGGGGCGTACTGTGGATCGCCGCCGGGCGGCTCGTCTTTCCCCTTGGGCCGAACGCGTCGACGTGGTATCCGCTCCTCGCCCTGTTCGGTCTCCTCGCGCTGAATACCCTCTCCACGTTGCGTGTTGCCTCCACCCCGGTCCCCAAGGCGATCTTCGGTGCACTGCTCTCGATCTCCCCGATCACCGCAAGCATCGCCGGCGCCGCATCCGAGTTCGGCCTTACACGGGAGGTGATCGGCCTCGTCTCCGGTGCGGTGGCAGGGGCGCTGCTCGCGCTCGCAATCCAGGTCTCCGGACGGTATGGCGCGATCTTCACCGAAGGCCGTGCTGCTCGCGCTGCCCGGCGCCAACCGAATCCGCTTCGGGCCTCGTGGTGGGGGATGGCAGTCTCGGTCGCAGTGGCGGGATCCGCGACCTACCTCGTCGCCCGCTTCGCCGATGCGATCACCGGGCCGGTACCGTTCACGGGCGCTTCTCTGGTCGTCGCGTCGGGTCTCGTGTTCGCTCGGTTCATGAGGAACATCCGACAGGCAACGACCGCCGTGCGCAACGCACGGCGGCAGACAAAACGCTGACCGGAAGTGGGACGACGGGGTCGCCCGTCCCGAGAACCTCGCTGCTGTGCTCTAGGCGAAGATCTTGCGTCCGAAGCGGAGAGTCTTGAGCCGTCCCGGACGCGCGGCCTCTTCCGCGCGGTCGGCAAGGTCGAGCAGGCTACGGCAGTCGTCGCAGCAGAGTCGCGCCGCCTTGCCCTCTTCGGTCCTTACCCTGCGCAGGCTGCGCCCGCAGACCAAACAGATTCTGTCCATCTTCGCTCCCTGTCCTTGCGTGTCCCCCGTGGCGCTCGGAACGAGTGTGATCGGCCGACCGGGCGTCGCCCGGTGCGATCGATCCGCCACGCCGATACGACGTGCCGGAGCCGAGCTAGGGGAAGGGGATGGACGCTGCATGCACGATGCCGAGCGTGGCGTCTCCGACGGGAGTCGTCGGAAGCGGTGAAAGCCTACGCCACGAACGCACCGATGAACGGTTTCCCATCATCGACACCCCCTCTGCACACAGATGGATGACCTACATTGTACGGACATTCTCACTATGAGGGAAGATGGCCTCCGCGAAAAGGCCGTAGGGGGAGGCCTGGGCCTCCCCCCTACGGCATGCACCGGGTGGTGCTGGCTGTCTGTGGAGGATCATAGACATGCGCCCAGCATTCGAAGAAGACAGGTGCGGCATCGCAAGGGGGCATCTGTCCCCATTCCGGCCGCCGATCCACAGTACGCGGGGCGCAGACGGGATCTCGGGGCAGCAGGCCCCTGGATGGGGGACACGTGCTCAGTCCCTCTCATCCCCACCGCGTCTGGAGGCGTCGCGAGCGGCCGGTGCCTCCACGAGGGGTGGCGATTCGGGTAGTCTCACGCGGGAGGTGCGATGGCGATCGGGAAGCTTCCGCGCGTACGCCTGGGGGAATTCCCCACACCGATGCAGCCGCTGGAGAACCTCTCGCGGGTCCTCGGCGGTCCGCGGCTGTTCATCAAGCGAGACGACCTCTCCGGCCTAGGACTGGGCGGCAACAAGCTGCGCAAGCTCGAATTCGCTCTTGCGGACGCTCGTGCGCAGGGCGCCACCGCGCTGCTCACCGTTGGGGGCGTGCAGAGCAACCACACGCGTCTGACGATCGCCGCGGGGAATCGACTCGGCCTCAAGACCTTTCTCCTGTTGCGCGGGGAGAAGCCCGATCGGGCGAGCGGCAATCTGCTGATCGACGAGATCCTCGGCGCCGAGGAGATCCGGTTCGTTCCCGGGCTGGTCCAGGTGACGCGAGAGAAGGTCTCGCCCGCGATCGAGGAGGCCGTCGGGGCGTGGCTCGAGGAGCTTCGCGGCAAGGGGGAAAGGCCCTACTACATCCCCAACGGCTGCGCTCCGCTCCACGGGGCGATCGGCTACGCCGGCTGTGTCCTCGAGATGGTCGAGCAGCTACGCGATGCTGACTGCACGGCGGATGCGGTCGTCGCTGCCTGCGGCACATCGAGCACCCAGACCGGGCTCATCGTCGGTGCTGCCCTCTTCGCGCACGGTGAGCTCAACGTCCACGGGATCAGCGTGGCCGGGTCGGCCGCGGATCTCGTGCATCGAATTACCGGCCAGCTCCGCGATGCCTGGAAGGCTCTCGATCTCCCCTCGCCTCCTCCCGAGGACCGAATCATCGTCCACGACGCCTTCGTCGGAGAGGGCTACGGGCTTCCCACCGAGGGGATGCGCGAAGCGGTGCGTCTCGTCGCGCGGGCGGAGGGGATCGTTCTCGATCCGGTGTACACGGGAAAGGCGATGGCCGGCCTCATCGACCTCATTCGGACCGGGCGGTTCCGCTCCGACGCGGTGGTCGTCTTCCTCCATACCGGTGGCGCGCCCGGGCTGTTCGCGAAGGAGCACGAAGGGACGTTCTCCTCGCAGTCCTAGGCGGCGCGGGAGGCGCCGACGAGGGCAAGAACGGACGGCCGCGGCAGGGCGGGGCACGGACGTCCGTCGTGGCCCACGGTCGGGGTCGCGGCGAAGAGCGCGGACAGGATCGCCTCCTCCGTCGCCTCAACGACAGCGAGGAAGGCATCGTCCAGAGCCTCCGCTACGTCATTGGGGGCTTGCCTCGGGAGGTCGCCGGTGTCTTTGTGAGGCACGCGCTTCGCCGTGCTGAAGGCGAGCGCGAACTCACCGCTCGTGCCGTCACAGGTTCCGCCGGTGCGGGCGATCCCCACGGCGACGCGTCGCGCGAGGCGGCTCAGTTGGCGAGCGTCGCAGGGGAGATCGGTCGCAACGAGGACCACGATCGATCCGCCCGTGGACCGGCCTCGCGCGCACGGGCCGGGGAGCGTCTCTCCGACGGGAACACCGCGGATCGTGAGCTGGTCGGCGCGCCCGAAGTTGGGAAGCGCGAGGACGCCGAGTGCGTAGCGATTCTCCCCGCGACGGACGAATCGTGAGGCGGTGCCCACGCCGCTCTTCCAGCCGAACGCCGTCATGCCTGTCCCCGCTCCCACGCAGCCTTCCGCGGCCGGGTCGCTGCTCGCGCCGTCGAGGGCAGCCCGGACATGGTGCTCGTCGACCGCTCGGGCGCGGATGTGATTCAACTGACTGTCGTTGCATTCCGCGACGACGGGGTTGATCGAGAGGATCGGATCCTCGGGGCGGTCGAAGCGCTCGAGCATCCACCCCGTCACGGCGTCCCATGCGGTCCCCACGCCGAGGGTGTTGGTGAGGACGATCGGCGATTCGATCAGACCGAGCTCGTGAATCTGGGCGAGGCCGGTCATCTTGCCGTAGCCGTTGATCACGGCCGCGGCTGCGGGGAGCTTCTCGCGGTAGAGGTCTCCGTCGTGAGGCAGGACGGCGGTCACACCGGTGCACACCCCGTCATCTTCGGCGACGATCGTCTCGTGTCCGACCTGCACACCGGGGACGTCCGTGATGCAGTTCGCGGGACCGGGCGCGCCGCTGCCGATGCACAGGCCGTGGTCCTTCCGCAGTCGCGACATGCCTAGGGGGTCTCTGTCAGCGTCACGCCGACCCGCGCCACGGTCCGTCGTGTGAGGATGTCGAGGGAGTCGAAGACAGGGACCGGGACGGCGTCACACGGGAAAACGAGCGGGATCTCCGTGCACCCAAGGATGAGCCCTACGGCGCCCTCTGCAATGAGGTGGTGCGCGATCGTCCTCAAGGCGTCACGGGGTGCGTCCCGCTCCCCCGCCTTGATCCGAGAGATCGCTCCCATGACTTCATCCTGCTCGGCTTCCGCCGGGTGCAGCACGGTGAGCCCGGTCACTTCGAGCGCGCGGTCGTAGACGGCGCTGCGCACAGTCCCGGTGGAGGCGAGGAGACCGACGACCGCACCGCGGGGCAGCACGTTCGATGCCGCCCGGGCCGTCTCGCGGATCATGTCCACGATGGGAACCTCCACATCCAGCCGGAGGTCATCGATCCAGACGTGGGCGGTATTGCACGGGATGGCGATCAGATCGGCGCCGGCGGCGACGAGCCGGGCGATGCCCGCACGCATGGCTGGGACCGGGCTCTCGCCACCGTCGAGCAGCGCTGCCGTGCGATCGGGAATCGCAGGATCGGCATCGATGATGACGTGGAGGTGGTCCTGATCACGATGCGCGGCGGTGAGGTCGATGAGACGGGTGTAGAACGCCGCCGTCGCCTCCGGGCCCATGCCCCCGAGGATCCCGATGATCGGCCTGCGATCCTCTTCCGGCGGAGCTGTGGCGTCGGTCATGGCGCTCGATGCTACGGCGCCGCTCACGATCGGACAACGGTGAGGCGAGGGTGCGTCTACGCCTGGAGAAGGCGGTCGATCGCTTCGGCGGCGCGCTTGCCCGCGCCCATCGCTTCGATCACGGTGGCCGCGCCGGTGACGATGTCCCCCCCGGCATAGACTCCGGGCAGGTTGGTGGCTCCTGTCTCGGCATCCGCCACGATGTTTCCTCGGCGGTCGACGTCGAGGCCGTCCGTGGAGCGAAGGATGAGCGGGTGGGGCCCGTTGCCCACGGCGATGATCGCCGTCTCGGCGCGCAGCGTGAACTCCGAGCCCTCCAGCGGGATCGGCCGACGCCGTCCGGATCCGTCCGGCTCACCGAGCTCCATCCGGAGGCACTCCATCTCATGGATCGTTCCGTTCTCCCCGGAGAACCGAATCGGTTGGGTGAGCAGACGGAACTGCACGCCCTCTTCCTTCGCGTGTTCCACCTCTTCGGCACGCGCGGGGAGCTCGGCCTCGCTGCGACGATAGACGATCGTCGACTCGCGCGCTCCGAGGCGGAGGGCCGTGCGCGCTGCATCCATCGCGACGTTGCCGCCACCGACGGTGACGACGCGCTCCCCGACACGGATCGGGGTGTCGGTCTCCGGGAAGCGATAGGCGCGCATGAGGTTCGTGCGGGTGAGGAACTCGTTGGCGGAGTACACCCCGCCGAGGTGCTCGCCGGGGACGCCGAGGAACCGCGGGAGGCCGGCGCCGGTGCCGATGAAGGCGGCGTCGAACTGCCCGTCGAGAAGCTCGCGAATCGTGTGCGTGCGGCCGATGACCTGATTGACCTTGATCTCGACGCCGAGTGCGCGAAGGGCGTCGACTTCCCTCTTGACGATCGCCTTGGGAAGGCGGAACTCGGGGATTCCGTAGACGAGCACTCCGCCCGCCGCATGGAGAAGCTCGAACACGGTCACGGCGTGACCGCGACGGCGGAGCTCCCCGGCCGCAGTCAGCCCCGCGGGACCGGCGCCGATCACCGCCACGCAGTGGCCGCTGTCGGGCGCGACGGAGGGAGAAACGGCTTCGTGCTGCTCTTCCCAGTCGGCGCAGAAGCGCTCCAGCCTTCCGATGGCGACCGGCTCGAAGCGCTTTCCGAGGGTGCACACGCCCTGGCACTGCGTCTCCTGAGGGCAGACGCGGCCACAGACCGCGGGAAGGGCATTCGCCTCGCGGATCGTCGCCACGGCCGCAGCGATGTCGCGTTCCTTGACCCGGGCGATGAACCGGGGGATGTCGATGCGCACCGGGCAGCCCGCGATGCACGGCGCCTCCGGGCACTGCAGACAGCGCTCCGCCTCGGCGATCGCCTCGTCCTCGGAGTAGCCGAGGGGCACTTCGTCGAAGTTGCCGACGCGGACGGCAGGGTCCTGCTGGCGCATCGGCGTCTGCTCGCGAGCGATCACTGGTCGCGTTCCTCTCCGACCGGGTTCCGCATCTTGTATCGCTCGAGGGAACAGGCCTCATCCTCGCAATACAGCGCCTGCCGCGACATGAGAAGATCGAAGTTGACCTCGTGAGCGTCGAACTCCGGTCCGTCGACGCAGGCGAACTTCGCCGCCCCCGCGACCTCGACCCGGCAGCCTCCGCACATCCCCGTCCCGTCGATCATCACCGAGTTGATGCTGACGATCGTCTTGACGCCGAACGGGCGGGTGGTCTCGGCGCAGACCTTCATCATGATCGCCGGGCCGATCGCCCATACGCGGTCGACCGACAGACCCGATTCGAGGATCTCCCGGAGCTTGTCGCTGACGAAGCCCCGATCTCCGGCCGAGCCGTCGTCGGTCATCACATGGAGCTCGTCACAGGCGTTCCGCATGGGCTCCTCGTAGAAGAGGTGCTCTTGGGAACGTGCGCCGATGATGCCGATGACACGGTTGCCCGCTTCGCGCAGCGCACGCGCGATCGGGAAGAGCGGCGCGATGCCGACGCCGCCCCCCACGCAGATCACCGTGCCGAAGCGCTCGATCTCGCTCGCCTCACCGAGCGGGCCGACGACATCGAGAATGCCGTCTCCTACGCCGAATCGATCGCCCATCTCGAGCGTGGTCTTGCCCACTTCCTGGACGACGACGGTGATCCCTCCCGTCGCGTCGTCGGTATCGACAATCGTCAGGGGAATGCGCTCGCCGTCTTCGTGGAGACGGATGACGAGGAACTGCCCCGGTCGTGCGGCCCGCGCGACTTCGGGCGCCTCCACGATGTACTCACGAATCGCCGGTCCGACCGTCTCCTTGGACAGGATGCGGTACATCGCAAGGGCCTCCTCTCGAGATCCACAGAACGCGGCTGCTGACGGCGATTATCGGGGGGTGCGGGGCGGCTCGCAATGCGTCGCTCGCACCGGTGGGGTCAGGGGCTAGAATGGGTGAGGACGGATATGCACTACTACGTGGAGAGCGACGGCCATCTGTACCTCGTCCGTCGGGAAGGGCATTGGGACCTCCCCAGGGAGGAGGAGATCCCGTTCCCGATCACGGAGATCGCGCCGCTTGCCACCGACGAGACCATCGTCTTCTGCTTCCCGGCGCTGCCTTCCCATCCCCGTACATGGCCGTCCAAGGACGCGGTCGCGAGCGACCCAGAGGTCAGCGAGCGGGTGCGCGCCGCCGTTCACGCGACGATGCCCCGTGTCGTGGTCGAGGGGCTGTGCATGCGTGCGGATCGGTCGCTCCTCCTCGTGAAAGGGAGCCGGGGATACACCGCCGGCCGCTGGTCGCTTCCCGGAGGCTTCCTCCGCTTCGGGGAACGGCCGGAAGAGGGTATGGCGCGCGAGCTACGGGAGGAGCTGGGGGTCGCCGGGCGCGTGGGCCGGCTTCTCCTGTCCACCGCGCGTCTTGGGGTACGGAGTCGCCTGCACTGG
>CP070725.1:1339208-1346667 GCA_020350845.1 Candidatus Bipolaricaulota bacterium
CAGATGCAGCTTTTCCGGCCTCTATCATGATCCTCCCGCTCCAGCCTCGATTGATGTCAGGAAGCGAAAGGGTGACTCAGATGTTGACAGTCAGCCATCAGCTGTTCACTCATCCAGTCCCCACGGAGGACGCTGTACCGAGCGTCCTTGGGCAGATCGAGGAGTGGGACCAGGACTTCCTCGGAGACGTCCTGCTGTTCGACGGGGAACCCTCCGACCCCCTCGTGCCCCTTGCCGTCTTCGTGCATGCCACGATTTGGGAGGTGCTCGACGAGGCGAAGGCCGAGCTGCGCGAGCGGTAGCGTGGTCGAGCCGATCGGCGAACGGAGGACCCGGAATGTCGTCTGACTCGTCGGCGGAGAGGGATCGCACGCGTGAGGAGTGGCGGCGCTCCATGCGCCCGCGGATCGAGGCCGCGCGGGCAGAGCTCGCGGGGCAAGCGCTGGAGGAGCTCGCAGGGCGCAGCGGGACGACAGCCGCGGACGACGCTCTCGAGTTCCTGTTCCTGGGATCCACGGTTCGGATCGCCTGGCCCGAGATGGCGGTGTGCGCGGAATCGGGAGCCGATGCTCCGGAGGAGACGCAGATCCTCCTACTCGACTATCTCTCGCGTTCCGACGGCAGCCCGTTCGCCGGCCGCTGGATCGGCTTCCAGGAACTTCCCCACGGGGCGTTCTACCGCCACGCCTTCCAGGGATACACGGGAGACCAGTTGGTGCGCGATCTCGAGGGGGACATGGATCGATTCCTGCGCGGTGCGACGGCGATCGGTGGCGAGCCGATCGATATCGGAGACGCGGGCTATGCGTTCACCGTCCTCCCCCGCGTCCGCCTCGCCGTCGTGTGGTGGGACGGCGACGAGGAGTTCCCGGCCAAGGCCCACGTGCTGTTCGACGCGTCGGCCGGGACGTACCTGCCGACGGACGGGCTGGCGATCGTCGGGCGCATGCTCTGCCGCCGGCTACAGGCGGAGGCAGCGGCATGAAGCTGGCGATCGCGGGGAAGGGCGGCGTCGGGAAGACGACCCTCGTGGCGCAGCTGGCACGCGAGGCCGTGGGACGCGGCTATCGCGTGCTCGCGGTCGACGCTGACACGGACCCGAACCTGGCGACCACGCTCGGCTTTCCCGAGCCGGTGGCGCCCCTTGCGGAGGAGGACGAGCTCGTCGCCGAGCGCGCCGGCTCGGGCGGCTTCATCCGGCTGAACCCCACGGTTGACGACATTCCCGATCGTTACGCAGTGACCAAGGACGGCATCCGACTGCTCGTTCTCGGGGGGCTCCGCGGCGGCGGAGACGGCTGCGCATGCGCGGCAAATGTGCTGCTCCGGGCACTCCTCGGCCATCTGCTGGTCAAGGAGCGGGACGCCGTGCTCGTCGACATGGAGGCAGGGATCGAGCATCTGGGGCGCGGGACGGTGCGCCACGTGGACGCCCTGTTGATCGTTGTAGAAGGCGACCGCAAGGCGATCGAGACGGCGGAGCGCACGCTCCGTCTGGCGCACGATCTCGGCATCGAGCGGATCTTCGCCGTCGGGAATCGCATTCGATCCGATGAGGAGCGCACGCTGATCGCCGACGGCCTGCCGCCTGAGGTCCCTCTTCTCGGCGTCGTCCCGTATCTCGACGCGGTACGCGCTGCCGCGCTTCGGGGCCCCCTTCCGGAGGACCCGCTCGACGAGTCGATCGGCGCGCTGTGGGACGCCATCGAGGAGCGGATGGACGCTTCCGTCCACGAGTAGGGAAGTGCGCTTTCGCCCTCCGCGGCGGCAACGACGACGTGCTCTCTCGCCCTGCTGGCGCGATGCCGTCGGACGTGGTATGTTTGGGCGGCGAGCGACGACGCAATGAGACTCCTTGGTGACAACGCAACGTACACGCCCGCTCGCGCAGCCTTGTCTGATTTGGACTGGCGCACCGAGGAGGTGAACGCATGTCGAGGATCATCGCCACGGCGGCGATTCGCGGCGCACACAAGTACGTCAAGCAGGCACGAGCCGATCTTCTGCAGGCAATCGAAGAGAACGGCCCCGACCACAAGGTCGAATTCCCGAACACCGCATACTACCTCCCGCTCACGCTCGCGTTGACCGGGCTCGAGGTCGACAGCCTGGGCGATGCCGATCAGGCCCTGGAGTGGGCGGAATCCCTCCTCCCTCCAATTCCCGAGGAGAGTCGTTGGCTTCCGTATCTTGGACACACGCTCGACGCCGGGATCGCAACACTGATCGCGGAGGAGATCATCGAGTCGCTGAAGTGCGCTCGCGGGGAGGAGCTTGTCGAGCCCTGGCTCGGATTCACCGACGATGCCACGTTGCGTACTCAGGGGATCAAGCTTGTTGACGGACGGATGCCTGGGTTCGCGGCATGTGTCGGCGCCCTGCCGACGAACGAAGAAGCCGTGGATCTCGCGCGGTCGCTGCAGGAGCGCAGCATCCTCGTGTTCATGGCGTCGAGCACGGAGGGACGGTCGATGGCCGAGCAGCTCGCCGAAGAGGGCGTCGAGATGAGCTGGGACACGTTCCTTGTGCCCTACGGCAAGGACACCTCGGCAGCCGTCCACGCGCTTAACTTCGCCGCTCGCGCGGCGATGACCTTCGGGGGCGTGAAGCCCGGCGACTACGACGCGGCGCGAAAGATCCTCCTCTACAACAAGGAGCGGGTGCACGCATTCGTCCTTGCCCTCGGCTCCGACATGAAGGCCTCCGAGAACGGTAGGCAGCTCCTCACGGACGAGAAGTATGCGACCGCCGCCGGTGCGATCAGCTTCGGGTTCCCAACGATATCGGATGTCGAGATCCCCGAGATCCTCCCGCGCGGGGTGTGCACCTACGAGCATGTGGTCTCCGGCGTCCCGCGCGAGATGATCGTCAACAAGGCGGTCGAAGTGCGGGGGCTCAAGCTGAAGGTGAGCGAGATCCCGATTCCGGTCCCCTATGGTGCCGGGTTCGAGGGGGAGCGCGTCCGCAAGGAGCAGATGCAGATCCAGTTCGGTGGGAAGTACACGGAAGCGTTCGAGCTCGTGCGCGGGCGGCCGATGGACGAGGTCGAGGACGGGAAGATCGAACTCATCGGGAAGGACATCGATGAGGTCGAGGAGGGGGGAGCCCTGCCGTTCGGCGTCATCGTGGAGGTCGCTGGCCGGAGCTTCAAGGAAGACTTCGAAACGGTGATCGAACGGCGCATCCACGAGTTCAGTTCGTGGGCGTATGGGGTCTTCCATATGGGACAGCGGGCAATTGTCTGGGCGCGCATCAGCAAGGATGCCTACGCCAAGGGATTCCGCCTCAAGCACTACGGAGAGATCCTCGTGGCCAAGCTCCGCGAGGAGTTCAGCGCGATCATCGACAAGATCCAGGTTCGGATCATCACGGATCCCGAGGCGATCGTCGCCCCGTTGGAAGAGGCACGCGCGGTCTATCGCCAACGGGACGAGCGAATCAAGGGGATGATCGACGAGGATACCGACACCTTCTACTCCTGCGTCCTCTGCCAGTCTTACGCGCCGGATCATGTATGCGTCGTGACGCCGGAGCGACTCGGACTGTGTGGGGCGTACACGTGGCTCGACTGTGCGGCGAGCTTCGAGATGAACCCCCATGGTCCGAATCAGCCGATCAAGAAGGGAGAGGTGCTCGACGAGGTGAGAGGCCAGTGGAAGGGCGTCAACGAGTACCTGGAGACGGCCTCGAACGGGAACCTCGAACGATTCAACGCGTATTCGATGATGGAAGATCCGATGACGAGCTGCGGCTGCTTCGAGTGCATCACCGCGATCCTGCCAGAGGCGAACGGCGTGATGATCGTCAACCGCGAGCACGAGGGGATGACACCGTTCGGGATGACCTTCTCGACGATGGCGGGGCAGATCGGCGGAGGGATCCAGACGCCGGGATTCATCGGCATGGGCAAGCTCTACGTCTCGAGCAAGAAGTACATCTCCGCAGAAGGCGGGCTCGAACGTGTCGTCTGGATGCCGAAGGCGCTCAAGGAGGAGATCCGTGAGCGCCTCGAGGAGCGTCTCGCGGAGCTGGGGAAAGCGGATCTCCTGGACAAGATCGCCACCGAGGACGATGCCACCACGAGCGATGAGCTCCTGGCGTTCCTGGAGAGGGTCGGACATCCGGCGCTGCAGTTGGCACCGATGATGTGAAGGAGGACACCGACAGCGATGGCCAAGGTCAGCGGAATCGAGATCTACAAGCTGCTGCCGAAGACGAACTGCGGGGACTGCAACTTCCCGACGTGCATGGCGTTCGCGATGCAGGTCGCGGCGAAGAAGGCAGCGCTCGACCAGTGTCCTCATGTGTCATCGGAGGCACAGTCGGCGCTCGGTGAGGCACAGGCTCCGCCGATGCACACGGTCACGATCGGCACGGGGGAGACGCAGTTCACGATCGGCGGGGAGACCGTCCTCTTCCGACACGAGGAGAAGTTCCACCATCCCACGGGGGTTGCTGTCCGGATCTCTGCCGGCGCGTCCGACGAAGCGATCGACGCACGGCTGGCTGACATCGGCGCGTTGCGCTTCACGCGGGTCGGTGAGGAGATCGGCGTCAACTTCATCGCCGTCGACTGCGAAGGGACCGACGCTGCCCGCGCCGAGGAGGCCGTGAAGCGGGCCGCGGGCGGTACCGATCTTCCTCTTATCCTCTTCAGTTCAGACCCTGCGGTCTTGGAGGCGGCCCTCGAGCCGATCGCAGATCGGCGGCCGTTGATCGGCCCGGCGACGAAGGACACGTGGGAAGCAGTGAGTAGGGTGGCAAGCGCCAAGGAGCTTCCCGTCCTCGTCCGTGCTCCGTCGCTCGACGAGCTCGCGGAGCTGACGGAGAGCCTGAAGGGGGCGGGGATCGAAGATCTGGTTCTCCAGCCGGAGGCATCGGAGCTCGTCGATCTTCTCACGCAGCTCACGCTGCTCCGCCGTCTGGCGCTCGAGAAGGTCTTCCGTCCGCTGGGTTATCCCACGCTGGCGTTCGCGCTCGGAGACTCCTCTGATGCAGAGACGATCGCGATGGAAACGGCGATCTGCCGCTACGCGGGGATCGTCGTCACCGATGCTGCGGAGCCGGAGGGGATCCTCCCTTCCCTGACGGTGCGTCAGAACGTCTATACCGATCCTCAGGTTCCCAACGCGATCGAGGCGAAGCTCTACGAGATCGGTAGCCCGGGGGCGGAGGCTCCGGTGATCCTCACCACGAACTTCGCTCTCACGTACTTCACGGTGGCGGGGGAAGTGGAGAACAGCAAGGTGCCGGCGTATATCAGCGTGGTCGATACGGAAGGGCTGGGGGTTCTCAACGCCTACGCGGACGACAAGCTGACCGCCGAGAAGGTGATCCAGACCGTCACCGAGCAGGGCGCGATGCACAAGGTGAGTCACAACAAGCTCATCATCCCCGGTCTCGTCGCCGTGCTCCGAATGGAGATCCAGGAAGACTCTGGCTGGGACGTCGTCGTCGGTCCGGAGGACGCGGCGGGGATCCCGCACTTCTTGAGAACGGAGTGGAACGGCTGACCTTCGGCCGTCGACCATGGACACGATCCGCGTCACGTTCGAGCCGGAAGGAGCCTCCGTCGACGTGACGCGCGGTGTTACCCTTCTCGAAGCGGCGCGCGCTGCCGGGCTTGTGCTCTCCTCCATCTGCGGGGGAGACGGGATCTGCGGCCGCTGTCGTGTCATCGTCGAAACGGGCGAGATCGATGTCGAGCCGACGACGCTCCTCACGCGAGACGAGATTCAACGGGGCTTCGTCCTCGCCTGCAGGGCAAAGGCACTCGGTGATGTGCGCGTCTCCCTCCCCGTGGAAACGCGCTCTGCCGACGCGAAGATCCTGATCGACGAGGACGCGGGACGGTTCCGCGCCCTGGGCGAGGAGCTCCAGGAAGAGGTGTCCTTCGCCCACGACCCCGTGGTGCAGAAGATCAGCGTCACGCTTCCCCCGCCGACGCTGCAGGACAACGTGGCGACGCAGGAGCGGCTTCTGCGGAGCCTTCGTCGCGAGATCGATGCCCCGTCGCTGCAGATGGGCCTGAAGGTGCTTCGCGACCTGCCGCTCGTGGAGCGGGAGAGCGGTGGGGAGCTCTCCGTGACGCTCGGACGCCGCGGAGGGACGACCGAGATCATCCAGGTCGAGCCCGGGGAGCAGCGCGGCCGCTCGCTGGGCATCGCGGTCGATGTCGGGACCTCGACCGTCGTCGCGCATCTCGTCGATCTCGACACGGAGGAGACGATCGACGCGGAGGCATGCTACAACTCGCAGATGGCCTACGGTGAGGAGGTCACGCGGCGCATCATCCACTCCGAGCGCGACGAAGCGCACAGCTTGAGGGATGCCGTGGTGCGCGACATCAACAACCTCGTGTCGGCGTTCATCGACCGAAGTGACGTCGCTCTCCATGATGTTGTCGTCCTGTTCGCCGCGGGGAACACATCGATGATCCACTTCCTCCTCGGGCTGGACGCGTCGCGGATTCGCAAGGCGCCGTACATCCCCGCAACGACTGCGCCGCCTCCGATTTGCGCCGCGGAGGTCGGGATTCGGATCAACCCGCGCGGGCTGCTGTTCACGATGCCCTCGATCGGAAGCTGGGTCGGCGGTGACGTCACCGCGGGGATCCTCGCCACCGGCCTCGACGTCACCGACCGGCTGACGATGCTCATCGACGTCGGGACCAACGGGGAGATCGTCCTCGGCAACAGGCAGTGGATGATCGCCTGTGCGACCTCGGCCGGTCCCGCGTTCGAGGGCAGCGGAGTGCAGTGCGGGATGCGGGCATCACGGGGCGCGATCGAGCGCGTCTCGATCCGTGACGACGGGACCCCGGAGCTGCGCACGATCGGCGATGTGGCGCCCGAGGGGATCTGCGGTTCGGGACTCGTGGACACGGTTGCCGAGCTGTTTCGCACGGGGATCGTCGATCGCGTAGGGCGGCTCGTTCGCGATCGCTCCTCGAGGGTCCGAGAGGTGGACGGGCGGGCGGAGTTTGTCCTCGCGACCACGCCCGCGGGGGGAGAGATCGTAATCACGCAGCCGGACATCGACAACCTCCTGCGCGCGAAGGCCGCGATCTACGCCGGCGCCAAGGTGCTCCTCGAATCGACGGACCATGGATTCGACGACATTGAGCAGCTACTCATCGCGGGCGGCTTCGGCAACTACCTCGACTGCGGTCACGCGATCGCCCTGGGGATGATCCCCGACGTCCCCCTCGACCGGGTGCGCTTCGTGGGGAACACCTCCCTAAACGGCGCCAAGCGAGCGATGCTCTCCGTTGACGCCTTCGAGCGGTGTCACACCATCGCGCGCGGCGCGACGTACTACGATCTCATCACGTACCCCCGCTACTACGAGGAGTTCATGTCGGCGAAGTTCCTGCCGCACACGGATCTGGGGCTCTTCCCGAGGGCTGCAGAGCTCGCGGCGGGAGCGGAAGCGGGAGGGATCTGACGGGTGAGCCTCA
>CP070725.1:1346767-1351011 GCA_020350845.1 Candidatus Bipolaricaulota bacterium
GAGTAGGGAAGCTACTCACGTACGTACCTCTGGTGCGGGGAGCCTGGAGACGGGTTCCCCGCCTTTCTTTCCGCGTAGGTTCGCGCTTCGCAGTCCACGGTTCGCGGGGACGTGGGATGTAGGGAGGAGGAACAGCAGGTTTGCGGTGCGCGGTTCGCAGGGAAGTAGGATGTAGGGAGTGGGATTGCGGGAACGGTGAGCCGTTGACTGAGCATCACCATCGGGGAATCGACTTCTCCTACGACCTACAGCCCACATCCTGCTACCCCGGCGGTCAGACGCCGCGAACGGTGAACTGCGGACCACGCACGGCTCTCCCCACTTCCTACAACCCACAGACTTCGGCCTTCGTCCTCAAGAGCCGCTCAGCAAACCGCGCCCCGGTGTCGAGGCCGGGGCGCGGCAAGCAGATTCAGGTGTTCCGTGGCTACTCGACCGAGATCTCGATCGGCGCCTGCTTCTCTTTGATCGACTCCTTCAGCGGGACTGTCACCCTGAGGATCCCGTTCTCGAACCTCGCCTTGATCCCGTCGCGGTCCACGAGCTCCGCGGGAAGGGGAAAGGCGCGTCGGATCCGGCCGTACTGCCGCCCGACCCGGAAGTAGTTCTCACGGTCGATCTCCTCGTTGCGCTTCGTCTCCCCGGAGACGACAAGCTGGTCGTCCTCCACCTTGAGGTCGATCTGCTCGCGAGTCATGCCCGGGAGCTCCGTCTCGAACACCAACGCCTTGTCCTTCTCGTAGATGTCCGTGCACCCCAACCTCGGTGCGAGATCGAGCCCCACGGAATCGAAATCGCGGAAGAGATCATCGATCATCCGCGACAGCCCGGTTCCGACGATGAACGGCCCGCGTCTCAGTTCTGGAAGTCTCCTGACCATCTGCATCTCCTCCTTCTTCTTTGCTCCGATTAGCAGTTACGGCATGAGACTGCTAATTGCAGTATAGCGGCGGCCTCGCTCGTTGTCAAGGAAGGAGAAGGAGAAGTATCCTGGAGCCATGATCGCGCGGCTCCTGATCGGGACGATTCGTGGCTATCAGCGGTTCGTGTCCTGCTGGACGCGACCGCGGTGCCGCTTCTATCCCACGTGTTCGCAGTACGCGATCGAGGCGATCGGGAGACACGGCGTCTGCCGCGGCGCACTCCTCTCGTTGCGGCGAGTGCTGCGCTGTCACCCGCTCCACCCGGGGGGAGTCGACGAGGTGCCGTAGGCGCTACGTCGTCGCGAACTCCTCGGCGATGTGTTTCGCCAGTGCGTCATCGGTCCAGATGTCGATCGCGGTCAGCGCCAGGGCCTTGGCGGCGACGAGCATCGCGCGGTGGCCACGGTCCGAAATCGATGCTTCGGTGAACTGCCGCGAGTGTCCCGCGACCTCTTCCTCACAGATACGGATGTACGGGTGAATGGCAGGAACGACCTGGCTCACGTCCCCCATGTCCGTGGAACCCAGGGATCGGTCCTTCGGTGGAGAGAGGGGTTCGCCGAGGTTCTCGAGATGCGCCGCGAATCGCTCGCCGAGGACGCGGTTCGGCTTCATCGGCTTGTACGAGTGCCCGACCAAGGTGAATGCGAGCGACGCACCGGTCGCCAGCGCCGCGCCCTCGGCGCAGTGCCGCAGCTTGTCCAGGAGCTCGTCTCGATACCCGGCCTCGCGGGCGCGGACGTAGAACACGGCGGAAGCGAACTCGGGCACGATGTTCGGCTTCGCGCCGCCGTTGTCGATGATCCCGTGGATTCGGGCTCCGTCCTTGATGTGCTGGCGCAGGGCGTTGATCCCGTTGAAGGTCTGGATTACGGCATCGAGGGCATTGATCCCCCTTTCGGGCGAACCGGAGGCGTGCGACGGCTTCCCGGTGAATTCGATGTGCACCTCGGTGATTGCGAGACTTCCGCGATCGACCATGGTGTTCGCCGCAGGATGGAACATCATCGCCACGTCGACGTCCTTGAAGAGCCCGGCCTCGATCATCAGCACCTTGCCACCGCCGCCTTCCTCGGCGGGGGTCCCGTAGAAGACGAGCGTCCCCGGCAGTTCGTGCTTCACGCTCGCGAGCGCGGTACAGGCGCCGAGCGCAGCGGCGGCGATGAGGTTGTGCCCACAGGCATGACCGATCTCCGGAAGGGCGTCGTACTCCCCGAGGATCGCCACCGTTCTTCCGGGGGAACGGCCGGGATGGGTCGCGGCGATCGCGGTGTCCAGTCCGGCGACGCCGAGCTGCGTCTCGAAGCCGACCTCCGTCAGCTTCCCGGCAAGGAGCTCCGACGCGAACGTCTCTTCGAACTTGAGCTCCGGATGTTCGTGGATCGCCGCGCTGACCTCGATCAGCATCGCGGCGATGTCATCAACGGCCTGACACACCCGCTCCTTCAGATCCCCCATGACTCCTCCCGTCATCGTCTCCGCGTCATGGTCTCCATCGCCGCTGTTCGATGATAGGGCGAGGCCGGGGAGGGCACCACCGCGGGGCCGGGAGGCCGCTGTGGTACAGGTTGCAGGTTTCAGGCCTCACGCCTCTCGGTGGAGCGCAGCGCAGTGGCCCGGACGGGACAAGATCGTCGCGTGATCGAGGGACACGGCGCACCTCCTGTTGAGAGCCAGTCACGAAACGCCGTTGGTAACGCGCAATACGGACTCAGGCACGGGCGGCGTGCTACGATCCCCCGGGTCGGTGCGGTGAGGGGGACACGACTTGGGTGGGGAGCCACTCCGTCGGGCGCTCCGGGGGGAGCGCGGAACCGTGGACCCAAGAAGGAGGTACCACAACATGAGAAGAGCCCTCGTACTCGCGCTTGCGGCGGTCGTGGTCTTCACCGCCGCGGCTTTGGCAGACATGCTGTCAGGCTCATGGTCGACGGAGGTCTGTCTGAACGCCGTTCCAGCCTTCACCCTGTTCACATCCGATCTCCTGGTGACCTACGAGGTGTGCAACTGGGCGTTCAGCGCGGCCCTCGGCTTCGGCTTGACGGGGTGGGAGACTGTTTCGTTTACGGCGAGCGGCGTTCTCGGAGCGTTCTCGTTCGCCTCCGAACTGATCTTCGATCCGGCGACGGCAACGTTCACCAGCTGGTCGAGCGACATGAGCGTCAACCTTGCCGGTGTCAATCTCGACTTCGCCTTCGACATGGACGATGTTGGCGTGCAACTCGTCGTCGGCATCGGCGGTGACGTTGGGCTGTGCACGCTCGGCGCCTCTGCGCAGTTTGGCGACATGACGGACTGTACGTTTGCCTTCATCGGCCTTGATCTTGACTTCGGATTCCCGTTCGCGTGCATCGAGTGGGTGGATGTCACCGTCAGCTTCGGCTGCGGCACGTTCGACGGAATCTGCTTCGAGATCCAAGGGCTGAAGCTGTCGGGGATCGACTGGCTCGTCTTCGACTTCACGGTCTGCTTCGACGACGGCGAGGACGGCAAGACGTTCACGTTCATCCCCGATCTCAACCTCGGTGCCTACGACTGCATCACGCTCTATGCGGAGCTCGTGACAGGGATCGACTACGAGTTCGAGGGGATCGACATCTACGGGGTGGAGATCTTCTACGAGTGGAACGGCGTCTACTTCCAGAGCGTATCGAGCTTCGATCCGACGAAACACGACCTCCTGATCCACCCCTCGGAGCTCTACTGGGAGGTCATCTGCATCGGTTCGATCGGCGACAGCTGCTGCGGCGGCGGCTTCGACTTCGAGGTCTGCACGTACTTCGACGACACGAGCACGTGGCTGTTTGACTGGGGACTGACGACGATCAGCCTCGGCTTCAGCATCGGCTCCAACTTCGCGGTGACGGCATCGCTGGACGTCGACGGGACCGGGCTCGTCGAGATGTGTCTCGGTTTCGACGTGAATTGGTAGCTCTGACCCTAACCACGTAGCGAAACGCGACAGAACGAGGGCCCCGCTGCGACGGGGCCCTCCTCGTCAGACAGCGCATGGACAAAAACTCTCGGGATCGGCGATCACTCGTCTCCTTGCCATCGGTCTCCTCAACGGCTGACGGCGCGCATGGGCGCACACGGACTCCAGGACTTGACGGGCCTTCGGAAGGCTTGTACGCTGCACCGCAGACTACAGAGAGTCAGGGTGAGTTGGGCCGCAGCGGCAGAGGGTTCCGCCGCGTGGGGGGTACATATTCCAGACACCATAGCTTCCACAGTCAAGGGAGGTACAATCGTGAGACGGAAAGGGCTTGCGGGCAGCATCGTGCTCTGTGCGCTGATGCTGTTTGCGCTTGGGGCCGTAGC
>CP070725.1:1351111-1354780 GCA_020350845.1 Candidatus Bipolaricaulota bacterium
GCGCGCGCCGCGCGCGACTCCTGCGCGGCGCGCTCACCCGCTTCGGCGAGGACGCGCGCGAGGTCGAAGCTCTCGTCCGCGGTCTCGGAGAGGACGGCGATCACCTGGCGGCAGGGAACCGTCTCCCCTTCGGGGGTGACCAGCGCCCGGATCACGCCGTCGACCGGGGCCTCGACCTCGAACTCGACCTTCTCGGATTCGATCAGTAGAAGCACCTGGCCCTTGCGCACCGAGTCACCCTCGGCACACCGCCACTCGACCACGGTGCCCTCCTGCATGGTGAGGCCCAGCTTCGGCATCACGACCGGCGTGAGCATGGTAGGATCCGAAACCTATCACGGGAGGGCACGTCGATGCAGCTCGACCGAGACACCTTGTTGGATGCGTACCGTCGCATGCGCACCATACGGCTGTTCGAGGAGAAGCTCGAAGAGCTCTCGCTCGCGGGGAAGCTGCCCGGCTTCCTCCACCTGTACGCCGGAGAAGAGGCGACGGCCGTCGGCGTCTGCATGCACCTCGGCGACACGGACTACCTGGCGAGCACGCACCGGGGCCACGGGCACTGCATCGCCAAGGGCGTCGATCTGCGCGGCATGATGGCAGAGCTCTACGGGCGTCGATCCGGGATCTGCAAGGGCAAGGGGGGCTCGATGCACATCGCTGACCTGGACAAGGGAATGCTCGGCGCCAACGGCATCGTCGGCGCGGGACTTCCGCTGGCGACGGGCGCGGCGCTCACGGCGCAGATGCGAGGGCGCGGGCAGGTGGTGGTGGCGTTCTTCGGCGACGGGGCCGCGAACCAGGGCAGCTTCCACGAGAGCCTCAATCTGGCCGCGATCTGGCGCCTCCCCGTCGTCTTCGTGGCCGAGAACAACGGCTACGGCGAGGCCACGCCGGTCGAGTACCACATGAAGATCCGCGACATCGCGGACCGCGCCGGCAGCTACGGCATCCCGGGCGAGATCGCCGACGGCATGGACTTCCTCGACGTCTACGAGAAGGCGGGCACGGCCATCGAGCGCGCTCGCGAGGGCGGCGGACCCACCCTGCTCGAGTGCAAGACGTATCGCTACTACGGGCACTACGTCGGCGACCCCCTCACCTACCGGACCAAGGAGGAGCAGGAAGAAGTGCGTCAGACGCGGGATCCGCTCGAGCTGTTCGAGCGCAAGGCGGAGAGCGAGCTCGGCCTGGTCTCGTCGGATGAACTGCGCGAGATCGATGCGGAGGTGAAGCGGACGATCGAGGCGGCCGTCGAGTACGCCGAGTCGAGCGACGCCCCGCCGCCCGAGGATCTACTCAGCGACGTGTACGTCTCGTATTCCGGAGCGCACGGCGATGCGTGAGATCTTCTTCAGCCAGGCGATCAACGAGGCCATGCGGATCGCCCTCGAGAAGGACCCCGACGTGGTGGTGCTCGGAGAGGACGTCGCGGGAGGCGAAGGCCGCGAAGACGAGGGCATCGAGGAGGCCTGGGGCGGGATCATGGGAGCGACGAAGGGGCTGCGCAAGGCATTCGGCCCCGAGCGGGTGCGGGACACGCCGATCTCCGAGACGGGCTTCCTCGGGGCGGGCGTCGGCGCCGCCGTGACCGGCCTGCGGCCGATCGTCGAGCTGATGTTCATGGACTTCATGGGCGTGGCGTTCGACCCCCTGCTCAATCAGGCGGCCAAGCTCCGCTACATGCTCGGGGGAAAGGCGCGCGTGCCGCTCACGGTTCGCACGTTGGTGGGCGCGGGCGTTCGGGCCGCCGCGCAGCACTCCCAGTCGCTGTACGGCATCACGACAGCGATTCCCGGCTTGAAGACCGTCGTCCCCTCCACGCCCCGCGATGCGAAGGGGCTCCTGCTCGCCGCGATCCGCGACGACGACCCGGTCGTGTTCTGCGAGAACAAGTCGCTCTACTTCAGCAAGGGCCCCTGCCCCGAGGAGGACTTCGAGATCCCCCTCGGCCTGGCAGACGTGAAGCGCGAGGGGGAGGACGTGACCGTCGTTGCGGTATCGCGCATGGTGCACGTCGCGCTCGAGGCGGCCGATCGGCTGGGCGAGGAGGGGATCTCGCTCGAGGTGGTGGATCCTCGAACCCTGTCACCGCTCGACGAGGAGACGATCCTGGTCTCCCTCGAGAAGACCGGGCGGCTCGTGATCGTCGACGAGGGCACGCCGCGCTGCGGCTTCGCCGCCGACGTCGCGGCCCTGGCGGCCGATCGCGGCTTCGACCTGCTGGACGCACCCGTCAAGCGCGTCACCGCACCTCACAGCCCCGTCCCCTTCAGTCCCGTCCTCGAGGACGCCTACATCCCCGACGCCGAGCGGCTCATCGAGGCGGTGCACGAGATCACGGACTGAGCCGGATCAGTCCCCCGCGGGAATCGCACCGGGGAACACCCGGGCGAACGTCAGGAAGCACAGGAAGAAGATCCCGACGAAGCCGAGGCCGACGGTGATCTCCACCCAGCCGAACGGCGTGACCGGGGCTCCCGCCAGCACCGCCTCGGGCGAGACGAGGCTCGGCGTCACGAGGATGTAGCGCTCCAGCCAGAATCCGAGTACGGAGCCCGCCGTGACGGCACCGAGGATGGCGGGCGTCTTCTTCGGCTTCTGACCCAGCAGCACCCAGAAGGGCACCACCCATAGCAGGATCCACGTCGCCAGCGTCAACTGGGCGTAGGGCTCCGAAACCCGCTCCCAGAAGCCGGTCATGAACCAGGTGTCCTGCAGGAATTGGGAGCCGAGCCGCGCGGAGATGAAGCCGGTCTCCTCCGGGATGTTCCCGTACCAGATCACCAGGTACTGGGACCAGAACAGGTACATCCAGAAGATCGAGAAGGCGAAGACCATCTTGCCCATGTCGTGGCGCCTGCTCGTCGTGATGTGTCCGCTGAGGTCACGGCTGTTGCGCATCAGCACCGAGACCAGCGCCGTGAGCGACACAGCCGAGAGGAAGCCTCCCCAGGCGTAGTAGGCGGGGAACATGGTGCTCACCCAGTGGGGCGCGAGCGACATGATCATGTCGATCGCGATCAGGCTGTAGCCGAACGCGTAGGAGAGCACGACCACGGCCGCCATCTTTCGCCCACGCCGGTCGGCGAACTCGCGCTCCGCCTCCTCTCCGCGCCAGCCGGCGGTCCAGCGCGCGTAGAGCGAGCCGCGCAGGCCCGTCGCCTGCTCGCGGGCCGCTCCCAGCGCGGGGCGCAGCGAGATGTACAGGTAGAGCAGCGAGACGAAGGTGACCCAGATCAGGACGAGAACGTCGCGAGTGAACGTGAAGCCCTCGGTGAACCACCACTCCTTGCCGTGCACGGCGTGATGGGTCCACTCGAACAGGTGGTGGCGCCCGAGGTAGATGACGGCGAACAGCACCATCGAGACCGGCTCGTAGGCGCCGAACGACTCGACCAGTCGCTGGACCGGGCCCTGCCACCGCGCGTTGGTGAGCCGGAAGGCGCACGAGAGCACGATCGCTCCTTGGGACAGCGCCGCCCAGAGCAGCCAGTTGTGCAGGAACACGCGGTACGCGCGGTCGGAGTCGGTCGCGAGCGCCGCCAGGAAGCCGACGACGCCGATCGCGGCGAGCGCGCCGAATGCGAGCGCAGCGCCTCGCGGCAGGGATCGCGGACTCGCCTGATCGCTACTCACCGGTGGCGGCCCCAATGATGAGCGTGCGCA
>CP070725.1:1354880-1360016 GCA_020350845.1 Candidatus Bipolaricaulota bacterium
CAGCCGGCGTGCTCCATGCGCGCGAGCATGCGCGTCACCATGGGAGCACGAAGGTGGACGTCGCGGGCGAGCTCGGACTGTGGGATCCCGTCGCCGTGCAGCAGTCTTCCGAGAAGGAAGGCCTGACCCCGGTGAAGCCCCGTCCCTTCGAAGTGCGTGCGGAGCCGCCGCCCCATCAGACGCGCGACCTCGAACAGGAGGTGGGCCATGTTCTTCGGCTGTTCGTGTGGGGCCATCGGTCACAGACCTCCTTAGCACGCTAATGATTAGCCAGCTAACAGTACCCGGATACCCGAGTCCTGTCAAGGAGGAGCCGATAGGCCGGCTTGCGCTTCGCGGCGGTCAGCGGCTCGCTTCGCGGACGGAGACCGTCCCCACGCCGACGTCCACCGTCAGCGATCCGGCTCCCGCGCCGAGGATCGCGACAAGATCGTTGCCGAATCCCGAAGCGCTCGTCTCTGTGTGATCGGCGAACGGTCCGATGGTGACCTCGCCCACCCCCGAGGAGGCGCTCACGACAAGGGACGGAGCGCCGCTCAGGAACACGTTCGCGTCACCGGTTCCGATGCTGATCGTGGTTGTGGACGCATCGCTTCCGTCGACGGTGACGTCCCCCACACCACAGTCGATGGCGAGAGTCTCGCCACGGAACCCCGTCGCGCGAACCTCGCCCGCGCCAAGCTCGACGACTGTGGGGCCGTCGACGGCCGTCAGCTTGACGTCACCTGCGCCCTGATCGACGCGGACCTCGGTTCCCGGCGGCACGGTGATCTCGTAGTCCACACTCCAGCCCCAGCGCCGAGGGCTCTCGGTCGCGATCCGTAGGCCGCACTCCCCAGGAGCGATATCGACGGCGATCTGCTCCCGGAGCGCGGCCGACCGCGCGCGCCGTGTCACGAGCACCTCGACAGTCGGTGCGGAGCCTGCCACGGCGGACGCTTCATCGGACACGGAAACGTCGACGAGTCCTACCGGGTTGACGATCTCGATACACGACGCATCGAACGGAACCACATGCCGCGTCGTTGCCGCATCCTCTTCATCGCGGGGTCTGACTGCCCCGATCGCTCCCCACGTGACGGAGAAGCCGATCGTCGCTCCTCCGAGATCGAGGACCGGCCGTCCCCGGACCGCTGCCTCGAAGTTGCCCCACTGGAACCCGACGAGGGGGACGAGCCATCCGAGATGGATCTCGAAGCCGAGGATCCCGAAGGGCTGAACCTGCATGCTGACGAACGGTTCCACCGCGAACACCATCCGTCCAGCATGGAGGTCGCTCGCCGTGGGCAAGACAGCCGTCGGGCCGCTGTCCGCAGACGTGACAACGGTGACGTCCCTCACCCTGAGGCCGACCCCACTCATGCCGAGGACCACGCCTACGGTGAGGAGCGACCGGTCGTCACCGCCCGCGACATGCCCCAACTCGATGCCGCCGAAACCCACGGCGAGGTTTGCCCGAAGGTCGCCCGCCCGACTCTCGACCGAGCCGGCCCATCCGAGCCCTCCTGCCGAGGTGCCGCCAAGGACGCCACCTCTCCCTCGGCCTCCCGCGGTGATGATCGCTCCGGTCAGCGGTGCGAAGCCGTGGTCGACGAGTAGCTCGTTGAGGGGGCCGAGGTCGGGCAGGAAGAGGCCCGCGCTCGGTCCGCCGAGTCCGAAGCCGATCGCTGGCGGCGCGTCGTTCTGCCCGGCGACGGACACCGTCGATAGAACGATGAGCAGGGGAAGAACAAGCCAATGCCGGCGTGTTGTACGCATCGTGTCCTCCTGTAAGCCGCAGATCCTTCCACCGCATGTACAGCGCACGGCGTGGTCCGTTTCGTCCGCGGAAGGCCCAGTCTGAGGACCTCCTGGCGCCGCGTCAAGCGAGCGCCATTGACTGACACCATGCATGGGCGATACTCGCCCCCGAAAGGGGATCGCCATGATCGGCTACATCGTCCGACGACTCCTCGCGATGCTCCCCGTCTTCTTCCTCGTGGCTCTGATCGCATTCGGTCTTGTGTGCATCGCCCCCGGAGATTTCTACACGCCACTTCGGCTCCTGGGGATCCACAGCACCGCCTACGAGTCGATGCGCGTGATGCGCGGGATCGACAAGCCATGGATCGTTCAGTTCTGGATCTGGTTCGAGGGGGTGATCACACGCGGGGACTTCGGGATCTCGTTCGCCACCGGAGGACCTGTGGGACCGTATATCTTCAGCAAAGAGGCGGGGATGCAGTGGACGCTGATCATCACCGGGTCGTCCATGATCCTCGCGTGGCTCGCGGGAATCCCGCTGGGGATCCTCGCCGCAGTGCGCAAGCGCAAGCCGCTCGACTACCTGGTCTCCGTCCTTGCCTACGTCGGTATCTCGTTCCCGCAGTACGTTCTCGGCTGGTGCTTCATCTGGTTCGTTTACAAGTTCATCAACCGCCTGATCATCTCGCCGGGAACGTGGGGCCTCGTCGATGTCGCGCTGCGTCGAGAGCCGATGTCCGTCGCGAAGTTCGGGAGCTACGTCTGGCACCTCACGCCGGCGTGGATCATCGTTGGCGCGCCGATGTTCGCCCTCGTCGTACGGCACATGCGCAACAGCATGCTTGACACGATGAACGAGCACTACATGGACACGGCTCGTGCAAAGGGGCTGCGCGAGTCCCGAGTGCTTCTCAAGCACGCGCTGCGCAACGCGCTCAACCCGCTGATCAGCATGGCGGGGATGATGATTCCTACCCTCATCACGGGGTCGATCCTGGCGACCCAGGTCCTCGGCCTGCCGACGTTCGGCCAGGTCTTGATCACGGCGACGCGGAGTCAGGATCAGCACCTTCTCACCGCGTGTCTGTTGTTCTACGCGAGCCTTCTCCTGGTCGGGAACCTCATCGCAGACCTTGGGCTCGCCGTGGTCGATCCTCGGATTCGCTACCGCTAGCCGTCGCTGCCCGCACCGCTGCTCACAGGCCCGTGCCGGCCTCGGGAGATCCGCCCGTCCTCGTGGGGCGGGGCCGGCTCCATGTCCATCGGTGGGGCTATTGTGCAAGTGCCCCTGCAAGTCGGAGAAGCTCCGGGTCGAGGCTCTTGGTCTGTGCGATGACCTCCGCGAGAGGCGACGTGGACACGGCGCCTCGTTGCCAGCCAACGAGTAACGAGCGTTCTCCGGAGATGAGAGCATCGGCCGCGGCGCCTCCGAGACGGCTCGCGAGGAGCCTGTCGGCTGCCGTCGGAACTGCCCCGCGCTGTACGTGGCCGAGGATCGTGATCCGCAGCTCGAAGCCGAGCTCCCGCTCGTGCTCCTCGAAGTGGGATGCGAGCTGGGCCGCCGTCCACGTCGCTCCCTCGGCGACCACGACCAGCGCGTGGGGCTTCCCGCGCTCGTAGGCGACGCGGATCTGCTCGGCGAGCGCCGCGGGCTCGGTCTCCGTTTCCGGAAGGACGACCGCTTCAGCCCCGCCTGCGATTCCCGCCATCAGTGCCAAGTAGCCGTGACGACGGCCCATGACCTCGACGAGGAATGCCCTTCGATGGGACGAGGCGGTGACCTTGAGCCGATCGATCGCTTCGAGGGCCACGTTGAGTGCCGTATCAACGCCGATGGTGATCTCGGTACCGGCGAGGTCGTTGTCGATGGTGGACGCCACGCCGACCACGGGGAAGCCGGTCCCGGCGAGCGCGTGGGAGCCCTGTTGGGAACCGTTGCCGCCGATCACGACAAGGCCCTCGATGCCGTTCTTCTCCAGGGTCTGCAGCGCGCGTGCGCGTCCGGCTTCGGTGCGGAACTCAGGACAGCGCGAGGTCCCGAGTACGGTCCCTCCACGCTGGATGATGCCCCCGACGTCGCGCGCTCCGAGGGGTCTGAGTGTGCCTTCGACAAGCCCTCGGAAGCCGTTGCTCACGCCGCAGACCGATGCGCCGGCCGCAAGAGCGACGCGGGTCACTGCGCGCGTCGCTGCGTTCATCCCCGGGGCGTCGCCCCCGCTCGTGAGAACTGCGATACGATCCATGGCGCTGAGCTTGTAGCGTACCGGATCGGGTCGCGCAAGCGAGACGGCTTCCGTCAGGAGAGCACGTCCTGGACGACCGTGTGAAAGGAGACGAAATGGAGTTGCGGAGCCTCGGTCCCGAGGAGGCGTCGATCGCCGCGCGCGCGATCCGTGAGCTGAAGCCCGCGGAGGAGCTGCGCGGCAATGCGACAGAGGAACTCCTGACGGCGTTCCTCGAGGGGCCGTCGACGATTCTCGTCGTGGCATCGGACGGCGACGCACCGCTGGGCTATGCCGTCGCCTACGAGCTCCCGCGGGCCGACGGAGGCTCACCGATGATCCACCTCTACGAGGTGCAGGTCGGCGATGCCCATCGCCGCCGACGGGTCGGGTCTGGCCTGGTGGAGGGCGTGACGGCGGAGGGCATTCGACGAGGAGCGGGTTCGATGTGGGTTCTTACCGACGACGGCAACAGGCCGGCGATGGGGCTCTACGCGTCGTGTGGCGCACGTCGTACCGTCCCCGACCAGATCCTGTTTGCGTGGCGACTCGCCGGTGAGGCGAACGCCTGACGGATCGGGGACGCCAGAGGACCCCGCCGGGGGAGGTCGCCCGAAGACACCCGGTGCCTCAGTCGTGACGCGATCCTCCGTGCCTGCCACGGCGACGACGGCCGCCCGACGTTAGGTCCGTCCGTGAGGAACCCAAGGGGTCGCCGAACCGGCGGCCCGCCGTAGACGGTCTGCGAGCTGGCCGGCATGATGCTGGATGTGGCGCAGGTTGTAGAGATGCGCCTCCGTCCGGGAGAACGGCAGCCAATGGAATCCGGACGGGTCATCGAGTGGGGTCCCCTCGACCCATGACGCGACGCCCTCGTCGACGTGCCGCCAGTAGGCGAGCACATCTTCTCTCGAGTAGACATCCTCGGGACGCAGCTCGCGCCAGTCTCCGAGGTCCGTCCGCCCGAAACCCTCGCGCCCGGCGACCGCGCGTTCGAACGGGACGAACTCCTGTTCGCAGGGCGACAGGTAGAGATGGGCGAAGAACAACGTGTGGTAGGCGATCACCCAGTATGCGTTGCCTCCCGGTTCCTTACCCCATAGGGAGTCGGGGCAGCACTCGATCGTGTGCTTCAGCATCTCGAGCGCGGCGCGAATCTGCGACGTGATGA
>CP070725.1:1360116-1365626 GCA_020350845.1 Candidatus Bipolaricaulota bacterium
CCGGGCATTCCTTCCGCGGGTCGGTCGGAGCGAGTCCAGGGATTGCCGTCACGACCACTGCGGCGCCAACCAACACGAGCAGCCAGGTGATCCTCGCCGTACGCCACATGGGCTTCCTCCTTGCTGTGCGTCCCCTCGCGATAGGTCCAAGCAGTCTAGATGATCCACAGATCAGTAGCGACGCGACTCCCCGGCACAAGCGACGCGAACCAGCGCCTTGCACCCTGCCATGGAAGGGAGGGAACTGTCAAGTCCTTCCCTATCGCCACGTCTATCAAGCGATACTGCGTGCAACACGCCTGCGAGAGACAGCGTCCGTCACCGCACTGCTCTTCTATTCGTGAGTTTGGGCCGTACGGCGCAGTCATCGATCTGAACCATCTTCCCCCGCAGTCCTGACCCAGAGACCGACGAACTCCTCTTGAGGAAGCCGTGTTCCTCCCGGCGCTTCTGGTCTAGGATCACACCCGAGCTCGGAAGCAGTCCGCCTGCATGTTGCTGTTCGTAGGGTCTCCGTGAGAGGCTGGAGCAGGCGGAACGGGGGCACCGTCGTCCACCGGGCCTCCGAAGACGACCGAGTCCTGGCTCGGCTGCTTCCGTGCCTACTGCTTGCGGAAGCTCAAATGGTCGAAGGGCCGTCAGGCCCTAGTGCGCGACATCGAGAAGGAGCACGTCGGCTTCCTGGATCAAGACGGCGAACAGATCCCCCTGATCCGCGTTGGCCAGCGCCTGCGCGAATTCGTCGAGCCGCTCGTGTGGAACGTTGACCGCGGTGAAGTCGGCGTCGCCGAGGATCGATGCATCCACGGAATGCGGTTGCCAAGCGCGAAGACGGAGCGGCCCCAGCCGATCCATGACTCGCGGAGAGAGCTGAATCTCCACGTCGAGCGCCTGGATGCCTGATAGCCCGACATCCACCGACCAAGAACCGAGAGCGATCTCGAGGCCGTTGTTCGAGTCGTCGAGCTCGTCCACGTCATCGTCCGGGTCGACATCGACCGTCAGGATCAGCGGATCGGAGAACGTGTCGCTCGCCTCCCAGTCGTCGGCATCAACCGCCCAACTGTGTTCCAGACGCTCTGTGGACTGCCCCGACATCGATACTACCTCCGTCGAGCTCTCCGGATACAGCGGGGCCACCGCGGCCTGCGAGCCGGAGCTGGAGGAGGAGCCCGGCCTGCGGATGGACATCGGACCGGCGTCCTGCACGTGTTCCCAGTGGACGTCGACCTGTCCGTAGTACGGCTCACGCGATTGCCCGAGATTCCGCAGCTCGACGTAGAGGGTGAGTTTCTTCTGCGTCCCCGACACGGAGTCGACGTGTGTACGCACGTAGACCGGCTGGAAGTCCGGCTTGTCATACTCGTCGGCAATGCCGTCGCCATCTGCGTCATTCGACGTCTGCGCCGCCGCCGCGGTCCGCCACCCGGCGACGAAGCAGATCCCGTCCTGGAGGACGATCTCGTCTGTCTTCCCCCAATCGTCGTGGTCGTGCCAGAGCCGCTCCAGGAAGACGTCGAACTGGTCAAGCTTCGGCTCGAACCACGCCGTTGCCACGCCGTCGTCGGAATCGCGGTGATACGCCGTGTTGTCAACCCGTGTGTCGTCGAGGAGGAGCGGATCGGCTCCGAGGCCGATTTCGACCGAGCTCGACGGGATCGGGCGAATCGCATACAGGTGGTACTTCACCACCGCGCTCCCCTTGGTGTGATCGCCAAGGCGTAGGTATCGGTTCGACCCGATGTAGACGTTCTGATAGCCGGTGACCGCCGAGTAGGTCTCCGTCGACTGATTCGCTTGAATCACGAGTCGCCGACTCCCGTCGGTCTGGTCGTACCCGACAACCACACCGTAGTGGTCGGCAACCTTGAAGGTGTCGTCGTTGTTCTGCTCCCCTTCCCAGCGAAAGAGGTAGACCATGGGCCTGCCGTTCCAGATCTCCTCTCGGACGATCTCGAACAGCTCGTCGTACGTTCCCGTGTGTCCGGTATCGGGCATCTCATAGCCATCGCCCGTGATCCGGTACCGGAAGACCTCGAATCTCGCGACGTCGGCCCGCGTACCGAGATGATCATTCATGTAGTCTTCCAATCCATCTTGGAAGTTCCCCGGAAGCACCCACGACTTGGCGCAGCTCGTGTCGCGATTCATGTAGTGGGCCGCGCCCAAGTCAATGATCGCCTGCTGCGGCAGACCGTCGGACTGAAGCTCCGTGTCGTCGATCAGGTTCGGGAATCCGCGTTTGTCCCACCAAGCACAGATCGACGCACCCGCAACCGGACCGCAGCCCGTCGGGAACCAACAGCTCCCGCCGATGCGCATCTCCGCCTGGTAGTAGCGAGGCACGCCAGAGATCAGTGCCTTCATCGGCGTCTTCGCGCTGACCGGCAACGACAAGGCAAGAGGAAGGCCAACAACCAGTACCATCGCCAACGTAGGGAATCGTCGCATCGCGACCCTCCTTCTCAGTGATCCAGACGCTCCTCGCTGCTGGATGTGTCGAGGAAGAGAAGACAGGAAGGGAACTGCTTCGCTAGGCTCTTCAGATTCTCCTCGATCCACGGCCCGTCGGGGCAAGCCTCCATCTTGACGTACAGACCGGCTTCCCGCGCCCCTGTCCGCATGTGATCGAGGACGCGCATGTACAGGCAGGATGTCTCATCGCATGAACTGCATCGGCCGACTCCGCGCGTGCTCGCGCATCGCCTCAACTCGCAATGCCCACGCCCTCCACCATTGCAGCATCCTTCGCACGTGGCAACCTCCGATACGATCGATAGGCCGCGGACCAGCTGTTCGTAGTCGAGCTCTCTTGGTGCCCACTCCTCGATACCGTGGCTCTCCAGGACGCGGCGGTATCGGGCGCCGGCTTCCCGAAGCGACCCGTTCCCGACCGCGCAGCTGCCGCACCAGATCCCACATGCGCCGATCTGCGACCTCACGTTCCTGAATGCCTCACGGTCCATCGAAGGCCTCCTTCGGCACACCGATTCTAGCGTCGGTGGCCGGCCCGGATGAACCGAGGCCGTCAGGGATACGGGCCGCGGTTCTCCTCTGAGGTGGCATCTTGCTCTGGTTGTGATCGCCCTTCCCTCGAGGGTCGGCCAGGCCCAGCGCACGGAGTCAGCCCGGAAGCAGGAGAACAGCCGGCGGCACCACCTTCACGCGGATCCGCCGCTGACCTACGGCGAAGGCGCCCTGCCGAGACCTCAGAGCTGCGGCTGGTTTCGGTTGTGTCGCCCGTCCCAGTAGCTTGTCCAGTAGACGGCCGCAAGGATCTCCGTCTCCTGCCAGGTCGCCGTGCGAAGGAAGCTCTCCACCCTGCGTACGCAGCTCCGCTGTTGCGCCGTGACACCGGGCCGGTCATCGTAGGTCCCGAGGTCGTACTCCATGCAGACGACACACATCGGAGCCCCACAGGCTTCGCACATCTCCCGCGGTGCGTGCTCCCTCGCGTCCCAACGCTCTTCGCGATGCGCGATGTGACGGAACCCGGAGGACCAGGCGAGCAGCTGCGCGCAGAGCAGGACGTCCTCGGGGATCACCGCCGTGTAGTCGGCCTCGCCAACGACAGCCTGCGCGATGAATGCGTACAGCTCGCGCTGGAAGAGGTCCTCGAGCACGAAGGAGGTCGTCACGACGTCCCCAAGAGGGACATCGGGGCTCAGAGTTGCCGTGTAGGTGACCGTGACTTCTCCCTCCGGGGGAATGCAGCGGGTGACCGCGGGAGGCGGGTCGAACGGCTCGCTGCCGGGCGCGAAGTCCCCGCTCAGCTCGATAGCTCCTCCGCTTGCCCACGGCGACTCCTCGACGGTCACCGAGAAGCGCGTCGGCATGCTCCCGCGGTTCCTGATGACGAGCGCGAACGAGAGCTGCCCCCCTGCGGGGAAGGAACCGGGCGGCGTGATATGGTGAGACTCCCCGAGATCCGAGCGGCAGTCCTCACAGAGCGGATTGAGCCCGCCGTCGCAGCGTCCGTAGACGCCTTGCTCCTTGTCCTCGTCGCTCCCCTCCTCGCAGACCCCGTCCACGAGGACACCGTCGTAGCCGTCGCATTCCACCTGGGAGCTGACCATCGCGCATCCGAAGATCCCTCCGCACTCGAACGCACAGCACTTGGTGCCTTCGCCTCCGTCCTCGCCGTCGCCGTCTCCGTCCTCTTCGGGCTTCTTCTCAGGAACCTCGCTATCGTCACTGCGCCCGTAGAGATCCTGGAGACCGCGGACATCGTCGTCCTTGATCGGGTGCTTCTTGTTCGGATCGTCGACCCCGCGATCGTCCATGACGACGGAGTCCTGATCCGGAGTCTTGTGGTCGAGTCCGAAGATGTGGCCGAACTCGTGCAGCGCGATGTTGTAGATCGCATTGAGGGAGTAGGGTTGTCCTCCGGATTGGTTGCGGTTGATGTAGATGTCCCCCCGCTTGACCTCGCTCGACCGCTGGTACTCGTTCGGATTCCCCGTCGGGGTGACATCCGTCTGTGGCGTCGCGCTTCCCGGCTCGTCGGTCGTCTGCTCGTCGGACCAGTGAACCTCGAGGATGTACGGCGGGGGGTCCTGAGCCGGTGGGGCCGGTTGCCCGACGTGGTAGGTGAAGGTGAGGTTCGCGTTTGTCTCACTCCGCAGCTTCTCCTCCCACGCCTTGCACGCGGCTTGGACCTCCTTCTCGGCACCCTGGCCCTGCGGATCGACCGGGATGTACACATGGATCGTCGTCCCCGGCTTCCACGTCGGACGTCCTTTGATCGTCGACAGAACTCCGTTGACGTACTGCTGCATCTCATCGATGACACGGTAGCCGACTGTTGACAGGCTGATAGACCCGACCAGGAGTGCGAGGGTCAATGCGATACTGATGCCGAGTCCGAGGGTTCGGTGAGACTTCGGGGAGAGCATGCTGCACCTCCTTCGGCGGTGTCGGTTGCGACGGCTGCGGCAGGAGGTCTGCGATGTCGATGCCATGCTAGGAGCGGCACGGACCCACGTCAAGGCTGCCCGCTGCGTGGAGGAGTGCGGTCCCCGACCGAAGTCGTGGCTGACCGCCACCTCGACGAGATGGTGCCCGTCACGGGGACACGTAGCGTAGTCCCTGCCGCCCTGCCCGTCGCACGTCCGGGTTCGGAAGCAGGCCACCCGTGGTGCCGCCCCTAATCGTGTCTCGAGTACAGTTGACGGTGGGAGAGGGCCGGCGAGATGCTCCGTGTCGGCCACGCCGAGGCGAAGGCGCAAGTCGGAGGTGGAGGGTGGAGTACCGGCTCGAGCCACTGACGGAGGATCACCGTTCTGCTGCGACTGCAATCTTCAACGACTACGTGGCGGACAGCTTCGCGGCGTATCCGGAACGCCCGGTGGGTGACTCGTTCTTCGACCGGGTCATGGAGACGTCACGGGACTACCCTGCCCTCGCCGCCCGAGATGACCGAGGGCTGATCGTCGGCTTCGCGTTCTTGCACCCGTTCCGATCGAGCTCGACATTCCGCGCGACGGCCGAGATCAGCTACTTCATCCACC
>CP070725.1:1365726-1370098 GCA_020350845.1 Candidatus Bipolaricaulota bacterium
AGGCTCCTCGATGCCGGTCTGGTACTTCGTCGATGAGCCGACAAGTCCGCCCGCAGGATCGTAGAGGTAGAGGTCGAAGTCCGTCGAGGCCGCCGGCCACTCGTTCCACGTGAGGTAGATGCCGATCGAGCGGCCGCCGATCGCGGTGAGCGTGATGTCGGTGTCGTTCCAACCGTCCCCGTTGCCGTCCGCGTAGACGCCGTCCCAGTGGCGTTGCGCCTCGTTCCCTGCGGAGTTCACCCAGAGGATGCCGTGGTTGATCGCGCGGCGGGCGATGGATGCGACCATGCCTTGTCCGTCGTAGAAGTTCGTGTTGTACCAACCGAGGGAGTGATTGGCCACGTGGATGCCGCTGCTGATGCAGTAGCTGATCGCCTGGTCGAGATCGACCTCGTCAGCGATCTTGATCAGGTGGAGTTCGGCGTCGGGGGCGATCTCGTGCACGATCTCGGCGACCGCGGTCCCATGGCTGATCCCGGTCTGTAAGCCGGAACCGGTGAAGTCATTGGAGACGACCCCGAGCGGAAGGTCGCCGTTGGCCTGAGACTGTGAGAGGCCGGAGAAGCCGAGATCGATGATCGCGATCTTCACTCCCGCACCGCGAAGACCCGCGGTGTGGAATGCCTCCGCCCCGATCGCTGCCACCCCTTCTCCGGTCACGGCGGTCGCGTAGGGGATGTACGGCGGGCGGATGTAGCCCGATCCGGCGATGGTGGCGAGGAAGCTGTCGAACTGCGAAAGCGGCACTTCGACGCGGACCAGGCCGGAGGCAGTCGAGGTCTCGATCGCCTGATTCGCCACACCCATTGCACGCACCTGCTGGGCCGTCGCCGTCGACGATCCGCGGACCTCGACGACGACCGTCACTGCGGTCTCACCATTGGGTGCCGTCGTGAGAGGAATCCCGTAGCGGGCGGCGGACCGCTCGAGGGCACGACGTGCCGATGACGGGAGGAACGACATCACCGACGTGATTGCCTGCCCGAGGCTTGCCTCCACGTCTGCGAGAAGAGCAGACAGCGACCCGTCAACGTTTCGCCGGTGCTGCTCCGACGAGGGCTTCGCGCCGCGTGTCGGAGAGGCGCGGCCGGTCGGCGTGACGGACGGCTGCACGTCCTCGATGCCCGCGGCGAGGGCGAGGAGTGTCGAGACAGCGCTTGGATCATCGGGCCATCGCTGAACGCCGACGAACCAACCCGGATCGAACGAGAGGCGGACGCCGATCGGCGTCCCACCGTAGTAGACGAACGACGCGCCGCCCGCGAGAAGCACGCCCTCCAGCGAAGACAGATCCTGGAAGTAGCGACCGTAGCTGTTCACCCACGACTCCCGCAGTAGCGAGAGGTGTCTCAGGCTGTACGGAAGCGTGAACCGTAGACTGAACTCGGATGCGGGGTGAAGTGTGATCTCCACATCGGACTGCGATTCGACCTGTTCGCCGACGCTCACCCAGTCCGCCTCAGTGCCGCTGAGGATCCCGATCGATATCTGTGTCGCTGCATAGGTACCGAATGCAGCGACGACAAGGGTGAATCCCAGGACCGCGAGGGCTCTTCTCATGATCTCCTCCGGGAGCTAGTCAGCCGCAGGCTGCGGCACGTGCGCAGGGCGGACGAGCCGGAAGGCGCCCGTGCTCGCGAGGTCGACGAGCCGGTGGATCGGGACAAGGAAGCGGGCGAGCTCCGCGGTTTCCTCGAGAAGGAACGGCTGGAGCTCCGCGGGGACGATCGCTCCCTCCAACTTCTCGGCGACCGCCTCGACACGAAGTCCGACACGCTCGATCCCTTTCGACTCTGCTTCCAGGAACCAGTTCTCGGCGACGACCAGCGCGTAGAGGTCAGAGTCGATCGCCACCCCCTCTGGAGGGCGGGGGCCCTTGAGCGGATCCCGCGCATAGGCCTGTGGGGCCTCGACGCCGACGGCGGTGCCGATGATCCCGAGCGCGTGAAGCTGCGTCAGCGCGGCGCCGAAGGCAGTGCCTGTGGGAACCGCAACGTGAGGAGAGAGGACGAGATCGTAGCCGTCCATCCCCGGTCGAAGAGAGAAGTCGAAGTCAGATCCTGCGAACAGGAGCAAGGTATCGCCGTGGTCGGCGTAGAGCAGAGGCCGGTCTCCGAGGAGGGCGGCCTCGTCCTCCGCCGAATCGAGCCCACCGCGGTACGCGGTAACGACGTCGCCGCTGCGTACGATGACGGTGTATCCGTGACTCCGCGCTGCCTCAATGAGCGCCGCTTGGTCGAGAACGACCGTGCCCATCGGAATGACGTAGTACTCGGTCTCAAGCAACAGATCCTGGGCGCCGACCAGCGCGCAGGCTGCCGCGAGCAGGCCCAGGAAGAGCGCCCCCATCCATCTCCGCCGTCGTTGAGCTTCCATGGGAAAGCCTCCTTCTGTCTTCTCGTACCGATCTACACATGCTGCCGGGAAGCGGTTCCACGGCGCGAACGCGCTCTAGCGGCGGAGCACGGACCGGAGCCCTCTGCGGGGGCAGCGCGGCGTGTCCGCTCGGTCGGGCTCAGCCCCCGCAGCCACATCCGCCGCCCGGGGACGTGGGGGCCCTGGGGAGAGCGACGGGATACGAGAAGACGACGGAGCTGTGAGCCCCTCGGTTGTCATAGACGGTCAGCGTCACCGTGTACACCCTCTCTGCCGAGAAGGTGTGGTCGGCGATCGCCCCCGAGGCCTCCGCGCCGTCGCCGAAGTCCCAGAACCAGAGGACGATCTCCCCGTCGCTGTCGCGGGAGTGCAGGCCGAAGAAGGTCGTCTCGTGCCCCACGGAGCCGCGAAGCGGGGTGGCCCCGATCACCGGAAGCGGTGGGACGTTCTCGGAGAGATCAAGGACATCGTCGTACCGGCCGTAGGCATCCTCGTACCACAGGACCCCTGCGCCGTCGGTCCACAACGGGACCCTTCCCAGGCGCCTCTGCGCGTGCCCCGGTTCGGGGAGTGCCTCCACGGGCACCCACACAATCTTCCCCGCAAGGGGAACCTCGACCAGGAGCCACACATGCCGTCCGTCGGGCCAGCCGTCGGCGGCGACCAGCGTCGACGCAAAGCCTTCCGCCGCGAGGATTCCTTGGGAGTAGGCGGCGAAGTCGACGCTCGTCCATTGGTCAGGATACCAGCGCCCCGATGCGTAGTCGGACGCACTCAACAGGGACGTCAGCCGGTTGATCGCGGGGAGAAGGACCTCGAGCTCATTCGCGGCGAAGTACCCCGCGTTGGGATGCAGGACCTCGACCTGAGCCGCGGCGACGAGCGATGCCGCAAGCAGGGTGGTGAGAATCGTAGCCAGTGCCCTCGTCATGCCTTCCGTACCTCCCTGGGCTGGTGATCACCCAGTATAGCGGGAAGACGGCGAGTTCACGGGTGTCTAGGGTTCGTCGACGACTCGCTGGTAGAGCGCTTCATACTGGGGAACGATGAGACGGTAGTCGAAGCGCTCCGCGGCCGTGTGACGCGCGGCGTCGCTCATCCGCTGGTGCGCCTCGGGATCGCGAAGCACAGAGATCGCAAGCTCTGCCATCCGGTCGGTGCTCCCCACGGGGGCGAGGAACCCCGTCTTGCCGTGATCGATGACCTCGGGAAGGCCCCCGATCTCGCTCGCGATCACGGGAACGCCGCTCGCCATCGCCTCAAGCGCGGCGAGTCCGAAGCTCTCCGTCGAGCTCGGCAGGAGGAAGAGGTCAGCGGCCGCGAGGAGCGGCGCGATGTGATCGACAACACCGACAAACGCGACGTGTTCTAGAACCCCAAGGCGTTCCGCGGCACAGCGGGCGGCCGTGGCATCGGGGCCGTCGCCCACGAGCACGAGACGAGCGTCGATCTGCTCGCGCACCTTGGCGAAGACGGAAACTACGTCCTGGACACGCTTCACGGGACGGAAGTTGGAGACGTGCATGAGCGTCCTCTGTCCCGAGCTCCCTTTCTCAGGGAGGCAGCAACAGCTCGCGATGCCGTGGCGATCGGGGTCGATGAAGTTGTAGATGCTGTCGATCGGCCGGGTGATCTCGAACTGCCGCGCCGTCTCCTCCACGAGGAACTGGGATACGGCGGTCACAGCGTCCGATTGCTCGATCGTCATCTCCGTGACCGGGCGGAACGAGGCGTTGTTGCCCACGAGGGTGATGTCCGTTCCGTGGAGCGTGGTGATCACCTTGAGAGCGCGCTCGCTCACGATCTGCCGAGCGATCAGCGCCGCTGCGCCGAACGGGATCGCGTAGTGCGCGTGCAGCACGTCGAGCTGCTTGGTGCGGACCACCTCGGCAAGCTTCGAGGCGAGTGCAAGGGTGTACGGGAACTGCCTGAGAAGCGGGTAGTCCTCGATCTCCACCTCGTGGAATGAGACGCGCGGCGGAAGCTCGGTGAGTCG
>CP070725.1:1370198-1372953 GCA_020350845.1 Candidatus Bipolaricaulota bacterium
CCGCACCACGCTCTCGCGATGGGGTTCCACCGCGAGGATCCGCTGGCAGCAGGTGATCGCCTGGCGGAGGCGGCCGAGCTGCTCGTAGCACTCCGCGAGTCGGCTCAGGCCTTCCAGATGCAGGTCGTGAAGCTCACTGCGACGAGCCTCCGACCACTCCTCGTAGCGATCAGACGGGAGGAACTCTCCCTCGCAGAGCCCGAGTGCCTCTTCGAACCGCTCCGACGCCTCGCCCCACGACTCCTGGTCGGCCAACACGTGCGCTGCTCCCACTTCCTCCGCAAACGCCACCGCATCGATCCAGCAGTCAGCGGAAGGATCGAAGCGGTAGGCCTGGCCTTGCCGCAGGATGAAGGTGGAGTCCGTTCCCTTGTCGAGCCCGGGTTCGAGGACACGGCGCAGCTGACTCACTCTCGCGTGAAGGTTCTGTACCGCCTTCCGCGGGTTCTCTCCGGCGAACAGCGCCTCGATGAGCTGATCCTGGGAGAAGGCCTTCCCCGGGTCGGAGAGCAGCACCTTCAGCAGCGTCTCGTTCTTGCGGCGCCTCCACCCATCACCCTCGATCGGCTCCCCGTCACGCACGACCTCGAACCGACCGAGAAGACGGATCCGAAGCATCGTCTCAGATGCTGTGCCCTGCGCCCGTTCGTCCACAGCACGACCTCCCGAACTGCAGTCATCCGAACCGAGGAGTTTCCGGGATTCTAGAGCCGGACCTTCGCAAGAGCCAACCTGAACGCAGCAGAACCTACCAGCACTCGGGGTCAGGCTTTATTCTTGAATCGCGTCCACCGCGTGATGGAGGTGGAGCCGAAACGGGGAGCCCTCTCGGGCGGTAGCTCCCTGGCCACTCGGACACCCTCACGACGTAGGATTCAAGAATAGAAGCCTGACCCCGCCGTTCACGCAATCCTCACATTCGGCTCACGTTGCGTTCACAGTCCGGAGCTAGGCTGGGTCGAGTCGCGCCCTGACGGGCGCGATGACCTCCCAGGGTCCGGTGAACGGTCGGCGCAGGGAAGACGGGGCAGCTTCGCGAGGAACGTCGGCCGTTCAGGACCCGGAGTCCTTCCCGCCTGCCACCAGCTATAATAGTCCACCATGAAGAGGATCCTGATCGTTGACGACGAAGAGATGATCGTTCGCACGATCAAGGCGTATCTCGATCGCGAGGGATTCAAGACCTACACCGCCAACGACGGCGAAGAGGCGCTTCGCGCGTTCGAGGAGAAGGGCCCCGATCTGATCGTCCTCGACTTGATGCTTCCCAAGGTGACGGGGATCGAAGTCACGCGCAAGATCCGTGCGACATCCCGCGTGCCGATCATCATGCTCACGGCCAAGGCGGCAGAAGCCGATCGCGTGGTCGGCCTTGAGCTGGGCGCCGACGACTACGTGGTCAAGCCGTTCAGCCCGCGCGAACTCGTCGCGCGGATCCGTGCGGTGCTGCGCAGAATCGACGGTGCTGCCGGCGAGCCGGAGAAGATTGTCAGCGGAGAGATCGAGATCGATATCAAGACGCGCGAGGTGATGCTAGACGGGAAGGAGATCGAGCTCACCCCGACGGAGTTCGATCTGCTCGCCTACCTCGCCCGCCACCCGGGGCAGGTCTTCACCCGCCTGCAGCTCCTGCGCGAGGTCCAGGGCTACACCTACGACGCGTTCGCGCGCACGATCGACACCCACGTGAAGAACCTTCGCCGCAAGTTGGAGGAGGACCCGAAGAACCCGCGCTACATCCAAACGGTCCACGGAGTGGGCTACCGGTTCGCCCGTGAGTCGTAGGATGCGACGCCCCTTTCCGTTTGCCCTCAAGCTCGGGCTGGCGTTCGTACTCGTCATTCTCATCGCGGTTGCCACCGTCTACTTCCTCAATGCGCGCTCGATCGCGGTGCAGTTCGCGGAGTTCCGCGAGCACGACAAGGAGAACCTGGCGAGGCGCGCGTGCGATCTCCTGTCGTACTATTACGAGCTCCAGGGCAGCTGGATCGGCGTCGGCGACTTCCTCACGACAGAGCTCACCTTCCGCATCAACGAGCAGGTGATCGAAGTTCGCGAGATCTACCTCATTCAGGGGCCGTTCTGCCTCGCCAATGAGGAGAACCGTGTGTTCGTCGCCACCAGTCAGGATCGCGTGGGGACGACCCTCAGTCCCGAGGAACTCGCGGAGGGGATCCCGGTCGAGACCGAAGAGGGTGTGGTGGGGACGCTCTGGCTCGGAGATCTGGGAGCGCTCCTCGATCCCGCCGAACAGGAGTTCCTCAGTTCGGCGCGGCGTTCGTCGCTCTTCGGAGGAGCGATCGCATCGGGGATCGCGCTGCTCATCTCAGGCCTCCTCATCTCCCAGGTCTCCTCGCCGTTGCGCATCTTGTCGCGCGCCACCGAGCGCATCGCCGAGGGCGACCTCCCCGAACAGGTCCCCCTGCGCTCACACGATGAGTTCGGCAGCCTCGGCGATTCGTTCAATCGCATGCTCGACAATCTCCGACGCTCGGAGACGATCCGCCAGACGATGACGGCGGACATCGCCCACGAGCTACGCACGCCGGTGACGATCATCCAGGGGAATCTGGAGGCGATCCTCGACGGGATCTACCAGCCGACGCAGCAGACGATCGCTCCGATCTACGAGGAGACGCTCCACGTCGGCAAGCTGATCGACGATCTCCGCGATCTGGCGCTCGCCGAGGCGGGCGAGCTGCGGCTGGAGCACACGGCGACAGATCTCGTGGATCTTGCACACCAGGTGATCGAC
>CP070725.1:1373053-1377435 GCA_020350845.1 Candidatus Bipolaricaulota bacterium
ATCCGCGGGAACGACATCGCGATGATCTTCCAGGAGCCGATGACCTCGCTGAACCCCGTGTACACCGTGGGGAATCAGATCATGGAGGCGATCATCCTCCACCAGAAGCTCGACAAGAAGCGCGCCCGCCAGCGAGCCATCGAGATGCTTCGCGCCGTCGGCATCCCTCTTCCCGAGCAGCGCGTGGACGAGTACCCGCACCAACTCTCGGGAGGCATGCGCCAGCGAGCGATGATCGCGATGGCGCTCTCGTGCAATCCCCGGCTGCTGATCGCGGACGAGCCGACGACGGCACTCGACGTGACGATCCAGGCCCAGGTGCTCGAGCTGATGAACGACCTGCGGAAGGAGTACGCGGCGTCGATTCAGTTCATCACCCACGACCTCGGTGTCATCGCGGATATGGCGGACGATGTCGTCGTGATGTACCTCGGACGGATCGTCGAGTCGGCGTCGGTCGGCGACGTCTTCCACGATCCGAAGCATCCATACACGCAGGGGTTGATGAACTCCATCCCATCGCTCGCGGTGCAGAAGGGGCGACTCCTACCGATCCGGGGCGTCGTTCCGGATCCGTTCGAGGTGCCCCCGGGATGTGGCTTCGAACCTCGCTGCCCACAAGCGATGGAAGTCTGCAAGACGCAGATGCCTGCGCTGAAGGAGATCGGCGCAGGGCACGAGGCGGCTTGCTGGCTGTACGAATAGCAAAGGAGTGATCGCTCTTGTCCTCTGACATCCTGCTCGAGGTGGAGGGCCTGAAGAAGTACTTCCCCGTTCGCCGCGGGATCCTCAAGCGCGTGGTCGCGCAGGTCAAAGCCGTGGATGAGATCGACATGTTCATCAGGGAGGGCGAGACCCTCGGCCTGGTGGGCGAGAGTGGCTGCGGGAAGACCACCGCCGGCCGGTCGATCATCCGCCTTCTCGAGCCGACCGCGGGCACGGTGAAGTTCCGCAGCAGGAAGCTCGCCTCGGGCGGCGAGACGTACCGCGAGGTCAACGTCGTCAAGGCCCCCTACAAGCTCCTCAAGCAGCTGCGGCGGGACATGCAGATCATCTTCCAGGACCCGTTTTCCTCGCTCAATCCGCGGATGACCGTGGGAGCGATCATCGGCGAGCCGCTGCTCGTCCACCGGCTTGCCAAGGGGAACGAGCGCGAGGAACGGGTGCGCGAACTGCTCGCCGCGGTGGGACTCAAGCCGGACCACATGAAGCGCTATCCTCACGAGTTCTCCGGCGGCCAGCGGCAGCGAATCGGGGTCGCGCGCGCACTCGCGCTCGATCCCCAGCTGATCATCTGCGACGAGCCCGTGTCCGCCCTCGACGTGTCGATTCAGGCACAGGTGCTGAACCTCCTCGAGGATCTGCAGGAGGAGTTCGGTCTGACCTATCTGTTCATCGCCCACGACCTCTCGGTCGTGAAGCACATCAGCGACCGCGTCGCCGTGATGTACCTCGGGAAGATCGCGGAGCTGGCGACGACGGAGGAGCTGTTCACGAATCCCAAGCATCCGTACACCGAGGCGCTGATGTCCGCGGTTCCCGTGCCTGACCCGAGCTACGAGGTGGAGCGCATCCTCCTCGAGGGCGACGTCCCGAGTCCGGTGGCGCCGCCTCCCGGCTGCTACTTCCATCCGCGCTGCCGCTATGCGCAGGAGCTGTGCAGCCAGCAGCCGCCCGAGTATCGCGACCTGGGCGGGTTGCACTTCGTCACCTGCCACTACGCCGAGACGCTCGATCTACAACCGGTCCGTTCCGGGTGATCCTCCTTCTCGGCACCGGCAATCCGGGCAAGATCCGAGAGCTGCGCGCAATCCTCGAGCCGATCCCGGGACTGCAGCTCGCCACCCGTGACGACACGCCGTTTCCCGACATCCCCGAGGTCGGCTCGACCTTCGCCGAGAACGCCATCCTCAAGGCACGCGGAATCGCTTCCGCCACCGGCGTTGCCGTCCTCGCCGAGGACTCCGGCCTCTGCGTTCGCGCCCTGCGCGGGGCGCCGGGGGTGCGCTCCGCGCGCTACGCGGGAAGCCCGACGGACCATCGGGCGAATACGGAACGGCTGCTGCGGGAGTTGACCGGCGTCACCGATCGCGCGGCGCGGTTCGTCTCCGTCGCGGTGCTTCGCTTCGAGGACGGACGAGAGGTCCTGCGCGCCGGGGTCCTTGCGGGACGTATCGCGCGGCGCCCGACGGGAAGTGGGGGATTTGGCTACGACCCGGTGTTCGTTCCCGACGGCTTCACCCAGACGCTCGCCGAGCTTCCGCCGGAAACGAAGAACGAACTCAGCCACCGAGTGCGCGCCGTGAACCCGCTGCGTGGGGTGCTTCGACAGGAGCTCGACGCGCGGGCGTCGCGCTAGTCCTCCTGGAAGCTTCTCTGCAGATCGTCGAGCAGCCGACGCTGCTCCGCGGCAAGGCGCGTGGGGACACGAACCTGAATCTCGACGAGCTGATCGCCCTTGCCGTTCCCACGGACGTCGGGCATCCCCTTCCCCTTGAGGCGAAGAACCGTACCCGGCTGGGTCCCCGCGGGGATCGTGAGCGTCTCCTCTCCCCACAGGGTCTCGGTGCGCACCCGCGCGCCGAGCGCGGCCTGCGGATACTCGATCGATAGCGTCGAGAGGATGTCGCGCCCCTCGCGGCGGAACGTGGAGTGGGGGATGACCTCGATCGAGATGTACATGTCTCCGTGCGGCCCACCGGCGACGCCGGCGTTCCCTTGGCCGCGAAGTCGCAGACGGGATCCCGTCTCGACTCCTGCGGGAACGGTGATCGATATCTTGCTCTTCTCCTTGGTTCTCCCGTCTCCGCGGCAGCGCTTGCACGGCTGATCGACGACCTCGCCCACGCCGCCGCACTCGGGGCAGGTCTGGACGTTGACGAAGCTTCCGAGCAGGCTCTGCTGGCGGTACTGCACCTGCCCCTGGCCGTCACACGTGCGGCAAGTCGTGGTGGACGTTCCCGGCTCGCTTCCTGCGCCCTCACAACGGTCGCAGGCGACGAGTCGCGGCGCCGTGATCGTCATCTTCGTTCCCGTGGCGGCATCCTCGAGCGTCACCCGGAGGCGATACTCGATATCCTCACCGCGGTGGCTACGCGTTCGGCGAGGACCGGCTCGTCCTCCCTGACGGAAGAAGAGGTCGAACAAGTCATCGAAGCCGCCGAAACCGAACTCGGAGTATGCCTCCCGCGCGCGGCGGAAGTCCTGAGGCCCGAACGTGAAGCCCTGGGACGGTCCGGCGTGGCCGTAGCGGTCGTATTGCCGACGCTTGCCGGCGTCGGCGAGCACCTCGTAGGCCTCCGCGACGCGCTTGAATTCCTCCCCGGACTGCTCTCGCGAGGAGGGGTTCTTGTCAGGATGGAGCTCCTTGGCCTTCTGACGATAGGCCTTCTTGATCTCCTCCTGCGTCGCGTTACGCGAGACCCCAAGGATCTCGTAGTAGTCGCGCTTGGCCACGCCCGCTCACTCCTTCTTGCCGAAGCCTACTTCTCTTCGTACTCCGCGTCGATGTACTCGCCGTCGTCTTCGTCGTCCGCACTCGAGCTCGCGCCCGCGGCCTCATCCCCGCTCGCCGTCGAGGTCTGTTGATAGGCTTCCTGTGCGAGCTGTTGCGCGCTGCGTTGGAGCTCCTCCATCGCCGCCTTGATCTCCGCGGCTTCCCCTCCGGAGGAGAGCTTCTCCTTCAGCTGGCGGAGTCGATCCTCGATCTCGCCGCGCTGCTCTTGGGAGATCTTGTCGCCGAAGTCGGTGAGTGCCTTCTCCACCTGGTACGCCGCCTGATCCGCCTGGTTGCGAACGTCGACCTCCTCGGCACGCTTCTTGTCCTCCTCGGCATGCTCCTCGGCGGCGCGCTTCATCTGCTCGATCTCCTCGTCGGTGAGACGCGACGACTCGGTGATCGTGATCGAGGCGCTCTTCTCCGTGGCCTTGTCCTTCGCGGTGACATGCAAGATCCCGTCGGCGTCGATGTTGAACGCCACGTCGATCTGGGGAATGCCGCGCGGTGCCGGAGGAAGTCCGGTGAGCTGGAACTTGCCGAGTGACTTGTTGTCCTCTGCCATCTTCCGCTCGCCCTGGACGACGTGGATCTCGACGGCGGGCTGGTTGTCCTGCGCGGTGGTGAAAATCTTCGACTTCTCCGTGGGGATCGTCGTGTTGCGTTCGATGAGCGGGGTTGCCACACCGCCCAGCGTCTCGATGGAGAGGGTCAACGGCGTGACGTCCAGTAGGACGATCTCGTCGACTTCCCCGGCGAGTACGCCGCCTTGGATTGCCGCCCCGGCGGCGACGACCTCGTCGGGGTTGATCTCGCGGTTGATCTTTCCGGGAACACGCGACGAGATCAGTTCTTGAACCTTCGGGATCCGCGTCGATCCGCCGAC
>CP070725.1:1377535-1381194 GCA_020350845.1 Candidatus Bipolaricaulota bacterium
AGGAACGCCCCGTCGACCTTGAACGCCACGATGTAGCGATCGTCCCCGGCGATCCACGAGGAACGCACCGTCTGGCGGTAGCCGTCCGCCGCCACGAGCACGATCTCGTAGTCCTTGGCCGCGAGGTCGGCGTTGAAGTGCTCCTCCTCGTAGAAGATGCCCTCTGCGGGGTGGGGGAAGCGCTCATCGTCCGCGTAGGCCACGAGGCGCCACAGCGGGAGCCCAGTGTACTCATGGATCTCATCCCTCGACGTGGCAGAGACCGTAGCGGTATGGCACGGGCAGAAGATTCCCGCCTCGAGCTCAGTGCGAAGGAAGCGTCGCTCGACTGCGCCGGTCACCAGCAGCGAGTACTCCTCGTAGGTCCCGATGACTTCGATGCGCTCTACCATCCGCGCAGACAGGGCGCTCGCGAACTCCGGGTTCTCCGGTCCCACCTTCACGATCCTCAGCGGGCCCGGGTCGAACGGCATGTACGCCCCGTTCGCTGCATAGGCGAGGATCCACGTCCCGTCAGAGTGATCGGAGAGCACGTCCACGGCGTAGTTCATGGAGTAGCCGTCGGCTGCCGTGACACGCACCGTCGCGTCGCCCGGCACGTTCCCGATGAGCGTCATCATCGGAACCCCGAGGTAGGTCGCCGTGTACTCGACGCCGTTGGACTTCGTGAACGTCCCTTCGCCGGCAAGACGATCCATCGCCTCAAGGTCGGCAAGGGTGTACTCCACGTCGAAATCTCCCCTGACGACGGCCAGCAAGATCCCTTCCGAACGCCCAGACCCGGACTCCGTCGTCGGCTGGGGCGTCGTCGCGATCGCCTCGCCGTCGTAATCGACCGCAAGGTAGGAAACGCCTTTGACGAGCATGCCCGTCGTCGAGGGTCTGTCCCCGTAGTAGTGGGCGAGTTCGGGGCCGAATGCCGCAAGCATGTCGTCGTTGCCGAAGCGCCCGTCGGATGCGAGGAAGACGAGCATCGGGCCGTCATCCGCCAACGCCTGGCCGTCGCGCCTCGTGGCGAGAAGGGCCGTTCCCGCGGGACTCCTGCCGTACACGACATCGTAGGGAAGGGTCTTGTGCCATCCATCGCCGGCGATCACGGCAAGGGTCTCGTCCGGCGACAGCGGCCCCGCGGCCTCGATGACGGCGCGCAGCGAGACCCCGTCGTAGGTGTGCTCCCCCTTCCAGTTCGCCTCCCCCGAGCCCACGGAGGGGCCCTCGTAGGCGACCGATCCGGAGAGGAGCGGGAAGCCGTCGAGGCTCACCTCGACCACCTCCTCGCCGCGGAGGACGAGCACCGAAAGGCCGTCTTCTCCTTGAGCGAGTCCCGCGAGCGATACCAGCCCGATCGACGCCGCCAAGCCCCATCCCAGCATCCGCCGTTTGTTCATGCACTCTCCCTGTGATGCGCCTCCGTGCTCACCGCCGGTGTGGCGACGCCCGCCCACACCGCCTCTCCTTCCCGCAGCGCGAGACGCTCCACCACGCGCGATTCGTGCAGCGAGTTGAGTTCGAAGCCGGCCCCTCTCAGAACAAGGTTCGTGACCTGCCCGAGGCGTCGGACCCGCTTGATGACCATCGCCCAGGAGTTGTCCACCATCGCGCACTCGAGCGCGTCGCGCTCCCGCGCCACCATGACCGACTCCGGCGGGATTCCGGCAACCAGATGCGCCGCACGATCGAATCTGAAGAGCTCCAGCGTCTCCTCCCCAAGCTTCGCGGTACAGCGTGCGCCGTCACGCGCGATGACCTCGACCGCGAACCGGTTCTTCCTCCGAAGGTGGGCGGGCGCGAGGGAATCGGAGCGCGATGTGGCGCCCTCCCGTTCGTCCTGGAGGCGTTCTTCCCAGAGCAGATGTTCCAGGACCTCGTGGGACGTTCCCGCGGCGACGATCAGCTCGATCATCTCCACATCGAGTGCGCCGGCGAGGGCACGAAGCCCTGCGAGGCCGGGCGCCGGGCGGTTCCCGTGCTCGATTCGCGCGAGGCGGCTGTAGTCGATGGAGACCCGATCCGCCAGCTCGCGCAGGCTGTATCCCTTCGCCAGCCGCGCGCTTCGGATCAACGTCCCGAACTCCTTCTTGACCATCGGCGAAGCCTACGCCACCTGTTGACACTTGTCAACAAGCCTGCGGGCACCGTCGCCGCGCCCTGAGATGCCGCTGCTCACGAGGTACCATCGCTCCAGGAGGAGAGAGATGACCGGAGAAGGTCGATTCTGCTACGAGGCGGGAAGCGTCTTCCTCGAGACCCGCGAACTGACGAAGACCTATCGCGTCGGCCGTGAGGATGTTCATGCCCTTCGGGACGTGGACTTCCTCGCCCGCCAAGGCGATTTCGTCGTGTTGAACGGCCCCTCGGGCAGCGGGAAGACAACATTCCTCAACATGATCTCCGCGATCGACCGACCGACCGAGGGCGAGGTGGTGATCGAGGGCGTGCCGACCGCGACGCAGACGGACAGACAGCTTGCGGGACTCCGTCGCAGCCGCATAGGACTCGTCTTCCAGACGTTCAACCTCATCCCGGTCCTCAGCGCCGCGGAGAACGTGGAGTACCCCCTTCTGCTGCAGCACCTTTCTCGAAGTGAGCGCAAGGATCGCGTCGCCGCGATGCTCGACGAGGTCGGTCTTGGCGATCTCACGAGGCGCCGACCGAACGAGCTCTCGGGCGGCCAACGGCAGCGGGTGGCGATCGCGAGAGCGCTGGTCAGCGAACCGAAGATGGTGCTCGCCGACGAGCCCACGGCGAACCTCGACTCCGAGACGGGGAGGCAGGTCATGGAGCTGACGTGCAAGCTGAACGTCGAGCATTGCGTCATCTTCATCGTCGTGACGCACGACCCGACCGTCGCTTCCTATGCGCGACGCCGGTTTCAGATCCTGGACGGCCGTCTGAGCGAGGAGCTTCCCGATGCCTCTGTGGCTTCCCCTTCGTAGCCTGCTGCGCAACCGCCGGCGGTCGGCGCTTTCCCTCGCCATCGTCGCACTCGGAACGGCGATCGCGTTCTTTGTCCTCGGCTACGTTCAGGAATCGCGGGCGCTGATCCGCGAGACGACCGTCGCCGAGTTCGGGAACCTGCAGATCGCTGCGTCCGAGCTCTGGGATGACACCGCGGACGGCTACGAGTACCTGATTCCCCCCGCGACCATGGAACGGATCAACGAGCTGCTGGCAGCCGAAGTGCGCGTCTCATCCGCCACGGTGCAGCTCCAGTTCCCCGGGCTGCTCGCCTCCGGGGACCGCACGCAGGTGGTACGCATCACCGGAACGGTGCCCGGGAACGCAACGCTTCGTGCCGCGGGGGAGGTCGTCGCCGGACGGGATCTCGAGGCCGCCGACACCGCCGCCGTGCTGATCGGACGTGCCCTCGCCGACCGTCTCGACCTTGCACCAAACGATGTCGTCACCCTCACCCTGACGACCACCTCCGGGGCGTACAACGCTTCGCCCTTGCGAATCGCAGGGATCTATCGCTTCACCAGCGAGCAGGTCGAACTGCAGACGCTGTTCCTTCCGCTGCGGTACGCGCAGGCTCTCTTGAGCACGGCGGGGATCGACCGCGTCGTCGTCGCGCTGGACGACCTCGCGGCAACGAGCGGCACGCGGGATCGCCTCCAGCGCGCCCTGGATGCCGCGGGGATCGCTCTCGAGATCAAGAC
>CP070725.1:1381294-1390126 GCA_020350845.1 Candidatus Bipolaricaulota bacterium
CCGGTAGGCTCCGGGCTACGTCCCGGCGAGGAGGAAGGGTGGGATGAGAAAGTCGCTTGGGGTGGTTCTTGCGGCCGCTGTCATCGGGGCCGCCGTCTTTGCCGTCGCTCAGGGAAGCCAGCCGGTCCCGTGGTCGCTGGAGCGACCGCTGGCGTGGTCCGACTACCAGGGGAGCCCGGCGCCGGACGACTCGCCGATGATCGCCGCACGGACGCACATCCTCCTCAACTACCGCTACCAGTACGTGTCGAGCTACGACAGCTCCGCGAAGCGCTTCTGCGCGCGGGTCTACGTCCAGGCGCTCCAGGTCGATTGCATGATCGATCCTCTCGGTTCGTGGGCGCGCCACGACGCGCGCACCCCCCGTGTGCTCAACCACGAGCAGCGGCACTTCGATCTTGCCGAGGTCTATGCCCGCAAGATCCGCGACGCGATCGCCGCCGCCTCGGCCTTCGGGGCGACGTCGGAGGCCGCCCAGGAGGCGCTGAAGGCGCAGGTCCAGTCGATCGCTTCCGGGCTCGCGCAGCGCTGGCACGATACGGACGCGAGCTATGACCGCGAGACCGCCGGGGGTACGAACGAGGCGGCGCAACAGCTCTGGGATCAACGCATCGACAGCTGGCTCGCGAACCCCGCGTCGGCACCGTAGCCCGAGACCCAGAGAAGTACGACCAGACACCCCTCTCGCTCCCGTTTCCCGAACTCAGGCGTCCCCTTCGACGGGTGACGTCTCCTCGTCGAGGAGCTCGAGACGATCGAGCGTCTCCAGCAGGCCGTCGACCGTGACGAACCGCCCCGCGAGGGCGTAGATCACGCGTCCGTCGGCGTCGACCACCACCGCGAACGGGAAGGCCGTGATCTGCCGCGAGACCCCCTCCTCCTGCGGCTGGTACTGCTTGGCGATCCGCTTGTCGTCGTCATAGCCCACGGGGAATGGGATGCCGAACTGGGTGACGATCTCCTCGGCGGTCTCGACGTTGCGTCCCGAGCAGATGGAGACGATGGGGACGGGACCGGCGGAGGTGTTGTGGTACTCGATGAGAAGGGGCATCTCACGCTTGCAGATCGAGCACCATGTCGTCCAGAAGTAGAGGATCACCGGACGACCGCTGTAGTCCGCGAGGCGCAGACGCCCGCCGTCGAGCGTCGGCAGATCGAAGGAGGGCGCCGCTTCGCCCACGATGGGGAAGCTGCTCGTCGCGATCACTCGCTGCTTCTGGCTCAAGCTCAGGAGGTACGACGCCTGGGAGACGACAAGGACGCCGACGACGGCGGCGACGGCAAGGATCAGGAAGGTGCGCATGACGTGCGGTAGCTTACGCGAGGTGAGCAAGGCCGCAAGGCAGGGGGTCGCGTGGGATTGCTCCCACGGCGGGGGCGGGTAGAATGCCGCCCATGAAACGCCTACTCATCGCCGCCATGCTTCTCGCGATCCTCATCGCCGCCTCCGGGTGCAGCCTCCACGACCTGCTCTGTCTCTTGCTCGGCTACTGCCCGTAGCGCGGGATCTCTCCGTCTCCCACGGCAAGCACGACCTGTCCGAAGGCAACGCCTCCGTCTCCGCAGGGGATGCAGCGGTTCGTCAGCCAGTCGAGGCCTGCCGCCTCGACGAGCGTCCGCAGCCTGCGGGAGATCGCGTCGTTGTAGGCAACGCCTCCGGAGAAGGCGACCGCCGCGAGGCCTCGTTCGCGGGCGAGCTCGATCGCCATCTGCGCGAAGCCGTCGGCGAGGAAGCGCTGCGCCGAGGCGGCGAGATCCTCCGCCCGACAGTCGTCGACGCGTTCGCAGAGGCTCACGAAGGCGGACAGGCCGTCGAGTCGAAGGAGGTCGCCGTCGCGGCGGATCTCGATCGCCACGGGAAGCGGCTCGCCCTTGGCGGCCGTCGCCTCGAGACGCATCGCCGGCTCCCCCTCGTAGGTGCGTTCGTCACACACCCCGAGGAGCGCGGCGACCGCATCGAGGAACCGTCCCGCGCTCGTCGTCGACGGCGCGTTCACGCCGCGTGCGAGCTGCTGCAGTAGCACGTCAACGTCGGTCGCATCCATCCCGCGCTCGGCGAGGAGCCGCGCGATGCGCGCGGGGTCGATCCCCGCTTCGTGGAGGATGCCCGCCACGACCCGCAGCGGGCGACGCGTGGCAAGATCTCCGCCGGGGAGCGGCACCGGGACGAGCGAGCCCGCGCGGCGGACGGCACCGTCCTCGACGAGGAACAGCTCCCCTCCCCACGCGGTGGCGTCCCGCCCGTGGCCGAAGCCGTCGAGCACGATTCCGACGGCGTCGCGCACGCGATGCTCGGCGAGCACGGACGCGACGTGGGCCTCGTGATGCTGCACGGCGTGGCACCGCCAGCCGAACGTCTCCGCGAGCTCGCCGGCGAGCCGTGTCGTCTCGAACCCAGGGTGCAGGTCGCAGGCAACGATCGCGGGAGCGGCCACTCCGCAGATCCGCATGAGGTGATCGATCGCCTCGCGGAGGAAGCCCAGCGTCTCCGGATTGTCGACCGCCCCGATATGCTGCGAGAGCACGATCCGTCCTCCGTCGTAGAGCGCGAACGCGACGTCCGTCTCTCCTCCCACGGCGAGGACCGGGTCGCCCCCGAGCGGCAGCGGGATCGGGTCAGGAACGAATCCGCGGGAGCGGCGCAGGAAGCGGAGATCGCCACCGCTTCTGCGCACGACGGAGTCGTCGCAGCGGGCCACGATGCGACGGTCGTGAAGGAGGAAGTGATCGGCGATGCGCGCGAGGTCGCGTTCGATGCGATCGTTCTCGATGAGCATCGGACGCCCCGGCGCGTTCGCGCTGGTCATCACCAGCGGGCGATCGAGCCCTTGGAGAAGGAGATGGTGGAGTCCGGAGTAGGGGAGCATGACGCCGATCGTGTGCAGCCCGGGAGCGACCGACTCGGGGAGCGCCCCGGCGCGCCGTCGGAGGACGACGATCGGACGCTCCGCTCCGTGAAGAAGGCGCCGCTCGTCGTCGTCGACGCGGGCGACGGTTTCGACCGTCGTCGCCGTCGCCATCAAGGCGAACGGCTGCGCCCGTCGGCCGAGGCGCTCGCGCAGCGCCCGCACGGCGTCGTCGTTCGTCGCATCACACGCGAGGTGCGTCCCGCCGATCCCTTTGATGGCGACGATGCGACCCGCGGCGAGGGCCTCGCGTGCGCGATCGACGGCCCGCTCCGGATCTCCGTCGAGGCGCACCGTCGGCCCGCAGGCGGGGCAGGCGATCGTCTGCGCGTGGTAGCGCCGATCGCCGGGATCGGTGTACTCGCGAAGGCAGTCGGGGCACATCGGGAAGTCGTCCATCGAGGTGCGCGGTCGGTCGTACGGGATGCCGTCGATCACGGTGAACCGGGGACCGCAGTTGGTGCATGTCGTCGCCCAGTAGCCGGCGTAGCGCGGGTGTCGCGTGAGATCGTCGAGGCAGTCATCGCATACCGCGATGTCCGGAGGCAGCGCCCCGGCGGAGCCTCCGACCTCCGTCGAGGGACGGATCGCGAAGCGATCGAGACCTTCCAAAGCACGCTCGGAAACGTCTACGGACTCGACCCGCGCGAGCGGCGGCGCGTCGTCCTGAAGCCGCGCGAGGAAGCGCTCGACGGCATCGCGCGACCCTTCGACGACGATCTCCACGCCCGCGTCCCCGAGGTTGCGCACCGCACCGCCGAGCTCGAGCTCGGTCGCCAGCCGGTAGACGAACGGGCGGAAGCCGACGCCCTGGACGACGCCGCGTACCCTCAGCTCACGAGCGATCCGAGGCATCACCCTCCGGCGACCCGCTTCCCTGCTCGCCCCCGCTCTCGACCGTGACCTGATCCACGTAGAGCTCGCGTCCCGCACGAAGCTCCACCTCACCCCCGCACTGCGGACAGGTGAGCACCGGGATCGCGAAGTGAAAGGCGGGATCGCTCAGGACCTCCGGCGCGCCGTCATAGCCGCACGCGGCACAGCGGATGATCGGCGCCACCGACTCGATCCGCAGCCGCGCCCCCTCCAGACGTGTCCCCTGGACGACCATCTCGAAGGCATTCACCAGCGCGGGATCCGACAGCACGCGAAGCTCCCCCTTGTGCAACAGAACCTCGACGATCCTCCCGGGATGGTCGTCGAGCTGCTCGCACAGGGCGCTCACGAGCTGGCTCACCACGGAGTACTCGTGCATCCCATCCCCAGCGCCTCGAGCAGCTCATCGATCCCTCGATCGTGGCGGGCATCGGTGAGGATCGCGGTCCCGTGCGGGTTGAGGCGAGCGTAGTCGGAGACGATCACCTTGGGATCCACCCCGACCGCGTCCGCGAGATCGACCTTGTTGATCGCGACGAGGTCCGTCTGGGCGAAGATCTTGGGATGCTTGCGCACCATGTCGTCGCCCTCCGTCACCGAGATCACCACGAGCTCGCGGTCGGTTCCCAGGGGGAAGTCGGCGGGGCAGATCAGGTTCCCGACGTTCTCCACGAACAGCACGTCGAGCTCGGCGAGCGGCAGCCCGTCGAGGCAGTGCTCGATCCGATGGGCGTCGAGGTGGCAGTCGTCCTGGGTGTTGAGGTTCACCGAGGACGCCCCGGCCGCGGCGAACCGGCGGTGATCGTCGTCCCCGGCGGAGTCTCCGGCGATCGTGCCCACGTGGCGGTCGGCGGCGCGAAGCAGCGCGATCATCCGCTCGATGAGCGACGTCTTGCCGCTGCCGATCGCCCCCATGACGCTGACGGCGCGCACGCCGTGCTCGTGGAACCGGCGGTAGTTCCGCTCGGCCCGTTCCAGCTGGCGGGCGAGGATGTCTTGCCCTGCGATGCGAACCTCGTGCATGTCCCTTCCTCTCGCGAGCGCGAGATGATACGTGCGGTCGCGATCGGCCGCAATCGCGCCAAGCGCCATCCGAACGGTCTTCCGATCGTGGACAGGGAGGTGGGGTCGCTCGCGTCGGGCAGAGGCGGCGAAACGAAGCCGCGCCCGGAGCGTAGGTCCGAGGATCGGCCTTGCGGCGAGGAATCGCCGCCGAGTACAGTCTCGGCCGAACAGATGACGAAATCAGGCGACTAAGGAGGACGGCGGATGAGACGGGCCCACTTTGCACTCTTGGCGCTGCTCGCGATCTCGGCGGGGGTCATCGCGGCGCCGCAACTCGAGGTCGACGTACTGGTCTACGAGGCCGGGGTCGTGGTCTACGGATCGACGGTGTCGCACACCTTCGTGCTCACGAACACGGGAGACGAGGTGCTCACGATCACGCAGGTCCGCGCGACCTGCGGCTGCACGACGGCCGCCTTCCCGACGCCCAGGGTTCTGGATCCGGGCGATTCGGCGGAGCTCACGGCGTCGGTGAACACGAACGGCTTCCACGGCAGCTGGTCGAAGGCGGTGACGATCCTCTTCCACGGCGAGGACGAGGTCGAGAAGAGCATCGCCGTCCAGCTGAAGTTCACGACGCGGGACGTGGAGCAGTACCAGATCGTGGGGAGCACCTTCAACAACGAGTTCTATCTCCTCATCGATCTGCGCGAGCCGGGGCAGTTCGAGGCGGGACACATCCTCGGCGCCGTCAATCTCCCGTACGCGGAGATCGAGAGCTGGCTCGAGCGAATCCCTGATGTCGTGCCGAGGGGCATGCCGCTGTTCGTCTACGACGCGGACGGGACCCTTTCGCTGGAGGCCGTCGCGCGACTCGAGGCGGCGGGCTATGACGTCGTCTACGGTCTCCACGGCGGACTGCTTGAGTGGCTCCGTGTCTTCCAGGACATCGACCCGCTGCTGTCGGCACCGATCGAGCTCCCCGAGGACTACACCGGCCCAGGGACATCCCACGCGAACGTCGAGCAGACTGCGCTGGAGCTCCGGAAACTGCTCCGCCTGCTGGTCGACGTGCGCACCGCGGAGCTGTACGCCGAGAACCACCTCCTCGGGGCGGTGAATCGCCCGTTCGAAGAGCGCGAGAGCTGGCTCGCCGAGCTCCCGGGGAACATGCAGATCATCTTCTACGGCGCCGACGGCGTGCAGTCCGACGTCGTCGCCCAGGAAGCGATCCTCGCCGGATACCTGCAGGCGTACAGCCTCCTCGGCGGGCTCAGCGAGTGGATCACCCAGAACAGCGAGCTCTTCCTCACCTCGCTCGGCCTCGAAGCGCCGCAGGAGTGAGCCCGACGCCATGACGACCCGTCGCCTTCTCTCCGCCCGCTTGCCGTTCGTCCTCGGCCTTGCCCTCGTCGCCGTCGTGCTCTCCTCGGCCCACCTGAGTGCGGCGACCGAGATCGTCTTCTTTCACGAGCACGGCTGTCCCGACTGCGGCCGGCTCAAGGACGACCTCGAGGCCCAGGGCTGGCCCCCCGAGGAGCTCACGATTCGCTTCCACGAGATCCACGAGCCGGGGGCGATCGCACTCCTCGAGCGGCTCCTCAGCGCGTACGGCGCGGAACCGGGGTCGGTCCCGATCGTCTTCGTCGACGACACGGCGATGGTCAACAAGACGTTCTACTCTCGGGGCCACGACCCGGAGACGCTCTCCGAGCTCGGGGCACGGCTGCGGCTGCGGCTGCTGATCAATGCCGCGATCGCCGCCGACGCGCCGTCGCCCCTCGACCGGCTCCCGGAGACCGCGACCGAGATCGTGTACGTCACCGCACCCGACTGCGAGCCGTGCGCGGAGCTGGCGCGGGTCGTCGACGTCCTCCTCGCAGAGCGCGCCGACGTCGCCGCTCGAGTCCTCGACGTCAGCCTCGCCGAGGATGCCGACCTCTTCGACCGGCTGAAGCGCCTGTACGGCGTGCGCGGCGAGATCCCCGCGCTGTTCGTCGGCCAGGACGCCTACGTCGACGGCACGTGGTCCGCGCGCGGAGCGCGCCCGCGCCCGATGGACCTCGAGAACTCGTCCGACCTCGTGGAGCTGCGGGACGCCGTCGTCCGCGCCGCCGACGCGGGGGCGCAGTCGCCGATCGCACGCCTCGAATTCCGCGAGCGACTCACGGTGTGGGCGGTGATCGGCGCGGCCGCTCTCGACTCCGTCAATCCCTGCGACTTCGCAGTCCTCATCCTTCTCCTGGGCACGCTGCTCGTGATCGGGCGGCGGACGAAGGTCCTGTGGGCCGGGCTCTCGTTCACCTCCGCGATCTACATCTCGTACTTCCTGCTCGGCTTCCTCGTCTACTCCGTCCTCGGGATGACGATCGGCACGCGCTCGTTCCGCGAGCCGTTCATCTACGCCGTCTCGTCGATCGCCGTGCTCGTCGGCCTGTGGCAGATGAAGGACCTTCTGTGGTACGGCCGCTGGCTGAGCATCGAGGTCCCGGAGCGCTGGAAGCCGTTCGTGAAGAAGATCACGTCGTCGGCGGTGACGATCCCCGGCGCGTTCGTCGCGGGGGTCATCGACTCGCTGTTCCTCGCGCCGTGCACCTCGGGGCCGTACCTCGCGATCCTCTCGCTGCTCTCGCAGACGACGGGCAGGCTGCAGGGCGTCGGCCTGCTCCTTCTCTACAACCTGATCTTCGTCGTCCCGCTGCTGCTCATCACCGTCGCCGTGCACCTCGGCTTCACCACCACGGCGCGCGCCGAGCGCTGGCGCACCGCACGCCTCGGGACGCTACACTTCGTGTCCGGAGTGGTGATGGTCGCTCTCGGTGTGGGGATGATCCTCGGCGTGCGTCTGGGGTATATCTAGCCATGAACAAACGAAGGCTGCGTGCGAGGCGAGGAGCGCGTCCTTTGCGGCGCACGGCCCTCGCGGTCGTCGCCGTCGCGCTGTTCCTCCCCGCGCTTCCCGCGGGAGCTGCAGACACGGATCCGTCGATCGTCCTCTTCCACGAGGCGAACTGCCCCGACTGCACGTTCATCAAGGGTGCCCTCGACGAGTTGCTCGCGGACTTTCCTGGCGTGGTCCTCATGGAGTTCGAGGTGTCGCAGCCGGGGAACCTCGAGATCCTCGACGGCCTCCTCGCGTCGTACGGCGTCGACCTCGGCCCCGTCCCGATCCTCTTCGTCGGGAGGACGGCGTTCGTCCACGCCGGAGAGGACGATCTCCCCGCCCTGCGCGCGGCGGTGGAGCACTGCGCGACCGCGGCCTGCCCGTCACCGCTTCCGTCACCCGAGGTGAGCGCACGCGGGGATCTTCTCATCCTCGTGGCATTCGCCGTCCTGTTTGCCGTTCTCTACGTCTTCCAGGGGCGCTAGGGAGGCAAGCGATGAGCACGAGCCCGTTCGCGGTGGTGGTCGGAGCCACCGGGCCGATCGGCGCGGCGATCGTCGAGGCATTCGCCGCCGGCGGGCGGCCGGTGGGCATCGTCTACGGATCGGACGAGCGCCGCGCGCGCGCGCTTCTCGACTCCGTGTGGGAGCGGGCGCCGGCCTCCTACATGGTGCGCGCGGATGCCACCGACCCTGAGAGCGTCGATCGGCTCGTCGCGCGATGCCTCGAAGAGGGTGACGTGGAGGTGTGGGTCCATGCCGTCGGCGGCTTCTTCGGGGCTCCCCTCTCGGAGACGGACCCCGAAGCGTGGCGACGGACGTTCGATCTCAATCTGACGAGCGCCTTCCTCTGCGCGCGCGCCGTCCTTCCTCACCTTCGCGCGCGGGGCGGTGGGGTGATCGTCCATCTCGGGATCTCCGGGGCCGAGCGCGGTCGCAGCGCCCCCGGTGCCACCGCGTACGTGGCGAGCAAGGCGGGACTCGTCGTGCTCACGAGAAGCCTCGCGAAGGCGGAAGGGAGGCACGGGATCCGCGCCGTTCAAGTCAACCCGGGGTACATCGCGGGGGGAGCGTTCACGCCCGACGAGCCCCCGAGCACGGTGCTGATGGGACGCCTCGGGACGCCGGGGGAGGTCGCGCACGCCGTGCGCTTCCTCGCGTC
>CP070725.1:1390226-1392914 GCA_020350845.1 Candidatus Bipolaricaulota bacterium
CTTCGAGGGGGTCCTCCGCGGCGAAGAGCGCCGATCCTGCGACGATGATGTCCGCTCCCGCATCCACGACAGAACGGATGTTCTCGCGGTTGATTCCGCCGTCGACCGCGATCTCCACCCCGCGCCCCCCGATCTCGCTCCGGAGCGCGGCGATCCTCTCGAGCGCCGCCGGCAAGAAGCCCTGACCGCCGAAGCCCGGCTCGACACCCATGACGAGAACGAGATCGATGTGGTCGAGGAGCGGAAGGAGCAAGGCAAGATCGGTCGCGGGGCACAGTGAGATCCCAACGCGAGCGCCGGTCGCTCGGAGCGCCGCGAGGACGGCGTCGGGGTCCTCGTTCGCCTCGAGGTGGTAGATCAATGAATCCTCGGACGTGACGGCGAACTGGGGCCCGAAGACCGCCGGGCGATCGATCATCAGGTGGATGTCCAGGGGGCGCGAGATCCCCTTGCGGAAGCGGTTGACCACCGGCGGGCCAATCGTCAGATTGGGGACGAAGTGGCCGTCCATGACGTCGATGTGGAAGGAGTGGGCGACCTCTTCGACCCGCTGCGCCTCTTCGCGAAGCGCCCCGAAGTCGGCCGAGAGCAGGGAGGGGGAGAGCTTCATCGGCGCCTCGCCGTAAGCAGGAGAAGCAGCTGCAGCGCGGCGACCGCCGCCGCCGCGACATACGTCAGCGCCGCGGCGAACAGTACCTCCCTGACGGCCCCGAGCTCCTCTGTGTTCACCAGGGCCCCGGATCGCAGCGCCGCGACGGCGCGGCGGCTGGCATTGAACTCGACCGGAAGAGTGATCAGCGTGAACAGGACCGCCGCCGAGAAGGCGAGGATCCCGACGCTGATCAGCGGCTCGAAGCGGAAGAGAATGCCGAGGATGAGCAGCGGCAGGGCGAGCTGGGATCCGAGCGTCGCCACGGGAACGATCGACGTCCGTAGCGCGAGCGGCCTGTAGCCGCGCGCATGCTGGATGGCATGCCCCGCCTCGTGCGCGGCGACGCCGACGGCAGCAACGGACACGGAACCGGGATTCGAGAGGCGCAGGACCCGCGCGCGGGGATCGTAGTGATCCGAGAGACGTCGCTTGGCACGCTCGATCCGGACGTCGGAGATCCCCTCTGCGGCGAGGATCCGCTCGGCGGCAGAGCCGGCGGAGATCCCGTCCGCGGTGCGGACCCGCTCATAGCGTCCGTAGGTGGAGCGGACCTTGAACTGGGCGTAGCCCGCGAGGAGCAGCGCGGGGATCAGGATGAGGATGCTCGGCCCGATGAACGGGATTCCCCAGAAGTACACGTCTCCCCCTCCTTCCGAGTCTCCGGGTCTCGGCTGAGTATACGTCTCCCAGGGCACTTGGCCAACGCGAGGCGGCGACAGAGAGAGATCATGGCGATGCCCGCGACGATGCCTGCGGCATCTGCCACGACGTCCGAGAGGCTGGCCGTTCTTGTCGCCACGAGAAGCTGCACGATCTCGATGGCACCGCCGGTGACCAAGGAGACGGCCCCCGAAGCGAGCAGGGATCGCCGGCGAACGACGAACGATGTGAGAAGCACGTGGACGAAGAACGCGCTCCCGTGCGCGACCTTGTCCCAACCTGCGGGCCAGGAGCCGCCCGTCGACGGGAGCGAGACGGTGGACAGCGCGAAGAGCGCCGCCGAGTACAGGACGAGGACGGCAACGAGGACGATCCGCAGGGAGAACCGTCGATCGCCCGAGAGAGGGCCGATAAGCCGGATCCTGTCGCGAGGGGTCATTCGTCTTCGCGGCCTACCCGAAGGCTCGGACGGGCCGTCCTCGAGCACCTTCCTACTTGGCCTTGCTCCGACCAGGGTTTGCCGAGCCGGCCCGGTCGCCCGGACCGCTGGTGGGCTCTTACCCCACCGTTTCACCCTTGCCTGTTCGACGCTTGCGCCCCGAACGTGGGCGGTCTGTTCTCTGTGGCACTTTCCCGAGGTCACCCCCGCTGGGATCGCCCCAGTGGCCTGCCCTGTGGAGTCCGGACTTTCCTCAGGGACGCACGAGGCGCCCCCGCGACCCCTTGGCCCTCTCTCGGGCGATCGACGGTCCTTGAGAACACCCCAGTATACGCGCCCTCGGCTGTGGATGCGGGGACTCGTGCGGCGTCACGGCCGCCTTCCGTCCGTGATGCCGCGGTGCCCGATGTCCTGCCTCTAGGCCACGTACAGAAGCCGCGAGCAGTGCTCGCAGGAAACGATCTCCTGCCCCCCACGCACCCGCTCGACGGTGCTTCCGCTGAGACGCAGGTTGCAGCCGGAGCACGACCCGCCCCGGACCTCGGCGACGGGGTCTCGATGAGCGCGCCGTAGCTCCTCGTAGCGTCGGAGAAGGTGCCCCGGGATCTCCCCGGAGGCCGCCTCGCGCGCGGCGGCATTGGCCTCGATCTCGTCGCGGACGGCCTCGGTACGCTCCTCGATCTCCTGCAATCCCTGATCGAGTTCGGCCTTTCGCTCGACGAACGCGGCCTCGGCGGCGGCCGTCTCTCCGCGCTCGACCTCGACGCGATCCATCAACGCCAGCGCCTCGTCCTCCAGCTCGCTCATGCGTCGTCGCTGGTTGAGGATCTTCTCCCGCAACGATTCCATCTCCTTGTAGCTCATGATGTCGACGTCGAGGCGGTGTTGGTAGTCACGGATCTCCTCGTCGAGTTGATCCACCTCGAGCGTGCGCATC
>CP070725.1:1393014-1396081 GCA_020350845.1 Candidatus Bipolaricaulota bacterium
GCGCGCACCCGGCTGGGGAGCCGTGCAGCCAACCAGAGCGCACAGAACGCGCCTCCGGAGTGACCGAGCAGCACTGCGGGCTCCTGCACACGCCGCAGCAGAAACTCCTCGGCATCGCGTCCGTAATCTATCGGGCGATACGCCTCGGGCGTGCGGCCCGACGCCCCATGGCCGCGCAGGTCGAACGCGTGGATCTGCCATCTCGTCGACAACGCGGGAACGAGTGCCTGGAAGCTCTGCCAACGGTCGAACAGACCGTGGAGCAGCACAAGGGGCGGGCCCGCAGGGGGGCCGAGTACGCAGTGAAGAGAGACCTCTCTCGTCTCCAGACGCTCGGTCTCCATCGCTCACATCCCCTCAGAGAAGACCGTAGCGCATGGGGAGCGGAAGTCCAATCCGCGCGGCCGCGTCGTGACGGAGGCGTGACGTCCGATCGGGAGGATGCCCGCAGGCGTGCGCTGCGGGACGGGGTGGTCCTGCTGCAGACGGCAGTCCTCAATTGGCGCGCCGCGTGTGAGAGCGTCGCTCGACGGGTAGAATCGCGTGCGGCCGTGTTGTCGGCTATGCCATCGAGGAGGCGTCATGCTCAAAACCAATGAAGATCGAGTCGTCGAATTCCTCATCCAATGCAAGCCCGGCCCACCGCGGACGCGGGCGCGATGGAGTGTCGACAGCGAGGGCGTCCCGTTCGTGCTTCCCTCGGTCGGCGGGATCACGACGAACATCGCCGTAGGGGACTCCGCCTTCGGGTGGGCGGGCGATCATGTCGAACCGAGTGTGAGCTGCACGGCGAACACGCAGAAGCCGTTCGAGCACCCCAATGTGTCGCTGCAGCTCTACGCCTGCGCCGGGAATCAGGCGACGGTCGTCTCTGGGAAGGCGAAAAACAGCACGGGCTATGCCATCGGTCATCATGGGGGATCCGAGCATGTCGTCGTAGAGTTCCCGCGCGCGGTCAAGGAGAAGCTCAGCTACGACGACAAGATCATCATCCGCGGGCGCGGGCAAGGCCTGCGGCTTCTCGAACATCCCGAGATTGCGCTGTTCAATCTCGATCCCGGGTTGCTGCAGAAGATGGGCATCGAGGAGGCCGACGGGAAGCTGCGTGTGCCAGTCACCACGATCGTGCCGGCGGCGTGCATGGGCTCGGGGGTGGGCTCGACGCAGCCCGGCACCGGCGACTACGACATCATGACCAGCGATCCGGAGACGGTCGCCGAGTACAAGCTGGACAAGATCCGCTTCGGCGACTTCGTCGCGCTCACGGACCACGACAATCGCTTCGGCCGCACCTATCGCAAGGGAGCGGTGACCATCGGGATCGTGGTCCACAGCGATTGCCTCCTCTCCGGCCACGGACCGGGAGTCACGACGCTCATCACGTGTGGGACGCCGTTGATCGAGCCGGTGGTCGACGCCGAGGCGAACATCGCGGACATCTTGGGCCACGGGACCGAAGCCCCCGAAGAGGAGAACGACGAGTAGAGGAAGGCCTACGAGACGGGCGGTCGGGCACGAGCGGATGGAGGAGGAGTCATGCGCACGATCGATCTCCAGAGCTGGCCGCGACGGGCGCACTTCGAGCTCTTCCGCCGCATGGAGTTCGGATACGCCGAGCTCTGTGTACAGGTGGACATCTCCGAGCTCTGGGCACGCCGCAAGAGCGCGAACGCTTCGGCGACGGTCCTCCTGACGTATGTCGTCACGCGGGCGGCGAACCGTGTCCCCGAGCTGAGACAACGCCTGCGCGGCGACGACGTGATCGAACACGAGGTCATCCACCCTCAGATCACGGTGCTCGGCGACGATGAACTGTTCGGGCTGTGCCCGCTGACCTACGATCCTTCGTTCGAGACCTTCGCGACGGACGCTGCCCAGGCCATCGAAGCGGCGAAGGCCGCCTCGTCCCTGGACAAGTGGGCTCACGACCCGGAAGGCGGACCCACAAGGGACGACCTCCTATCGATTACCGTGGTTCCCTGGTTCTCCTTTTCCGGGTTCAGCATCACCCGAGGACCGGGGCACGAGGACGTCATCCCGGTCCTCGGATGGGGGAAGGTCGTCTCGTCGGGGGAGAAGCATCTGCTCCCGCTCTACATCAACATCCATCACTCGTTGGTCGACGGCATCCATCTCGCGCGCTTCTTCCGGTTCATCGAGGAGGAATCCCGGGCACTCGCGGGGAGCTTCTGACTCCGAAGCAACGGAGGCATACGCCCAGTGCGTGAGAGCTACGACGTTGCCGTCATCGGTGCGGGGGTCTTGGGCTGCGCGGTCGCACGGCTTCTGAGTCGGTTCGAAGGGGCGTTCGCCGTCCTCGAACGAGAACACGATGTCGGGACGGGCGCGAGCTCGCGCAACTCGGGCGTGATCCATGCAGGGATCAACTACTCTCCGGGGACGTTACGTGCGCAGTACTGCATGGAGGGTCGCAAGCTCCTCCGCGATTGGTGCGAAGAGCTAAACGTCCCGCACAGGATCTGCGGGAAGCTCGTTCTCGCCCGTTCGAAGGAGGAGAGCGCTGTCCTGGAGCGTCTTCTTGCGCAAGGCAGCGCCAACGGCGTCCCCGACCTGCGAATCGTCTCCAGAGAGGAGGCCGCCTCTCTTCAGTCGGGACTCGAATGCGTCGCCGCCCTTCACGTCCCGTCGAGCGGAATCGTCTCCCCCTATGCATTGACCATCGCACTCGCGGAGGATGCCGCAGTCAACGGGGTGGACCTTCGCGTCGGAACGGCGGTCCTCGACATGCGCGCGACCCCGGGCGGCTTCGAGATCGGGACGACGGCGGGCACGATCGGCGCGACGTGCATCGTCAACGCCGCCGGCGTCCATGCCGGGCGGATCGCTCGGCTCCTCGATCCGGGCGCGCCCGAGGTGTACGGCTGCATCGGCGAATACCTCGTGCTCGACAAGCGTGCCGGGGAGACGATCTCGATGTCCGTCTATCCCGCCCCCGGGGAGGGCGATTCCGGCTTGGGCGTACACATCACGCCGACCGTCGACGGGAACCTGCTTCTCGGACCCTCAAGCGAGTACGTCTGCGACCCGGAGAGCACCGGCTGCACCC
>CP070725.1:1396181-1408786 GCA_020350845.1 Candidatus Bipolaricaulota bacterium
CCCTACCTCTTCGAGATGGCGAACATCCGCGATCAGTGCTCGTGGGTGCACGGGGGACAGGCGGAAGCAGCGACAGAGAAGTCTCGCGACCTCGTCCGGATGGCGGTCGCGAGGGCGCGCCTCCTCGAGCCGCTGGGCAGTCGCTCCATCGCCGTCCATCCGGACGCGCTCGTCATCGGGGGCGGCGTCGCCGGCATGACCGCGGCGCTGAACCTCGCCGAACAGGGATTCCAGACACATCTCGTGGAGAAGTCCGCTCGGCTCGGAGGCACCTTCCGCGACGTGAGGTCCCTACGCGACGTGCCCGAGCCGGCAGTCTGGCTCGACGAGCTCATCGAACGGACGACGACACACCCGAAGGTGCGGGTGTACTTGACAAGCCGGCTGGCAGCCGTCGAAGGATCGGTCGGCGGATTCCGGACGACGATCGAGGAGGATGGGAAGACGAAGACCGTCGAGCACGGCGCCGCGATCATCGCCATCGGAGCAGGCGAGTCGGAGCCCTCGGAGTATCGATACGGAGAGGACCACCGTGTGCTCACCCAGCGCCAGTTCGAGGCTCGTCTCGACGAGGGAACGGACCTCGGGGAGAGCATCGTGATGATCCAGTGCGTCGGGAGTCGTGAGCCCGACAGGCCCTACTGCAGCCGTGTTTGCTGCGCACAAGCGATGTAGAATGCACTCCGCTACCTCGAAACCCGTCCCACAGGAGCCGTCACCGTCCTCTACCGCGACATCCGGACGTACGGCCTCGCCGAGGCGGCGTACACGGACGCGCGGCAGGCCAGCGTTCGGTTCATTCGCTACGAGACGGACGGGAAGCCCGAGGTGAAAGCCTCCGATGACGGTCTGCGCATTCGCGTACGGGACCCTGTCTTGCGGCAGTTCCTCGTCCTCGAGGCCGACGCCCTGGTCCTCGCACCGGCGATTGTCCCCCCGGAGGACGCCGAGGAGATCGCGCAGCGATTCAAGGTTCCGCTCACTGCCGACGGCTTCTTCCTCGAGGCGCACATGAAGCTGCGCCCGATCGACTTCGCCACGGAGGGAGTCTTCCTCTGCGGCATGGCCCACGCGCCGAAGACCGTTTCGGAGTCGATCGCTCAGGCGATGGGGGCGGCCGCACGCGCAGCGACGCTCCTCTCCAAGGAGGAATTGGAGCTCGAAGCCACGATCAGTGAGGTCGTCGATGCCAACTGCGACGGGTGTGCGTATTGCATCGCCCCCTGCCCGTACGATGCTCTCGTCCTGATCGAGTACATGTACGGTGGGGAGATCAAGAGAACGGTCCAACGAAATCCCGCACTCTGCAAGGGCTGCGGCGTCTGCATGGCGACCTGCCCGAAACAGGGGATCTTCGTACGCAGCTACCGGCCGGAGCAGCTCGCCGCGATGGTCGACGCGGCGCTGGGGGTCGCCTGAGCGATGAGTGAAGCGAACGGATTCGAGCCGAAGATCATCGCCTTCTGCTGCAACTGGTGCTCGTACGCAGGGGCCGACCTCGCCGGCACGTCGCGCCTGCAGTATCCCCCCAACGTTCGCATTGTCCGCGTGATGTGCAGCGGAATGGTCCATCCGAACCTGATCATCGACACGCTGACCAAGGGCGCCGACGGGGTGATCCTCTGTGGCTGCCATCCCGGGGACTGCCACTACCTCGACGGGAATCTCACGGCGCAGAAGCGGGCCGAGGCCATCGACTTGATGCTCGAGGACTTCGGCCTCGAGCCGGAGCGCTTCCGGCTGGAGTGGATCTCGGCGTCCGAGGGACCGCGCTTCGCTCAGGTCATGACGGAGATGGTCGAGTCGATCAAGGGGATCGGCCCGAGCCCGTATGTGCGTAGGAGCGACTGATGAAGCTCGAGGCGCTGTGGGTCGACGGAGACAAGTACATGTGGGATGGAGACGAGCCCGCAAGCCGGGAAGAAGCGGAGGCTCGGGCCGCGGTCTACGCCGCAGAAGGGTTCGAGACCCAGATCGTGGGAAGCGACGGGGGCTGTCGCGTCTACACGCGTCGCGTGGTCACCGAGATCGAACTGGAGGACGCGGCCCCCGTCTAGCGGGCCACCAACGTCCGGAGGAAGAGGAGGCAAGGAATGGCAGTTCGGGTCGCGGAGGAGTGGCTCACCATCTGCGGCGGCTGCGAGGTCTCGATCCTCGACATCGGTGAGCCGCTGATCGACGTCCTCGCCCTTCTCGAATTCGTCCACATGCCGGTCCTCATGGACCACAAGTACTACGGCCAGACGGGCGAAGGAACCGTGCTCGAGATCCCCGAGGCCGACGTCGGCATGATCTCGGGCGGGGTCCGGAACGAGAAGGAGAAGCACGTCACCGAGGCGATGCGTGCACAGTGTGAAACACTGATCGCGCTCGGATCCTGCGCGTGCTTCGGTGGGATCCCGGCGATGGCGAACATGTACTCCCTCGACGATCTCTACAGCAAAGTGTATCGCGAGTCGCCGACAACGGAGCCGGCGGAGGTCCCTTCAGGGACTGTCCCCTCCCTCCTTGATCGCGTCTACGCGATCGACGAGGTCGTGCCTGTCGACCTCTACATCCCGGGGTGTCCGATGAACCCGGGAATGATCGCCGAGGCGTTGACGTCTCTGATCGACGAGACACCGTTCGAACTGGCGGAGCGGAGCGTGTGCGACGAGTGCCCGGTGAAGCGAGAGAGGAAGTCGGGCGAGCCGATCGAGCGTCCGCTCCAGGACGCGCAGTTCGATCTTGATGGACCGTTGGAGAACATGCGTTGCCTGATGGAGCAGGGGATCCTGTGCCTCGGCCCGGTGACACGCGCGGGATGTGCTCGGACCAGAGAGGCGGGGGCGCCGAAGGTGCCGCGCTGTATCCAGGGCTACATGCCCTGCCGCGGCTGCTTCGGACCGATTCGGATGGACGCCAATCCGCTCGTCGACATGATGGGCGCACTGTCCTCGAACGGACTCGACGTCAGGCAAGTCCTCGACCGGCGTGCGACCTTCAATCGGTACATCGGAGCCCGGAATCGGCTCCGTCCGCTTCCGTCGCGGCCGGCGCGGTGAGGAGGACGAAGATGGCGAAGACGATCACCATCGCACCCGTCACACGGATCGAGGGTCACGCGAAGGTGACGATCAACCTCGACGACGCAGGAAACGTCGCCGACACCTACGTCAACGTCGTCGAGCTTCGCGGATTCGAGAAGTTCTGTGTCGGACGTCCGGTCGAGGAGCTCCCGAGGATCGTGACGAGCATCTGCGGTGTCTGTCCGTGGTCTCATCACTTGGCCTCAGCCAAAGCGAACGATGCCATCTTCGGTGTCGAGCCCCCGCCGACAGGGCGGAAGCTGCGTGAGCTGTGCAACGCGGTCGCCTTCACAGAGGAGCACATCCTGCACTTCTTCTTCCTCGCCGGGCCGGACTACGTGATGGGGCCGGACGCCGACTACTCCATCAGGAACGTTCTCGGGATTCTGCAGGCAGATCGTGAACTGGGCCGCAGGGTGGTCCGCGCACGGCACCTCGGCTCGCGGATGCTGGGAATCCTCTCGGGGAAGTCGATCCACCCCGTGACCGCAGTCCCCGGCGGATTCAGCAAGCCCCTTGCCGAGCGTGACCGCGACCGTCTCGCGTCGATGGCCCAGGAGGTCCTCGACTTCGCGAAGTTCGCGATCGGATACGCGAAGGAGGAAATCTTCCCGAACTACGCGGAGGAGATCAGGGACCTGGGCACGATCGAGACAGGGTTCCTGGGCACCGTGGCCGAGGATGGGAGCCTCGACCTCTACGACGGGAGGCTGCGGCTGATGAAGCCGGACGGGACAGCCGAGGACTTCGCCTACGATCAGTACGACGATGTGATCGTCGAGCATGTAGAACCGTGGTCGTACCTCAAGTTCCCCTATATCAGGGCGTGGGGCGAGTTCTCGATGGACATCGACCGGCCGGTCGGCATCTACCGCACCAACACGCTCGCCAGGCTGAACGTGGCCGACAGGATCTCGACACCGCTCGCGCAGGCCGAGCTCGAGGCCTATCGCAAGGCGTTCGGCCGACCGGTGCAGCAGACACTCCGGTACAACCACGCACGATTGATCGAGCTCCTCTACAACGCCGAACTCGCCGTGCAGCTCCTTGAAGATCCGGCGATCACCGGTCGGGACACGCGAGTGCCGGTGACTCCACGGGCGGCGCGCGGCGTGGGCTGCGTCGAGGCGCCCCGTGGGACCCTGATCCACGACTATCAGACGGACGACGAAGGAATGGTGACCGATGTCAACTTGATCGTCGGAACAACACACAACAACGCCCCGATCAACATGTCGGTGAACCAGGCGGCGAAGCGCCTGATCTCGGCCGGTGTCTACGACGAGACGATCCTCAACAAGATTGAGATGGCGATCCGCGCCTACGACCCGTGCCTGTCGTGCGCGACGCACAACCTCGACGGGACGATCGCCCTCACCGTGAAGATCGTCGCACGGGACGGAGGGACGATCGCGAACCTGAGCAACGTCGGCCCGTTGCGAGAGAGGAATGAGGAGGAGGCGAGGCCACGATGATCGCGGAGCGCGACGCTGAGATCCTTCCCGATCACTGCGCGGCGGAGGTCGTCGTCCTCTGCTGCGGGAACGTGCTCCTCGGGGACGACGGGTTCGGACCCGCGGTTGCCGCCGCACTCCATGCCTCGAGCAGGATCCCCGAGCGGGCGGCCGTCGTCGACGCGGGAACCGCCGTGCGCGAGCTCCTGTTCGACATCCTGGTCTGCGATCGCCGGCCGCGGCAGCTTGTCCTCGTGGACGCCGTCGATGTCGGGCGGGACCCCGGGGAGGTCTTCGAGCTCGAACTCGACCGATTCCCGAAGGTCAATGTCGCCACGCTCTCCCTCCATCAGGCGCCGACGACCCATCTTCTCCGCGAGATCCGCGACGAGACGGGCGTCGAAGTGACGGCGATCGTCTGTCAGATCGCTCAACGTACGGAAGAGGTCGAGGACAGGCTGTCACCCGCGGTCTTGCGAGCCGTGGCGGCGGCGGCGGATCTCATTCGGCGCCGGTTCCTGGACGACGAGAGCGCAAAGGAGTGAGTGAGATGGCTGAGATCGGCGATGTGCTGGACGTCGCGAAGCTCGATCCTTCGTTCTGCGACGAGGTCGCTGCGCAGCCCGGCGGTGAGCACGTCCGCCGCTGTTACGCATGCGGCACGTGTGTCGCGGGCTGCCCGGTGAGTGAGGTCTCTTCCGAGTTCAGTCCGCGGCGGGTCATCCGCCAGATCCTGTTCGGAATGCGCGAGGAGGTCCTCTCGTCGCCCGCGATCTGGACCTGCCTTGTCTGCTATCGCTGTCACGTCCACTGCCCTCAAGGCGTCAACTTCCCGGACATCATGCGTGCCGTGCGCTATCTCGCGATCCGCGGGGAGTACGCTCCCCCGGACGCCGCCGAGCGATTGGCCGAGATCGATCTGGCGGCGCAGAAGGAGCGCGTAGAGCTCATCCACTCCCAACTCTCGGAGGCATTCGCCGAGTTCGCGGAGCGACGTGCATCGAGCGCAAAAGGTGCGGCCGACGACGAGGAGGAAAGCGCGTAGGGATCAGCGAGAGGGTTTGGAGGCCACGGGTGAAGCACAAGCGGGTGATGGTGATCGGAGGCGGGATCGCCGGTGTCCAGGCAGCGCTCGACCTCGCCGCGATGTCCGTCGAGGCAATCCTCGTCGAGAGCGGCCCGAGCATCGGCGGTAGGATGGCCCAGCTCGACAAGACGTTCCCGACAAACGATTGCGCGATGTGCATCCTCTCGCCGAAGCTTGTCGCCGCGGGGGATCATCCGCTCATCACGATCCATACCACGTCGGAGGTCACCGCGATCGACGGCGAGGCTCCCGCGTTTCGCGTCAAGGTGATCGAACGACCGCGCTACGTCGACGTGGAGCGCTGCACGGCCTGTGGCAGGTGCAGCGTGGAGTGTCCGGTGTCGATCCCCGACCCCTACAACGAGGATCTGGTGAAGACGAAGTGCATCAGGGTCCCGTTCCCGCAAGCCGTCCCGTCGGCCGCGGTCATCGACCCTTCCCGATGCCTTCGCCTCACACGCGGGACGTGCGGCCTCTGCGAGCAGGTCTGTGAGCCCGGCGCCGTGAACTACGGGCAAACCGCCACCGAGCACGAGATCGACGTCGGAGGCGTGATCCTTGCGACCGGCTACGCGGTGTTCGACGCGGTCGAGAGGAGCGAGTACGGCTACCGTGCCTTCCCCAATGTCGTGACGAGTCTCGAGTTCGAGCGGTTGCTGTCCGCCAGCGGACCGACCGAAGGACACATCGTCCGTCCGTCGGACGGTCGCCCACCGAGGAAGATCGCGTTCCTGCAGTGCGTCGGGTCACGCGACACTCATGCCGGGAACGACTACTGCTCGTCGATCTGCTGTATGCAGGCCGCCAAGGATGCGATCATCGTCGGCGAGCATCTGGACGACGTCGAGTCGACCGTCTTCCACATGGATCTCCGCGCATATGGGAAGGGATTCGACCGGTTCATCGACCGCGCCGAATCCGTCGGCAGGACTCGTTTCGTGAGGGCCCGTGTTTCGTCCGTCGAGGCCGACGCACGGACCGACGCCGTCGTCCTCCAATACACCTCTGAGCGCGGGTCCGTCGAGCACGAGGTCTTCGATCTCGCCGTGCTCTCCGTCGGCCTTGTCGTGGACCCCGAGGGACGCCGCGCCCTCAATGATCTCGGTCTACCGGTCGGCGAGCACGGATTCGTGCCCGTCGAGCCTTTCGAGCCCGTGCGGACGCCTCGCCCCGGACTCTTCGTGTGCGGAGTTGCCTCGGGACCGAAGGACATTCCGGAGTCGGTCGTCGAGGCGAGTGCAGCCGCGGCCGAGGCGGCGTGCGCGGTTCGCTCCTCCCCACCCGCTCAGTTCTCCGTCGAGCATCCTCCCGAGAGGGACATCCGCGGCGAACCGCCGCGGGTGGGCGTCTTCGTCTGCAACTGCGGGATCAACATCGGCGCAACCATCGATGTCCCGTCCCTCGTCGACTACGCACGCAGCTTCCCGGCTGTGGATCATGCGGAGGGCTTCCTCTTCACCTGCTCACGAGACGCACAGTCGGCGATCACAGAGGCGATCCGGGAGAAGGAGCTCAACCGCGTCGTCGTTGCCGCTTGTACTCCGCGCACGCACGAGTCGCTGTTCATGAACACCCTCCGCTCCAGCGGGCTGAATCCCTACTTGTTCGAGTTCGTCAACATCCGCGAGCAGTGTTCGTGGGTCCATCGGGAGTACCCGGAGGAGGCGACGGCAAAGGCCAAGGACCTGCTGGCAATGGCGATCGACAAGGCAGCCCTCCTGCAACCACTGTCGACCACGCGAACCCGTGTGGAGAAATCAGCCCTCGTCGTCGGCGGGGGAGCCGCCGGGATGACGGCCGCGCTTACTCTTGCCGCGCAGGGCTTCCCGGTGCACCTCGTCGAGAAGGAAGGCGAGCTTGGGGGAAACCTCCGGCATCTCCGCACGATGCTCGATGGAGGCGACCCCGATGTGCTGCTCGAGTCGTTGCGCGAGCGGGTCCGAGACGAAGAGCGGATCACCGTGCATCTCGGTGCGACCGTCGAGGACGTCGTCGGATACGTCGGGAACTTCGAGACGCGGCTGGCCGGAGTGCCGAACCCAATCCGTCACGGTGTGGCCATCCTTGCGACCGGGGCGACCGCCGTCGAGCCCACGAGCCATCGGTTCGGTACAACGGATCGTGTCATGACCCTCCGCTCGTTCGAGAACCGTCTCGCAGCGGGCGACGTAGGAATCCGGAGGGCGAGGTCGATCGTCATGGTCCAGTGCGTCGAGTCACGCGTCGAGGACCGCCCCTACTGCAGCCGCATCTGCTGTTCCGCAGCGGTGAAGAACGCGCTCCGATTCAAGGAGGTCAACCCCAAGGCTTCCGTATACGTTCTCTACCGCGACATGCGCACCTACGGCCTGAGAGAGTCCTGGTACCGTGAGGCCAGACGGGCGGGCGTCCTCTTCACAAGATATGACGTCGACTGCCCGCCAAGGGTCTCCGTCTCCGCCGGTGGCTTGCGAGTCGAAGTCGACGACGCCGTCCTTGGCCGTCGACTCGTCCTCCACCCGGACGCCGTCGTCCTTGCATCGGGTATCGCCGCCAACCCCGACAACAAGGGGCTCTCACAGGTGTTCAAGGTGCCCCTTGGCCCCGACGGCTTCTTCCTCGAGGCACACATCAAGCTTCGCCCCGTCGACTTCGCGACAGACGGGGTCTTCGTCTGCGGACTGGCGCACTACCCGAAGGACCTCTCGGAAGCCATCGCCCAGGCGAAGGCCGCCGCAGGACGCGCGGCAACCGTCCTCGCGAACGACACCCTCGAGACCGAAGCGAAGATCGCCGAGGTTCGCGGCTCGCAGTGCAGCGGCTGTGGAGTCTGCGTCGAGGTCTGCGCCTATCACGCGATCGAACTCGACGAGGAGACAGGACACGCGGTCGTGAAGGAAGCCCTCTGCAAGGGCTGTGGCGTCTGCGCTGCCACGTGCCACGCCGCAGCGATCGATCTGAGGGGGTTCGCCAACGAACAGATCCTGGCGATGCTGGAGGCGGTCGGGCGATGATCGAGGCCAACGCGGAGTTCGAGCCACGGATCGTGGCGTTCCTGTGCAACTGGTGTAGCTACGCAGGCGCCGATCTAGCCGGAGTGAGCCGGATGCAGTATCCCCCGAATGTGCGCGTTGTCCGCGTGCCGTGCTCCGGGAGGATCGACCCGCTGTTCGTCCTCAAAGCGCTGCAGAACGGTGTCGACGGCGTCCTCGTAAGCGGATGCCATCCCGGGGATTGCCACTACGTCAGCGGGAACCTCCTCGCGCGGAGGAAGTTCGCCGTCCTGAAGAGCCTACTTGAGCATGTCGGCGTCGAGCCGGAGCGGATTCACTTCTCATGGGTCTCCGCGGCCGAAGGCGCGCGCTTCGCGGAGATCCTGGAGAGGGTGATCGGCGCCGTCCGACAGGTCGGGCCCGGCACGAAGATGGTCAAGTCGATCGAGGAAGCTCAATGAGGGAAGTCGAGGAGCAACTGCGGAGCGAAGTCGTCAGGCTGTTCGCCGAGGGAGCGATCGACCTCTTCCTCGGATACAGCAGCTCGCGCGTTCCCCTTCGCAGTGCCGCGTGCGTCCTTCATGACGCAGACGGGGTCGCGCGCCTCGTGTGGAACCGGACGTGCACACCGAACCTCGCCGCCCTTCTTCGCGAGCTACTTCGGTCTCCGCCCGGCGCGACGGGCGACGCTCCCCCACGGATCGGCCTCCTCGCGAAGGGATGTGTCAGTCGGTCGCTGGTGACGCTGATGAAGGCGAATCAGATCTCTCGTGAGTCCCTCTTGATCATCGGCGTCGACTGCCCAGGGATGATCGACCGGCACAAGGTCGCCGCCCGCGTCGGCGGCGAGATCGCCGCGGCGATCTGGAGTGGGGACGACCTCGCCGTGCGCGCGACGGGCTCGGGAGAGCACATCCTGAGCGCGGAGGATGTGCTGCTCGACGACTGCCGAACGTGCGCTCATCCGTCGGCCGTCCTTTCCGATCGCTTCCTCGGCGAGCCGCGAGCTCCGAGGAGGGACGCACTCGATGACCCCGCAAGCTCACTGACAGAAGCTGAGCCCGAGGAGCGATGGTCGCACTTCCAAGGCGAGGTGGCCCGCTGCATTCGCTGCTACGCCTGCCGTGAAGCCTGTCCCAACTGCTTCTGCACCGAGTGTTTCGCCGACGCGAGCGATCCGAGGTGGATCGGCGTCACGACGGATGAGACGGATCTCGCGCTCTTCCACCTTGGGCGCGCGTTCCATCAGGCCGGGCGATGCGTGAGCTGTGGCGCGTGCGTCTCCGCGTGTCCCCTGGGGATCGATCTGCGGATGCTCTATGAGAAGGTCAACGGGGACGTGAAGGTGCGATTCGGAACGGATGTCGGAACATCGCTCGACGAGCCCGAGCCGCTCTGCCGATTCGCACTTGAGGACGACGAGACGTTCATGACGGAGCCGGGGAAGGGCGGCCGGGGAATGGGGGTGCGATGAACGAGCGAATCGTGCCTCGCGACGCGGTGACCGAATTCGCCTTGCGGATTGCACCGCAACGTGAGATCGTCGGTCCGACAGCCGATCGGACGGGGATTCGCTACGACCGTATCGAAGGTCCATTCCAACTCTGCCTCGACGCGGGTCATGGAGTCGCCTCGCCCAAGGGAGTCCTCTTCCCCCAGACCGAAGTGCTCTTCCGGTTCCCGTCCTCGGAGCCGAACGAGACCATCGCCGAGCCACGGGAGCGGGTACTGTTCGGCATCCGCCCGTGCGACGCTCGCGCCCTGGCGCTGCTCGATCGCATCTTTCAGTCAGACGGTGTGGAGGACCCGTACTTCAGTGCGCGGTACGCGGCGACGACGATCGTCTCTCTCTCCTGTACGGAGCCTGGGCCCGCGTGCTTCTGCACTTCCGTAGGTGGGGGCCCGGCCGATCCCGCCGGCTCCGACCTGCTCCTCATCGGGATCGGAGAGCGTCTGCTCGCGAGGCCTGTCACGCAGACGGGAAGGGAGCTCCTCGAGAGCGGTGGAGATCTGGCTCAGCCGGCGGCGTCAGAGCATGTCGCAGCAGCCGTGGAGGCGGAGACCCAGGCCACGGCCAAGATCGAGCCGGTGGAGTACCCGACGGATCTCGCAAGGCTGGCGGGGATCTTCCACAACACCGTGTGGGATGAGATCGCAGCAACGTGCATCGGCTGTGGCGTCTGCACGTATGTCTGCCCGACCTGCCACTGCTTCGACATCACGGACGAGGCCCGAAGAGGACGCGGTCGCCGGGTCCGCAGCTGGGACTCCTGCGCGTTTCCGTCGTTCACACTCCACGGCTCCGGCCGCAATCCGCGAGAGCGTCAGGCCGCTCGCCTGCGGCAGCGGATCCTCCACAAGTTCCTCTACGGGCCCGAGCGGTATGGGGAGGCGCTCTGCGTCGGCTGCGGCCGGTGCATCACCGGATGCCCCACGGGGATCGATCTGCGGTCGCTTCTCGAGGCCGTGACCGTAATCATGAACGTGGAAGGTGCATGATATGCCCCGACCGAACCCGTATCTGCCTCGTCGAGCCACCATCGAGAAGGCGGTGATCGAGAATGACGAGCGAGATCTCAAGTCGTTCACCGTCGCGTTCATCGACCCCGAGGAGCGAGCCGCCTTCACCTATCTTCCCGGGCAGTTTGCGGAGGTCTCCGTGTACGGTGCCGGCGAGTGTCCCCTCGGAGTCGCGTCCTCGCCGACCGAGGGAGATCGCCTGCTGTTCACCGTCAAGCGTACAGGAACGGTCACGGACGCCCTCCACAGGTTGCGGGAGGGCGACGTCATCGGCGTTCGAGGTCCGCTGGGGATTCCCTTCCCCATCGAGCGGATGAAGGGAAGGAGCGTCGTCGTCGTCGGAGGCGGTTTCGCATTCACGACACTGAGATCCTTGGCGGCCTACATGCTGAGCCCAGGGAATCGGGCGGACTTCACCGATCTGACCGTGATCTACGGCGCGCGGAGCCCCGGCGAGCTCCTCTACAAGGAGGACCTCGCGGCATGGGGCAGGAGGGACGACATCCGGGTTGAGATCACGGTCGATGAGGGAGACGAAACGTGGTCCGGCCACGAAGGCTTCGTCCCAACCCTCTTCGAGAGGGTTGCGCCGTCCTCGGCGAACGCCATGATCGTGATCTGCGGCCCCCCGCTGATGATGAAGTTCACCCTCCCCGTCGCCGCGAAGCTGGGGTTCGCTCCCGAAGACATCCTCTTGTCTCTCGAGATGCGCATGAAGTGCGGCATCGGGAAGTGCGGCCGATGCAACATCGGAAGCAGGTACGTGTGCGTCGACGGGCCGGCCTTCACACTCGCCGAGTTGAGGAGACTCCCGGACGAGTACTAGGAGGGATGAGCATGTCGCTTGGCTTCACCGTGAACGAAGTCCTGCTGATGGCAGAGCGGATCGAACGCAACGGCGCTGCCTTCTACCGCGCCGCCGCCTCGAACACCGATCGCCCGGTGCTGAAGGCGAGGCTCGAGGAGCTTGCCGCGATGGAGGACGCGCACCGCGAGGTCTTCACGGCAATGGCCGAGGAGCTCGCGTCGGCCGACCCCACGGGCGGCCCGGCCACGCCGACTGACGAGGCGGCCGCGTACCTGAGAGCAATGGCCGATGCCGCCGTGTTCGACGATGGCCTCGATCCCGAAGCGCTCGCCGCCAAGATGACGTCCGGCGAGGAGCTCCTGCGCACGGCGATCCACATCGAGAAGGAGACGATCCTGTTCTACCTCGGGCTGCGCGACTTCGTGGTCGGCGCGGACGGGCGAGAGCGTCTCGATCGTGTTCTCCGGGAGGAGATGGAACACGTGTCGCTGCTCAAGCGGCAGCTCACAGCACTGGAGTAGCACCTCAAGGATCGAGACGTCGGAACGGCGGTTTCGGCCCCTGCGGCCGGGAGCGCTCAAACAGAAGGCAGCTGCGATCGAGGCACACGAGGGGAATTCCTCGATCTGGCCGAGATGTCCGAGACTGCGATCTTCGGCGAAACGACGGACCCCGAGCAGCGTGCACGTGATGCCG
>CP070725.1:1408886-1413946 GCA_020350845.1 Candidatus Bipolaricaulota bacterium
AGACGCCAGGCGATGTCAGCTGGACCGAACTGATGACGACGGACGTCGACGGCGCGAAGGCGTTCTATGCGACCGTCTTCGGATGGGAGATCGAGGAGATGGACATGGGCTCCGGGCCGTACGCGGTTCTCAAGGCGGGGGAGGAGCAGATCGGTGGGATCATGGGAATGCCCGAGTCGATTCCTCCGGGAACGCCGCCGCATTGGATGAGCTACGTGACGGTCAATGATGTCGATGAGGTCGCCGAGAAGGTCAAGACGTACGGCGGGAAGCTCCTTGTCGCCCCGACTGACATCCCCGGTGTGGGCAGGTTCTGCACGTTCATGGATCCCCAGGGGGCAGTGATCTCCGCGATCACCTACGTGCAAGAGGAGTAGACAGGAGGGCCGTCGTGCGCGAGGTCGGGCGCTCCGTCCGGTGCGCTCTGTGGGTAGCGTTCGTGTCTGCGGGGCCAACATCCTGCTGATCAACGACGGCCGCGGCGTCTTCGCCGACGAGGCCGCGGACTTCAACGGCGACGGGATCGCCGACCTCTACCTCGCGAGCCGCGGCCCTCCGGACGTCCTGCTCTTCGGACGCCCGCCGATGTAGTGCTGCCGTCGGCCGGCCGCTTGCCGACGCGATGAACCCGCGGCGCCCGAGTCGCTACCTACCGTGCGGAATGAGCTCGCCGGTTCGCCCCCTGGGTACGCACTCCGTGGCGTGTGAAGGGGGCGGCCGGCCCCTTGGGGTTGACAGCCCCCCCTCCCCCATGCTAGACCGACGAAGACACCAAGCCGATGGACCTGCAAGGAGGCCAGGGATGGAGCGCATTCTCCGCATCAACATGACCGATCGAACGGCGACGTTCGAGCCGGTCCCCGACCGCTACGCACATCGAGCCGGACGGTGGCTCACCTCGAGCATCGTTCACGACGAGGTCCCGCCGACCAGCCATCCGCTGTCGCCGGACAATGTGGTCGTCTTCTCTCCCGGGGTGGTCACCGGGACAGCGGCGCCCACATCCTCACGGATCTCCGTCGGCGCGAAGTCCCCGTTGACGGGCACGATCAAGGAGGCGAACGCGGGGACCGGTTGGGGAGGCCGTCTCGCGCGGCTCGGGATCCGTGCGATCGTGGTCGAGGGCATGGCCTCCGGGGACGATTGGTGGCTGGTCAAGGTGTCACAGGACGAAGGCCGCTTCGAGCCCGCGGACGAGTGGAGCGGCATCAAGCTCTCGGAAGCCTACGCTTCGATCTACGAACGGTACGGAGGAGTGGAGGCAATCGACGTCTGTGCGATCGGCGTCGCCGGGGAGCAGCGCATGGCCGCGGCCGGGGTGTGCTTCAGCGACCGCGAAGGCCGTGCCAGCCGCTACGCGGGGCGCGGCGGGATTGGCGCCGTCCTCGGAAGCAAGCGGCTGAAGGCGATCATCGTCGACGACTCCGGCGCCGAGGGCGTTTCCATCGCCGATCAAGCGCTCTTCGACGAGGGGCGCAAGAAGGTCGCGGACGCGTTGATGAGCCACGACATCACGAAGCCCAAGGGCGCGCTCAACACCTACGGAACCGCCGTCCTAGTCAACATCATCAACGAGGCGGGGGCGCTCCCGACGCGCAACTTCCGTGAGGGCCGCTTCGACGGCGCGGAGAAGATCGCGGGGGAAGCGATCTTCGACGGGAACAAGGAGCGCACCGGATCTGAGCTGTACAACCATCCCTGTTCCCCAGGGTGCATCATCGCCTGCTCGAACGTCTGGCATCGGGAGGACGGCTCCGAGCACACCTCGTGCATCGAGTACGAATCCGACTGGGCGCTCGGGGCGAACTGCGGGATCGACGACCTTGACGCGATCGCGGAGATGAACCAGTTGTGTAACGAGTACGGCCTGGACACGATCGAGATGGGGGGAACGATCGCCGTCGCGATGGAGGGCGGGGTCGCCGCGTTCGGGGATGCCCAGCGAGCGATCGAACTGCTCCACGAGGTGGGCGAAGCGACCCCCCGCGGTCGCATTCTCGGCAACGGCGCAGTCGTCACCGGTCGTGCGTACGGCGTCGAGCGGGTCCCCCACGTCAAGGGGCAGAACATGCCGGCGTATGAGCCGCGCGCGATCAAGGGCATCGGGATGACCTACGCGACGACACCGATGGGCGCGGATCACACCGCGGGATACACCATCGCTCCCGAGATCCTCGGCGTCTCGGAGAAGCTCGATCCCCTCGATCCGGACAAGGCCTCCGTGGCGAAGGGGTTCCAGGAGGCGACGGCGTTCATCGATTCCACCGGACACTGCCTGTTCATCGCGTTCGCGATCCTCGACATCGAGTCCGGCTTCGAAGGGATGATCGATGAGTGCAACGGCGTGTTGGGGACGAACTGGGACGCGGACGACGTCACACGCATCGGCGGCGAGATCCTCGCTCTGGAACGCGCGTTCAACCGGAAGGCGGGCTTTACCAACGTCCACGATCGACTCCCGGCGTTCATGGAGAGCGAGCCGCTCCCGCCGCACGATGCCGTGTGGGACATCTCCGACGCCGAGTTGGACAAGGTCAGCGAATAGCGGAGAGGAAAACATCGCCGCGCCGTCGAGACGCCCGGCGCCCAAGTCGCCCGATGACAGCCCTCCACCTCTACGGCAAGCTGCGAAGATTCGCCACGGAGCAGAGCCCCCGTGCCGCCTCGATCCTCCGTGTTCGCGTCGAGCCGGGTGAGCGGCTCGGCGATCTCGTCGATCGACTCGGGATCCCGCGGGAGGAGCTGGGGTCGAACCTGTTCGTCGACGGGCGCTATGCCTCACTCGAGACCCGCCTCGCGGCACCGCTGCGCATCGGGCTCTTCCCCGACGACATGCAGCTGCTCTACAAGTGGTACTTCCGTCCCCAGGAGGAGTCCCCCGATGCAGGTTGAGGTCCGTCGGTTCGCGTCGCTCGTCCGAGAGGGCGTGCCCGGAAGGGCAGGCGAGCCGGCGCAGGTCGAGCTTCCGCCGTCGGCGACGATCGACGATCTCCTGGAGACGCTCGAGCTGCGTCGGGAGGAGGTTCATCTCGTGATGGTGAACGGGCGCACCGTCTCCTGCGGCGATCACGTCCTCGGCGACGGAGACCGCGTCGGCCTCTTCCCGCCTGTGGGTGGGGGATAGCAGCCGATGGAACGGATCTAGCTTGACGGGATCGCCTGACAACTCCTAGGCTGCTTCGGCGGATCCGCGGCTCGTCAGCAACGCTAGCGGAGCGCCTCACAGGGTGTGTCGGAGAGCTGAGTGGAGGTGCTCGCATGGAACGCTTCAAGTCTAGTGTCGGTGGCGCGCTGCTCGCGGCCGTCCTCGCAGCGCTGGTCTCGTTCGCAGTCCTGGGCGCCGATTGCACATGCGTCGTAGGGGACTGCTTCGAGGATATCGTGATCACGGGAGCGGGAATGGATGCCGCGCGAGGCACGTATCACTTCGTCGGCATCGTGGACGGCAGGCCGTCGTACGAGAACTCGCAGGGCGTGGTCATCTACCACCGGTCGACTCGGTGGTACATCGACCAAGGGCGGGACGGCTTCTATCGCGTCTCCTCCAACGCGATCTACCCGCCCACACGTGGCTGGGATATCTACGAGGCCGGCGACATCCCCCTACCGCAACTCTCGGGGGGCGCCGAGTGTGGCGCACCTCCGGAGCTCTACGGCGTCGAACTGTACGCCCACGGACCGGAGGCGTGCTGCGGCGCCGGCTGGACAGCCGTCGGTGGCAAGGTTCGGCTCCGGTTGTACCCGTCACGTGCGTTGGCGGAGACCCCCGTCGTGACCATCATGGGCCACAACGTTCAGCCCACCGCCAATCGGGACGGCACAGTCTGGGAAGCGTACTACGTACTGACTGAGGAGGATCCGGAAGGGGATGTCGTCTTCACCATCGACTACGAGTCGATCGGCGGGATGCCTGGTCCCCAGGTGACGACCACGACGGACGGCTCGGGATGCATCTTCGACAAGACACCGCCCTCTGTGCCAGGCCCCCTATCGCCGGCCGATGGATCGACCGTGCCGTCGGATAGCGTGACGTTCGAGTGGACACCGTCCATTGATGATCTGAGTGACCACGTCTACTACACACTGTACGTCTTTTATTACACACTGTACATGACGGGCTTCGAGATCAACCTCGGAACAGCCGGCGGTTCGTGGACCTCGACAGGTCTCCCTGAGAGAACGTACACCTGGTACATGACGGCGAGCGATCGATCGCGGAACAAGTCCGCCTGGAGCCCGGCGCGGACGTTCACCATCGACTACCCGGACGGGCATCTGATCATCTCCCTGGACTGGAACACCAGCTCACGAGTCGAGGAGGGCGGAGGATCGTGCTACCGCTTCGGGATTGGCCTCAGCTCGGCACCGGTGGCAGACGTCGAAGTCACCGTGGCGATTGATACGCAGTTGAGGACAGAGCAGGGCCAACCCGGGGAGGATCTCGTGATCCTCTTCACGCCGAGCGCGTGGGGGCCAGAGATGGTCTGTCTGTACGCGGTGGACGACGGCATCATTGAGGACTATCAGCAGAGCTCCCCCGTGGTGACGACGTCCAGCGACGACCCCATCTATGACGGACTGATCAGAACCGTCTACATGTCGATTTGGGACAGCGAACTTGTTCCGTACGGCATCATCCTGCCAGCAATAGCAGCGGTTATCATACCGACGGTTGTCAGCCCCCCGCCCACGTGGTTCACGTGGGAATGAGCTCACCCACGTGCCGTACGGATCGACGACGTACGACTGGGACACCGGGGTCACCCAGTCCTCGATCCGCGACACCGCGGCCTGGATCCAGGCGACTACGTCGCCAATCTCCACTTCCAGGATGATTCGAGGCGTGAGATGTGCGTCCAAGTCGTCACGCCGTAGTTCATCTGCAGACACACGCAGGCGCCCGCCATACAGGCTGCGGCGGGCGCCCATCTTCGATTACCTTCTCTTGAGAGCCCGCTTCTTCATCGTCACCAGCCACTTCCAGCGGAGGGCTATGTGGAGTATCGACTCGACCACCATGGCTAGGCCACTCCACTTGTGGATCGCGATCCACAACAGCC
>CP070725.1:1414046-1423590 GCA_020350845.1 Candidatus Bipolaricaulota bacterium
CGGGAAGGCGATCGAGAGGATCTTCCAGTGGGCGGGCTCGAAGGGGCTGATCCAGTTCCCGCAGACGCAGGTGCTCGCGGTCTATCGCGACGATCCAAGGAAGGTGGACGCGTCCGAGCTACGATCCGACGCGTGTATCACCGTTCCCGAGGGGACCGAGGTCGACGGAGACGTGACCACGATGAAGATCCCTGGGGGGAAGTTCGCCGTCGCAAACGTGGAGATCGATGTCACGGAGTACGGCGCTGCATGGGACCGGTTGGTGGGGGAGTGGATGCCCGCGAACGGCATCGAGTCCGATCTCGACAGGCTCTGCTACGAGCTCTACCTGAACGATCCCGACCAGCATCCGGAGAAGAAGCACATCGTCGACATCTGCGAGCCTGTTCTTTAGGACGGACGCCAATCTGGACCGGCAGGGGCGTGGCCCAGGTCGCCGCGCCCTCGTGCCCTCCGGCTCGAGATACCGCTGCCTTCCCCCATGCGATCGCCGGGCGCGAGGCTACACTGTCCCGCGGACGGGCTGAGAGCCGAGAGTCGGAAAGGGGAGGGATGACGAGATCGAGAAGAACGTTCGGGATCGCGATGGCAATCGCGGCCGCAGCACTCGCCTGCGGGATCCTGTCGGGGAGACCTGTACCGTCGCTGAGTCGCGAGGAGGCCGCGGCACTGCTCGTGGAGACGGTCCTCCCGCAGCTGCCGCTTACCGATTCTTACGTCGCGTTCCTCTACGACGAGGCGCTGGACGCGCGCGATGATCTGGCCCCGTATCTCCCCGTCCTGCCAGGAGGTGACGTGACCTCTGCGCCGTACCTCATGGACTACCGGATCAAAGACCGGACCTGGTTCGCTTGGATCGATCTCGATCCGTACGCGAAGTATGCCCACCCCACGCTGTTCGTCCTGATTGATGCCGCAAACGGCACGTTCACCGTTCATCAGGAGGCGTGGTGGCCGGTGCTCAACGGTTCCTCGATGTGGGTCGACGACGACGCCTACTGGGACGAGGATGGGTGGATCGCGTCTGCAGGCACCCATGGGCGCGCGATCACCACCCCGCGGGATCGCGAGTTCGACGCGGGATGGATCGGTGGAGATCCGTTCGACTGGTTCCTGTTGGTGAATGGCTGGGCGCCGGGAGAGGCGAACGAGACGGAGTTCCGCACGGACATCGGGCGGATGCGGGATGCAGCGGCGGGTCTTGGGATGCGCGTTACCACGCTCGATGCCGGGGAGGCGACGCCGGCGGCACTCGAGGCGGAGATCGAGCGGCTGTTCACGGAGATCCCGCTCTACAGGTGCTGCGACCGCCTCTACATCTACCTCACGTGTCATGCCTCTCCGGAGTTGCTCTGGATCGGAGGCCGACCGCTCAGCGCGCAGGAACTGGCGCGCGTCCTGACGCTTCCCGGAAGCACCTATGTGCCGAGCCGCGTGTACGTGCTCCTCGATACCGGGTTCGGCGGCAGCTTCGTTCCCGCGCTGTCGCCGCACGGGAACATCACCCGTGTGTGGACCGCGTCGGCGGCCGATGAGCCGGCCTACGCCGACGTAGACACCCCCCGCGACCCGAACCCGCACGACGGGGGAAGTGAGTGGACGAGCAGCTTCCTTGCCGCGCTCGCGGATCTGCTGGCGCAGGACGGCTATGCGGCCGAGAGTGTGGAACTCGGCCGCTTCTACATGGCGATCAACCCCGCGATGAGCGCCTCGGCGCAGTGGAATGCCGCCGAGATCGAAGGACGGAGCCGTCCTGCCCACTATCTGATCACGGACAAGGATCGTGATGCCCTCTGCGCCTGCGTCGAGTACCTCGCAGCCTGGGACCGCGAGCTGCGCAGGAGTGCCGGGACTCTCGAGGAGACGATCGCTCGCCATCAGGACGACCCGTGCGGGGTCTTCTTCAGGTTCCTGTACAACATGGCACGGCATGATGCCTTGATTCCGCCAATGGGGGAGTTTCACCTGGGCAGCGGCAAGAGCTGCGCGCGCGATGTCGCGCACAGCGACTGGCACGATCTCTGCCACCTCTACTGGGAGGTCTTCACCGCGCCGGTTGACGGGGCCGGCACGGCTCCGTAGCCTGTACGCCCCTGCGCGCCCTCCAGGATGCGCAGGGCGGGCGAGCACAGCGCCGGTGTCCGAGGGAGAGGCGATGGCGACGTTGGAGGAGCTACAGCAGCACCTCGCGGACGAGCAGATCGAGTTCGTCGATCTTCGCGTGACCGATCTCGTCGGCCGCTGGCGGCATGTCACGATCCCCGCTGATCGCCTCGACTCGAGCCTCCTTGAACGCGGAGTGGCGTTCGATGCTTCGAACCTCGGCTTCGCGGCCGTCGAAGGAAGCGACATGGTCCTGCGTCCCGATCCCGCCACCGCGGCCGTCACCCTGTCCTGCGGCGGGCGGGTCCTGTCGATGTTGTGCGACGTCTTCGTCCCGCAGACCAACGAACCCTTCCCCGGGGATCCGCGCGCCGTGGCGAGACGCGCCGAGGCCTTTGTGGCGGCGGAGGGCGGCGCGGATGCGGTGCGCATGAGCCCCGAGCTCGAGTTCTATGTCTTCCGCGAGCTACAGGTCGAGGCCGGGCCGTGTCGATCGGGCGTGGTCATCAATCCGATGCATCCTCACGGTGATCACTCCTTCTATCACGTCTGCCCGCCGCGGGATCGTCTGTTCGCTCTGCGCAACGAGATCTGCCGCGGGCTCATCGGGCGCGGCTTTGACGTTCGCTACCACCATCACGAGGTCGGCGCCCACGGTCAGGTGGAGATCGAGCTCGGCTTCCACGGACTGACGGACGCTGCCGATGCGACGTTGATCGCCAAAGACGCCGCTCGCTGTCTCGCGGCCGACGCGGGGTGGGAGGCGACGTTCCTCCCCAAGCCGATTCATGACCAGAACGGGAGCGGGCTCCACGTTCATCAGTTCCTCGAACGTGACGGCAGCAATCTGTTCTCCGCGAACGGCGAACTCTCGGAGCTCGCACTCTGCTACATCGGCGGCCTGTTGTCGCACGGCCGCAGCCTGTGCGCTCTCAGCAATCCCTCGACGAACTCCTATCGCCGGCTCGTTCCCGGATTCGAGGCGCCGGTGTGGTTCGCGTTCGGCGAGGGGAACCGCTCCGCGGCGGTTCGCATCCCGCGCTACGCGGACGGCGAGCGACGACGCATCGAGCTACGCACCGCGGACGCCACCTGCAACCCCTATCTTGCGTTCGCGGCAATGCTGATGGCGGGGTTGGACGGGATCGCGCGGGGCCTGAATGCGACCGATCTCGGGCTCGGGCCGTTCGACCGCGATCTCTACCGCGCCTCGGAGGAAAGCGCATCGCCACTCGTCGCCGCCCCTCGGGATCTTCACGAGGCGCTCGACGCGCTCGAAGCCGACCACGAGTATCTGTTCGCAGGTGGGGTGTTTACGTCTCCGCAGATCGAGCAGTGGGTGCGCACCAAACGCGGTGAGGCAGAGCAGGTACAGCACCGACCCCATCCCTACGAATTTGTGCTCTATCACGACCTGTAGGCCTCGGCCGACGTCGTGACTACTTACCTTCTTCGTGCTGTGGTATGCTCGTTGCAGACTACACACTCCGGGGGTGGGCGATGGTCAAAGCGTTCAAGGAGTTCATCCAGAAGGGGAACCTGCTGCAACTCGCGGTGGCGTTCATCATGGGGGTTGCGTTTGCCACGCTGGTTGGTTCGTTCATCAACGACATCATCATGCCCGTGGTCGGCAAGGCCGCGGGGAACGTCGACTTCGCCAACCTCTACATCAACCTGTCCGGGGAGGTCTACGAGTCCGCCGCCGCAGCGCGCGAGGCGGGAGCGGCAGCGATCTACTACGGCGCGTTCGTCAACAACCTCGTCAACTTCCTGCTGATCGCGTTCGTGGTTTTCCTGTTGGTGCGCGCCTACGCGCGTATGGAGAAGCCCGCAGAGGCGTCCGCGCCGACGACCAAGGAGTGTCCGTACTGCAAGACCTCAATTCCTCTGGCGGCCGTGCGATGCCCGCACTGCATCGCCGAGATCGGAGGCTGACCGCGATCGCGAAGCGGCACAGCGCCGCTCGTCGCGCTCGTGCCCGCCGAGCAGAGCGCCACTCCGGTTGGATGTAGAATCCCGCGGGATGTCAGGACACCACGGACACGAGCATACGCCCACGCGACGCATCGGCGTCGCATTGGGCCTGAACCTCACGTTTACCGTCATCGAGCTCGTCGGCGGTCTGCTGACAAACAGCGTTGCGGTCCTCTCGGACGCCGTCCATGACCTGGGAGACACGATCTCCCTCGTCCTCGCGTGGCGTCTGACGCGGCTCGCGGAGCGCCGCGGCGACGAGACGTTCTCCTACGGCTATCGGCGGTTCTCTCTGCTGAGCGCCCTCGTCGTATCGGCGGTGCTGATCGCGGGGGGCGTGGCCGTCCTCACGGAGGCGATCCCGCGCATGACGTCTCCGCGGATGCCTCACGTCGGGGGGATGCTTGCGATCGCACTCCTCGGGATTGCCGTCAACGGCGCGGCCGCTCTGCGGATGCGGGGAGGAAGAACGCTCAACGAGCGGATCGTGACGTGGCACTTCCTCGAGGATGTGCTCGGATGGGTGGCGGTGCTGATCGTGAGCATCGTGATGAGCTTCCGCCCCGTGCCGATCCTCGACCCAGCGCTCTCGGTGCTCATCACCGTCTATGTCCTGTGGAACGTGATCCGCCACCTGAAGCGAACCTTCACCGTCCTCCTCCAGGGTGTTCCTGGAGGGATGCGTCTTGCCGAGATCGAAGACCGGATGCGGGCGGTCGACGGCGTCTGCGACGTGCATCACACGCACGTGTGGTCACAGGACGGCGAGCGTCACGTGCTCACGACGCACGTCGTCCCCGATCGTGCGGAAACCATCTCTGAGGCCGCATCCCTTCGCGAGCGCCTGCGAGCCGAGCTCCGCGCGATCGGCATCCGCCACGCCACGATCGAGGTCGAGACGACGGACAGCTGCTACTGCGCGGAACACGAAGGGGAGTGTCGCTAGCCGAGGGATTTGCTGAGAGCGCCCGTGCTCACTCGCCGGCGCGAACCGGCAGCGAGGCAGCCTCGCGAAAGCGAGCGAGTACCGTTGCCGCGATCGGAATCGCGACGCGGTCCCCGGCAGCGAGCTCCGAGGAGCCTTTGGTCACCTCGTCCCGACGTTGTGGTTCGAGGATCGTGATCGCGGTACCCGGCTGTGCGGCTCCGACGTTCTCCAGGAGTGCCATCCCGATCTGCGTCTCCCCGAGGCTCACGCAGCTCGTCACGCGCCCGAGGACCCGACCTCCGCGGTCGATCACCACCGCCCCTTCGTGCACAGGGCGGGAGTCGCCTCCACTCACCTCGAAGCGGATCACCTCCCGCATGCGCTCTCGGTAGGCCGCGACGCAGTGCCCCCTTCCGACGAAGAACGGCTTGTGGAGCTTGACGTAGGCAGCGAAGCCGGCCTCGAACGGATCGATGCCGTGCGGTCCGGCGAGCTCGTGGCCGTAGAGTGGGAATCCCGCCTCGGTCCGCGTCGAGTCGCGCGCCGCGAGCCCTACCGGCCGCAGGCCGAGCGGCTCCCCCGCCTCGAGGAGGCTCTGCCAGAGCCACGGCACGTCGTCGCCGCCGGCGTAGATCTCGTAACCGACGGACTCGCCCGTATACCCGGTGCGCGCGATCAGCAGCTGGTGACCGTCGATGTCATGCTCGCAGAACGCCGTTCGCCGCAGCGAGGCGACCTTGACGCGCCCCCGCGGATCGAGGATTCGCTCCAAGATCTCCTGGCTGCACGGACCCTGGAGGGCGATGTCGACGACACTGCGTTCGTCCTTCAGGTTCTGCAAGGAGACGGGATGGCTCGCGCGGCGCCCGGGGTGCTTCTCATCGATGAGGTATCGCCGTTCGTTGACGCCGGTGAGCCAAGCCCAGTCCTTCTCCTCGTTCGCAGCATTGACCACGAGCAGGAAGCGATCGGTCGCGCGACGGTAGACCCAGATGTCGTCGATCACCGCCCCGTCCGGCCGCAGGAGATAGGCGTACTGGGACTCCCCGGGGGCGAGCCAGTCTGCGTAGTTCGAGGTCAGCGCGTTGAGGAATGAGGCCGCGTGCCGTCCGGACACCGAGAAGACGCCCATGTGTCCGAGATCGAACAGCCCCGCGGTCTGGCGCACGGCGCGGTGCTCCTCGATGGCGGAGCTGTACCAGGCGGGCATCTCCCAGCCTGCGAAGGAGACGAGCCTCGCCCCGAGCTGGCGGTGGGTTGAATGAAGCTGCGTCTCCCGCAGCACTTCGTCGGACGGTTCACTCCACGTGAACGGCTCTCGCGCATCGTCCGGCGGAGGCAGGGGAAGATGGGACTGGCCCACGAAGTACGGCTTGGAGAGATCGAACTGCTCAGGATGACGCTCGTGTAGCGCCGCGATCGTCTCCTCACGACGGGGCCCGGGGACCGCGAGTGCGAGGAACGGACGGCCGCTCTCCGGCACGTCGTGGGCGCCGATCTCCTCGATGACCGCAGGACCTTGCACCTTGCGGAAGAGATCATCGTTGTCGAATACGATGTAGCCGTCAGCGAGACCGATCAGCCACTCCTGGATGGCGTCGGAGACGCTGCGATGAACGAGCAGGAGGAAGTCGTCGTCCCCGAGCCGACAGATCACCGGCTCGGCGATGAGCCTCCCGTCCCCGTCAAAGAGAAGGGCGTTGATGTGTTCCCCCGTGGGCAGGCTCTCCACGTCCGCGGGGCATGCCTCCTGGAGGAGTGCCGCGCTGCGGCCGCCACGAACGCGAAGGATCGTTGCACCGCTTGCGTAGTGGTCCGCCGTTGCGTCGCTCCGCGGGAAGGCCTGCGAGTCGTAGCGGACGATCAACTCGCGCACGTCTGCGCGAGCCGCTTGAAGCGTGTCCATCGGCAGTTTCCCGCGTGAGAGCTGGCCGGACAGGCCGATGTACTCGAACGGTCGAATCGCCTTGAGAAGCGTCGCCACAATCCTCGCGATCTCAGTCATCGCTTCGCGGTCCATCCCACGCTGGGTCGCCCACGGGGTGCCGAGCCGGATCCCGCGAGCATCGGCCGCCGTGGAGTCCCCCGGGATCGTGTTCTTGTTGCACACGATCCCCGCGAGATCGAGGATGCGGGCGGCGATCTCCCCCATGACCTGGAATCCCGTGTCCGTCTCCAGCGGGCGGAGGTCGACGACCATCAGGTGCGTGTCCGTTCCACCGTATGCCAGCGTGAGACCGTTCTCCTGCAGCGCGGCAGCGAGCAGTGCCGCATTATCGACGATCTCCCGCTGCATGGCGCGGAACTCCTCCGTGGCGGCCACGGAAAGCGCCGTCGCGATCGCCGCGAACTTGTTCACATGGGGGCCACCCTGCTCGCCCGGGAAGACGGCCGCGTCGATACGATCGGCGATCTCCGGTTCGCTCGACAGGATGACGGCGCCTCGCGGTCCACAGAGCGTCTTGTGCGTCGTGAATCCGACGACATGCGCGTGGTCGATCGGGTTCGGGTAGGCACCGCCGATGACCATTCCCGCCACGTGGGCAATGTCTGCGAACAGGATCGCACCGACTTCATCGGCGATGGAGCGGAACGCAGCCCAGTCCGGCTGCCACGGGAAGGAAGTGAATCCCGCGATGATCATCTTCGGCCGCTCTGCCGTCGCGAGCTCGCGGATCGCGTCGTAGTCGAGGCGCCCTGTGGACGGATCGCTGGCATAGGAGACGATGCGATAGCGGCGCCCGCTCAGGTGGAACTCGGAGCCGTGGGAGAGGTGTCCTCCCTCCCGCAGATCGAGGCCCATCATCGTGTCGCCGGGCTTCACGAACGCCTCGTAGATGGCGAGATTGGCCGCGGCTCCCGACAGCGGCTGAACGTTGGCGTGGATCGTCTCCGCAGGGTGGAGCTCCGTCGCGAAGCACTCCGCGGCACGGCGGCAGGCGAGCGACTCCACGATGTCCGCCATCTCTGTTCCCTTGTAGAACCTCCAGTCGGCATAGCGGCGGTGGGACGACAGCTGCGCTGCCAGATCCGCGAGCCTCTTCGGGGACGCCTCGCGCATCGCCGCACGCGGATAGCCCTCGGCGTAGACGCTCGTGAACGCCGAGGCAAGCGCCTCCCGGATCGCGGGAGGAGTCAGGCTCTCGGACGGGATAAGGATGAGCTTCTGCCGCTGACGTCGCTCCTCCGCACGCACGATCTCGGCGACTTGGGAGTCGATTCGCTCCAGGGATGCCAGGTTGTCAGGGTCGCACATGGGGCTCCTCGGTCGGCTCGAAGGGTTCGGTGGGAAGTCTACGGGGAAGCTCGTAGCCCTGCCAGCATGCGTCTCCGAGAAGGTAGAGCCCCCCGCTGACGAGGTTGTGCCCGCCGAGAAGGACGGGGACATCGCACGTCATCGCCGCTTCGGTGAATCGTCGCCAGTGCTCGTCGGTGACCTCTGCGGGTGCCATGAGGTCGCTCGAGAACCGGTCTTCCGCGGGCGGGAGCTCTCCCTCGGGCGAGAGGAACGGCCGACTGTCGATGATCGCCGCGTCGCACAGCCTGCCGAGGCGGTCGAAGAGGATCTCGGGAGATGTCCTGTCCACAAGGGCACCGAGCACGGTTCCCGGCCGATCGGGATAGCCGCGCATCCCGCGGCCCTCGAGGATCCCCGCGGTGCGGCACGCAACGTTCGACTCGAACCACGCCCACGTCCCTGGGTTCACGCGCCCGAGAAGGTAGGTGCATGCTTTGCGATCGACGAGCCGATCGAGGACCTCGCGGATGGCTTCCGTGGGCAGGTCGAGGTGGCGCACGGCGGTGCGCAACGTCTCGCCGCCGGTGGCGGTGGCGGCGAGGAGGGCGACATCTGTCGGCGTATCGATGTCGAACTGGGTCGCCGCGGTCCGCGGGAGCGCACGGCAATTCCATCCTGCATCCGCGAGGGCGAGGCCGAAGGCGTTGTCGCCCTGCGGGAGATCCATCTCCAGAAGGCGCGAGGCGCCGGAAACGGCGGCGAAGTCCACGGAGAAGGGGTTGTTGAGCAGCGCAGCGGGATCTGGCTGTGCGGCGAACGTGAGTAGCCCTCGGAGTTCTTCCTCCTCAAGAAGGGAGCCGGTGCCGCTGCCGAAATAGACGACGCCGTCGGGTCTGAGGCTGCGGATCGCCTCTTGCAGCGCCCCGCCCGCGTGGAACGGGGCCGGCTTTGCCGAGGCGAAGGGAACGACATCGAGAGCCGAGACCCGATCGGCGAACGACACGGCATCGGTCAGCAGGTGGATCGATCCCGCTCCCACGGCACGCAGGCGGACGATGAGATCTTCCGTCGCAGCCTGACGTGCGTGCTCGACGACCTGCTCGCCGTGGCTCGTCCCGTGAGCGCCGTGCATGATGACCACTGCGACGTCAGCCACCGCGGATCACCATACCGGTTCGGCGCGCCAGGGAAAGCGATCGTGAGGATTCGATGACGTGTGGCGGCGCCGGAGACACGCGGTGCGCTAGCGTCGTCTCCCTCCGCCGCGCATCGGCATCAGCGTGGGGCCCGTGGTGTACGGA
>CP070725.1:1423690-1426267 GCA_020350845.1 Candidatus Bipolaricaulota bacterium
CGGTATTGCAGAAGGCGCAGGAGATGCTGGGTTTCCTCCCGGCGAGCGTTCAGGACTACATCGCCCTGGGTCTCGGACTGCCGGCCGCGGACGTCTTCGGCGTCGTCTCCTTCTACTCCTTCTTCACCATGACGCCCCGTGGCAAGCACGTCATTCGCGTGTGCCTCGGCACTGCGTGCTTCGTCAAGGGCGCCGCCAAGATTCAAGACAAGCTCACGGACCACTTGCACGTCCCCGTCGGCGGTACGACCGAGGATCGGGAGTTCTCCCTCGAGGCCGTCCGCTGCGTCGGGGCGTGTGGTCTGGCACCGGTCGTGGTGGTCGACGAAGTGACGCACGGACAGGTCGATCCCGCGGAGATCGTCGAGATCGTCGAGAGTTACAGGAGCGTGGTGCATGAGGCTTAGCGAAGTCGTCGACCTCCTGCCCGCTCGGGTGGTCTACGGGACGGACAGCCTGCTCGCCGCCGAGATCGGCACGGCGGCGGCGAGCGACCTGATGAGCGACATTCTCGCTCGGGTCGAAGTGCCGGACATTTTGCTGACCCGTCTGAACAACACCCAAGTCGTGCGGACCGCCTCGGTCTTCGGCATCAAGGCCGTGATCGTCGTACGGGGCAGGCCGATCGATCCCAAGATCGCGGAGCTCGCGAAGCAAGAGGAGATCGTCCTCCTGTCTACCGAGTCCAGCCTTTTCGAATCCTGCGGCAAGCTCTACTCGAACGGGGTCCGGAGCACGACCCCGACAGAGGACGCGCAGCAGGCGTAGCGAAAGCCGCCAACATGGATGTCCGTTACGCGAAAACTCAGGAGCTCCTCTACGAGCTCAAGATCGCCGAGGTCATGAGGCGAGAGCTGAACACGTTCAGCCCCGTGATGACCATGAGCGAGCTGCGCGACATCCTGCGGGACCACCGGATCTCGGGCGTGCCGGTCCTGGAGGGGGAGGAACTCGTCGGGATCGTCAGCATCGAGGACCTGATCCGCTGGCTCAGTGCGGGAGGCGAGGACTGCGCCATCGCGGCCGAGATGACGAAGAAGCCGGAGTGCCTCTATGCCGACCAGCCGCTCGTCCACGCGATCAAGCGCTTCGACGAGTCCGGCTTCGGCCGCTTCCCCGTGATCGACCGCGCGACAGGCAAGCTCGCGGGGATTCTCACCAAGGGCAAGCTCATGGAGGGGGTCCTGCGGAAGCTGGAGAGCGAGATCGAAGAGGAAGAGCTCCGCCGCTACCGGGCGAGCCACATCTTCGAGGACATCACGGCGGACTATAAGGAGATCTATCTCACATACGACGTGCCGGGCAAAGACTTCGACCGCGCAGGATCCGCCTCGACGGGCATGAAGAGGAACCTCAAGCGGCTGGGGATCCACCCGGACATCATTCACCGGCTCGCGATCGCCTCCTACGAGGCCGAGATGAACCTCGTCATCTACACGGACGGGGGCGTGATGGAGTTCCACATCTCGCCGCAGGAGGTCTTCCTGCGCGTCAAGGACAACGGCCCGGGGATCGAGGACATCGAGAAGGCGATGCAGACCGGATACTCGACGGCTGCCCACTGGGTCCGGGAGCTCGGCTTCGGCGCCGGCATGGGGCTTTCAAACATCAACAAGTGCGCGGACAAGATGGAGATCGATTCAACGCCCGGCATCGGGACCACGCTTAAGATCCGGATGTTCACGGGTCCTCAACACAAGCCAGACGGAGGGGCGTGATGAAGCTCGCGGAGCTCGTCGAGAAACTCGAATTGGACGTGCGTACGGGAGCCGAGTCCCTGGACGTCGACGTCACCAATGGCTACGCCAGCGACCTCCTGAGTGACGTCATGGCCCGCGCGAACGAGGGAGACGTTTGGATCACGCTGCAGACGCATCAGAACATCGTCGCGGTCGCGGTCATGAAGTCGCTGGCGGGGATCATTCTCGTCAATGGGCGCGAGCCCGAGGAAGCGGCGGTGGACAAGGCGACGGCCGAGGCGATCCCGATCATGGTCAGCGGATTGTCCACCTTCGACCTGGTCGGGAAGCTGTTCGAGCTGGGGATCAAAGGAAGTTGAAGCGTCAGAACGAGGTGGCGAACGGCGCGTGGGCAGAATGAGAGGCGGCAGCGGTGTTGAGTGTCACCGCGGTGGATCTGCACATCCATACCTGTCTTTCGCCGTGCGCGTCGCTGGACATGACGCCCCGCAAGATCGTCCGGCGGGCGTGCGAGAGAGCGCTCGGAATGATCGCCGTGACGGATCACAACAGCGCGGAGAACGCCGCGGCGGTGATGGCTGCGGCGCGCGACACGGCGCTCTGTGTGATCCCGGGACTCGAGGTCACGACCGCCGAGGAAGCACATGTCTTGGGCCTGTTCGCGGAGCTCGAAGCCGCCCTGTCGCTGCAGGAGATCGTCTACCGACATTTGCTGCCCGGGGAGAACGACGAGGATCTGTTCGGCATGCAGGTGGTCGCGAACGAGAACGACGAGGTCGAGGGGCTGAACAAGCGGTTGCTCATCGGAGCGACGAGTCTCACCGTCAACCAGCTCGTGGAGGCGATCCACGAGCGGGAAGGTCTCGCGGTTGCTGCC
>CP070725.1:1426367-1437235 GCA_020350845.1 Candidatus Bipolaricaulota bacterium
CATTTCCCCTCCTTCAAAGCAACAGCGGCCGGTGCGTTCCGCCGTCCGAACCCGCCTCTGTCGGACATCGGGACTGAGGCCACCACCCGCTAGAGGGGTAGTTTAGGATAATGGTCAAGTATTATCCAGCCACGCTCGGGTCATTCCGAGAGGCCAGATGTCCCTTGTGTGGCGAGGACACTGCGGGAGGTCGCTGCATTCGAGAAGTTGTTGCTGCCCGAAGCGCGAGTCGTATAATGGTACGATAATACTCCAATTAGAAAGGGAGGCCCCGTGGCGGAACTTCTAAAGATGTCCGAGGGAACAGCGCTCGGGCTGCATGCGATGGCCGTCGCTGCAGGCAACGAAGCCGCAATCAGCGCGGCGGTGCTCGCCGAGGAGCTCGAGGCATCGAAGGACCACCTCTCGAAGGTGCTGAAGAATCTGACGGATGCGGGCTTCCTTCACTCCAAGCGCGGGCCGAGCGGTGGGTATGCCCTTGCTCGTCCGGCGGAAGAGATCACGCTTCTCGATCTGTACGAGGCGCTCGAGGGCCCGCTGCGACGCGACGGCTGTCTCTTCTCGGATCCAGTCTGCCGGGGTGGCGACTGCATTCTCGGAGGCACTGTCGCCAAGGTCCGCAAGGAGCTCCTCGAGTACCTCAGCTCGACACCACTCGACGAGGTGGCGACAAGCCGAAGGAGGACGTAGGTGTTCTGCTATCAGTGTGAGCAAACGAAGGACGGGACGGGATGCACGTCGCACGGGGTCTGTGGGAAGGATCCTGTGAGTGCGGCGCTTCAGGACCTGCTCGTGTACGTGAGCAAGGGGATCTCCATGTACGCCCATCGCGCCCGATCACTCGATGTGCGCGATCCCGAGGTCGATCGATTCGTGATCGAGGCGCTCTTCTCGAGCGTGACGAACGTGAACTTCGATCCCCATCGCCTCGAGTCCCTGGTTCGTCGCGGCGTGGACATCCGCGAGCGGGCCCGAAGCCTCTACGAGGAGGCGGCGCGGGCTGCGGGGGATGAGCCCGAAACGCTTGACGGTCCGGCGGCATGGAGCCCCCCCGAGGATCGTGAGGAGCTACTCGAGCAGCAGCGGGAGATCGGCATCGAGGCTCGGCGCGCGGCGTCGGGCGAAGACGTCGTCGGCCTGCAGGAGCTCCTGACCTACGGCCTCAAGGGTGCAGCGGCCTACGCCGACCATGCGCTCATCCTCGGTGAGGAGGACGAGTCGGTCTGGGCGTTCTTCCACGAAGCCCTCGACTTCCTCGCGTCCGAGCCCACGGACGTCGAGGCGCTGGCGGCCATGTCTCTCCGTTGTGGGGAGATCAACCTCCGGGTGATGGAGCTTCTCGATGCCGCGAACACCGGGGCCTACGGCTCTCCCGAGCCGACGCAAGTACGCATCGACCCGGTGGCGGGCAAGGCGATCCTCGTCTCCGGACACGATCTCAAGGACCTCCATGATCTCCTCGTGCAGACCGAAGGGCTCGGGATCAACGTCTACACCCACGGCGAGATGCTTCCCGCGCACGCCTATCCCCAGCTCAAGCGATTCAAACACCTCGTCGGCAACTACGGCGGCGCGTGGCAGAACCAGCAGAAGGAGTTCGACGCCTTCCCGGGCGCGATCCTGATGACGACGAACTGCATCCAGCAGCCACTCGAAGCGTACTTCGACCGTATCTTCACCACGGGACTCGTGGCGTGGCCGGACGTAACGCACATCACAGACGGCGACTTCTCCCCGGTGGTCGAGGCGGCGCAGAACGCACCGGGCTTCGCGGAGTGCGGCGAAGGGCAGACGATCACCGTCGGCTTCGCGCGCGATGCCGTCCTCGGCGTCGCCGGGGCGGTCGTCGATGCGGTCAAGGCGGGGAGGATCCGGCACTTCTTCCTCATCGGCGGGTGTGACGGCGCCAAACCCGGACGTAACTACTACACCGAGCTTGCCCGGGCGGTCCCCGAGGATGCAGTGATCCTCACCCTCGCCTGCGGGAAGTACCGCTTCAACAAGCTCGACTTCGGCGACATCGACGGGATTCCCCGTCTCCTCGACATCGGGCAGTGCAACGATGCCTACTCCGCGATCCAGATCGCCCTCGCCCTTGCCGGCGCGTTCGAGACCGACGTGAACTCGTTGCCGCTGTCGCTGATCCTGTCGTGGTACGAGCAGAAGGCGGTCGTCATCCTGCTCACGCTGCTTCATCTCGGCATCCGCGATATCCGCGTCGGCCCGTCGCTCCCGGCGTTCATCACTCCTGCGGTGCTCGACGTCCTTGTGGAGCGCTTCGGCCTGAAGCCGGTCACCACGCCGGAGAAGGACCTCGCGGCGATCCTCGGTTGATGCCGCGTCGATCGGCGCGGACGCGAAAGGAGAGGACGTGACGCAACGCAAGGTGATCACCATCGACGAGGAGAAGTGCACCGGTTGCGGCATCTGCATCGTTGCCTGTGCCGAGGGCGCGCTGGAGATCGTCGACGGCGTCGCAAGACTGGTCGGCGACGTCTACTGCGACGGACTGGGAGACTGCCTCGGGGAGTGCCCCGAGGGCGCCCTCACCCTCGAGGTGCGGGAGGCGGAGGCGTTCGACGAAGCGGCGGTTAATGCCCGTCTTCTGCGCATGAGCGGGGAAGAGCCGCTTCCCTGCGGATGCCCGGGAGCGGCCCTGCGGACGATGAACGACGGCGCCGACTGCGAGTGCTCCTCGGAGTCGCCGCCGATTGGCCGATCGGCACTGACCCACTGGCCGGTGCAACTCCGGCTTGTGCCTCCCCGTGCGCCGTTCCTCTCGGGGGCGGACCTCTTGATCTGTGCCGACTGCGTACCGTTCGCGATGCCTGATCTTCACGCGCGATACCTCTCGGGACGCGCCGTGCTCGTCGGCTGCCCCAAGTTCGATGACATCGCACACGTTCGCGACAAGCTGCGCGCGACCTTCACCGAGGCGAAGCCGCGAAGCGTCACGGTGCTGCGGATGGAAGTCCCGTGCTGCAGTGGGCTGGCGGCGCTGGTGGAAGAGGCGTATGCAGCCGCGGGTGCGACCTGTCCGCTGGAGACGAAGGTCGTGGCGATCGAAGGGGGAGGGGTGATCGCGTGAGCTTCCGTTGTCCTGGACTGGACGGGCGCGAGATCACGGCGAAGACGGTTCCCTGTCCCGCCTGTGGCCGCGACGTCGAGATCTTCTCCGACGAGGCCTCCGCTCGCTGTCCCCATTGCCGCGTCCGGGTGACCCAGGATCCCGCGGCGAGCTGTCGCCAGTGGTGCAACGGCTGCTTGGGCGATCCGCAGCGAGTGGAGGGCAGCACGTAGCACGCAGCCTGTAGCTTGTGGCACGTGGTCCCGGGATTCGTGGCCACAGACCACTGGCTACGGGCAGCGGACAAAATGCGATTGGGGGACACAAACCTTAATTCCTCGTGGACGGCGACGTCGGTGGTCCACGAGGAATTAAGGTTTGTGTCCCCAGTCCGGTAGACTCGGCATGTGAGGATCACGAGTTTCGGGGCGGCGCGTGAGGTCACCGGTTCGTGCCATCGTATCGAGGTCGGCGGACTCACCCTGCTCGTCGACTGCGGCCTGATCCAGGGCGACCGGGACGCCGACGAGCGCAATCGGGCGCCGTTCCCGTTCGAACCGTCGGACGTCGACTACGTCCTCCTCACGCACGGCCATCTCGACCACTGCGGACGCCTCCCCCTCCTCGCGAAGCGCGGCTTTCGCGGGAAGATCCTTGCGACCGAGGGAACGAGGGACGTGGCCGAGCTCATCCTCCTCGACTCGGCGCATCTGCAGACGGAGGACGCCGCGCGGCGCCGGCGTCGCGCGCGGCGCACCGGGGGATCGGCCGATCCTCCGCTGCACACCGTACAGGATGTGACCGAGCTGATGGAGCGCTTCGCAGTGCCCGTGCGCTACAATCGTCCTCTAGAACTCGCGACGAAGATGTCCATCACCTTCCGCGACGCGGGGCATGTCCTCGGCTCGTCGTTCGTGCGCATCGACGCGCGCGGCGAGGGAAGGTCCGTGGTCTTCAGCGGGGATCTCGGTCAGCACGTCGTCGCCGATCCCGCCCCGCTCGAGGGATGCGATCTCGTGGTGTCGGAATCGACCTATGGGGATCGCAACCACCGGACGGTCGAGGCGTCGGTCGATGAGTTCGGTGCGATCGTGGAGGAGGCTCTTCGCCGTGGGGGGAATGTCGTGATCCCGACGTTCGCGCTGGAGCGCGCCCAGGACGTCCTCTTCCACCTCGGGGAGCTGATCGCTAGAGGGGTCGTTCAGCGGGCGCCCGTCTTCCTCGACAGTCCGCTGGCGATCAACATCACCCGTCTGTACCGGCGGCACCACGAGATCCTCGATCCGCTCCTGCGGGCGCGATTCGACGCCGGCGACGATCCGTTCCACTTCGACGGCGTGGAGTTCACGCGCACCGCGCGGGAGTCGCAGGAGATCAACGACCTCCGCGGCGTGATCATCCTCGCCGGAAGCGGGATGTGCCAGGGAGGAAGGGTGATGCACCACCTGCGGCACAACCTCGGGCGACCGGAGTCTGCGGTCGTCATCGTCGGCTACCAGGCGCGTGGTACCCGCGGGAGGAGGCTCGTCGACGGCGCCGAGGCCGTCCGCATCCACGGGAGGGATCTCGCCGTGCGTGCGTCGATTCACACCGTCGGCGGCTTCAGCGCTCACGCCGACCAGAACGGGCTCCTCGGCTGGCTCGCGCCGTGTCGCGGAAAACGCGCGCTCCTCGTCCACGGCGAGGACGAGGCACTCGAAGCCCTGAGTGAGAGGCTCTCCGAGGCTTTGTCGATCCGCGCCGAGATCGCGGAGCGCGGACGGCCGCTCCAGATCTAGAGGAACCCCTCGACAAGCGCGAGCAGGGCGCCCGTCGACGCCCTGCTTCTCTGGTCTTCCCACCAGGCGACCAGCGACCCTGGTACTCGCAGCCTATCTACCCCGCGAATGCGCGCGGGTTTCACCCGCTGGTTCGTTCAGGCCTACTCCTCGAGCCAGATGATGGGGCCAGGCCAGACGATCTTGATGTAGACGTTGATCTCCGTGGTCTCCGATGCCGGCGTCCCGTCGTCGTCGAGGACCGTCAAGATCGCGGTGTAGCTGCCGAACCCCTCATACGTATGGGTGACGACCGCTCCCGTCCCCGTGTCCCCGTCCCCGAAGTACCACTGATAGGCGGTGATCGCGCCGTCGGGATCGTGCGACGAGGTGGCGTCGAACGTCACGGTGAGCGGATCGAACCCGCTCTCGGGGTCGGCGGTGAAGCTTGCCACCGGCGCCTGGTTCCCCGGCTCCGTCACGTCGATCGTGACCGTCTCCGTGTCGGTCGCGCCGTCGTCGTCGGTCACGGTGAGAATCACGACGTAGCTTCCTGCTGCCAGATAGATGCGCGTCGCCGTCGGGCCCGTCCCCGTGCTTCCCCCCTCGAAGTCCCACGAGTAGGAGACGACGGTCCCGTCGGGATCGCTCGAGCCCGTAGCGTCGAACGAAACAGTCAACGGAGCGGGTCCGGACGTCGGCGTCGCCGAGATGTCCGCCACTGGTGGCGCGTTCTCCGGCGCGGTGACGGTGATCGTTTTCGACGCCGTCGCCATGTCACCGCCGTTGTCGATCACGGTGAGGACGGCGGAGTAGGTTCCGGGATTCGCGTAGACATGCATGCCACTGACCCCGACGCCGCTTTGGCCGTCGCCGAAGCTCCACGTGTAGGTGGAGATCGAGCCGTCCGGATCGGTCGAGTCGGCGGCATTGAACGAGACCGCGAGCGGAGCGGGTCCCGTCTCCGGTGTCGCCGTGAACACCGCCAACGGGGGCTGGTTGGGGAAGAGGATCGCACAGCCGACGACGCCCAGCGCGAGCGCTCCCACCGCGGCGGCATGAGCGAGCAAACGGATTCGTCTCATTCGTATCACCTCTCTTGGCCAGGATAGAGGGAAGTGGGGTGGCTGCCAATAGGGGAGAGGCTCATCATCGTTCGCTCGCCGCTGACCGCAGCGCCGGCAGCCGCGTTCTAGCCTGGCTTGGCGCCGATGCCCGCTTCCAGCGCAGCGTCGAGGAAGCGGTCGAGATCGCCGTCGAGGACGGAATCGACGTCTCCGACCTCGACCTCTGTGCGGTGGTCCTTGGCCATCCGGTAGGGATGGAGGACATAGGAGCGAATCTGGCTTCCCCACTCGATCTTGCTCTGCTCGCCGTGAAGCTCCTCGAGCTTCTCTGCCTGCTGCTCGCGGAGGAGTTCGCCGAGTCGCGAGTGCAGCACGCGCATTGCCGTCTCCTTGTTCTGATGCTGGCTGCGCTCGTTCTGACAGGAGACGACGATCCCCGTCGGCAGATGGGTGATGCGAACGGCGGAATCGGTCACGTTGACGTGCTGCCCCCCGGCCCCGGAGGAGCGGTAGGTGTCGATCCGCAGGTCGTCGGGGTCGATCTCGACGACCTCCTCCTCGAGGACGGGTATCACGCTCACTGCCGCGAAAGACGTGTGGCGGCGGTGCGCGGAGTCGAACGGGGAGATCCGTACCAGGCGGTGCACGCCGATCTCCGTCTTCAGGCGCCCGTAGGCGTACTCCCCCGAGACCTCGAGCGTGGCGCTGCGGAGCCCCGCCTCCTCGGCGGGGCTCACCTCGAGCATCTTCGCCGTGAAGCCCGTGCGCTCGCAGAACCGCACGTACATCCGCAGGAGCATGGAGGCCCAGTCGTGGGAGTCTGTGCCGCCGGCACCGGCATTGATCGAGAGGTAGCAGTCCGCGGGATCGTGTGCGTCCGCATAGAGCTGGGTCCGCCGCAGCTCGGCGAGGATCGCCTCCGCCTCCGGAAGTCGCGACTCCAGTCGGCGCAGCTCGTCATCGTCTCCCGCCTCCGACGCCATCTCGAAGAGCAGGGAGATCTCCTCCACCTCCTCCTGTGCGCGGCGGAAGCGAGAGAGCCGGGAGCGAAGACGATCGAGCTCTCGTGACGACGCGGCAGCGCGCTGCCGATCGTCCCAGAAGCCCGGAGTCGACATCGCTCCCTCGAGGTGCGCTACCTCCGCTTCGATCTCGACGGGGTCAAAGGTGATCACCCAGCTTCCGCAGCCGGTCGACGAGCTCCTGCACCTGTTCCGCGTCCACCGCGATCGCCCTCCCGATTCGCGAGATCCCTTTGCCTGTGGGACTCTTCGGCGCGAGCATGGTACCCAAGCCGTCCCTCCGCGGCCACCGACCTCGGGGTCGGGTCTCTATTCTTGAATGGATGAGAGCGGCATCGGGCGGAGTCGGCGTTTCGAGAATAGAGATCTGACCCCGCTTGAAGGGGCGAGGGTGACGGCGCACCCTTGAGACGATGGCGCCGGGGGCAGGGCGCGAGGAGAGTCGATGGTCGAAGTCGAAAGAGCGGGAGAGCGACGCACGGGGCGGCTGTTCGTCGTCTCTCTTCCCATCGGGAATCTCGAAGACATCACGATCCGTGCCCTCCGAGTCTTGCGTAGTGTCGATCGGATCCTCGCCGAGGATACCAGGGACACACGTCGGGTCCTCGACCGCTATCGGATCACGACGCCGTTTTCGTCGAGTATCTATCAGGGCGTGGAGCGCGAACGCGTCGAACCCGTGCTGCGCGAGCTGCGGGCGGGCAGAGACGTCGCCCTGGTCAGCGACGCAGGGACGCCGCTGATCAGTGACCCCGGCTTCCCGCTCGTCCGGGCCGCCGTCGAGGCGGGGATCTCCGTCGTCCCCGTCCCCGGAGCCTCGGCGCTGCTCGCGGCGCTCGTCGCCTCCGGGGTGCCGTGTGACCGCTTCGCGTTCGACGGGATGCTCCCTCGGAAGGCGTCCGCGCGCACCGCCTACCTCCAGTCGCTTCGCTCGGAACGGCGGACGGTCGTGATCTATGAGTCGCCGCATCGCCTCCTGGCGGCGCTCGAGACGATCGCCGAGATCCTCCCGGGGCGGCGCCTTGTCCTCGCCCGTGAGCTGACGAAGCTCCACGAAGAGTTCCTCGAGGGCACGGCGTCGGAGATCCTCGAAGCCCTCCGCGACCGGGATCGTGTCCGTGGGGAGTGCGTCCTCGTCGTGCACGGCTCCTCGGGGTCCACTCCGAAGATCGAGCCCGAAGTGTGGGCCGAGATCGTCGCTCTCCTCCGGGAGGCGGAACTCCCGCGCAAGGCCGCCGCGCGGATCCTCGCCGCCGCCTTCGGCATCGCCAGGAACGACGCCTATCGGAAGTTGGGCGAGGCGGGGGACGATGGCCCGTAGCCCGTGGCCTGTAGCTCGTGGCCTGTGGGGCGCCTCGAGTCTGCGGACGAGAAGGTGAGGCGTGGGACTCCATCGTGTCTTCCTGAAGAGCCTCCCCTGGACGACGGAGGAAGGGCCCGTGCCGCAATGCGCGGGGATGGTAGAATGGGTCGCTGCCCGCTCACTGAGATTGTCCGAGGCGCACGGAGGTGCAGAGGATGAACGCCCGACGACGCGCAGCGATGCCGCTCCTGTTCCTTGCCGCACTGCTGATCCTCTCGAGCGCGGGGGCCACTGCTGACGACTGCTACGAGAATGTTCGCGTACGAGGCGGTGCCGACGTGATCAACGGGACCTACCGGTTCCAGAGGATGATAGACGGTCGGCCGGGCTTCCAGTGTTCGTCGAATCCGAGTGTCATCGTCTACTTCCAGGGCGAGTGGCACATGTACTACGACCAGGAGCTTCAGTACGACACGGTGTGGTACTCGAACAGCTCGCAATCGATGACGCCTCCCACGTCAGGGTGGACGTGTGACGACTGCGATCTGCCGCCGTGTCCGACGCCGCGCGTCTCCGGCGGCGAGCCGTGCTCCGGGCAAGGCGAACCCGTGGTGGAGATCACCCTGGCCAAGACGCTCGATCTTCCGGAGGGTGAGGCTCCTCCAATGATCGGCAGCTTGCCGCTGTCGGCGGTGTTCTGTCTTGGAGAGGAGATTGCTGTCGATCTAGTCGTTGTCGAAGAAGACGGAGACCCAATCGAGAACGCCCAAGTCCATGCAGTGCTCTACTCCGTAGAGATCGGTGAGGACGAGGAGGTCCGGACAGAGATTCTCGAAGCCGCGGTACGTCCTGACCGCAGGACGGGTGAGTGCCACGTCGCGTTCGCCTCTGAGGAGCTCCCGGCGGCGATCTACGACCTCAAGCTGCGGGTCAATCCCCGCATACTCGATCCTACGTACTTCCGAATCCGCCTCGATCTCTGCACCGACGGTGCCTCCGGAACGCCCGCCTGCTATGAGGACATCGTGGTCTCCGGAGCAGGCGAATCGGACGCGAACGGCAGCTACGAGTTCCTTGGACCCAACGCGCTCACGGGGCGCCCCAGTTGGGGCTTCTATGCCTCGTCGGGTGAGGGCGTCAACCGCTACAGCGTGACGAGGCACATCTACTTCGATGCCGAGCATGAGGCGTGGGTGATCTACGTTCTCACGCAGTCGTTCGGGCGGCGGTTCGCGGGCTACATCAACTACTCGACGGCAGGGACGCCGCCACGGACTGGCTGGGAGCCCCATCCCGAAGAGGGGTACTCCAGCCGCCTCCCGCTTCCTACGCTCACGGGCGGCGAACCGTGTACGGACCTGCCTGACGGCTAGTCCGGAAGAACGCACGCGCATCTGAGCTTCTCCATGGACGCGCACGCAGTCCGCGACTGCTCGGGATCCGAGCCTGGTGCCCGTCTCTAGCAGCGCGCTACGTGCCGCATTCTTCCGTCTCGCCCGCGCCGAACCGCGCGATGTGAGCAGTGAACGCGATGGCCCTCGTCCCCACAACCCGGCCATGTTCGCCCCACATGATCTCCATGCGAAGCGGAGAAGATTCCCCACGATGACTGCAAGAGCAAGACACAGGAGGTGAATTCCATGGCCAGGAAGGAGATTCTCGATAAGCTCTCCATCTATGTTCCGCAGAAGAAGGCGCCCGATCGCCCTGTGGAGCGTCTGATGAAGCTCGCGCAGCGGCGCGATCGCTCGGTGAACTACCTCGTCGTCGAGGCGATCCTGCAGTACCTCAAGCGCGAGGAGAACAAGAACTAGCTGTCCGGGGATGTGATGCTGCGACGCCTTCCACGTCGCAGGCACGGGCCGTGCGGGAATCCCGCACGGCCCACTCCCTTTCCGGGAAGGCGTCTTTCGGTGATCCTTGACGTGGGAAGGGAGGGATAGTGGCGATCCGGCGGGGCAAGCGGCGTGCGAAGAAGGGACCCCGTGTGGGGCTTGCCCTCGGCTCGGGGGGCGCCCGTGGTGCGGCGCACACCGGGGTGCTCAAGGTTCTCGGGCACGAGGGGATCCCGGTGCACTGCATCGCCGGCTCGAGCATCGGTGCCGTCGTCGGGGGTGCCCACGCCGCCGGGATTCCTCCGGCGCGGGTGGAAGAGGAGTGGCTGAGCGCGGATCTGATCAAGGTCGTGCGCGCCTTCTTCCCGACGCTCACTCGCTCCGGGATCAGCTCTGGAACGGAGAAGCGGCGCATCCTCTCCAGGGTGCTCGGGGAGGTCCAGATCGAGTCGCTGCCGGTCGCGTTCGCCGCCGTCGCGTGCGACATGGACTCCGGAGAGGCGGTCGCGATCACACGCGGCCCGCTCGTCGATGCCGTCCAGGCCTCGGCCTCGATCCCCGGCCTCTTCCGCCCCACGCGGCTCGGCGATCGGACCCTGGTGGACGGAGGACTCGTCGATCCGCTTCCCGTCGGAGCGTGCCGCGACCTGGGCCCGGACATCGTCCTCGCCGTCGACATCCATCCTGTGCCGAGTGCCGACGAGGAGACGAGAGCGGAGACGCTGTGGGACCGACTCGGCGAGCGGCTGCGGGAGGTCTTCCGGCAACATCACTGGCTCCCTGGGACGCTTCCCGAGCTTCTCGATCAGGCGCTCGG
>CP070725.1:1437335-1440525 GCA_020350845.1 Candidatus Bipolaricaulota bacterium
ATGCTGAGAGGCGCTGCCAGGTATCTACCCCCTGCGGTCGAGTGGCGCATTGCCCTGGCCCCGCACGCCGAGCAAGAAGTCCAGGACGCCCCTAGCGAATGCCCGGTGGCACCTCCAGCTCCGAAACCCGTAGTGTCTGATCTGCCAGTAGAAAGAGCGCGCGATGAAGAGCGCTTCGCGAAGCACACCTCGAGCGCGGCCGTGCCGGAACAGGCAGATGAGCCGGTTTCGAGTCATGTAGTACGTGATGTACGGCGACGAGCGACCCGTCGTGATACTCCCGAGATGTACCACATGGGCATCGCCCACGGTCATGAATGGCCAGCCCGAGTCGGCGAAGCGGATGCACAAGTCATAGTCCTCCCAGCAGGTCGAGAAGGACTCATCGAAGACGCCGGCCTCCAAGAGCGCTTGCTTCCTGAACATGACCGCGACAAAGGGAACGAAGTCACTCGCCACCGTAGGCCAGTCTCCGCCTTCGTACGGTTCTTCCTCGCGGTGGTGAACGTGACGCGCGCGGTCGCGCTCGATCGTGCCGAAATAGAACTGCACGATCTTCTGCTCGCCGGGATGTAGTATGAGAGGACTTGCGCCCCCCATCTCGGGCCGGGTCTCCAGCGCACGCACGAGATTCGAGATCGCGTCGGGGGCCAGGGTAGAGTCGTTTCCGATCAGATGGATGTAGTCAGCACCCATCTCGAGGGCCCGCTCGATACCTCGGTTGCTACCACCGGTGAAGCCCTGGTTCTCTGGCAGGGTGAGGACCTCGATGCTGGGAAACCGCTTCTGAACGATCTCTCCACACGGCTCGTTCGAGCCGTTGTCCACCAGCAGGACGCGCAGCGGCTCATAGTCGCTGTCCAGCACAGACTTGACGCAGTCGCTCGTCATCTCCGTGTCGTTCCACGTGATCACGACTGCGACCACCAGCGGTGAGGTCGAACCCGCACCGTTCTCTGTCATGGGAACTCTTCCACGGACTACTCCTGCCTCCGCTCATCGAGACTCAGCCGAATGCCCTCCGGCAATCCCCCGCCAGACCAGCTCCGCCACGACTAGCGCGCCTCCCCCCGCGTGGCGCGGTAGTAGTCGGCGAGCTCGTCCCAGGCCTCCGCCTCCTTCCAGCCGAGGGAGATCGTGTCCGGGACGTCGATATTGATGCGCACGCGCGGCTCCTCGAAGCTCTCCTGCGTGGCGAGCTCGATCGGGCACGGGATACCCAGTCGCGGCTCGAGCTCAGCTGCGAAACGGCGCGCGAACTCTCCCTGCTTCGCCACATAACCACTCGGTGCGAGGCGCTCGAAGCCCGGAGCGTCGCCCAGGCCCTCCACGAACCGCGAATACGCGCAAGCCAGCAAGGAGACGTGGATGTTATCGCGCACGTAGTCGGGCGTGCGGATCTTCGGCGTCTCGCCGGCGTACCAAGAGCGGACCATATAGGACGTGAAGCGGGCCTCCTCGAAGGGACCAAAGGGGTTCGAGATCACGAACTTGCCCAAGCACAGGCCGAGCGCCTGCGTGTGGTACTGGAAGACCTGCGCCGTCAGCGCCTTGGACAACCCGTACGGCGAGAAGGCGCGGAGGCCCTCGGATCCCGCCCCCTCGCCGCTCTCGAAGACGGAGCCGGTGAGCACGACCCGGCCGCAGCCCTGCTCAACCAGCGCCGCGAGGACGGCCGGAAGCCTGCGCGTGTTGCTGGCGACGGCGCGCACCGCGTCGAACTCGGGGCTCCTGTAATTGCTCACCTCCGCGGCGTGGTGGCAGAAGACGTCCCAGGGCCCATCGCTCCCGATGAGAGCCAGGAAGGCGCCATCGCCGAACGAGCCCTCGAACACGGCCCGGCAGTCGCCGACCACCCGCTCGACACGCTGGCGTCGCACACCCTCGTACTTCCCGGGCGCGCTGCGCAGGACGGCCACCACCTCGTGACCGCGCCGCGCCAGCTCCGAGACGAACCAGTAGCCCGTGAACGAGCTCGCTCCTGTGAAGAGAATTCTCATGCGTCCGCCCCCGGAAGGTTCGTCTCGCGGAAGATCACGCCCCGCCCGCCCCGCTCGCGACGCACCCGAGAGCGGTGAGGCGCTTCTTGAGCGTCCTGAGGCGCACGAATCGGTCGCCCTCGAAGTCGGCGGCATCGAAGCCGTGCTCGACCATCTTCCGATGCAGTTCCTCCATTCCCGAGGCCAGCGAGTACTCGAGCTTGAAGTCCGGGAGCAACCGGTTCAGCAGGTCGAAGTTGACGCGGTAGTTGCGCGGGTCGGCACCGACCTCGCCGGTGTAGGTTATTCGCGCCTCGGGCATCAGGTGCTGGACTTGGTCGGCCACGTCGCGCACCTGGAAGTTCTCGACATTGGCGCCGATGTTGACGGCGCGATCGTGGACCGTGTCGCGCGGTGCCTCCATGAAGGCGACGAAGGCCCTCGCGATGTCCCGGCAGTGGATGAGCGGGCGCCAGGGCGCGCCGTCGCTCATGATGCGGATCTCGCCGTAGGCCATCGCGCTCGCCAGGAGGTTGTTCACCACCAGGTCGACGCGCAGCATCGGCGAGAAGCCATACGCGGTCGAGTTACGCAGGTAAGACGGGCTGAAGTCGTCGGCGGCGAGCCTGGACACCTCGGTCTCGGTCTCGATCTTCGAGCGGGCGTAGGCGGTCAGGGGGCTGAGCGGATCGCCCTCCTCGAGGTCGAGCTTCTCGCCAGCGCCATAGACCGAGCAGCTCCCCGAGAAGAGGAAGCGAGGTACGCCGGCCTGCTTGGCCAGTCGCGCCAGGCGCACGGAGGCGTCGCGGTTCACCGAGAGGGTGAGACCGGGCGCGAGCTCCCCCATGGGATCGTTCGAGATGGCCGCGAGGTGCATGACGCAGTCGTGCCCCTCGAGCTGCTCCAGCGAGATCTCGCGCGTGTCCTGGACGAACTCACGGTCCGGGTGCACGAAGGGCTCCCACTCGCAGCCCTCGAAGAGCGCCAGGTCACAGCCCGTGACCGCGTGCCCCGCCTCCTTCAGGAGATCGACCAGGTGCACGCCGATATAGCCCCGGTGGCCGGTGACGAAGACCCTCATCCCAACCCCCCAAAGCTCCTCAACGGGACCAGGGCGCCTCTCCACTCTCCCAGAGACTGTTGAGGTAATCGCGGTCCCGCTGGGTGTCCATGCACGCCCATAAGCCCTCGTGCCGGTAGACGGAGAGCTC
>CP070725.1:1440625-1450575 GCA_020350845.1 Candidatus Bipolaricaulota bacterium
ACGCGCTGAGGCACGATGCTTGATCCTCCGGCGTGAGGAGGTTCTGAAACGAGTGACCCGGGATGAGGATGACTCCGAAACGCTCCTGCAGCTCGAAAGACCTCATATCCCTCCGAACCCAACGGACGTCGGCGATGCCTCGCGCCTTCCTCTTCGCGACGCGAAGCATCTCGGGACAGACATCCAGGCCCACGACATGGACACCCTGCTGCGCCAATCGGATCGCCACGCGCCCGGTGCCGCAGGCGAGCTCGAGCACGGGGTGTCCGTTACCCGACGCTTCCCGTGCGAGTTGCGAGTAGAAATCGATCTCGCCCTGCCAATCCCCGACTGAAGCGTCGTACGTCTCAGCGTAGAGCCGCCTTACGGAGTCGATGCCTCTGGAGGTCATGTCTCTCCTTCCAGGTTCGATCACAGTGTATCGCCGAAGGCAAGACGCGCGTCCTTCGAGGAAGACGGCGCTTTGGATACACTCCGCCGTCGACGGGAGGTCGAGGATGCACTACTCGCCATCACTGGCACTCGCCACCGCAGCGTTCGAGATCGCAGTCGCACTATGGCTTCTGAGTTGGGTCCACGCGATTCCGACACGCCTTCGGTCGCGCCGCTCGACGATGTACGATCGGGCTCTTGGCCGCGCCGCCGCTGACCGCGCCGCGTTGCACACGACGGCGGCAATCCTCCTGCTACTCGGCGGCTACCAAATGGCCGAAGTCGCGATCTGCGCGAGTCCTGCAGCGTCGGGCTTCCTCCCACGGCTGGCGTTTCTCATCGTCACCTGGCTGCCGCCGCTTGGGCTTCTACTCATCGCACAGATCCACGAGCCAAGGTCGCGTCGCTTCCACGGACCCGCGTACGGGATGCTTGCCGCGGCGGCCGGCGTCACGGGATGGATCCTACTCGATCCGGGATTCGCGTCAGCGTCTGCGTGCAACGCAGTCTTCGCACACTACACCCACGCGATGCCGCGCTTCCTCGCGTACGCCGTCTTCTACTGGACCGGGCTGCTGGGGATGATCGTCCTCTCCGCATGGAGCGCCAGTCGGCTCAGCGACGCGCGACGTCGTCGCATGTCACAGTACATCCTGGGAGGAACGGTCGCGTTCGTCGTACCCTCGCTCGTCGTCACCCAGTACGTACCTCCGGCCCGCGGCGCGCTTCCTTCGATCATGTGCCACTTCGCTCTCCTGCTGGCCGTCTCGCTCACGAGAATGGTCTACATCGAGTGGCAGTGGTGCCACCGGGACGTGACATCCGCTGTCGCCGACACGTAATCGGCCTCGGCCGAGGATCTAGCCGGACGTGCGCGCCCGATCGAGCGCTCGGATCGCAGTCTCCTTCAGATTCTCGACCGTGAAGCCGAACTCGGCATAGACCCGGGCTCCCGGTGCACTTGCACCGAACCGATCGACCCCGAGAACGGCTCCCTCGGAGCCGGTGATGCGCTCCCATCCCAGGGAGCGTCCAGCCTCCACGGCAACCCGCGCACGGGCCCACGAAGGAAGGACGCTCTCCCGGTAGACCTCGGGCTGCTCGAGAAAGCGCTCAACGCTCGGCATCGACACCACACGAACGCGGATCCCGTCCCCGGCGAGCGCCTTCCCGCACTCCACGCACAACGAGACCTCAGACCCCGTGCCGATCAGGATCAGCTCCGGTTCGGCGTCGGATTCCCAGATCGTGTAGGCGCCGCGCGGCACGCCCTCCGCCACGAGATCGGCATCCGCGAGCGGCGGGACGGATTGCCGGGTCAGGACAAGGGCCGTCGGACCTTCCCTTCGAGCAACGGCGAGCCCCCACGCCTGCGCCGTCTCGCCGGCGTCGGCCGGGCGAAGGACGGCAAGACCGGGAATCAGTCGCAGGCTCATCAGCTGCTCGACCGGCTGGTGGGTCGGTCCGTCCTCGCCGACGAAGACGCTGTCGTGCGTGAACACGAAGATCGAGGGATACCCGCTGAGCGCCGCCAGGCGGATCGCAGGGCGCATGTAGTCGGAGAAGACGAGGAACGTCGCGGAGTAGGGGATGAGCCCGCCGTGTTGCGCGATCCCGTTGACGATTGCCCCCATCGCGTGCTCGCGGACGCCGAAGTGGATGTTGCGTCCCGCGGCCCCCCAGCCGCCGCCCACGGCACCGAGGACCTCGTCGTCCCGCGCAGCGGACCGCTGGAAGTCCCCGAAGCCCTTGAGCCAGGTGTACGTCGAAGGATTCAGGTCCGCCGATCCGCCGATGAGCTCGGGGATCCTCGCTGCCAGCGCTTGGAGAACGGCCTCCGACGCCTTGCGTGTCGCCATGGCGTCGTCCGAAGAGAAGGTCGGAAGCGACCTTCCCCACCCCTCCGGCAGTCTGCCCTCCGTCCGCCGTGTGAACTCGGCGGCGAGCTTCGGGTGCTCCTCCCGGAGCCCCTCGAAGCGACGGCGCCAGGCCTCATGGTCCGCGCGGCCTCGCTCCCCGATCGCGGCGAACGCTTCGCGAGCGCCCTCGGGAATGAAGAACCGAGGCTCGGCCGGCCACCCGAGGGCCTCCTTTGCCCCGGCGAGTTCCTCCTCCCCGAGGGGCGAACCGTGGGCCCTGTGTGTGCCCGCCTTCGTCGGCGCTCCATATCCGATCACCGTCTTCACCTCGATCAGGGAGGGTTGAGCCGGCGTGTGCTTCGCCGCCTCGATGGCGGCATCGATGGAGGCGACGTCATTGCCGTCCTCGACGATGCGAACGTCCCAGCCGATCGCCTCGAAGCGAGTTCCGACGTCTTCCGTCCACGACAGCTCGGTGGCGCCGGCGAGGCAGATGTCGTTCGAGTCGTAGAGGACGATGAGCTTCCCGAGCCCGAGGTGCCCTGCGAGGGCACAGGCCTCGTAACAGACGCCCTCCATCAGATCCCCGTCCCCGGCGATCACGTAGGTGTAGTGGTCGACGACCTCATGACCGGGACGGTTGAAGGTCTCCGCAAGGTGGCGCTCGGCGATCGCGAGCCCGACGGCATTGGCCAGCCCCTGGCCGAGGGGCCCCGTCGTGACCTCCACGCCTGAGGTCAAATGGCTCTCCGGATGTCCCGCCGTCCTGCTTCCCCACTGGCGGAACGCCCGCAGCTCCTCCAACGGAAGCCCGTGGCCCGTGAGATGAAGGAGGGCATAGAGGAGGGCCGATCCGTGTCCCGCGGAGAGGACGAAGCGATCGCGATCGGGCCAGTCCGGATCCCGGGGGTTCGCTTTGACGTGATTCATCCAGAGGGCATACGCCATCGGCGCCGCCCCTAGCGGCAGGCCGGGGTGCCCCGACTTCGCCTCCTGGATCGCATCCGCCGCAAGGAAGCGCAGGGTGTTGATGCACAGCTCCGACCTCTCCCGCTCGTTTGACATCGTCCCTCCGTCGCCCGTCAACATCTATGACACAGCACGCTCGCAGCTTTCCAGATGCTCATGATACCGCTTCGGCGTGCCTCCACGTCACCGCCCAAGCACATCCGGAGCCACAAGTCGTCATCCGCGAGATCCGCTAAGGTACCGGGGACATGCAGACCGAGGCGCTGCGGGACGTCCTACGCGCGGCAGCAGAGGAGGCGATCGCCGCGGTGCATCCGTCGAGATGCGTCCCCGCAGCGGTCAGTCTCGACGGAAGCAGGCTCTTCGCGGGGCACGGGATCACGGATCTGGACAGCGTCTCACGTCTTGTCGTCGTGGGCGCAGGGAAGGCATCAGCCACGATGGCGGCCGCGCTCGAGGAGATCTTCGGGAGCCGGATCGACGACGGCCTGGTGATCACCGCCGATGGGTACGGGGTGCCGACGGAGCGTATCGACGTCGTCGAGGCGAGCCACCCGCTTCCTGATGAGCGCGGCGTAGAGGCGGCGGCGAAGGTCTTGCGCACCGTGCAGCTCGCCACGGACGACGATCTCGTAATCGCCCTCATCTCGGGCGGGGCATCGTCGCTGCTCACGTCGCCACATCCAGAGATTGCCCTCGAGGATCTCCACCGCACCAACGATCTGATGCTTCACGCGGGGCTGCCGATCGAGGAGATCAACACCGTTCGCAAGCACCTCTCGCGGATCAAGGGAGGCCGATTGGCGGCGCGCGCTCATCCTGCGAGAGTGATCTCTTTGATTCTCAGCGACGTGCCCGGAGACACTCTCACGACGGTCGCATCGGGCCCGACAACGGCCGATCCCACAACCTACGCCGATGCCCTCGACATCCTCGAGCGGTACTGTCTCTCGGATCGTGTCCCCCGAGCCATACGGCGCCTGCTCCAAGGCGGAGCCCACGGAGTGCTCGAGGAGACCCCCAAGCCCGGAGACCCGCGGCTCTCCATGGCGGAGAACATCCTGATCGGATCGGGGCGAGACGCGGTCGGCGCCGCGCTCCGCTTCGGGGAGACGTGCGGCTTGCGCGCACGGCGGCTTCCTTGGCCGCTCACCGGTGAGGCGCGGGCGGCGGGCCGTGCGATGGGAGAGCTGGCACGCGAGCTCCGGCAGCACGCGACGCTCTCCGAGCCGTCAACACTCCTCGCGGGATCGGGGGAGACCACGGTGACCGTCACCGGCTCCGGGCACGGAGGGCGCAACCAGGAACTGGCGCTCGCGGCCGCAGCAAGCCTTGAAGGTCTCGACAGCGCAGTCGTTTGCGCCCTCGGTACCGATGGACGAGACGGCCCGACGGATGCCGCGGGAGCGTTGGTCGACGGCGGCACCGCAGACCGCGTCCGCGCCGCGGGGATCGACCTTCACGCGGCGCTCGAGGCAAACGACGCCTACCCCGCTCTCGCCGCCGCCGGTGATCTGTTGATCACAGGACCGACGGGGACGAACGTCGCCGATCTCGTGCTCGTCGCCACCTCCAGGTGAGAAGCGAGGGGGCGATCAGGAGAGGGCCCGCGCGACGGCCGCGTCCGCGTGGATTCGCGTCGTGTCGAACAGCGCGACCCCCGCGTCTTCCGCTGTCACCAAGGCTCCAATCTCGGTACAGCCGGCGATGATCCCTTCCGCGCCGCGTTCGACGAGATCCCTCATGACGCGCCGGTACTCCGCTCGGGACTCCTCCCGGAGGGTGCCGACGCACAGCTCCTCGAAGATCACCCGGTCGACAAGCCGACGGTCGTCGAGAGGGGGCACGAGGACCTCGAGTCGGTGCCGTCCGCGGAGACGATCGATGTAGAACACCTCTTCCATCGTGGACCGCGTGCCGAGCAGGCCTACGGCTCGCAGCCCTTGGTCGCCGATTCGGTCGGCCGTGACATCAGCGATGTGCAGCAGCGGCAGATCCACCGCCCGTTCGATCTCAGGAGCGACCTTGTGCATTGTGTTGCTACAGATCACGAGGAAGTCCGCGCCTGCCCGCTCGAGCTGCTGAGCGGCATCGACGAGCGTCGTCGCGGCCAGATCCCAACGGCCATCCCGTTGGAAGCCCTCGATCTCGGCGAACTCGACGCTGATTATCGCGACGCGCGCGGAGTGCAGACCCCCCAGCCGCCGTCTCACGCCCTCGTTGAGAAGGCGGTAGTAGATCTGGGTGCTCTCCCAACTCATTCCGCCGAGCAGGCCGATCGTCTTCATTCAGCTCGCCCCCGGGAGCAGCATCCGCTGCCGCCGGCTCTGCATGCAAGTGCGAATCGACCCTGCGCTCGCCGGGATCCCGTGTGTGTTGAGCAGCTCAGGAGCTATGGGGAGAGCGCCGCGACATCGGTGGCGACGGCCTCGGCGACCTCGAAGCACTGTGCCTCCCGGTTCTTCCGGCACGCGCGAGGATCGAAGACCCGCCCGTTCATCGCGACGTACACGCCCGGCGGCAGAAGCTGGACGGCGATCACGGCGGAGGCCACGTTGAATACGGCATCCGTCTGGCGGAAGCGTGCCGGTTGCATCGCCCCGGTCAGAACGATCGTCTTCCCCTCGATGCCGAGGAGCTCGTGCGCCGTCTCCCGGATCGTGTCCGTCCCGTGGGTGACGATGATTCGTGCGCACGGCGAGGTGATCGCCGCATCTCGAATCGACCGGCGGTCCTCGGGCGTCATCTCCAGGCTGTCCTTGCGAAGGATCGGGGTCACCTCGAACGGGAGCGTCACCCCAGCTTCGACCAACAGCTGGGCGACCAGCGAGTCGCCGACACGGTAGTCGCTCAGTCCGTCGAAGTAGACCTTGTCGATCGTCCCGCCCGCGGTGATGAAGTGGATGTCCATGACGTCTTCGTCCTTGTACTGGTGATGATCGAGGTGGAACTCTACCACGTTCGGCCGTGGTAGCAAGGGCGCAAGCGACGTGTCTCGTCACCTCGCGCGCTCGGCTTCGTGACGAGGCAGCACTCGGGGTGTTACGATGCGCTCACACGGAGGGAGCGTCGCGGGGAGGTCGCATCGATGACAAGACTCAAGCTGATCGTCAATCCGGCAGCCGGCGGGGGAACTGCACGACGTTCGGTCCCCGCGATCGAGCGCGAGCTCACGGCGCGGGGCGCCGTCTTCGATCTGGAGTACACCGAGCGTCCGCTGCACGCGGTAGGGCTTGCCCGCCGGGCCGCCGGTGAAGGCTACGACGCAGTCGTCGCCGTGGGGGGCGACGGCACGGCAAACGAAGTGCTCAACGGAATCATGGAGGCGAAGCGTGGGGGGGAGGGAGACGCTGCCCTCGGTGTGATCTGCGTCGGTCGGGGCAACGATTTCGCCTTCGCCGCCGGCATCCCGCAGGGTCTGGCGGACGGATGTGCCGCGCTCGTGGAGGGACGCCGGCGAACGGTCGACGTCGGCCGGGTCAGTGGCCCCGAGCTTCCCGCCGAGCGCTTCTTCGGCAACGGGGTCGGGATCGGCTTCGACACGGTCGTCGGCCTCGAGGCCGCGAAGCTCAAGCGGCTCCGTGGCTTCGCCGGGTACTTCGTCGCCGCGCTGAAGACGATCTTCCTCTACTTCCGAGCTCCGCAGGTCCGTGTCGAGCGCGAGGGAGAGCCCTTCGAGGGAAAAGCCCTGATGGTCTCGATCATGAACGGGCGCCGTCTCGGGGGAGGCTTCATGGTGGCTCCGGAGGGAAGCATGGCAGACGGGGAGTTCGACCTGTGCATCGCGCAGGAAGTCAGCCGTCTGCGGATCTTCGCGCTGATCTTCCGGTTCATGAGGGGGACACAAGCCGGCCACTGGGCGATTCATACGTGTCGCACCGAGCACGTCTCAGCGACGGCCCTCGACGGCTCGCTCCCCGCCCACGCAGACGGTGAGCTTCTCTGCGAGGCGGGGTCGCGGCTCGACGTTACGCTCGTTCCCGGAGCACTCGATGTGATCTGCCGGCGGCAGGAAGGGGCGTCGTGACGATCTCCGGACGCCTCCTCGATCTGACGACATGCGCCGTCGTTCGTCTCTTGTGTCGCGTCGACGCTGAGCAGATCGACAGAGTTCCGATGCGCGGGCCGCTGATCCTGATCACGAATCACGTGAACATGCTCGAGATCCCTGTACTCCAATCCCGGCTTCGTCCACGTCCGATCACCGGCGTGGCCAAGGCCGAAGCATGGAACAACCGCGTGGTGGGGTGGCTCCTCGACCAATGGGGGGCGATCCCGGTACGCCGGGGCGAATCCGACATGGGCGCACTTCGCCGCTCTCTCGACGCGCTCAGGCAGGGCCACATCTTGGCGATCGCCCCCGAAGGGACGAGGAGCAGGCACGGTCGCCTCCAGCAGGGGCGCCCGGGAGTGGTCACGATCGCCCTCAGAAGCGGCGCCCCGATCCTTCCCCTCGCGTTTCACGGCGGCGAGAAGCTGCGAGAGAACCTCAAGCGGCTTCGGCGCACCCCGTTTCACATCGCGGTGGGGGAGCCGTTTCGCATCGATCCGGGGAGCCAGCGTGTCGACCGCGAGATCCGCCGCCGCATCACGAACGAGATCATGTACCGGCTGGCAGCGCTGCTTCCCCCTGCGTATCGCGGCGTCTACGCCGATCTCGAGAACGCGACGGAGAGCTTCCTGAGACCCGCCCCGTCGTCCGCCTAGGCTTCCCCCAAAGGACGGGGAGCGGATGCGCTAGCAGCCGTCGGTGGCGTGGCTCCCGGGGAACTCGGGGCAGAGGTCCTCGTCATCAGGGACCCCATCCCCGTCGCGGTCGGCGGTGACCTCGCCGCGGCGCCAGGCGGCGGCCTCGTCCGCGGTTTGCGTCAGGTAGGAGTCCCCGAACTCCTCGCTCGGCTCGATCTCCGATCCCTCGTGCCACTCGTTGAAGCTCGTGATCAGGATCCAATTCGGACGGCTCGCGCGCGCGATCTCCCAGTAGGCATGATAGGTCGCGCCGTCCGCTCGGTCGCGATAGAGGCCCGTCGGCGACCGGTAGGCCTCGTCGTATCCGGGGATCACCGTGGCCGCGAACAACGCGCCCTGGATTCGTGCGAGAAGCGACGCTCCGCGATACTGCTCCGCGACCGCCCCGATCGGAAGCGACACCGGGTTGTAGGTATGGATCCCCTGGAAGACCGTCAGAAAGTCGCTCGACAGGCCGTCCGCGACGGCAAAGACGGAGCAGTCCCTCTCCTTGAGATCGGCGAAGATGCCGCGCCACGCCTCGAGCGTGAAGCGCTGCGTGACTCGCACGTAGAAGAAGACGACCGGCAGGCCGCCGACGTGCAGAAAGGCAGGACTTGCTCCGTACCGCGAGACGATCGTCGCGACCTCGGCAACGATCTCCGAAGGGCGATCGGCCTCCTCGTAGTACGGCGTGATCAGGAAGCCCTCTTCTTCGGCAACCTCGAGCAGCACCCGGAACGCTTGATCCTCGAAGGTGCCGGCGCCCCACCACGAGGCGATGAAGCCATCGATGCCTGCGGACTTCGCTTCTCGGATCTGCCTCCGGATCGTCTCCGGGTCCTTCGAGTCGTAGTACCCGGCAAGAGGCACGTGCGCCGAGTCGCGATGGGCTCGATGCGGGTTCCAGTGCACCCACGCGCCGCTCGGACCGTCTGGCGTTCCGTACCACGGGTAGTAGAACGCAAGGACCCTCTGTCCCCCAAGTGTCGTCTCAGAGGGGAGACGGAGAGCCTCGGGCTCGACCGCCTCCGTGATCTCCTCCGCGCGAAGCGTGAACGTCCTCGGATTGCTCGGATCGCTGCTCGAGGAGACCCCGCGATGCGTGAAGGTCGCCAGTTCGCGTCGGTAGCCGTCGTCGCCGCGCAAAGACAGGGTGGTCTCTCCGATGTGCCCCTTGGTGATCGTGAAGCGGACCCAGCCCGCAGGAAGGTGTGCGATGTACGCGCGGATGCGAACGACGACCCTCGAAGCATCGTAGCTCGACTTGCCGACGGAGAGCGTCGACAGCGCAGAGACGATGAGGCCGCGCGCGTCGGCTCCTTCGAGGACCTCGAACGAGGTCGCCACCAGGGTGGCTCCGGTCAGTCGAACGTCGGTCCAGTCGGAGGTCGTCGTCAACAGGATCTCGACCGGGTAGACCTCCTCGGCGCTCTCCTCTGCGATCCCGGGGAGCGCCAGCGACACGACGCACGCCAGGACGACCATTCCCGTGCGCATGATCTCTCCCTCCAGAGGCCTCTCGCGCCTCCGCCCTCATCATAGCGTCCCGCGCCCCCACGAAAGGCACCGCGTTGCGCCGCGCTCCCCCACGGACCACACTCGGGAGGCCGCACCGGAAGCTGCCCGCGAGGAGGGACCATGGAAACGCGACATGCCATCGAGACCCGGAGAAGCATCCGCAGCTTCGCCGATCGCCCCGTATCCCGCGAGGATCTCCAGGCAATCCTTGGGGCCGCCATGCTCGCGCCGTCGGCGAAGAACAGCCAGCCGTGGCGGTTCACGGTGGTCGGGCCCGGGAAGAAGGAGGAGATGCTTTCTGTCCTTCGGGACGCCGTCGCAGTGAGGAAGGACGCCGGCGAAGACGTCGGGACCGTCGACGGGACGCTTCGCTGCATGGCCGAAGCGCCGGTCACGATCCTCGTGCACAACGTCGACGGCATCCACCCCTGGCTGCCGCGG
>CP070725.1:1450675-1463950 GCA_020350845.1 Candidatus Bipolaricaulota bacterium
CGCTGTCCGACGGCAGTAGAGGATGGCGCGCGTTTCGCAGGGCGATTCGCGCCCCCATGCGGGGAAAGCTGCACTGCCGTCCGACGGCGTACGCGCCGCGTGCGAACAGTGAGTCCACGTGCGCGAGGATCGCCTGGTCACGCCGCAGGACCGCCTCGTAGGAGCAGACCGCAGCCGTCAGGTCGCAGCGGATCCGCTGCCGCTCTTCCCGGACCTTGGTCGCGGTCTCGGTGATCCGGTTGTTGTCCCCGACGAGCTCCGCCGGCTCAGCGTAGAGCGTCTGTCCGGTGGCCGAGCGGTCGTGGACGACGAACGCCATCGCCCCGGTCGCGCCACTCCGAATCGGAATCACCAGTCTCCCCTGCCGGCGTGTCACGATCGGCTCGCTGATCAGCTCGGGGCTGCGGTCGAGGATGCCCTGGAGCTTTCTCGTCACACGCCTCTCGAGCGCCTCCAGCTGCTGCGACAGCTCGAGAAGCTGCGGCGAAGCGTCGGGGCGGATCTCTCCGCGGTCGTCGATCGCCCGGTGGAGTCGCTTCACGAGCGAGGCGGTGTCTGACAGGCGGGATCCAAGCTGTGCGAGACGGGGCTGCTCTTCGAGAGAGACTAAGAGCTCGCGGACGGCGGTCGATGCCTCGAGCGTGAGGCGGACGGTGAGCAGTTGCTCGCCGTCGAGGATCGATCTCTCGTGCCCCTCTTGGAACAGCGCGCCGAGATCGCGCACCGCGCCCAGGGAAAAGCGTCCGTGCTCGTCGAGGTATGCGATCGCCTCACGGACCTCGGCCATCGCCCGTTCGATGGACTCGAGGTCCGTCGTCGGCGTGAGCGAGCGGACGGCCTCCTCGCCGAGGGACGTCGACGCGCCCACCGCAACGAGCTCCAGCGCCCGTGCGAACTCGAGATCGCGAAGCGTCTTCTCGTCGCCGATCCGTATCATCGCGTCGACTCCTCACCTCTTCCCCGAAGACGACGGGGGACTGACCTCATGGTACCCGTGGCCCACCGTGCGCACATGGCGACTGCTGACGTTTGCGGTGCACACGGAGTGGCCGGAGAATCCTCCCATCGATCGGGTCTTGCCAGCGCGTCGGGCGCGGCTCCGGGAGCATGCCGACCGGGTGTCACCCACGGCGAGCGCCCGGTACGCTGCACGGAGGCGTCGATGCGCGCACAGACCTCATGGAGAGAAGGCTGGCTACGCCGCTTCGCGTTGCACCGCGAGGCCTCGGCCGCCGTCGTTCGACTCGCCTATCCCGTGTCGCTCGGGATGCTCTCCTTCACCCTTCTCACCGTCGTCGATACCGCGATGCTCGGCCGTCTCGGCTCGACCCCGCTGGCAGCCTCGGGCGTGGCCGGCGTGCTGTTCTTCGCGATCGCCTTTCCCCTGTCCGGGATGTCGATCGGGATTCAGGCCCTCGTCGCACGACGCTTCGGGGAAGGGGATCCGCAGCAGTGCGGGCAGATCCTGAGCGCCGGACTGCTCCTCTCGCTCGGCCTCGGCGTCCCCGTGGCCGTCGCCAGCCACGGGGCGGCGACGGTGTCCGGACCGATCCTCTCCTCGGACCCTGCAGTGATCACGCTGGGCACGGAGTACCTGCACCTGCGTCTCTTCGGTACGGCCTTCATGCTTGCGAGCATGGTCTACCGTGGCTTCTTCGCCGGCATTGGACATACACGGCATCAGATGTGGGGCGCGATCCTCGTCACCGCGGTGAACGTGCTGCTCGACTACGCACTGATCTTCGGCCGACTCGGCCTTCCCGAACTCGGGGTCCGCGGTGCGGCGATCGCGTCGACCGTCGCTCAAGGCGCGGGCATGCTCTACTTCCTCGGCGTCAGCCTGCGGGCGAAATATCGAGTGCCGTACTCCGTCGGTTGGCGGCTCGGACGCGGCGTTCGCTGGCTGCGCCCGACCGTGCGCCTCTCGCTCCCTGTACTCGGACAACGGATCGTCTCCAACGGAAGCTGGTTCGCGTTCTTCACGGTCGTCGCCCGGATCGGAACGATCGAACTGGCGGCGACCAACGTCATGCGTTCGATCTACCACCTGTCGATCATGCCCGCGTTTGGGTTTGCCACCGCGGCAGCAACGCTCATCGGGCAGGAACTTGGCGCGCGGCGACCCGAGGCGGCGGAGCGGTACGGATGGGAGGCGGCGAAGCTCTCAGCATACATGCTGGCTGCCGTCGGGCTGCTCTTCCTCGCTTTCCCGCGGGCGATCTTCCTCATCTACACGAACGACCTCTCCGTGATCGACGCGGGCACGTTACCGCTTCGGATTCTCGGACCGATTCAGGCGTTCGGCGGGCTCGCGATCGTGCTCACTCAGGCACTCCAAGGGGCGGGGTGCACGCGGTTCGTGATGGTGTCCGAGATCGCAGTCTGCCTCGGGCTGTACCTCCCGGCCGTGTTCTTCCTCGGTCTGCGAACGCCCCTGGGGCTCGTCGGAGCGTGGACCGGCGAGTACCTCTACTGGGGAGCCCTCGCGCTGATCATGGGGCTGATGTTCCGCCGCGGCACGTGGAAGGGTGTGCGCATCTAGCGCTTCGGGTCGCGCCCTATGGGGACGGAGTGCGTGCCGCCTTCGTTTCCGATCCCCTCTCGCACAGCTCCGACAGTCTGCACGCGCCGCAGCGCGGCACGCGCCGAGTGCAGACCGTTCTTCCGAGAACGACGAACAGTGCGTGGTACTGCTGATAGAGGGCGACCGAGTGCGGGAGGTGGTCCATGAACAGACTCCGCAAACCGTCGTAGGAGTCCGCCTGACGGACGACGCCCATGCGCCCGAGGATCCTGCGGGTGTATGCGTCGACCACGAAGCTCGGCCGGCCTCCGGCGTAGAGGACGATGGCGTCCGCGGTCTCGGGGCCGATGCCCGATACGGACTGCAGCACCTCGCGCTGGCCGTCGACGTCGAGACGGAAGAGCACCTCGAGCTGTGCGTCGAATCGCCGACAGAGGAGCTTGGCAAGATCCTTCAGTCGCTTCGCCTTCTGGTTGTAAAAGAGCGCGGGACGGATTCGATCGGCGAGCTTTCCCACGGGGGCCGAATGCAGCGCACGAGCGCTGAGCCACCCCTCCGCTCTCAGGGCGTGGACGGCCTGCTCGGCATTGCGCCACGCGACGCGCTGCGTGAGTACCGCGCCAACGGCGATCTCGAAGGGGGAGCTTCCCGGCCACCACAGCTGGCGTCCGTGCTGGCCGCGAAGCCGAAGATAGATTCGTACGAGGCTTCCGCGCGACGCTGCGGGAGCGCCTGCTACCGGCTCGCTCGCCATGAGCGCCTCCCTTAGGATCGCCTCGGACGGCCCGTGGGTCCTGCGGCTGTCGCTTCACCTTTCCCCGCGACCCCGCGGATCGTCGCCCATCGCCCGGGCAACCTTCAAACTGGTACGCGGCGCCTGGGCACGTCAACGTTCCTCCTTCCTGACTGAACTTGACACGAGGAGACTGCGGAGCTAGACTTCTTATTGCGAATAGTTTGCAATTAGAGCTCGAGGGAAGGTCCGATGTCCGTAAGCCTGGAGAGGTTGCCACCGATGCAGTCCGCCACGGTCTGTGAGATCCGCGGCGGACCGCGGCTTCGTCGCGACCTTCATCGCATGGGGATTCACGTCGGAGACGTCCTTCGGGTGGTCGGCAGCGGTGCGCTCGGCGGTCCGCTCCTGGTCGAAGTCCACGGCGGGCGCGTCGCCCTCGGCAGGGGCGTGGCGCGGCGCGTGGAGGTCTGTCCGCTGGGTGCGTGTGTCGCCTCCTCAGGGCCTGCCTCGGGAAGGTGGTTCCGGAGGCATCGTGGAGGTTGACTCGCTGATCGAGTGCCTCCGGGCCGCGGGGAAGCGGATCACTCCGGAGCGCGTGCAGATCCTGAGGGTCATTGCTGACCATCCGCATGCCGACGCGCGGGAGATCTTCCGGATCGCGAGTGCCGCTCGTCCCAAGCTCAGCCTCGCGACGGTCTATCGGACGGCGAATCTGTTGCACGAGCTGGGCATCGCCGAAGCGAGTGGTCTCGGTGAGGGGCACCGCCACTTCGAAGCGCGCGGCGAATCCCACTACCACTGTGTCTGTGTGGACTGCGGAGCCGTGGTCGAGATCGACCCCGTCCCTGAGGTCCGCAAGGAGGCCGAGCGACACGGCTTCCGCGTGATCGGGGAGTCGGTGGAGCTCACAGGGAGTTGCGCTTCGTGCCAGGGCCGGACTGTTCGCCGGCGTGTGCGGAGCGCGGTGCGGCGGCTGCCGCTTCCGGACACGTCCGACTCCGCGGCGATGGAACGGCTCGCGCATCGGGTCCGCGATTCCCAGCCCGGTGTGCGTCTTCAGCTCGAGGCGCACGGCGAGGACGCTGAGGCCGCGATCGCCGATGTCGTGCGCACGATCCGGGATCTCCGTCTGGTGCGCTTGGAGCGTCGGCACGACCGCGTGATCGCACATCTCGCCCGCGATGGAGAGGTGACCTAGGGTGCCGCGCATCGCCCTCGTGGGGCAGCCGAACTGCGGGAAGAGCACGATCTTCAATCATCTCGTGGGGTACCGCGCGCACACATCGAACCTGTCGGGAACGACAGTGGAGTGCCTCGCCAGCCAGACCCTCGTTGCCGGGCAGACCGCGGAGATCGTCGACCTCCCGGGGACGTACTCCCTTGTCGCCGGCGATGCCGCGGAGCGCGAGGCGCGGCGGTACCTGGAGGAAGGTGAGGTCGATGCGATCCTCAACGTCATCGATGCCTCGCTCCTGTCGCGCAGCCTCGAGCTGACCCTGCAACTGCTCGAGTTGGGGACGCCGATGGTCGTTTGCCTCAACATGGCGGACGAGGCTCGCCGCAAGGGGATCGAGATCGATGAGCGGGAGCTCGAGGCGCGCCTCGGCGTGCCCGTGATCTCCACGATCGCCGTTCGCGGCGAGGGGATTGCGGAGGTCGCCCGCGCCGCGATGCGCCAGGCGAAGTCGGGGGCCGCTCCCCCTTCCCCCGTGTACAGCCACGACGTCGAACGGATTCTCGCGTCGCTCGCGAACTCCGTCCCGCAGGGTCTTCCCCTGTCGATGGGGACCGCTCCGAGGCAGTTCCTGATCCGCTGGCTGGAGAAGGACCCGGCACTGCAGGACGGGGTCCCCGAGGGATCTCGCCGTACGCTGGAGCGTCTCGAAGCAGAGGCGCGGTCGCTGTTCTCGGCGCGTGGCGGGGCACTGGAGGCGCTCTCCGCCGAGCGCCACGCCCGCGCGATGGATCTCTTCGAGGCGGTGGCTACCGTGGGCTCCCCGGAGATCACGCTACGCGATCGTCTCGACCGCGTGCTGATGCATCCCACGATCGGGGTCCTCCTGTTCCTGGGGATCATGTATGGCTTCTTCCTTGTTGTGTTCCGCCTCGGATCGTTGGCGGAGGCGCCGATCGTGCACGGATTCGAGCTTGCGACGGCCGCCATCGAGCGCTCGCTGCCCGCGGGCTCACTCGGTGCCGCGGCGCTCCAGGGCGTCGTACACGGCATCGGGGGTGCCGCGGGGATCGTCCTTCCCTATCTGGTTCCCTTCCTGATCGGATTGGCGGTCCTTGAGGATGTCGGCTACCTGCCGCGCGCGGGCTACCTTCTCGATGGGCTGATGCATCGCATCGGGCTCCACGGGAAGTCGATGATCCCCTTCCTTCTGGGGTACGGCTGTAGCGTCCCAGCGATTCTCGCAACCCGTATCCTCGAGTCCCGGAGGGACCGGTTCGTCACCGCCATGCTCGCGGTGATGTTCCCGTGCGTCGCGCGGACGACGATCATCTTCGGGCTGGTCGGCTACTTCCTCGGTCCACACCTCGCCTTTGCCGTCTACGTCATCAACCTCGTGGTCGTCGCCGTCGTCGGGGTGGTGATGACCAAGCTCATGCCGCGGGCGACCCCCGGTCTGATCCTCGAGATCCCGACCTACAAGATCCCTTCGCTCCGGGTCATGGCGTCCAAGGTGTGGCTCCGCATCCGCAGCTTCGTGCGCCTCGCCCTCCCGATCCTTGTCGTCGGAAGCGTCGCGCTCTCCGTGCTCGAGGCACTCGACCTCTCGACCTATCTGAACCTCGGGTTGCGCCCGATCACGTGGTCTCTCGGCCTTACCGCCAGCGTGGGGGTGACGCTGGTGTTCGGCGTGCTGCGCAAGGAGCTGGCGCTGGTGATGCTCTTCCAGGCGCTGGGAACGGCCAACGTGTCGTCCGTCCTCAGCCCGGGGCAGATGATGACGTTCACGCTCTTCCTCGTGTTCTACGTTCCCTGTGTGGCGACGATCGCCGCGCTCGCCAAGGAGGTCGGTCGGGCCCGTGCGGCGGTCGTGGTTGGCGTCACGGTGGCTACCGCGTTGGCCGTCGGCCTCCTCGCCCGCGGCATCCTTGCGGTCGCCGCTTGATCCCGAATCGCGAAGCGCAGGAGCGCATTGCGCTATCATCTTCCGTGCCGACGGACGCATCACCGTACGGCCCACAGGAGGGTTCATGGGGAAGACGAAACGCAGCCGACCCGTGACGGTGTCGCGCGTCCGTGGCACGCGCTCCTCCGCGCGACACGATCCCGAGGCTCCGGCGATTCTCGCATCGGGCCTCACGGTGTCCTACAACGGGGAACCCGCGATCCTGGACGTCACCTTCGAGATCCCTCCGGCGCACAGCGTGGCCGTCGTCGGTCCCAACGGCGCCGGCAAGAGCACACTCCTCAAGGCGATCGCCGGGCTCCTTCCCACGACAGGAGGGACGCTGGATGTCCACGGAGAGGGCCCGTGCAGGCACATCTGCATCGCCTACGTCCCCCAGCGAGACGAGGTCGACTGGCGGTTCCCGGTGACCGTCAGCGATGTCGTGCTCATGGGGCGGAGCGGGCGTCTCGGCCCGCTCCGTCGGCCGCGGAGCGCCGATCGAGAGGTCGTCGCCCGTGCGATCGACTCCGTCGGGCTTAGCGCTGAGGCGAACGCGCGAATCGACACGCTTTCCGGCGGGCAGCAACAGCGGATGTTCATCGCTCGCGCTCTCGCGCAAGAGGCCCAGCTCGTTCTCCTCGACGAGCCGTTCGCCGGGCTCGACATCCACTCGAAGCAGGGCGTGTTGAAGCTTCTCTCCGGCCCTGAGCTGCGCGCACTGACGAGGGTCGTGGCGATGCACGACCTCGGCGCCGCCACGGATCACTTCCGATCCCTGCTCCTGCTCCACCGGGTGCTCATCGCGTTCGGGCGGCCGGAGGACGTGCTCACGCCGGATGCACTGCAGCACGCGTACGGAAGCTGCGCACGAATCGCGAAGGCTGACGGGGAAACGATTGTCATCAGCGATACGGCATGTGGCGGGGGACACGACCGTGAGCATCCTTGAGTGGATCGCGGCGCCCTGGGGCTATCCGTTCATGGTTCGTGCGCTGATCGCGGCGAGCGTCGTCGGGCTGATCTGTTCCGTGATCGGCTCGTTTGTCGTACTCCGCGGCATGGCGTTCCTCGGTGACGCGATCGCACACTCCATCCTTCCCGGCGTCGCGCTCGGCTATCTCGTCGGAGCGCGTGACGACCGACGGGCGCTCTTCTGGTGGGCCCTGGCGACGGCCGTGGTCGTCGCTGTAGGCGTCGGATGGGTGAGTCGGCGTGTGCGGCTGCGTGAGGACGCGGCGATCGGGATCGTGTTCACCGGGATGTTCGCTCTGGGCATCGCGCTCATCTCTACGGTGCGCGGCTTCGCCGTGGATCTCGTGCACCTCCTCTTCGGGAACATCCTCGCCGTGTCAGGGCGGGATCTCGTGCTCATGGGAGCGTTCGCCGGTGTGGTGCTGCTCATCGTGTTCGCGTTCTACAAGGAGTTCCTGCTCGTCTCCTTCGACCCCGTCTTTGCGCGCACGCTGCGGTTGCCGACCGCGTTCTACCGCTACACCCTGCTCATTCTCGTGGCGGTCACCGTCGTCGTCGCGCTACGGGCCGTGGGCATCGGACTGATGCTCGCGATGCTCATCACCCCGCCGAGCGCCGCCTCGCTGCTCGTCCGCAGACTCCCGCTGATGATCGGCCTCTCCGCAGTGCTCGGGATCCTCTCCGGCGTTGTCGGTCTCTACCTGTCGTTCTACACTTCGGTCGCGTCGGGAGCGGCGATCGTCATGGTCGCTGTGGGGCTGTTCCTGGCCGTGCTCATGGCGGCTCCTGTCCGACGGCGGATGGCCGCGCGGCGGCACAGAGTCGCCGTAGACTGACCGGGATCCGATGGGAGGACGACGAGCGATGGCCGAGAACATCCGCGTGGATCAGCGGGCGTGTAACGCCTGCGGCGCCTGTGTCGACGTTTGCACGACGCGGGTCTTCAAGCTCTCGCGGGAACACTGCGAGGCGAGCGCGCCTGAGCGATGCTGGGGATGCGGCCACTGTGTTGCCGTGTGTCCAGAGGACGCGATCGATCATCCGGCGTTCCCGCTGGAGCAGTGCCCGCTGCCCGATTCTGCAGGGGGCTCTGCGACGGAGGCGCTCGTGCGCGCGTTTCGCGATCGCCGCTCGATTCGCGCGTTCGAGGCGCGACCTGTGGAGCGGGACCTGATCCGCTCGCTTCTCGGAGCGGGACGCTGGGCGCCGACGGCGACCAACCGCCAGCCCGTGGACTGGCTCGTCCTCGACGATCCGGTGCGCATCCGGGCGGTCGCGCAAGCGACGGCTGAGGAGCTGGCACGCTTCGGTCGGTGGCTGCGGCTTGCCCCCGTGCGCGCCGCGATGCGCCTGCGGTACCCGCGGGAGATCGTCCGCCAGGCACGAGAGAACGCCGATCGCCTCGTTTGGTTCCAGGAGGAGATCGACGCGGGGCGGGATCCCGTTCTCTACCATGCTCCCGCGCTGCTCGTGGCGCACACGCCGGGCCGTTCGCCGTTCGATCGCGATGACACGGCCTATGCGGCGTACAACGTCATGCTCGCGGCCGCCTCCGAGGGGCTCGGCACATGCCAGATCGGCCTTCTCCAGCTCGTTCTCGAGCGACGAGCCAGGGTGCGCAGGTTGATCGGGCTCCCGCGTGCGAGAACGTCTCACGCGGCGCTCGTTCTCGGCTATCCGGCGTGGGTGTTTCGCCGGCAGCTCCCACGGCGCCTTCCAGACGTGAACTGGAATCCCGAGTGAGTCGCGGCGCCGGGAAGGTGGTGGCGGCAGGACGCCCGGGTTGACGATCCAGCGGAGAGGGTCTACGCTCGTTGTGGTCGATTGGGAGGTTCCCACTTGGGAGATGATTGTCGCGCATTGGAGGAGCGTCTCGCGCCCCTCCCCGACGGGGCAGAGCTTCGGGCGCTGATCGGTCCCTGCTTGCGCCTGCTCGTGGAACTCGGCTTCCGCGGGGCGGCCGCGTTTGCGGGACCGGCGGACGCCGACTCGTGGTCTCTGGTGGTGGAACCGCCGCCGGCGGGCGCGGGGGGACCCGAGCTCCGTACGCACTCCCTATCGCGGCGGGTGGCGGAGGACCTTCTTTCGCGAGGGGGCGACCCGGGGGGCGCGGCGCTCGTCTCCATCGACGGAGCAGTCGCGGAAGCGTTGCGGCGCGCGCTCTGCCCCTCCGAGGAGTCGTTTCCGTCCTCCGCCTTCGTCGTCGCCATGCCGGAAGGACGTGGGGGCTGGCGAGGAGGTCTTGTCGCCTGGACGTCGGACGAAGTGCCCGATCTTGTCCTCCGGTCCTCGATACGGCTCTGCTGTGATCATCTCGCGGTAGGCTGTGCGCTCCTACAGCGCGTGCAGGAACTCGAAGCCGCCCTCCCTGCCGACGGCAACGGGAAGGCAGCGCTCGAGCTGGCGCGGGCGCACCGGGACGAGCTGTTCGCGGGTGCGCCAGAGGCGATGGCCCTTGTGGACAACGACGGCCGTATCCTACGGATCAACGAGCAATTCACGGCACTGTTCGGCTATACGGCCGACGAGGCGGAGGGCGAGCAGATCGACCGCCTGCTCGCCCCGGCGACATTCCGCGACGAGGCCCTGGACACCACGGGGCGTGTCTTCCGGGGGGAGAGTATCGCGCTCGAGACCGTTCGCCGCAGGAAGGACGGCACTGACGTCCTGGTTGCGGTTCTCGGTACGCCGGTGCGGTTCCGTGGCGGGCAGGTCGCGGGATACGCGATCTACCGTGACATCAGTGCTCAGAAGGCCTCCGAGGAGGCGCTGCGGCAGAGCGAGGAGCGCTATCGCAGCATCTTCGCGTCGACGACCGACGCGGTGCTCGTGTTCGATCGCGAGGGACGCATCGTCGAGGCCAATCCGCAGGCGGCGTTGATGTACGGCTACAACGCGGGGGAGATGGTCGGGATCCATGCCAGCCGCATCATCCACCCCGATCGCTTCCACGGCTTTCGTGCGCTGGAGGCGGCGGTGCGCCGCGAGGGTCGCTTGACTCGAGATTCGATCAACGTGCGCAAGAACGGAACGGCGTTCGATGTCGAGGTCCACGGGGCGTCGTTTGAACTCGACGGCATTCCCCACCTCCTTGCTGTCGTGCGCGACATCAGCCAGCGCGTCCAAGTGGAGCGGAAGCTCGAGCAGACGCGACATCGCATCGAACAGCTGCACGAGGCGGCGCACGCATTGGCGGGATGCACGCAGGAGGCCGATCTCTACCCGCTGGCGATCGATGCCGCAGAGCGGATCCTCTCGTTCAACCTTTGCTCGGTGCTCATCGAGGAGGACGGCTGGCTCGTCTACCGAGGGGTGACACGGCAGTACGAGGCCTCGTTGCCGGCGCGGCTGCCCCTTGATGCGGACGGCGGCATCGCGGCGAAGACCTTCCTTTCGAAGGAGACTTCGGTTCTCGAGGACCTCCGCGCGGTGCCCGAGGCGCGTCCGTTCCATCCCGGCTTCATCTCCGGGATCAGCGTCCCCATTGGGGATGTCGGCGTCCTCCAGGCGGTGTCCACCGGGCTCGGCGGATTCTCGCCGCAGGATGCCCGCCTTGCCGAGCTCCTTGCCGGTCATGTTGCGGAGACGATCCGCAGGCTGCGCCTTGAGGCGGAGCTCCGGGATCAGGCGATGCGCGATCCTCTGACCGGGCTCTACAACCGGCGGCACTTCAACCGCGTACTCGAAGAGGAGATCACCCACAGCACGGGGGACGAACGCTCGTTGGCATTCCTCATGATCGATGTCGATCGCTTAAAGGAGATCAACGACACCCACGGGCATCAGGTCGGCGATCGGGTACTGCGAGACGTCGCCGGAATCCTCCAGGCCTCGGTCCGAGACATCGACACGGTGGTCCGCTACGGCGGCGACGAGTTCCTCGTCGTGCTCCCGGAGACGGGGGGTGTGGCCGAGGCCGCCGCCGGGCACATCCGGTCAGCGCTCGCGGAGTGGAGTCGCACCCGCGGGGAGTCCCTCGTTGGCTTCCCGCTGACGCTGGCCATCGGATTGGCGAGGCTTCGCGCCGGCGAGGAGAGGCCGATCCAAGCGGTGCTCGCCGAAGCGGACCGCCGCATGTACGAGGCCAAGCGTGAGGCGACGGCGGCGAGGGGCGCACGGAGCGCCCACACGGCGCTGCGCGGCGCTCGCTAGCCTCACCGGGCACGTCAGGCTGCACCCATCGGTTCCCGTGCGTACACTATCCCCTCATCGGCAGGGAGTTCGGGAGGACGAATGGCAAGACAGGGTGTCACTCCACGGAGCGAGGACTACGCGCGGTGGTACACCGAGGTCGTGCAGATGGCGGAGCTCGCCGACTACGCGCCGGTGCGCGGATGCATGATCATCCGCCCCTACGGCTACGAGCTGTGGGAGGCAGTGAAAGCCGGTCTCGATCGTCGATTCAAGGAGACCGGACATCGCAACGCCTACTTCCCCCTGTTCATCCCGATGAGCTTCATCCAGAAGGAGGCGGAACACGTCGAGGGATTCGCCCCCGAGCTCGCCGTCGTCACGCACGGCGGCGGCAAGGAGCTGGAAGAGCCGCTCGTCGTCCGACCGACCTCGGAGACGATCATCGGACACGCGTTCGCGTCGTGGGTCCAGTCGCATCGCGATCTCCCGCTTCTGATCAACCAGTGGGCCAACGTCGTCCGTTGGGAGATGCGTCCTCGGCTCTTCTTGCGCACGACGGAGTTCCTCTGGCAGGAGGGGCACACGGCGCACGCGACGGCGGAAGAGGCTATGGAGGAGACGCTGCGCATCCTCGACATCTATGCCGACTTCGCCGAGCGGGACGCGGCGGTCCCCGTGATCAAGGGGCGCAAGAGCGCGCAGGAGAAGTTTGCCGGAGCCGCCGATTCGTACACGATCGAAGCGATGATGGGGAACTTCTGGGCGCTGCAGGCAGGAACGTCACACTTCCTCGCCCAGAACTTCGCCCGCGCGTTCGACATCACCTACCTTGACGCGAGCAACCAGTTGGAGCATTGCTGGACAACGTCGTGGGGCGTGTCCTCGAGAATGGTGGGAGGGATTGTCATGGCCCACGGGGACGACGGCGGCCTGCGGCTACCCCCCGTTGTCGCCCCGATCCAGGCGGTGATCGTGCCGATCTGGCGGTCCGACGACGACCGTGGCGTCGTCCTCGAGGCGGCGCATCGGGTGACGGAGACGCTCCGGGCGGACGGCGTCCGTGTCCACCTCGACGAACGCGAAGGGTTGACGCCGGGCTTCAAGTTCAACGACTGGGAGATGCGTGGCGTACCGCTCCGGATCGAAATCGGGCCACGGGACGTCGCCGCGGAATCGGTCGTCCTTGTCCGTCGCGATCGTGACGGCAAGGAGGCGAAGAGCGCAGCCTCCGTGACGGCGATCGAGGATCGCGTCCGTGATCTCCTCGACGCCGTGCAGCAGAGCCTGCTGCAGCAGGCCGCCGAGTTCCGCGACGCGCATCTCCACGAGGCGTCGTCGCTCGACGAACTGCGCGACATCGTGAGCACCGGTTGGGCACTGATCCCGCACTGTGGGACGAAGGAGTGCGAGCTCTCGGTCAAGGAGGAGACGAAGGCGACCTCGCGCTGCTTCCCGCTCGACCGCAACCCGGAGTGGAATCCGTCGGGGCTCTCCTGCGGCGTCTGCGAACGTCCCGCTCTCGGGTACGCCTACTTCGCACGCGCCTACTAGGTAGTTCGGGGACACAAGCCTTAATTCCTCGTGGATCTCGCGGCCGCCCCTGCCGTTCTCATCCTTGAAGGCCGCGCCCGCTCTCCGTCTTCGCGTCAGGATCCACGATCGTCCTCCGATGCCGTCCTACGGGACCGTGGATCCGGGAGGAATTATGGTTTGTGTCCCCGAATCTTGCCGTCACGCGGTGATCGAGAGGATCCCGTGCACGCCGACGAGGAAGAGTGCCATTCGGA
>CP070725.1:1464050-1467329 GCA_020350845.1 Candidatus Bipolaricaulota bacterium
GCCGTGGACGTCGAGACCAGTAACGGGGGGGTCTACTACACGGGAGTCCCCTCGGGCGAGGGGAATGCCCTGCGCACGTCGAACGGAAGCATCACGGTGCGGATCCCGGCGGACGCCGCCATACGCTTCGATGCCTCGACGTCTCGGGGGAGTATTCGCACGACACTCCCGCTGAGTGGTGACGTCGAAGGCGACGAATGGTCGGCGGCACTGAACGCTCCCGCGACCACCACCATGTCGCTGCGGACCTCGAACGGGACGATACGCATCGAGGCGCAGTAGGGTCGGGGCGCCGCGCGAGCCCATCGCTTGTGTCCCGCCCGCGCTCGCCTACACTTCGCTCGGCGATGGACGGCGTTGGGGATCGGTCAGGAGGATCCATGATGAGCCGAGTCTGCGTAGCGCTCGCCGTGCTCGGTGTTGTCGCGGCCGGCTGCGGGCGCGCGACGATCGAAGTCGTCTTGGAGGAGGAATTCACCGTCGAGGGCGACCTCGTCGTGGATGTCCTTCTACCACGGGGAGACATCACGGTGGAGACACACGAGGGAGAGGAAGTCCTCGTCTCCGCGACGGCATCGCTGGCCGGAGGATCCGAGGACGAGCGCGCGGCGTTCGCCGCCGCCCCGCCGCTGCGAATCACACAGGACGGGACGGGCGTTCGCGTCCGTTTCGACCTCCGCGCAGAGGCGCGCGGAGAGGCGACGATCGATCTGCGCCTCGTGCTCCCGGTGGTGTGCGACCTCGAGCTTCACACCGGCCGCGGCGACATCACCGTTCACGGAGTCCACGGCACGGTGTCTGTGGCGAGCGAGCGCGGTGATATCGAACTCCGCGACCTCGAGGCAACGCTCACTGCCACCACCGGGCGCGGCATCGTGATCGCGCATGGGCAGCTTCTCGCCGGCGAGCACACGGTGCGTTCCAGTGGCGGGCGGATCGAGCTCTGGCTTCGGCACGACACCTGCGCGCGCATCCTCGCGGAGACGACCAAGGGGAAGATCGAGGATTCCAATCTCCTGGTGCGTGGTGCGCGGCAGCCGAAGGCGTGGGACGTTTCCACCTACTGCTCCTCGGGCGGCGGCTTCCAGGTCTCGGACGATCCCCCGGCGACAATCCACCTTCTCGCCGACCCCGGGAACATCTACCTCCTCACGTGGTACGACGAAGAGGACTAGGGCGCGGATCGTGATCGCACGAGGTGACCGGTATCGACGGGCGGCGTCCTCGCTCCCCGGGCGAAGGATCAACGTCATCGGGGTCTGCGGTTCGGGGAAGACGACCGTCGGGAGAATCCTTGCGGCGCGCCTCGGACTGCCGTTCGTGGAGCTGGATGCCCTTGCGTGGGGACCGGAGTGGACGCTGTCGTCGGACGAGGATCTTCGGCGCCGCGTGGACGAAGGAACCCGCGGCGATGCGTGGGTCCTTGATGGGAACTACAGCCGCTTCCGGGATCTCGTCTGGCCCCGTGCGGACACCATCGTCTGGCTCGACTACAGCTTTCCACGAGCCTTCTCCCAGCTCCTGTGGCGCACGCTGCGGCGCTGCGCGACCCGCGAGGAGCTCTGGAGCGGGAACCGAGAGCGGCCGATGAACGCCCTATTCTCGCGGGATTCGATCCTGTGGTGGGGGATCAAGACGTTCCGACGCCGGCGGCGCAACGACCCGGCACAGCTTGCGCGCGTAGAACACCGCCACCTGTGCACGGTCCATCTGCGCACCCGGCGCCAGACGCGGGCCTGGCTCGAGTGCCTGCCGGCGCCCGTCCGACAACCAAAGGAGGAACCATGAGCAACGCGAAACGAGTCGGCCTCGGACTTCTCGGTCTACTGATTCTCGCCCTGGTGGTCGTGCTCTTGTGGCCTGCGCCGGACCCCCTCGCCGATGCGCAGACGGTCTACGTCCAGCTCGCGGGCGTCGACGCCCGCGGAGGGCGATCGGAAGTCCAGACGGGGTTGGACATCGTCCTCGACGACCGCAACCTCACCCTCGTCAGCGACCGAGCGACGGCCGACGTCGCGCTCGAGATCCGCGATGTCCGGGTGAACCTTGCGGACGTCGAGATCTCGCTGACCGAGGGACAGGTTCAGGGGCGAGTGATCGCCGAGTGCGAGGTCACCGATCTGAGGACGGGAAGGCAGTACACGATGGACCTCACCGTGTCGTTCGCGAACGATACCGTCAGAGCGGGGCTTCGCGGGCGACGCTTCTGGGAGTTCTGGAAGTAACGCCCGAGGCTACTGCGCCTGCTCCAGTGGGAGCCAGCGGAAGCCGACCGCGGAGCGCTCGACCTGCCCGAGACCGGGGAACGGGAAGTGCGATCCGGCGACGAGAGCGCCGCGCTTCGCTGCAAGCGACAGGAGACGGATGCGCGTTTCGGCGGCACGGCGGGAGTCGTCCTCTGCCGGGATCTCCTCTTCGGGGTACTCCACGAAGACGGTGTGCAAAAGGGCATCTCCGACGTGGAGCAGCGTCTGATCCTCGCTCTCCATGGCGAACGCGAGGTGCCCCACCCCGTGCCCAGGCGCGTCGATGACCTCGACACCATCGAGTGGCCGATCCCCTCCCGTGACAAGGCGCACGCGCGCTTCGAGCGCGGCCGGCAGGCGGCTCGCCTCATCACGCAGGACGATCGCCCCCGAAGCCCATCCCTCCCACAGCTCGCGGTGGAGAACGCATTGCGCGCCGGGATATGCCGCGCTGCCGTCTTCACGCATGAGCCCGAGAACGTGGTCGCGGTCGCCGTGGGTGATCAGCACGTCACTCACGGCCGCGGGGGCGATCCCGATCCCCCCGAGGCACCCCTCGACCTGCCGCGCATCGAGGCCGGCGTCGATCAACACGTTGCGTCCCGCGAACTGCACGAAGCAGCAGCTGTACGACATCGCGAGCGTCGCCTCGGGATTCCCGGGCGGCGTTCGCCCGAGGAGCGACTCGAACGAGAGGTGCTCGTCTTCGAGGTTGCGGATGACGAGACCGGTCATCCCCCTCAGCCTGAAGCGGAAGCTGTCGGTCGCCGCAACCATCGTCAACACGCCTCCATCGGCTCGATCCGGAAGATCACCGGGTGACGGCCGTCGCCGCAGCGGCTCTCTCGGACATGGCTTGTCGCGCATCGCGGCGCCGATGCCCCGAGGACGGCGAGGAGATCTCCATGGATGTCTGCCCAGGCCCACGGGCAGAAGCCCTCCGGGGCGCTGTCCTCAACGACGAACTCGTCGCCTTCGCGGAACAGCCCGCACGGGCGACGGTCGAGGAGGCGGAGATCGTCTCGAGGCCCGA
>CP070725.1:1467429-1477059 GCA_020350845.1 Candidatus Bipolaricaulota bacterium
GAGGGGCTTCATCTATGTGGCGGACACGCTGCGGTGTGTGGTCATGGTGTTTGACAGAGACTTTAACTTCCAGATGGAGTTCGGCTACCGGGGACCTCGGCCAGACAACCTGATCGGTCCCAGGAATCTGGCCACAAATGGCAGGAGCAAGCTCTACGTGTCCCAGGTCAGAAGGAGAGGGGTTAGCGTTTTCGAGATAGGCTCTGACTGACCAAAAACGGAAGAGCGGCTTCTGCCAGACCAGACAGAAGGGGGGTGGTCAAGCAAATTCAAAGAGCAAAGAAAGCGTTGGGTAGCATGCGTTGCCGGAAGGGCCGGCAATATCCAAGCACCCTCCGAAAAGGGTAAACCCATCGCGAGGTGGGGGCACAAAGCTGCGGGACCCGCGGGTCGGCCGAGCTGCCAGGGTTGGGAGGCGGCTTGAGGCCTGTGCGGCGGTGGGGGAACGTGGCGAGGAGAGGACCCGTCTGCTTCGAGCAGGCGGGTTTCGTCTTGCCGGCCGGCGCGCGGCCTTGAGATCCTCCGAAGCAGTGGAGCAAGGAGGCTCTCGATGAAACGCGTCAGGTGGTGTTGGCTCGTGGCTGCATGTCTCGTGCTCGCAGGACTGGCGGCGCACGCCTTGCCGGTGGAGTTCTCGGTCGATTCGGCGCCGAACGTCTATGGCTCGCCCGACTGGACCCCGTGGTGGGACGCAACGAAGGCGGACACCGTGGCGGGCGGGATCACGGACCTGCGCACGGGGACATTCCCCGGCACGTCATACATCATCCCCGTGGACGAGACGGTGTACAGCTTCGGCGACCTCGGGAAGCGACTTCACTGGGTCTACTGGGTTCCCGGCGAAGACGTCGCCTCGCTCGACGGGTTGCTCGAGGTGAAATGGGTCGTCGACTGGTACGGGACCGACTGGACCTACGAGGGCGGCGGCTGGGCTCCGGACGGGCCCGACGTCGGCTGGAGCGAGCCGACGCGTTGGGAGGACTACGGCGGCGGAACGATCGGCTCCGTGGGATTCGCGTGGTGGGCCTGCTACCCGTCGAACGATCCTGCGCTGCTCGACGCCGAGCTCGAGCTGTACTGGGAAGCCCAGACCTTCGCGCTCGGGCAGGTGCGCGTCCGCGACTCGGTCTCCGATCCGTGGTCGGTGACGAGCATCCGACTGGAGATCGTGCCGCGCGACGTCTTCACCTTCGTCGAGGAACACGGCTTGAGCCTCGACCACGCGTTCCTGCTGGCATCGCTCCCCGGCCGCGCCGCCGAGGCGCTTCTCCGCGCGATGGAGAGATTCGGCCTGGATATCCATCGTATCCTCGATCTGCTCGATCGGTTCGGCGCCCGCTCCCTGGTCCGGGCGGCAACCTTCGGAAGATCTCGCGCGGAGTTCATGCGACTCCTGATGGGATACGAGTTCGCGGCGGGAGGCGGGGGAATCGAAGGGACCTTCGGGATCCTCCCGGGCTACACGGAGGGAGAAAGCCTGTCGATCTCCTTCATCCTCCTCGATCCGGTGACCGGTGAGGAAGTCGACGATGCGTTGGTCACTGCGACGATCTGCTCGACACCCGACGACGGGCCGGCGGCAATCCACTTCTTCGCGGTCGTCCCCTTCGATGAGGAACGTGCGGAGTACGCGCTCGACATCGATCTCTCAGGACTCGCGCCGGGAGCGTACCAGTTGTTCCTGGGAACGGACGACGGGGGCGTCCAGCAGGTCTCCTTCGAGATCGTGTCCGGCGAATAGCCGCGAGGCGGCTGACGAGCTTCTGACGGGAGCCGCTCGCCCCGGGCGAGCGGCTCTCGATCATGGAGGCATGGGGCACCGCGGCCTCGCGCCGCCCACGGGTCTGCTGTACAGTGCCTCCTCGAGTGAAGGACCCATCCCGTGCGCGGCGAGCGCGTCGCGCCAGACGCTGGAGGTAGATACGATGAGCGATCCCCTGGCACTGTTCACCCAGAGACGTTCGGTCCGCGACTTCACCGGAGAGGCGATCCCTCGCGACTCGCTGGAGACCGCTCTACGCGCCGCGATGGCGGCGCCCTCGGGGAACAACGGCAAGCCCTGGAGCTTCCTCGTCGTGACCCAACCCGACACGATCAAGAGGCTCTGTGACGCCCACCCCTACGCGAAGTTCGGCTATGAGGCGGGGGCAATGGTGATCCCCTTCGGGGAGAAGGAGGGCAAGCGCTGGTTCGATCAGGACATGGGCGCGGCCACGGAGAACTTCCTTCTCGCAATCGCGGCCCTCGGACTGGGCGCCACGTGGTGTGGCATGACGGAGGACCTACAGGAAGCGATCCGACCGCTCGTCGGCCTCCCGGGGACCCAGTGGGCGTTTGCCCTCATTCCCGTGGGAGTGCCTGAGGAGCGCCCCACGCCGCGGACGCAGTACGAGGACGAACGAGTGCACTGGGAGCGCTATCGGGGCTAGCGGGAAGCTTCTCGGCCAGGCGCCGCACGCGCTCCCTCTTGACGGTCGCCGGCGGACGCGCTATGCTGTCCGCTATCATGACGAGGATGACGACGTTTCAGACGAGCCTGAGCCCGTGGTACGTCTTCATTCACGTCATGCGTGCTGGGTAATCCGCCGCGCAACGGACAGAGAGCGCGCGGAGCCCAGACGCAAGACTGCAGGACTACCTGCGGTCTTTCTGTTTGGAGAGAGACTAGGGGCGACGCAGGTCGCGCGGAGAACGACGAAGGAGGTGAGGATGCCCATCACGACATGTCCCATGTGCGAAGAGAGGATCGTAGTGCTACGCCCGGTCCCCTACCCCATTCGGCAGATCCGCTGTCCGACGTGCCGTACGAGGCTCGAGGTGGTCAGCGACCATCCGTTCACGGTCGGACTCCTCACCGATCGCGACCTGCAGCGGACGTCCGAGGGAAGCAACGCATGGGGAGCGAGGACGTAGCCGAAGAACTGCATGCAACCTCCTTGCAGCCTTCCTCTGTACCGAGCGGGACCCCTCCGTGGGTCCCGCTCGCCCATTCGAGCCCGTAGGGAACGGCCTCCGGCTCCCGCACACCGCGTCGAACGTGAGGCTACGATTCGCTGCTCCGGCCGTCCTCCCCGCCCTTCTGCGCGCGGCGACGGGGCGCGCCCGGGTCCCCCGTCCGCAATCCTGTCGGCGGTCCGAGGATCTCGCGCAAGATCACGGCAAGATCGGGTCGTCCGCGCACCAGATCGCGAATCATCGTGCGTTTCGTCGTTCGCATCTACTCCCCCGCCGGGGGCGCCACGGGCGGCGATCCCTCGTCGCCGGCAAACCCCTCGCGCATCCTCGTGTCGGCGCGCAGGTTCTGCATCCGGTAGTAGTCCATGACCCCGAACTGTCCGCTTCGGAATGCCTCCGCGATCGCTCGCGGGATCTCGGCCTCGGCCTCGACAACGGCAGCGCGGCGCTCCTGCACGAGGGCGGTCATCTCCTGCTCCTGAGCGACCGCCATCGCCCGCCGCTCCTCGGCTCGTGCGCGAGCGACCTTGAGATCGGCCTCAGCTTGATCGGTCTGCAACTGGGCGCCGATGTTCTTCCCGACATCTACATCGGCGATGTCGATCGACAGCAGCTCGAACGCCGTGCCCGCATCGAGGCCCTTCTCCAGGACCAGGGTCGAGATCTTGTCCGGGTTCTCGAGGACCTCCTTGTGAGAGTTCGCGGAACCGATCGCAGAGACGATCCCCTCTCCGACGCGCGCGATCACGGTTTCCTCCGTCGCCCCTCCGACCAGCTGATCGATGTTCGCGCGAACGGTCACCTTGGCGATCGCGAACAGCTGAATCCCGTCGGCGGCCACCGCGCCGACGCGCGGCGTCTCGATCACCCGGGGGTTGACCGACATCGCCACCGCATCGTAGACGTCCCTCCCCGCAAGATCGATCGCCGCCGCGCGCTGGAAGTCGAGAGCGATCTCCGCCTTGTCCGCCGAGATCAGCGCACGGGCGACGCGTTCGACGTTCCCGCCTGCCAGGTAGTGTGCCTCGAGGTCGGAGGTCGACAACTTCAGACCCGCCTTCCAGGCGGCGATCATCGGGACGACCACGCGATGGGGGTTCACTTTCCGCAATCTCATGCCGATGAACGTCATCGGACCGATCGGTACCCCGGCGGCGAGAGCGGACACCCAAAGACCGACCGGGACGAAGTAGAAGAACATCCACACGAACAACAGTGCCGCGACCGCAGCCGCGATGTAGCCGATCATTCCCGCTCGCCTCCTTCGATCCTGCGCACGACCTTACGAATCCCGGCGTCCTCCACCACCTCGATGGCAGTCCCCTTCGCGAGATAGCCTTCCTGGCAGACGACATCGATCCGCTCCTCTCCGAACCGACCGACGCCCACGGGACGAAGATCCGTGGCGGCGGTCCCGCGCATCCCCGCCCAGGAGTCCCTCCCTTCCACGGGCCCACGTCGGCGGAACGCCCGACCGGAGATCGTCGACGACAGGATGACCCCGCCGAAGCGAAGCCTCGTCTTCGGGAGTCTCGCAAGGAGCACCACGGCGACCGCGATGCCGACGAGGACCGCCGCGCTGACCACAGCGATCGCACGGAGCGCCGCCTCACGATCCGTGAGCGGGCCGACCATCGCCGTGTAGAAGCCGAGGCCGATGAGCACCAGGCCGGCGAGGCCGGCGGCGCCGAAGTCGGCGGCGGTGAACACGAAGATCTCGAGAAACACCGCAAGCACGCCTCCGAGCAGAAGAGCGATCGACTCCCAGCCGGCGAGACCGACAAGCACGTGGGACCAGAAGAACGCCCCGAGACATGCGATCCCGAGGATCCCCGCGACGCCGAACCCGGGTACGAGCATCTCCACAATCAGCCCCACGAGTCCGACGGCGATCAGAATCGCGGCCAGCCAGCGCGTCGTCAGGATCTCGAGCACGCGGTCGATCGTCCTCGCCGCGTAGTCCACTCGCGGTTCGCCCTCGGCTCCGAGGAGCGCTAGCAGCGCCTCGAAGCTCCCCGCTTCGCCGTCGGAGTAGCCCCACGCCGCGGCCTGCGCGGCGGAGAGCGTGAGCAATCGATCCGCTTCCACCAGGTTCTCGACGGCGAGCGTCGGATCGACCATCGCCTCGGCGACCTCCGGCGGCCGCCCGAAGGCCTCCGCCGTCGACCGGAAGAGGCTGCGCGTCGCGGAGACAACCTTCTCCGACGCCTCCGCCACGCCCGTGCCGTCGAACACCACGGGCGTCGCCGCGCCGAGAACGCCACCCGGCGCAAACACGATCCGCTCACAGGAGATCGCCAGCAGCGCTCCCGCGGAGAACGCCTCGCGGTTGATGTAGGCGACGGTCGGGATCGTCGCATCGAGGATCGCGTCGCGACCCGCGACGGCGGCATCGAGGAGACCTCCCGGCGTGGCAAGGTCGATCACCACATGGGAGGCGCCGGCATCGGCCGCAGCGGCGAGGCCGTTCCGCAGGTACGACACCGTACCGCGGCCGATCTCGCCATCCACCGTCAGCACCCAGACATCCCCCCAGGCCGCGGCCGCGACGAGAAACGCGAACAGGAAGGCAAGCAGCGAAACCCGCCGGATCATGCATCCATTGTAGGAGGAGACGCGCCGTGCCGACAAACGGGCGGCCGCCTCGCTCCGAATCTGCATTACGTGCCGGCGGTCGGAGGGGAGACGATGCGTCGGCCGGCGCGCCGTGCACCGCAGTGGCTCACCAGGAGATCCTCGAACTGAGACAGATGGCCGTCGAGTTCATCGACGGCTACCGTCAGCGGAGCGTAGAGGACGGCGAGGATGCCGCGTGTCTCCGCTCGGATCTTGGTGTCCATCGCGTCCTTCACCGGGTTCCCGCACGGCACCCACGCACCGCCGACATCGCGGCACACGAGGAGCAGGTCCTCGAGATCGATCGTCTGTCCCGACGCGTTGAAGGTGTACTCCTCCCCGGAGCGCCCACGGCGGAGGAGCAGGCGATGTCCGCTCAGATCGCTGTCGAACACCGATCCCGGAAGCCCCGAGGCAAGACTCACCGCGTTGTTCACATCCACCGGGCCGCTGACCCGAGGGAAGCTCCCCTCGATTGCAGCCCGAAGCAGGAACTCGCTCGCCGGCTTCCCACGCCCGCTGGCGCGGTACTTGCCGTGACGGAGCATCGCTCGTACCGCCTTGCGGCGCTCCTCGGGGATGAAGGAGGCCCCGAGGTCACCCGCCCGCGCGAGCAGCTCGTCGAGGAACGACGGCGACCCAAGGGCCCGTGCCGGAGGATCGATCTCCTCCGCCCAGATCAGGCCGATCCGCGCGGGACAAGGCGCCAGCGAGGGATCGATCAGCAGATCGTAGCCGCCCGAGGCCGGAGCCGTGCCCTCATCCCTCGTCACGCGGATCCCTCCCGCCACTGAGGTCGAAGCCGCACGCGCGTAGCGGCCCGAGGAGGTCCTCGGCGTCCCGCAGCCACTGCCCCCACTTCCGCCCCATGTGCTCCGTCCAGCTGTACGACGCGTCAGGGACCGTGTCCTCTCGGCCGTCCTCGAGGGGGATGCGGGCGTTCAGCCGGCGGTAGTAGTCCTGCGCGAGGTAGCCGTCGTCCATCACGCGCATCGCCGCGCAGAGCGCGTCGCCCTCGAGGGCGACGTAGCGCCCCTCGTAGCACGACGCGCTTCTCGGGTACCGCGGCCGAGGAGGAGGATCCTCGTCGGGATAGCCGACCGCGAGCCGCACGAACGGGAAGACGCGCGGCGGGAGACCTTGCTCCTCCGCGATCGCCTTGGCGCGGAACGCCGTCCCCCCGAGAAGACAGCTCCCGAGGCCGAGAGACTCCGCGGCGATGATCACGTTCTCCGTCATGTAGCACGCATCCTGAAGCCCGAAAAGAAGCGTCGCCGCATCGCTCGTCACCCACGACCACCCGTGCGCGCCGATCACCGCTTCCAGCCGGCAAACGTCGACAAGCACCGTGAACAGGAGTGGAGCATGGAAGGGATGCCTCGACGCGTCACGCGACACGACCAAGCTCCCCAGCTGCGCCGCGAACGGCGCCTGCTGCCCCGCGCGGACGAGCGTCTCCACGATCTCGTCGGAGGGCATCTCCTCGGTGAACCGTCGGATCGACTTGCGATTCATCATCGCATCAATGACCGGATTGCTGATCACGTGAGCTCCTTTCCACCGCCACCCGACACGGGCATTCTCTCCATCGGGCGAAACCTACGCCAGCGAAGAAGCACGCGGCCGCCCGGCGTCGCGGCTCCGGAATGCCTCCTGCGTTCAGGCGTCCCGCGGCTGCTCGCTCCCCTCATCGGGACCGTCTCGCGCAGCATCGATCGCGGACGCGGAGGCATCGGCCCGCTCCGCCGCCTCGGCTTCGATGTTCCGCAGCGAGGGAAGGACGAGGCCGAAGAGGGCCCCGCCGACGAGGGACGCTCCCCCGAGGAGGAACCAGAAGGCGACCCCCATGAGGTCGGCGACAGGACCTGCGATTCCCAGCCCGAGAGGATTCATCGCCGTCGACAGACTCCGCATGAGCGACCCGACACGGCCCTGCTTCGCGGGGTCGACGACCCCTCGGAACGTCGCGCGCAGGGACCCGTTGCCGATCGCGAGCGTCACTCCGGCGAGGAAGAAGCCGCCGACCGCCACCAGAGGGATCGACACCGGCGTGAGCGAGGTCATCACCATCGCCGCTCCGAGTCCGATCACCGCGAGGAGGGTCGTCACGATCTTCTTGCGGAAGCCCCCCCAGGCGCTGAGGATGAGGCCGCCGAGGACCACGCCCAGGCTGAGCGCGGCGTTGAACCAGCCGAGCAGGATCGCGTCGCCCGCGAAACGCATGCGAACGAGGATCGGCGTGAGAGAGAACGCCGGGGAGATGAGGAAGTTGAGGATTACGAGGAGGGTGATCAGCGCGACAAGCCCGCGCCATGCCACGACATAGCGAAGCCCTTCGCGGAAATCCGTCCAGAAGCCGCTCTTGCCTCCGTCAACAGAGACCGATCGTGCCGGCTGCGGGATCGCGAACCACAGCAGCGGGGCCACCGCGAAGGCGGCGGTGCCGAAGTCGAGAAGCATGATCCCGTGTAACGGGAGCAGCGAGAGGAGGAGCGCCCCGAGGGGAGGCCCGACGACGCCGAGCGCGCCCCCGATGATCTGGTTCAGCCCTTCGACCCGTGCGTAGTGCTCGCGAGGGACGAGGAGCGTCGTCGAGGCGCTCATCGCCGGACCGTGGAACGCGCCTCCGACCGATCGCGCGAGCATCACGACGTACACGTGCCACACCTGCATCGCGCCCGACCAGAAGAGGTACGCCAGCCACAGCGACACGACGGCGATGAACGTGTCCGCGAGGATCATGATCCGTCGCCGGCTGAAGCGATCGACGATCACGCCGGCGAACGGGGTCAGTGCGATGGTCGGCGCCATCGCGACAAGTGTCGCGGTGGCGAGGACCGTCGCCGAGCCTGTCTCCAGCGTGATCCACCAGACGAGGGCGAACTGCGCCACGCTACTTCCCACGAGCGACAGCGCCTGACCCGTCCAGATCGTGAAGAACCGCGTCCGCCAACGCTGCATCTCCGCCTCCCGTCGCCTGCGTGCCGCTACCGTGACTACCGCCAGTGACGCGATCGTCTCAACGGATCTCGGATCGGGACCTGCCGTCCGCGCACGATGGGGCATCGATTCGGGGCGGTCCGCTTGCTGTCACCTCGCTCTGCCGATACCTTGGGCCCCGTCGCTCAGCGGCGGCCGGCGGCCGCCGCCGGAAAGGAGTGAGGGTGCGCCGATTCGTGATCGACACCGACACCGCATCGGACGACGCCGTCGCACTCGTGATGGCGCTCAACCATCCCCAAGTCGAGGTCCTTGCGATCACCGTGGTCGCGGGGAATGTGCCCCTGGAACTCGGTGTGCAGAACGCACTGTACACCGTGGAGCGCTGCGATAAGGCGGTGCCCGTCTATCCAGGGATCGACAGGCCGCTGCTCCGGCCTTTGGAGACGGCGCAGTTCTGCCACGGAGAGGACGGCCTCGGGGACATCGGTCTCCCCCTCTCGGGGAGGATCCCGGCGGAGGGGCACGCCGTGGACGTCCTCCTCGAGCTTGCGGAGCGCCACGACGGCGAGCTCACCCTGGTGACACTCGGCCCCCTGACGAACGTCGCCACGGCCGTCACGCGCGATCGAGGCTTCGCGACGCGCATCGAACGCTGCGTCGTCATGGGTGGAATCGGACTCGGACACGGGAACATCGTCCCTGCGGCGGAGTACAACATCTGGGTCGATCCCGAGGCGGCGGGGATCGTCTTCGAGTCCGGCCTGCCGATCACCATGGTCGGATGGGACATCTCGCACAAGTACGCGACCTTCACGGACGAGATCGCGGAAACGCTGCGCGCGACGTCGGATCTCGGCGCCTACTGCGTGGATATCCAGAGGGCGCTGCGGGAGTTCGGGATCGAGTACCTCAAGCAGGAGGGCTTCGACCTTCCCGATCCGATCGCGATGGCGGTCGCGCTCGAGCCCGACGTCGCCACGCTCACCCGCCACCTCCGGGTGGACGTCGAAACGCGAAGCGAGCTCACGCGCGGCGCGACGATCGTCGACCACCTCTGCGTCACCGAGCGTGCGCCGAACGCCGATGTCGTCCTCGAGGCGTCGCGGCAACGCTTCC
>CP070725.1:1477159-1480624 GCA_020350845.1 Candidatus Bipolaricaulota bacterium
CTCGAGGCCGGACAGCATGGCCAGCCCCGCCCGACCCACCTCGTCGTCCGGGAAGAGACCCCGCTGCTCGCCCACGTCGAACGTCTGCAGGGGCAAGATCTCGACGGTCGCCTCGTCCTCGAAGTCCCGCCAGCCGTCTCCGTCACGGTCGACGATGCCGATCTCATCGAGGAGCTCGGACGCCTTGTCGAGATCGAACTCGTAGACGACCGCGTCTTCCTCGGTGATCGGGCCGCCGTAGCTCGACCGCCCGGCGTAGAACGGCGACATGTAGCTGACCGGGCTCCACTGCGGCACGGCAAGGCCGTTGTACACGTTGTTGATGATCGTTTCCTTGTCCATGCTGTGAGCGATCGCCAGCCGGAAGCGACGGTCGCGGAAGAGCGCCCGCAGCTGATCGTCGGTTCCTTCCCCGAGTCCGATGTCCTGGTTGATCGAGATCCACGATGTGCCGAACACCGGAACGTCGGGATCGACGATGACTTCGATGCCCAGTTCCCCGGAGATCTCGATGAGGATAGGGACGTCCGCGGCGCGGATGCCGAGCACATGAAGCTCTCCGTTGCGGAACTTGAGGAGCGATGCGTCCTGGTTCTCGACGATGTGCACCACGTACTTGTCGATGTACGGCAACTGGACGCCGTTCGGATCGTAGTGGTAGTAGTAGGGATTGCGGCGCAGGATGACGTACTGATCGGGCTCGAATCGCTCGACGATGAACGGCCCGATCCCGACGAGCTCCGACGGATCCGTGTCCAGTCCCCACGCCTCGTTGAATGCGCCCTCGGGGAGTGCTGGATCGAGGTACTTCTCGAGGACGTGCTTGGGAAGGATCGCCGCCCCCATCGCCGTCAGGATCGGTCGGAAGGCCGTCGAGAGCGTCACGCGCACGCGGTGGTCATCGACCCGTTCCACGACGGGCAGCGTGCCGTCCGGAAGGCGGAGGATGTCTCGCGTGTCACTGTCGATGCTCTCGTCGTAGTACAGCTCGTTGAACGTGAACACGACGTCGGCGGCGGTGAACGGCGTGCCGTCCGACCATCGCAGTCCGCGACGCAGCTCGAAGACGATCTCCAGACCGTCTTCCGAGACGGTCCAGCTCTTCGCGAGTTCGGGAACGATCGCCGACGTGTTCGGATCGATGTCGGTCAGCCCGCGGAACATCATGTTTGTGAACTGCGTCGTACTCGTCTCGTGGGCCGTCACGTGGTTCCACTTCTTCGGATTGCTGAGCGATGCGCAGTACAGCGTTCCTCCAGGCCGTCCCGGTGACAGATGCGCGTAGGACGTCCCCTCCTCGCCGAGCGGTACCACGACCATGTCGGCGTCCTCCGGCTCGACCGATACTTCCGTCCCGAGCCCGACGCGGAACCCGGGCGCGAAGTCGCTGATCGCGCGGTCGTTGCCCCATCCGCGATCGATCTCGACGCGAACGCGCAGCTCGCCCCAGACGATGTACTCCCCCGGCTCGAGAAGGACGATACGCCGTTCCCCTGCACGGTCGTCGACTGCGCGCTCCCCCTCGTCGAGAAGCTGGTGCTTGAACAGTCCCGGCGTCGCGTCTCCGCCGATCCGCAACGTTCCGACGTCCTCCCCCGTCACGGCATCGCGAATGCCGGCCTCGGCCGATACGCGCGCCATCCCAGGGGCTTCTTCGAGAACGAGCTCGCCGCGAAGGTGCCCGCTGAGACTGATCTTCGTCGGCTCGGACACGGAGAACCTGCGGCTGAAGACGAGCCCCGCGGCGGCGGTGGATGTCTCCGCGCCCCACAGCGCCCAGTCTTGGTCGACGCCGACCCGCGCCGACGCGACGGCACTCCCGTCCTCGTCTGTGAGCCAGCTGTCGCAGTCGAGGACGTCACCGATCTCCACACACGGATCCAGTGCCCAGTTCCACGCCCCGCTGAACTCGATCTGTGATGCGGCAGCGCACGCGTAGAGGAGCACGACCCCGCTCACGACCGCTGCGACCCACCACCCTTTCCATCTGCTGGAACGACGTGCCATGCTCCCTCCCTGGGTTCTCGTGGGTTCGTCGCCTCCGCACGGGGCGCGGCATCCGTCCGTCCTTGACCGCGGACGGGATCCGGCGACCTCTGCTCCGCATCTTACCACGCCGGCCTGTCGCGATCAGCGGCTCGCGGGCCGCCAACGGGGCATCTTGCGCAGTGCCAGTCCCGTGAGGATGACGGCAAGCGCGGCGTAGAGAAACGGGAGGTGACAGGGTGCGCCTCGGCGTCCACCCGTCGATTCGGGGAACGGAGGAAGCACATCATCCTCGTCGAGCACACGGCCGCCGGTGGACGACGCGACCGCTTCCAGGGAAGCGACATCCAGCCCGGTCGCACGATATTCCGCTCGGTAGGGGACGGAGAACGCGAGGGCGGCGCGGCGCTGGCGCGAGTGATCGACGACCTGGAGCGCGTAGCCACCGCGATCGGGCACCGGAAGCTGCACGGCATACAGTCCGGCTCCGATCTGGGCGGCCGCCTCCACGACGTCGGTCGGCAGGATGTGCGCCGTGAGATCGAGACCGTTGACGAACGCTCCGCGCACGTCGCGAGCATCGACGTGGGCGACGAGCATGTCGCCGTCGAGGCGAAGCGAGACCTCGAGCCCGGGAGTCACCGGCGAGTCGGGCTCGATCGCGGCGAGCATGCGGTCGAACAGGGTCGCCGCGCCCTCCCAGGCGAACCACGGCGACGACCAACGTGCCGACAGATCCGTGTTGAGCACGGCGGTACGTCCGCCCCCGTATCGCCACCGGGCGAACAGGGGATCGTCGCCGGCAGTGAGCAGCGTCTCGGCCGTCGGCTTGGCGTACGTCAGCGAGTAGCCGTCGAGTGCGGGAGGCCGCTCCGCATCCGCTCCGAGGAGGGGGCCGTCGACCTCGATCGAGCCTGTGATGAAGCGGCCTCGGCTGAGCTGCTGGGTCGCGCGGACGGAGATCTCCGGGAGCTCCGTGATGTCGGCCGCCTCGTACAGCGCGCCACCGCTGGCTTCCGTGAGACTCCGAAGGAGGGGCAGGTTGGGCAGCTCGCCGATGGCCACTGCGGAGATCCCGATCTCCCCGTCCATCAGGCGACGGTAGAGCCCGGGGAAGTCACGGTACTCGTCGACCGTCTTCCCGTCGGACAGCAAGATGATGTGCTTCACCCTGGCAGAGACCTCGGACAGGCGATCGAGCGCCTCGACGACGGGGAAGTAGATGTCTGTGCCTCCCTCCGCCGTGAGGGCGCGTAGGCGGTCGTAGATCCGTTCCCCGTCGTCGACCCTCTCGATCGGGGAAAGCCACGCGAACTCCCGATCGAACGCGAGGACTCCCGCCAGATCGTCTTCCTCGAGGATACGGACACTCGCCGCCGCCGCCTCCTGGAGGATGCGGATCTTCGTCGCCCCTGCCGCATGTCCGCGCATACTCGACGACCGATCGAGGAGGAAGACGACGGCAAGACTCGCCTCCTC
>CP070725.1:1480724-1485747 GCA_020350845.1 Candidatus Bipolaricaulota bacterium
CCGGGAGCCGGTGTCGGCCCGCCGCCAGCCTCGATGGACGCCACGGCGGTCGGTTGCCCTTGCGGTGGGATGGCGGAACGCCCGGAGGCAGAAACTGGGCTCGGGGCGATTGCGGTCTTGCAGGATGATCCGGAAGGGAGCAGCGCGGGAGCCGCTCCGGACCTCGACGGCGACGGGATTCCCGATACCGAGGATCCGGATCTGGACGGGGATATTGTCGAGAACGCCAACGACAACTGCGAAGCGGTGCGCAATGTCTGTCAGCGCGACACCGACGAAGACAGCGTGGGCGATCTCTGCGACCCTGACCTCGACGGCGACGGGATTCCCAATGACGAAGATCCCGATCTCGATGGGGATGGAAGTCCGAACGAAGACGACAACTGCCCGTCCGTCCCCAACCGGGAGCAGGAGGACGAGGACGAGGACGGCTCCGGCGATCCGTGTGATCCCGACTTAGATGGCGACGGCATCCCCAACGAGGAGGATCCCGACTACGACGTCGACGAGGACGGCATCCCCGACCTCTGTGACAACTGCCCGGAGGTGGCGAACACAGATCAGGACGACAGTGACCAGGACGGTGTCGGGAACGCCTGTGACAACTGCTGGGATGTAGTCAACCCGGATCAGCAGGACAGCGACGGCAACTGTGCGGATCCGGTGGAGTCTCCATTTCTCCAGGATCCGAAGTGTGGCGATGGCTGCCAGGAAGCAGAAGACGAAGACGCCTGCGGCGACGCGAGCCTGGGCGCTCCCTGTGACGGCCCCGACGGCGATCGCTGTGAGGAGGGAGAGATCGCCTGTGTCGAGGGAGAGGTCGTTTGCACTGATACGACGGGGACCAGCCGAGAGGTGTGCAACGGCGTTGACGACGACTGTGACGGTCGGATCGATGAGTACGGCGCCTCCGGCTGCACAACGTACTACCGTGACGTGGACAACGACGGCTACGGCGACGTAGCCGTCAGCGGGGAGTGCCTCTGCAGCCCCGGGGGCCAGGGGTACACCGAGTGGACCGCCACCCTATGGAGTGACTGCGATGACGCGGATCCCAGCGTCAATCCGGGGATGAGTCCGGAGACGAACTGCACAGATGGCAAGGACAACGACTGCGACGGCGCTGCTGATTGCAGCGACAGCGACTGCTATACGGACGGGGACGGAGACGGTCACGCGCTGCCGCCGTGCGGATACGACTGCGATGACACCAACTCTTCGGTCCATCCAGCGGCGCCCGAGGTCTGCGATGGCGTGGACAACGACTGCGACGGCCAGGCCGACGAGGGAGAGCCATCCGGCTGCACGACGTACTACCGGGATCTGGACGGAGACGGGTACGGTGACGCGTCACAGCCAGGAAGGTGTCTGTGCAGCCCCGGCGGCCAGGGATGGCCAGACTACACCTCGACGCTGAATACCGACTGTGACGACACCGACTCTTCGGTGCATCCTGGGGTGACGGAGACATGCAACGGGATTGATGACGACTGTGACGGTGTAGCCGACGAGGGGAATCCCGGTGGCGGCGCTCCGTGTGACGGCCCCGACAGCGACCTCTGTGCAGAGGGTATCTACGAGTGCTCCGGGGGAGCGATCATCTGCAGCGACACCACTGGCGACAGCGTCGAGGACTGCACAAACGGCGTTGACGACGACTGTGATGGCGCGATCGATTGCAGCGACAGCGACTGCTACACGGACGGCGACGGAGACGGTCACGCGCTGCCTCCGTGCGGGGACGACTGTGACGACGGGAACTCGTTGGTGTTTCCTGGTGCGACGGAGACCTGTGACGGGGTCGACAACGACTGTGACGGTGTAGCCGACGAGGGCAATCCCGGTGGCGGCGCTCCGTGTGACGGCCCCGACAGCGACTTCTGCCAGGAGGGCATCATCCAGTGCTCGGGCGGAGCGCTCATCTGCAGCGACACCACTGGCGACAGCGTCGAGGACTGCACAAACGGCATCGACGACGACTGCGACGGGCTGACTGACAGCGACGACCCAGACTGCGGAGGTCCCTAGCGACTCGCGCCAGGGACCTCTCGGTTGCTGCAGACCGTCACCCGGTCGGTCCGACAGTTTGCGCGCTCAGAGCGTAAGGACGTTCGCGTTGCCGATGTCGAACTCCTCCTTCTCTTTCGGCTTGGAGTCGACGATCTCGCCCTCCTGAATGCCGAGACGTGCCTCAATCGCTCCCATCTGATCGGGGGAGCAGAGGATCTCCCCGAGGTTGTGCACCGCGAGGAAGCGATCGGCGAGAACGGACGGCTCGACGTCGGGCTCGATGTGCAACTCACCGGTGACCAGGACGGTGAACTTGCCCTCGGAGTACTCGAATCGCGAAGCATGGAGCGTGTGCTCCTTGTCGAACAGCCATAGCGTTCCCTCGTAGAAGACGGCTCGGTCGGCGACCAGATCGAGCTTCGGCGAGACGCTCTCCTTGAGACGCTCGGGGCAAACGATCAGTCCGAGGCCTCTCACGCCTCCGAGTCCACGCTCGACTGCCTCCGGTTCGAGGTCTTCGCCGAAGGTCACCGTGCCGGTGCAGAAGAGCCTTGCGGCGTCGAGTGACCCGACAGTGGCTGCATCCAAGAGCAGATCTCCCTGGCGGAGCCTGTACCCCGAAGGGATGATCGTCAGGGTTCCCTTGCCGCCGCGAAGCTTCGATCGCAGGAGATCCGCGTTCTCCTCAGCACAGAGGATGGTTCCTCGCGCCTGGAGGAAGTCGATCTTCGCCATCAGCGCCGTCGGCAGAGGGTCCACGGCGAGAACGGAACCCGTGACCACGAAGCCGGTCGCCTCATCGATGCCCTCGAGAAGCCCTGAGGTGAGTTCGAGCGGTCCCACGACGAGCGTCGCATCGTCGGGATAGGTGATGAGATTGCCCATCAGCTGCTTGATCTTCGGCTCGAGCGCGCCGGCGACGGACTCCGGGCAGATGACGTTCCCCATCACCGTCAGCCCGGCGATCGAGCGAAGGAACTCCCCCGAGAGCCCCTGTTGCGCGCCTCTCTCCACGATGACGTTGCCCATCACGAGGTGGAACATCGCAGGGCCACCCTCGCTGACCGTCTCCGGAGAGAGCCGGACGTTCCCCATAGTCGTCTTCAGCTCGACATCTGCAGGGATCTCGAGCGAGGCGTTGACGTTCCCGATGTCGAGCCGGCCGAGATAGGAGGCCGTTGCCGGGGAGTAGAGGACGATGTTCACGTTGCGGATGCGGCGGATCTGCGCGATCGCTTCCTCGGACGTCTTGCGGATGTCGAGGACGTTCACGTTCCCGATGGACTTCCCTTCAGTCATAGTCGGTTCCTTTCACCGGACGGACCTTGTCATCTCGCCACGCAGCCACAGGATCGCCTGATGAAGCAACGAGCGGACGGTCGCTGCGGGGATCCCGAGCTCTTCTCCGATCTCTCTGCTGTTCATTCCAAGGCGATACCGCCTCTCGAGCACCACACGGAAGCGCTCGGGAACCCGATCGAGGATGTCGTTGAGCTCCGTGATCTCTGCCGTTCCGGAAGGACGCCTCGCTTGCCGGATCATCTCCAGGACGGCGGCGCTCGTCCGCCTCCGCTTGCGCTCCTCGTCGAAGAAGCGGTTTCGGAGCGTGCGCTTCAGCCATGCGTCGCGCTGGTAGGGGTTCATGCGGTCGAGTGTCGACGCGTGGCGCAGCGCACGGAGGAACGCTTCCTGGACCAGGTCGTCGGCGCGGTCGATCGTCTTGCACAGGCTGACGGCGTAGCGGAAGAGAGACTCGCGTGAAGCCTCGAAGAGGTCGGCTACGGTCGCTGCCGCGGGTTCTCCGATGTTCTCCACGCGCGTCTCTCCCCTTCCGCAGAGCAGGTCGCTCACTGTCGATCTGCTGATCTCGGTCCATCAGTATGCGACCTGTCGGGATCCGGGACACGCCGTGCGCGGTGATCTCCTGCGGTCTGTCGCATTCCGGGTCTGACCCTTCACGGCGGCGCGCACGGCACGGGCTTGTTTCGCTCTCGCCACGCGCTCTCGCAGGAGTGTCCGGGACATCTCTCGTAGGATCGCCTCGTTCATCGCTTCCCTCCCTTCTCGTTCATATGACGTTCGGGAGAGGCGAAGTGTTGGGCGGTGTTGATCGATAGCTCGCAGCTTGTGGCACGTAGCCTGTAGGAAGTGCTGATTGTCTGAGGGGTTCAGGACTCGTGGAGCGGGGCGTGGAATGAGCAACACCAGCTCGCGGCGTGTGTGCGAAGCCGCCGGCAGGAACCGAGGGTGGGACCTCCGTTTGCGAGATCCGCTGTAGACGAGGGGTTCGCGGCCTGCAGTTCGAGCCGCATCCCCATGGGGATATGGGCTACGGGTGTTGATGTGGGCCCGTGGGGGTGAGGACTTCGAAAAGGAGCGCGAGCGGGCAGCTTCCTCTGTCCGCTCGCGCTGTCGTCCTCTGTGTCACGCGGTTGTGCCTCCTTCCTCCTGGGTAGTCGGCGCCTACAGGAAGCACGCGAACGCCGCCTGGCAGACCACCGCGCTGACCGCGACCACGACCGCGGCCGCCACGACCATCTTCGCTACGAGGTTCTTCTTCACTTGTGCCACCTCCTTCTCCGTGAGATGGCTCAAGCGTAGGGAAGCCCCGCTCCGTTCCTGCTCCACGCCCGATTCCGGGGACACAATACTCATTTCCTGGGTTCTAGTGGCTGCGAGAACTGATACTTGCAGGGTATCTCTGACTCCGCGAGCCTCACTGGGTCTGGCTCCTGCGACGGGCTAGGTGCCGCCAAGAGCACACGGAGTCGTCCAGGAAATGAGTATTGTGTCCCCGGATTAGAGGGCCTCACGTGCCTACGCCTGCGAGGTGAAGATGATTACGCCGAGGAGGGCGACGACCCCCAGCGCGAGAAGCACGAGTACCGTAGTGGCCATGATTCACCTCCTGGTGGGGCAAGGATAATCATTGCTCGCTCGGGAGATCGCTCAGGATCTCCTGCATCTGCCGGCGGTACCCATCGAAGGCCTGTCGGCCGCGTTTGGTCAGGCG
>CP070725.1:1485847-1495592 GCA_020350845.1 Candidatus Bipolaricaulota bacterium
ATGAACTGGACCGACACGACGCGCGTCTTGAATCCGAACGCGCCCTCGTCGTCCGTCACTCGCAGGGTGACGATCTTCGCGCCTCCGGTGAGATACACGTGCGCGGCCTCGATCCCGGTGGCATCGTAGTCGCCGTCGTTATCGAAGTCCCATTCGTACGCGGCAATGACGCCGTCGGGGTCGCTCGATCCGTCGGAGAGGAAGTTGATGACCTCGTTGATGTTCGCCTCCTCGCCCTCCTGGGGCTCGAAGACGAAGTCCGCCGTGGGCGGCTGGTTGCCGTCGCCGCCGGCGCCCCCGACCTGGACCGGGACGCCGTGCGTCTCGGCGCCGAACGCGCCGTCGTTGTCCGTGACGAGGAGCGTCACCGGGTAGACGCCGGCCGCCGACCAGCTGTACGTCGCCGCCATCCCGGTGGCGTCGGTCACGCCGTCGTTATCGAAGTCCCACTCGTAGAGAATGATCGTCCCGTCGCTGTCCGTGGACCCGCTGGCGTCAAACACGACGGTCTCCCCTGTCGCCGGCGTCGGCGGCGTGAAGGTGAAGTCCGCGACCGGGGGACTCGCCTGCACGGGCACGACATGCGTCACGAAGTCGAACGCCCCGTCGTCGTCGGTGACCTTGAGCGTCACCGGACGGGCGCCCACCACGCCAAACGCGTGGGTCACCGTGGACCCGGTGGCGTCCGTGAGCCCGTCGTTGTCGAAGTCCCACTCGAAGATCACCACGGAGCCGTCGGGGTCGCTCGATCCGCCGGCGCCGAAGGTCACCATCTCGCCGATGTTCGGCTGCGCCGGGGTGAAGTCGAATGCCGCGATCGGCGGCGCGTTGCGCACGGTGATCCAGCGGAACGTCGACACCGTTCCGTCGGCCGAGCTGGTGATCGTGAGGTCGACGCGATAGGTGCCGGGCGACGCATACGTATGGCGCGGGTTCTGCTCACTGCCGAACGTGCCGTCCCCGAACGCCCAGCTCCACGAGGCGATGTCGCCCGTCGGATCGTAAGACTGATCGAGGAACTGGACCTCGTCCTGCGTCGTCGGCGACGCCGGGCTGTAGCTAAACGCCGCGCTCGGCCCGAGCACCGTCACCGTCTGCGACGAGGCATCGGTCGCGCCATCGTTGTCCATGACCGTCAGCGTCACGGTAAACGTCCCGCCGTTGGCGTATTGATGGATCGGGTTCTGGTTCGTGCTCACGCCGCCGTCGCCGAAGGTCCAGTTCCACGCGACGACGATCCCGTCAAGATCCCAAGACGCGTCGGTGAACACGATCGGGTCGCTGATCGTCGGCGAGGGCGGGCTGAAGGAGAAGTCGGAGATCGGCGGAATCGTCGTCCCGATGGTGAACAGCCCCGGGTCGACGACGACCGGGATGTCGAAGCCGAACTCGTCGCGGAACACGGTCCCCGGTCCCGTGAGGATGAGGTTGATGAAGCAGCTCTCCCCCGGACCCCCGACCGCCTCGACGAAGATGCGCAGCACCTCGCCCGCCAGCAGACCCGGGTCGCCGACGATCGCGGCCGTGAAGTTGGCCGTTCCCGTCACGTTGTCGATGGTCTTGAAGAAGAAGCCGGAGAACCCGTTGAGTCCCTGGATGTCCGTGAGATGCACGACCGTCGGATCGTACGTGATCACGCCTTGGATGTCGGTCACCCCCGGTGGGGGTACCGCACTGACCGTCACATCCACCGTCGTCGTGCCTCCGACCACCGTTGTCGCATCCTCGACATTCACGTTGGCCTGTGCGAAAGCCAACGAGGGAACGGTGAGAAGGCAGATCACCACCAAGCAGAGTCTGACTCTCATCTTCTCCTCCCGGATGACACGAACCCCGCGTCAGTCGGTCTCATTACTCGTCAGCGAGTCTACGAACAGGGCACCAGAGAGACCAAAGACAGATGTCTCCCACGATTTCGCCGACCATCACCCTCGCATCGGCTGTCTGATGGCAGGTTCGCCGGCCGGAGGCGGCACAACGATCCGACCGTCGCCGCCGGCGGGGGCGCCCGCGGCCGCTAGAAGGCGAACTCCGAGGAGACGACGATCGACTGCCCGAGCGGCCCGTGGAAGATCATCGCGGCATCGATCGACAGATCGGGGAGGATCGCCATCCCGACTCCGACCGTCGGCGCCCCGTCGCGCAGTCCGAGCCGCAGCGCGAAGCCGAAGAACACGACCTCGACACCGACATGGGCCGAGTGCAGTTCGGGCTCCGCGGGGTAGAGCGCGATCTCGCCGACGGCGCGTGCGTCCCACTCCGCGAACGCGACCCCGAAGCCGACGTGATGGCCGCAGGGCACGGTCTCGGCGATCTCGTTCCGCGTTCCCCGCCAGCGAATCGTCGCCCCACCGACGTCGGAGCTGCGATAGCCGAGGGCGATCGTCCATGCGTCGAGCACGGCCGCCCCATGGACGGCGAGATCGAGGCCTGCCCCGCGCGCGCGCGTCTCCGCGAGTCCACGATAGCTGTACAGCTTGAGGCTCGCGCCGACCGCAAGCGCTTCCAGCCCGTCCCAGGGGATCACCCCGCCGACGCCGTAGCCCGCCGAGACGAGGATCAGGCTCTCCGAGGCATCGAACGTCCCGGACTCCGTGGGGATGTTGCGATCGCTGCGGCGGACGACGCTCAGCCCGCCTCCGAGAGGCAGCTCGGTGAGCCGATACGTGGCGCTCACGTACTGAAAGCTGACCCCGGAGCCGGGATCGAACTTGCTCTCGTACATCCCGCCCAGATGCGCCCCCGTGAGCCACGAGAGCGCCGCCGGGTTGTAGTAGCACGCCGTGCTGTCATCGACGAGCGCGGTGAAGGCGCCCCCCATCCCGAGCGCTCGCGCGCCGATCCCGTCTCGGGTGAGGATCCCCGCCTGCGTCGACGGAGGTTGCCCTTGCGCCCATCCCCCGAGCGCGACGCAGAGCGCCGTCCCGAAGCAAATCACCCATGCCACCACTGCTCGCATACGGTCCCCCTTCACAAGCCACGGCCGTCGTGCGCGCCCCTACGGCGACAGATGACGAAGTGCAAACGCCGCCCCGACGGAGCGCCACACGCGACCGAGCGTACCGCACCGGGCGTCAGATCCCACGACGCCGGTCAGCGCGCGAGGTCCCATTTGGCCGTCCGGCAGCCTCGTTCACCCCGGCAAAGAAACGGCCCAGGGCCGTAGCCCTGGGCCGCGTTGCCTTCGTCCCTTGCCGGCTCTAGCGGTAGACCGCGACCTTGCCGATCCCGGTCACCACCGGCTCGTCCTGGCCGACGAACTTCACCTCGATGCGGTAGTAGTACACGCCGTTGGCGAGCACGTCGCCGGCCTCGTTCTCCAAGTGCCAGTCGAGATCGTTCGCACCCCAACCGGAGTCGAACACCTCAACGCCAGAGAAGTTGTAGATCCGGACCCGAATCTCGTCCACCGGGAGGGTGCCCTTGACGCTGAACGTCGTCGTATGGACGTCGTCCACCGGATTCGGCGAGCAGCCGAAGCTGAGCACCTGCCCCTGGACCGAGGTCCGGTACTCAACCGCGATGTCCCGTCCGCGGACGTCACGAAGGACGTCCACATCAAGCACCGCGAGCGACGCGTCGTCGGCCGTCTCGAACAGGATCGCAGCACCCTCTGCGAGGGCCGCGCCGGAGAGCTTCGCCGCGGCGAAGCGCACCTCCCCGGCGGTGTTGTCGATCCAACTGGCGAGCAGTTGGAAGCCGTTGAGGCCGACGACATCGGTGATCGTCACCTCCGCGGGATCGAAGTACAGCGTCCCTTGAATGTCCGACAGCTCCGCCGTGGAGCCGCTGATGATCAGCTGCCCCGTGGGGTTGATCTCGAGCTGTGCAGTGCCGAGCGCGCTCGGCCCGAAGGTCGACGCAGCCATCGCGGACAGCGTGCGGAGCCCGATCGAAGCCTCGGCGATCCAGCGCGCGTCGGTGATGTCGACGATGCCGTCGGGCGGTGCAACATCGGCGCGCTCGAACGCACCGACGGTCCACAGCGGCGGGTTGGGAACGGTGAGATCGATGATCTCGATCGCGTGCTCGGCGGCGAGCCGTGCGTCGGTGATGTCCACGAAGCCGTCGCCGTTGGTGTCGCCGTCAAGGCCTGCCGGTCCGCCACCGCTGAGCGTGATCAGCCCCGGCGTGACGCCGTACGGCAGCGGATCGAGTGCCGCGTCCCGGAAGACATCGGCGAGGGTGAGATCCACCGTGCAGCTGTCGCCGTCGAAGCCGACGGCATCCACCACGATGCTGATCGCGGGACCGGCTGCGGGATCCTCACCCGGGAGCAAGTTCGCGGCGAAGCGCACGGCGTCCGTCGTCGGGTTCACCGTAAACGCCGAGACCTCGTACGGGAAGATCCCTACCACGTCGACGACGTCGATCACGGTCGGGTCGGAGAAGGTGACCTCCCCGACGGGGCCGACCTGGAAGTCGACCATCTCGTCGGTCGTCACCGAAACGATGACCTCGCCCAGATCTCCAGGAGCGATCGTCGGGCTGCCGAATACGATCTCGGTCCCGAGCTGCGTCATCGCGCCCCACGGATCGAACAGCACGTGGTTGCTGACGGCATCGCCGAGACCGCCGGGATTCGAGCTGTGGAACGGACCGGTGGGGTCACCCCACCAGTTGCCGGTGGCATCGACCCTCGTTCCGAGCGGCAATCCTGGACCGTACACACCGTTGCCGATGTCACGGGCGTCGATCCCGTAGATCACGTCGTCCACGAAGTCGTTGCCGTGGATCTCATGGGACGGGTTCGTCAGGAGCACCGCGGTCTCATTCTCATGGAACAGGTTCCCGGTGACGAACGCGTCGGTCAGCAGTCCGGACCCGCGATACGGTCGACGCCCCGGATCGAGCGCCAGGCCGACTTCGTTCTCCAGGAACTCGTTGCCGTGGATGACGATGTTCTCGCTGTAGAAGCTATTCGGTGGTCCGTCGAACGGCCACGCCGCAGCAAGGATGCCGAATCCGACCCTGCCGAAACCGAAGTACGCGCCCGGATCGGGCTCGTCGATGCCGTTTTGCTGGATGGTGTTCCCAAGGATGTGTAGGTTCCGGATCTCGCCGTGGTTGGGCGGTCTCCAAGGAGCCCAGATGAGCACGCCGTCGTTGTTCTCGTGGACGTAGTTGCTCGCGATCAGGGTGTCGTAGAGCGCGGTCGGAGCGAGGAGGATGCCGACGTCATCACAGAGCGAGACGTCGTTGTCGGCGATCGTCAGGTCGTAGACCGGGAATGGGTTCGGCGGCCGCTCTCCTGCCCACGGGTAGAAGCCGATCCCGACGCCGGCGACGTCCTCGACCACATTGGCCAGGATCTCCGTCCGGTCAAGCGAGGTGTCGAACAGGATTCCGAACGGGATGGGGTACGGGAACGCGGGGAACGGAGCGGGATACGGATTGAGCCCGGTGACTTCGCTCACGACGTTGTGCGCCACGAGCGAGTCGTCGCACGAGCCGACGAAGCGGATCCCGAAGGCATCCGTACCGTAGATCTCGTTCCCCGATACGACACACCAGTTGCAGCTGTCGAGGAAGCCGATCCCGTAGCCGAGATTCCCCGGCGTCAGCCGCTCGATGTGGTTGTCCAGGATCTGGCTCCCGTCGGCATTGCCGACGAAGCCCAGCGCGATCTGCGCGTCGACGTAGAAGCGGTTGTTCTCGACGATCGTGTCCGCCGCGTCGTCGGAGAAGACGACGCCGCGAGACCCCACGGCCGGCTTGAAGTCGTTGTTGCGAAGGATCGTTCCGCCCTGTGCGTCCGGAACGTGGAGCGCGGCATTGGCACCGTCCGTCGAGCGGATCGTGAAGCCGTCCACGGTAACGTTGTCCGCCTCGACGAGGATCGCCGGCAGCCCGGACTCATCGGGCTCGAGGACGATCCAGGCCGGAACCGCCCCCGACATCAGCGTGAGGTTGGCGACATCCAGATTCAACGGCCAATCGTCTTCGAGCTCGTGATCGTAGTCCTCGCGGACCACGATCGTCGGGAAGACGACGCCGGGCGCCGCATCCAGTGCGCCCAAGGGCCGCGGCAGAGGACCCGTCACACGAGTCTCGAGAACCAGGAACGCGCCCTTGAGGTTCGCGAAGACCGGCTCCCCTTCATACAGGTCGACGGGACCCGTCACGGCCATCGCTGTCGCCTTGGTCCAGTCATTGGGATTCATCGGATCGATGTACAGCGCAGTGATCGTGTCCCCGGGAAGCACCTCGAGGACGCCGTCCGTCGTGTTCGGGGGCCCGTCATTGGGAATCAGCTGGATTCCGACCCCGTTCCCGAATGTCCCCGGACCGGGCACCTCCCACTCGAAGAGCTGGTAGTCGAGGATGAAGTCCCCGCTCCCGAGAGCGTCCAAGCGCACGAGCATGACGGGGGCGATCGGATCGGGATCGTCCACCAGGATGAAGACCCGGTGCTGTGGCTGCACCAGTTCGCCGATACGGTACTCCTCGACCTGCGTCGTGAACGTGGACTCCATGAACCACGTCTGCGACGTCACGCCCCAGCCCACGGCCGGGACGAGCACCGCGAGGAGCGTCGCGATGGCAGCAATCGTCTTCCCGCGCATCTCCTTACCTCCTCCTTCGATCTCGCGTTGCGTTCGTCGATTCCATTGCCTGACCGGGCCCGCACCGTGCGCCGCCTGCCGATTCGATCGCAGGACGTCGCGCGGACAGCCGTCCCTCGTGGGGGGAATCGCTGCTCCGTCGTCGCGTGCCCAATGGCCGAGAGGAGTATAGGCTCGTTCCCCTATAAGGTCGGTGATCTGCATCACATTCCCTAGCCGGAGCATCGCGGCCGTCGGCCGTCGAGGACCGCTGCCTTCGCCGTGACAGAGTCCACTCCCAGGGGCTCCCCGGACACACGTCCAGGAACTGCGCCCGCTGTGCGCGGCGCCCTGCTTCCTCCGCCCGGGTCGATGTGCTATAGTTCCCCCCGAGGGGGCGAAGGAGGAATGTATGCGCCGAACACTCTTCGCCGTACTCTTGCTTGTTCTCGTCGCTTCGCTCACGAGCTGTGTCGGGCTCTTCGCGCCCAAGGATGAGCCCGAAGGGATCGTCCGCGTCACAATCGCTCCCCCGTCCGCCGCCCCGCAGTCGGTCGGCCCGAAGCTGATCCCGCCGGCGGCGGAGAAGGTTCGCATCCGCGTCTGGCATCCCGTATCGGAGTACAACCACGTGACGACGGTCCCGCTTCTCAACGGGCCGCAGACCGTGAACATCCCGGTGCCGGAAGGAAACGGATACTACGTGGACGCCGTGTCCTACAAGATGAACAGCATGCCGCTCGCGCTCACCGGGGGACGAACGACCGGCGTCGCGGTGTACGAGGATGAAGTCACCACCGCCGCGGTCGAGCTCTATGAGTGGGGCGTGAATGTCGACGGCCCGGACACCGTTCGCCCGGACACGGAGTACACCCTGGACTTCGAGGCGACCGATGCCGGCGGCCTGATCACCCGCCAGACCTTCGACACGGCGACCCTGCGTGCATCGACCATCTGGTTCGAGGATCCGATGTTCCCGCTGCCGCCGATCTCGGGACCGGTCGTCGCCGCCGAGGACGACGGCATTCGTCTCACCGGGACAACCCCGGATGTGACGGTTCCCACGACGATGTACGCGCTCGCTCTGGTGCAGTTCCGGCAGCAGTGGTACGACTATGATCTTCCCGAGCCGAGCGAGCGGCCGATGTTCCTGGAACTCCCGAACCGCCACATGAACGGGACGCTCTACGAGTTCGAAGTCGACCCGACGGCCGGCGGCCTCGAGGTCGAGATCAGCGGCGAATAGGCAGATCCACGAGACGAGATGTTCGGCACGTGCCCGCCCTGCGCCCGGCGCAGGGCGGTTCATCTTGCGGCTGCGCCGGGGGCAGGCTAGGCTGCGGGTGATGAGCGTCAAGGTCGTGGCGACGAACCGCAAGGCACGGCACAAGTACGAGATCTCGGACACGATCGAGGCCGGACTGGTGCTCGCCGGGACCGAGGTGAAGAGCCTCCGTCAGGGAGGATGCGCCCTCGGCGACGGGTACGCGGTCATCCGCGACGGGGAGGCGACGCTCAAGAGCGTACACATCGCCGCGTACAAGCAGGGCTCGATCCACAACGTGGATTCCGACCGCGACCGGCGTCTGCTCCTCCATCGGCGCGAGATCCTGCGGCTGGCGACCAAGACACAGGAGCAGGGATTCACCCTCGTTCCGCTCAAGATCTACTTCAAGAACGGCGTCGCCAAGGTCGAGCTGGGCGTTGCCCGCGGACGCAAGACCTACGACAAGCGGCGCAAGCTTCGCGAGGACGACGAGCGCCGTCGGACGGACGAGGCGCTGAAGCGCTTCAGCCGTGGACAGGCCGTCTAGCTGCGGAAGAGGATCGCTTCCCGCAGGAAGAGGCGCACCGACACCACGACGAGAAGCGCTCCCAGTGCGGTGTTGGCGGCGAACGTGTAGAGAAGGTGGAGGGGCTCGGCGGCACCGAGGATGACCCCCTGAAGCGCGAACAACGCGTTCGCCACGGGGATGAGGAAGCGCGTGCTCGCGACGCCACCCACCCCCGTCATCGACGCCAGGCCGACGAGCACGATCACCATGTACACCGGGATGAGGTAGGTGCTCGCCTCCTTCTGACTGCGCGCATAGCTGCCGACGATGATCACGAGCGCAGCGATCACGATCGCGAGCGGCACGAGGATGAGGAGGATCCACCCCAGCTGCGCCAGCCCGAGCGCGAAGCCCGAGCTCCCGGTCGCCGCCCCGCCGGGAGCGAGCCCGGCGCCGAAGAAGCGCAGTCCGACCATCAACCCGACGGCGGAGAGGACCGAGGACACGAGGGAGACCGTGAGGACGGCAGCGAACTTCCCGACGACGATCTCCGTGCGGGAGAGCTGGCTGACGAGCAGGGTGGCGATCGTTCCCCGCTCCTTCTCCCCCGCCGTGATCTCGGCGCCGAGGTTCATCGCTCCGGTGAGGATCGCGAGAACGAGGAAGTACGGCAGCAGCCGGCTGAGGATGATCCTCGCCGTCGGCTCGCCGGCCGCGGCAGCGACCGTGGTGACGATCACGTCCGGGGCGAACGACCGGTGCTCCTCGCCGATCGCCGCCAGCCGCTCGCGGAGGGCCTCCCCCTGCGCGGTGCGAATCCCTTCGCGGACGCGCAGCGCGGCCAGCACCCCGAGGGGATCCGCGGGATCGTAGTGCAACTCGACGGAACGCTCCCGCCCGTCGCCGACCGCCGCGGGGATCGCGACGAGATGGACCTCGCCCCGCGCGTGCGCCGCCAGAGCCTCCGTCACTTCCCCCATCGCCAGTGCGCGAACCCCCGTCGCCGCACCGACGGCTTGGGCGAGCCACGGATCCTCGACGCGCTCCACATAGGCCACGGTGGCCGGCGCCGCATCGAGTGCCGGCGCCTCGGCCGACATCACCCGACCCATGACGGAGAGCACGAGGGGATAGAAGACGAGCGGGAAGATGACCGTCAGGAGTACCGTCCGCCGATCGCGAACCGCGCCGAGAAGCTCCTTGAAGAACAGCAATCGAACGTTGGTCAGCATTCCGTCCAGGATTGTAGCGGCCGGGAACGCGACGAGCCTATGGTGGGGGGAATCGGAAGCCGTCGCGGCGACGGAAGCGGGAGGGGAACGCGCTACTCGGGGGTGTCTTCGGAGGGAGTCTGGGACGATCCCGGGTCAGGATCCGAGGAAGGCGTCTGAACGGGCTCGACGATCGGCTCCTCGGGGAGGATCG
>CP070725.1:1495692-1508555 GCA_020350845.1 Candidatus Bipolaricaulota bacterium
CGTTCTTGACGCCCCCGAACATCTCCTCGAGCGGCGTCTCCACCTGGTCGACATACGTGTTGCGCATGCGAATGAGCGGCTGATAGCTGAACTCCCACGCTCGCGCGTTGCCCGTCGGGGCGACGTCGAAGTGGGCCGCGGTCTCCCGGTCGTGGAGGAACGATCGGAGGATCCCCTGATCGATGAGCACCGTGCGTTGCGCCGGGACGCCCTCATCGTCGACGGGGAGTGTGCCCACGGCGTGCGGCATGTGCTCCGAGAGACCGCTGTCGCAGAGGGTCACGATCGGCGACGCCACCTGCTCGCCGATCTTCCCCATGGTGATCGCCCCCCCGAGCACAAGGTCCGCCTCGACCGTGTGCCCGATCGCCTCGTGCGCGAGGACACCGACCAGGCCGGGGTCGAGCACGACCGTCGCCTGCTCCCCTTCGGGGAACGGCGCGCTCAGCTGATCCACGGCCATGCGCACGGTGTGGTCCGCCATCTGCTCGGGATTCCGCTTGGCGAACAGATCGCTCCATCCGCCGTTCACGCCGACGGAATCCATACCCATGGTCTGCTCGCCGTTCTCCTGCGCCGTGGCCATCGTGCGGAACTCCGGTCGCGACTGGAGGAGATGCACGGCAACCCCGTCCGATGTGGCGATGATCTTCTCATCGATGATCTCGGCGTATGACGATGTGGACGAGACAATGCGCGCGTCGGCGGTCGAGATGCGTCCCTCGATCCGTCGAACGAGCTCGAGCTTCTCCTCGAGCGAGTGGTCCTCGAGCGGATCGTCGATGTCGAAGCCGTAAGCCCCGGCCGTGGCGGGAATCGGAGCGAGCTTCTCGATCCGTTCCTTCTTCGAGGAGGAGGCGGTCCGTGCCGCCTGCTGAGCATCCTGCACGCTTCTCAGGATGCCGTCCCGCGTCGTGTCCGTGGTGCTCGCGAAGCCGAACACCCCGTCGACGAGTACGCGGACTCCGACCCCGGCGATCTCCGATGAGGAGGATTCCTCGAGGCGCCCGTTTCTCATTCGAATCTGTTTCGAGCGGCGGGCATGGTATCGCACCTCGACCCAGGAGTCGGCCCCCTGGGCAATCGTCTGCAGCAGTTCAAGCATGGCAACTCCTTAGCACGCGAGCAGCTTTCGTCGATCGGCGGCGGGAGTATAGCTGGGGCTCGAAAGACTCGCCAGCGGCGCCCTTGCCAAGGGAACTTTCGGGGGCGCGGCCAGTTCCGCACGCGGCCCCGGGTCGGACAAGCCTCCCGTGCGCGTCGGTCGTTCGCCCTTCGGCATCCGCGGCGGGCGGCGTAGAACCGAGCTGCTATGAAACATCGGATCGCGTCGGTCGGCCTCGTCGTGCCGACGTTGCTGCTCTGTCATGCCGTCGCCTTCGGCGGCCTCTCGTTCGGCTTTGGCGCAGGGCTTCCGATCGGCAGTCCGACGCCGTGGCTCGGGTCGCGGTCAACGCTCGCGGCAGAACTCTTCTTGAGCGACAGCCTGACCGGCTTCGTCGCGATCGATACCGCCCCCGCGACGTTCCCGAACGAGTTCCGTGTGCACGGCACGCTGGCCCCGAAGGGCTGGATCGGGGAGGCGGCGATCTACGTCGGTGCAGGTCCCACGCTTGAGCTGACACGCATCTCGGGGCGCTGGCTGCTGGCGCCGATGCTGCACATCGTTGCCGGCGCGCAGTGGTGGGTCGCGACGCCGTTGGCGTTCTCCCTCGAGCTGCGGGATGTCGAACCGCTTCCTCCCGACGGCGCCTTCGCGCCCATCGTGTCCCTCGGGGCCTGTGTTTCGCTGTTCGCGGCACCGCGCCCCGAACCGCAGCACGACTGGGCACAGGTCTGGATCATCGTCGGCCTCGCCGTCGCGGCGATGCTACTCTACCTCCCGCGCAGCTAGGCGTGTCTCGTCGCGGAGGGCTCTTCACTCGCTCCTCGGTCTGTGGTATACTTCGGCGGTGTATCGGAACCGTTCGAGCGGAGCCGACCGTGCTTCGCTCGAGTTGACGAGTGCAGGGATGCGACAAGGAGAGTGGTGGAGTCGGGAGACCGGCACGGTCGCCCGATTCTGTCATGTTTCGCCTCGGGACCGATCGGTCCGAAGGTGCGGACGGAGGCCAAGATGAGCCAGCCCAAAGCGACGCTGAACCTGAAGGAGAACCTTTCGAAGACTCCTGACGATAAGCGCGACCGCCCGCGTTCCGGCAGGTCTGATAACCCGATCCGTACGTACTTCGGAGAGATCAGCCGCGTTCCGCTACTCACGCGCGAGGACGAGGTGCGCCTCTCGAAGCGCATCGAGCGCGGAGATCAGCGCGCGAAGGAAGAGCTCGCCGAAGCGAATCTGCGGCTTGTCGTCTCGATCGCCAAGAAGTACCGCGGATGCGGTCTCCCGTTCCTCGACCTGATCCAGGAGGGGAACCTCGGCCTGATGAAGGCGATCGAGAAGTTCGACTACAAGAAGGGGTACAAGTTCTCGACCTATGCCACGTGGTGGATCCGCCAGGCGATCCTTCGCGCCATCACCAACCGCTCGCGGACGATCCGCGTGCCGACGCACATCAATGAGCTGATTCGCAAGATCTACCAGGTCGAACGGAACTTCCTCAAGGAGTTCGGGGAGTTGCCGACCCCGGAGGGACTTGCCGAGGAGCTCGGGACCACGGTCGACAACATCATCAAGGCGAAGAAGACCGCGCAGAGCCTGACGTCCCTCGACATGCCGATCGGCTACGACGACGACGGCTCGGTTCTCGGGGACTTCATCGAGGATCGATCGGCCGACTCTCCCGAACGGGAGACGTTCGAGCACCTTCTCGTGGAGGAACTCGAGCGTGCGCTGGACGAGCGTCTCACCGATCGCGAGAAGCGGATCCTCGAGCTGCGCTACGGGCTCAACGACTACCAACCCCGCACGCTCGATGAGGTCGGTTTGGAGTTCGGGATCAGCCGCGAGCGAGTCCGCCAGATCCAGAAGGAGGCGCTCGCCAAGCTCCAGGACTCGGACCTGAAGCGGCGCCTGGAGTGGTTCAAACTCCTCTCCGAGGAAGCGTAGTCAGGAGCCTTCCGCGGCGACCTCACCGTCCTTCGGTTCGGTGTGCGCGCAATCCTTGTTGCTGCAGCGTACGGCATCGCCCTTCTCGACGAGAACCCCCGCCCCGCACACAGGGCATGCCTTGAGGGGGCGCTCGGTCACCGCGAAGCGGCAGTCGGGGTACCGATCGCAGCTGTAGAAGGCGCGTCGGCGCTTCGGGGAGAACTTCTCGATCAGCGTTCCTTCTCCACAACGCGGGCAGCTGACGCCGGTGGACAGCGGCGCGGTGGCGTTGCACTCGGAGTTGGTACAGCGATGGTAGCGACCGAACCGTCCCGTACGGACCTCCATCGGCGAACCGCACGCAGGGCAGTCGCGGCTCTCTTCCACCGTCTGGTAGGCCTCGAGCGCCTCACGCACGATGAGCACGCCGTTCTCGTCGAAGCGGTAGGGGAGATCAGGGGGCAGGTTGATCGTCGACCGGCAGGTGGGGTAGTTGGTGCACCCGAGGAAGTGGGATCCCTTCCAGTAGCGCAGCTCCATCGGGACGTCGCACGAGTCACAGGTCACGTCGCTCAGGATCCGGAACGGCAGCCGGTCACCGTCGCCCAGGGCGTCCTCAAGCGCCCTCAGGCGTTCCGCAAACGGCCCGTAGAACTCGTTCAGCGCATCGACGCGGGACAGGGTGCCTTCCTCGATCTGATCGAGATCCTCCTCCATGTGGGCGGTGAACCGGGGTTCCACGGTCTCCTCGAAGAATCGCTTGAGGAAGTCGACGACCACGTGCCCGAGAAGTGTCGGCCGCAGACTGCTGCGCTCGCGGATCGCGTAGCCCCGCTCCTGGATCACGGAGACGATGGACGCGTAGGTGCTCGGCCGCCCGATGCCCTCCTTCTCAAGCAGGTTGACGAGTCCCGCCTCGCTGTAGCGGCGCGGCGGCTCGGTGAACTTCTGCGTCGGGGTGACGGACTCCACACGCAACGTCTGTCCCTCGGCGAGGCCCTCGGGGAGGGTCACGTCCTCCTTGATCTGCTCCGGGAAGAGGGCGAGGAAGCCGTCGAAGCTGAGCGAGGCTCCCGCGGCTTCGAGCGTGTACTCCCCGGCCGAGATGACCGCCTTGCGCTGGGCGAAGACGGCGGGCGTCATCTGCGTCGCGAGGAAGCGGCGGTAGATCAGGTCGTAGAGCTTTCGCTGATCGGGGGAGAGATGATCGGCGATCGCCTGCGGATCGCGTGCCACGTCCGTCGGTCGGATCGCCTCGTGGGCATCCTGGGATCGCCGCTTGTTCTTGTGCCGCTTCGGCTTGGGGACGAGATAGGGTTTGCCGAACCGTGTCTCTACGATCTCCCGGGCAGCACCGAGCGCCTCATCGGAGACGCGCACCGAGTCCGTCCGCATGTAGGTGATCAGCCCCACGCGTCCCTCAGGTAGTGCGATTCCCTCGTAGAGTTCCTGGGCGATGCTCATCGTTCGCTTCGGAGAGAAGCCAAGCCTCGAGGAAGCCGTTTGCTGCAGGGAACTGGTGATGAACGGTGCCGGTGGCTGGCTACGGCGTGTGGTTTCGGTGACGGCATCGACGTGTGGGGCAGAGGCGCGGAGCACATCGGACACCTCTCCCGCCGCCTGCGCAGTGCCCACGGAGATCTTCTCACCGCGGTGCTTCGTGACCGTTGCCTCGAAGGGGGCGCCATTTCGCAGGGCGACGACGATCTCCCAGTACTCCTCGGGCACGAAGCGCCCGATCTCGTCCTCGCGGTCACAGAGAAGGCGGAGCGCCACCGACTGGACGCGCCCTGCGGAGAGCCCCCCGAAGCGGCTCCCGGCGATCACCCGGGAGAGGAGCGGGCTCACGCTGTAGCCCACGAGCCGATCGAGGATGCGGCGCGTCCGCTGCGCCTCGACACGATTCTCGTCGAGTCCCGACGGGCTGGCGAGCGCCTCTTCGATCACCGGCTTGGTGATTTCGTTGAAGACGGGACGCAGGAAGCGGTCCTCGCCCGGCGCGACACGTCTCAAGATCGTGTAGAGGTCGTAGGCGATCGCCTCGCCTTCGCGATCGTGGTCGGTGGCAAGGTAGATCGTCGTCGCCTCGCGCGCTGCCGCCCGCAGGGCTTGGATGTGCTTGCCGCGCTTCGTCTCGAACTTCGGGGTGAAGCTGCGGTCGACGTCGACGCCGAGCTCGTTGCGTGGCAGGTCGCGTACGTGCCCCTGGGAGGAGAGCACGCGATAGCTGCCGCCGAGGTACTGCTCGATGGTTCGTGCCTTCGTTGGTGACTCAACGATGATCAGGTTCCCCACGCGATCCCGACCCCCTGGCGGAAAGTGGCCCATTATACCGGAGGCGATTCCCTTGTCGAGCAGGGCGTCTCGAGCACTGCGGGCATCCGCTACAATGCGGCCATGACGCAGCGACCGAGGCACGTGGTCGTCGAGGGGCTTCCCGCGGTCGGGAAGAGCGAGCTGCTCTCACTGCTGGCGCGCTTCTATCCGCAGGAGGTCGTGGTGCTCCCGGAGATGGTCAAGGAGCTCGTCGAGCGGCACGACCTCGATCTGTTCATGGACCGCGCCGAGCTCACTGCGGCGATCGCCGAGGAGATCCCGAGACGTCGACGCGCCGTCGAAGAGGCGCTCGCTTCCGGTGCGCTATGCCTCGAGGAATCGCATCTCGCCGTGCACCTTGCGTACTCCCGTGCACTCGGGGACGAGGGCTTCGACGCGGTGTTCGAAAGCCTTCAGCGGGAGCTCCCCGCGCCCGACCTCGTGATCCACCTCGAGCTTCCGGTGGCGGGCTCCGTGCTACGCCAGAGGGCCCGTGGGACTCCGGCATTCGAGGTCGGCGCGGAGACACTCGAGGCCATGCTCGACATCCTCGAGCAGTGGCACGAGGAGCACGGCTCGTCCGTCGCACGGGTCGACGCTGATCGTGGTGCCGAGGCTGTGGTTGGAGATCTGGTCAGCCTCCTCGGCCTGCAGTACGCCGCCGTGGGTGGGGGCGCTGACGGGATTCTGCCGGTACTCCTTCTGCTCGGGCGGCCGGCCAGCGGGAAGAGCGAGCTCATCGACTTCATGCAGCGTACGTCGCGCACGGAACGGGCGCAGCGGTATCACCTGGGCGCACTCCGTGTGCTCGACGACTTCCCCATCCTGTGGGAGCTGTTCGTCTCCGAAGACGCGTGGGAGCGCGCCGGAAGGCCGCGCCGCCTGTCGCGGCGGGCGGAGGAGAACTACTGCGTGGCCGATGACGGCGTGTGGGGCTTCCTCATCGAGCGCCTGAACGACCGACTCGAGCCGATCCTCGCTGCGCAGAGCGCACGAGAGACGGTGATCGTGGAGTTCGCCCGCGGGCGCGCCGGAGGGTACGCGGACGCGATTCCGCGCCTCCTGCCGCGGGCGCTGGAGCGCGCGGCGGTTCTCTACGTCGACGTGTCGTTCGAGGAGTCCTGGCGGCGGAACGTGGCGCGCTATGACGAGAGGCGTCGCTCGGGGATTCTCACGCACTCCGTCCCTCGTGACGAGATGGAGCGGAGCTACGGCGTGGACGACTGGCACGACCTCACGGAGGCCCCTACCGGCACGCTCTCCATCCGGGGATTCGACCTTCCGTACGTCACGATGTGCAACGAGCCGGAGCTCGTCGACCGGGACGGGCTCGATCGGCGCTACCGCGGCGCCCTGGGGAGTCTCTACGAAGCGTGGGTCACGCTGCAGGGAGGACCTCGCTGAAGATGCGATGCATGTTCTCCCAGCAAACCTTCTCCACCTGGCGGGTGGACAGCCCGGCGGCAGTCAGCAGCGGGGGCACCGTCGCGAGGTCGGAAGCGGAGTCGATCCCCGTGGGAAGGCTCGTGACACCGTCGAGATCGGCGCCCAGTCCGACGCAGTCCTCCCCTCCCGTGTCGATCGCGTGAAGGACGTGGCGTGCGATCCAATCGATTCTCGGGCGGGGCGCCGCAGAGATCCATGCGCGGAACCGCTCCTCGCGTGTCTGCACGTCCTCCAGGCGGAGCGCGTCCCGCCGCTCCTCCATGTCGCGACGAAAGGTCGGATCGAGAAAGCCGGGAAAGAAGTTGACGCCGAGGACGCCGCCACGATCGGCGAGATCGCGGATCATCGCGTCGGTCAGGTTGCGTAGGCTGGGACAGAGCGCGCGGCAGTTGGAGTGACTGGCGACGAACGGCCGCGTGCTGACCTCGAGGACATCGGCGAACGCGCGATCGGAGAGGTGGGAGACGTCGACGACAACGCCGAGCTCTTCGGCGATCGCGACGAGTTCACGACCTACCCTCGAAAGGCCGGAGTTCGCTCCGAAGGCTGTGCCCGAGAATGGATTGTCTTTCCATGCGGGGATCACGAGACGAACGCCTCGATCGAAGAAGTCGCGCAGCGCGGCGGCGCTGCCTTCGAGCGGATCGGCGCCCTCGAGGCCGAGGATCATCCCGATTGCCCCCTCGGCGCCGAGTGAGAGATCTCGTGCCGTGACGACGAGACGGAGATCGTCGGGGTTCGTGGCGGCAAGGGCGGCGAGCCGGTCGAGTAGCACGAGTGCTCGCTCGCGCTCCGTTCCGGGGTGCCTCTCGCTGAGAACGAAGCACGCGAAGAGCTGCGCCCGCACCCCAGCGCGACGCAGGCCGGGGAGCGTGATGTGCATGTCGGCGCCCTCGTCGAAGAGGTCCTCGCCGCAGTCGACGATCTTCAGGATCGTGTCGCAGTGGGCGTCGAACAGCGGGAGCGGCGAGCTCACAGGCGGCTCTGCCTGGCGATCGCCTCGATCTCGATCGGTGCGCCTTTCGGAAGCGCACTCACCTCGATGCAGGAACGTGCCGGCGGAGGGGAAGGGAAGAACGTCTCGTAGGCCTCGTTGACGGCGGAGAACGCCTCGAGGTCCGTGAGGTAGATCGTCACCTTGACCACGTCGCCCAGCGAGCTACCTGCGGCCTCGAGGACGGCTCGAACGTTGGCGAGCGCGCTCTTCGTGGCCGCCGCAAGATCGTCGGCAACGAGTTCCCCGTCCGCGGTGATCGGGAGCTGCCCCGAAGTGAACACCCACCCGTCGCACAGGATCCCTTGGCTGTAGGGTCCGATCGCCGCCGGTGCGGCGCTCGTCTGCAGCGCAGTCCTGGCCGTCATCTCAGCACGCCGAGCTGCTTCCCGACGGCGACGAAGCGCTCGAGCGCGAACTCGAGATCCTCCCGCGAGTGCGCTGCCGAGAGCATGACGCGGATGCGCGCCTTCCCGCGAGGCACCGTCGGAAACGCGATCGCGCTTGCGAACACGTTCTCCTCGAAGAGCTTCTTGGAGAAGTCCCACGCCGTGCTCGCCTCGCCGAGCATCACCGGGGTGATCGGGGTCTCGCTCTCGCCGACGTCGAAACCGTTCTCGACGAGTGCCCCCTTGAACCACTCCACGTTGTCCCACAGCTTGCGAACGGGCTCGTCAGACGCCTCGAGAATGTCGATCGCGGCGATGCACGCCGCCACATCAGGGGGCGTCGCCGCGGAGGAGAAGAGGAACGGGCGTGCGCGCTGCCGCAGGTACTCCACCATGCTCGCGTCCCCGGCGATGTAGCCTCCCAAGACGCCGAACGCCTTGGACATCGTCCCGCACTCGAGGTCGACGCGGCCGTGGAGGTCGAAGTGGTCGACGATGCCCCGGCCATGCCGCCCGAGGACCCCTTCCCCGTGCGCGTCATCGACCATGACCATGGCGCCGTACGCCTCCGCGAGCTCGACGATTCCCGGCAGCGGCGCGAGGTCGCCGTCCATGGAGAAGACGCCGTCGGTGACGATCAGCTTCTTCTCGATCTCGTCGTTTTCCTCGAGCCCCTCCTTCAACGAATCGAGGTCGCGGTGGGCGAAGATCACGCGCTTCGCCTTCGTCAGGCGGCAGCCGTCGATGATCGAGGCGTGATTCAGCTCATCCGTGAAGATGACGTCCTCTTTGCCCATCAGTAGCGGGATCGCGGCGAGGTTCGTGTTCAGTCCGGACTGCACTGAGAGCGCGGCCTCGGTGCCCTTGAACTCGGCGATCCGCCGCTCGAGCTCGATGTGCAGTGACATCGTTCCGGCGATCGAACGCACGGCTCCCGGCCCGACGCCGTACTGGTCGATGGCGTCCTTCGCGGCACGGCGAAGACGTTCGTCATTGGCGAAGCCGAGGTAGTTGTTGGAGCACATGTTGAGCATGCGTCGGCCGTCGATCGTGACCCACGCGCCGACCGAGCTCTCGATGGTGCGGATCGTGTTGTACAGGCCGAGATCGCGCAGCTCCTTGAGCGCGCTGTCGATAAAGGCGAACTTGCCCATGGGATGCTTCCTCCAGTGATCGGGGTGGATCGATCATACGCAACGCGGAGAGCCGTTTCCACGACTCTCCGCGTGCGGAGCTTCACATCGACTCAAGCCGCCAGCACTCGTCTATGGACTGACGGTGACCTCCTTCGTGATGCTCGTCTCCAGGCCCCCGGTGTCCCAGACCGTGAGTGTCACCGTATAGGTTCCCGCCTGGTCCCACGTGCGTCGCGGTGAGCCGCCGCTGGCGGTGGCACCGTCGCTGAAGTGCCAGCGCTTGGAGAGATTGGCGCCGTCCTCCGGATCGTACGACGCCGACGAATCGAAGCGCACGAGGTCGCCCACCTTCGGATTCTCCGGAGAGAAGGTGAAGTCGGCGACGGGAGGCTGGTTCGTCGGCGAGGGCGGAACGTAACTCGCGGGAAGGCGCGTGAACGACGTGGGGCGAACGTTGACGCCGTGGACGTGCACCTCGTCGATCAGGCCGGCGAACATCTGCGTGCCGTCTTCCTTCCCGCCGATCGTCGTCATCACCGCGCCCTGACCCTCGCCGACGATCCCCGACGCGTACGTGATGGCGATGCGGTCGCCGTTCAGGTAGAGCGCGAGAAGCCGACCGTCGTAAACCGCGGCGACGTGGTACCAGATGCCGTTGTAGATGGTGGCGCGATAGTCTCCGATGACCGTGACCCACGTTCCGGTGTAGACGGAGGCACTCACGAAGTTCCCCTCGGTGGAGAGGAAGAAGCGGTTGTCGTTGGAACCGCTACCGTCCTGGGACAGGATCCGCTGCGTTCCGCCGAGGGCGCTCGGCTGGATCCACGCCTCGAGCGTCAGCTTCGTGCCGAAGCTGTTGAGGCTCGTCGAGGCAAGAATGCGGACGATGTCGTCGACGCCGTCGAAGCCGAGGGCACCGCTCCCGTCCGCACTCGTCGCCCACGACGGGCCGACAAGGCTGCCGTGGTTTCCGTTGGCCGAGCTGTCGGACGCGGTACTGCCGCCGCCCTCGTTGAAGCGCCAGTGGCCACGGGGCTCGGGCACGCTCACGGTGGAGACGGAGATCGTCGCGCTGTGACTGTCGGTGGCCCCCTCGGTGTCGGTGACCGTCAGTGTCACCGTTCTCGTTCCGCTCGACGTGTACGTGTGGGTGGTGGAGACGCCACTCCCCGAACCGCCGTCACCGAAGTTCCAGGCGTAACTCATGATGCTCCCGTCGGGGTCGTCGGAGGACGAGGCGTCAAACGAGACGCTCTGACCGACCGTAGGGCCGGGGGGGCTGTACGAGAAGTCTGCCACCGGATCCTGGTTGCTGACCAGCGGCGTGAGTGTCACCGAACGACTCGTCGTCTGCCCGGCGGTGATGACCACGGCGAAGCTCTCGGTCTGATGGCCGGGGAGGCTGAGGGTCACGGAGTGGCTCCCGGCACTGAGGGTGAGCTGTGCAGAGGTCACCCCCATCGGCACCCCGTCCACTGTAATCGCAGCTCCTAGCGGGTTCGAGCTGAGAAGCAGTGTGCCCGTCGTCGGAGGAGGCGACGTGACCGAAAAGCTGAGCACGTCGTCTGCTCGCTCGCCGCTCGGGTACTGCGCCTGCATCGCCTGCAGCACCGCGCTTCGGAATCCGCTCGGATCGTAGCTGAGGACCGGGAAGCCGCTCCCGTAAGACGTCGGGAAAGCGGACAGCGGGCCCGTGGCCGCGAACGCGTAGAGCGTCTCCGTTCCCGTCGGCGGTCCGACGACGATCGAGTACCCCGGGGCGCCGGGGAGCGTGTACGTTCCCGCGGCAAGCTGGTTGTTCGGCTCGCGGTAGTTCGGGAACACGAGACGGACCACGCCGGTCGCGTCTACGTCACAGATGTAGACATAGGCCGGGCGGTTGATCGCGTAGGTGATGATGATCGGCTCGCCCGACTCGTAGCTCGGCTTGGGGAGCGAAAGCTGCACGGCGAGAGGGGGTTGTGCGGCACTGACCGTGACCGGGGCGGAGTCCGACGATTGGCCCCCGGGGCCGGTGACCGTCAGGATCGCGGTGTACGTCCCCGAACCGCTGTAGCTGTGAGTCGGGGTCGCACCCTGTGCGGTCCCGCCGTCGCCGAACGACCAGCTGTACGTCGTGATCGTCCCCGTGCTCGCGCTACCGTCGAACGCCACCGGCTGCCCGACGGTCCCGGAGTACGGCCCGCCGGCGTCGGCCACGGGGGCGGCGACGACTGCGGTGATCGTCTCTTGCGCGACGTTGTTCCCTTCATTCGACTCGCTGACCTGGCCTTGGTCGTCGACCGTGACCGTGAACGTCTCCACGCTCTGCGTCAACGTGCGCGACAAGGTCACCGTCTGCGACGCCCCGGCGGCGAGTCCCCACAGGTATCCGCCGGTCGACGAGCTCGCACCGTCCAGGCGGACGCGGAACAGGCCTGCATCCGCGGCGCCCTGGTTGGCGAGCGTGACCTGGAAGGTGATGGTGTCACCGATGGTTGGCTGCTGCGGTGATGTTGCGATGTTCGTGACGACGAGATCGGGGAGCGCCGGCGCGGCCACGGCGATCTGCTGCGTCTCGGCGTCTGTGGCGCCGTCGTCATCGTGGACGACGAGCGTGACGCTATAGGTGCCCGCGGCTGCGTACGTGTGGGTGACCTGAACGCCCGACGCCGACTGCCCGTCTCCGAAGCTCCACTGCCAGTTGACCGGGTAGCCGTCCGCGTCGGACGAGGCGGATCCGTCGAAGGTCACCGTCTCCCCGACCTCGGGAGCGGTCGGCGTCACAGGGAACACGGCGGTTGGGGGTTGGTTGGGGGCGGCGGTCACGGTGAGCTGCTTCGTCTCCGAATCCGTCGCGCCGTCGTCGTCGCGGACGACCAGCGTCACGCTGTAGATCCCTGCGGAGCCGTAGCTGTGAGTCGTCTGTGAGCCGGAGGCCACTTGACCGTCGCCGAAGCTCCACTCCCAACTGGTGATTACTCCGTCCGTGTCGTGGGACGACGATCCGTCGAAGGCGACGGTCTGGCCGACGACCGGATTCGGCGGGGCAACAACGTACGCCGCCGTTGGCGCTTGGTTGGGGACCGCACCCACAGTGACCTGCTTCGTCTCCGAGTCCGTCGCTCCGTCGTCGTCCCGGACGAGGAGCGTCACGGTGTACGTCCCTGCGCCGACGTAGCTGTGGCTGGCATGCTGTCCCGTCCCCGATTGCCCGTCGCCGAAACTCCACTCCCAGCTGGTCACGGTTCCGTCGGGATCAGACGACAACGACCCGTCGAAGCTGATCGTCTGCCCAGCCGTGGGGCTCGTCGGGACGAACGTGTAGGCGGCCGTCGGGGCTTGATTCGGGATCACCGCGAGCGTGAGCTGAAGACGCCCCTGCCCGTACGCATAGGGGTCGCCACCGGGGATCACCGAGGCGAGCAGGCGGCTTCGCAGGCCGCTACCCGTCAGCCCCGGAGTCTCGGAAAGAAGCAGCGCCGCGGCGCCGGCGGCGTGGGGCGCGGCACCGGACGTTCCGTAGAACGGGATGTAGGGATACGTGCCGGTGGTCACCGTGTCTGGCGCTA
>CP070725.1:1508655-1538176 GCA_020350845.1 Candidatus Bipolaricaulota bacterium
CCGGGCTTGCTCCGCGCGAGCGCGGTCATGGCGGGGGGGATCTGCGGGACGGGAGAGACCTGCGGAGTCGTACTTGGAGGGCTCCTCGCGATCGGCGACGCGCTAGGGAACGACGACTTCCGTGACTTCGAGACGTACAAGGAGGTCATCGCGTCGGCGAGGGCCTTCGTGGACCGGCTCCTCGAACGCTACGGAAGCACACGCTGCCACGACATCCAGGAGGCGATGCTCGGGTGGCGCCACGGCGTGCGCCGGGCTGTGTGCAGAGGCCGCGCGCTTCGCGGCGGAGATCATCCTCGATCACGAGGCCTCCTCGCCGGAAGACGCCGGCGATGTCTAGGGGCAAGCCCTGGACGACAGAGCGTTCCGAGAAAGAGACGGAGGCCACCCGCCTTCGGATGGCCTCCTGGATTCGTCCCTGCGACGGGCGATCCCTCCGCCCGATAGCTCCGGACCGCTGCAAGTCTACAGCGGCCTGAAGTCGATCCGCATCCCCTGGTAGGGGAAGACGAACTCGACGCCGAGGTCATTGATCTGCTTCAACTGACGGGCGATGACGTTCAACGGCGGCTCGACCATCTGGAATACGGGCTTCACGTGCGTGACGCAGACCGGCAGCCCGGCGAGCGCCCTGTAGGGATCTGCCGGGTTCACGAGCTGCGCGAGAGCATGGAGCTCGGCCATCATCCACGACGGCGTCAGGTGGCCGAACAGCAGGCTGTCGGGCCGACCCTCTGCGTAGGAGATCTCAAGGAACATCCCGAGCAGCTCCCCCCCTGCGATCAGCGGCGCCACTCGCTCCCAGACCGCAGTGATCAGCCCGGTGTCTTCCACACCCTCGGGTCCGACGTCTCCGAAGTAGAGGACGTAGTAGTCGCCCTGCCGGATGAGGAATGCCGTCGACTCATAGGGAGCGCCGTGACTGACCACGAACGCCTCGACGGTCATCGAGGTTCCCGGGATGGGGGTCTCGATCCCCGGCTCGAGGACCGCGTACTGGTAGTAGCCGAGAGCGACGAAGTCCGCCCACGTCTTCCAGTTGTAGATGCCATTCGTGATGTTGTCGATCGTGGACTGAATGCCCATGATCGGCTTCTCGGCACCGTAGACATCCGCCGGCCCGTTCAGGTAGTGGGCCAACGTGTGATCGAGATGCGCGTGCGAGAGAAGGTACGCCTTGATGTTCTGGTAGATGTACCCTTCGCGCGTCGCGTTGGAGCCCTCCGGAACGCGGAAGTCCCAGAGGTTTCCGAGCTCGTCCGCCGTTCGGATTCCGACGGTCAGCGTCCCCGCGTCGAGAGCGATCGCCTCATCGGGTGCACCGGCGGGGAAGAGCATGTAGCCGGAGACGTTGTCTTCCCGCGGCCCGCCTCCGCTTCCGAGGACGACCGCAGACATCTTCACGTCGTCCGGGAGGATCTCGAACGCGGCCACGACGTTGCGCTGGTACTTGGGGTTGAAGTTGTCGTCCGAGGCGAGGAGCAGGATGTGATTGCCCGTGGGAAGCTTGGGGCCGACGGCGATGGCCTCCATGTTGTCGGGATCGAACTCCGCGACGTCGGTCTGCGCCGCGTCGTCCGAGATCCGGAGCAGCGGGATCTTGTGCACGGTGAATCCGGTGAACGGCGCCTCGGGATCGGCGAGCGCGCTCGTGTCACGGATCCGTTCCCGGTCGTAGATGTAGGGAGCGAGCTTGACGCCGAACAGGCCGATGTGATTGCCGGCTCCGCTCACGTAGGAGCGCTCCATCACGATCAGATCGATCTCCGGCGTGATGTGCCCGACATAGGCAATGCCTGGGACTCCGTTGTCACCATACTGCCCCTCGGCAGGGCGAACGAACAGCGGCTCCGTCACGTAGACGTACTCCCCGACGACCGCTGCCACCTCGCCGGTGAGGTCGAACTCGATGATTCGAACCGGGGACCCCGCGTCGGCCGTCGAGACGTCGCCGTCTTGGACCAGCGCCTGCTCGCTGGCCACGTAGAGTGTGGTCCCGTCGGGGGTCACCGTCGCCGCCTCGAAAGAGAGGTTCCTGCGAACGCCGCGGACCTGATCCTCCCCGTGGAAGATGGGGATGTACTTCTCGGGGACAGGAATCTCCTCGATCAGCAATCCGTCGTGCGTGTACCTGCCGATCCATGGGGCGCCCGCGCCGTCTCGCTCCGAGCAGACAATGAACCCCTCGGTCGTCCACAGAACTTCCTCGCCGTCGATCTCCTCGGGCCCGAACGGCTGCACCCCGGGGGAGGAGATGTCGCTGTCGAGTTGGACGAGTCCCGTGACCTCGACGGAGTCGATCCCTGAGGAAAGGACCTTGATCTCCATCTCGTAGAGGACCCCCGGGGGGATGACGTTCTCGCCACGATCATCGCCGATTGCGTAGTAGGTGCCGTTGGCGGCGTGCGACAGCCCCGAGATCTCGCCTACGTTCACGCCGCCGAACGTCCATCCCTCTCGAGGAGGCTCGAAGCTTCCCAGGAAGTCGAGTCCGATCGCCACCCCCGACAACCCGATGAGTGCACAGATCAATCCAGCAACCGCAGTGATTCGATTCATGGCTCCTCCTTAGTGATCCGTCCGGCAAGGCTCCAGGGTCGGACACTCCCTCGATGCGATCGACTACCAGCTTCGCCACGATCGAGGACCTTGCTCAGGCAGTACTTACTCAGATGCCGCGTCGGGGTTTCCATCTCGCCTCTTCGCGGTGACAACACCTCCACTTCCCTGTCGCCGGGCCCATGGGACCGTAGCGCGGGAATCTAGGTCAGCACCGCGCTGCCCGTCAAGAGGTCGATTGCTGTGCAGGACGGCAGTCCCTTCGCCCGTCGGCCACAAGGTCAAGTAGACTGAGGTCGGCGGCCGGTTCGGAGGATGATGATGGAGCGTTGGAGCGAGAAGGCGATTGCGTTCCTGCCGCCAGGGCTCTCGTGGCGCCTGCTGGAGACAGCGGACCTTGCGATCGCCATCGAGCTTGCGAAGGCGTGTCTCGAGGAGGACGGCGGTCTCCTGTTGGGTGCAGAGGAGGATTACGTCCGCGAGAACTTCCTCCCTTTGCCGTCGGGGACGGCCGTGGGAGGCTTCGATCAGGAGGGCTCTCTCATCGCGGCAGCGGCAGTGCGTCCGACCCCCGTACCCGGTGCCCATCGGTCGACGGTCGTGGGCAGCGTGCACCCCGGTCACCGGGGGCGAGGTCTCGGCGCGGCCCTCATGAAATGGGCGGTTTCCTCGTTTCAGAGGGAGCTGGCGGACTGCGCGAGTGACCATCCCCACGAGCTTCGGGCCACGAGTGAAACGGTGAACGACGCAACGCTTCGTCTTCTCGGCAGGCATGGCTTCATGCCGGAGTACCTCGCGTTCGTGCTACAACGTGACCTCGGTTCGGAGCTTCGTGTGCCCGCAGGTCCCAGGGAACTGACCTTTCTGAGGTGGGATCCAGCGCTCGCCGGCAGCTTCTTCGCGGCCTACGAGAACGCCTATCGCGATCGTCCCGGCTTCCCGGGGTGGAGCCAGAGCGAGTGGCTGGCGTGGCTCGAGCCCGACGACGAGGACGGTCTACCCGAGGCGACGCTTCTCGCCGAGTGTCGCGGCGAGCCGGTGGGTTTCGTAGCCTGTGCCCGCATCCTCGAGTCCGCGCCGGAGATCGCGTGGGTCGTCCAGGTCGGGGTGGTGCCCGCATGGCGTCGGCAAGGGATCGGGGCCTCGTTGATGCTCGAAGCCTTGCGGCGCTCTTGCGCTGCTGGGGCTACGCGCATGATGCTCGATGTCGCGACGGAGAACCATGGTGCCCTGAAACTCTACGAGACGCTCGGCTTTGAGTGCATCGGGCGACGAGGCCACTTCATCCGGAAGCTTACCTAGCGCTGGCCCCGCGAGCGGCTCGCTGCGGCCGGCCTTCCAGCGGGTGGTCTAGCGGGCGGGAAGTGAGGGGAGCCATCAGGCAGGTCGGGATTCCTAGGCTCAGGGCATCGGGGACGACTCGTGGGGGCCTTCGCGGCGGCGTGCCCGTGCCAGGATCTCTCGGACGATGTCAGACTTGGCATCGGCGTAGTTCTGCGTGTACTTCCACGTTCGTGCGGCGAGCTTCCGTTTCACGGCTTCGTAGCGCTCACGGTCTTCGGGGTAGGAACGGAGCCGGTCGCGGAACAGGATCATCGTTTCGATCTCCTCGCAGCCGGAGGAAAAGACGTGGAGATTCCCCTCGATCCTCGGCGTCTTGAAGACGCGGTGCTCGAACCAGTCGGGTTCTCGAATGCGAAGGACGTACCCGCGCGCCTCGAGCGGAGGAACGTAGGCCGCCTCGTTCGACGAGTCCTCCACCTGGAGAACGAGATCGATGATCGGCTTCGCCGCGAGGCCGGGTACCGACGTCGAGCCGACATGCTCGAGACGAAGGACACGCGCGCCGAGCGCTGCACGGATCTCCCCTTCCAGAATCGCATACGAGGACGGCCAGGCGGGATCGTACTCGGCGAGGCGGATCGTGCTGTTGAGCGGTCTCCGCTCGCCGATCGTCGTCGCGAGGATCTCCTCCTCGGTCATCGGGCGACTCGTTTCGGCTGCTTCTTCCGGCCTCGGCACTGTGGCTCCTCGAGCGAGCTACTCCGGCGTATCCAGAGCTGGAAGGGCTTCGAGTAGGCGGGCGCGACGGTCCTCGTGCCCGCGCTGCGGGGCGAGCCTCGTGTTGTACAGGTAGTGCTGGAGGACGTCGGCGTCCTTGAGCAGCTCCTCGAACGGCCCGTGCTCTCCCGCCTTGTCGGAGTGATGGGCGACGGCGCTGCAGATCGCGTCGATCTCCTCCACCGTGAACCCGTCGACGTCACGCAGAAGCTCCCTTGCGCGCCGCGAGCTTCGCGGCCCATGGTCTGCAGGATCGCCGGACTCGTAGGACACGAGATCGTGGAGCATGCCCGCTACAGCAGCGAGATCGGGATCGAGACCGCGCTCGCGAGCGAGGAGCGTGGCCGTGAGGGAGACGCCGTAGAGATGGACGAAGCCGCAACGTCGATCCTCGGGATCCGCGACGTCCCGCAGGATGCTGTCCACAATCTGACGCACGCGCTCCAGTCGGTTCATGCGCGAACGCTAGTGCAACTCGCTGTGAGTCGCAACCGGATTGCCCGGCGAGCGTCGAGACGGGTACGCTCTGCTGAGGACGTGATCAAGCAAGGAGGCAGCCTTGCCACGACGACACGAGACAAGACCCGTCCGACTCGTCCCGGCGAAGCCGGAGGACGCCTGCCTGATGACTGCCATCGAGGGGCGCGCCTTCCTTGACGAGCTGCAGTACGTCCCTCCGGAGGTCCTGGAGGAGCTGAAGAGCCGGGAGCACCCGCCGCTCGGCCCGCCGGGGATCCTCGATTCGAAGTGGACGCTCCGCATGATCGAGTGGCCGGGGTGTACGTACTACGTCATCTGGCTCGGCAATGGTGTCGTGGGGGGTGTCCTCTTCGCGACGCACCCCGAGAAGCACCCGGAGGAGAACTTCTGGAGGATCTTCATCGAGCCGATGTACCAGGATCGAGGCATCGGCCAGGAGGTCTTCCGCCGGATCTACAGGACGCATCCCGATGTGAAGCGCTGGCGGCTGGGGACTCCGGAGTTCAATCCGAAGACCCGCCACTTCTACGAGCGCATGGGATTCACGCTGATTGGAATCTTCGACCGAGAGGGGGTCTGGTTCCGCTCCGCCGAGTATGAGAACATGCTGTCCCACGAGGAACGGCTGAAGCTGTAGCGGAGCATCGTTGCGTCGGGCGACGGGCTACGAGACGAAGCCGCCCCTTTCGAGGAGCACGAGGTAGCGGGGATCCTCCAGGAGTTCGGGATGGAAGGAGGCGAAGTCCGTCGGCAGCGATTTGATCCAGACTTCACGCTCATCGACGGACTTCTCGAGCCAGCGGAACCCCTCGTCCGTTTGTCCCATGTGGAGGTACAGCTTGCTCACGACATACGGCGAGATCCACCTCTGCGCTCCAGCAGCCAGCAGCTCGTCGAGACAGCGCCGCAACGCTTCGTCGTCTCCGAGCTTCCACTCGGCCAGGGCAATGCCCGCAGCCAGTGAATCGTGGGGAACCCCTAGGTGCCGCCCCGCCGTCCGGAATCCCTCAAGAGCCTCCTCGTTCCTCCCCTGACGTAGATGGAGGACGGCGCGCAGTGCGTGGGACAAGTACTCCCTGGGCTGAAGCTCAATCGAGGCCGTCAACTCCTGCTCCGCTCGGTCGTCTTGCCCCGCGAAATAGCAGACATGGCCAAGGCTTCCGTGGAGGGTGTGGCACAGTGGATCCAGGGAGATCGCGGTCTCCAGCTCCGAGATGGCCTCGGGGAAGCGGAGAAGGAAGGCGTGGAGGTAGCCCAGCCAGTGATGGGCTCGGACACAACTCGGATTGACCGAGATCGCCAGCCGGTACTCCCGTTCGGCGTCGGCCCACCTCAGCTCTGACTCGTGCATGAGGCCGAGGACCGCATGGGCGAGCGGAAGCCGGCTGTCGCGAGCGAGGGCCTCTTCGGCGAGCTCCCTCGCCCTGGCGCGAGACGCGCGCGGGTCGCCCGGGCTGTAATTGCCCTGGACGGCGTAGCACTCGGCAAGCGCGGCGAACGTGGGGGCGTAGGTGTCATCCAGGCCGATCACGCGCTCGAAGCACGCGATCGCCTCTTGCAGTGAGGACGCCATCCGCTGCGACAGCAGCCCACGGCCCTTCAGGTAGAGCGTGTACGCCTCAGGGTCCGCCGTCATCCCTTCGAGCTTGTCGGCCTCATCCGGGCATAAGCGGCTTTTCAGGGCGGCCGCTACGCCCTGGGCAATCTCCGACTGGAGGGCGAAGACGTCCTCGAGTTCGCGATCGTACGATTCCGACCAGAGGTGTTCCTCCGTGGCCACGTCGATCAGCTGGAGCGTGATTCGCAGCCGATTCGTGGCGGTCCGCACGCTCCCCTCGAGCGCGGTTCCGATGTTCAGCTCCCGCCCGATCTCCGAGATCGACTTGCTCGCCCCGCGGTACTTCATGGCGGAGGTCTGCGCGATCACGTGCAATGACTCGATCTGAGAGAGGGCGAAGATCAGCTCCTCAGTGAGCCCGTCGGTGAAGTACTCGTCGGACGGGTCGCGGCTGATGTTGACCAGGGGGAGCACCGCGATGCGCCGGCGCGAGGGCGTCGCCTTCTTCCTGCTTGTCGCGCTCCTGTGGATATCGACCGCGTAGAGCTCCTGGGGGCCGGGGATGTTCTTGAGTTGCCGCAGACCGAGTCCGATGAAGCCGGCGTCGACCTTGTTCCAGACGTGATCGTAGGCCTGCCTCGAGATGCAGATGCCACCAGGTTCGGCGAGAGGCTCGATGCGCGACGCGATATTCACTCCGTCGCCCAGGACATCGTCGTCTCGGAAGACGACGTCTCCGACATGCACACCGATCCGAGCGCGAAGGGCGTCCTCGCTGTCCGCGAGGCACTTCTGCAGCGCAATCGCGCACCGCACGGCCTCCACGGCGCTGGGGAAGGTGACCAGAAAGCCGTCTCCCGTGGACTTGACGACGCGTCCCTCGAACCGCTCGAAGAGCGGCAGAGCGGTCTCGGTGTGCTCACGCAGGAGCTCTAGCGTCCGCTCTTCGTTCTCCTGCGTAAGCGTGGTGTAGCCGACGATGTCGGTGAGCATGACGGCCGTGAGTCGCCGTCGATCCGAACCCGAGACTGCCTCTTCTATCATGCGCCGTCGACCTGTCCTTCGCAGGACTCCTCCCCAGTCTAGACCCGGGCGTGGCGGCGGACAATAGGTGCGTCTAGGCGATGTCGTCCATTGAGAGCCCGCGCGCAGCGGCACGCTCGTGCATCCAGTGGGCGATCGTTGCTGGCGGCTTCTCGATCTCGTCCTCCGGGCGGCGCTCGAGCCGCAGTGCCGCGGAGGGGCATACCGTCACGCAGAGCCCGCAGCCGGCGCACCGCGTAGCGTCGATCCGGGCGGTCCCGTCCACGACGGACAGGGCCCCGAACTGGCAGCGCTCGGCGCAGGTGCCGCAGCCGACGCACGTCTCGGAATCGACGGCGGCGCAGAACGAGGAGTGCGCGACGGCGTTGCTGATACCGAACTCGGCGATCCCGCGCAGGACCCCGCAGCTGCAGGTACAGCAGTTACAGATGTAGTGAACGCCGCGGCGATAGTTCCCCGAGGAGTGGACGAGGCCGGCCTCTACCGCCTCGCGGAGAACGTCGAGAGCCTCTTCCTTGGTGACTGTCCGGATGTCGTCGCTTCCGTCGAAGGCGTCCTCGACCGCGCCGAGGATGAGGCAGTTGCTGATCGGGTGCTCGCACGGCTCCCCGATGAGGCTCTTTTGCACGCGGCAGATGCAGTCGCGGACGCCCCACGAGCTTGCCCCTTCGACGAGGTCGCTCGCGCGCTCGTAGGGGAAGACCTCGACCTCAAAGGGGATCGCGACGTCCACGGGGATCACTCGATGGACGGACAACCCGTCGCCAAGCGGGCCACCACGCGTCTCTTGGAAGTAGGCCTCGACCAACCGCGCGAACTCCGCATCCATTCGCGGGAGCCATGCCTCGTAGAAGCCGACGACGAACGGCCTGAGCGAGAAGGCGACCTCGCCTTCTGTGCTCGTGCGCGTGATGAGCCCCTTCTGTGCCATTGCGTGAAGCGCTTCGAGAGCGGCAGCGGCATCGATCCCTGCTCGTCCCGCGATCTCCGACGCAGGTTCAGGACGGAGCCGCATGGTGGTTGCGAGTTCCGCTTCCTCGGGGGTGAACATCTCTGCGAGGAGCTTCCGCTCGACCCCGCTCTCGGTCGCCGGGAATCCGTTCGGGATCTGGTCGATTCGCTTCGCCAGCCGCTGATACACGTCCTCGCTCATGTCGTCTCCTGGCTGCCCGTTTCGAAGTCGGCCTCGCGGATCGGCACGAACTCGAGCCCGGTCCTTGCCGCGAGCAGGCCACAGAGGCTCTCGACCCCGGGGAACTCGGTGTGCGTGTGCGTGCCGACGACGAGGTTGATGCCGCGGTTGCGAGCATACTGCACGACGTAGACATTGCTCTCGCCGGTGATGTAGGTGTCACAGCCGAGGTCGATCGCCTCGCGGACGAGATTCGACAGACTCCCGCCTCCGGTGGTGATCCCGACAACGGAGAGCTTCTCCGGGCCATACGGCCAGACCCGAACGCCGGCGGCGGTGACCTCTCTGAGACGCGCTGCTACGTTGCCGAGAGGAACCGGTGTGGCGAATGTCCCGACCCGGCCGCAGAGGAATCCGTCTTCCTCAGCGAACGACGCGCTCCCCATCTCGAGACCGATCCGCTCGCCGAGAGCTGCGGACGTGCCGAAGGGGGCGGCGTCGAGAGGAAGATGGACGAAGCAATGCGAGATCGAGGCCTTCTCCAGGAGGGCGTAGGCCTCTTCACGCAGCTCGAAGAGGAAGTCCCATGCGTCGTGGTGCGTGATCAGCGCGTCAGTGTCAGCCTCGGCCGCCGCCGCCACCGTGAGCGGATCGAGGTTCGTGGCATAGCCGACGCGACGAATCTCTGCCGTCGAGTGGGCGGTGTGGCCGAACTCCTCCGGGTAGTTCTCCACACGTACAGGCTCGAAGCACGCCCTCAAGGTCTCAAGCAGGTCGATGAACGTCACGCGATCGTTGCGAGATCGTCGCAAAGCATCTTCTTCGTGTCGTCGTCTGCGATGCTCTCCGCGACCTCGTTCGCCTTGACGAGCCATTCCTTCTTCCGGTCTTCCTTCCCGGCGATGGACTCGGCCCGTGCGAGAGCCTCGTAGGCATAGCCGAGGGCGAACGGATCGATTCCCTCGCGTTGGCTGACCTCGAGACAGAGCTCTCCGTATCGACGGGCCTCGTCGCCGCGCCCACAGAGAGCGTGAACGCGGGAAACCTGCCAATAGGCGATGGACAAGTTCTGCGGCGTGCAATCCTTGCGCTGTGTCCAGTGCCACGACGAGGCCATCGCCATCCGCAGCATCTCCTCGTCCTCTGCGGGCGTTCGGCCTGACTTGTCGATCAGCTCCCACGCGGCGTTGAAGCAGCTCCCGGCGAAGTGCTGATGCGCCTTCTGCTCGTCGAACTCCGGTCCACTCATCGAGGCCTCCTAGGACGCGTTTGCCCGAGTATACGGGTCTCTGACGGGCACCGAATGCACCGAGACACTCTCGCTTGACAGACGGAGCCCCATTCCCTCCCATAGGGGTGCAGGAGTGACGCCGAGTTCGGTTGCCGGCTCGCTCCGAGGAGGCTGAACATGCTCCGAAAGACAGCAGCAGGGATCTGGCTCGTGGTTCTCTCCCTCACGACGGCATGCCTCGGCGGCCAGACGAGCTTGGTGGCCATCCGGACTCCGGGGTCGCTGATCGAGGAAGCAGAAGAGGTGTTCCGCGCCGAGCTCATCGAGGCGATGGAGCGGGCGGCCGAGTCGCTGGGCGTGATCCTCGACACGACGGACGTGGTCTTCCTCGCACACAACGACCTGCTTGTGGTGAGCGCCGGGGCCGCCGGGTTCGAAGACGCGGCGAGCTCGGAGCCGGTCCTTCACGCCGATGTTGGGCTGATCTACCTCTCGCAGGAAACGGAGGTCCGGTTTGGCGATGGGAGGGTGGGGAGCCGCCTCCCGGCGGGCTTCCACGCGGTGAAGGTAGCGATCGATCAGACCCGCAACGTGCACGATCCTGGGGTCACCATCCTCGAGATGACCTCCGGCGGTACAGCGGCAAGCGTGGAGATCCCGACGACGATGGTTGACCCGTCTTCCGAGCGCGTTCTCGTTGTGGGTCTCAGTCTCGATCCCGACGGGGCATTGGTCGCCCGTTTGGGGTGGTTCGGCCGCAGCTTCGGCGTCGAGCTTGAGGTTCGACGGGTGCCGAGGAGCTGAGCATCGCACTGGGCGCGGACGGGGTCGTCATGGTGGCGCATCCCCGCACATCAAGGTGGAGTAGATGCGCCACCCGGAGATGAGGCCGTTCTCGAGTTCCGCGACCCACAGGACGAGTTCCTCTCGCTCGATGTCACGAGGAAGATGGGATCCTTCGGTCTGACCGACGATCGCTACGCCGTCGCCGCTCCGGAGAACGCTTTGCACGAGGATCGTGTAGTCGGGATAGGCTGTTAGGTACTCGTCCCAGCTTGCTTCGACTGCAGTTCTGCCCTCGATGAGATGGACCTCGCCTTCCATGTCCACGAACGTGTAGCTCGGCGCTGTGCGAGCTGCGATGCCCTCAAGATCCGCGGCGTTGATCGATTCGACAAACGCCACGACGATCTCCTCCGCGGCTTGCGGCTTCATGTCTGTCTCCCTCCTTTCTCTGGATGGCGGATCTCGCGACTCTCTGTCGCGTGCTGCAGAAGCGCCGCCGACTCAGACGAAGCGCAACCTGCGCTGCAGGTACTCGTTCCAGAGGGCATCGCGCTCGACCTTCGGGATCGAGTGCCAGCGCACACCGCGAAGCGCCCCTTCGAGAGCACACAGCGCCGATCGGCACGCGGAGCCTGGGGGTCGGTGCGGGGCGAGGCGGAGCGCTGCTTCGACGCTGCCGGCCTCACGAAGCGCCTCGGGGGAGTCGATCCCGGCGACGATCAGCCAACGGGCCAACGCCTTCGCGATGTTGGAAAGAGAGGTGAGGGATGCGGTCGCTTCACGGTCTGCCGCCTGCTCTTTCACCATGGACCCGTCTCCGGAGCGAGCATAGGGATGCTTGCCTCCTCTGCGCAAGGAAGGAACGTGGACAGCAAGGGAAGACGGGCTTCTCTTGTTGATCAGAAGCCCTCATGCTAGGGTGTCGATCAGGGGGGGATGCGAGATGGATGAGGGGGCGCGTCGTTACGACATCGACTGGCTTCGGGTCATCGCGATGCTTGGAATCTTCCTGCTGCATACGATGCACCTGTTCGACGAAGGGACCGACTGGCACCTGCGCAACGCGGATACCAGCACGCTCGTTCTGGTACTCCGAGGACTGATCGACATCTGGGCCGTGCCAACGTTCTTCGTCATCTCGGGTGTGGGGGCTTGGTTTGCGCTGAAGCGACGAAGCGGGAGGAGGTTCCTGGCGGAGCGCATCCAGCGACTCTTGGTCCCACTGTATTCCGTGGGGCTGTTCGCTATCGTGGTTCCACAGATCTACTTCGATGCCTTCACCAACGGGTACCGCGGGAGTTTCGGCGGGGCCATTGCGAGGAGTCTCGGCTCCGTCGGGTTCGACCCCTCGTGGCCGGGACTGGCGACGTTCTTCCCCGGGCATCTCTGGTTCCTGCAGTTCTTGTTCCTCGTATCCGTGGTGGTGATCCCTGCACTCCTGCTGCTTCGTAGCGAGCGTGGGAAGCGAGCCATCGCTCGGATCTCGGGGTGGTGCAGCCACCGAGGTGGCATCTTCCTGTTCATCGTTCCGATCACGGGTGTGCGCGTCGCCCTGATGGGCGTGATCCGAGGGCAGTTCACGTGGGCCACCTTCGTCTTCTTCGCAGTGCTGTTCATCATCGGATACATGCTTGCTGCGGACGAGCGGTTCACGGCATCGATCAGGCGCAACCGATGGATCGCCTTGGCAGCGGGAATCGTGAGTTTCGCAGCGCAAGGCTTCCTCATCCTGACGCAGGGATACCAGATGTTCCACGAGCCATTCTCGGGGATCTTCGTCGTCTACGAGGTCATCGTGAGTATCGGCGTCTGGGGCTTCATCGTGTTCCTGATGGGTGTGGCGGCGAACCATCTGGATCGGCCGAGCAAGATTCTCAGCTACGCGAACGAGGCGGTGCTCCCCTTCTACCTCTTTCACCAGACGGTGATTCTCGGCATCGGCTGGTTCGTCATCCGCTGGAACATGGGGGTGTGGCCGAAGCTGATTATCGTGACGGTGACGTCGTTTGCCGCAACGCTACTCCTGTATGACGTCCTTGTCCGACACTCCAACGTGATGCGCTTCTTCTTCGGCATGCGCCCGAGACGAACCCTGGATCCTGTGAGGTGAGGTCATGACGACGGAAGAGGAGAGATACGAGCGGGCGAGGAAGCGTGCACGCGAGCTGCGAGCGTTCTATACGCATGTCGCGACCTATGTCCTGGTCATGGTGCTGCTCGTCTTCGTCGACTCCCGGGATCACGGCGGCTGGTGGGTGTACTGGCCCGCGTTGGGCTGGGGCATCGCGGTTGCAGCGCATGCCTTCGAGACCTTCAGCACCGGCTGGGAGAAGCGGAAGATCAAGAAGCTGATGGAGCGCGACGGCAAGGACCTCTGAAGGCCGGAGTCTGAGGGCTCCTTCGAGCTCGTTCTCAGAGGCCGAACATCCTCGTGGCGGGACAGCCACGGCACGGGTTCTGATAGCTCGGGCACGTTGAGCAGTCCGAGCCGCAGGGGGGCTTCGCCGCCTCGCCGGTCGTGAGGCGGGGAGATCCGAGAATCCCGACGAGTCCGTCGTCCCGACGAAACTCGACGCTTCGAGCGCCGATGAACTCCGGGTGCTCGGCCAGGGTGTTCGACTCCTCGGCGAATTCCCCGTGGCGCTGCGCCTTCAGTTCGCGCGCGAGGACGAAGACCTTGCGGCGATCCGGAAGCTGCGCGATCAGCGGCCAGACCGGGCAGCTACCGTAGGTCTCGACGAAGAGGCGGGCATGCTCCTCGCTCTCGAACTCGATCACATAGACTCCGGCCATGAAATCCGAACGATCGCTGTAGCTCGGCATGGGGCATTCTACCTCAGTCCTGACTGCCGCTGTCGGGTATCCGCCTTGCTCCCGGGGTACGATGTGCGTGGGGAAGGAGGCGCACGTGGACGGGCTGGACAGACTTGTCGTTCTGAACAAGGATGAGAACAGCGTGTCGTTCATCGGAACGGAAGGTGGAGAGACGCTGCGGGTTGTGCTTGTCGGAGCCCATCCGCACGAGGTGGCGATCACGCGGGACGGCTCCACGGCGTACGTCTCGAATGCACTGGGGAACAGCGTGTCGATCCTCGACACCGGAGCCATGGAAGAGACGGGACGTATCGAGCACGAGGAGTTCCAATTCCCTCACGACCTCAAGATCTCTCCCGACGAGAGCAAGCTCTACATCGCGGTCACGTACGCGCACAAGGTCTTCATCTGCGAGAGACCTTCTCATCGGCTCCTGAAGATCGTGCCCACGGGTCAGCGGTTGTCGCACATGCTCGCTCCGACCCCGGACTGGCGCCGGCTGTACGTTCCCAATCTCGGGTCGAACACCCTCTCGGTGCTCAACACCGAGACCGATGAGATCGAGAAGCATATCGTGGTGGGGAGGAAGCCGGAAGGCGTCGCGGTGCACCCATCGGGAGCATTCCTCTACGTCGCGAATCAGGACGAGGACAACGTCTTCGCACTCAGCGCCGAGCACCACGGGATCGTCGCCCGGCACCCCGTGGGGAAGACCCCGGTGCGGCTCGTCTTCTCGCCGGACGGGCGCTACGCCTTCACGGCGAACCGCGAATCCCACGACGTCTCCGTCATCGACACCGAGCGCCACTGGGAGATCAAGCGCATCCCCGTGGGGCGCTGGCCGGGCGGGATCGTGTTCGATCCGACGGGCACTAGAGCGTACGTCGCCAACAACAAGACGAACGACGTCTCGGTCATCGACGTCCAATCGCTCAGGGAGATCGAACGGTTCGACGCTGGGGTCCACCCCGACGGGATCGGCTACCTCAGCGCGGCGTAGGCCGGGAAGGGGATTCGCAGGGCCGAGGATCTCGCGGCGGAGGTTTGCGATGACGCAGCGTGAGGTGCCGACTCAGCTTCCGGAGTGCATCGAAGCGGAGCGGGTCTACCTCCGCCGGTATCGCCTCGATGACGGGGAGCTCATCCTCCGTGTCGCTCGCGCGAATCGAGACCATCTCGCGCACTACGAGGCGACGAACGCTCTGAGGACGATCACGACGCAAGACGAAGCGGATGCCGTCGTTCGGCGATTCGTGGAAGCCTGGGACAAGGGGCAGGCGTTCTTCCTCGGCGCCTTCCATCGCTCCACGGACGCGTTCGTCGCGCAGGTCTACGTCGGGCCGACGGACCGGAAGCTTCCGGCCTACACGATTGGCTTCTTCGCCGATAAGGACCATGAAGGGATGGGCTACGTTTCGGAGGCCGTTCGCGCCGTCTTCCGTTGTCTCTTCCACGAGCTCGGCGCTCACCGTGTCCGCCTGGAGTGTGACGACAGCAATGTGCGCAGCGCTCGGGTCGCCGAACGGTGCGGCATGGTGCGCGAAGGTCATCTCCGCGAGAACAAGCGCAACCCCGACGGCTCCCTGACGGGGACGCTCCTCTACGGGTTGCTGCGAAGTGACTATCCATCGGCGGACCTGCTGGAGAGCCCGCGTGATCGGCGCTCCCAACGACGGACGCTCTAGTCGAGAGGGGTGACGACGCCGTCGAGGAGCGGGAATGCTTCGTCCTCTCGCCCGTCTGTGAGCGACTGCTCCTGGCGAAGCGTCGCATTCGTGGCAAGGAGCTCTGCGACAGTGTCCGGGTCACCGCGCAGGACGGCGGCGAGAAGCTTGCCGACGGCAAGATCGGTGAGCATTGCCTCGTGCCCCGCGGTCGTATGGTAGATCGTGACCGGCCCGGAGGAATCCAGTCGGGTGACGCTTCGCAGAGGGACTGTGCCGTCGCCGTTCGTCGGGAGGCTGTACCAGGTGTGTGCCCCGGCGTCGGTCTTCAGGATGGAGCCGGTGGTGTCCCCACCCGAGCCGGCGATGAGGACCAGCTCTCCTCCGAACGTTAGCGATCGACCGATGCGCTCGTGGAACGCCCGCGCGCTGTGCGCGGCGTCGGACAGGAGAAGCATGTTGACGTCCGCGATCGAGCTGTCCTCGTTCTCGAGGAACGTGAGCGCCCAAGTCCCTTGCCCGGTCGATGCAGTGAGTGGGCCCTCACGCTGGGGTCCGAACTCGTCCACGAAGATGTGCTCGTAGAGGACGAAGTACTCCGGGCTGGGAAGCAGCTGGAACACGCTTGGCCAGTTCGAGCTGAGATCCTGCGCCGTCTCGTCCCCGAGCAGGAACCGTCCTTGCCCGAGGGCGCTGTGGAGGGACACGAAGGCATCGGGAGCGCCGTGAGAGGGGGTCCCCATCATGACGAGCTTCCCGATGGGTGGGTCCGGGACGGAGTTCACGTAGGCCCTTGCGAGAAGGCCGCCCATGCTGTGGGCCACGATGTCGATCTTCGCTGCGCCGGTCTGCGCGAGGATCTCCTCCACCCTCTCGGCGAGGAGATCGCGAGTCTCAAGGAGGTCGCGTCGCCAGTCGTAGGGGAAGGCGAACAGATCGCGATCCGCGACATAGCCTCCGGTCTGAAGGCTCGCGATCAGTCCACCGTAATAGCTCAGCTCCCTGAGGCGGGCCGGGAGCCGCTCGTAGAACCAGGTCGGTGAGACCGGCCCGAGGAGCGTGCCGTCGAAGAGCGCGGCGGAGAGCGGCTCGATGTAGCCCACGAGCCCCGTCGGTCGGACGTCGATGCCGAGATCCCCTTTCCCCGACGCCGGCAGCCTGAGCGGCTCGATGTCCCCACCGAGCATCGCCGGGCCCGGCCACAGGAAGTGCTCGAAGAGGCTCCCGGCATCGACGAGGACCGATCCCAGGATCCCGGGAAGGATCAAGACGGGCGTGAGCCGCGGCCCATCCGGCTGTCCGGCCACGACCCACGGGAGAAGCGTGAGCGCTAGCGCTGCGCTGATGGTGACCTTCTGAAGTCTCGTCATGGCACTCCCGGAGGCAGAGGGTATCCGACGGGACTTCCCCCCGGAAGCGGGATCCGGAAGGGATGCCGGACGAGTGTCGCTCCATGTTCCCCGCAGAGCCGGCGTCCGGTCCTCGCGTGCTAGAAGGGCGTCTCCGCGCCGACGTAGCACTCGAGACCTGCGTCGACGAAGAGCCTGCGATGATGCTCCATCTCGTCCCCGGTGGGAGGCGGCGCATCCTCGTGTGCGTATTCCTGCCCCAGCTGCGCGTACTTCGATGCGGCCATGCGGTGGAAGGGGAGCAGGTTTACGTACCGGAGCCGAAGGTCCGCAAGGAAGCGGGCCGCGGCGCCGAGGTTCTCCGCCGAGTCGTTGAAGCCGGGGACCACCGGGACGCGTACCACGACGTGGGCCTCGATACGAGATCTCGCGATCTCCTCGAGATTGGCGAGGATCCGCTCGTTGCTGACCCCCGTGCCGCGACGATGGGTCGTGGGATCCATGTGCTTCAGGTCGACGAACAGCCAGTCCACGCGAAGGGCGACCTCCTGCAGGAGGTCGCGATCCGCGTACGCTGACGTCTCGATCACGGTGTGGATGTAGCTCCTGTGGCAGGCATCGAGCGCCACCAACAGGAACTCAGGCTGGGAGAGCGGCTCCCCGCCGCTGAACGTGATGCCTCCCTGGGGACCCCAGTAGTCGCGGTCCCGGTCGAGGACCTTCATCAACTCGTCGAGTGAGATCCACCGGCCCGAGATCTCGAGGGCGCCGTGCGCGCACGCCGAGACGCACCCGTGCTCTACGCAGGTCGCGCACAGCGCTCGTTCGAACGACGGCGGAAGGGGCGCGGCCGGATCGACCCGGACCGCTCCGTGTGGACAGGCGTCGGCACACGGATACGCGTCGGCTCGGCAGCGCGAAGCTCGGACCATCAACCGCGGGTGCGGAAGGAGTCCCTCGGGGTTCGCGCACCATGAGCAACGCAGCGGACAGCCGCTGAGGAAGACGGTGGTCCGGCACCCCGGACCGTCGTGCACCGAGTGTGCCTGGATGTCGAAGATCAGGCCCTCCGGAGAACCGCTCAGCGGCCCCTCCAGCGGAACCACTCGCAGGTCACGGCGGCGAGGCCGGGATAGGTCATCGGATGGTCGGGCGTGGCGCGGCACACGCCGACGTCCTGCTGATCACTCGGTGAGTAGCGTTCGCACTCGCCGCAACGCGGGAGGCGATCGAACGACGGGCAAGAGGCATCATCGGCCTGGACGCGCTCCTTGGAGAGGTGACAGATCCCCTTGACGACATCGATCGGGGCGAAGTTGCGGCAGTCCATGTGCCTCGTTGGCGCGCCCACAGCTACACCCCCTCGTACTCCGTGCGGGCGATGATCTCGTCCTGGATCGGCTTCCCGATCTCGACCCAGTACTGCGTGAACCCCGCGACGCGAACCAGCAGGTCACGGTACGCCTCCGGGTGCTCCTGCGCGTCCTTCAGGATCCTCGAGTCGACCACGTTGTACTGGATGTGGAATCCTCCCTTGCGCATGTACGCGCGAGTCAGCTCGAGCAGCTTCTTCGTCCCTTTGCGTCCGTGGATGGCGCTGGGATGGATCTTCATGTTGAGCTGGGAGTTCTGGGACTGGGAGTGATCCCAACACGTCGCCGACGCGAAGAGGGCGTACGGACCGTTCCGGTCAGTGCCTGCGTAGGCCGACATGGAAGCATCGGCGAACGTGGTGCCCGCGAGACGCCCGTCCGGGGTGGCCATGGTGACGGCGCCCATCGGGGCGTGCGTAGAGACCGAGATCTGACAGGCGTAGTACGGGCGTGCATTGAGTGACTCGTACGCGCGGCACTCGGCGCAGAACCAATCCTCCCACTCCTTCAGGATGCGATCGACAAAGGGATCGTCGTTCCCGTACTTGGGAGCGGCGAGGCACGCGAGGTGTATCCGATCGTGTTTCGTGGACGATCCGCGCTTCTCCTGCGCGGCGAGAGAAAACGAGCCCACCTCGTCGGCTGTCTTGAAGCCGAAGTTCTCGCCGAGGGCCTTCCTGATCTCGTCAAGCGAGAAGGAACTGCTGTCGTACACGAGGAACTTCAGCGCCGCAAGGCTGTTCACGAGGTTGATCGTTCCACACGTCTCCACGTTGTGCGTGGCGTTGTATCGGTAGCCCAGTTCGTTGATCAGGTGGCCGGAGTCGAGGCAGTCCGGCTTGAGAAGGGAGTTGAAGACGGCGGCGTTGCTCTTGCGCCAGACGTCGTGCTGATTGTTGTTTGCCAGTGAGAGGACCTCGACGGCCTCGGCGAAGTAGAGCTTGACCTGGTCGAAGACCTCCTCGTGGCGATCGAGGGATCTACCGTGCGACGGGAAGACGCGGAGCCCGGTTCGCTGATCGACTCCGTCGAAGAGGACGAGCTCGAGGATCTTCGGCAGCGAGAGGAAATGCACACCGACGCTCGTCGGCTGCCCCGATCCGCCCGGGATCGAGTACGACCGACCGTTCAACGACAGCGGCATCCACGAGCACGGTGACGTCTCCAGACACCCACCGATCGCGATCGCCCGTGCCTCCTCGAGGTCCATGCCTTCCGGGCCGTATTGCCCCATGAGGAACTCAATCGCTGTGCGGTTGTTCATGATCGCGGGGTAGCCGGTCCCCGTCTTGATGCACTCCATGGCCTTCAGCAGAAACGACTCCGGGAGCTTGTCGTCGTAGAGAAGCGTCAGCGTGGGCTGTGTCGTCGCGCAGCGTATCGATGCCTCGAGGATCAGCTCCTCGAGACGGTTGCTCGCCGGGGCTCCACTGCGATCGAGACCGCCGAGGCTGAGGTTGTTGAAGGTGTTGCCCGAGAGGACGCCGCCGACGACGCCCATCGAGGCGAAGCAATCGAGGCAGGTGAACTTGACGCGAAGGCATTCCAGTAGCTCGAGGGCCTTCTCCTCGTCGATGCGTCCCGCCTCGAGGTCCTGCTCGTACCAGGGCCAAAGCACCTGCCCGAGGCGGCCGGGCGACAGCCCCGAGATCGCGTCCTCGTTGAGCACTGCGACGTGCACGGCCCAGCAGAGCTGAAGCGCCTCGCGGAACGTGCGCGGCGGGTGACGAGCAATCCACTCCAGACACTCGGCAATCTCGCGGTACTCGTCGCGCTGTTTGCGCTCGGCCTCGATCGCCTCCAGCCGGCGCGCCTCCTTCGCGTAGTTCAGGGTCCATGCCTGCACGCCGCGGAGAACATGGACCGCGGCCTCGTAGTTGTAGAGTCGGTTCATCCCTGTGAGGCCGTCGCCGTCAGCGCGGCCCGCCACGTCGCGCTTCTTCGCCTCCGCCAGTGAGATCAGTGCGTCGAATCCGAACTGCAAGGGGTAGTAGTAGTTGATCACCTCGCGGCCCTGGGGGAGCGTGTAGCCCGAGTCGAACATGCAGGTGACCGAGCGCATCAGCGATTCCTTGATCTCGTATCCCGGGGTCATCTGCTCGTACTTGTGTCCGACGTCGTCGACCGATTTCCCCTCCCAGTCACGGGCGGTCCGCAGCATCATCGGAACTTCCTCTTTGCGGATGCCGAACTTCCCGGCGATCGACACCACGGGGCCGAAGCTCTTCGTCACATTGCCGCCGCCCATGCCGAACGAGGAGACCTCGTCCGCGCTTGCGCTGCCGCGTGCAAGGGCCTCCTGATAGAGCTCGTCTTCTGCGGCCATGTAGTACCCCTCCGAAAGCCACGGCATCGGGAACGAGCCGCGCAGGTGATGGGTCTTCCCCATGACCAGGAGCTCGCCGGGGAAGATCGTCGGCGTCAGGTGTCGGAACGCCGACTCCAGTGCCAGTGCGCGGCGGACGACCGGGATCTCGTTGTCGAGACGCATGTAGGCTCTTGTGTACCAGTAGGGGAACTCGCTCGTCGCGGACGAAAGGGCGTCGAAGTACAGGTCACGCAAGCGTTGGGCGCGTGGTGAAGGTGTCTTCTTGATCTCCCGTGGCGTGGGCTCTTCCGGAGGTGTCCCCATGGATCGGTACTCCAGCTGCGCGTCAGCCTCCGCCAGGATATCCGTCAACTTGCGCGGCATAGCTCCTCCCGGGGCGGATGGTGGAGCGGCTCGCCTTCCCCTGCCTCACCACGCGCGTCGCGGAAATGACGCAACCCCGACGGTCCCCGTGTGCGAGAGTCTAGGATCATGTGCCCTGGGGGTCAACGGCAGTGACCCGGGCGGCGACGGCCGCCCTGTGGCGGATCCCGATCGTGCGGAAGGTGCTATGAGGCGGACGGCGCGAGCGGGTGAACCTCAATCCTGTCGCGGACTTCATCGAGACCCTGCCGTAGGCGGATCGACGGCAGTTCAGTGAGGGACAGGCCGTTCAGGTGGGAGATCGAGGCGTCAGCTATGTCCCTCGCCACCGCCAGGCGAGCCAGATCGTCAGCATGTTGAGACCGAGGCCGAAAGCGATCAGCAGCTTGTCGTAGAGACCCGGATACGTTGGAAGCCCTACCGCGTTGAAGATGAAGAGCACAGCAGCAGCACCGAGGGTCACCCACCGGATCGCGGGATAGCTCAGCATCAGCGACAGAACGATCATGATGATCGGGATCAGCATCAGGGCGGCCGCGGCAACCCACACCCCCTGGCTTCCCGCCCTGCCCCCGATCTCCCCCGCCGTGAAGTCGCCGGCGAAGATACGGAGGACATCGCCGAGAAGGTAGGTCAGCATCAGGGCAACCCATGTGCCTGACAGGGTGATCCTCACATCCACCATGATTTCAGAACCTCCGTAGTCGAACTGGGGACGGGGTTCACGAGGAACGATCCTCTATGGCGATGACGACCTTCCCCCGGGCGTGGCCCGCGTCCAGGTGCCGGAAGGCCTCCGAGATCTCCTCCAGCTTGTGGGTCCGGTCGATGACCGGAGAGACCTTGCCTGACTCGATGAGTCCCTTGAGTTCACTTAGATCACCTGGCTTCGGGGCCGCGTGGTACGTGCCTCCCTGGCGGCGCACGAAGATCGACACAAGGGTCGCCTTGATGATATACGGCATTCCCTTGTGCCCGCTGTTGGGGATGTGAACGCCCGTCGGGGTGAGGGCGCGCCGGCAGGCGCGTAGCGGGTGATTCGCCACCTGGTCGAGGATGACATCGTAGCGGGTGCCGCCACGGGTGAAGTCCTCCTGCGTATAGTCGATCACGTGATCGGCGCCGATCGATCGCACGAGATCGACGTTCCGTGTGCTACAGACCCCGGTGACTTCCGCGCCGTAGGCCTTGGCGATCTGGACGGCGAACGTCCCCACGCCCCCCGAGGCTCCGTTGATCAGGACGTGCATGCCGGCCTTGACCTTGGCTGCATCGCGGATGCCGTGAAGCGCGGCGATCGCTGATGTGGGCACGGCTGCGGCCTGCTCCAGCGAGAGGTTCGCAGGCTTCTCCTCGAGCTCGCGCTCCGACGTGCAGACGAACTCCGCACACGTGTGCGCGAGGGAGCCGAAGACCTCGTCCTCGGGAGCGAATCGATTCACGTTCTTCCCGACGGCCTCGACGACGCCCGCGACGTCGTAGCCAGGGACGTAGCCTCTTGGCTTGGGGAAGCCGACGACAAGGCGGGTGAAGTACGGGACCCCCCTCATCATGAAGACGTCGCCGGCATGGAGCGCGGCGGCGCGAACGCGGATGAGCACCTGGTCGTTCTTCGCCACTGGCGTCGGGACTTCGCGGATCTCGAAGGCATCCGGCGATCCGTACCCTGTCTGGAATACTGCCCTCATGGGGTCCTCCGTCCTCCGCTCTTGTCGTAGCTCCGAGGGGTCACGCTTCTGAGGGTACGACGGTGATCACGACATTCCCCTTCTTGTGTCCCTTCGCTACGTACCGATGGGCTTCGGCGATTTCCTCAAGCGGATAGCGTCGATCGATGACAGTCCTGAGCCTCCCCCTTTCCATGAGCTCCTTGAGGTACAGCAGATCCTTGAGCCGATCGGCCGGAGGTCGCAGCCCGGTGGCCATGAACTTCGCTCTCCTCCTGCCGAACCGCGGGAGAAGAACCCCGAGCGTCGGGAAGGTGGAAAGGTAGATTCCATCCTCTGCGAGAACCTTCCTACAGCGAGAGAAGGAGCTCTTGGCTACCACGTCGAAGATGATGTCGTAGCTTTCGCCGCTTCGGGTGAAGTCCTCCTGCGTGTAGTCGATGACGTGATCCGCGCCGAGCGACTTCACCAACTCGAGATTGGCCGTGCTGCAAACGCCGGTCACCTCGGCGCCGAAGTGTTCCGCGATCTGCACCGCCATCGACCCGATGCTTGCCGAAGCTCCGTTGATGAGGACCCGGTGCTTGCTCTGGATCTGTCCGCCGTCTCTCAAGAACGGCATTGCGGTGAGGAAGCTGTCGCACGCAGCCGCGGCCTCGTCGAACGAGACATTCGCCGGCTTGAGCGCCAGGAGCCCGTCCTCTGGCATGCAGATGTACTCCGCGAAGGCTCCCGTCTCAGGCTCCGCGAAGACCTGGTCTCCCATTCGGAAGCGAGTGACTCGTTCGCCAGCAGCCGCAATGACCCCCGCCAGCTCGACGCCGAGGATGGCAACCTTCGGTCGCGTGAGGCCTAGATTCGGCGAGAAGATCCGCGCGATGATCGGCTTCCCAGAGATGTTTGCGAGGTTGGCTGTTGTGACTGTCGTCGCATGGATCCTGATCAGCACTTCGCTGTCCGCGGGCGCGGGACGCGGCACGTCCTGAAGTTGAAGGACGTCCGGGGATCCGTATCGGGTGTAGACGATCGCTCGCATGTCACGCCTGTCTGTCCGGAAGCACGGCCGCGATCAGCAAGCCGACACCTACCCCCATGAGGATCGAAGCGACGAACAGCAGAGCGGACGTCTGCAGGAAGACAAAGCCTACCCCCACTCCGATGAGCGTCGTGCCGCCGATGGCCAATCCTCCACGATCCACGGGCTTGCGTTCCTTCGTCATCCGACCGCTCCTTTCGTTGCAGTGATCTGTGCTGCGCCTTCAGGGGGCGCGCGGTCACTCAGTCGTTTGCCGTCAGGACGATCTTGCCTGCGACTCCCCCGCGCTCCAGGAGCTCGTGGGCGCGAGCGGCCTCCGCCAAGGGAATGCGCGCGGCCACCACCGGGTCGATCTTGCCCGACGCAAGTTGCGCGATCAGCTCCGCCAGCGTCTCGGAAACGTGCTTCCCCGCGTTGGGCGTCGAAGGTACCTTGCGACCGTCCGGCAGGATCTTCAGCAGGGCGCGCATGAGGAGGGTAGAAGGGATGATTCTCAGGCCATGGCTCCTCGTCGCCGCCACGCCGAACCACACCAAGCGGCCGCCCCTACGAAGGGCGCGGTAGGACCGCCAGAGCTGTCGCGCGCCGCCGATCGGGTCGAACACGGCGTCGACTCCGTCGCCTGTGAGCTGCCGGACACACGCCACGAAGTCGTCCGCCCGGTAGTCGATCGGAGTCGCTCCAAACGCCGAAACGAGGTGATGGTTGTGCTTCGATGCGGTGCCGAACATCTCGAGCCCGACCTGTCGGCCGAGGTCGAGTAACGCGCTGCCGACGCCTCCTGCAGCACCGTGGACGAGGATACGATCGCCCTCCCGCACCTGTGCCGCCCGGTGCAGCATCACGTGCGCGGTCACGTAGTTCACGACGAGACAGACCGCTCGGACCGGATCGAGCTCCGAGGGCACGGGGACCCACTCCCCGGCGGCCATGGAGACGTACTCCGCGTAGCCGCCGCCGACGCCGAGCGAGAACGTCCCGCCCGCGACCATCTGCCCCGGCTGGAAGGCGGTCACGCCTGCGCCGAGCTCCTCCACGATGCCGACGACATCCTCGCCAGGGGTGAACGGCACCCGCGGGGTTCCGGGGAGTCTCCCGGAGCGGCGAAACATGAGGTCGTAGGCGGAGACGCCCGCCGCGAGGACCTTCACGCGGACCTCGCCGGCCTTGGGCTCGGGGATGTCCTCCTCGATGACCTGCAGGACCTCGGGCCCGCCATGGCGACTGACGACGACACGTCGATACTTCATGTCTCTCCCTGTCTCCCTCCGAATCCGCAGAGGGCAGCGCCGCCCTCACTCCTCCAGTCGGAACGGCGGGTAGGTGTCGGTCATCAGCGCCACATAGGCGAAGACACGGAAGGTCCATCGGTTCAGGCCGACGATCAGCCGGAAGATGTCCTTCGGGTATCTCCCGGTGAACAAGAGCGCGACGCCAGCGAAGAGCGCGAGGATGAAGACGAGCCCGCATTGGTAGAAGCCGGCCCCACCCTGGAAGACTCCGACGATAATGTAGTGAGGGATCGCAAGCAGCCACCATTTGACCAACGCCAGTCCGGGGGAGAGCCTTCCCGGGTAGGGCACGTCCAGATCGGCGGGGTACTTCCCTGATCTCAGGGTGAACGGAGGATAGGCGTCTGTTGCGAGCGCCTCATAGCTGTAGAACGCGACCCTCCATGACCAGCGCATCACCCCGACGTTGTAGTCGAACAGCCCCCGCGGGTAGCGCCCCGTGAACACGATCGCAAACAGCGAGACGATCCACGAGACGACGAAGCCGCACCACAGGAACGCAAGCACGATGTAGTGGGGAATGAGCAGGAACCACTTGACGAGCCATAGCGCCGGCGAGAGCGGCTCGGTGAGCTCTGCCTTGAAGACGAGCGGGAAGCCGCCCGCCTCTGCGGCTCGGATGAGAGGCTCCTCCCGCGGCTCCGCGGTGCGTGTCTGTCGCGCGACGGCGAGGACGAGAATGAGTCCGATCGCAGTCAGCAGGATGCCCGCCGCGAGGAGCCCCAAACCCAGGGGGAGGAGCCACGGCGCTTCGGCGCCGACGGAGGCGGCGACATCAATCGCACGGGACCCGTCGGCGTTCATGACGACGAGCGCCCAATCGCCGGGCTCGATCTCCCAGTAGAGGTCTTGCGTCCCCGTGCCCTCGACGCTGGCGGTCCAGAACTCCTGATCAGCCGGTGGCGCCGGCGCGCTCGGCCCGACATGGTCGTCGTACTCCACGGTCCAGACGCGCTTCTTCTCGCGGTCCGCGAAGTCGATCTCCTCGATCTCCGAGTACGAGACATCGAGGAGATAGCTGTCGAGGGCGGCGCGCGGCGCAATGCCCACGAAGACGGGCGCATCGCCTGTGATGCGGACCCGGACCATCGTCGGATGGCGATACCACCAGATCCAGTCGTCTTCGAGGACCACTTCGCCGACGATGGCGTAGCTGTCTCGTACGAGATCTGCGGACGGCGACGTGAGATACCCCTCGTCGTCGGTCATTCCGAGGTCGACTCCGACCAGCGCCCCACCACCGAACAGGAGCCCGATTCCCAGGATAAGGATTAGGCTTCCGAGGATCAGTGCGACGACTCTCCCTGCGCTCATCTCGCAACCCCCTTCACAGCGAACCACTTCCTCGCTCTCTCGTGGATCTCCCGAGCATCGTACCGACCGAAGGTCGTGCGTCCAACTCGCTAGCCGAGACCCCGTCCGAGAGGTGGAGAGCCGGCGAGACGATGTCGTCTGCCCACGCACGGGGGAGAGTCCGCAGCCCGGACTTGACCGACCGGGATCCTCTGCGGATGCTCGCACGGGGGTGAGGGGAATGAGCAGAGCGGCTCGAACCTCGCTGATCTTCGGTATCTACATGATCCTGCTGGGGTTGTTCCTGCTGATCGCGCCCAATACGCTGATCACGTTCTTCGGACTGCCCACGACGACGGATGTATGGATTCGGGTCGTGGGGATGATGCTGTTCCTGCTGTCCTACTACTACATCCAAGCGGCGCGCAGGGACCTGACAGAGTTCTTCCGATGGTCGGTGGTCGCTCGTGCAGCGGTCATCGTCTTCTTCGCCGGGTTCGTGATCTTCGATCTGGTGAAGCCGATCCTCCTTCTGTTTGGCGGGGTGGACCTTTGCGCCGCGATGTGGACGCTCCTCGCGCTGCGAAAGGACAGGAGAATGCAGGACCGTCCCGTGGACGCGACATGAGCGTTCGATGACAGGGAAGCCAGATTCCCAGCCGCCGAGCCGCCTGAACACACAGCGAAGCGACTAGGGAGCCTCCCCTCGGCGGAAGAAGACGTTCCCGCTGGCCCACTCGATGCGAACCACGTTGTCGTATTCGTCGAGGATCGCGGTGCCGATGTCGTGGCCGCTTCCGTTCTCCCCTTCCCAGGCGACCTCGAGCTGCAGACCGTATATCGTGCCGTATCCCCATTCGCGAAAGCGCTCGACGTACCACGTGAAGTCGTGGCCGCTCTGGGTGATCACGTAGGCGAGCTGGAACGTGCTCTGCCACGTCCCGCTGATGTCGGGGACGAACTCGGGTTGCCCGTCGGGTTCCTCAATGTGCGGCCCGGACGAAGAGCCCACGAAGCCCGGCGATCGAGTATCCCCCGGCGGCGTGCCGGACCATCTCACCTTGAGCGACTGCGTCCTGGCGCGAGCCGGAATCCAGATGACCCCTTGCCAGTACCCCCGATGCGCCCACGGAGACCAGTACGTCAGGTCGACCTCCTTGTAGCCGTAGGGGGGGCATTCACTCACGGCGTTGGGCTCGTCTTTCGTATCCTTGGGGAATGTGAGCGTGTACGTGCTGCCTCCGAAGCTCCTCTCGTAGAAGAGCTCGGCCTCGACGTCTAGTCCCTGCAGCGTGACGTAGAAGACGTTGCCATCCATGTAGCTCCCGACATAGCTGTAGCCAGCTTCGATCGTCTTCTCGGATTGGGGCAAGGGGTAGAACGCTCGGACAGGGCCATGCCCGGAGGTATATCCGGCGACCTTCCAGCAGGTCTCCTCGTGTAGGTAGACGCCCAACGGGCGTTCGAGGGTCGTGTGACCATACTTCCGCGGGAAGACGATGAGCGAGGAGATCGCGTCGTTCCAGTAGTCGCTCAGGGAGTGGACATTCGCGGAGAAGATGTCAGCCGGTCCGGCGAAGCCGGGGAAGCGGAAGACCGCGACTCGCACCTCCGAGCCGACCTGGATGGAGGAGATCCGCTCGTCGAACCAGCCGAGATCCGTCACCAGCCGGTGACGCATGCTGTCTTCGAGCCGAAACGACTGCCGTTGCCCCGTGAAGTTCACGTGCTGCCAGATCACGACTTCATAGGGATTGACGCCGCCGTCGGCGACAGCCTTCAGATCGAAGCTGACGGCCACGCAGAGGGCCACAACGACTCCTGTGACGACGCTTCTTGCCACACGCCGCATGGTTGTCAACTCCCAGGGCTCCCACCCTACACCCAGGGGCCTAGCTGCGGCAAGTCCGGCGCTACACTAGACGCAGATCCTCCGGCGACGCAGGGGATCTTCAACTTCCTCGAAACACACGGAGCAGTGCGGGGCGAGGAGCTGCCCATCGAGTAGTGCTCGTCCTTCCCAGCGCCACTCGCGCTCGCCGCCAGCGGAGCGCTGACGCCCCTCAGCCCGCGTCCCGTGGCCGCCGAGGAGACCGCGGTAGTGCATCTCGCGAGAGCACGGAACGGCTATCGCTTGCGGTGCCCGGAAACTTCCGAGGCAGCCTCAGTGGTGGACCTCATGGACGCCAATCCTCGGGGCTTTGCCCAACCGTGCCGCGAAGCGTAGCCTCCTCTGACGACCTCGTGGCGGAGGGACGCGGTCTGCGCTGTAGGCAAAGAGAGGGAGAACACCATGGCTGACAGGTTCACAGGTGTCTATGTCGCGCTTGTGACCCCTATGACGGCAGACGGGGAGATCGACCTCGTGACGCTTTGCGGCTTCGTCGAACATCTCATTGGTCGTGGCGTGCACGGGGTCATCCCGCTGGGTAGCACCGGCGAGTGCTACGCCCTCGATGACGGAGAGCGGCGCGTTGTCATGTCGGCGACGATCGATCAGGCGGTTTGACAGGAGCCTCGGTGACTGCGCATGTCTCTGCGCGGTACCTACTGTAGGCCTGAGAAGGAGTCACCCGATGCGCTCCAGAAGTGAGAAGGAGAAGATGCTCGCTGGAGAGTCCTACAGCTTTCGTGACCCCGAACTTGTGGCCGAACGCGAGAAGGCGAAGGAGCTTCTCCGGCTCCTGAACGCGGCCGAAGAGGTCGCCGAACGGCAAGCCATCCTTCGGAAGCTGCTGGGAGGGATGGGGGAGGCGTCGTTCGTCGAGTCGCCGTTCCACTGCACCTATGGCAAGAACACCCACGTCGGAGACCACTCCTATCTGAACTTCTCGTGCATCGTTCTCGACAACAACGAGGTGCGCATCGGCTCCCGTGTGATGATTGGGCCCGCGGTCCAGATCTACACGGCAGCACATCCTCTCCAGGTGGCTTCACGCAATCGGGGGCAGGAGGTCGCCAAGCCAGTCACGATCGGGGACGATGTATGGATCGGTGGAGGTGCCGTCCTGTTGCCAGGAGTGACTGTTGGGCGGAGTGCAGTGGTCGGTGCGGGGGCGGTCGTCACGCGGAGCGTTCCCGCAAGCACCGTCGTGGCAGGGAATCCAGCCAGAGTGATCCGGGAGATCGAGCACTAGGCTTCTGCTAGATGGCCACGGTAGAGCCTGGTGTTGACGGGCTTTCGGGACCGGCTGCGCGATGGGAGGCTCTGTGAAGCGAGTCTTGGGGCGAAGCGGCATCGAGGTCAGCGCGATCGGGCTGGGCACCGCACGAATCGGCGGATTGGGCTATTCCCGCCGAGGCGACCACGAAACCAGGCTCATCCCGGGAGCGGTGGAGGAGTCGATGCGGGCGATCCGCGTCGCCATCGATCGCGGGATCACCTTCTTCGACACGGCGGACGTGTATGGGGAGGGACGCTCGGAGGAGTTCCTGGGACGGGCCCTCGAGACACGTCGCTCGGACGTCCTGATCGCGACGAAGGTTCGAG
>CP070725.1:1538276-1542096 GCA_020350845.1 Candidatus Bipolaricaulota bacterium
CAGACGAGAACGCTGCTGCGCTGCTTCACGCCGACGATCCGCGAGTATTACGAGGCCAGGAACGATCTGAGTGCGGAGGCGGTGACCGAGATCGAAGGCTATCTCGCGCCGAAGACAAGCAACCTGCGTGCCACCTACGACAGCCCGGACGGACTCTTCGAGTTCACCTACACCACCACCGGTGGGGACGCCGTGCCGGCGACCGACGTTGATCCCGCAAACGGCATTCCGGATCGCGTGGAACGCTGCGCGGAGTACGCCGACTACTCGTGGCACGTCGAGATCGACACGCTCGGTTTCTGTGCGCCGGCGCTGCCGACGGACGGCACTTACGACGTGTCGTTCGCGTCGATGGGGGCCTACGGATACACGACCCTCTCCGGCTACACGACGCGGATCGTCCTTCACAACACCTTCATCGGCTTCCCCCCGAACGACGATCCGGACGGCAACGCTCTCGGTGCGGCCAAGGTGACGATGGCGCACGAGTTCAAGCACGCGTCGCAGTTCACGAACAGCAACTGGAGCGAAGGCGACTGGGTGGAGCTCGACGCCACGTGGATGGAAGACATCGTCTTCGACGGATGCAATGATTACTACAATTACATCAACCAAACGAACGGGGGCAGCCAGCTCGCCAACCCGGAGCTGCCGCTCGACTACGGCGGCGGGGGTTCCTACGAAGACTGCCTCTGGCAGCACTACCTCTCGGAGACCTACGGGAACGCGATCGTCCTCGACGTCTGGGATCTGCGCGCCGCGAACTCCTCGGTCACGATGAAGAACACGTACCAGACCGCTCAGGGTCTCTACGGCACCGAGTGGGACGAGTCCTATCCCAAGTACATGGAGTGGTGCTGGTTCACGGGCTCGCGCGCCGAGCCACCGTTCGGCTTCGACGAGGCCGGCCGTTACCTGCGGATGGTGCTCCGAGAGAGTCCCTCCGAGACGTATCCCTGCAGACGCAGCGACCAAGTAGATCAGCTCGCGGCCCACGCGCGCCGCTTCAATCCGGGGGCTGCCACCGGCTACGCGCGCGTGATCTTCAACGGGGATGACGCGCACGAGAACTTCACGGTGTCGGTCATCTGCGAGGAACCGGACGGGACGTTCTCGATCGTTCAGCCCACGCTCGACGGCAACCAGGACTGCGACTACACGGTCACGCAACCGTGGACCGATCTTCTCTACGTAGGCGTCATTGTCACGAACAGCAGGCGCTCAGGCGGCAACCAGAGCTACACACTGCAGGTGCTCGACGATCCCGGCGGCACCGGCGTCTCGGGTTCTGCGAACGCGAACGCCGAGCTTCTCACGCTCCTGCCGAACCGCCCGAATCCCTCCGCCGGCCCGACCGCAATCCGCTACTCGGTGCCGGCCCCGACACGGGGCAGCGTCCGGGTATACGACGTCGCCGGACGCTTGATCCGTACTCTGCACGAAGGGACGTTGCCCGCGGGGCGTGGGGAGATCATCTGGGACACGCGCAATCAAGCCGGCGAGCTCGTTCCGGCGGGCGTCTACTGGTCGCGAGTGGAAACGGAACGGAACAGCGCCGCGCGCAAGCTCATGCTGGTCCGCTGAGCCGGCACTCTCGACGCAGCCAAAGAAAAGGCCCCTTCCGCGCTCGCGGGAGGGGCCTTCTTCATGGATCCGGCGGCAGCGTTTCGCGAGAGCGAATCAGCCGACGACCTCGGCTTCCCTCGCGTCTTCGGCGGTCAGCGCCGCCATCGACAGAACGTCCTTCAGATCCGGATGCACCCAGTGTCCGTTTTCGCGAACGAGCACACCGTCGAACCAGACCTGCCCTCCACCGTAATCCTCCGTCTGGATGCAGACGAGGTCCCAGTGGATCGCTGACTCGTTCCCGTTCGGCGCCTCCTCGTAGCACTGCCCAAGAGCTGTGTGGAACGAACCGTAGATCTTCTCATCGAAGAGCGTGTCCTTGATCGCCGAGTGCAAGTGCGGATTGAGCCCGAACGCGAACTCCCCGATGTAAGAGGCTCCCTCGTCCGAGCTGAAGACCTCGCGCAGCTTGTCCACATCGTTGGACGCGGCGATCTCCGCGATCTTGCCGTTCTTGAACTCCAGGCGAATCCAGTCCCAGCTCGTTCCCTGATACAAAGCGCCTGCATTGTAAGTCACGACGCCGTTGACCGAATCCCGCACGGGAGCGGTGTAGATCTCCCCGTCCGGGATATTGAGTCTCCCGTCGCACTTGACGACGTTGATATCGCGAATGGAGAGCGTGAGGTCCGTGCCCTCACCCTTCAGACGCACTTCATCGGTCTTCTCCATGAGCGAGCAGAGTGGATCCATCGCCCGCGAGAGTCTTCCGTAGTCCAGGTTGCAGACGCGGAAATAGAGATCCTCGAACGCCGCCTGGCTCATCTGTGCCATCTGAGCCATCGCGTTGCCCGGGTAGCGCAACACGACCCACTTCGTGTTCGGCACCCGAATCTTGAGATGGACCCGCTGCATGTAGTGCTCCCGCTCCCACTTGCGGGCCGGCTCGGGGATGTCCGCCATGTCGAACGGATTGTCGGTTCCGTTCACGCGTACATAGCATTGCATCTCGCGCATGAGGGTCTCGTGGATGTCCCCCCAGGCAGAGACCTGGCTCTCCTCGGCCGCGAGGAGGAAACGCCGCTGGATCGAATCGTCTCCGAAGAGCACGAAGGGAACGCCCCCGGCTCGCGTCACGGCGGTCACGAACTCCCGCAGGAGCCCGAGGGTGGCGGTGCCGCGGAAGTCGATGAGCACCTTCTCCCCCGGTTTGAGATCGAGGGAGTAGCTCACGACGTTGTTCGCAAGGGTCACATCTCTGGAATCGATCATGGGGGGACTCCCTTTCCGGTGTTCTCGTGACTCAGGTGCCGGCCGCCCCCAAGCGGGCCCGGCCTCCCGACCCACCAATCTACTGCAGGCCGGCCGCTGCGCCGAGCGGGAACCCCGAGCCGGGAAGCCTAGAAACGAAGAACCGGTGGGCGTCCTGCCTCGAGGCGGCGCTTCAGGGAGCGGGCAGCGCGCTCGAGGTGCGGCTCCGTCTCGATCACGCTGTCGAGCACCTGCATGGCCTCCTCCGGAGACCCGTCGAGGGCCTTGGCGATGGCGCTGAGCAGGAGAACATAGGCCCGCATGCTCGGGGAATCCGGTGGATCCGGGGAGAGAAGCCGCTGGAGGCACTCCCCGGCCTCTCTGCCTCGGCGCAACTCCAGCAGGGCCTTGCCCAGGGCCAGCAGGAACTCCGGGCGGGGATCTTGCGCCATGAGCGGCCGCAGGACCTCGACGGCCTGCTCGGCCTCTCCCGCCAGAAGGAGGTCGACGCCGCGGGAGTACTCGGTGCGGATCTCGGGAGCGAGCGTATCAGGCATGGAATCCTCTTGCCGGAGGATTCGGCCCCTGCCTGCATCGACTTGAGAAAGGGCGGTCCCCGACGAGCGTGGGCCCTCGAGAACGGTCTGGGAAGCTCGGTGGGAATCCCCCCGTCAGATGCGATACGCGATGCCGCCGGTCACGGAGCTGATGGACGCCGTTCCCGTGGGGAACTCGAGAACCTCGTAGTTGCCCGCGACATCCACGCACAGATTGTTGCCGACCTCGAACTCGACGCCGAGGCGACCCAATGCCCCGACCTGTGTATCCTCCCAGGGTGGCGCCGTATAGGTGGGGGGGTTGTCAGGGGCCGGCGCCGCCCCATCGATGCTATCGAGCTTCACCTTGATCTTGGAATAGACGGCCGCCACCACGATGTACGGCTGGAAGCGCCACCCCTCCCCCCGGAAGCTGTCGAGGCGGATTCCGGCTCGGAATCGGGTGA
>CP070725.1:1542196-1549568 GCA_020350845.1 Candidatus Bipolaricaulota bacterium
GCGCCGGCGAAGGCACTGAGCAGAAGGATCCCCTCGAGGCCGATGTTGAACAGCCCCGCGGTCTCGCCCACGATCTCCCCGACAGCGGTGAGCGCCAGCGGGACCATCATGTGGAGTGCCATCCGGACGAGCTGCAGGATGTCCATTCCGCTCATGTCGCCTCCCCTTCTTCACCCCGTCGGCTAGCGCGCCGCAGGAGACCGATCAGCTTCTCCCCCTGCTGCTTCGCAAGGGGGAGGAGGCGAATCAGCTCGGGGATCGACATCGCGAGCACGATCGCGCCCATGACCACGCGCACCATCTCCAGCGGCACGGGGTTCGATCCATAGAACTGCATCACACGGCCACCAGCGTTTAGGCCGCCGAAGAACAGCGCGGCCACCAGGATCCCAAGGGGATGGTTGCGCCCGACCATCGCTACCGCCATCCCGTCGAATCCGACATTCGCAAGCTGGGACAAGCCTCCACCCCCGAAGATCGCGTAGGTCGGCGGCTGCCCCATCACGATGCTCGCGCCCGCGAGTCCTGCGGAGATCCCCCCGAGGATAAACGCGAGGAACATCGTCCGTCGGTTACGGATCCCACCGTAGCGCGCCGCCGTCGGGTTCAGCCCGGCGGCGCGGACCTCGTACCCGGTCGCGGTGTGCCACAGGATGAAGTAGCTCACCAGGGCGAACGCCACCGAGACGAAGATCGCGTAGGAGAGGTCCGTCCGCGGCACGAGCACAGGAAAGCGCGCCGACACGGGGATAGAGAGCGTCTTCTCCGGACGCGCCGGATCGACGATGACGAAGATCGCCAGGTACAGAGCCAGCCAGCGGGAGATCCAGTTGAACATGATCGTCGAGATGACCTCGTGTACACCTCGTGTCAGCTTGAGAAACGCCGGCACGAGGCTCCACGCCGCCCCCGCGAATCCTGCGAACAGCAGACCGGCAAGCTGGTGCAGCCCCCTGGGGAGGACGAAGTAGACCACCAGGACGCTGGCAATCCCTCCCATGTACATCTGCCCCTCGGCGCCGATGTTGAACATCCCGGCACGGAGGCAGATCGAGAAGGTGAGCGCGGTCAAGATCAGCGGCGTCGCCCGCGCGAGCGAGCTCGACAACTCGTAGGAGCCGCCGTAGGCCCCGCGGAGCAGCGCGTAGTAGGCCTTCCACGGGTCGAAACCCCAGATGTACATCAGGATCGCCCCGACGAGGAGTCCGACGACGGCCGCGAGAAGCGACTCGAGTGCCGGGTGCAGTCCCGTCAGGGTCCGGTGGACGCCGCGTAGGAGCCGCGATTCGAGAGGACGTTGCTCAGTCATGTCAGCTCCTAGCGGATGATGCCGCCCATGAGCATCCCGATCCGTTCCCGACTGCCCAGCTGCTCGGGTTCACAGATATCCATGAACTTCCCTTCGTACATGATCGCCACGCGGTCGGCGTGGGCGAGGACCTCGTCGAGGTCGGCGGAAACGAGAAGGATCGCGCGGCCCCGATCGCGCATCTCGCGCAGCGTGTGGCGGATGTAGTGTGCCGCCCCGATGTCGAGGCCCCGCGTCGGCTGCGACGCGACGATGATCGCCGGGTCCTTGGCCAGCTCCCGCCCGACGATCAGCTTCTGCTGGTTCCCGCCGGAGAGGCTCTTCGCGGGGGCGTTCGGCCCCGTGGCCTGGATGTCGAAGCGCTCCATCAGCCCACGGACGTGCTCGGTGATCCTCCCCCAGCGAAGCACCGACAGCGGGCCGCGAAACTGCTCCCAGCGATGCACGCCCAAGATCGCGTTCTCCGCCAGGGTGAACGGGAGCACGAGGCCGAGGACCCAGCGGTCCTCGGGGATGTGGGCGACGCCGAGGCGGTAGATTGCCTTAGGATTGATGCCAAGGATGTTCGTCCCGTGGATCGTCGCCACCCCCGACACCGCTCGACGCAGCCCGGTCAGCGCCTCGACGAGCTCGCTCTGGCCGTTGCCCTCCACGCCGGCGATTCCAAGGATCTCGCCGCCGAAGACGTCGAACGACAGCCCGTCGACCGCGACGTCGCCGGTGTTCGAGCGCACGACGAGCTTCTCGACATGGAGTACGGGGCTCTCCGAACGCTCGACTTCAGAGCGGCCTCGTCCGGTTCGGACTTCGTCCGCGCGCAGCTCGACGGCATCGGCTTCCTTGTCCAGCTCCTCGCCGACCATCAGCCGCGCGAGCTGCGTGCTGTCGACCTCGGCGGTACAGACGTCGCCGACCATCTCCCCGTGACGGAGGACGACGACGCGGTCAGTCACCGAGCCGACCTCCTTCAGCTTGTGCGTGATGAGGATGATCGACGTGCCCTCCTCCTTGAGCCGTTGAAGGAAGGTGAACAACACATCGACCTCGAGCGGCGTGAGGACCGACGTCGGCTCGTCGAGGATGAGCAGGTCGACGTCCCGCGAGAGCACCTTCAGGATCTCCACGCGCTGCTGCTCGCCGACGGCGAGCTTCTCGATCGGGACATCGAGCGGGACGCGAAGTCCGCTTTCCTCCATCAGCGCTTCCAGGCGCTCGCGCGTCTTCGCGAGCTGGATGCGGGTGAACGGCCGCTCGTGGCTCAAGGCCACGTTCTCTGCCGCAGTGAATGTCCCCACGAGGGCGAAGTGCTGGTGCACCATCCCGATCCCGAAGTCAAGGGCCTCGCGCGGACTGCCGAAGCGCACCGGCCCCTTCGGCGAGACGACACGTCCCTTCGTCGGCGGCAGCAAGCCGGAGAGGATCTTCGTCAGGGTCGTCTTCCCTGCACCGTTCTCCCCGAGAAGCCCGAGGATCTGGTAGGGGCGGATCTCGACGTCGGCCTCTTTGAGGGCGACGGTCCCGTCGGAGTAGACCTTGGTGATCCCCTCCGCCCGAAGGAAGTACCCGTTCTCACTCGGTGCTGGTTGATCGATCACAGGAGCCCCCATCCCTTGGGGTAGACCTCGTTGGAGCAAAAAGCGGGAGAGGGGCACGCCCCTCTCCCGCATCGACTACTCGTGTGCCATTCCCGGCTATTCGAGCGGGTACTGCGTGCGAATGGCTTCGATCTCCTCTTCCAGGTTCGCCGTCGGGACGACGATCGACCCGTCGAGGATCCCCGCCTCCAGCTCGTCGACAGCGTTCCAGATCCACGTCGGAACCGTGGCGCGGTTCGCCGTCCAGTTGGCGATGATCAGGTTGCGGTCCGCTTCCATGATCACGCCAGCAGCGATCCCGAAATCGATCGCGGCATCCAGGTCCGCACGCTTGCTGATCGCGACACCGCCGTTGGCGAGGCCGAAGACGTTCAGACCGCCCGTGAACGTACCCTCAACGACCGACTTGATCGCTTCGTAGACGGCGACGTCCACGCGCTTCATCCCGCTCGCAAGGGCGTGCATTCCCATGCCCATCCAGTCCTGGTTCGCGTCGACACCGAAGTAGAACGGAGCGCCAGAGGTCGTCCCCGCGTTGTCGTGGAACTCGGTGACCGCCTCGAGGTCGCCGATGCCGAGCGGACCGGCAACGTTGTAGATACCGACCGCGCCCTGCGCGAGCATTGACTCACTCGCCGCCTTACCGAGCGCGATGTCGCTGAACGTTCCCGTGTAGTCGTAGAGCATCCCCACGTCCGCACGCGTGCCGGTAAGCTCAGCGAACTTGTCGAGCCCCCAGCTCTGGCCGAAGCGGTAGCCCGCCTCGAAGTGGTAGAGCACCGGGATCGGGATCCCGAGCACGACGCCGGTGTAGTCGTAGCCGAGCTCCGCGGCGGCCATCCCCGCGAGGCAGCCAATCAGCGCCGACATCTCGTTCTCGAGGAAGACCAGGTTCATGATGTTCGGACCGGTGACCCAGTCGACGTCAACGATGGCCCACTTCTGGTCGGGGTACTCGGCCGCGGTCGTGGCGAGCGCGTCGCCGAGCATGAAGCCGACGGGGATGATCAGGTCGTACTCCCCGGTGCGCGCGAGGTTACGAAGGTTGGGCAGGAAGTCCGTCGTCGAGGTGCTCTGCACCTCGACCATCTCGAGCCCGAACTCCGCGACTGCTTTGTCTGCGCCAGCAAAACCCATGTCGTTGAACGAGAGGTCTCCCCGTCCGCCGACGTCCAGCACGATGGCGATCTTGCCCTGCGCGGCGGCAAAGAGAGAAATGCCGACCAACGCAACGAGCATCAGGGTGATGATTCTTTGCACGGATGCCTCCTTTGGCCTGTCCCTTGCTGGTGTGTCCAGCCTCTGTAGACGGAACGATTCTATCCAACCGGTGAGAGAAAGCCAAGGATCGGGCGAGGCGGGAATGCCTAGGGGAAGGGGATTGTCACACCTTGAGCCAAGACTTGCGAGAAGACCTCACAGCAGAGAGTGTGATGCGCGTTACATTGCAGGGGGCGAGAGTGCCCAAGCGGGCCTCGGCACGGCGCCGCGGTCGCCACTGAACGGAGGCGCTGCTAGGCCGCCGGGAAGCGGGCGATTCTCCAGTACTCCTGAACGGTTTGGATCAGCCGCTCGAAGTCCTTGGAGTCGACGGGCTTGGTCATGTAGCTCGCCGCCCCGCTGTCGTAGGCGCGAGCCATGTCCTCCTCGCGCGTCGAGTTCGTGAGGACGATCACCGGGATGCGTCGTAGCTTGTCGTCCTCCTTGATGTTGGCGAGCACCTCCAAACCGCTCGCCTTGGGCAACTTGAGGTCGAGCAGAATGAGATCGGGTCGGGGCGATTCGGTGTGCTTGCCGCGACGGTAGAGGAAGTCCTGCGCCTCTTCTCCGTCTTCCGCGAAGTAGAGATCGCACTTGAACTCGCTCTTGCGCATCGCACGCTCGACGATGAGCCGATCGTCCTCACTGTCCTCGACGACGAGGACCTTCATCCTCTCTTGGGTCAACATGGAACTCCACCTCGCTTCATGGTGTCGCCTTGGGAATTGTAAAGAAGAACGTGCTGCCCTTTCCAACCTCGGACTCCACCCAGATGCGCCCTCCGTGCTCCTCCACGATCCGCTTGCAGATCGCGAGGCCGGCACCCGTCCCGTCAGAGTCGCTCTGCAGCTTCTCGAAGATGCCGAAGATGCGATCTCGGTGTCGGGCTTCGATGCCGGGACCGTTGTCCTGCACGAAGAACGTACACATCCCGTTGCGGCTTCCGTTCTGCTTCCACCCGACATGCAGGGAGGGCAGCGCCTTGTCGTTGTACTTGATCGCATTGACGATCAGGTTGCTGAACAGCTCGCTCAGGCGGGTGCGGCTACCGCGCACCGGAGGGAATCCCTCGTCGATGAGGAGACTCACGCCCTGCAGGCTGATCTCGCAATCCTGCTGGATCTCGCGCAGCAGGCTGTCGATCGGGACCCGCTCGACCTTGTCGGACTCAACGCGCACGCTGGCATACGAGAGGAGATCCTCGATGAGCGTGCGCATACGGCCGGAGGTCACCTTCAGCCGCTCGAGGTGCTTCTGGCTCTCGCCGCCCACCTTCCCGGCGAGGTCCTCGAGCAGAAAGCCGCTGTAGGACTCGACCGTGCGCAGTGGCTCCTTGAGGTCGTGAGAGACCACGTGGCAGAACTGCTCGAGCTTCTCGTTGCTCACCTCGAGATCCTGCGCCTTGACGCGCAGCGCTTCCTCCAACGCCTTGATCTCCGTGATGTCGATGAAGTGATCGATGCGACCGCCCTTGTAGCGGTCCGTCTCGATCGGCGTGGAGCGGTAGGCGAGCACCCGCTCCTGTCGCTCGCGGGAGGGCATGACCTTGCACGTCAGCGTCTCCACCGTTCCCCCGCTGCGCAGCGCCTCTTCCACGGTCCGTCCGAGCTCCTCGGCGCCTTCCAGCGCGCCGACGATGCGGTGAAAGGCGCGCAGGATGTCGGCGCCGATCAGTCGCTCGCGATCGATCCCGAAGAAGTCGCCGATCCGTTCGTTCGCCCACACGACCTGGCGCCGGCTGTCGGTGATGATGATCGCCGAATCGAGCGTGTCGACGGCCTCCTCGATGAGGAACCGGTAGCGTGCCTCGGTCTCCTTCAATTGACGCTGGAGATTGGCCTTGTCACGCTGATCGCACGCCTCGACGACGGCCAATCGCTCAGTGGCCCGGGTGGCGCGCAACTCGATCGGCACGAACTTCCTCTCCTCCGTGATGTAGCGCAGCTGAACGTCGCGGATCTCGCCCCGCTCGAACAGTCGGAGGAGCTCCGTCTTCATCCGTTCCACATCCTGCGGATGAACGTAGTCGTTCAGCGCCAGGCTTCGTTTGGCTACCGCGCCAAGGATGCTTCGTGACGCCTCGTTTCGCTTGAGCACGGTCCCATCACGATCGACGAAGTGCATGATGTTGAGCGAGCCTTCGAACACCTCGCTCTCGTAGCCCTCGCCGAGGCTCTTCGCCCGCCGCCACCGTTCCCTGCGCGTCGACCGCCGTTGGTGAAGCGCTCCCAGCCCGCCGGCAACGGCAACGTAGCCGACGAACATCGGAGCGATGGCAGGGATCCCCGAGGAGAGGAGGAACGGCGTCCCCACAGCCGCGGTTCCAAGACCGAGCAGAAGCGCCGAGCGGAGGCGCAGGCTGCACGCCCCAAGCATCAGCGGAACGGCAAGGCCCCCGATGACCACAAACCACGGGAGCAGCGCAGAGAGGTGAAGAAGCACCAACGCGAGCAGCGCGATGCAGTAGGCAGCGACGACGATGATCGCCTTCTCTACAGGATTCAGTCCGCTTGCCACCCGACGCCCGTCCTTAGGCCCGCGTTCCGGTCGCATCCCGCCGATGCGATCCGAGGCTAAGAACATGGCGTACCCCGGGGAAGGACACCGGTCACCCGAACGCCAGACCTAGTTCCCGGCGATGTCAGATGATGAGGTTTGGATTGAGCGGAGGCGCGAACGGCTCCATCATCTTCTGCAGGTAGTCCTCACGAAGGATGATGATCTTGCGGCTCTCGATCGAGATGATCCCCCGCCCTTCGAGCTCGCTCAGGGTGCGGATTGCCGTCTTCGACGACACCCCGGCCATCTCCGCGAGCTCCGCGCGAGAGAGCTCGACCCCTCCCTTTCCGAGGTGCAGGATGAGCCGTGCGAGGCGCTCCTTGCTGGAGGAGTACGAACGCTCGGCGAGCTTGTTCTGAAAGGCCTTGAGCTCCTCGGAGAGCTTCTCGTAGAGGCGGAAGATCGTCTTCGGATGGCGCTCGAGGAAGTAGAAGAAGTCCCCCCGCTCGACGAAGCCCACGGTCACCGCGTCGAGTGTCTTGGCATAGGCGTTGTGACTTCCCTTGTCGAAGAGCGTCGTCTCCCCGAGGATCTCGCCCGGGCCGACGATCTTCAGGATCTGGCTCTTGGCGCGCATGCTGCGCTTCACGAGCTTCACCATGCCGTCGAAGATCAGGTAGAAGCCGAACGCGGGCGCCCCCTCTTGGAA
>CP070725.1:1549668-1552580 GCA_020350845.1 Candidatus Bipolaricaulota bacterium
TCGAGCAGCGCCTCGCGCTCCTCCGCGTCGAGTGCCGCCACAGGACCCTCCGCGAGCCGCCTCGACCGCGTCGCCTCGACGGCCTCGATCGAAGCGCGCATCGCCTCGGGGTAGCCGCCGCGCAGCGTGCCGTTGTCGCTCATGCCGCCCCCTCTGCCGCCGGCTCGATCTCGCGCGCCGAGTAGCGTTCCTTCAGCGCGTCGACGTCGAGGCCGACGAGCTCATCGAGTTCTTCGCCACACGCGCCGGATGCCATCGCCTTCAATCGCTCCGTGAGATGTTCGGGGACCGGGGATGCGCTCACACTGAGCAACCGGCGTGCGAGCTGCGCCATGTGGTAGTGCTTGATGTCCGCAGGGCAGCGCATCGCGCAGAGCCCGCACTGGATGCAGTCGAACGACAGCGCCGCCACCTCCGCGAGATCTCCACGCAGCGCCGCCTGGACGTACTCCATGACCTCGAGATCCTGGGGACAGGCCTTGGTGCATGTATTGCACGATACGCAGCGCGCAATCTCGGGGTAGTACTGCAACAGGACGTTCTCCGACGAATCGAGTGACGGCAGCTCGTAGGCCGCTCGCGGCGCCGGCGTGAACGGGAGCTGCGTGAGGTGCATTCCGTCCTGAACCATCTCCTGACAGGCGAGGGCGAACTCGAAGCGGTAATCCCCCTCCTTGCGGTAGACCGTCCCGCACGCCCCGCAGAAGCCCGAGCGGCACCCCGCGCCGCGGACGAACCGGTACCCGGCGTACTCCATGGCGTCCATGATCGTGACGCCGGGGGGAACGTCATACGCCTTCCCCATGATGAAGATCTGCGTCGGCTTCTCGTCGGTCATCTACACTCCTTCCGGGGTCGTCTCCCGGGATCTCACCACGGCGGCACGAAGATCGGCCGGCAAGAGCTCCTCATCGAGCCCCATGGCGGCCGCCATCAGTTCGGTGAAGTACGCCACGACGGGTGCCGTCGCTTCCACGAGCATGCCCTCGGCAAGGGCACCCCGCCGCGCCTCTTCGAGGTTGTACTGGCACAGCGGGCAGGAGGTCGCGATGACCGCCGCCCCACGCGTTATCGCCGCGCGCAGGATCCGCAGCGAGCGGTCCACCGCCAGGTCGCGCCGATCGACGACCTGGTAGGAGCCGCAGCACTCGGTGTCGAACGGCGTCTTCACGACCGTGGCGCCGAGCGCCTCGAGCAGGTCGCCGAGCACGGCGGGAGCCGCAGGGTCGTCGATCCCGACGCCGCTCGGTCGCACCAACGTACAGCCGTAGTACGCGCTGACCGGGAGATCGAACAGCGGCTCGGTCACCTTCTCCTCGATCGCGTCCCATCCGACGCGGTCGCGCAGGATCTCCAGGAGGTGACGAACGGCGACGCCACCTTCGTAGTCCTCTTCCTCGTTCATGAAGGCATTGATCTTGTCCCGCGCCTCGACATCGACGTTGACCCGCATCGCGACTTGACGCAGCGTGTTGAAGCACATCGCGCACGGGGCCACGATCTCCTCGGCTTCGATCTTCTGGGCGCGCTCGAAGTTGCGCACCGCGGCCACGAGATGCATCAGGTCGTCCGTCGCCAGCGCCGCCACGGTGCCGCAGCACGTCCATCGCGGAAGCTCTTCCAGGGGATGCCCGAGGCGTTCCATGACGGCGACGGTGGAGCGCTCGAACGATGCTGCGGAGTCCTTCAGACTGCAGCCCGGGAAGTACGTGATCGCGTTCACCGTCGGATCACCCCGCCTTCTTCCGCAGGCTCGCCACCAGCGCGATCTGCGGCAGCTCGCGGATCCTCTCCCGCGGAAGCTCGTCGAGCGAGATCCAGTCGAGGGATCGACGGAGACGGATCTGTCGCAGCGCCTCCATGAGCTTCGCGAGGTCGACCCCCTTCGGGCATCGCACCTCACACGCGAAGCACGATGCGCAGACCCACATCGCGTTCGACTCGATGACGGTGGGATCCCCGAGCTGGAGCGCACGAATCACCTGGCTCGGGAGGCGGTCCATCTCCTCCGTCAGCGGGCACGCGGCAGAACACATGCCGCACTGATAGCAGGCGAACAGCTTCTCGCCGCTCATCTCCTCCACCCGCTCGCGCAGGCGCTCCGTGGAGACCTCCCGCTGCCTAGGCATCTCCTGCCTCCTCGCCGCCTTCCTTCACTCTCCGCGTTCGGGTCTTCACCGCTCGATCCTCTGGACGATCGATCCGCCGGCATCGTGCACGTCGATCACCAGCGGCATCTGACCGACGAGCGCGTGCGTCGCGCAGGCGAGGCACGGGTCGTAATTCCGGAAGCTCATCTCGACGAGATTGAGGATGCCATCGTCGACCACGCCGTCGTGCACGACCGCCTGGGCCATCTCCTTGATCGACAAAGAGATGCCGGCCACGTTGTGCGTCGTCGCAACAATGAGGTTCGCGGAGCGGATCACGCCCTCCTCGTCCAGATCGTAGTCGTGGACGAGGACACCACGAGCGGCCTCGATGACGCCCACGCCGGCATGGGGCGTGCCCAGCGGGGACCGCAGCGGCCCTTCCATGAGGTCCGGGTGCTCCGCCAGCGCCGCGGTCCGCTCCGCCGCCGACAGCATCTCGACGAGGCGCGCCCAGTGGTAGGCGAACGTCGCGTGCACCGGTCCTCCGCCGAAGTAGTCGAGGTAGGATTCGTACTCCTTCTGGGCGAGGGGGGTGCCCATCCCGCGACAGACGTTCAGCCGCGCGAGCGGGCCGACGCGGTACACCCCGCTGTCCGGCCCGGCGACGAAGCCCCTCCATCCGACATCCTTGAGATAGGGGATCTTGACGTACGTCCAGGGCTCCGTCCGCTCCTCGATCAGCGCGAGCAGCTCCCCGCCGTCGACGAGGGCGAACTCCGAGCCGTCGGGCGCGGCGATGCGCACCTTTCCGTCGTAGAA
>CP070725.1:1552680-1555330 GCA_020350845.1 Candidatus Bipolaricaulota bacterium
ACCTCACGGTGGAAGCCCCGTCACGTCCTTCGACCTCGTGGCGGCATCCGTGATTCACGGGCGCCGCGTACCGACGGCCGCTACTCGTTCAGGATGCGCTCCGCCTCTTCCTTGTCGACGTCCATGATGTAGTTGATGCCTGTCAGCTTCGCCACTTCGGGCGTGAGCGCTGCGATGTCATCGCGCGTAATGTGCTCAAGGGCGAACTTGCGCTCCCCGGCCATCAGCTGACGGAGTCCCTGGGCGACACGCTGGTAGTACGTGTACAGACCGATCGCGCTCGTCGGGATCTCCTTGAACGTCTCGTTCCCGTACTTGGCCTTCAACTCCTCGGCGAGGATGAACACCTCCTCGACGCTCTTCCCGTGCGTCTCGAGGATCTTGCCCTTGCCGGACCTGATCATCTCACCGAGGGTCTTCCCGACCATGCACGCCGTGAGCGGCGACCGGGCCTGGGCGACGGCCTTCACATACGGAGCTCCGAGGGCGATTCCCTTGAAGATGTGGTCCTCGAGCGTGAATCCCCCGGCGATCGCCACCGGCGGGGTGTACAGGCCCTTGGCCTTCATCTTCTCGAAGTATTGGAAGAGGAGCGACTCGATCTCGAGGGTGGGGACGCCCCACTCGTTCATCATCGGCCACGGGCTCATCCCGGTGCCGCCACCTGCTCCGTCGACCGTCAGCAGATCGAGCTCCGCCTCACACGCCCAACGGACGGCGCGCGCGAGGTCGGCGGGGCGATAGGCGCCGGTCTTCAGCGAGACGTACTTGGCGCCGGCGTCGCGGAGCTCCTGCACGCGGCCGAAGAAGCCGTCCCTGTCGACCATGCCGAGACGCGAGTGGCGCTCGAACTCGGAGATTGCGCCGGCCTTGAAGGCGGCCTGCACGGTGGGATCGGTCGGGTTGGGGACGACGACATAACCGCGCTCGTGGAGCTTGAGCGCGCGCTCGAGCGTCGTCAGCTTGACCTCGCCGCCGATGTCCTTCGCACCCTGCCCCCACTTCAGCTCGACGGCCTCGACGCCGAGCTCGCGGATGGCGTACTCCTGAACCCCGAGGCGGGTGTCTTCCACGTTTCCCTGCAGGATGACCGCGCCGTACCCCTCGTCCTGCCACTTCTGATAGGTCTTGACGCGATACTCCATGTCCGGCGAGCGGACGACCTTGCCGTTCTCGATGACGGATTCGGGGTCCATTCCGCAGACGTTCTCGCCGATCGTCAGCGGGACGCCACTGATCGCCGTACCGATGGCCAGTCCGTCCCAGTTGTCCTTGGCCACCTTCGTGGAGCCCAGGCCGGCGACGAGCCATGGCAGGCGCATCTTGATCGAGCCGTCACGGCCGATCTTCGTCTCGAGATTGACGTTCGGGAACACGGCGACATCGCTGTTGGCCTCGATGCCGACAGCGCCGACGGCTGTCCCCATGATGTTGATGTACGAGAAGTCGTACGGGTAGTGCTTCTCCGCGCCGGCGGTCACCTTGCCGAACGGCTGAGGGTAGATCACCTCGGCGCCGCGGTACGCGGACATCCCTACCTCACAGAACCCCGGGCATCCGTCGATGCACGTGGCACAGAGGCCACTCATCGGGGACCAACTCTCGACCCTACGCCGCGTCATCGTTGCCGCGCTGGCGTTCGGCCTGGAAAGCGTCATTCCTCCTCCTTGCAGCACCTTCACGTAGATTCGGGCCCGAAGGCCCGGCGAGACTCTATCCCACGACCGGGCCGAGCACAAGGCCTCGCGGAGAGGCCGTGAAGGCTCTTCTCAACGGGTCTTCAGGCGTCCGAAGGGGGGCCTCACACGGCCCTTCGGGGATCGAGGAGGAACTCGATGGGTTGAGGCGACGACGGGCCGGGAGCGTCTAGAAGATGGCGCGCACCAGCCGCCGCAGCCACGGGCTCCTCATGCGGTTCATCATCCACCCCTCGGCGACCCGCTTGCTGAGGAAGGACATCGAGGGGAAGGCGTGCTGGAGAAACATGATGCGGTGCATGCGCAGCCCCTCCTGCACGGCGAGACCCCACTCGTTGATCATCTCCGGCGCCCCCTCCCCGATGATCCTCACGCCGAAGATCCTTCCCGTGGAGCTGGCGTAGACGCGCACCGAGCCGACGGCGATTCCCTCGGCGATCGCCGCACCGTAATCGTGGTAGTGCTCCTCGATGGTCTCGTACTCGACCCCCGACGCCCGCAGCTCGCGCTCGAGTCGACCCACGTGGGCAACAGGGGGATCGGTGAAGACCGCCCACGGAACGACGTACCGCGCGTAGTTCCGGGCGAACGGGCGGGGGAGCATCGCGTTGATCAGCGCGATCATCCCTTGGTGCATCGCCGCGTGGGAGAAGAGATAGGAGCCGTTGCAGTCCCCCGCGGCGTAGATATGACGGCGGCTCGTGCGCAGCGTGCGGTCGACCTCGATCCCTCCCTCGCTGTAGCGAACACCGGCGTTCTCCAGGCGTAGTGCCGGGAGGTGATCGAAGGATCGCCCGGCGGCGACGAGCAGACGCTCCCCAACCAACGTCTCCCCGTGATCGGTGCGCACGACGGTCTGCGCGCCGTGGCTCGCCACGCTGCGGATCGCGCGGTGGTTGTAGATCTCGATCCCCTCGTCTCGAAAGACGCGCTCGAGCAGCTCGCCGGCCTCC
>CP070725.1:1555430-1559482 GCA_020350845.1 Candidatus Bipolaricaulota bacterium
AGCGACGGACTACATCCGCCGGAAGGACGGCATGCGCGCCACGAAGGTCGACAGCCTGAAGGCGCTCCTCGACGAGCACGGAAAGGATCCGATCAAACTCTTCAGCATTGGGCCGCGGAACGAGCTCGAGCGAGTGCAGACGACCTACCACGCCCGCTTCCCTGGATACACCTGCGTCTTCTCGGAGCACGACATGCTCGAGTTCCTCGGCACGGGGGTGACCAAGGGCCATGCGCTGCGGATCCTCTGCGAGTTGCTCGAGCTTCCGCTCGCCGCCGTGGCGGCATTCGGTGATAACCTGAACGATCTGGAGATGATCCAGGCAGCAGGGCTGGGCGTGTCGATGGCCACAGCGCCGGGTGCGTTGCGCGCGGCGGCGGATCACACGACGGAGGATCTCACTGAGTTCCTCCGCGCCACGTTCAGAAGCGATATACAGACGGGAGACCCCCCATGAGCGAGCGCGGATTCGATGTCGCTCTGATCGGACACTTCGCGGTGGACAAGATCACCACAGTGGACGGGAAGACCGTCCCCGCACACGGCGGGGCGGTCTACTACGGCGGACTCAACCTTGCACGACTCGGCTATCGCGTCGCCGTGATCACACGGCTGCGGCGCGACGACTTCTGGAGGCTCGACGAGCTGCGAACTGAAGGAATCGAAGTCTTCGCAACAGCATCTGAAGAGACCGCCGGCATGGAGAACATCTTCCTCTCCAAGGATCGTGACAAGCGCATCTGCAAGTCGCTCGGCTTCGCCGGGGCATTCACCGCGGGCGAGCTGCCGGACATCGTGGCGTGCCTGACCCTGGTGATCCCGATCTGTGCCGGCGAGGTCGACTTGGAGCTTCTCCGGACGGTCTCCGCACGCGGTCCCGTCGGTCTGGATGTCCAAGGCTTCGTGCGCTTCGCCGAGGGAGACGACGTCGTCTTCCACGACTGGCCGGAGAAGGCCGACGGACTCGCCCACGTTCGCTATCTCAAGGCCGACGACACCGAGGCGGAGGTCCTTACAGGTACGAGAGATCTTCGCTTCGCAGCACGAGAACTCGCTTCCCTGGGGCCCGCCGAGGTCCTCATCACCCACAAGGAGGGCGTTCTCGTCTATGCAGAGGGAAGCTTCCACGAGGTGCGCTTCTCCCCGCAGCGGGTCCTCGGGCGCACGGGACGGGGCGACACCTGCTTCACCACCTACTGCGCCAAACGTCTGAGCGAGGATCCCGCAACCGCCGTTCGCTATGCTGCAGCCGTCACCAGCCTCAAGATGGAGGATCCGGGACCGTTCAATCGTCGGATAGAAGAAGTGGAGGAGAGACTGCGCTCGTAGCACGATGACCACGCTGAAGGACGTCGCAAAGGCAGTCGGAGTATCCCCTTCCACGGTGTCGCGCGCGCTCGCGGACAGCCCACTCGTTAACCGCGAGACGAAAGCGCGGATCCTCCGGGCGGCGATGGAACTCGGCTATGAGCGGAACGAAGTCGCACGCGCTCTCGTGATGGGAATCTCGGGCGCCGTCGGTCTCATTGTCCCCGACATCACCAATCCGTTCTTCTCCGATGTCGCACGCGGGGTCAGCGAGATCGCCGATCGCGCGGGATACGGCGTCATCCTCTGCAACACGGACGGGCGCCCAGACCGGGAGTTGAGCTACATCCGCCTTCTGCGCCGCAAGCGGGTGGACGGCCTCATTGTGTGCTCGGCAACGCTTCGGGCATCGTACGTGAGCGACTTGGCCGCAGCAGCGTTTCCCTACGTCCTCGTCTCCCGCCTTTCCCTGGAGCCTGACGCCCCCTACGTCATTACGGACGATCGCGCCGGGGCGCGACTTGCCGTCGAACATCTGATCGACCTCGGACACCGGCGAATCGCGTTCATCGGCGGCCCGGAGAATGTCCAATCCAGCCGAGACCGCATGGCATCGTACCTTGAGGTGCTCGCAGAGCACGGGCTTCCCGACGTGTCCGCGTGGCGCTGCCACACGGACTTCACGCAAGGCGCCGGTCGCGAGGCGGGTCGGCGGATGCTCTCTCTCGACGAGGTCCCGAGTGCGATCTTCGCCGCGAATGACGTCATCGCGCTCGGCGTTCTCGAGGTGGCGGAGGGTCTCGGGCTTCCCGTCCCGGGGAGTCTCTCGCTCATCGGATACGACGACATCCGCTACGCCGCGCTGCCGCGGATCCAGCTGACGACGATCGCCCAACCCGCCGTGGAAATGGGGCAGATCGCCGCCGACGGGCTACTCGCTGCCGTCAAGGCCGGCATCGCCCCGACGCTGCAGCGCGTCCTCGCTCCGCGACTCGTCGTTCGGTCCAGTACGGCGCCGCACAGTGAGTAGACGGTTTCGACACGATTGACAGCGAACGGCAGAAAGCGCTACAAGACTGCAAACGTTTGGAAGGCGGATGCCTACAGGAGGATGGATGGACGGTCTAGGCCTCAACGGAGCCACCCTGCCGGGATGCGATCTCCTCACGGGGATCGCGGCAGCGGCGGCGGCGGGTTTCACCCACTACGAGCCCCGAATCCCGGCCCTGGAGCCGATGCACGAGCGCTCTGCCGAGGTCCGCGCAACACTCAAGAGCGCATCGCTCGACTGGCTCCCGGTGAACGCCCTCGAGGGGGCCTTCGTCGGTCCCGTGTCTGCACTGAAGACCAAGGCCGGGGAGCTGTTTTCATTGGCTGCCCTGTTCGAAATCCCAAAAATGATCGTCGTTCCTGGCCCCGTGACTGAAGCCCGGGATCGGATCGCGGCGGCGGCCCTGTTGGAGCGACTCCGCAGCATGGCCGAGGGCTATGGCATCACGTTGCTCTACGAGTTCATCGGCTTCGGGCATCACGCTTTCCCGTCCCTCGAAGAGGCGCGAGCTCTGGCGGGTGAGGCCGGCTTGCGCCTCGTCCTCGACACCTTCCACCTCGCCGTCAGCGACACCGCTCCGCAGGAGATCGAGCGGCTGCGGCAGGAGGAGATCGGTCTCGTCCACTTGTCGGATGCTCTCGTGACGTGTGATGCGATAACCGCTCTCACGGACAGCGACCGGGTGCTCCCAGGGGTGGGGCAGCTCGCGCTGTTGGATCTCGTGGGAGCGATCTGTGCGACTGGATTTCGCGGTCCGTTCTCCGTCGAGGTCTTCCATCCGCTGTACGGAGAGCGTGCACCGCACGAGGTCGCCCGGGAGGCGTTCTCGCGAGCGACGAGGCTGCTCGCAGCGGCGGCAGTCGGCGGAGAAGGCCGCTGAGAAAGGAGTCCATCATCGACAAGGTACGAGTCGGAATCCTCGGCGCCGGACGCATTGGAAGACTCCATGCCCGCCACCTCACACTCGATGTTCCCGAGGTGGAGATCGTCGCGGTCTGCGATCTGGTCGAAGGGGCCGCGCAGGAGTGCTCGGAGGAGTGGGGAATCCCCGACAGCCACGGCGAGCCCGATCCGATCCTGGGAAGCGACCGAGTCGACGCCGTCTTCATCTGCACCAGCACGGACACCCACGCCCAACTGATCGAGGCCGCGGCAGCAGCCGGGAAACACATCTTCTGTGAGAAGCCGATTGCCCTCGATCTCCCGTCGATCGACCGCGCCCTCGCCGCGGTCGAGGCTGCAGGCGTCAAACTACAGATCGGTTTCAATCGCCGATTCGATCCGAATTTCCGTGAAGCACGGGAGCGCGTCGCGGCAGGCGACATCGGCACCCCCAACCTACTGCGGATCACGAGTCGCGACCCGGCTCCTCCGCCGATCTCCTACATCGAGAGCTCGGGCGGGATCTTCCTCGACATGACGATCCACGACTTCGACATGGCGCGATACATCATGAGAGACGAGGTGCATGAGCTCTTCGCCCAGGGCGCAGCGCGGATCGACCCGCGGATCGGCGAGGCGGGGGACGTCGACACGGCAACAGTTGCCCTCAGGTTCGCGAGCGGAGCCCTCGGCATCATCGAGAACTCGCGGCAGGCGACGTACGGGTACGATCAACGCCTCGAGGTCCTCGGTGACAAGGGCCGCGTCCTCGTGGGCAATCCGCTTCCCCACACCGCGGTGCTGTCCGACG
>CP070725.1:1559582-1565379 GCA_020350845.1 Candidatus Bipolaricaulota bacterium
CCGAGTCCTACGACCAGCGGCTCTTCTCGTACGGCGGGGACTCCGTGGCGATCAAGCCCGATCTCGTTCGCGGGACGGAGGTCCTCTGTCATGACGCGACCTTCCTCGACGAGCAGGATCGCAAGGAGTACAAGCACGCGACGCTCGCCGAGGCCGTCGCCGTGGCGCGCGAGGCCGAGGTGAGCAGGAAGTTGATCGCCTTTCACATCTCGAGCCGCTACCGCGCGAAACTCAAGGAGGCGTCCGTCGCAGCACGCTTCGAAGGACTCGACTTCGAGGTCGTGCTCGTCCCGCCAGGCCGCGTCTTCTCACTGGAATAGCGTTCGGGAGAGCTTCTTGGACCCTCCGTCCGGACTGCGATACCATCCTCGAGCAACCGCAACCTTTCGGAGGTGGCATGGCCGAGCGTCGCTACACCCGCGTTGTCACCGATCTTCCCGGGCCCAAGTCCGCGGCGGTGTTCGCGCGAAAGGCGAAGGTGGTCGCAGGGCCGCTGGAGACCTACGCTCCGTTCATCATCCGTCGCAGCGAGGGCGCCGTGATCGAGGACCTGGACGGGAATCGATTCCTCGACTTCTCCGGCGGCTGGGGGTGCCTCAACGTAGGGCAACGTAGCCCTCGTGTCGTCGATGCTCTCAAGGAGCAGCTCGACGACTTCCTCCACACCGACTTCACCGCCGTTCCGTACGAGCCGTTCATCGAACTCGCCGAGGCGCTGACCGCACGAGTCGAGGCGCCGTGGCCGGTCAAGGTGGCGCTGTTCAACAGCGGGGCCGAGGCCGTGGAGAACGCGGTCAAGATCGCCCGCGCCTACACCGGGCGAAACGCCGTTCTCGTCTTCGAGAACGCGTTTCACGGGCGGACCTTGCTGACGATGACGATGACCCACAAGGCGACGCCGTACAAGGCGGGCTTCGGGCCGTTCGCCCCCGAGGTCTACCGCCTCCCCTATCCCAACCTCTACCGCGCGGGAACCACGGCGGAGGAGATCGAGCGCGCCCTCGTGAGCCTGGTGAACCCCGCGGACGTCGCGGTCATGGTCGTCGAGCCGATCGTGGGCGAAGGGGGATTCCTCGTCCCGCCTGACTGGTTCCTGCCGGCGATGCGCGACCTTGCCGACGCCCACGGCTTCGTGCTCGCGTTCGACGAGATCCAGACCGGGATCGGGCGGACGGGGAAGTTCTTCGCCTACGAGCACTTCGACGTGCTTCCCGACCTGATCTGCGTCGCCAAGTCCCTTGCCTCCGGGCTTCCCCTCTCGGGAGTCGTCGGCAAGGCGGAGATCATGGACGCCCCGCGACCGAGCGGGATCGGGGGCACGTACTCCGGGAACCCCCTCGCATGCCGCGCCGCAATCGAGGTGCTCAAGACCCTCGATGCGGAGGATCTGCTCCCCCGCGCGGCGCGCGTGGGGGATCTCATCCGATCGCACTTCGAGCGGATCGCCGCCGACTACGACTGCATCGGCGACGTGCGCGGGCTCGGCGCGATGGTGGGAATGGAGCTGGTCACCGATCGTGTGACGAAGGTCCCCAACAAGGAACTGACAGCGCGCGTCACATCGACGGCGCTTCGATCGGGGGCGATCTTCCCCACGGCAGGACTCTTCGGGAACGTCATTCGCGTGCTCGCGCCGCTCGTCATGACCGACGAGCAGGTCGAGGAAGGGATGTCGATTCTCGAGGAGAGCTTCGCGGCCCACTGCTGATAGCCCGCGCGGCGAGCCGTCCCCGGGAACGCGCCCACGGCAGATCGCGGGAAGGCGGGAGCGGAGACCGATGGAGCCGTCCATCCTCGATCCCCTCAACGAGCGTCAGCGAGAGGCCGTCACCTACGGGGAGGGTCCCCTGCTGATCGTCGCCGGCGTCGGGACCGGCAAGACGATGGCGATCACGCGGCGCATCGCGTGGCTCATCGCGGAGAAGCGGGCGAAGCCGTCGGAGATCCTCGCGCTGACGTTCACCGAGAAGGCCGCCCGCGAGATGGAGGAGCGCGTCGATGTGCTCGTTCCCTACGGGTATATCGAAGCGACGATCGGCACCTTCCACGGCTTCTGCGATCGCGTCCTCAGGGAGAACGCCGTGCTTCTCGGGCTGGATCCGGCGTTCCGCGTGCTTGCCGAGCCGGAGCAGATCATGTTCCTGCGGGCCCACCTCTTCGATCTCCCGCTCGATCGCTTCCGCCCGTTGGGCAATCCGATCCGCCATCTTCATGCGCTCGTCGGCCTCTTCTCCCGTGCCAAGGACGAGGATGTCACCCCCGACGACTACCGCGCCTTCGTGGACGGATCGCAGCGTGGCGGGGGGGACGCCGAGGATGCGCTGGACCACGCCGAGCTCGCCGCGGTCTACGCCGCCTACCAGGCCCTTCTCGCCGAGAACGGCTGCGTCGACTTCGGGGACTTGATCGCCCACTGTCTGCGGCTGTTTCGCGACCATACCGCCGTCCTCAAGCGGTACCAGGAGCGCTATCGGTACATCCTCGTGGACGAGTTCCAGGACACGAACCACGCGCAGTTCGAGCTCCTCCGGCTCCTCGCCGGGGCACAGAACCTGACCGTCTGCGGGGACGACGACCAGTCGATCTATCGCTTCCGCGGCGCCGCGATCGACAACATCCTCGGCTTCGTCGAGTCGTTTCCTGACGCACGGCAGGTCGTCCTTGACCGAAACTACCGTTCGACCCAGCCGATCCTCGACGCAGCCTATCGCCTGATCCAGTTCAACAACCCCGAGCGCCTCGAGGTGAGAACCGGCGTCGCCAAACGGCTGCGCGCCGTGACCGACGAGGACCGTCCCGTCGAGCAGCGGCACTTCGACAGCCTGGATGAGGAGAGCGACTTCGTCGCGCGCTCGATCCGCGAGGACGCCGGTCGCGGCGTGGCGTTTGCGGAGACCGCGATCCTCGTTCGCGCCAACAGCCACGCGGAACCCTTTCTCCGCGCGCTCAACCTGCAGCGGGTCCCGTGGAGGTTCTCCGGGAGCCGGGGGCTCTATGATCAGGACGAGATCCAGTCGATCACGTCGCTTCTGCGTGTTCTTGCCGATCCTGCGGACAGCCAGTCGTTGCACTTCCTCGCCGCAGGCGATCCCTACCGCGTCGACGGCGAGACGTTGGCCGAGCTCACAGGACGGGCACGTCGCCGGCGATCGAGTCTCCTCGCCACGATGCGGCGCGCGCTGCGAGAGGAAGAAGGCGAGGACGACTCGACCTCCGGGGAAGCCCGTGATGCCCTCACTCGGCTCGACGGCGATCTCTCCGCGATGCTCGATCTCTCCTCGCGCCTGAGGACAGGGGAGATCATCTATCACTACCTCACGACACAGACCGGACTGCTCGAGGCGTGGTCGAACTCGCACGATCCGATCGATGCGGTCCGCGTGCAGAACGTGGCCAAGCTGTTCACGATCGTGCAGCGGTTCTCGCGGATCGCGGCCTATGACCGCGTGCCGTGGTTCGTCGACTACCTCGACGCGCTCGTCGTGGCAGGCGACAACCCCCCCACCGGAGAGGCCGATCCCGACGCGGATGCCGTCCACGTTCTGACGATCCACCAAGCCAAGGGCCTCGAGTTCGACTCCGTGTACATGGTCGGGCTGGTCGACGGCCGGTTCCCGTCGGTGCATCGCCGCGACCCGCTGACGCTGCCGGAGGCGCTGCTCTCTGACCGCGGAAGCGCCGCCGACGCCCACCGCCGCGAGGAGCGGCGGCTGTTCTACGTGGGGATGACGCGGGCACGCCGCCGTCTCGTGCTCACCAGCGCCCGCGACTGCGGCGGGAAGCGAGCGCGCAAGCCGAGCCAGTTCATCAGTGAGGCGCTCAATCTCCCGGCGACGCACATCACCCCGGAGAAGGGGTCGCCGCTGGTGACGATCGGACGCCACGCGACATCCGACGCGGTTGCCGCCTTGCGGAGGCGATCGGAGGGCGACCCGCGAAGCCCGATCACGCTCAGTCACGACCGCATCCGCCAGTACCGCTACTGCCCGCGGAGCTACCGCTATCGACACGTCCTCGACGTCCCCGCCCGCCCGCACCACGGAATGGTCTTCGGAAGCGCGGTGCATCGCGCCATCGCGCGACTCAACCAGGCGCGCCTCGAGGGCACGCCGCTCACGCTGCCGTCGCTCGAGGAGCACTACCGCGCCTTCTGGAGGTCCGAAGGCTTTCTCTCCCCAGAACACGAGCAGCTACGCTTCAACGAGGGGCTCGAGGCGCTCGCCGACCTCCATCGCCACGTGGCCGAAGAGGACTCGACGCCGACCCTGGTCGAGCACCGCTTCACATTCTCCATGGAGGGCGTCAAGGTCGTCGGAGTCTTCGACCGCGTCGATCAGCACGAGGACGGAGGCGTGATCATCGACTACAAGACCTCCGGCCCACGGACCGCCGAGGAGGCGGAAGGGGCGGCGAAGAAGGACCTGCAGTTGGCGATCTACGCCCTCGCCTACCGCGACCGTTTCGGCGAGCTTCCGCGCCGGCTGGAGTTGCACTTCCTCACTCCGCGTGTCGTCATCGGCCGCGCCCCGCCGCTCGATGCTTCGCTCACCGCCGCGCGGAAGGCGGTCACCACCGTCGCCGACGGAGTCCGCGCCGGCCGCTTCCCACCGACGCCCTCGCCTCCCGTTTGCCGCGCCTGCGCGTACAGCGGGATCTGCCCGGAACGGAGGCTGGGATAGCGGGTGCACTCGCGACACCCGTCCCTGCGGAGATCACACGGAGGCGATCTGATCCACCGGCACGAGGTGGTCGGACCACAGCGACTCGATGTCGTAGAAGTCCCGCGCCTCCCTCTGGAAGAGGTGAACGACGACATCCCCGTAGTCGAGGACGATCCAACGACGCTCCGTGAGTCCCTCCCCGTGGTCGGGTTTGCGCGGGAGCCCCTCGCGGAGCGCGTTGACCAGCGCCTTGGCGTGAACCGGGTTGTCTGCCGACGCGATGACGAAGAAGCCTGTCGGAATCGACACTTCGCGCAGATCAACGACGATCGGGTCCTGCGCCTTCCGTTCGTCGAGCAAGGTGAGCACGCGCGCGACGAGATCGAGCTCATCCATCGTCGACCTCGAAGCCCACGCCGACGACCACGAGCACATCGGTTCCCGCAGGGACGTAGCCCTCGAGCGCGCGCAGGTGGGCCTGGAAACGGTCCGCGGTGAGCACCGTGACGGGAGCGTCGTCGGGAAGCGCGTCCGCAACGAGCCGTGCCTTGTCGGCATCACCGTAGTGCACCACGAACGTCCGCTCGTAGTCGAACCGCTCCGCATTCCCCGTGTGCACGACCGGAAAGCTCCGCGCCCTCAGGAAGTCCCCCGTGCGCCGCGCGAGATCACGCGCACCGTTACCGTTGAACACGGCGACCTGAACGTCCTCGGGCACGAGGAAGTTCATCCCGCGCAGAAGCCGCGCCACGAGGCGCGTCGTCTGTACGATGTGCGGCTCGACTCGCTGCTCGCCGTCGACCGACTCGACCAATGTCGGGAGGATCCCCGTCTGGAGCGACTCCCGGGGCGTCGCTCTGGCCATCTCGGCGAGGTTGAACAGGTCTCCGAGGAGAAGGTTGGAGCGCAGCTGGAGATGGAGCGCGCGCGCCTGCTGACGTGCAACCTCGGGGAGTCCCATCCCCGCCCGCATCATGCCTGCGAGGACCTCCTGCTGGGCGAGCAGCCCGCGACCCCGTGAGTCCGCTTCGGCGCACCGCAGGTAGGCGATCACCTCGGCCCCGCTGAGGCGCTGGCTTCCGGTCGTCAACGAGAAGTCGAGCGCCGGGAAGGACGTCGAATCGGAACAGGAAAAC
>CP070725.1:1565479-1570713 GCA_020350845.1 Candidatus Bipolaricaulota bacterium
GCACTTCCTCGAGGGCAAGGAAGCGACCCAAGAGGAGCTGTTTCACACCTTCAACGAGCTGCATGGGAGTGAGAAGCAGATCGTGCTGTGCAGCGATCGAGCGCCGGAGAGTCTCGCGGGACTCCAGGAGCGACTCGTCTCCCGCTTCCGGTGGGGTCTCGTCGCCGACATCCAGCCTCCGGATCTCGAGACACGGATCGCCATCCTTCGCGAGAAGGCGCTGAACCATGGGGTGACACTCGATGACTCGATCCTCGAGCTCATCGCAAGCCGCATCTCCTCCAACATCAGGGCCCTGGAGGGAGCGCTGATCAAGGCGATCGCATACGCCGAACTCGAAGGCGAGCAACTCACCGCAGCGAAGGTCGAGACCGTGCTCCCCGAGGAGGGCAAGCGGGAACGCCTCGCGATTCACCACATCAAGGATGAGGTGACCTCCCGCTACCATCTCAGCAAGGACGATCTCGAGGGGCCGAGCCGGAAGAAGGAGATCGCGCAGGCTCGTCACATCGCGATCTACTTGTCGCGCGAACTCACGGAGCAGTCCTTCCCCGCCATCGGGAAGGCATTCGGCGACCGCGACCACTCGACCGTCATGCACTCCCACGTGCGCATCAAGGAGCTCCTGACGGACACTCCTCTCCTCTACTCCGAGATCCGCGAGATCGAAGACAACCTGCGCTCACGATATGTCTTCCCGGGCCACTCACCATGAGCGAGCGGTCGCATCCCTGCACCCAGTCCCCCCCGCGCCCAGCTGTGGATAACCCTGTGGATAACCCGAGTGAAAGGCCTTCAAGACAGCGCTTCCCTGTGGACAACCAGACTCTTGGATTCCCAAGGGAGGTTGTCAACACTCGATCTCCACAGCGCTTGACGGTTCCCGACAGGCTTTCCACAGGACTCTCCACAACGAAGATTGCCTTCCACACGGAGCAAGCACCGCTTTTCCACAAGCCGGCAGCGTCCCTACTACAACAACTAGCTCTTTCAGGTTCATGAATGAGATAGAAGCTGTTCTCCAACGGTGTGGCCTCAAGGAGGAGTTCGATCGCCAACGGGCGCTTCTCGTGATCGAGGATCTCCTCCCCGAACGCCTGCGCCCCTATGTGACGGCGGAGGCACTCCGGCAGGATGTCCTCGTCCTCGGGGTCTCGTCGTCCTCGGTGATTCAGGAGCTGAGTTACCTCCGCGACTGTCTCGTCCGCGATGTCAACAACAATCTAGGGCGGGAGGTGGTCCGCCGAATCCGCTTCCGTCCGGTGGTTCCTCAACGAAGCGAGGATCCGAAGCGTGTCCTTCACGTGAGACCAGAACTACGGGAGGAAGCAGCTTCTCGCTTCGATGAGCTTGAGGCCTCTCCGATCCGGGAGGCGTTCTCCAATCTCTATGTGACCGAGCAGGCACGCCAGGAGACATTGCTCGAGCATGGGGGAACGCGCTGTACCCGTTGCGGTGTGGTCTTCATGGGGGAGAACGCGACGTGCCCCGGGTGCGCCTACGATCCCGTTGAGGGATCGCGTGATGGCGACTAGAATACGGTTCTCATGAGCATTCTGCGGTCAACGACGATTCTTGCGGTGCGGTCGGAGTCCGAACGCTGCGCGGTCATCGCGAGTGATGGGCAAGCGACGCTCGATACCGTCGTCGTCAAGAGCCAGACGAAGAAGGTCTATCAGATCTTCGATGGCGCCGTTCTTGTCGGGTTTGCCGGCGCGACGGCGGACTGTCTTGCCCTCCTGGACAAGTTCGAGGGGCAGCTTCGCAAGCACAACGGGCAGCTGCGACGCTCGGCCGTGGAGCTCACGAAGGAGTGGCGAACCGATCGCGTCCTTCGCCATCTGGAGGCGGTCCTCGCAGCGGCGAGCGAGGAGGGACTACTGATGATCTCCGGGAGCGGAGACGTCCTCGAGCCCGATGACGGAATCCTTGGCATCGGCTCGGGCGGGCCCTATGCGCTGGCGGCGGGTCGGGCATTGCTCAGCGCGGGGTCACTCTCCGTGGAGGAGGTCGCTCGCCGCGCCCTCGAGATCGCGGCGAAGATCGACATCTACACCAATGATGAGATCGTCCTCGAGCAGGTCCGTTGGTAGGTGAGACATGGACTCCCTCATTGAGATCGGTGGAGACCGCGTCGGAGGACTGACCCCGCGTCAGATCGTTGCCGAGCTCGACAAGTACATCGTGGGACAAGACGCGGCGAAGCGGTCGGTGGCGATCGCACTGCGCAATCGGATGCGCAGGATGCAGGTCGAAGGGGAGATCCACGACGAGATCCGCCCCAAGAACATCCTCATGATCGGTCCGACGGGCGTCGGCAAGACGGAGATCTCGCGCAGGCTTGCGCGCCTGACGGACTGTCCGTTCATCAAGGTCGAAGCGACGAAGTTCACCGAGGTGGGCTACGTCGGTCGCGATGTCGAGTCCATGATCCGTGACCTGGTCGACATCGGTATCGATATGGTGCGCGAGGACGAGATCCTCCAAGTGGAGGAAGAGGCGGAGCGGATCGTCACCAATCAGTTGGTGGACGGCCTTCTTCCGGAGTCCGTAGAGGAGACGACGGAAGAGCGTGCGGAGAGCGCACGCCGCACGCGAGAGAAGCTGCGCGCGAAGCTCATCAGCGGAGATCTCGAAGAGCGCTACATCGAGATCATGGTCGAGGAGCAAGTCATCCCGCAGATGGAGCTGTTCAGCCAGGACGGGATGGATCACATCGGCGTCGACATGGGAGACATGCTCTCCGGACTGCTCCCGCCGTCGCGGAAGAAGCGCAGGCTGCGCATCCGCGACGCCCGCCCGATCCTCTTCGAGCAGGCGCTCGACTCGTTGATCAACGCCGAGGATGTTCGCACGCGTGGCCTCAACCTCGCGGAGCAGATGGGGATCGTCTTCCTCGACGAGCTGGACAAGGTCGCCGCGGGAGGGCGTGAGGAGACCGGCGGCCCCGGGGTGTCACGGCAGGGCGTCCAGCGCGATCTCCTTCCTCTCCTCGAGGGGACGACCGTCCGCACCCGCTACGGCGTGGTGACCACAGAGAACATCCTGTTCATCGCCGCCGGGGCATTCAACATGTCGAAGCCGTCGGACCTGATCCCCGAGCTACAGGGTCGCCTGCCGATTCGCGTCGAGCTCGACAGCCTGACCGCCGATGAGTTCGAGAGGATCTTGAGCGAGCCGAAGGATGCCCTCGTGAAGCAGTATCGGGCGTTGCTCGCGACCGAGGAGGTCGAGCTCGCGTTCGACGAAGGGGCGATCCGGGAGATCGCAGCGATCGCCTTTGACCTCAATCAGACGACCGAGAACATCGGTGCACGGCGCCTCGCCACGGTGATGGAGAAGCTGATGGAGGAGATCTCCTTCTCAGCAGAGGAACACGCCGGTCAAGAGGTGCGCATCGACCAGGAGTACGTGCGAACGCGTCTCGCAGACATCAGCCAGGACCCGGATCTCTCGCGCTATATCCTGTAGAACGGCGAATGTTGCTGCCGTTGCCGTTCAGCATCACCTCCAGCTACCATATCGCATTCCCCAAGGGAGAAGGAGGGAAGCATGATCCGCGTGGTTCTGCCCGATGGGTCAGAGATGGAGATTGCCGCCGGCTCGTCGATTCTCGACGTCGCTCGTGCGATCGGTCCGCGGCTCGCCGACGCAGCGGTCTGTGCCGTTGTCGACGAAGAGCCGAGAGACCTTCGTGAGTCGTTGGACGAGGACGCGTCGGTGACGATCGTCACCGCGGGATCCGCGCAGGCGTTGGAGGTCCTGCGACACACGACGGCGCACGTCATGGCCCAAGCGGTGAAGCGGCTGTTTCCCGACGCCAAGTTAGGGATCGGGCCCGCCATCGCGGACGGCTTCTACTACGACTTCGGGGTCGAGGAGCCGTTCACGGAGGAGGACCTCGCGCGCATCGAAGCGGAGATGCATTCCATCATCGAGGCCGATGAGCCGATCGAGCGGACGACGTTTCCCAAGGACAAGGCGCTCGAGCTGCTGCGCTCTCAGGGTGAAGACTACAAGGTCGAGCTCGTGGAGGAGATCGAGGACGACGAGGTGAGCTTCTTCGGCCAGGGGGAGTTCATCGACCTCTGTCGCGGTCCTCACCTGCAGTCCACGGGGAGGATCCCGCGCGACGCCTTCCGTCTGATGAGCGTCGCCGGGGCCTACTGGCGCGGCGATGAGACCCGGCCGATGCTGCAGCGCATCTATGGGACCGCTTGGGAGCGCAAGCAGGATCTCGAAGACCACCTTGAGAGACTGGCGGAGATCGAGGCGCGGGATCATCGGCGGCTGATCAAGGATCTCGATCTTGTCAGCTTCCACGAGGAGGCCGGCGCCGGTCTCTCGTACTGGCACCCGAAGGGCGCACGCATGCGCGTCGTGATCGAGGATGATTGGCGCAAGCGCCACCTCGAGGGCGGTTATGAGTTGGTCTTCACGCCCCATATCGGCCGGGGAAAGCTTTGGGAGACTTCGGGTCACCTCGACTTCTATCGCGACGGGATGTACTCCCCCATGGACATCGATGGGCAGGAGTACTTCCTCAAGCCGATGAACTGCCCGTTTCACATCATGATCTACAAGTCGAGGACCCGCTCCTATAGAGACCTGCCACTTCGCTGGGCCGAGCTGGGGACCGTCTATCGGTATGAGCGCTCTGGGACGCTCCATGGTCTCCTGCGGGTTCGCGGGATCACCCAGGACGACGCGCACATCTTCTGTACGCCCGAGCAGATCGAGAGCGAGATTCTGCGTGTGCTGGACTTCAGCCTAGACCTGCTGCGGGGCTACGGATTCGAGGAGTTCAACATCGAGCTCTCCGTTCGAGACCCGGCCACCCCGGAGAAGTACGCCGGTGACGATGCCATGTGGTCGCAGGCCGAGGCATCCCTCCTCAAGGCGATTACCGCGCGAGAGCTACCGTACGAGCGGATGGAGGGGGAGGCGGTCTTCTACGGTCCGAAGATCGACATCAAGGTCAGGGACGTTCTCGGGCGATCCTGGCAGCTCACGACGATCCAGTTCGACTTCAACCTTCCCGAACGCTTCGACATGACCTATGTCGGGGAGGACGGCGCGCAGCACAGGCCGTACGTCGTTCATCGCGCGTTGCTCGGAGCCATCGAGCGGTTCTACGCGATTCTGGTCGAGCACTACGCCGGCGCATTTCCTGTGTGGCTTGCGCCGGTCCAGGCGGTCGTCATCCCCATCGCCGACAGGCACTTCGACTACGC
>CP070725.1:1570813-1573475 GCA_020350845.1 Candidatus Bipolaricaulota bacterium
CCGAACGAGGAGGGACCGACGCTGCGAGAGCAGATCGTCCGCCTCGACCTCATGCTCCATCGGCTCGTCGAGACGCTAGAGCGCCTCGTGAGACGGCAGGACGCCGCCGAGCCGCCGAGCCCGTCGGAGATCCGGGCGCGGGAGGCCGTCGAGGAGCTCAAGATCTGGGTCAAGGGCTACATCGACGGACTCACTCAGGGGATGCGCCCCGAAGAGGCGCGCCAGTTCGAGCGCATGGTTGGCGGGCTGCTCGAGGCGCTGAACGGCCACATCGGGCGCATCGTTCGCGCGGCGATGGCGCAGCACGAGGAGCCGACGCGTTTGGAGGTCCTCATGCATCGCATCCAGGAACTCGTCCATCGACTGGATCTGTTCATCGCCCGCCACTTCGGGCGCCCCACGAATCGGCCTCCGCGAGAGCCTGGGCGCTGACGAGCCCTGTCGGCGGCGGCGCGCCGTCGCCGCCGCCGGCCGTTCGTCCCCGAGCCTACGCGGGGAACACCGGCCGACCGTCGATCAGCACATGCTCGACGCGGCACCCGGCGATGTCGAACGGGTGCGACGAGGCGATCACGAGGTCGGCGTCTTTGCCCTCCTCTAGGCTTCCGACCCGGTCCGATACACGAAGGATTTCCGCAGGAGTGAGGGTCACCGCGCGCAGCGCCTCGTCCTCGTCGAGCCCCTGCTGTACCGCGAGCGCGGCATCGATCGCGAGGTAGCGGACCGACGACATCCCGTCGGTCTGGATCGCCACGGTGACGCCGGCTCGGGAGAGGAGCCCCGGATTGCGCGGCGTCATGTCGCGAAGCTCGACCTTCATCCGCGAGAAGAGGATCGGGCCGACGATGCACGGCGTCCCCCGCTCGGCGAGGATGTCCGCCACCTTGTAGCCCTCGGTGGCGTGGATCAGGACCAGATCGAGATCGAACTCCTCGGCGATGCGCAATGCGGTGAGGATGTCGTCGGCGCGGTGGGCGTGGATGTGGGCGGGGAGCTCGCGTGCGAGCACGCGCGACAGCTCCTCGAGGCGAAGGTCGATTGCGAACGGGTCGGGGCGCTTGGCGTCCTCTCCGCCGGCCTCGAACTCGGCCTGCTTGCGCTCGTGATCGGCGCGCTTCTCGGCGTAGTTCCGCGCCTTCACCAGCCACTCCCGCAGAAGGCCGGCGTTCCCCATGCGCGTGGACGGGGTCTTCTTGCTCTCCCCGTAGACGCGCTTCGGGTTCTCGCCGAGGGCCATCTTCATCCCCGCGGGAGCGAGGACGAGCATCTCCTCGACCGATCGGCCCGCGGTCTTGATGACCGCCGTCTGCCCGCCGATCAGGTTCGCGCTCCCGGGGCCGGTGTTGATGGTCGTCACCCCCGCCTCGCGAAGATCCTCGAACGCCTGGTCTCCGGGATGGATCGCATCGATCGCACGGAGGTGCGGGGTGATCGGATCGGTCATCTCGTTCCCGTCCGAATCCTGCAGCCCGATGCCGTCGGGGAACACCCCCGTGTGGCAGTGAGCGTCGATCAACCCGGGGAAGACGACCTTCCCCGAGGCATCCATGCGCTCCGCGTCGGACGGGACCTCGAGCCCGACCCCGACCTCCACGATCTTCCCGTCCTCGACGAGCACCACGCCGTCCTCGAGCCGCTGCATCGGCGTGAGGACCGTTCCGCCTACGATTGCCAGCATGCCACCACGCTCCTTTGGCCGTCGATCGATCGGCGCCGAGGATACGACTCCCGGCCAGCCCACCGCCGGATCTCGTGCGCTACGAGGCGGGCCACGCCTCGAACGGACCGACGAGCCGCTTCGGGAGCACCGCCTTCGCCGTCTTGTTGGGATCCACGAGCTGGCTCACACCGATGTCCACCGTGAGACTGGCGAGAAGGTAGGCGTCCTCGAACGGAAGCGAGAGGACCCGCTCGAGGGCGCGCACCGCCTCGTGCGTCGCCTCGCGCAGTGCCTCCTCGATGGTGGGAAGCGACACGAGGAGGATGATCGCGTCGTCCGTCTCCACCACGGGCCAGCGGGGTGCGCGGGATTCGAGAACGCGAACGTGCGTCGTCACCACGGCGGAGACCTCGCAGGCCGAGACGCAGACCTCGCCGTCGCCCATGACCGCGTGGACGTCGCCGAGCGCGAGGAGAGCGCCGGGACGGAAGACGGGGAGGTAGACCGTCGCCCGTGGCCCGATCTCGCGCGCATCCATGTTCCCGCCGTGCCGATGTGCAGTCCCCGTGGGATGACTCCCTTCCTCGGGGGCAACGCCGATCACGCCGACCATCGGCGAGACGGGAATCCGCAGGTCGCCGAACCGGACGTCACCGTCCTCGATCGGCAGGATTCGTGCCACGGGACGCTCGATCAGATCTCCGAGGACTCCCATCCCCGGGCCGGCGATGATCGCCCCTTGATGGGGAAGCTCCACGGCGTGGATCTCGACGGCGAGCGCATCCCCCGGACGCGCGCCGTCGACGGCCACCGGGCCGGTGGCGGGATTGACCCGCGAGAAGTCGAGCGCGTCCACGGTGTCGCCGGTCTCCCGCACCTGCCCCCCGAGGGCGTCGAGCGTCTCGAAGACCACGGTCTGCGGCGGCTCGATCGTCAACGCCGGCTGCATCTCCGGCTCGAAGGCGTAGATCGTGTGCGCTTCAGGTACGTTTCGCATCGGCG
>CP070725.1:1573575-1579365 GCA_020350845.1 Candidatus Bipolaricaulota bacterium
GCGCTGTCCACCGCGATGCCGTCGACGCCGTTCTCGTGCACCGTGGAGCCGTCGAGGACCGTGACCTCCGCGCCCTCGAGGGCGGTGATCCCGTTCGCCGCATTGGCGAACACGTCGCTCGCGGCGATCGTCGCGGATGCCGCCGAGACGTGGATTCCGTCCATGAGATTCGCGTTCACCACCGCGCCGGCTGTGGCCAGCGTCCCCGCCGAGTCGACGAGGATTCCGTGCTGCTCATTCTCGAGGATCGTGGCATCGAGCACCGTTGCCGACGCCCCACGCACGACCAGGCCGCTGCCGGCGTTCGCCTGAATGAGCGCGCCCGAGTCGACGACGACTTGTCCGGCGTTGATCGCGAGGATCCCTGCGAGGCCCTGCAGCGAGATCAGCCCTCCTGAGATCGTGACTGAACTTGCGTCGTCGACGATCACGCCGTCCCCGGGATTCTCCGTGATCGTGGTGTCGATCACCGTGCCCGTGGAGCGGACGTAGTGCACGCCGGCCACCGGGTGGCCGCTGATCATCGCTCCTTCGAGGTGAAGCGTCGCATCCTCCGCGAGGACGCCTTCGTTGCCGTTGTCGCGGATGATCCCCTGAAGCGTAATCGTCGCATCATGCACCCAGACGCCGTCGACGTTGTTCTCGATCAGCGTCGGTGTCGATCCGTCGTCGAAGGTGACCACCGAGTCGTCGAGGACCTCGAGACCGTAGCCGACGTTGTTGCTGATCGTCGCGGAGGAGAACTCAACGGTGGCGGCCTGGATACGGACACCTCCGCCGAAGTTGCGGTGGATCACGCTGTCGGTGATCAGTGCGTGAACCTCGGTCGGATCCTCGGGATCTCCGATGAGCTCCACGCCCCACGTGAGGTTCCAGCGTACCGTGCACTCCTCCAGCTCGAATCCCGTTCCGGTGATCCCGACCGTCTTGTTCTCCTGGATGATACAGTTGGAAAACACGACATCGTCGCCGTTTTCGCAGAACACCCCGACTGACCCGCTCTGGATGTTGAGATTCTCGATGAGAACTTGACGGCAGTTGGCGAGCTCGATGACCGGTTCATCGTGATCCCGGGCCTGGAGGACGACTTCCGACGCGGTTCTCGCGGTCGTGATGGTCAGCCGCCGGGCGTTGCGAATCGTGACGTTCTCGCGCAGGGCCGTACGCCGTGTGATGATGATCTCGTCGCCCGCACTGGACGCGTTGACCGCCTGCTGCAGGCTGCGGTAGTCATCCGGGACCCTGATCTCGTCGGCGAAGACCGTGTGCGCCGCGACACAGGCGAGAAGCAGCCCGAGGATCACCCTCGAGCACACTCTGGCAATCCGATGATTCGGCATGGTTTCCCCTCTCCCCTTGAGCTCTGGGACAGCCTACACCGATGATGCAATGCAGTGCAAGAGGGTGGCATGAAGGGCAACCCGGGCCAGCGTCCTCGAAGGCCCGTCGAGAAGCCTGCACGGACCTCCCGCAGGCGGTAGGATGGAGGCACGGAGTCGCCCGCCTCGAGGAGACGCATGAACAGTCAGTCCGCGATCCTTGAATGCATCGGAGGGACGCCGCTCGTGCCGCTGTCGCACGTCGAGCTCCCCGCCGGCGTACGTCTCCTCGCGAAGCTCGAGCGATTCAACCCGATGGCCAGCGTCAAGGACCGCATCGCGTGGGCGATGATCGCCGATGCGGAGCGCCGCGGGCGGCTCGCCCCCGGAGGTGTCGTCGTCGAGGCGACGTCGGGAAACACGGGCATCGGCCTGGCGATGGTCTGCGCGGTCAGAGGCTATCGTCTGATCTTGACGATGCCCGAAACGATGAGCCGCGAACGGCGCGATCTGCTCACCGCACTCGGCGCGGAGCTCATTCTCACCTCCGGCGAGGGGGGAATGAAGGGGGCGCTTGCCGAGGCCGAACGCCTCGAGACGGAGATTCCGGGCGCCTTCGTACCGCGCCAGTTCGACAATCCGGCAAACCCGGAGATCCACGAGCGGACGACGGGACCCGAGATCTGGGAGGCGGCCGGGGGCGAGATCGCCGCCTTTGTCGCCGGGATCGGGACCGGAGGGACGATCAGCGGGGTCGGACGGTATCTGAAGCGCCGCGACGGGCGCATCCGCGTGATCGGTGTCGAGCCGCAGGAGTCGCCGTTTCTTTCCGAAGGTCGATCGGGCGCTCACGTGATCCAAGGGATAGGCGCCGGCTTCCGGCCGGCGGTACTCGACCTATCAGTCGTCGATGACCTCGTCACCGTCTCGGGAGACGAAGCGGCCGCGGTCACACGATCCCTCGCCCGCACGGAGGGCCTCTTCGTCGGGATCTCGTCAGGCGCCGCCGTGGCGGCGGCGGTCGCCGTCGCAGCGCGATTCCGTGATGCCCGGGGAGCGATCGTGACCGTGCTCCCCGACGGCGGAGAGCGGTACCTATCGACGACGCTTTGGGGGGAGGAGACGTGACGGTTCGACGCATGCGAGAGGACATCCGGGCCGTGAAGCGGAGGGATCCCGCGGCACGAAGCACGCTCGAGGTCGTCCTCTGCTATCCCGGGCTGCACGCGCTGTGGATGCATCGCATCAACCACTGGCTCTGGACGCACGGCCTTCGTCTCCCGGCGCGGTGGATCGCCCATTGGGTGCGAAGACGAACCGGGGTGGAGATCCATCCTGCCGCCACGATCGGGCGGCGCGTCGTGATCGACCACGGGATGGGCGTCGTGATCGGCGAGACCGCCGTCGTCGGGGACGACGTGCTGATCTACCAGGGCGTCACTCTTGGGGGACTGCGCAGCGGACAGCCCGCTCGTCATCCGACCGTCGGGAGCAACGTCCTCCTGGGAGCGCACGCCGTCCTCCTCGGCCCGATTCGTGTCGGCGACGGGGCGCAGATCGGCGCCTGCGTGACCCTGCGCAAGTCGGTTCCCGCGGGAGCTACCGTGCGCGAGGAGCCGATCTTCTCCGTGCGCCTCCCGGAGGACGACGGGGCTACTTGAGTCGCTCTGCCGTGTCGAAGGCGCGATAGGGGGAGAGTGCGGCGAGCGCCTCGGCGTCCCCTTCATCCGCCGGCTCGCCGCGCACGGCACGAGCGAGGAGCTCTCCCAGACCGGGACCGAGCATGAAGCCCTGACCGCACATCCCGACCGCGGCGAGGTAGCCCCTCACGGAACGCGACCATCCGACAAGCGGCGAGCCGTCGGGCGTCATCGGGTAGATGCCGCGCCACGTTCGCCGCACGCGGATTCCGTGAAGACGAGGGATGACGTCGATCATGCGGCGTGCCGCCTCGGGGAGGAAGCCGCTCGTCTCGCGACAGTCGAGCCGCTCGACCGCGGGCCGAGGCGTCAGGCTGAAGCCGACCTGTCCGCCGCGTAGCTGGTAGAAGTAGCAGTTCCCCGACGACGGGCCGGGGCGGATGTCGACGACCATCGGCTCGAGGAACGGCGCCACCGGTTCGGTGATCCCCGCCTCGTGGGCGTGGGGACGAACCGGGTGGTCCTCGCCGACGAGACGTCCGACGTCTGCCGCCCACGCGCCGGCGGCATTGATCGCCACCGCGGTGGGGTAGCGACCGTGGGGTGTGCGCACCTCGATCACCCGGCCGCGCCGCACGACGATGCGGGAGACCGGCTCACGGAAGCGAAAGATCGCTCCTGCGCGGCGGGCGTGCTCGCAGAACGCATGCCCGGCGAGGAGCGTAGAGCAATGCCCGTCCTCGGGGGAGAAGGTTCCGCCACGAAGGCCCTCGGGGTTGAGCGCGGGGATGATCTCGCGAAGGGCGGCCCCGTCGAGCCATCGGATGTTCAGCCCGGCGGCACGCTGGACGTCGAGGAGGGAGCGCAGCGCCTTCTCCTCGGGCTCTCGATACGCCACGAAGGAGTAGCCGCCGGCGTGCCAGTCGAGGCTCTCACCGTGCTCCTTCTCCCATGAGGCGATGATCGCGAGCGTCCGCGAGCAGAGCCGGATCTTGACGGGATCGGAGTGGGTCGCGCGGATCCCGCCGATCGCCGCCTTGTGGGATCCTTGGCCGGGACTCGCGGCGGCGTCGAGGACGGTGACGTCGAGTCCGCAGCGGGCCATGGCGTACGCCGCGGCCACACCGACGCTTCCCGCGCCGATGATCACGGCGTCGGCGGCCGACGACCTAGCCAACTTCGTCTCCCTCCACTCCGGCGAAGGCGCCCAACGGGATCTCGACGAACAGCGGCCTGCGGACATTCTCCGTGATCTCCTCCGCGGAGGCTCCCGCCTCGCGGAAGAGGCGCAGGATCAACGCCGCGCACGTCTTCCCGCCGCACGCTCCCATCCCCGCGCGCGTGACCGCCTTGATCTCGTTGACATCGCGGCACCCTCCCGCGATCAGGGCACGGATCTCTCGCACAGTGACGCGTTCGCAGCGACAGACGACGATCTCGTCGCCAATCGTGGAAACCGAGGAGGAAAAAGGAGTTCCGACGTCATCAGGCTGGACGCGGACCCCGGCGATCCGCGGTGCCACTGCGGCCGGCGCCTGAAGCCGGAGGAGGGACGTGCCCTCTCTACGTGCTGACAGCTCGAGCACCGGGTACACGCCGAGGACCTCCCCTTCGTCGTCGAGCGCTGTCACTGCACGTGCCGATCCCAGCCGGGAGTCGTCGAACTCGAACGGGAGCGTGACCGTTGGCGACTCGGGGTCGCTCCGGTAGTCGACGAGGCTGACGGCGAGCCCCGGGCAGGCGGTGACACATCGTGCGCACCCGGTGCACTCGACGTCACGTTCGATCCCGAGGAACGCGGGCGTCCCCCGGATGTCCGCGGTCCGGATCGCGATCAGCGATTGCGGACAGATCTGTGAGCAGGGATCGCACGGGATCTCCTGCGCGCAATGGAAGACGGGAAGGACGCCTCGGTGCGCGGGAGGTCTCTCCGGAGGGAACACCGCGCCGCCCGCGGACTTCAGGATCTCGAGCGTCCGCACCCAGCCGTCAGGGACGGGACCGGTCTCCTTCCCGAGGGCGCGCGCCGTCTCGACGGCGCGAATCCGCCCGGAGAAGATCGCGGCCGAGGCTTCGGCGATCTCGTCGGCATCGCCGGCGGCGAATGCCGAGAGCCCGAAGCGCTTTGCTTGCCGGTAGATCTCGTCCACCGGATCGAGGCCCACCGCGATGAGAACCGTGTCGCAGGCGTACGAACGCTCGCTGCCGGGAAGCGGAGCGAAATCGGGTCCCACGGCGGCGATCGTGATCGACTCCACCTCGCGTGTGCCGTTCACGGAGAGGACCGTGTGGGAGGTGTGGATGGGAACGCCAAGGCGGGCGAGCTTGTCCCGATGGACCTTGTAGCCGCCGCATGCCGGCAGGATCTCGATCAGACCGACGACATCGATCCCCGCCTGGAGGGCGTGGTAGCCGGTGATCAGACCGACATTCCCGCCTCCGACGATGAACAGCCGCTCGGAGGGACGGACGCGATCGCGATTCACCAGGGTCTGGAAGGCGCCCGCGCCGTACACTCCGGGGAGGGTATGGCCGGGGAAGAGGAGGCTCTTCTCACGCGCTCCGGCGGCGACGAGAAGCGCCTGCGGTCGGACGTTGATGTAGCCATGCGCAGCCCGGACCACGCCGACGATCCCGTCGCTGTACACGGCGAGGGCGGTCGACCGTCGCCACAGCTCCACCGCCGGTAAGGCCGAAGCCTCCTCCTCGAGGCGGCCCGCGATCTCGATGCCGCGAGTTCCGGCGAAGACCGCCTCCCGTGACCCGAAGAAGCGATGGGTCTGGAGGAGCAGCTTCCCACCGAGTTCGGCCTTGTCGTCGATCAGCAGCGA
>CP070725.1:1579465-1585037 GCA_020350845.1 Candidatus Bipolaricaulota bacterium
GCAGGTCTTCGAGATCGCCGCCACCGAAGCCCCGCAGTGCGTCCTCTCCTTCGACGACGAGGAGGCTCCCGCCGAGCTGCCCGGAGAACGCGTCGAGCGTCGCCAGCTCGAGCGCACTGAGATCCGCCAACGGGAAGCCGGCGACGAGGATCTGACGCACGCCGGCGAGACCTTCCACCGAAGGCACGGAGGAGGCGGTCGAGTAGCTCCGTCCGGATCCCTCGAGAAGGGCCGCCACCGGCGGGTCGTCCTCCTTGGTGACGAGCAGGATGCGCGGCGTGTCGCTCGTGCGGGTGAAGGCGGCGAGGGTGTCGTTCTCCACCCATACGTCGCTTGCTCGTCGCACGACCACGCGATACTCATAGCCGCCCTCGAGCAGAAGCTCGTCGTGGATCGTGAACCGGTTGATCCCGCGCACAAGAGGCTCAGTCGAGGTGTGAAGGAGCTCGTTCCCGCGGTAGACGGCAACCGTCGCCGGGCCGGGACGCTCGGCGCGGACATCGAAGCGCACCGCGAACGGCTGCCCCGGGGCGACCTCAGACGGGAGATCGAGCGCGGTCACGGCAACATCCTCAAGGACGGCGTTCCCGACGGGGATGCACGAGATCGCTGCGCCGGCCTGTTGCGCCTTGGCGACCGCCTCGTCGGCACCGCCGGTGAACCGCCCGTCACTGAGGAGGACGAGCTGTAGGGGCTCGCCCGGCCGCTGAAGGGCAAGCGCGAGGGACAACGCCGAAGACGGATCGGTCGCCTCCCCGAGGGGCTCACTTGCCGCCTCGACGAGCGCCACCGCGGTCGGCGCCGTCGCCGTGGCCGCGCGCTCGGCGAAGCAGATCACGGAGACGTCTCTCTCGGGATGTCCGGAGGCGACGGCCGCCATGCGCTCGGAAAGCTCTTCAACCGAGGTGGTCCGACGCACGCTCGGCGATCGATCGACAAGGAAGGCGATCCGCCCGTGTGCGTTCTCCATGATCCGGTGCGGCCCGGCGAGGGCGGCGAGAAGGAGCGCGGCGGCCACGGCGGCGGGCAGCAGCGCGATCCACTGCTTCCGGTAGACGATGAGCGCGGCAAGAATGGCGGCTCCGCCGAGGAGGACAAGCGGGCGAGCGAAGGCGATCATCGACGCCTCCACAAGGCAGGGAGGCGGTGGTAGAGCGTCGCCTCAAGAAGCAGGACGAGGAGCGCGAGGGCCGCAAGCGCTCCCCACAGGGGAAGCGGTGCGGTCGCCTCCGGCAGCGGGTCGTCCGCGGGCGGAACTTCGATCGGTGCCGGCGACGCGCCGGACTCGGTGACGGGCACGTTGACGCCCACCGCGTAGGTGCCGCCACGGGTCATCACGGCGTAGATCCCGGGAGCCTCGGGAACGAAGGTGCGTACGCCACGCCCCGTGTCCACGACGATTCCGGACGGGGTGCGAATCGAGAGCGGCTCCCCCCTTCGCGCGAGATCGACCGGAGATCCGACAGCGGTTTCCGTGTCACCATCGATCGGCGCCGACGTTCGGGCGAAGTGGTCGAGCAGATTGCGTACCAGGAGAGGGAGATCGACGGTGATCGGCAGATTGGTACGTGCGAGATCGGGCATTAGGGCGACGACCTCGCGATCGAGCTCCGTCCACAGCACGAGGAGCGGATGGCCGCGCGACGCCAGCAGGACGGTGGCGCCGTCGGGAAGGACCGCTCCGGGGCTCTCCGGCACCTCGAGCGCGCCCACATCGACTCCCGCCAGCAGTGGATGGTCGAGCAGTGCGCGAACGGCTCCCACGGGCTGGGGCTCCCGAAGGGCGAGACTCCCCTCGAGGGCGGCGTGCAGCAGGAGGATGTTCCCGGAGATCGTCGACGGAAGCCGCGCATTGCGGGCGATGACGAGATCCACGTCGGTGGCGCTGGACGCAGAGATCTCCTCGACGTGCTCGATGAGGACCTCTCGCGCGGGGTCGGCGCGAAGCGCAGCCTCGACGAAGCGATCCCGATCGCCGACCCACAGGACACGGTACTCGACGGGGCGGCCGAGCGCCGCGTAGCGCCGGTCGTCACCGGAGAAGCCGTCGGCGACGTCGATCTCTGCTGTGAACGCGAGCGCATCCGTCGGCCACAGCCTGACGACGGCGGCCGCTTCCTCCTGCGCACCGACGGTGATCTCGACGCTGGACCTTACAGTCCCGTCGCCGACCGTCGCGGTGATCACTTCCTGACGCGGACTGCCGTTGCGCACCCGTAGGAAGGCGTGCACCGTGCCCTCTTCCGCCCCCTCCCGGACGTGGAACGCCACGATCCCGAGGTTCTCGCTGGGATCGGCGACCCACTGCTCGACGCGAGGGAGCGCGAGACCGACAGCCCGATCCGAGAGCACGAACACCCGCGCAAAGCCACCGCGCTCCAGCCCTCGCAGGATCGTCTTCAGCAGCTCCGGACTGCCGTCGCCCTCCCACGTGGGTTCGACCGAGGCGATGGCGTCTCGTACAGACGACGCCTCCGACGTGGGCGGAAGGACGACGACCGGATGCTCGGAGAACGCGACCACCGCCGTAGAGGTCGCACCCAGCTCGGCAAGCACACGCAGCGCCTCCGCGCGCGCCGCGTCGATTCGGCGCACACCGTCGACGGATGACGCCCTCATACTCGCGCTGACGTCGATCACGATCGCCGCCGAACCGAGCCTCGACTGCGTACGGAGGAGCGCCGGACCGGCGATCGCGACGGCGAGAAAGATGACCAGAAGCACCTGAAGGAGTAGAAGCGCATCGATACGCTCCCGGAACGTGGCGGCACGTGCCTCGGAATCGGCCTTGAGGCCACGCCAGAGGAAGAGTGCCGAGACCTCGACGCGTCGGCTCCGCGACCGCAGGAAGTAGAGGATGACGACGCCGGCGGCGGTGGCGAGCAGCGCGAGGCTCCCTGGAGACGAGAGGATCACTGCAGCACTCCCTGTGCACGGAACCTGCGGTACAGGAGTTCCTCCAGCGGAGCGTCCGTGGGCACGAGGAAGTAGGGGATCTGCAGTCCGGCAAGGAAGCTCTCGAGACGAGAGAGTTCGGCGTCGAGACGTTGGCGGTACTGCGCCAACGTGCGGCGGCCGATGTCAAGCTCGAGATGCTGCGCGGATTCGGCTTCCGTGATGCGCACGCTGCCCTCGAGAGCGGGGTCGAGTTCCTCGCGCGCGAGGAGCTGCACGACGACCACGCGATCCCCGCGCACGCGCAGCCGTGAGATCCCCTCTTCGTAGCCGCGATCCGTGAGCAGATCTCCGATAACGAACACCAGGCCGCTCTCGTGCGAGTGGGCAACATACTGCGCGAGCGCCTCATCCATGGCCGTCGGCCGCTCGGCGCTGAGCCCCTGCAGCAGACGCAGAACGTGCCCCATCTGACGCATCCCGTGACGCGGCGGAATGCCGGGGAGAAGCCGCTCGGCGAAGGGGTAGACGCCGACGCGCTCGAGTCCGTTCAGTCCGAGGTAGGAGAGGGCGGCGCAAAGGCGTCCCGCGTAGCGGAGCTTCGACGGCTGACCGAGCGACATCGAAGCGGAGCAGTCGACGAGAAGGGTCACCGGCAGATCCACCTCGTGAACGAAGCTCTTGACGAGGACGCGATCGAGTCTCCCGTAGATGTTCCAGTCGACGTAGCGCAGATCATCGCCCGGGCAGTACTCGCGGTAGTCCGCGAACTCCAAGCTGACGCCCGCACGTCTCGAGGCATGGACTCCGGACAGGCGCCCCTTCCATCGACCGCGCACGATGAATCGCAGGTTCGCAAGACGCTCGAGGAATTCGGTGTCGATCAGCGCTTCGGTCATGTCACCTTGGTCGTCGACCACACCTCATCGAGAAGCGATGCGGTGGAGACGCCCTCCGCCTCGCCACGGAAGTTGAGGATCATCCGGTGCTGCAGCGCCATGGGAAAGACCGCCTCGATGTCGGCACGCCGCACGCCGCCCTCCCCCGCGAGGAATGCGTGCGCCTTGGCCGCTCGGACCAGGGCAATCGCCGCGCGTGGGCTCGCACCATACTCGACGAAGTCGCGAACGCCGCCGGTGGCGAGCGGGTGAGCGGGGTGGGTCGCCAGTACGAGGCGAACGATGTAGCGGCGGAGTTCCGCGCCGATGGGCATCTCCCAGACCGCGCGCCGCGCGAGGAAGATCTCGTCAGCGGAAGCGACCGCTTGGGGGAGGACGATCCCCTCGCCTTCCGTGTTGCGCTCGGCGATCGCCACCATCTCGTCCAGTGACGGATAGCTGAGGATCGCCTTGAGCATGAAGCGGTCGACCTGGGCCTCCGGAAGCGGATAGGTCCCCTCCATCTCGATCGGGTTCTGGGTCGCGAGCACGAGGAACGGCTCCTCGAGGTCATAGGTCGACGTCCCCACCGTGACCGTCCGCTCCTCCATCGCCTCGAGAAGCGCCGATTGCGTCTTCGGCGTCGCGCGGTTGATTTCGTCGGCAAGGACGATGTTCGCAAACACCGGCCCCCGGGAGAAGGTGAAGGTCCTGCGTCCGCTCTCCTCGGTGATGATGTCGGTTCCCACGATGTCTGCAGGCATCAGATCGGGCGTGAACTGGATGCGCGAGAAACGGAGCCCCAGCGCCGATGCCAGCGCCCGGACGAGGAGCGTCTTCCCGAGTCCCGGGATCCCCTCGAGAAGGACGTTCCCCTCACACAGGAGCCCGATCAGGGCGGCGCATACGATCTGCTCGTGCCCGACGATGACGGACGCGATCGCCTCCTGCAGCGCTGCCAGTGCCTGTTCCGCTCGCTCACACTCCGCTTCGGTGATCATGTTCCTCCTTGGGTGACGGCCTCGAAGTACCGCCTGATCAGCTCGCGATCGGCGGGATCGATGCCGCGCCGGTCGAGTATCGCGCGCAGGTCGTCGTAGTTGACGATGTACAGCCCGTCGCCTGAGCTTCCCGTACCTGCCGGCTCGAGGGGGACGCCACGGGTGACAAACTCCTCGAACTCCCCCTCGAGCCCGATCTCCCCATGAACCTCTGTCTCATAGAACGCGGGCTCACCCGTCTCGAGGTAGAGATCCGCCTCCTCCTCGAGTCCCTCCGTACCGCCGAGCATCCGCTCAATCGCCGGGGTCTCCCCCCCTTCACCGGGGCCGGAATCGGAGCCCGTCCTGCGCTGCCCACTCCCATCGCCTTGCGAGTGTTCCCCGCTCGCGGCCTGCGGCCCCTGAGGCTGCAACGCGTCCGGTTCGAGCTCGGGAGGGCTCCAAAGCTCCTCGGACGTCGCACCCGTACCCGGATCTGGCGGGATCCCCTCATCCGCCACCGGCGCGCTCCCCGCCTCCTCGTCGAAGAACTCCTGCAACTCCGAGAGCTGCTCTTCCACCGCTTGCGGATCCTCCGCCTCGAGCAGCTCCTCGAGGGCGTCACGAAGCGAGGAGTCGGGGAGTCCCGCGGCGATCGCTTCCAGCTCCTCGCGGAGCGCATCGGAGAGCCCCTCCCCGGCGGTCGAGCCGAGGGTCTCGAGCGCCTCACCGAGCAGCGAGAGTGCCATCGACTGGGCGCCGAGCAGCTCGTCCAACGATCCGTCCGCGGGCCCCAGTGTGATCTCCGAGGACTCCACA
>CP070725.1:1585137-1588481 GCA_020350845.1 Candidatus Bipolaricaulota bacterium
ATGCGATCAGCGGCGTCCTCAGATCCAGACTGCGTACGAATCTCTTCACCGCCGCGAGAGGACGACCGGTGGCGATCGTCGACTCCACTCCCAGGGATCGCAGCCGGCGAAGCAGCGCGCGAAGAGCCTCGGGGAGCTCATGATCGCGGTCCAAGAGTGTGCCGTCGAGATCGAAGACGAGAAGCCGTAGATCCGTGGTCACGTCGTCACTCCGCCTCGAGGAGACACACTCTCCATCGACGGAAATTGTAGACCGACATCGTGGCGAACAGGCAGCGGTTCCCGTTCCTGCGGACTCGCCACCTGCGCTTCGACACGCTCTCCCGCAGGCAGTCTCGAAGCGTCGATCACGATGGACTTCGGGAGGTGCGAGAACACGATCTCCGTCGGGAAGGCCGCCTTGTTCTCATCGACGACGGTCTCATCCTCAGGCCGCGCGACCCCGTCAACCGTGTCACCGGGCTCGAACTCAGCCGCCAACTTCCGGATCGCCATCTTGCGAATCTTGGCAGGTTCCCGTGTGAAACCTCTCAGGCCAAGGGCCCGAGCCATGTAGCTCGGGCCCCTTCAAGGAGGTGTTCACATGATCTAGTCGGCGTCGTACGTTCCGGTTCGCGGGTCGTAGGACGTGTCGATCTCCAGTCCGAGATCCTCATAGGCCACGACCAACGCGATCGACGGCCGTCCGTCGTCATGGCATGTAAAGATGCCGAACGGAAACTCATCGCTCAGGGCGACATTCGTGACGTCAATGCCATCCGTGTCGTTGACGTCGATGATCTGGAAGCTTTTCACGAACGCGTGAGGGGGATGGCGGTCGTAAACAAAGAACGTGTCGCTTCCCTGACTCGACACGATGAGGTAGCCACCGTCTTGAGCGTAGTAGAGCGTAACCCCCTCCGTGTCCTTCTTGAAGCTTTCCTCACCACCAACGATGACGACGTGCGTACCTTCTATGGATCCGTCCGGCTCCGCATCGTATCGCCAGACGCCCGTCGGCTCTTCGCAGATGTAGACGTACCCAAGTTCGTCGTCCGCAACGGCGCCTTCACACTTCCTCTGATCCCATCCCCGAACGTAGACGGGCGTGATCTGCCCCTGCCCGTTGTCCACGAGCTCGTACTGCGCGACACCGTCGCCCTTAGACGTCGCGAACGCGTAGAACTTGCCGGTCAACGGGCTCTTGTACAGGCACATCCCGTAGTTGCGGTGTTCAAGAGCCGCACCATCGTCGACCCGGGTGAGCAAGCGCGTGTCCGGATCCACGCTGTAGATGCGAAAACCAAGACCACGTCGGCTCGCCCGCTGATTGAAGGCGACGATGTCCACGGTATCGTCGCCGAGGGGGAATCCATAGCGAACATCGATGTTTCCCGGCTGCTCTGAGCCCTCCTCGTCGCTGCGCGGGAGCTCGATCGTCTGGAGAACGACCCCGCCAAGATCGTAGACCGCGATGACATCCGCCGCCTTATCCGCCGCGATGATCGTGCTCAAGGACGCATCTGTTGGGTGGATCCAGATGCACATGTCATCCGTATCACTCATGCCTTCGAAGACGAGGTCGAGGCGCCTGTGAATCACCGCGTCATCAGCCGAGGCGGACAACGCGAGGCTCGCCAACGCTACGGCAAGTGCGAGGAGGACGACCGCCTTCCTTGGAGTCCAGAGCCATTCCATACTCTTCTCCTTTCGCGCCATCCGCGCTGCAATCCAGCGGACAGCGTCCGCCGGCAGCGTCTGACTTCGAACCGATTCTAACGTGAAGAATCGGGGAAGGATGGCCGCCGGCCACCCTCCCCCGTACGCGTCTATCGAAGCCGACTTCTGTCGACCACCTATTCCCTCAGAATGAAGGCGTTGCCGACGAGTTCCTCGCTGGCAGCCTCCTCGCCTCCAATCGCGACCAGCTGCCCGTCAAGAACGGCCAACGCTGCCTCGGCGAGTCTCAACGGGAGAATCGCTTGCACGCGTGTGTACTCCATCGTGAAGAGGTCGAGCGTCCACGTCACGTTTCCGCCCGCCCCGTCTCCGGTGGCGATGTACACAAGGTCACCGATGGGAACCATCCGCAGCTTCTCCCAGCCGACAGGGATGTCCTCGATGTGCTTCCACTCGTTCAGCTGGGTGTCGTAGATGTTGAGGATCCGGCAAGGCTCGTCCTGGTACTCGCCGCCCATCACGAGGATCTTGGTTCCGACAGCAGCCACGCCTTGATCCTCGCGCTGGTAGGGCTCGATGCTCGCTCCGACCGTCCACTCTCCCGTAACGATGTCGTAGATGTCTACGACCTTGACGTAGTCCGGCCACGCGTTGTCGATGTCGTCATCCTCGCCGCTGAGGAGGTAGATCTTGGTGCCGACCAGCGTCGGTCCCGGCGAGTCCCCGTGCCCCATCGTCGGACCTCCACCGGGCGTCGGCTCCCAGACCGGCGTTGGATTGGCACGCGTGTCCCACATGTAGCCGCCACCCTCGTAGATGGCATCGTCTTCCACATGGACTCCGCCCATGACATAGATCACGCCGTCGTAGACGCCCGTGTTTGCCCCGGCGGCGTTTGGCGCACTGGGTCCGATCTCCGTCCAGACGTCCGCGACCGGATCGTATTTCTCGACCGGCGCCGTACCGTCCCCGTCCCACTCTCCTCCGATTACGTACAGAACGCCGTCAACGACCACAGCGGAGTGGTTGCCGCGGGCCGTGTTTAGCGACGCAATCTCCTCCCAACCCGCCCAGGCGGCCGCGCTCGCAATGAGCACGATACCCAGGGCAATGCAGACCAGCCTTCTCACATCTGCCTCCTTGCGTTCCGCGGTCTGACCTTCCTCCGGACCTGGAGCCGCACGAGATGAACAGCGACGCATCCCGACAGCCACGGACGTTCTCGCAACGTCCTACAACAGGACCGTCCATCCCAACAACATGCGTTGCAGGCACCACTATAGCACCCTCCCGTGAGAATGTCAAAAGGCCGTGGACATGCACTGGCAGGTCACTTCCGGCGTGCCCCGCGACCTAGATGTACCTTCCCGTGATGACCTCCCGGAAGAAGACGGCATCCGGCGTGATGCGGACTTGGAGAAGACCGATCGGCTCTCGAGCGTGGTTCCAACATGCCGATCTCACGACTTGCAGGACCGCCTCGCCGTCAACCTCACGTGAGGACCCACGATGCGTATGCCTGAACTGGGCGACGGCGGGGCCATGCTCCTGTAGGAAGCGTCGGACGAAGCGCACGGCATTCAACGCTCGTCGAAAGCGCTCGACACTGTCTCCGAGATGCCCCGGCGCAAAGCCGTGTTCTTCGGACGCAGGCGTCTCCACGTAGTGCGGGTCGGTGATGACCG
>CP070725.1:1588581-1592358 GCA_020350845.1 Candidatus Bipolaricaulota bacterium
CCGCACGCGAAGCGATGCGGCGGACTGATTCCCGGTGTCCTCGGCGAAATGCAGCGCGGCGTACCCGTCCACGCGACGCTGCGCCCGCTCGAGCCGTTCGCGATCGGCGAGCAGCCCCCGAAGGGCCTCGGCCGACGGGAGCGACGAGAGCTCGCTCCGCCGCCCGGCGAACCCGGAAGCGAGCCGCTTGACCTCGTCCACCGCGGCATCCATCGCCGGGCCGACGGGCGCGGCGACCAGGTCTGTGAGGTCCCAGCGTCCGACGCTGTACCGCGGGTCGGCCATCAGGCCACTCCCTCGTCGGCGAGCTCCCCCGCCAATCCGAGTTCAGAAGCGACGGTGTGCATCCCGGCGATGACCTCGGCGAAGAGCTCCGCGCGTTCCATGCCGAGGAGGTCGATTCCCTTCTGGATGATCTCCCGGCTGGCGCCGGCGGCGAAGCTCTTGTCCTTCCACTTCTTCGTCACCGACTTCGGCGTCAGGTCGTGAAGGCTCTTCGACGGACGGACGAGCACCACCGCGGTGATGAGCCCGGTCAGTTCGTCGATCGCGTAGAGCACCTTCTCCATCTCGTGAACGGGCTCCACGTCGGTGCAGATTTCCCATCCGTGCGACTGAACGGCATGGATGTACTCCTCGGGCCACGCGCTCTCGCGGAGGATCTCGGCGGTCTTGTGGCAGTGCTGCTCCGGGAACTGCTCGTAGTCGAGGTCGTGGACCAGCCCGACGATCCCCCACATCTCCTCGTCGTGTCCGCGACGCTTGGCCATGTGGCGCATCACGCCTTCCACCGCGAGAGCATGCTTGATGAGGCCGTCGTTCGAGTTGTGTCGCGTGAGAAGCGCGTACGCCTCCTCGCGGGTCGGTCGATCCATCCACACCACCTCCGGGATTCTCCGTCCTCGGGCTCTACTCTACCCGTCCCCAGGGACGTTCGCCATCCGGTTCGCACCCTCGGGTGAGCGCGCGGAAGAGACGACGTATCATCGGCGTCCGAGCGACGGAGGGGGGATTCGCGTGGGCTTCGAGGTCGGCACGTTCTTCCTACTGTTCTTCGCAGCGGTCGCCATCGGACTCGTCGCGAGCCTCCTCGGCCTCGGGGGAGGCGTCTTCATGACACCGCTCCTGCTTCTCGGGGGATTCGTCGCCACGCAGCAAGAGGCCGCGGGCACGGGGATCGCGGCCGTTCTGTTCACCGGAATCTCGGCGTCGATCGCGTACTACCGACGGCGAGTGATCGACTTCCGTGTGGGGCTGCTGTTCATGCCCTCGGCGTTGGCCGGGGTCTTCCTCGGCGGCTACGTCGCGAGCATTGCCCGCTCCGCCTGGCTGACGACCGCCTTCGGCGTCTTCCTCCTCTATCCGATGCTCATGATGCTCTTCGGCAGGACACCGAAAGAGCTCCGTCCGATCGCCCGAGGCGAGGCGACGGGGATCCGTCTCTACGCGCTGATCGCCGTCCTCGGCCTCGTCGCGGGAACCGCGACGAAGCTGTTTGGCATCGGCGGAGGAACGGTGTTCGTGCCGTCCCTCGTGGTCTTCCTCGGCCTCGACATCGTCACGGCCGTCGCCACGAGCCTGTTCGTGATGATCCCTACCGCCCTCGCAAGCACCGTGACGAGCCGCTTGGCAGGAACGCTCCACCTCGAGCTCGCGATTCCGCTGATCCTGGGGATCGTCGTGGGCGCCCAGATCGGCCCGCGGGTCGGCAGCCGTATCCCGCGGAGGCGCCTCCGTCAGCTGTTCTCGATCGTCCTCCTGTACGCCGCGGTGAACATGATCGTGAAGGGGCTCCAGTAGCCGCAGCTTTCCCATCGCCTTCCGCCTTACCGCGCTCTTCCCTCCGTGTGTGTGCCTCGCGCCGCGCCGATCGCTGCCCTTCTCAGGACCGACTCGATCACCTCTACGCGTCCCCTTGACAGCCGTGGCGGACGACCCTATACTGAGATTAGCAGTCGCTATATCGAACTGCTAATTCGAGGCGGCACGATGATCCGATTCGACAAGATGACCGAGAGCGCGCAGGAGCTGTTCCGCGAAGCGCAGGACCTGTTGGCGCGAACGAGACACAACCAGTTCGACGTGGAACACGTCCTGACCGTCCTCGTCACCAAAGAGGGCGTCGGACGGGAGATCCTCCGTCAGATGGGGATCAACGTCGACGGACTGTCGAAGGACCTCGAGCTGCTCCTGCGCGGCAAGCCGACGCTCTCCGGAGGCGGCGGGGGACCGATCTACATCACCCCGCGGCTCGATGCCGTTGTCACCGGAGCGCAGATGGAGGCCGATCGGCTGCACGACGAGTACATCGGCGTCGATCATCTCCTCCTCGCGATCAGCCGCTCCACGGATCCCGCGCTGAAGCGGGTGCTCGACGCCCACGGGATCTCTCCCGAGGCGATCTACGGCGCGCTGCGATCGGTTCGCGGGGAGCAGCGCATCACCGACCGGGACTCCGAAGAGCGCTATCAGGCACTGCAGAAGTAGTCGACGAATCTCACGGAGATGGCGAAGCGCGGCGAGCTCGATCCGGTGATCGGTCGCGACGACGAGATCCAGCGCGTGGAGCAGATCCTTTCGCGGCGGCGCAAGAACAACCCCGTGCTCATCGGCGAGCCCGGCGTCGGGAAGACGGCCGTCGTCGAGGGACTGGCGCAGCGGATCGCCGCGGGGGAGGTTCCGGAGACGCTGCGCGACAAGGAGCTGGTGTCGCTGGACATCGGGGGCATGGTCGCGGGCTCGAAGTTCCGCGGGGAGTTCGAGGACCGGCTGAAGGCAGTGATCAAGGAGATCGAGGCCTCCGCCGGGAAGATGATCGTCTTCCTCGATGAGGTGCACACCCTCGTCGGCGCGGGCGCCGCCGAGGGAGCAATCGATGCGTCGAACATGCTCAAGGAGCCGCTGTCGCGAGGCCGCTTCCAGCTCATCGGGGCGACGACGCTCGACGAGTACCGCAAGAACATCGAGAAGGACTCGGCCCTCGAGCGCCGCTTCCAGCGGGTGTACGTCAGCGAGCCGACGATCGAGGAGACGATCGAGATCCTCGAAGGCCTGAAGGAGACCCTCGAGGCGCATCACCGGGTGACGATCGACCCGGGCGCGATCCGCGCCGCCGCCAAGCTCTCCGAGCGCTATCTCGCCGACCGCTTCCTTCCGGACAAGGCGATCGACCTCCTCGACGAGGCGGGCAGCCGGCTGCGCGTGAGTGGCCAAGGGGAAGAGGTCACGGAGGCACAGATCGCCGCGCTCGTATCGCAGTGGACGGGGATTCCCGCCGAGCGCATGCTCCAGGAAGAGCGCTCTCGCCTGACGGAGATGGAGGATCTCCTCCATCTCCGCGTCATCGATCAGGACGACGCCGTACGCGCTGTCAGCCAGGCCGTTCGCCACTCGCGGGCGGGCCTCTCCGACCCCCGCCGACCGATCGCGACCTTCCTCTTCCTCGGCCCGACAGGCGTGGGGAAGACGGAGCTCGCGAAGGCACTGGCGGCATTCCTGTTCGGCACGGACGACGCCCTTCTGCGGATCGACATGTCCGAGTACATGGAGAAGCACTCGGTGTCGCGGCTGATCGGGGCGCCTCCGGGCTACGTGGGCTACGAGGAGGGCGGCCGCCTCACCGAGGCCGTGCGCCGGCGCGGCTACTCGGTGGTCTTGTTCGACGAGATCGAGAAGGCCCACCGCGAGGTCTGGAACGTCCTGCTCCAGCTGCTCGACGATGGACGCCTCACCGACGGTCACGGCCGCACGGTCGATTTCCGCAATACCATAGTGATC
>CP070725.1:1592458-1600771 GCA_020350845.1 Candidatus Bipolaricaulota bacterium
CCTCCGGCATAGAAGCTCGGCTGATATCCGGAGAAGCGAAGGATCTCCGTGAGCATCGCCACGGTGGAGGTCTTGCCGTGCGTCCCGGCGATCCCCACGCTGCGGCCAAGCGCGAGCAGCGATCGGAGCGCGTCGAGACGTGGCACCACAGGGATTCCCCGGGCACGCGCCGTCGCGAGCTCCACGTTGGTCTCCGGGATCGCCGACGAGACGATCACCGCGTCGACACGGGACGGCACGTGGCGCGCGTCGTGGCCGATGTGCACGGGGATGCCCTGACGCCGAAGACGCTCGGTCTCGCGTCCTTCGCGCAGGTCCGAACCGGAGATACGAGCCCCGAAGGAACGCAGGAGGGATGCCAGCCCGCTCATCCCCGACCCTCCGACCCCGATCAGGTGATAGCGCTCGCCGTGATGACGCCCGATCACGGTCCCAGGCCGCCGACGAGCGCAGCGAGCTCGGTGAGGACACGTAACGATGCGTTTCGAACCCCCACGGAACGTGCCCGCTGTGCCATGGCAGCCAGCCTCCCCTCATCTCCGAGGGCCTCCTCGACGACGACCCTCAGTTCCCCCCGTAAGAGTGCCTCGTCTTCGGCGATCACACAAGCGTGCGCCTCGTGTAGCAGGCGGGCATTCTCCATCTGGTGATCCTCCGCCGCGTCGCGCCAGGGAACGAGGACTGCGGGCTTGCCGCACGTCGCGATCTCGGCGACGGTCGTCGCTCCGGCGCGGCAGACGACGAGATCGGCGATCGCGAAGGCGTCCTCCATGCGATCGATGTACGTCGTGGCGACGACGTTCTCGATGCCCGCTCGGCGCAAGGCGGACTGCAGCCGCTCGGCATGCACTCGTGCCCCGGTGACCAGGAGAACCTGGAGCCGCGGCTCGTGTCGCCACGCGGCCGCCGCGCGAACCGCTCCCGAGATGAGCGCCTGGGATCCACCCGAACCACCGAACACGAGCACGGTACGTTTACGCGGGTCGAGCCCCAGTCGGCGGTAGGCCTCCGCGGTTCGGCCCGCCATGAACAGCTCGGGACGGACGGGATTCCCCGTCACCACGACACGACGCGCACGGGAGAAGCGGGGCACGGTGTCTGTGAACGAGACGAGGACCGTGTCGACCCAGCGGCTGAGGAACCTGTTCGCCAAGCCGGGGACGGCGTTCTGCTCATGGATCACGGTGCGGATCGGGAGGAACTTGCCGAGGACGGCCCCGAGAAGGACCGGCGCCGCCGACGCGTAGCCGCCCATCCCCAGGATGAGCGTCGGACGGAAGCGAAGGAAGACGAACAGACTCTGCACGAGCCCGAGGATGAGTACGAGGCCCGCACGGAGTGTCGCGAACCGCCGCCCGCGCTCGATTCCACGAGCGGCCACGGAGAAGAAGCGCACGTCGGAGAGGGCGCCGACGACACGTCGCTCGATGCCGGCGCGCGTGCCGACATAGCCGATGGCAACGTCACGGGCGGAGCGCCGCATCTGCTCGATGACGGCAATCGCAGGGTAGACGTGACCGCCCGTTCCCCCTCCGGCGACGAGGACGCGCGTCATGAGCGCCTCCCCGCATGTCGAGAGACACTCAGCAGGACACCGATCATCGCCAGAGTCACGACGAGGGAGGATCCTCCGTGACTGAAGAACGGGAGGGTCAGTCCGGTCACGGGGAGAAGCCCGACGGCGACGGCAACGTTGATCGCGGCCTGCATGAGAAGGGCGAATCCGATGCCGAGCGCGAGAAGCCGACCGAACGGATCGGACGCCGCGCGCGCGATGCACACGCTGCGCCAGGCAAGGGCGGCGAACAGCCCGAGCAGGAGGACGGAGCCCATGAGTCCCAGTTCCTCGGCCGTCACCGAGAACACGAAGTCGCTGTGCGCTTGGGGGAGGTAGAGCAACTTCGCGCGCGACGCACCGAGTCCCCGGCCGACGATCCCCCCCGACCCGACGGCAACAAGGGACTGCAGCGCCTGATAGCCGGAGGAGGTACTGAACTCCGCCGGGGAGAGGAACGCGATCAGTCGAGCAAGGCGGTACGGCGCGAGGAGCACGGCAAGCAGAGCGCAGGGGATCCCCGCGGCGAACAGCGCACCGAGGTGGGAGACCCGAGCGCCGCCGAGGAAGAGCATCACCGCAGTGATCGCTCCGAGAACGAGGAGCATCCCCAGGTCGGGCTGCTGGAGGACGACGAGCGCGATCACGCCGAGGACAACGACGAACGGCAAAACGCCGGGGACGAACCCGCGGAGGGCATCGCCCTTCCGCTCGATGGTGCACGCGATGTAGATGATCAGGGCGAACTTCAGGAGCTCCGTCGGCTGCACGTCGAACGGGCCGAGGTGAAGCCAGCGCCCGTCGGCGAGCGAGCCGACCGGAAGGACGGTGACGACCACGAGGACGAACGCCCCGAGCAGAAGCACCTCGCTCAGATGGCGCAGAAGGCGGTAATCGATACGTGTGAGAGCGAACGCGACGGCAATCCCCACGGCGGCAGCGATCGCCTGTCGGGCGAGCATTTGATGGCCGGAGCCGTAGTGCAGCAGGGAGAACGGCGCGCTCGCGCTGTAGAGCATCAGGAGGCCGCCGAGAAGAAGCAGCGCGACGACGCCGATCGTCGCCCGGTCAGTGCCCCCCTCCCCCTCATGGGCCGCCCATTTCATGCTCACGTTCCCCGACTCCCCACCCGCGTGACGTTGGCCCAGAAATACGCCATCTGTCCGCGGGCGGGAAGGAACGGCGTCGAGTCCGGGCAAAGCATCCGTGGGCTCGGGACGGGACAGCTGTCTGCCGGAGAGAGGACGACGGCCGCGCTAGCGCATTCCGCGGCGACGCAGGAGTTCGACGAACGTCGCTCCCCGCTCCTCGTAGTCGGAGAACTGGTCGAAGCTCGCGCACGCCGGCGAGAGAAGCAGGCAGTCTCCGGGACGTGCCGCCGCAAGCCCGGCGACGATCGCCTTTTCCAGGGTCTCACAGCGGGTGCGGCGCGTGACCCCGGCGGCTTCGAGCAGTCGATCGAGGAAGGGAGCCGCCTCTCCGAAGAGCACGACGTGACGGACAGCGCTGCGAGGAATCGTGTCGGCGAGTGACTCGTAGCCCTCGATCTTGTGCCGTCCCCCGAGCAGGAGGACCTTGGGCGACGTGACACCGGCGAGGGCGGCGCAGGTCGATGCCGCGTTCGTCGCCTTCGAGTCGTTGATCACGTGGACACCGTCGACCGCCCCCACGGGCTCCATCCGGTGCGGAGCAGAGATCGCGTCGCGCAGGCTGTCCACCGGGATCCGCTCGAGATCGAGCTCCGGCTCGAGCGCTCGGCAGGCAGCGACGGCGGCGCGGAGGTTCTCCGCGTTGTGCGGTGCGAGTTCCCGCTCCCAGGGGCCGGGCAACGGCTGCTCATCCAGGTGCACGACACGGGGACCCGCCTCCGGCGGCGGCACGTGGCGCAGTGCGTGGGGAACGACGGCGCAATCGCCCTCACCCTGCCGACAGAAGAGTCGCCCCTTGGCGGCGGCGTAGGCGGCGAAGCTCCCGTGATAGTCGATGTGATCGGGGGCGATGTTGAGGAGAACACCGACTCGGGGGCGGAAGGACGCGCTCAGGGCGAGCTGGTAGCTGCTGACCTCCACCACGACACGCTCCGACGCCTGCGCGGCGTCGAGCACCGCGATGAGCGGCGTGCCGATGTTCCCGGCAATCGTGGTGGGCCCGGGGCAGACCGAGAAGAGCGCCTCGAGAAGGCGCACCGTGGTCGTCTTGCCGTTCGTCCCCGTCACCGCAACGATGGCGGTCTCTCCGAGCCGCTCGGCGGCGAGCTCGATCTCCGAGCGCACAGGAATCCCCCGCCGACGCGCCTCGGCCACGATCGCCTGATCGGGACGCACCGCCGGGCTGAGGACGAGCAGATCGCAGGCCGCGAGACAGCGCTCGGTGTGCCCTCCGTCCTCGAAGTCCACGCCGAGGTCGGTGAGCGCTGCCCGCTCCGCGTCGGGCAGCGGACGCGCCTCACTCACGAAAGCGTCGACCGCCGAGCGAAGGCAGTGCTCGACGACGGCACGTCCCGTGCGTCGGTAGCCGAGAACCGTGATGTGCCCCACGCTAGGAGAGGGGATCGCCGCCGAGAACGTCCTCGATCCGCTCCTCGAGCACGATCTCCGGCCGGAAGTCGGGAAGCTGTAACACGCTTCCGGCGACATCGTAGAGCGCCGCGCGCGGCACCTTGCCGACGATCTCACAGTCGGTGACGGCAACGCCGAAGCGCCGCGCCTCAAGACGCACGAGATCGAGGACGCGCAGGATCGGAGTCTTGCGGAAGTCGGTGAGGTTCATCGAGACCTGCACCGTGCCGCGCTCCTCGAGGGGGAGCCCGAGGGCCTTCACGTGGCGTAGGCCTCCGCTGGAGTGGCGGACCGCTGCGGCGATCCGCTTCGCGACATCGACATCGTCGCACGCGAGATTGACGTTGAACGCGATCAGGAACGGACGTGCGCCGACGGCCACCGCACCCGCGCTGGGGTGCGGCGCCGCGGGTCCGAAGTCGGGAGTCCACTGCGGATCACCGAGCTTCGTGGCGAGCCCCTCGAACTCCCCCTTGCGGATCGCCGCGAGGTTTCTCCGATGGGGCGCCGTCGCCGATCCCTCGTACAGGAGAACGGGGACGTCGAGCTCCGTTCCGATGCGCTCCCCGACGTCGCGAGAGACGGCGACGCACTCCTCCATCTCGGTTGCGCCCACAGGAATGAACGGCACGACGTCCACCGCGCCCATGCGCGGATGGGCCCCTTGGTGGTCGCGCAGATCGATGCGCTCGACGGCCTCCGAGACGAGCCGGTGGATCCCCTCGGCGATCCCCTCGCGGGATCCGACGAGGGTGATCACCGAGCGATGGTGATCGGCATCGCTGCTGACGTCGAGAAGCCAGCACTCGGGCCCGACCGCTGCACGGGCGATCGCCTCGACGGTCTCCGGCGAGCGCCCCTCACTGATGTTGGGGACGCTCTCAATCAGCCGCCGCGTCATCGGGAACTCCGTCCTGCTCGATCATCAGGGAGAGTGTCGCGTCTGCGACACGTTCCCCGTCCACGGTGACTTCGACGGAGGCCGTCATCAATCCCATCCGCTCACGGAGCGGCGTGGCGCAGATCCGCAGCGTGTCCCCGGGGACGACCTGACGACGGAACCGCGCCGACTTGATCCCGACGAGAAACCCTACTCGTCCCGGTTCGAGCGATCCTAGGAGGCCGGCGGTCTGCGCCATCGCCTCTACGATCAGCGTCCCCGGCATGACGGCAGGAAGTGGCTCCGGGAAGTGGCCGACGAAGAACGGCTCGTTGAAGGTCACGTTCTTGATCGCGACGACCTTCTCCGGGCCGCACTCGAGGATCCGATCGACCATGAGGTACGGAAACCGGAGAGGAAGCCTCCCGCGGATGTCACTCACGCCCTCGGCCATCGAACGCTAGAAGTCGAAGTACGCGGACATCTCCTCGGTGAGCGTCTCCGTGAGGTTGTCCGCCTTGGCCGCCGAGCCGAAGACAAGGCTCGTGTGCTGTGTGAAGACGAGGTCGTACCCGTTCTCCTCGGCGTACCTCCGTGCCTTGCTCGCGATCAGACTCCCCGCAAGGGAGGTCATCGTGCTGTCCAGATTCTGGAAGTTCGCCTGGGCCTGCGTGTAGTTCGCCTGGAACGTCTCGGTGTTGACGACCCCGACGCGAGCCTGCGCGAGGAGTTGATCGGCGATGCTCTTCAGCGTCGCCGCGTTGTCCTGGACGGTGCGCGCCTGGAGCCGGTCGTCGGAGCTGAGCAGGCTGAGAAGCCCCTCGGCGGCGAAGATCGAGTCGATCGTTTGGCGCAAGGTGTTCACGTTCGCCCTGAGGAAGTCCGCCTGGAGCTCGATGCTTCGGGTGGCGTATTCCTCGGCGGAGATCGCCTCCCGCTGACGCTCGCTGAGAAGGGCGCGGATGTCGTCCGCGATGTCCTCGGCTTCGGCGCGCTCGTTGGCGCCGAGCTCCCAGAACGCTCCCTTGAACACTGCCTCGGCGTCGAAGTAGCCGATCCGAAGAAGTCCGGAAGATGCGCCCTCGAGGGCGCGTACGCGTGCCTCAAGATCGCCATCGGCACCACCGCCACCGGACGGCAGCGCGAACTGAAGCACCAGCGCGCCGACGGCGACGACCAACGCGACCACTGCAACTAGGAGAGTATTCCTCGACATTCGATTCCTCCTTCAACTGCACTCATCGTCGGATTATAGGCGTTGGGGCATCCGAGCGTCACGCTAGAACATCGGTCCGAAGCCGAACGTGAATCGCGGCACCCAGCCGATCGCTCCGGGCTGGATCGGCCACGACATGTCCAGGCGCACGTGGAATCCGGCGACGTCGGCCGCCAATTCGATTCCGAACATGCCCTTCAAGGTCGTGTCGCAGAGCCTCGCGAGATCGAGCCCAGCATCGACGAAGAGAGCGGCCGACAGCCCCTCGACCAACTGCAGCCGATACTCGAGATTGGTGACGACGAGCTTCTCGGTCGTCTCCTCATCCGCGCCACGGATCGTCATCGACCCCCCGAATTCGTAGGCCTGGGAGGCGGGGAGGGCGAGTCCCCAGCCGACGAACGCTCGGGCCGCGACGACCTGATCGAGCGACTCCAGGAACCCGACGGGAAGGAGGACGGGGACGAACCACGAGAACGAGGTATCGAGCTTGAGGAACTGCGCCCCGGGGGCGAAGCCTCCGGCCTTCTCCACGAACACGCTTCGTCGCCGACCGTTGGTCGGGAACCGCGGGTTGTTGACGTCATCATAGGAGAGGCCCACGGTAATCGACTGCACAAGGTCCGACTCGTCGGATCCCACGTCGCTCACGGTCTCATGCTTGAACGACAGCGACAGGTCCGTGTAGTCCGCCCACGGGTAAACCGCCTCGGCCCGTCCTCCGACCGTGACGAACCGGATCTCGCCTTTTTCCTCGTCACTCGCCGGACGGCTGTCGCTGGTTCGGTAGAGGTTGACGCCGACGCGTTGGAACGAGGGGAAGACCGTCACCGTGCTGTAGCCCACCTCGTAGGTCGCGCTCTCGTCGGCGATCAGGCCGCGGCTGTAGGAAAAGCGCAGATCCTGTCCCGTCCCGAAGAGATTCAGCTGGTGGTAGTCCAATTCGCCGACGAGTCCGCCACTATCCGGTGAGAAGGCGACCGAGCCGCTGATCCCGCCGAGCTTCTCCGTCTCCTCGATCTGCACCGAGAGCTCGACTTCGTCCCCCACCCACTCCGGAATGAGGTTGATGGAGTCGAAGTAGCCGAGCGACATCAGCCCCTGGTGGGCGACCGCCAGCCGGGATCGGTTGAGCACATCACCAGGCACGATGCGCAGTCCTTTCGTGATCACGGACTCGCGAGTCCGTTCGTTCCCGTCGATGTGAACGGCGCCGATCTGCCCCTCGTGGACGCGGATCTGAAGGCGCCCGTCCGACAGTCCCTCGGACGTGAAGCGCACCATGACGAATCCCGTGCGGAAGTAGAGATCGTGGAGTCCTTCGAGGACCTCGAGAACATGGAAGTTCGTCAGTTCACCCTCGGGCACCGGCCCGAGGGTCTGCTCCACAAGACCCTGCGGGAACTGTGTGACCCCGAGCAGATCGATCCCGTCGGCGACGATCGGGCCTTCGAGAACCCTCTGCTCCGTGAGATTCCAGACGAGGACCACGCTGTCTGCGGAGAGCCCCGGCGCGAGCTCGACATCGACGCTCTCGAAGTAGATCGACCCGCTGATCGCAGCGGCCGTCGCCTGGAAGGCGGGCATGCGCAGCACCTTACCTTCGGGAACGGTGATCAGCTCACGGGCCACGGCGCCGGGCACGGTCCACAGTCCGCGGATGTCATGGCCCTCGATGAGGCCCTCGACGATGGTCAGCCGGACGACCGCGCCCGGTTCCACCGGAGGGATCGTCACCAGCCCGTAGCCACGGTCCTCGTAGACCTGGAGGATGTCCTCCACCGCCGTCTCGAGACCGGCTTGATTCAGCACACGTCCGACTCGAACGTCGTTACGGCGGAGGATGCGGAGAATCCGTCCGCGAGAGATGATCGGTCCCTTGAGAAGCGTGACGCCGAACGGCGCGAACACCTCCTCATTGATATTCCCGGAGATCTCGATCTCCTCGACGACGGGATGCTCGACCACGTGGAAGACGACGGTACCGTCCTCAGCGATCTCGGGATAGACCTCGCGGAACCATCCCAGATCGTAGACCGCCCGCGACGCCGCCTTGACGTCGTCCTCCGAGGCCTCCCGCCCGCGGCGCAGCGAGATCGCGCCG
>CP070725.1:1600871-1604077 GCA_020350845.1 Candidatus Bipolaricaulota bacterium
AAGGCATGGACGGTGCAGCCCACCGACGGCTCGGGGATCATGGACGAGGCGAACGCGAAGCCGGTGTTCGAAGCGAACAAGGACTGGATCTGCACGTCGGAGAAGATGAAGCTCACGAACGACGCGATCTACATGCACTGCCTTCCCGCCGACCGCGACATGGAGGTCACCGACGAGGTCATCGACGCCCCAAGCTCGGTGATCATCGAGGAAGCGGCAAACCGGCTGCACGCACAGAAGGGGATGATGGCACTGATCATGGCGTAGTTCCCGCGGGAGCGTGGCGGCAGAGTACGTGGAGCTGACCCTCGGAAGCCTCCCACCCCGGGAGCCGCGCTCGAGGCTCTCGGCGGGCATCTGCAGTAGAGTGTGTCGAAGGAGGATCCATGAGTTGGTTCGATCTGGCGGGGCGGGACCTGATCAGCGAGGTCGACTGGTCGCGCGAGGAGTACGACATCGCGATGAAGGTCACCGACCAGCTGAAGGGCGCCTACTACAGCCGGAAGCGGCACCACACGCTCGAGGACAAGACGTTCGCGATGCTGTTCTTCGCCGGCTCGACGAGGACGCGGATGTCGTTCGAGACCGGGATGACGCAGCTCGGCGGCCACGCACAGTTCCTCAATCCGTCGACGATGCGCATGTCGCTCGAGGACAAGCCGGGCGCCGGCGAGACGGTCAAGGACACGGCGAAAGCAATGGCTCGGTTCTGCGACGGGATCGGCATCCGTCTTCTCGACGATTCCATCGACCACTACGGATTCGGCGACGAGGTGATGCGCAAGTTCGCCGAGTGCGCGGAGGTTCCGGTCATCAACATGGCGTCGGACATCAACCATCCCTGTCAATCCCTGACCGACATCTACACGATGCACGAGAAGCTCGAGGGGCGTGTCAAGGGGAAGAAGATCGTCGTCATGTGGGCGTACACGCCGTGGATCCGCGGCCTGTGCTCCGTTCAGGGCACGGCACTCATCTCGTCGATGTACGGCATGGACGTCGTCGTCGCCCATCCGCCGGAGTACGACATGGATCCGACCGTGGTGGAGCAGTGCCGCGAGCTCGCGGCCGCGTCGGACGGGCAGTTCACGGTGGAGAACGACCTCGACAAGGCGCTCGAAGGCGCGGCCGTCGTCTTCCCCCGCAACTGGTTCACGATGGACCGCTACCAGATCGGCAAGGAGAAGGAGCACGAGATCGCGCTCAAGTACCGCGACTGGTGCTACACGGCAGAGAAGCAGGCCCTCGCCGACCCGGGGCACCTCCTGCAGTGCATGCCCGTCGACCGCGGCCACGAGGCGATGCCTGACGTCTGCGACAACCCGCTCTCGTGGATCTACGACCAGGCGGAGAACCGACTGCACACGCAGAAGGCAATCCTCACGCTGACGATGGGGGGGCGCCTCTGAGCAGATCTCCGGACCGCACGGATGCGGCGCTGATCGGCGAGGCGCTGCCTCGCCCCGACGCCGCCGACAAGGTCACCGGCAGGGCGGCCTACGTGGACGACCTACGCTTCGCCGGGATGCTCCACGCGAAGGTGGTGCGCAGCCCCGTTGCCCACGGTCGGATCCGGTCGATCGATCTCGAGCGGAGCCTGGAGACGCCCGGCGCCCGCGCCGTCGCCACCGCGGACGACGTCCCCGGAGAGAACATCGTTCACGTGATCCACGACGATCAGCCGGCCTTTGCCGCGGACGTCGTGCGCTACATCGGCGAGCCGATTGCGATCGTCGGGGCCGAAGGCGCGCGCGCGGCCGTCACCGCCGCCGCCCGCGCGGGAGTGGCGATCGACGAGCTCCCTGCAGTGACGAACCCGATGGAGGCGCTTCGCGCCGGGGCGCCGGTCGTCGCCCGCCCCGAGGCCGTGGACCGCACGCCCAATGTGTTCAACGCGATGCGCATCCGAAGGGGCGACATCGACGACGGCTTTGCCGCCGCGGAGGTGATCGTCGAGGGGGAGTACGCAACCGGGTACCAGGAGCACGCCTACCTCGAGCCCCAGGGAGCGATTGCCGTTCCCGAAGGCCACGGTTCGGTGGCGATCTACGCATCGATGCAGTGCCCGTTCTACGTGCAGGCGGCGGTCGCGAAGGTGCTCGGGATACCGCTAGCAGGGATCCGCGTCGTGCAAACGGTGACCGGGGGTGCGTTCGGCGGCAAGGAGGACGTCCCGTCCCATGTCTGCTCGATGGCCGCGGTCCTCGCCTGGAAGACGGGCCGGCCGGTGAAGCTCGTCCTCGACCGCGTGGAGGACATCCTCACGACGAGCAAGCGTCATCCGTCGATCGTTCGCATCCGCACCGGAGCCACCGCGGACGGTGAGCTCACCGCCGTGGAGGCGGAGATCGTCTACAACGCGGGCGCCTATCAGACGCTGTCGTCGGCCGTGTTGTGGCGCGGTCTGGTGACCGCACCCGGCCCGTACCGCATCCCGAACGTCAAGATCGACGCCCTATCCGTGGCCACGAATACGGTGCCGTGCGGCGCGTTCCGCGGCTTCGGAAGTCCCCAGGTGATCTTCGCGCACGAGTCGCAGATGGACCGCCTGGCGGCGAGGCTGGAGATCGACCCCGTCGAGATGCGCCGCCGGAATGTCCTCCGCGAGGGCGATCTCACCGCCACCGGGCAACGCCTGGACGCGAGCGCGGGGGTCGCGCAGACGATCGAAGTCGCGGCAGAACGCGCACGCTGGAGGGAACGGCGCGCCGCGCTCGAATCGGGCCGCGTCGACGAGACGCGCGTCCTCCGCGGGATCGGGATCTCCACCGTCATGTACGGCGTCGGGCTCGGCGGGAAGGCGCCGTTCCTGGACAAGGCGGGGGCCTATCTCAAGCTCGAGGCCGACGGATCGATCGTCGCCGCCGTGGGAACCGTCGAGATGGGCCAGGGCCTCACGGGCGCGCTGACGCAAGTCGTCGCCGACGCGCTCTCCGTTCCCGTGAGCACCGTCCGGTTCGCACCGGTGGACAGTACGCGCGTGCCCGACAGCGGCCCCACCGTCGCCTCGCGGGGCACGATCATGAGCGCCCTTGCCCTGCTCGATGCTGCGCGGAAGCTGCGCGAGCGCCTGGAGCAGGTCGCCGCGGAGATCGGGATCGCGTCGGAGACGATCCCCGCCCGCCACGAAGAGCTCGCCCGCGCGTTCTGGCAGCGAAACCTCGACCCCGCCGTCGAGGGCTGGGCGCAAGGCTATCCCGTCGATT
>CP070725.1:1604177-1615286 GCA_020350845.1 Candidatus Bipolaricaulota bacterium
CCGCTTCGCGGATCGTCGACAGCCGATGCGCGATCACCACCGACGTTCGCCCTTCCATGATCCGGTGGAGGGAGCGCTGGATGAGGCTCTCGGTGTGCGAGTCGATGCTGGCCGTCGCCTCATCGAGGACAAGGATCGTCGGATCGAACGCGACGGCACGGGCGAACGATAGCAGCTGCCGCTCGCCGACCGACAGCGTGACGCCCCGCTCCTTGACCTCGGTGTGGTAGCCGTCGGGGAGTGCCTCGACGAAGTCGGCGTTGACGAACCGGGCCCGAACGCCGTCTCGGCCTCCGCGTACTGCAGGCTGTGCAGCGCCGCGTAGAGCCCGCCGAGCTGTAGGAGCTCGTCGTGCGTCCCCTGCTCCACCAGCCGCCCCTTGTGAAGGACAAGGATCTTGTCCGCTTCGCGGATCGTCGACAGCCGATGCGCGATCACCACCGACGTTCGCCCTTCCATGATCCGGTGGAGGGAGCGCTGGATGAGGCTCTCGGTGTGCGAGTCGATGCTCGCCGTCGCCTCGTCGAGGACGAGGATCCTCGGGTCGAAGGCGACGGCACGCGCGAACGACAGCAACTGCCGTTCGCCAACGGAGAGCGTCACCCCGCGTTCCTTGACCTCGGTGTGATAGCCGTCGGGAAGCCCCTCGACGAAGTCCGCGCTGACGAAGCGCGCGGCGGCGATCGCCTCCTCTTCGGGGATCTCCGAGCGAAGGCGGATGTTGTCGAGGATGTCTCCCGAGAAGAGGAAGACATCCTGAAGGACGACCGCCATTTGCGAGCGCAACGCGGCGAGGTCGTAGTCCTCGATCGGAACGCCGTCGAGCAGGATCTCGCCCTCCTGGATCGGGTACAAGCGCAACAGGATGCGGATGATCGTCGTCTTCCCCGAACCGGTCGGGCCGACGATCGCCACCCGCTCCCCGGGGGCGACGGAGAACGACACGTTCTTGAGAATCCACTCGCCCTCGTTGTAGGCGAACGACACGTCGCGGAACTCGATCCGCCCCTCGGCGTCGTCCAAGGACCGGCCGTCGCCGCGGGGCTCCTCCTCCTCGTCCATGAGAAGGAAGATGCGCTCGGACGATGCCATCGCCGCCTGGAGGACGTTGTAGCCCTCCGAGAGGTGGAGGATCGGCTCGAACAGCATCCGCACATACTGGATGAACGCCGTCAGCGCGCCGAGGGAGAGGCTGCCGCGAAGGACGTTCAGGCCGCCGTACCACACGACGAGCGCGACGGCGAACGAGCTGAGGAAGCTCATCAGCGGGCGGAAGACGGCAAACGTGAGCAGCTGCCGCATGTCCGCCTCGTACTTCTTGCGGTTGATCCCGAGGAAGCGCTCGTTCGCCTGCCGCTCCTGGACGAAGACCTGGATGATGCGCATCCCGGAGATGCTCTCCTGGAGGTAGGCGTTGAGCTGCGCGATCCGCCGACGCACCTCGCGATAGGCGACGCGAACGCGGTTCCGGAAGCGCCATGCGGCAAGAACGATAATCGGGAAGAGCGCGAGGACGACGAGCGCCAGCCTCCATTCGAGGTTGAACATCACGATCATCACGCCGATGACGAGGAACGCGTCGCGGAAGAGGTTCACGAGCATGGTCGTGAACATCTCGTTGATCGCGGCGACATCATTCGTGGCGCGCGTCACCAGGCGGCCGACGGCGGTGCGATCGAAGAACCGCACGGGGAGGCGCAGGATGTGCCGGAAGAGCCCGCGCCGCATGTCGTACATCACGCGCTGTCCGGTGTACTGCAGGACGTAGACCTGAAGGACGCCGAACAGGAAGCGCGACAGAAGGGCCACGAAGAAGATCGCGGCGAGCCGTAGGATGCCCGCGATGGCGCCTCCACGAAGCTCGGTGAGGTCGCGCTGCGGGAGCTGCGACAGCCCCTCCTGACCGATGATGAAGCCCCCCGGAACCGAGAGGAAGAGCGCCGGGTGGCGCTCCGCGAGCGCCGATTGATCGTCGTTCTCCTCGACCCAGTAGTAGCGCTCCGCGGGCAGGCTTCCTGACCCTTCCCAGGCGCGTCGCAGCTCCGGGTCCACGGCCGCCACGGTGACGAGGTACCGTCCGTCGCCGAGATCGACCGGTTCGCCCTGGGTCGGCGCCTCGGACAGGGTGACGATGGCCCGCGGGAGGGTCATGTAGCTGTCGATCGCCGCCTTGGTGATGTACGGGATCACGAGCTGGATCCCCGCGAGGAACAGCGTGAGCAACACGGAGACCGCAAACAGCGCACGGTACGGCGTGAGGAAGCGCAGCAACCGGCGCATCAGCCGCAGGTCGAAGGCCTTGCCGAGGATCTCGTCGTCGTGCCCGTGGTGCCCGTGCCCGTTCACTGGGAGGCCTGCCTCTCCGCCTGCTGCAGGCGCCAGATGCGCTGATAGACGCCGTCCGCCGCGATGAGCTTCTCGTGACGGCCCTGCTCCACGATCCGACCATGGTCGAGAACGATGATCCGATCAGCGTTTTGCACCGCAGAGATGCGGTGGGCAATGATCAGTGTCGTGCGGCCACGGAAGAACTCCCGCAGGTTCCCGAGCACGAACTCCTCGCGCTCCGCGTCCACCGCCGACAGCGGGTCGTCGAAGATGACAATCCGTGGCTCGAGGAGCAGCGCGCGCGCGATCGCCACCCGCTGCTTCTGCCCACCCGACAGGGAGATCCCCCGTTCGCCGACGGTCGTCTCGTATTGCTCGGGAAACTCCATGATCTCGTCGTGGATCCCCGCGAGCTTCGCCGCCCGCTCGATCGCGTCCTGCGCCGCATCCGGCCTGCCGAAGGCGATGTTCTCCGCGATCGTCGCCGAGAACAGGAACGGATCCTGGGGGACGAAGCCGATCGAGGATCGCAGGTCGGCAAGGGTCACATCGCGTACGTCCACGCCGCCGAGACGTACGGTACCCACCGGAGGATCGAAGACGCGCGGGATGAGATGGGCGAGTGTGCTCTTCCCCGAGCCGGTGAGCCCGACCACGCCGAGCGTGGTCCCCTCCTCGACGGCGAGGTTGATGTCGCACAACGCCGGCTCTCCCCGGCGCCCGTTCCCCGAGGGATAGGCGAACGTGAGATTGCGGATCTCGATCGCCGCATCCTGCAGCGGCCGCGGGCTCGCGGGATCGAGGATCTCCGCCTCTTCCCCCAGCAGCCGGTTGATGCGCCCGAGGGAGGCCGTGCCCCGCTGTAGGAGGTTCACCCCCCAGCCGATGGAGATCATCGGCCACGTCAGCATCAGCAGGTACTGGCTGAAGGCGACGAACTCCCCGAGGGAGATCCGCGTGCGCACCACTGCGATGCCTCCGATCCAGAGAACGATCGCCAGCGATGCCCCGCTGAGGAGCTCGATCAGCGGATGGAACAGCCCCCAGATGCGCACGAGCGCCATGTTGCGGTCGACGAACTGCTGATTGGTCACCGCGAAGTCGCGCTCCGTGCCGGGCTCCTGCACGTAGGACTTGACGACGCGGATCCCGGAGACGTTCTCTCGAACCTTCTCCATCACCGCGGAGAAGGCCGCCTGGACCGCCTCGAACCGATGGTGGATGACCCGCCCGAAGAAGAGGAGGAAGACCGTGAGCACCGGCAGCGGAAGCACCGCGTAGAGCGTTAGCCGCGGATCGATGGAGAGCATGATTCCCACGGCAACCGGGATCATGAACAGCGGATCTGCGAGGGTGAGGACGCCGAAGCCGCACGCGCGGGTAACGGCGTCGACGTCGTTCGTCGCATGGGCCATGAGATCGCCGGTCTTGCGATCGTTGTAGAACGAGGCGGGAAGGCTCAACAGGTGGCCGTACAGCCGCGACCGGAGGTCGTACTCGATCCGCCGCGAGCTGCCGATGAAGAAGTAGCGCCACAGGAAGCGGAAGGCCATCACGACGACCGCCAGCCCGGTGATGATCAGTCCACTACGCCACAGGTCTCCCGTGCCCGCCGAGATGCGGTCGATCGCGTCGCGGATGACCAGGGGGACTGCGAGACCGGCCGCATCCACCATCAGAAGGGACACGAAGCCAGCGAGCACCCGCCCACGATAGCGCCACAACCACTTCACCAGTTCACGCATGGGAAGGAAGGAATGCTACCCGAAACGGAATCTCGCGCAATCAGCACGCGCCCGCGCCGACTGTTGCCCGCCCTCCGGGCAAAGGTATAATCGAGCCCCAAAACCAAGAACAGAAGAGCAGAATCACGAGAGGATGCGAATGCGAACGCTGGTTGGCGTGTGGATGCTGCTCGTGCCCTTCTTGCTGGTCGTGCCCGCCCCCGGAGCCGACGCCGCTCCCGACCTGGTCGTCAGCCTCCCTCCCTTGATGAACTGTCTTCCGATCGCCCTCGCGAACACGTGGGAGCTGTTCGCGGAGGAGGGAATCGAGGTCCAGGTGATCGGCATCAGCGACACCCAGGAGCGCAGCGCGGCACTGAGCACCGGTCATCTCGACGGCATGATGTGCGATGTCACGCGCGCCCTGCTCGACATCGGCGCGGGGCTCGACCTGGTGATCACCAGCGCCGCCGACCCCCCGGTGCAGACCGGAAGCGACCGGCTCGCCGTTGTCTCCCCGATCGGGTTCGAGGTCGACAGCTTCGACGCCGCCTTTGACAGCGGCTTCCGCATCGCGACCGTCTTCCAGAGCGATCTCGAGTACCAGATCGACGAGCTTCTCAGAAGCCTCGACTACGAGCTCGAGCCGAGTGCGACCTACGCCTTCTGGACCGATCTCCTGCAGATCGCGATCTGGTTCGGAGCGCAGTCCCTTCCGGTGGCCGCGTTCCCCGAGCCCTACCTGACCTACCTCACGACCTACGCGCCGGTCGGCGGGAGCCCGCTCGAGCTCAATGTGCTCTCCACCTTCGATGGCGTGGATCTCGTCCCCAGCGTGGTCGTCTTCCGCCGTGAGGTCGTGGACGAGTACCCCGAGGTTCTCGAGGCGTTCTACGCTGCCTATCGCCGGTCGATCGAGCGGATGAACACGATCGACCGCGCGGAACTCCTCGATGTGGCGATCGACACTGCCCTTGCGCTGTTCTTCCCCGGCTCGCCGAAGGAGGCGATCCCCGAGGAGGTCCTGCTGAGCATCGTGATCCCGATCTTCCAGCCGCCGGCCGTCCTCGATTCTGCTCACTTCGACGGCGTCTCCGCGTGGATGATCCGTCGTGGCTATGCGACGGCGACGCCGGCCTACGACGACGTCGTCACCCCACGCTTCGTCCCATGATCGAGGTCGCGAACGTCAGCATCCGCTACGGCCGCGGCATCGACGCCGTGGACGCCGTGGAGGATGTCAGCTTCCGCGTGGAGAACGGCGGGAGTCTGGCGTTCATCGGCCCCTCGGGATGTGGGAAGACCACCCTCCTGTTCGGGATCGCGGGCCTCCTCGCGCCAATCGAGGGAGAGATCCTCGTCGACGGCACCCCGGTCACAGGGACGCGTCGCGAGATCGCACTGATCCTGCAGAACGCGGGGCTTCTTCCGTGGAAGACCGTCTGGCAGAACGCCAACCTGAGCCTCATGCTACGCCATGAGTATCCCCAGCGGACCGCCGAGACCGTGCTCCGCGATCTTCGGCTGCTCGACGTTCGCGGGCGGTTTCCGGCGGAGCTCTCGGAAGGGATGAAGCGCCGCGTCGGGATCGCCCGTGCGCTCTCGATGTCGCCGTCGGTGATGCTCATGGACGAGCCGCTCGCCTCTCTCGATACCCTCACGCGGGAGCGCATCCAGGACCTCTTCCTCACCCTATGGAAGGAGCACCGCTTCTCCCTGGTCCTGGTCACGCACGACATCGAGGAGGCGGCGTTCCTCGGGGAGACGATCGCCGTGCTCAGCGAGCGACCGGCGCAGATCAAGGAGATCGTCGACAACCCGGGCATGGGAGACGTCGACTACCGGACGACGGCGGCGTTCCGCGAGACGTTGGGGAGGCTGCGGGAGGTGCTCGAGCGATGAACGGGCGGCAGGAGGCAAGCGAAACGCAGCCCCGGGGATCGCGGCTGTGGCGCGGGCTGCGACACCCGTTCACCCGGCGCGTGCTCACCTACCTCGTGAGCATCATCGTGTTGCTCGCGCTGTGGCAGCTCACGAGCGGCGTGGTTCACGCGATCAAAGGGCGCGCGCTCCTGCCGGGGCCGTTCCAGGCCTTCTCCGAGCTCATCCGCAGCATCGCCGAGATCCAGCACCACTTTTGGGTCAGCGCCGGACGGCTCGTCCTCGCGATGCTCATCGCGCTCGGCCTCGGCTATCCGCTCGGCCTCCTCGTCGGCCACGAGCGTCGCCTCGACCAGTTCGTCTCTCCGATGATCTACATCACCTACCCGATCCCGCAGGTCGCGTTCATCCTCTTCCTGTTCCTCGTCTTCGGCATCGGGAACGCCGTGAAGGTCGCCATCGTCGCCGTCGCCCTCTTCTTCCAGCTGCTCGTGTCGGCGCGTGGCGCGGCGAAGAACATCAGTCAGGAGTACATCACGAGCGTCCTCTCCGCAGGGGCGACGAGACGGCAGGTCTACTGGCACGTGCTCCTTCCGGCAACGCTCCCCGACATCCTCACCAGCCTGCGCGTGAGCGTCGGGTTGGGGATGGCCTTCCTGTACATCGCGGAGACGAGTGCTGCGCTCGGCTCGGGCCTCGGCCGTTTCGTCAAGGGAAGCATGTACCGCCCGGCACTCGCGTCCGCGGGGATCGTCGCAATGGCCGCGCTGGGGCTGCTCCTCTACCTGCTCATCGACGTCCTCGAGCGTCTCGCCTGCCGCTGGAAGTACACCCAGCAGCGGCCTCGTTGACCGGATTCCGCCCGGCGGCTAGGATCCTCACTACCGATGGAGATCACGCGTCTGTACGTCCTCGCCAACGCGCGGCTCGAGCGCGCCCTGCGAACGGTGGCCGTGCTCAAGGCGTGGTGTCAGATCCACGACATCGAGGCCGTCAGCCTCGAAGAGGCGTCCGCGCCGTTCGCCGAGAACGCGCTCGTCGTTGCCCTCGGAGGCGACGGAACCGTCCTCCGCGCGGCGGCGATCGTCGCCGACCACGGCGTCCCGATCCTCGGCGCCAATCTGGGCAGTCTCGGCTTCCTCACCCAGACCGGGGCGACGACGCTCACGCAGAGCCTGGAGGCCGTCGTTCGCGGGGAGTTTGACATCGAGGAGCGCATGCGCGCCGCCTATGCCTACCGAGCGCGAAGAGGGTCTGCGCTCAACGACATCGTCATCAGCGGGCGAGGCGGGGGGCGCTTCTGTGAGCTCGATCTCGAGGCGTCCGAGGGCGTCGTCGCGTCGCTCCCGGGCGACGGCTTGATCGTGTCCACGGCAACGGGCTCGACGGCGTACAGCCTGTCGACGGGGGGGCCGATCATCGTCCCCCCTGCAGCGTGTCTGCTGGCAAGCCCCCTCGCGCCGCACAAGCTCGGGCTGCGCCCCGTGGTCTTCCCGCCCGAGGAGCGCCTTCGCGTCGTCGCGCACACCCCGGCCTCGCTGTTCGTCGACGGTGATCTCGTCGCCGAGATCGAGCGCGGAGAGGACGTGATGATCGAGCGCGCTGAGCAGCCGACGCGGCTCGTCCGGTTGCGCGGCGCGGCGACGTTCTTCGAGGTCCTCCAAGAGAAACTGAACTGGGGCGACGACCGCCGTCGCACCGAGCCCGCAGCCGCTCCCCACGACGACGATCCGAAGCCCGACAAGGAATAGACCGGGGAGGAGCGCCGCCCGCGGTCTCCCGTCGCCTGCCGTGCCGATCGCTTCCCGCCATAGAGCGCTTCCCCGACCCCGTGCGAGGAAGATGCAATCCTGTCCCTCCGGGCTTTCGCCGGCCCGTCAAAGGGGCTATCATCGCGCCGCTCACGGGGTGCAGGAGGTGAGATCGATGGTCGAGAAGGGAACGTTCCGCGTGAAGAGCGGACTCGCGGAGATGCTCAAGGGCGGCGTCATCATGGACGTGACGACCGCCGAACAGGCGCGCATCGCCGAGGAGGCCGGTGCCGTCGCGGTGATGGCGTTGGAACGGGTCCCGGCCGACATCCGAGCCGCGGGTGGCGTCGCCCGCATGGCGGACCCGACGAGGGTCCGCGAGATCCTCGATGCCGTGTCGATCCCGGTCATGGCCAAGGCGCGCATCGGGCACTTCGTCGAGGCACAGATCCTCGAGGCGCTCGAGGTCGACTACGTCGACGAGTCGGAGGTTCTCACCCCCGCCGACCCGCAATTCCACATCGATAAGTGGGCGTTCACCGTGCCGTTCGTCTGCGGCGCGCGTGACCTCGGCGAGGCCTGCCGCCGGATCGCCGAAGGGGCGGCGATGATCCGCACCAAGGGCGAGCCAGGCACGGGCAACGTGATCGAGGCCGTGAAGCACATGCGGCGGATGAACGAGCAGCTGCGGACGACGCTCGCGGCGCCGGCCGCAGAGCTGATGACACTCGCCAAGACGTGGGGCGCTCCGATTCAGGTCCTCCACGCGATCCGCGAGGGGGGACGGCTTCCCGTGGTGAACTTCGCCGCAGGAGGGATCGCCACCCCCGCCGATGCCGCGCTCATGATGCAGCTCGGCTGCGACGGGATCTTCGTCGGAAGCGGGATCTTCAAGTCCGCGGATCCGGCGAAGCGCGCTCGTGCGATCGTCGAGGCGACGACCGCGTTCGACGATCCGAAACGCCTTGCCGAGGTCTCGGCCGATCTCGGTGAGCCGATGTCAGGCATCGCCATCGAGGAGATCCCGCCCCACGAGATGATGCAGACCCGATAGATGGTCATCGGTGTGCTCGGCCTTCAGGGGGACGTCCGCGAGCACCTCGCCAGTCTTCGGTGCGCGGGGATGGAGGGGCGTGTCGTGCGCACGCCGGCGGATCTCGCCGAGCTCTCCGGGCTGATCCTTCCCGGAGGGGAGTCGACGGCGATCTCGTTGCTCGGAGAGGGAGGGATCTTCGCCGCGCTACGGGGATGCGTGCGCGACGGCTTCCCCCTCTTCGGAACCTGCGCGGGGATGGTGTTGCTCGCGGCCGAGGTCGAGGGCCGAGACGAGCCCCACCTCGGAGCGATCGATATCACGGTGGCACGAAACGCCTCCGGGCGGCAGGTGGACAGCTTCGAGACTGAGCTTGACGTGGACGGCGTGGGGAAGAAGCTCTGTGCTGTCTTCATCCGCGCGCCGTTCATCACGCGCGTCGGACCCGGGGTGCGTGTCCTCGCCGAGCACGAGGGCGTCCCGGTGATGGCGGAACAGGGGAACGTGTTGGTCGCGAGCTTCCACCCCGAGCTCACGGAGGATCCGCGCATCCACCGCTACTTCGGAGCGATCGCGGAGCGGCATGAACAGGAGGTTCGGAGATCATGAAGATCGGCATCAACGGCTTCGGACGAATCGGGCGGGCGTTCTTCCGCCTCGCCTTCGGGGAGAAGGACATCGAGATCGTCGCCGTCAACGATCCGTTCGTCGCGCCCGATGTGGCGCGCTATCTGTTGTCGTACGACTCGGCCTACGGACGCTACGGACGAAAGGTGGAGGCGACAGGGGACGCGATCGCGGTCGACGGGGTCCCCGTGCAGTTGCTCAAGGAGCGCGACCCGAGCCAGCTCCCGTGGGGCAGCCTCGGCGTCGACCTCGTCGTCGAGGCGACCGGCGTGTTTCGCGCCTACGAGGGCGCCTCGGGATGCGCGGCGCACCTCGGCGCAGGAGCGACGCGCGTGCTGCTCACCGTCCCTCCCAAGGGCGACGGCGCGGAGCGCATCCCGCAGATCGTCTACGGGGTGAACCACGATCAGATCGCGACCGCAGAGGGGGGCGTCGTGTCCGCGGCGTCGTGCACGACCAACTCGCTCGTCCCGGTGGCCCACGTGCTCGAGGAGCAGTTCGGCATCGTGCACGCCTTCCTCACCACGGTGCACGGGTACACGGCGGACCAGAAGCTGGTCGACGCGGCGCACAAGTCGCTCACCCGCGGCCGCGCAGCGGCGGCGAACATCGTCCCGACATCGACCGGCGCCGCCCAGGCGACGGCCAAGGTGATCCCCGCGCTCGCAGGGAAGATGGACGGCGTCGCCCTCCGGGTCCCGGTGATCACCGGCTCGGTCAGCGATTTCACCGCAGTGCTCAAACGCGCCGTGACCGCGGATGAAGTCAATGCGGCGCTGCGCGCCGCCGCGGAAGGGGCCCTCAGCGGGATCCTCGGCGTGAGCGACGACCCGCTGGTGTCCACCGACATCATCGGGGATTCGCGAGCGAGCGTCGTCGATCTCACGGCAACCGCCGTGGTGGACGGATCGCTGCTCAAGATCATGACCTTCTATGACAACGAGTGGGGCTACACGAACCAATTGCTGCGCATCGCACGAGCGCTGTAGCCGCCGCGCCCGGAGACGAGGACGGCGGGCGGTCACCGCCGTGCTGGAGGGCGTCGTGGCGCTCCTCTACACGCCACGCTGCGCCCTCTGCGAACGGCGGCTCGACGACCTCCGGCTCGTCTGTCCCACGTGCGACGCCGAACTCCCCGGGCTCGACTCGCCCCGGTGTGTGCGCTGCGAAGCGCCGCTCGAGAGCTCCTTTCTCGATCTCTGTGTACCGTGCGGAACGACCCTCGAGAGCTTCGTCACGGCACGTGCACTGGGACCGTATGAGGGCTCGTGGGGAGCTCTCGTTCGCCTGCTGAAATTCGGTCAGGAGCGTGCCGTGGCGCGCTTCCTCGCGCGGAGGATGGCGATCCTCGCCCGCGAATCGTCGTGGGCCGAGCGGATCGAGACGATCACCTACGTTCCGATGACGCGCACCGAACGACGGCAACGGGGATGGAATCAGGCCCGCGTTCTCGCCCGTCAGCTCGGACGGGCGCTGCACCGGCCGACGGCCCGGCTCCTCGTCAAGCAGCGGACCACGAGGCGTCAGACGGGGCTCTCCGCGGGCGAGCGCAGGGAGAACCTGCGGGACGCCTTCCGCTCGGTGGGGAGCGCGGGAGGCGGGGCGCTCCTCGTCGACGCCATCTACACCACCGGAGCGACCGCCGACGCCTGCGCGCGCGCACTCCGCTGCGGCGGTTGGAGAGAGGTCTACGTGCTCACCGCGGCGCGTGCCCACGGAGGACCGCGATGAAGGTGGAGACGCTCTGCCTCGGCCCGCTGGCGAC
>CP070725.1:1615386-1617971 GCA_020350845.1 Candidatus Bipolaricaulota bacterium
GGCGAGCGCGGAGGGACTGGCGCAGTCCTTCGAAAGCCACGCGGCACCGGACACGGCGGACGAGATGCTCTCACGCGGGAATCGAAACTGGATGGAGGAGAAGATCGGCTTCGTCTCGAACTGGGACGATTTCGAGCGGGTCCCGTGGGATCGCGTCGACCTCGACATGCTCGGGATCGACGAGTACTACGCCTTCGTCGCGAAGTACCTTCCCGAGGGAATGAAGGTCACCGCCCTTGGCTGCACCTTCGGCCCGCTGGTCACGACGCTCGGCTTCGAGACGATGTGCGCGCTTCTCTACGAGGATCCGGCCCTGGTCGCGGCCGTCGCCGAGAAGTGGGGGCGCCTGAACCAGGAACTCTACGAGCGGATGCTCCCGCACGATTGCGTCGGCTTCGCCTGGCAGGCAGACGATCTCGGCTACAAGTCGCAGACCCTGCTCAGTCCGTCGCATCTCCGCGAATACGTTCTGCCCTGGTTCAAGCGATATGCGGAGATCGCCCACCACCACGGGAAGCTCATGTGGCTTCACTCCTGTGGCAACATCTACTCGATCATGGAGGATCTGATCGAAGACGTCGGGATCGACGCGCAGCAGTCCTTCCAGGACGAGATCCTCTCGATCACCGAGTTCATGACCACCTACGGTGATCGGATCGCAGGTCTCGGTGGGGTCGACATGGACAAGCTCTGTCGTCTTCCGACGCCGGAGTTGCGCGCCTACTGTCGGTCGATTCTCGATCACTGCATGCCCAAGGGGAGGTACGCCTACGGGACCGGAAACAGCGTCGCCAACTACATCCCCCTCCAGAACTACCTGACGATGATGGAGGAGGGCTACCGGTATCGATAAACGGACGGAAGCCCCGAGTGCGGGGGGAAAGGAAACGAGGAGCATGGGTAGCTTCCCGCTGAAGGATCCGAAGCCGGACTTCGAAACCCTGGAGAACGTTCTTCTCGGAAGGGTCGAGCCGAAGCGCGTTCACTTCGTGGAGGAGTTCGCCGACGTCGAGATCGTCGACTACATCGTGCAGAACATGATGGAAGAGGAGTTTCCCTCTCTCGATGAGACGTGGGCGTCGGCTGGAAGCGTCTCACACCTCCTGGAGAAGATCCGGAAGTTCCTCGCCGGCGGATCGCTCAGACTGATCGATGGGGAGGCGGACGAGATCCGGATCAGGCGGGACATCGCCTTCTATCATCGCATGGGCTTTGACTACCTTCCCGATCTCGCCCCTTGGTTCGTCATGGGGACGATGCTCGGCGCGCTGATGCGCGAGGCAGGCCTGACGGGAGGTGGGTCACGCGACGCGCCCGACACGGCGGAGGAGGAGGTCTCACGCGGGGCGCGGAACTGGCAGGAGGAGAAGTCCGGCCTGATTCGCTCTTGGGACGACTTCGAGAAGATCCCGTGGGATCGTGTGGACCTCGACAAGCTGGGGATCGAGGAGTACTTCGACTTCGTCGCAGATCACCTGCCGGAGGGGATGACCGTCTCCGGTGTCGGCTGCGTCTTCGATCCGGGACTGATCGGCACGTTCTTCGGGTTCGAGGACTTCTGCCTCCTCCTCTACGAGGAACCCGAGCTGATCCGCGCCGTCGCCGACCGGTGGGCTGAGCTGAACCTCGAGCTCTACGAGCGGATGATGCCGATCGACTGTGTCGGATTCATGTGGCACGCCGATGATCTCGGCTACAAGACGCAGACGATCATCAGTCCCGACCATCTGCGGAGCCTGATTCTGCCGTGGTTCAAGAGGTTCGCCGAGGTCGCCCATCGTCATGGCAAGTCCGTCTGGCTCCACACCTGCGGGAACGTCTACGCGATCATGGACGACCTGATCGAGGATGTCCGCATCGACGCGAAGCAATCGTTCGAAGACGCCATCATGCCGATCACCGAGTTCATGGACACCTACGGCGATCGTGTCGCCGGCCTCGGTGGCGTGGACATGGACAAACTCTGTCGCCTGCCCGAGCCGGAGCTGCGCGCCTACTGCCGCTCGATCCTCGATCACTGCATGCCCAAGGGGCGGTTCGCCTACGGAACGGGAAACACCGTAGCCAACTATGTTCCGATCGAGAACTACCTCGTGATGATGGACGAAGGCCACCGGTATCGGTAGCCAGATCGGTAGCCAGAAGGAGAGAAACGTGGAGTTGCCACTCAGGGAACCGAAGCCGGACATCGAACGCTTCGTCGAGGTCATCACGGGGAAGCGGGAGTCGGATCGCGTGCACTTCGCCGAGCTCTTTCTCGACAACGAGACCATGCAAGCGATCTTCGAGAGGTACCTTGGCGGCGAGTGGATCTCGCCCGATCTTGCGAACCGGGAGACGATCCTTCCCTACTTCGACAACGTGATCGAGTGCTGGCACCGCCTCGGGTACGACTACGTTTGGGCCGGCGGCTGGCAGGAGATCCTCTTCCAGGGGAAGTATCGCCTCGGGACCGACACCGCCGAGCGGGCGAAATCGACGCGCATCTGGATGGAGGAATCGGAGGGGATCATCGGGAGCGGGGAGTATTTCGAGGCCTATCCGTGGCCGGACGCCGACAAGGTGTCGTTGCAGGCCTACGAGTA
>CP070725.1:1618071-1622022 GCA_020350845.1 Candidatus Bipolaricaulota bacterium
CGCCGTAGGACTCCGCGGCACTGGCCGTAGCGCCTTTCTTGAAGCGAAAGCCCGGAACGACCGCGGACTTCGTCTTCTGGAAACCCGACTCCTCCAGCAGTCGGAACACCTCTCCCTCCAGGAGAGCCCCTCCGATTCAGCTGGCCCACAGCTTGGGATCGTTGACGATCGATTGAGAGAGCTGCTTGGCACTCACGATGTCGGTGATCGAGATCCGACCGCCGGGCCTGAGTACCCGAAACATCTCCTCCACTACCTTGCGCTTGCGGAAGGAGAGGTTGATGACGCCGTTCGAGATGATCACGTCCACGGAGTCGTCGGGGAGCGGGATCTCCTCCATGCGGCCCTCGTGACACTCCATCGACGTTCCGGTCGCCGCCGCGTGCGTCTGGGCCTTCAGACACATGGAAGGGTTCAGGTCCACGCCGATCACCTTCCCCGTCGGGCCGACCTGGCGGGACGCGATGATCGCGTCCAGACCGGCGCCACTCCCCAGATCGAGCACCGTCTCGCCCGATTGTAGATCGCTTCGCTCGTGGGGGTTGCCGACCCCGGCAAATGATTCGACCGCGCCGGCGGGCGCCCAATCCAGCCACTCGGGCAGATAGCCGAACCGCTCCGCCGCGTCGCGACCGTGGTAGAAGTGGAATTCGTGGTCGGGGTTGTCGGCCACTTCCTCGTACATCCGGATGATCTCGTCCTTGAGGACGGCCTCCAGCGATCCCTGTGCTTCCGCGGCGTCGATCACGTCCGTCTCCTCATTCTTTAACCCTGGCGGCGTGTGCCTGGTATGATGCGAGTCTCCCATTTTCTTAGACTCTCAGCTGTGCCGCCACCGCGTCGAGGGTCGGCGGAATCGCCTCGGGGCGCTCGACGGCGCGCAGGGCCGCGGGCACGTCTTTCAGACCCGTACCCGTCACCAGAAGAACGATCCGTTCGTCGGCGTCCAGAAGCCTCTGGGCTAGCGCCTCGTGCAGCCCGGCCAACGCCGCCGCCGCCGCGGGCTCGGCGAACACCCCCGTGTGGCGTGCGAGCTCCGAGATCGCTGCGAGGATCGCCTCGTCAGACACGGCCACGCCCCCACCACCCGACTCCCGGATGCGCTTCAGACACAGGAGCGCGTTACGCGGAGCCCGCACGACCAGGCTGTCGGCGACGCTTGCCGCTTCGGGCACCGCAATAATCGTGTCCGCGCCTTCCTCCAGCGCCTGGACGATGGCCGACGAGCCCGCAGGCTGAACGGCGATCAGTCGGGGAGGCCGCTCGATCAGGCCGGCCCGCGCAAGATCCGCGAAGCCCTTGGCCACGCCAGCCAGAATCACCCCGTCCCCGGTCGGCACGATGACGACGTCGGGCGTCTCCGGCGCCATCGCAGCGGCGGTCTCGAGCGCGACCGTCTTCTTCCCCTCGACCGTGAACGGGTTGAGCCCGGTGTTGCGATTGTACCAGCCGAATTCGTCGCACGCTTCGAGACACAGCTCGAACGCGTCATCGTACGATCCTTCGATCGGCACGACGTCCGCACCGTAACTGAGCATCTGTGCGAGCTTGCCCTCGGGTGCCGAGGCGGGGACGAACACGACCGATCGCACGCCGGCCGCCGCTCCGACGGCAGCCAGGGCAGTAGCTGCGTTCCCTGTCGAGGCCGTGGCCACCGTCTCGTAGCCGTACTCGAGCGCCTTCGCCACCACGAGGAGCGACGCCCGATCCTTGGTCGAACCGCTCGGATTGCGAGTGTCGTCTTTGAGACTCAGATGGGACAGGCCCAGCGATTCCCTCAGCCGTGGGGCATCCAGGAGCGGCGTGCCTCCGACGGCGAGCGGGGGCAGCAGGTCTGGCGAGGTCAGAGGCAGGAAGCCCGTCAAGAAGGCGGGGTCGTCCTGCTGGGCGGAGGGCCAGGCGCGGGGCAGATCGTCCAGCTCGACCTCCAGCACACCCCGGATCGGCGAGCCCGGCTCCTGGTGTGCAGAGCAGTCGTCGCACACAAGCCGGTCGCGCGCACTCGCGTACTCTCGCCCGCACTCGCTGCAGCGAAGGTGGAACGCGCTCACAGGATTCGCCTTATCGCGGTCGAAGTCAACTTACATCGTGAGGGCCATGAGGGCCTTCTGAACGTGTAGACGATTCTCCGCCTCGTCGTACACGACGGACTGCGGGCCGTCGATCACCTCGTCGGTCACCTCGCGGCCTCGGTCGGCGGGGAGCGGGTGCATGTAGATGAGGTGGCTCTTGCCCAGTGCCATTCGCTCCGCGTCGCACGTCCACTCCGGATACGCCTCGATCAACCGCAACCCTTCGTCCGGGTGGCGGGTGGTGACGTGCGGCCCCCATGACTTGGGGATCACTATGTCGGCGTCCTCGAACGCGTCCTCGAACCGATCGCTGATCTCGATCCGGGTCCCCGCGGCCTCGGCGTTCGCCTTCGCCTGCTCTTCGATCTCCGGCATCAGGCGAAACTCCGGTGGATAGGCGAGTGTCACGTCCAGACCGAATCGTGGCATCATCAGGATGAGGCTCTGGGGCACCGAGATCGGGCGTAGGTAGTTGGGCGCGCAGGTCCACGCGACACCCAGCTTCAGCCCGCGCGTCTCGCCGAACTTCTCTCGAATCGTCAGGTAATCGGCCAGGATCTGGCACGGATGATATACATCGCACTGCATGCTGAGAACCGGAATGTCCGCGTTCTCGGCCACCTCCCGCAGGTACGCGTTGCCCTCGCCGTAGATGCAGTGCCGGATGGCGATTCCATCGCCGTACCGTGACAAGACCTTCGCCGTGTCGCGGGTGCTCTCCCCGTGGCTGATCTGAATGTGCTCGGGGAACAGGGCGATCGCGTGTCCCCCCAGCTGCGTCATGCCGGTCTCGAACGAGTTCCGCGTGCGAGTCGAGGCCTCGAAGAAGATCATGTACAGCGTCTTGGCCGGGAGATGCGGGGTCGCCTCTCCGGCTGCCTTCGCCCGCTTGAGTCGCGTGGCCAGCTCGAAGAGCGTCTCGAGCTCCTCGAGAGTCCACTCCTGTGTGGTAATGAAGTCGCGCCCCTTCAAAGCCGGGCTCACGCTCAGGGCTTCGCCGACGCTGTCGTTCCGCGACTCGTTCACGGCGTCGTTCACCGAACCAGCTCTCCTTTGCGTACTGCCAGGTACTCGGGGATCAGACTGTAAACCGCCGTAGCGCGGACCAGATCCTCGATCGCGACCCACTCTCCTGTGGTGTGGGACAACTCTTCGAGCCCGGGCGCAAAGCCCGCGGTGGGGATCCCGTGCCGTCCCATCGTTGCCACCGCGTTGGTTGAGAACGACCAACGCGAAATCCGGGGTGGCGAACCGAGCACCGACTCGACGGCGGCCGCGACACCCTCGACCAGCGGGTGCGTCTCGGGCAGCACCCAGGTGGGGAAGAACTTCTCCTGACGGGCAGGCTCGCCGCGCCAGCTCACCCCGTCGTATTCCAGCAGCTCGACCTTGCCGTCGCCGAGGTGCGGAAGCGCGCGGAGCTGCACGAGTGCTTCCTCCACCGTCTCGCCGGCCGTGAGACGCCGATCGATGTAGATGCGCCCGCTGTCGGGCACGGCGTTCAGGGAGGGCGAGGTGCACTCGACGAAGGAGACGACCACCGTCCCCTTCCCCAGAAAGTCGTCGGAAGGGAGACGCTCGTTCAGCGCCTCGATATCGCTGATGATGGGGGCGAGCTTGTAAAGCGCGTTGTCCCCGTGCTCCGGAAAGGCCGCGTGCGATGACTTACCGGCCGTCGAGATCGTGGCCTCGACGCGTCCGCGGTGGCCCCGATAGACGCCCAGGTCGGTCGGCTCTCCGATCACCACCACGTCGGGCCGGACCCCTTCGTTGTCGATCAGGTGCAGAAGACAGTACCCGTCACAGTCCTCCTCCATCACGGAAGCCGTGAGATAGAGGCTCACCTCGGAGGAAAGGCCCCGCTCGGCGGCGAGAAGCG
>CP070725.1:1622122-1624738 GCA_020350845.1 Candidatus Bipolaricaulota bacterium
TTCGCGGAGCCCGGCGATGAGGCGACGCGCGGCATCGGCATTCGCGGCAGCGCCTTCCGCGGGCTCGCCGCCTTCGACGAGGAGGACTGGAGCGAGCTGGCGACCGGTGAGCTGCTCGAGCGGGACGACGTGGACGGCGTGCTGATGCTCATGGAGAACCCCACGCCCGACGACATCCCCTTGATCCTGTGCGTGGATGGCTTGCTCACCGCGAAGGGTGGCTCGAGCTCGCACGCGGCGGTCGCGATCAATGGTTGCGAGAAGAGACGGTACACCGCGGTCATGAGTGCCGCCGGCCTGCGGGTGAATGCCGCACAGCACGAGGCCGTGATTCTCGATGCGGACGGTGAAGAGCGCGAGCGGATCCGCAAGGGTGACGTCGTCTCCATTCACGGGACGACCGGCCAGGTGTACCTCGGCTCGCGATCCCTACTGTCATGATGGACTCCCGCTTCGTACTGGAGGACTTTGAGCCTGCGTACCTCGAGCTCGCGCGTCGCGGTGAGCTCGAGTCACGAGGCCGGACCGCGCTCGGCGAGCTTGCTGAGTGCCATGCCTGTCCGCGGGAGTGCGGCGTCGCGCGCCTCGAGAACGAGAAGGGCTTCTGTCGCACGGGACGCCACGCGTTCGTCTCGAGCGCCTTCCCACATCTCGGCGAGGAAGGGTGCCTGAGCGGGCGTCGCGGCTCCGGCACGATCTTCTTCAGTCGCTGCAACCTGCGCTGCGTCTTCTGCCAGAATGCGGACATCTCCCAAGGCACGAGCGGCGACGAGCGCGCCGCAGACGAAATCGCCGCGCTCGCGATCCACCTGCAGAACTGGGGCTGCCACAACCTCAATTTCGTCACGCCCGAGCATGTCGTGCCACAGGTCATCGAGGCCATCGTGGCGGCCGTACCCGCCGGGCTGCGCTTGCCCATCGTTTACAATACGAGTGCCTACGACTCGCTGCGCTCCCTCGCGTTGCTCGACGGGCTCGTGGACATCTACATGCCCGACTTCAAGCTTTGGACGCCGGCGCTCAGCAAGCGCCTGTGCGAGGCGGAGGATTACGCGGATCACGCGCGCGCCGCCGTCAAGGAGATGCACCGACAGGTCGGGGCGCTGCGCTTCGGCCCCGACGGCCTCGCGAAGCGGGGCGTGCTCGTGCGCCACCTCGTCATGCCCGGACTTGGCGAGGAGACCGCGGCGATCGTGAAGTGGCTGGCGGACGAGGTCTCTCCCGACACCTACGTGAACGTGATGGCCCAATACCGCCCGGCTCACAAGGTGGGGCGTGAGACGCGTGAGAACGCCGACAGCTTCGACGACATCAACCGCGTGCTCTATGTGCAGGAGCTCGAGGCGGCGTATGCCGCGGCGCGGCGGGCAGGGCTTCATCGGTTCGACAAAGGGTAGGGGGCTTGGGCGAGCCGATAGCGACCGGCTCAGACCCCAGGAATGACCCCTTGAGCTTTCGCCCCGGCCTCGCGGATAATCGGTTCGTCAGCCCGCCAACCCCGGGCGTTGGACGGCTCCTGAGACAGGAGGTATCATCGGTGCCTCCCGAAGGTCCTAACTCCCCCGACACTTCCCCTGAGAACGGTTCCACGCTCGGTCAAACACCCAGCTCCGATACCCTGCCACGGCAGATCGGCTCATTTCATCTCAAACGCCTGATCGCTGCCGGCGGCATGGGTAGAGTCTACGAGGCCGTTCAGGAGAAGCCGCGACGCACAGTCGCCCTCAAACTGATGAGGAGAAACGTCGTCTCCGCCGAGGCGATGCGCCGCTTCGAATACGAGGCCCAACTGCTCGCCCGGCTGCGTCACCCCGGCATCGCGCAGATCTACCAGGCCGGCACATTCGAAGAAGACGGCCTGACCGTCCCGTACTTTGCGATGGAGTACGTACCCAACGCGAAACCGCTCACCACTTACGCGAATGATCGGGAACTCAGGATCGAGGAGAGCCTCCGGCTGTTCGCCCAAGTCTGTGATGCCGTCCACCATGGACACCAGAAGGGGATCGTTCACCGCGATCTCAAGCCCAGCAACATCCTCGTCGATTCTGCCGGGCAGGCGAAGATCATCGATTTCGGTGTTGCCCGCTCTACGGATTCGGACCTAGCGCTGACCACCATGCAGACCCAGGTGGGCCAGCTGGTCGGGACTCTCCAGTATATGAGCCCCGAGCAGTGCGAAGCCGATCCACACGACATCGACGTTCGCAGCGACGTCTACAGCTTGGGTGTAATCCTCTACGAGTTACTCACGAAGCAACTCCCCTACGATCTCTCACGGGTAGCGGTCTTCGAGGCGACGCGTGTGATTCGCCAAGAGACACCGTCCAGCATTAGCACCATCGACCGAAATCTGCGCGGCGACGCCGAGACCATCGTGCTCAAGGCCATGGAAAAGGATCGCGATCGCCGCTACCAATCGGCTCTCGATCTTGCCCAGGACATTCAGCGCTTCCTGCGCGGTGACCCCATCGTGGCTCACCCTCCCAGTCTCACCTATCAGCTGCGCAAGTTCGCGAGCCGCAATCGTCCGCTTGTGGCTTCAGTCGCCGCCGTGTTCTGCTTTCTCGTGATCGCTCTCGCCGTTTCCTCGTCACTCTACATACGAGCGGAGAA
>CP070725.1:1624838-1627797 GCA_020350845.1 Candidatus Bipolaricaulota bacterium
ATCGGCTCGATCCGGAAGATCACCGGGTGACGGCCGTCGCCGCAGCGGCTCTCTCGGACATGGCGTGTCGCGCATCGCGGCGCCGATGCCCCGAGGACGGCGAGGAGATCTCCATGGATCTCTGCCCAGGCCCACGGGCAGAAGCCTTCCGGGGCGCTGTCCTCAACGATGAACTCGTCGCCTTCGCGGAACAGCCCGCACGGGCGACGGTCGAGGAGGCGGAGATCGTCTCGAGGCCCGACCGTTGCGCCCGGTGTGTCGTCGATGAGGGTCTTGAGTACCGTGATCCTTGCTCTCTTGTGCAACGCCACCTCCTCACGCCCTTACTCGCCTGACGAGGCAACCCAAGCCAGGGTGCGCGGGGCCCGTGTCGGCGTCGTCTCGGTGGCACCGGGATCACTCTTCATGCCGACGGCGAGCTCTTCTTGCGTTGCCTCGGAATGGATGGAAGAACGGGGACGTCGCACCTCACGACGGTGGACGCACTCCATCCTACGGGAGCGCGTCTGCCGCTTCAAGGCGCAGATCGAACCAACTCCGGGTGCGGGTGTAGCTTTCCCGAGGAGGAAGACCATGAGAAGAGCCATCGCCCTTTGTGCAGCCGGTCTCGTCGTTGTCGTGAGTGCGTCCGCTGCTCAGTCCCCGGGGGCCGTTCTTCACTACCCCATCGCTACCCGGGCGCAGCTTGTGTCGGGTGATTGCGGCTGTGCTCCGCGCCCGGAGTCTGGCCCCGAGCTGTACGCGGTTCCCCTTCCCGGCCGCCCGCTCGCCGTTCTCCTGCGTCCGATCTCCGAGGAGGAATTCGGCGGGTTCATGGTCCAGGCTGTCGACTGGCAGATGATCGAGGCGGAGATCCTCGCCGCGGCCGTTGCCTGGCCGAGCCTCACGGCCCCGGATGTCCTCGGACTCCCGCCGGAGATCCGGGATCATCTGCGCGCGGCCGTCAACGAGATCAGCGGCTTCGAGGTCTTCACCGTCGCCCCGTGAGCGGCGATGTCAGACGGTAGGGTCTGCACGTTGCGCAGCGCGCTAGATCTCGAGGTCGGGGAAGGTCGCCCGGAGGAAGTTCATCACTTGATCGAGCGGGCTCGTGAGCGTCTCCAACGCGCTGACGCGAGCGAGGAGTTCGTCGATCGTGGTGTTCTGCTGGACCACGCCTGCGGACATCGCGCCGACATCGCCGCGCGCCGTGGCGAGCTCCGTCCGGGTCGCTTCCAGCTCGCCCCGAAGCTGCTCAACCTCGCTCTGGAGGCCGAGATTCACGACCAAGGAGTACACCGCGACACCGAGCGCGACGATCGCCACCACGACCACCGCGCGCACGACTGGACTGCGCATCTGCTCCATGATCAACCCCCTGGTGGACGACCCCGTCGGCCTATGGCGTACGGTAGCCGCTGTGGGGCTCGACGGCAACTTCTCCCGCTCCGGGCGGTCATCCGTCGGGCACGAGCCGGCCTCGGGGTCGCGTCCTAGGCCCACGTCCAGCGCGGGGCATCCGGCGTTCCGACGAGCCGTCCGACGCCCGGAAGTGCGAAGCGGCGATCCACGCCCCCTCGGAGAGCGCCCTGCGCACCAGCGCGCACCTTGACGAGCGCGCCACTTCTGGATCGCGGTCGCGGGGATTGCGCGCATCGACGCTCTCCAGGAACGCCGGCTTGACGATGAGCGCCACGAGATCGCCTCGCGCGAACCGGTGCACGTCAGCCACTGTCGTTTCCCGCGGGCTCGATGAGAAAGGTGACCGGCCTGAACGCATCCGTGCAGCACCGCACCCAGCTCTCCGCGGGAATCGATCCTTCGAGCCGCCCCTCAAAGGCTACGATGCGCACGAACGATTCGATGTCGTGCCACGCCCACGGGCAGAGCCCCTCGGGGCACATCACCGGCTCGGCCACGACGAACGACTCCCCGATCTCATGCCCACACGGACGGAAGGACGCGCGGCGCTCCTCGGTCATGTGCCGCGCGGCAAGCTCGTCATCCACGGCCTTTTTGATCACCGTAATCCGGACCGATCGCATCGCGCCTCCATCCCCTTGTGCCCTTCGCAGGACAGTCTAGTCGCTATGGAGAACGAAGCGTACTCCGGGGGCGCGACGGCCCCGACAGCGTCCGTCGCGTCCTAGCGCCGAGGGGCCTTCCCGTGGGCGGCGGGCGAGCCCCGAAGGACACCCCCGCACGGCCGCGAACGCGGATGCGGGACTCCTGGGGCTGGGGTAGACTCGACTACTCCGTACGGAGAACGCAACGCATGCGAGGAGGAAGGACGAATGGGAGACAAGCGAGCCGATCTGGCGGGACCGGGAGTCAGCACGTATCCGGAGGTGGAGAAGATCCTCCCGGACGACTACAGCCCTCTCCTCTCCCCCAAGGACACGATGAAGGCGCTTTTCGAGGCCAAAGGCTTCATCGAGGAGGGCCTCTGCCGCGAGCTGAATCTGATCATGGTTCAGGTGCCGTTGATCGTCGATCGGGCGAGCGGAGTCAACGACTACCTCGACCGCGACGGCTCACGGACGCCGATCGAGTTCCAGTGCGGGCTCGGTCTGGAGAAGAAGATCGACGCGCAGGTCGTTCAGGCCGCCACCAAGTGGAAGAGGATGGCGCTCAAGCAGTTCGACATGAACGTTGGCGAGGGTCTGTGCACGGACATGAAGGCCGTTCGCAAGGACTACTTCCTCGATCATGACCACAGCTCCTACGTCGACCAGTGGGACTGGGAGCGGGTGATCACACCCGAAGAGCGGAACCTCGACTTCCTCACGGATGTTGTGAAGAGGATCTGGAAGGTGCTCAAGGGGGCAGAGGAGCACGTCCTCAAGAGGTTCCCCGCGTTGCGGACGGAGAAGTACCACGACATGGCCGACGAGCTGACCTTCCTCCACGCCGAGGACATCCTCGACATGTTCCCCGATCTGCCGCGGAAGCAGCGTGAGACGCAGGTCCTGCAGAAGTA
>CP070725.1:1627897-1632696 GCA_020350845.1 Candidatus Bipolaricaulota bacterium
GAGCACTACCGCGTGGCGCAACGAACGTTGGAGATCCTGCAGCGCTACGAGGACCTGCGCGACATCATCGCGATCATGGGCATGGACGAGCTTTCCGACGAGGACAAGCTCACTGTGCGCCGGGCGAGGAAGGTGCAACGCTTCATGAGCCAGCCGTTCCACGTCGCCGAGCACTTCACCGGCCGCGCCGGCGCCTACGTCAAGCTCGACGACACGATCCGGGGCTTCGCCAAGATCATCGACGGGGAGCTCGACGAACTGCCCGAGCAGCTGTTCTACATGGCCGGCGGAATCGACGAGGTCATCGAGCGAGGTCGCAGCGTCTCCGATCAGGAGGGCGAAACATCTGGCGAGCAGTAGATCGCCGGATCTGACTCCCGTCAGTGAGGACTCTGCCTTCCTGTCCGGGATACTGGGATGCCCTGGTCCTCCATCGATCACGGACCGCAGGCCCCTGACGGAGTAGAAGACATGCGCACTGGGAAGAGACGGTCGTGGCTGCTGGTGGTCGTCGTGATCCTCGGGATCGGTGTGATCCTCGTGGCAGCGTTCATCGTTTGGGCCACCTGGGGCAACCGCGGTGTGACGCCTCTTGAGCAGGCCGAGGCCCGCGCGCTCCCCACGGGGTGGACGGAAACGGAGGTGACGGAGGCAGGGCCACGCTCCGCGCATCCGGAGAGCGCAGTGCAGACGTCCTCACGTCAGGCGAGTGTGCCGGCGTCGGATCGCGTGCTCACCGGGGTCCTCGCGTTCCGCGCCGACGGGCGCTCCTTCGGGAGTGAGTCGTACGAGATCCGTCAGAGCACCGACGGTGCGTTGCTTCTCGAGTCTCACGGGGTGTTCGAGTTCCGGGTGCTCGTTGCCACGGTCCGCGTTCCGTTCACCCAGACCCTCCGCACCGACGAGGGTCTCCGTCCTGTTCACTACGAATTGCATGTCGAGGGCGTGATGGGCTTCGGTGCGCGGGATGTGCAGACGGAGATCGGAGGCGGCGTGGTCCGAAGTACCGTCAACGACGAAGCGCGTGTGTCTGAGCTGGCTTCAGAGCATCTGTTCGTTCTCGGAACCTTCAGCAGCTATGCTCTTCTGCCTCTGATCACTGCCGATGAAGAGCGTTCGGCTCCTGCATCGTACGAGCTGCTGGTGTTCGGTGGACCTCCGCACTCGTCGGACGTTAACGACGATCACGAGATCCTGATCGAACCGGCGGAGAAGGCGAACATCCGTGCGGGGTCAATCGTCATTGAGGTCGATGCATACCCCGTGCGATCGAGCTACGGCGACAGCGTCGTCCTGTCTCGGGACGGGGAGTTCCTTGCACTGATGTCAGAAGACGAAACGGGACGCGAGGAAGGCTTGCTCGTCTATCGCGCAGACTACTTCCCTGACGGAATCGAGCTGATTCGCTGATTGCAGCCCGTCAAGGACGTGCGTCACATCCCCTTCTGTCGCATCGGCGGCCGCATACGACAGCACGGAGCGCCAATCTCCGTGCGAACGATCAGCTACTGGGCGGTTGCGCTACCGACGGCGAATATCGGGATCAGCCTCCGACGGGTCCGCCCTATCCGCGCGAGCGTGTGCGGGAACTGAGCTTGCCCTGGAAGCGAGGGCTTTCCCCTCTGCTGATTCCAGACCCGCCTCCCACCAGTGCCGTCCGCTGTCTCTTGCCGCCGCTGCGTCCCACCGACGCGCCCCACCGTGGGCCTGCGCCACCAGGCCCTGCCATGCTTCCTTGAGCCTCATCCCAGCCCCTTCACCGAGAGTGCCCCCGCCTCCACACCCGCCTCGAAGACCCTACGCCTCGAGGTGCAGAGAACGCGTTCTTCGCTCGAGTTCAGCCCTCCTTGGGTCGTGGTTGCCTCGGCCGGGCGCAAGATGAACGGGGAGAACGCATGGACGCTCCGCGGGGAGTGCATGCATTCGATCTCGTGGACTGCGAGCCGTTCCCTACGGTTCCCACACCAGGCCCTCCAGTCGCGGCGACCCCACAGCGCAGCACCGCGCGAGCAGGCGCCGCAAACCGAAACGAAGTGTAGCGCACATCACCTTGGGTATCAATAGGAGATCCTACTCTCCGATCGCTTCCATCTACCTGTCGTGGGGTGCATAACATCCACGGAAACTGGATTCCTACGAGATAGACGATCGCTCGTCCGACGCGTGGTTCGAGAAGTGTGGAAAGGCGACGGCCGCGCGCAGTTTATCACGCGCGGCCTGATCGCCGGTCGGCGGCGCCTTCCCAACGAGGCGCCGCATGGATTCGCCGTTCGGCGCTCAGTCCCTCACGACGACCACGTCATCGATCACCAGATCCCCGTCGTAGTCGTCCACCGTAGCCACCACCCGCGGATGGAGCCTGCGTGCGTTCGAGAAGGCATAGGCGATCACGTAGCGCAGGTCGTCCTCCGCACCGTCGCCGTCGTAGTCGCCCACGGTGAGGTCACGCGACTCGATGACGTCCACCCGGCCATCCACGAGGAGGTTCTCTCCGAGGTCGATCGCGATCGCCTCGGCGACAGCGTCCCCCGTCTGATCCTCGAGCCAGATCCGGTCATTGATCTCCTCGTCGAGGTCGAGATCGGCGAGGTAGGCGACCGGATGATCGAGCGGATCGTCGGGATCGGTCCCCGCGGCGAGCTCGTCGACGTCGGCAAAGCCGTCTCCGTCCGAGTCCACAGGGGTTCCCTCTATCGGATGCAGGATCGGAAGCAGCCACGAGTAGCACGGATTGGGATCGAGTCCGTCGATGAAGCCGTCCGAATCGGAGTCACGGTTCGTCGGGTCGAGGACGAGATCGAGCGCGGTCATCACGACGAAGTCGTCGACTCCGTCGCCATCAGGATCGAGATTGAACCCCGGATCGACGCACACCCACGCGACCTCACGTCCGTCGGTCATCCGGTCGTTGTCCGTATCGTGATCGAGCGGATTCGTCGGATTGAACGGCCAGAACGTCGGCGGATTCGGCTGATAGCGCTCATCGTAGTCGGTGAGCCCATCGTCGTCCGTGTCCGGGTCACACGGGTTCGTCTCCTCCGGATCTGGTCTGGCCGGCCCGGGGAGCGGATCCTCGTGGTCGAAGTCGCTCGGCAGGAAGTCGAAGTTCCCGTCGTGATTGAGATCCTCCTCGCCGTCGAGAAGGCCGTCGCCATCGGTGTCCGGGACGAGGGGATCGAGGCAACTGCAGCACGGGTAGGTGATCACCGCGCCGGTCGGCGGGTAGAACGCGAGGATCGGACGGCCGAGAAGGTCGACGACCGGAATCGACGCCTGCCGCGACGTCGAGTAGGCCAGTTTCTCGACGCCGTCCCCGAGCGCGTCGTCGTCCGTGTCGGGATCATTCGGGTTCGTCTCGCCGGCCGTGATCGCGCCGTCCCCGTCCTCGTCCTCGCCGTAGCCGAGGGGGTTCGGGTGACTGGGCACACCGGACGTGCAGAGGGGGCTCGTCCCCGAGCCGTCGATCCCGGCCACGGCCGACGGCGTCGCCTGCCCCCCGTCCGGAAGGCCGTCGCTGTCGGTGTCGGCGTTGACCGGATTCGTCGGATTCGCGCCGAAGACCTCGACACCGTCGCCGAGTCCGTCGTCGTCGGTGTCGAAATCCGCAGGATCGCTCGGAATCGGCCCTCCACCAGTGAGCTCATCGCCGTCGTTTCGGCCGTCGTCGTCGGTGTCCCAGTCGTAGGGATCGGTCCCGATCATGTGCTCCTGACCGTCAAGGAGTCCGTCACCGTCCGAGTCGTCGTCGCACAGGCAGCTCACGAGATCGTCGTTGATCTCGCCGTCGTTCACGCCGTCACCCGCGGCCTTCGCCCCTCCGGGGACGGGCGGCGGCGTCTCCGGATAGTCGAACCATGACCGCGTCATCGGCGTCAGGTTCGTCCCCGTGGCTGCGAACACGTCCGCGAAGGCGTCCTCACTGTCGCGTAGGCCGTCGGCATCCGAGTCAAAGCTGTTGGCGAAGCCGTCGAACAACGCGGCTCCCGTCCCCGGGCCGCCGACCCCTTCGTTACACCCGGGGTTGAACTCGATGTCGTCGTTGATCCCGTCACCGTCCGTGTCGAGCTGCAGCGGATCGGTCTCATCGAGGGGATTGCCGATGAAGCCCCCCATCGTTGTTGCACTGAACGCCTCCTCGCAGTCGGAGAGGCAGGCGATCGGCGCTCCGGCGTGTCCTAAGAGAGCGGGATGGGCGCCGTCACTGAACGCAGGATCACGAGCCGTGATCACGTTATCCGCCCCGTCGCCGTCGGTATCCGCTACGAGCGGGTTGGTGAAGTAGATCTCGAGCTCCTCGCGGTCGCTCAGGCCGTCGTCGTCCGAATCCCAGTCGAAGCGCGACGTACCCAGCTGGACTTCCTCTCCGTCGAGCAGGCCGTCGCCGTCGGAATCAGGATCGCACATACTGTTCAACGCGTCATCGTTGAGCTCGCCGTCGTTCCCGCTCGCTGCGGGGACATCGGCATCCGTATCGAAGCCGTCGAGAAGGCCGTCGCCGTCGGAATCCGAGAGGTTTGCGTGCCCGTCCGTCAGATCGTCGTCCAGATTTCCCGTGGTGATGGAGGCCTGCCCGCAGCCCGGCCACCACTCCAGATTGTCCCCCAGTCCGTCACCGTCCGTGTCCTGCTCGCGAGGGTTCAACTGGTCCTGGATCGCGAATGCCGGGTCGCCCGGCGCGAGATCGATTCCGCCCCAGCCCGTGAACTTGGTGGCCCACGCGGGGAGGAAGGGGAACGTCGCTGGCGTGAGGAAGCCGTCGGTCACCCCGAGGGCGCTTGCCGCCTCCATCCCATCGGGAA
>CP070725.1:1632796-1635535 GCA_020350845.1 Candidatus Bipolaricaulota bacterium
ACCCGTCCACGGGTGTGGGCGCGCACGCCGCGGGATCCCTCGCGCTCGGCGCCGTCGTCGCCTGCGTCGTCGGCATCGCCGCCCTCAGGCTGCTCCTCGCCGTCGTCGCGCGATCGCGGCTCATCGTCTTTGGCGCATATTGCCTTGCGCTCGGAGCGTCCGTGATTGGGTGGGAGATCGTGACGAGGTAGGTTCGCGGTTCGCCGTGCGCGGTTCGCGTCCGCTGGCAGGGCTATTCCTCAGCTTCCTGGCGAGACCGGACTTGCCGAGCGGGGGAATCCGGGGACATGTGCGCATCTCCTTCCCGCTCGAGGTCCGCGAGATGCGTAACGTGTCCCCGCATTCCCGACATCGGGCGGAGAACCGCGAACGGCGCGCCGCGAACCCGTCTACTACGAGCTACACGCTACAGGCTACGAGCTAACTCCTACTCCTGCGACAGACTGAGCACCACGGCGATGCCGATGACGACGAGAAGGACACCGACGGCGGCGAGCGATCCGCCGGCGACGGGGGGCTCCTCGCCGATGACGAACGATCCGCGGTCGGAGGCGATCACCGACCCGGGATGGAGCGGATCCTCCAGCCACACCTCCCAGCGCCACGTCCCGTCGGCGAGGCCGGCGGTGCGCAGCGAGAGCCACTCCCGCGATCCGTCGGCGAACGCCACCGGGGCATCGTGGAAGACGGTGCGCCCAGGTAGCGTCGCGCCGACCGAGATCGGCACCCCGCCCGACGGCCGGACGACGTACGTTCGCCGTCCGCCGGGGGACGTGAGCCGCACGAACGATGCGAGCGGCGCGCGCACCCCCTCCACCTTCACCACGAGAGGAACGAGACCCGAACGAGCGACGCGCATAGCCTCGATCTCCACCGAGGGGACGACGACCTCTTTCGTCGGGCCGGTGACCACCGCGAAGCGATCCACGGTGTAGCGGCCGAGGACGCCAGCGTCGAGCGTCGTACGCACACCGTACGGACTCGTCATCTCCGGGTTGAACGGATCGATGATCGCGTACGTCGCCCCGCGCCGCCCGGTGATCACCACCCAGTGGCAGTCCTCGGTGCCGCGTCCGCCGGAACAGCTCGCCCCCCAGTGCACCCCGGCGACGACCGGATGCCCGGCCTCGAGGGCACGATCGATTCGCGTCTCGGAGAGGACGTCGATCCCCTCTTCGCGCGCGTTCTCGTAGAACGTCACGTTCGCCTCAGGGAGCGTTGACCACGCGAGGCAGCACTGCCCCGCAGGATCCGACGCGCATGCCCCGAAGCCGTCGTTGGCGCGCAGCCAGTCGTTCAGGATCCCGGGATTCATCCCGCGCTGCGCCCGCGGAAGGCACGACTGCCTCGCGGAGACACGAAGCTCGATCCCGTAGTAGTCGAGGATCGCGGCCATCGCGCTCACGAGACAGCCGGTCGCCGACAACCGATCCGGGCAGCCGTCGGTCCCGAGCGGGCAGGCTCCCCACGCGTCGGCACCGGCGAGGTACGCCTGGTTGAAGCCGCTGTGCGGTGCCGGGAGGAGCGGCTGGGCGACGCAGGGGATCGTCAACGTGCCGAACAGGAGCGCGAGCCCGACCGCGGCTGCCGCGACCCGCGGGCTACGACGAAGCACGATCGCGAATCGCCTCGCCGGCGATGAGCCCGGTCAGGGCGGAGTAGACGATGCCGCGGCAATGACCCGACGCATCGCCGGCGACGAACAGCCCGGGAAGCGGCGTCTCCATCGACTCGGTCACCGGGTAGCGGGTGTCGTAGAACTTGATCTCGGGAGCGTAGAGGAGGGTGTTGTCCGAGACGAGCCCGGGCATGATCGCGTCGAGCTTCTCCAGCCCCTCGAGGAGGTTCGCCGTCACGCGGCTGGGGAGGGCCATCGAGATGTCGCCCGGGGTGGCGTCCGCGAGCGTGGGGGCGATCGTCGCCCGACGCAGTCGCTCGGGAGTCGACCGCCGTCCCGCCTGGAGATCCTTCAGGCGCTGCACGATCGGGCGGCCGCCGCCGATCGTCGTCGCCAGCTTGGCGATCGCTCGGCCGTACTCCGTCGTGTCCTCGACGGGGTTGGTAAGGGCGATGTGCGACAACAGCGCGACGTTCGTGTTCGACGTCTTGATGTCGTTCTCCGCGTGGCCGTTGACGAGCGAGAACTCCTCGTAGGCCTCGCGCACGACGAAGCCGCGCGGGTTGGTGCAGAACGTGCGCACCATGTCGTCGTAGGTCTCCGTGCGCACGCGGAACTTGGCGTCGTACATCACGCGCTCGATCGGGGCGTAGATCTCCGCCGGGAACTCGACCCGTACGCCGACGTCGATCGGACCGTACTCGGTGGCGATCCCGAGCTTCGTCGCCTCCTCCCGGAACCAGTAGGCGCCGGCGCGTCCCGGGGCGGCGACAACGTACTTCGCGGAGATCTCCTTGTCGCCGCGCAGTGTGAAGCCGTCGGTGGTGCGTTCGATCGCGGTGATGCGGCAGTCGACGAGGCACTCGATCCCGTGCTCCTGCAGATGGTGGTAGAAGCGATCGATGATCGAGCGTACGTGCGCCGTGCCCATATGCCGCTGACGACCACGGATGAACTCGATCCCGTACCGTGCCGCAGTGCTTCCCAGCTCCTCGAGCGCGGCCGCGTCCTCGCCGGAGTACTTGTCGGGGGCGCCGAACTGGGTGAACGCCGCGTCCACGCGGTCGATGTACGCCTGCACCTCGTGATCGCTGCGACCGATGCTCGCCGGGTTGCCGCCG
>CP070725.1:1635635-1638347 GCA_020350845.1 Candidatus Bipolaricaulota bacterium
GGAAGCGACTTGTGCGCGGCGCTGATCCCGTTCATGTCGTAGGTTTCCCCATTCGCCGTCTGCCTGCCGTGAAAGCCTGGCCCATACCACGAGGCGATCCCGACTTGGTAGTACGGCCCCGCGAGCTGAATCCAGACGGCAAGCAGAAGAAGGACCGTTGCCGACGCGATGTAAAGCGCCCACGTCTTCACGCAAAGCATTATAGGACAGGCGATTTCGACGCACAACGGCCTATCGGCGCGACGGCCCTCGAACGCGTCCCGTAATGCGATCAAGGAGAATGTGCAGCAGATTGGGCGCATACAGGCCGAGCACTGCAGCGCCCACGATCGTCCATCCCGGCCGACGGATCGTCATCGGACGGCCGCCGGCCGCGCGAACAGCGACGAAGCCTGCGAGGACAAGAACGGCAAAATACACGATCCGCGTGAGCGGCCCAAGAACCGGCCGATGGGAGACTCGCCGATGGCGGAAGAGCTTCGCATAGGGGAGCCACAAGATGCGAGCGATTCCCCACCTTCGTGCGGCATCACTCCGCGCAAGGTCGAGGTCGGGGCTGAGCAGGAGGGTCGCGAAGAGGAATGCCCCGAGGAAGGCGGCCGCGAGTCCCGGTGATAGCCCCCCCCTGGACGCGGCGACCGCGGCGGCGGCGCTCAGGCTCCCGAGCACGACCAGCTCCGCGACAAGATGCACGCGCCCCGATGGCATGGCCGTGGGAAGGTATCGCGCCCACCAGCGCCGCACAAGCCTGTCGACGCCTTGACGTGCGTGGAGTAGGGGGATACAATCCGTTAGCAGGCTGGCCTAGAGAGTGCTAACAGCAACTTCCACAAGGAGGGTAGGCGATGAAGATCAAGCCGTTGGGAAACAGAATCCTGGCGCAGAAGATCGAGGAGGAGGAACGCCGCACTGCGGGAGGAATCGTCCTTCCGGAGTCGGCGAAGAGCGACAAGGTCGTGCGCGCGAAGGTCCTCGCCCTCGGAACGGACGAATCGTTCGAGGTCAAGAAGGGCGACGAGATCCTGGTCACCAGCTTCGCTGGCACCGAGATCGAGCGCGGTGAAGAGAAGCTGCTTCTCGTTCAGAAGAAGGACGTCCTCGCGATCATCGAGGCGTAGGCAAAGGGGGACGACACATGGCCAAGCAAGTCGTTTTCGGCGAGGAAGCGCGACGTCGGATGAAGTGCGGCATCGACAAGCTGACGGATGCCGTCAGGATCACGCTCGGCCCGCGAGGGCGGAATGTGATCATCGAGAAGAAGTTCGGCAGCCCGGACATCACGAACGACGGCGTGACCATCGCCCAGGAGCAGGAGTACAAGGACGAGTTCGAGAACATGGGCGCGCAACTTGTCAAGGAAGTGGCGTCGAAGACCAACGACATCGCGGGAGACGGCACGACGACCGCCACGATCCTCGCCCACGCGTTGCTCGAAGAGGGATTCAAGAACCTCGCCGCCGGCGCGAACCCGATGGAACTCAAGCGCGGCCTGGAGAAGGGCGCAAACGTCGTCGTTGAGGGTCTCCGGAAGCAGAGTCGCGAACTCAAGTCGAAAGAGGAGACCGCGCAGGTCGCTACGATCTCCGCGAACGACGAGTCGATCGGAAAGATCATCGCTGACGCCATGGAGGCCGTCGGCGAGGACGGCGTGATCACCGTCGAGGACTCTGACACGATCGAGACGTATTACGACGTCGTCGAGGGGATGCAGTTCGATCGAGAGTACATCTCGCCGTACTTTGTCACCGACCCGAAGAAGATGGAAGTGCTGCTCGAGAAGCCGCTTATCTTGGTCACCGACCAGGAGATGAAGAACGCGGCAGACCTCGTGCCGCTCCTGGAGAAGGTGGCCCAGAGCGGCAAGCCGCTCCTGGTGATCGCTAAGGACGTCACCGGAGAGGCGCTGACGACGCTGGTTCTCAACAAGCTCAAGGGGACCCTCTCGAGCTGCGCCGTCAAGGCTCCGGGCTTCGGCGATCGCCGCAAGGCGATGCTCGAGGATATCGCCGTCCTCACCGGCGGAACGGTCATCGCCGAGGACGCCGGGATGCAGATCAAGGACACCACGCTCGACATGCTCGGCCATGCGGAAACGATCAAAGTCGACTCCGATAACACGACGATCATCGGCGGTGCGGGTTCAGAGGATGCAATCAAGGGGCGCATCGAGCAGATCGAAGCCCAAGTCGAGACGACCGACTCCGACTACGACCGGGAGAAGCTGGAAGAGCGCAAAGCCAAGCTTGCCGGCGGGGTAGCCGTGATCAAGGTCGGCGCCCCTACCGAGACCGAGCTTTCCGAGAAGAAGCACCGAATGGAAGACGCGCTCGAGGCGACCAAGGCGGCCGTTGACGAGGGCATCCTCCCGGGTGGCGGCGTGGCGCTAATCGCTGGCGCAAGGGCGCTGGACGCCCTCAAACTGGAGGACGATGAGGCCGTTGGCGTCAAGATCCTTCGTAAAGCCCTTGAGGCGCCTCTCCGACAGTTGGCGGACAACGCCGGGTTTGAAGGGGCGATCGTGGTCGAGCGTGTCAAGGCGGAGAAGTCCAAAGTGGGCTTCGACGTGATTGCGGAGGACTACCGCGATATGTTCGCGGCAGGGATCATCGACCCGACCAAGGTGACCCGCTCGGCGCTGCAGAATGCGGTTTCAATCGCGGGGATGCTTCTCACCACCGGTGCTTTGGTCGCTGATATCAAGGAAGAGGGAAA
>CP070725.1:1638447-1651107 GCA_020350845.1 Candidatus Bipolaricaulota bacterium
CGCCTTCCTTCGCGACGCCCTGCTCGACCGCGAGGATCTCGACGGACCGTTCGCGGGCAATGCGCAGGCGTGGCTGCTCTACGTCCTGACGATCGCCGATGACGACGTTCCGGCAGTACATGTCGGCGCGCTGTACGATGCACGGGACCATCTCGGGCACTACGGACGTGCGCTCCTGATCCTCACCCTGAACTACCTGGATCCGGCGGAACCTCGGATTGACACGATCATCTCGGACCTCGAGAACGACGTCATCCTGAGCGCGACGGGCGCCCATTGGGAAGAGAGCACCTACAGCTGGTGGGCGATGGACACCGATACGCGATCGACAGCGATCGTCCTCGACGCCCTGGTCGCGGTGGATCCCGAAGGCGACCTCCTGCCGAACGTCGTCCGTTGGTTGATGACGGCGCGCCGCGCGGGGATCTGGGAGACGACGCAGGAGACGGTGTGGGCATTGATCGCGTTGACCGACTGGATGGTCGCCACCGGCGAGCTCGACGCCGACTACGATCTCTCGGTCGATCTCGACGGTGAGGAGATCCTCGCGGCGCACGTGACGCCGTCCACGGCCGGCGATCCGATCGTGTCGACCCTCCCTCTGAGCTCGTGGGAGGATCCGCAGGCGGCGCTGCTCACGTTCTTCCGTGGAGACGGGCCGGGGCGACTCTACTACACGGCGCACGTCGAGGCCTACCTGCCGGTCGAGGAGGTCGAGCCCCTCGATCGCGGGATCATCGTGCAGCGGCAGTACGTGAGTGCGTCCTGTGCCCGAGGGGAGTCTTGCGAGTCCCTCGAGGAGGCCGCGGTCGGAGAGATCGTGCAGGTACGGCTGACGATCATCGCGCCCCACGACCTGTACTACGTCGTTCTGGAGGATCCGCTTCCCGCCGGCGGCGAGGCGATCGATCCGACCCTTGCCACGAGCTCGCTCGCCGATCCCGGGCCGGCGCTCTACCGGGATTCGGGCGGGCGACGCAGCTGGTGGTGGAGCCCGTGGTGGTGGAGCTGGTACAGCCACAGCGAGCTGCGGGACGAGAAGGTGGTGCTGTTCGCGGACTACCTCCCGTCCGGAACCTATACCTACGAGTACAGCTTCCGTGCCACGCAGGTCGGCAACTACCATGTCCTTCCCGCGACGGCGTGGGAGTTCTACTTCCCCGAGGTCTTCGGCCGCAGCGAAGGTGAGCTGTTCGAGGTGATCGAGCCGTAGACCTTGGTGACGGCCGTCGGCTCCTCACCACCCGTGAAGGAGCTGCACGGCCTGAGTGACGGCCGCCAGCTCCTCACCACCCATGGAGGAGCTGTACGGCCTGAGTGACGGCCGCCAGCTCCTCACCACCCATGGAGGAGCTGTACGGCCTGAGTGTTGTTCGAGGTCGAGAAGACGACGAGGGCCCGCTCGCAGCTCTCTGCCGCCGTGAGTTGCAGATCGACGATGCTCACGTCCTTGCGGGCGAGTGTCTCGTTCACCTTGTTGAGGAATCCGCGGCGGTTCGCGAGCTCGACGACGACCACCTCGCGCTCCTCGACCCGATAGCCCGATTCGCTGAGCGCATCCTTCGCGTAGCCGTTGGCTTCGGTCATGAGGTGGACGGACGCTCCGCCGCCCTCGGTACGCGCCGATACCGAGGTGATGTTGATACCGCGTTCGTAGAGCACCCCGGTGATCCTTGCCAGAAGGCCGACGTCGTCGTCGGAATCGACGATCAACTCCCGTGCGATCCGTGCCGTTCCTGCCATCGTCCGTCCCCGATCCGTGCTGAGCACGTTCCCGTCGATCGTAGCTCGCGAGTGTCCGAGGGCGGGGGACATCCGCCCCTTGGGAAGGGGAGTTCCGGAACTCACCACGACGACGGGCAGCCCGTGGTGGCGCCGCGAGAGCGTTCCGTGAAACATCGGCCGGGGCATCCCCCCCCTGGGCTCCGTTACCGTTCTGACCAGTGTTTGACAGCTTCCATGGCCTCCGGTACACTGCTCCAGACCTTGGGGGGGCTGTTCCACAGCACACCCACAAACGGAGGGACTGCATGCTCGCGTTCCTGGCAACATCCGTCGTCGCCTTCGTCCTCTACCTTCTACTCACACTCCCCAGCGGGACCCTTGGGGCATGGAGCGTCGAGGAGCTCGTCACGGGTGCAATCCTGTCCGTCGTCGCCGGGTTGGTGGCGCGCAACGTCCTGTTCCCGCGGGATCGCAAGGGAACGTGGGCCGACCTGCGCCTGCTCAACCCGCTGCGGCTTCTGCTGTTCCTGGTCTACCTCATCGGGCCGTTCCTCTTCGCGATGGCGAGAGCGAACCTTGACGTCGCCTATCGCGTCGTCACGAGGAAGCTACGACCAGGGATCGTGAAGCTGTCTCCAGGCTTGACGACGGATCTCGGGAGAACGCTCTTGGCGAACTCGATCACGCTTACCCCGGGCACGCTGACCGTGGATGTGGACGAGGAGGACGGAGACCTGTATGTCCACTGGATCAATGTGAGGGATCCGGAGCCCGCAGCGAAACAGGTGTGCGGGTCGTTCCCCGCATGGGCAAGGAGGATTACCCAATGATCGTCTCCCCGGTGCTGTTCTTTGCCGCTGCCTGTGCGTTGCTCCTGTTCATGATCCTGAGCGCGATCCGAATCGGATTCGGCCCGACGGTGGCGGATCGTGTCGTGGGCCTGGACACGATCAACACCATGGTGGTCACGGTGATGGTGGTCCTCGGTGCCGCCTACGAGCAGGTGGTGTTCGTCGACGTGGCGATCATCTACGCCCTGCTGTCGTTCGTGGGGACGCTGTACATCGCCCGCTATCTCGAGGGGGGACTATGAACATCGCGCTGTACATCCTGTTCGGCATCGGCGTCTTGTTCAACGGACTCGGTGCCCTCGCGTTGATGCGGTTCCCCGACGTGTACACCCGCCTCCACGGGGCGACGAAGTGCACGACGTTCGGGGCGATCTTCAGCATCGCGGCGATCATCGTCTACGGCTTCGCCAGCGGCGGTGCGGCGCAGCAGACGCTGGCCATCCACGCGATCGTCGCGCTCATCGCGCTGCTGTTGACGAACCCCACGGGGGCTCACGCGATTGCCCGCGCCGCCCATCGGAGTGGAGTGAAGCCGTGGGGCGCCGTGGTCGACAAGCTGGAGGAGAAGCCATGATCGCAGAGACCATCATCCAGGTGGTTACGCTGTTGCTGATCGTGCTCGGCGGCGCGCTCGCGGTGTGGTTCAAGGACCTCTTGTCCTCGATCATCGCGCTCGCCGGGGCCAGCCTGCTGGTGGCCTTGGAGTTCTACATCCTTCAGGCGCCAGACGTCGCGATCGCCGAGGCCGGGATCGGCGCCGCGCTGACCATGGCGATCTACGTGGTCGCGCTTCGCCGGACGCGGAGAAAGGAGAAGGAATGAAGCGCGCCGTGCTTGCTGCAGTGTTCCTGTTCGTCGCCGCCTTCCTTCTGCTTGCGGCGGCCCAGATGCGGCCGTTCGGATCTCCGGCGTCTGCGCTCATGGACGACTACTTCCTGGCCAACGCCCAGGCGGAGGTCGCCGCGAACAATGTTGTCACCGCGGTTGTCTTCGACTACCGCGGCTTCGACACGTTGGGAGAGGCGACCGTGCTCTTCGCGGCAGTCGTCGGAGTGCTCGCCGTGTTCCGGAAGCTTCGGGAGGATGAGCGATGAACAACCAAATGTCGGTCATCGTTCGCACGATCACCCGAATCACGTACGGCCTGACGATCGTCTTCGGCTTCTACGTGATCATGCACGGTCATCTGACGCCGGGCGGAGGCTTCCAGGGAGGCGCGGTGGTCGCTTCGGCGTTCGCCCTCCTGCTGGTCGCCTTCGGAACGGCGGGGCTGAAGGGGAAGCTGAATCACCATCTGCTCCAGACGCTGGAGGAGGTCGGCGCGCTCGCCTTCCTCGGGCTCGCGTTCGCCGGGATCGGGACGGCCTTCTTCGCCAACCTCCTCGCGAATAGCGGCGCCGTCTTCGGTGGCGCCGTTCCCGCGGGTCCCAACGCCGGCGTTCTCAACAGCGGAGGGACCCTGCCGTTCATGAACTGGGCGGTCGGGCTGAAGGTCATGACCGGGATCGCGAGCATCCTGATCGCGATGCTCATCGGTCTTCGAAAGGAGGCGGCGGAATGATGCACATCGGCAACCTGCCGTTCATCGTCGCCATGCTGCTCGTCATCCTCGGTCTGTACGCGCTCCTGTTCAAGCGCAATCTCATCAAGATGGTGATCGGCGTATCGCTCGTGGAGACGGGCGTCAACCTGTTCCTGGTCACGTTGGGCTACCGCGCGGAAGGCATCGCACCGATCTACACGCATGCCCCGACGGCGGTCTCGCAGGTCCTGCCTACGCCCCAGGCGCTGACGCTGACAAGCATCGTCATCGGACTCGCGACCACGGCGCTGCTGCTGTCGTTCGCGGTCCTCGTCTACCGCCACTACGGCACGCTCGACGTCACCAAGATAAAGGAGCTCAGAGGATGAACGCGCTAACCACGCACGCACCGATCCTCATCATCGCGACGCCGCTTCTCGGGGCGTTCGCGGCTCCGCTGATCGGCAAGTTGGGGTGGACTGTCCGCACCGCGTTCGCTGGGGCGATCGCCGCCCTCACCGGCTGTTTCGCAGGGCTGCTTGCGGCCACGCTCTACACCGGAGGCGGAGCCCCCATCGTCTATGTGCTCGGTGGGCGGCTCCCGCTGCCGTCAGGGCTGGCGGCGCCGATCCGGATCATGCTCGAGGTCGACGGCCTGTCGGCGTTCATGGCGCTCATCACTGCACTCGTCGCCGTCGTCGCCGTCCTGTACAGTGTTTCCTATTGGAAGGAGCGCTCCGGAGGAGCGCTCTACGACAGCCTGCTGTTCCTCCTCATCGCGGGGGTCTTCGGCCTGGTGCTCACCGGCGACATGTTCAACTTCTTCGTCTTCCTCGAGATCACATCGGTCGCCGCCTGCGGTTTGATCGGCTTCCGCACCTGGCGCAAGCGATCCTCGGAAGCGGCGTTCAAGGTGATGGCGCTGTACACCCTGTCGGGGCTGTTCGTCCTGCTCGCGGTGGGCCTGCTGTACGGGCAATACGGCGGCCTGAACATCGCCTACCTCGCCACGAATCTGGGCGGCACGATGGTCGATCGCGTGGCGCTCGCCCTACTGATCGCGGGACTGGCGATGAAGGCGGGAGCGGTTCCGATGCACATGTGGGCACCGGAGGCTTACGGAGAGGCGCCGGCCCCCGTCTCGATGGTGCTCGTCGCCAACAGCCAAGCGAGCCTGTACGCGCTGTTCCGCGTCTTGTTCACGCTCTACGGCCAGTCGCTGAGCGCCGCCGCGGTCGGGTGGATCCTCATCGTCCTCGCACTGCTGACGATCTTCGTCGGGGTGACGATGGCGCTCGTGCAGAAGGACCTGAAGCGGCTCATTGCGTTCGGCGCGGTGTCGCAGATCGGCTACATGCTGCTCGCCGTCGGCGTCGGCTTTGCGGTTCTCGCGACGCGTCCCGACTTCGGGCTGACCGCAATTACGGGCGGGATCTTCCACATGATCAACGACGTCGCCTGCATCGGTCTGCTCTTCCTCGCGGCCGGCGCGGCGATCCGCGCTTCGGGGTCGCGGGATCTCCACTCCATGGGCGGCCTCGCGCACAGCCTCAAGGGGACGACGGTGCTGTTTGCCGTCGGGGCGTTCGCCCTCGCCGGCGTTCCGCCGTTCAACGGCTTCGCCTCGAAGCTTCTGATCTACGAGTCCACGTTCCAGTTGAGTCCGGTCTTGGCGGTGATCGCCGTCCTCGCGAGCATCGTCCTGCTCGCCGTCTTCGTGCGTGCCTTCCAGGCGGTGTTCCTCGGCCCGCGACTCATCGCTCGACCGGAGCCGGTCCCGTGGCCGATGGTTGCCTCCATGGTGGTCCTCGCCGCCGTGGTCATCGGATTCGGGCTGTTCCCCGGCTTCTTCATCGACAAGATCGTGACCCCCGCGGCGAACGCGCTGTGGAGCGGTCAAGGCGACTACATCCGCGCGGTGATGGGAGGATAGGATGAACGGCATCGACACGGGCTTCGGGGTGTGGAACCCGATCGCTTGGACCCTCCTGTTCGCCGGCGCGCTGGTGATCGCCTGGGTCTTCCGGGTTCTCGGCCGGAGCGACTACAAGCGGGGGAGCGAACAGACCAAGGCGTTCCTCTCAGGAAACGAAGAGCCAGAGCCGGAGAAGCTGCACGTACGCGGCGACCACCTCTACTGGGGCTTGGTCGACGGTCTGGCTGGCTACTACCGACGGATTCGGGCCGTGCACACGGGCGTCTTGAGCGACTACGTTGCCTGGTTTGTCGGGGTGCTCGGCGTGGTCCTCATCATTCTTGCTCTGGTCAGGTGAGGTCCATGGCACTACCTCGATCGTTCAAGCGGGCGTTGTGGGTGTTCCACGTGGCGACCGGATCCTGCAATGGATGTGACATCGAGATCGTCGCTGCGCTGACGCCTCGATACGACACGGAGCGCTTCGGGATCATGCTCACGGGGACGCCGCGCCACGCGGACGTGCTCCTCGTGACCGGCCCCGTGACGCGTCCCATGCTCCCGCGGCTGAAGAGGATCTACGAGCAGACACCGGATCCCAAGGCGGTCGTCGTCGTCGGCGGCTGCGGTGCGACGGGCGGCGTGTTCTACGAGTCCTACAACGTCGTCGGGCCGGTGGACGAAGTGGTTCCCGTCGCAGCCTACGTTCCCGGGGGCCCTCCCCGTCCTGAGGCGGTCATCGACGGAGTGGTCAAGGCCGTCGCGGCGCTCGAGACAGCGGGGGTGAGCAAATGAAGCCGGATGAGCTGCTTGCGGTGCTGACCGGCCGCGTGGGAAGCGACGTGACGCATCTGCGGACCGTCGAACATCGTCACGGGGCGGGCGACCATCCGATCTACGACCTGTGGGTCGAGGTTCCTCGCGAGCGCCTGCGGGACGCGATCGGCGCGCTTTGCGCGGCAGCGTCGCCGCAGATCACGACGATCTCCGGGGACGACGTCGGGGACAGGATCACGCTCAACTACCACCTCAACGTGGGGTGGGGCGAGCACTACAGTGCGGTCGCCCTGCTCCTGCGCACGTCCGTTCCCAAGAGTGCGCTTTCGATCGACACGATCAGCGATCTGATTCCGGGGGCGCTCACCGCGGAGCGAGAGAAGCGGGAGTTCTACGGGATGACGATCGACGGGATTCCCGATGATCGCAACCTCTTCCTGCCCGAAGATTCGACGATTCATCCCTGGCGCAAGGACGAGGAGAGCCTGCGGAAGACGGAGGCCGAGGTGAAGCGCCTCGTCAAGTGGGAGACACGCGATGCATAACGAGCGGATCAACATCGACCTCGAAGCGAACAAGTCGGCGGTAGCGTACTCCATTCCCATCGGCCCGACGCATCCTGCCCTCAAGGAGCCGATCAGGTTCTCCTTCGAGTTGGACGGGGAGCGGATCGTCGGCGTTGACATCAAGCCCGGTTTCGCTCATCGCGGGATCGAGTACATGGGGATGCGCCGGAACCTCATCCAGACGCTGTATCTCTCGGAGCGGATCTGCGGCATCTGTTCGATCTCCCACCCGCTTGCGTTCACCATGGCGGTGGAACATGCGGCCGGGATCGAGGTTCCTCCGCGAGCCCAGGCGATCCGCACGATCATCGGTGAACTCGAGCGCATCCACTCCCACATCCTGTGGGCCGGGGTCGGCGCGCACGAGCTCGGCTTCGACACGCTCCTCCACCTGACGTGGAACGTTCGCGAGAAGGTGATGGACCTCCTCGAAAGCCTCACCGGGAACCGCGTCGACTACGCGATTCCGATCATCAGCGGGGTCCGTCGAGACATCCCGGAGGAGAAGGTCCATCTTGCCGCCGAAGCGCTGGACTACTACAAACGGCTGCTGCAGGACCTGATCGACGCGTTCCTCCACGACAAGTCTGTGGAGATGCGCACGAAGAATGTCGGCGTCCTGACGTACGACGAGGCGATCGCGCTCTGCGCCATCGGCCCGACGGCCCGTGCGTCGGGGGTCAAGAAGGACGTTCGGCAGGACTGGCCGTACTATGGCTTCGCCGACATGGAGGTCCGCGCGATCACGCCCGAGGACTTCGGCCGCGAGCCGGTGGGCGATGTCTACGACAACATCATCGTCCGCGTGCTCGAGGTCGCGCAGTCGATCGAGATCATCGAGCGCTGCCTGGAGACGATGCCCTCCGGAGAGCTGATGTCGATCCCCAAGATCCCTGCGCTGCTCGCCGCGCTGAAGAAGGCGGAGGGCGAGGGGATCGGTCGGCACGAAGCTCCGCGCGGTGAGGTCTTCCACTACATCCGTCTCGAGGCGGACGTCGAGGAGCCCGTCGCGTGGAAGGTCCGCGCGCCGACGTACGGCAACCTCATGGCGTGGGTCCCGAAGTTCCTCGGCGACGAGATTGCGGACATCCCGATCATCGCCGCCTCGATCGACCCGTGCATGTGCTGCATGGACCGGATGCACTTCGTGAGCCGCGACGGGGACCAATCCACCAGGCTCAAGGAGGAGCTGGTCCGGCTCTCCCGGGAGAAGACAAGGAGGATCTGCGGATGACCGTCTCAGTCGGAAATGCAGTCTGGCAGGGGCTCATCATCCTGCTCGGCGGAGGCCTGCTCGGTCTTGTCTACAAGGGCTTCGACCGCAAGCTCGCGGCGCAGATGCAGGGGCGTATCGGCCCTCCGCTGCGGCAGCCGTTCTTCGACGTCGTCAAGTTGATGGTCAAGGAGAACATCGTTCCCGATCATGCCGTCGGGTGGCTGTTCAACCTCATGCCGGTGATCTCTCTCGCTGCGGTGGCGACGATCCTCTTCTACCTCCCCCTCGGGGGCTATGCGCCGCTCCTCGGGGGCTACGGGGATCTCGTCTTGATCCTCTACCTGCTCGCGGTCCCCGCACTGGCAATGATGGTCGGCGGATTCGCCGCATCGTCGCCGTACGCGTCGGTCGGAGCGCAGCGCGAGATGGTCATGCTCATGAGCTATGAGTTCCCGCTCGCGATCGCGCTCGTCGGACTGGCGTGGAGGCTTTCCACGATCCTTCCTGCCGGTTCGTCCGTCTTCTCACTCGGGGTGCTCGCCGCGAACCCGTTGTGGGGGCTGGTCGGACCCCTCGGGATCGTCGGGCTCGCGCTGCTCATGCTCGCGCTGCTCGTGGTGACGCCGGCCGAGCTGTCGAAGATCCCGTTCGACATTCCGGAGGCGGAGACGGAGATCGCCGGGGGCATCCTCGCCGAGTACTCGGGGAGGAACCTCGCGCTGTTCTACCTGTCGGACGCCGTGAAGACCGTCGTGATGGGCGCGCTCGTCGTGGCGCTGTTCATTCCCTACGGGTTGTCGGGGCTGGCGGGGCTCACCGGAGCGGCGGGCGCGGCGCTCGACGTGGTCTTCTTCCTCGTCAAGCTGTTCGTCGTCGTGTTCGTCTCCGTGATCGTCGTGCGCGTCGGCTTCGCTCGGCTCAAGGTCAACCAGGTGGCACGTCTGTTCTGGCTCCCGGTGACCGCGTTCTCGTTCCTCGGGCTGCTGCTCCTGGCCGTCGATCGAGTGATCTAGGAGGATGACGTGATCTTCGCAACGCTGTTCAAGCAACTCGTTCGACGGCCGGCGACGAATCCGTTCCCGGTGAAGTACATGCCTCGCTCGGTGACTGGTCTGTTGGGGAAGGTCGCCGCGGGCAAGGCGTCGATCCATCCGCCGATCCCGGCGCCCGTGGATCTCCGTGGGAAGATCGCGTACGACGCCGAGAAGTGCATCGGCTGTCAGCTCTGCGTGCGCGTTTGCCCGGCGAAGGTGATCGAGTTCCTCCCCGAGGAGAAGAAGATCCGGATGTACGTTGCACGATGCACGTTCTGTGCGCAGTGCGTCGACGCCTGCCCGGTGGACGCGCTCGCGACCACGCCGGACTTCCTTCTCGCGGACACAGACCGCTTCTCGGAGAACCTGATCGTGCAGGCCGCGCCCGGAGCGGCCGCGGCGGCTGCGCCGGAGGAGGAGTAGCGGAGCGCTAGACGAGCTCCACGAACGAGCGCTTCCCGACCTGGACGAGGAGCGGTGGGTCGAACGGCACGTCGACGTCGGGGCTCGGGATGCGCTCGTCATTGATGCGCACACCGCCCTGCGCGAGCAGGCGCTTCGCCTCTCCTCGGCTGCTGACGAGCCCCGAGGCGTCGAGCAGATCGAGAATCCAGATCGTGCCGTCGTCCTTCACCAAGGCGCGATCGATCGTGCGCTGCTCCACCTCGGACGGCCGCTCGCGCCGTACGTGAATCCGCTCGAACTCCGCCCGCGCGGCGTCCGCTTCCGCTTCGCCGTGGTACATGGAGACGATCTCCCACGCGAGGCGGTGCTTCTGATCGCGGGGCGGGAGTTCCCCCCACGCCTCTCGATCGGCATCGGTGAGCTGCTCGAAGTACGGCACGATGAGTTCGTCGGGGATCGCGAGCAGCTTCCCGTACATCTCTCCCGGAGCCTCACTGACGCCGACGTAGTTGCCCACGGTCTGGCTCATGCTTCGTACGCCGTCGGTGCCGATCAGCAGCGGGAGGGTCATCACGACCTGCGGCTCCTGGCCGTACTCGCGCTGGATGTCTCGCGCGATGAGCAGGTTGAACAGCTGATCGGAGCCCCCGAGCTCGACGTCCGCCTCGATGGCGACCGAATCGTAGGCCTGCACGAGCGGGTAGAGGAACTCGAGAACGCTGATCGGCTGCCCCGAGGCGTAGCGCTTGGCGAAGTCGTCGCGTTCGAGCATGCGTGCGACGGTGTACTTCGCCGCGAGATCGATCACCTCGTCGAGGCGAAGCGCACTCAACCATTCGGAGTTGCGGCGGATCTCGGTGCGCTCGGGATCGAGGATCTTGAACAGCTGGGGCTCGTAGGTCTCGAGGTTCCGGGTGATCTCCTCTTCGCTCATCAGCGGACGGGTCGAGGACTGCCCGCTCGGATCCCCGATGCGCCGCGTGAAGTCGCCGACGATGAGGACTCCCGTGTGCCCGAGGTCCTGGAACTGGCGCATCTTGCGCAGCGGCACGGAGTGCCCGAGCGTCACGTGAGGCGCCGACGGGTCGATCCCGAGCTTCACTCGCAGGGGGCGACTCCCGGAGGCGCGTTCGAGCTTCGCCACGAGCTCCTCGCGAGGGATGAGGTCGGCGGTCCCCCGCTCGAGGCGCTCGACCACCTGACTCGCATCCCGCCCCGGCGTGTTCACGATGCTTCCTTCCGTGCTAACCACAGATGCGAACGACGGCGAAGATGTGATCGTCCTCATCGAGCTGCATCAGCCGCACGCCGCGCGCATACCGGCCGTAGGTGTTGATCTCCCCTGCCAGCAGTCGGATCACCTTCTGATCGGTGATGATGATGATCTCGTCCTGCTCGGAGACGATCCCCACGGAGACGAGAAGCCCGGAGTCGCGATCGAGCTTGATCCCGAGCACGCCCTTGCCAGCCCGCCCCTGAAGAGGGAAGTCCACGATCGACACGCGCTTCCCGTATCCCCCCTCGGTGACCATGAGGAGCTTCTTGTCGAGGGTGATATCACTCGGTACTGCGGCCATGCCCACGACCTCGTCGCCGTCATCGAGGCGGATCCCGATCACCCCGCGCGACGGGCGCCTGGTGAGGCGGATCTCGTCTTGCGCGAAGCGGATCGTCTTGCCGAATCTCGTGGCGAGGATCATCTCCCCGTCTCCTGCGACCGATGCGACGTCGATCAGGCGGTCGTCCTCGTCGGCATTGATCGCGTTGATCCCGTTCGCGTGGACGTTCGCGTAGTCGGCGAGGCGATTCATGTTCACGATCCCGTTGGCCGTTGCCATGACGCAGTGCAGGCCCTCGACATCGTCGAAGCTCGACACGGGAAGGATCGAACGGACGAGCTCCTCCTGATCGATGGCGAGAATCGTGCGCACGTTCTTCCCGGTGGCGTCGCGTCGCAGCGACGGCAGCCGATAGCCCTGGGTGCGGAAGACGCGGCGACGATCGGTGAACACGAGGAGGTGATCGCGTGCGTTCGCGAGCGCCGTGCAGCAGAGGTAGTCGTCCTCCTTCGTCCGCTGGCCGATGACGCCCTTGCCGCCCCGGCCCTGGCTGCGGAAGTCCGTCGCGCGCGGCGCGTTCACGTAGCCACGCTGGGTGATCGTGACCATCAGATCGTGATCCGGGATCAGCCCCTCGACATCGATCTCGCCGTCACTCTCGGCGAGCAGCGTCCGCCGCTCGTCGGCGTATCGCTCAGCCACCTCGCGCATCTCGCGAACGATCGTCTCGTCGAGGAGGTCGTGACTACCGAGGATCTTCTCGTACTCCGCGATCGCCTCCATCTTCTCCTGGTACTCGGTGTCGATCTTGTCGCCTTCGAGTGCAGTGAGCTGTGAGAGGCGCATCTTGAGGATCGCGTCGGTCTGCTCGTCCGAGAGGGCGAGCTCGCGCTGCAGCGCCTTCGCCGCCGCCTCGGTGTCCGCCGCCGCGCGGATGAGGGCGATCGTACGCTCGATGTCGGCAAGTGCCGCGCGGTACCCCTCGAGAATGTGTGCCCGCTTGCGGGCGACGGCGAGACGATGATCGGTCCGCCGTCGCACGACGTCTCTGCGGAAGTCGATGAACGAGTTGAGGATCTCCTTCAACGAG
>CP070725.1:1651207-1663390 GCA_020350845.1 Candidatus Bipolaricaulota bacterium
TAGAGGCTCAGGCGAAAGGCGCTGAAGAACGGGTAGAAGACGAAGACGCTGAGGACAAGCAGCGAAGGGAGGATGTACAGATAGGCCGTCCCGGTGTCCTTCCAGAACGCCCGGTTGCGCCAATCGTGAGGAATCGCCAGTCTCCCGTAGCGATCCCTGCGCCAGGGCTTCATCGTACCGCCCTTCAGGTGAGGCAGAAGAAGAGGCTGAGGGGGCCGAAGCCCCCTCGCCTCGGAAGTTCTCCGCTACTCGTCCAGCAGAAGCTCGATCTCCGCGGCCGCGGCGTCGAGCGCCTCTTTGGCCGTGGCCACGCCCGCGAGAATCTCTTCAAACGCGGTGGCGATGATGTTGCGCATGTCGCCGTACGCAGGATGAAGAATCTGCGAGAAGCCGTCGATCATCTGAGCGGACATCGCGACTTGGTCCGGAGTGGACGCGACATGCGCAGCCCACTCCGGCGTGGCGTAGGCCGTCTTCGTCACCGGCTGGTAGCCGCTGCGAATCGCCCAGAAGACGGTGTTGTCGTCACGGATGAGGAACTTCGCGAAGACCACCGCCGCCTGCTTCTGCTCCTCGGTCCAGTAGTCGACGTCGAAGATCGCGAGGTTCGTCCCTTGGATCATCGATCCCTGGGTGACGGGACCGGCGGGGACCCGTGCGACGCCCATCGTGACCCCGGCATTCTCGGCCGCTTCCCGGTTGTAGCGGACGCCCGCTGAGGTGTCGATGAACATCGCGAGCTTGTTCGGGAAGTGGTTGCTCATGTACTCGTTCGTGATGAACGAATACGGAGCAAGATCCGCGACGAGGTTCCCGGCGGCGATGCCGGCTTCGTTGTTGATCAGGACCTCGGTCCAGTTGGCGTCAAGAATGTCCCCGCCGGCCTGATCGAGGAAGTTCAGGAACAGTTCCGGATTGACCGGTCGGAATCCCGTCCCGTAGAAGTCGGGGAAGCCGTCGCCGTCGTCGTCGCCCGTCGTCAGCGCCGCCGACATCGTGACGTACTCCACCCACGTCGTCGGCGGGGTGGGCACCAGGTCCTCGCGGTAGTAGAGGACCATGATCGACTTATTGAACGGGAGGGTCTTGACGATGCCATCGTAGATCGTGCTCGGGAGCAGACCATCGATGATGTTGTCCTTCTCGGCGGGGGTCATGTAGTCGCCGATGGGGTAGAGGATCTCCTGGATTGGCGTGACCCAGTTCTCGTAGACCTGGGCGATGACCGGGAGCTCATGCGCAACGGTGGCCGCTCCGATCTTCGCTTCCAGGTCCCCGTAGCGCCCCTGGTAGGTGGCAATGACGGTGATGTCCGGGAACTCCTCGTGGAACTTGTCGAGGAGGACCTGGAGGTTCTCCTGGTGGTACGTACTCATCGCGTGCCAGAACTCGATTTCGACGGCAGCGCCGATCCAGCCCAGCGCGACGACGCCAACCAGTGCAAGCAGTGCAACTCTGCGCAGCATTGTGCCTCCTTTGAGCCTGTTGGATGTCCTCGGGGTTCGTTTCGAGATCGCTCTCGGTGAACCACCTCCTTGATGCGCCCTACTTGATGCCTGTCCGTGCGAAGCTCTTGATGAATTGCTTCTGCGTGAAGAAGTAGAGGATGAGAATCGGAAGGATGGCAAGAACGGACGCCGCCATCAGCAGTTCGTACTGCGTGCCGACCTCGGAGCTGAAGCTGACGAGGCCGACGGGGACCGTCCGCATCAGCTCGGAGTTCGTCATCACCAGCACCCAGAGATACGCATTCCATCCGCCGATGAACTTCAGGATCGCCACCGTGACGATCGCCGGCTTCGCCAGCGGGACCATGATCCGCCACAGGAAGCGGAATCGGCCGCAGCCGTCCATGCGCGCCGAATCCCACAGCTCGTCGGGAAGCGATCGGAAGAACTGTCGCAGCAGGAAGATCGCAAACACCGACGCGAGCCACGGGATGATCAGCGCCTGATAGGTGTCGATCCATCCGAGGCGGGAGATGGTGACGAAGTTCGGTACGAGAAGCATCTGCCCGGGGATCATCAGCGTCCCCAGCAGCAGGGTGAAGAGGGCGTTCCGACCAAGGAACTTCATCTTCGCGAAGGCATAGGCAGCGAGGATCGTGAGGATCACCTCGCCGATCGTCGTCATTCCGGACATGAAGAAGGAGTTGAAGAAGTAGCGCCCGAACGGCGATGTGTGCCACGCGACGATGTAGTTCGACCACTTCCACTCCGTCGGGATCCACTGCGGCGGCATACTCAGCACACCCGCAGAGGTCTTGAGGGATGTGGTCAGCATCCAGACGAAGGGAAGAAGCATCACGGCAGCACCCGCGAAGAGGAGCAGGTAGAGCAACACGCGGATGGTCGATTCGCGATAGACGTAGTAGCGCGTCGAGCGAACGGCGGCCACGAATCCTCCTCATTCCTCCCTGCCGGACAGGCTCAGAGTATAGCTTTGGGGGGAGGACGGGAGCAAGGCTCGGCACCACCTCGTAGCCCCTAGAGAACTCCATAGGATGCCGAGGAGTGCTCGGCACTGAGCTCTAGTCACCGCGCGCACGAAGGAGGAGCCACAGCAACGCCGCACCCACAGCCACCCCGACGATGAGCAGGAGAGATCCGACAAGAGCTCCCACCGGGCTACGTCCCGTGATGGTGAAGGCGTCGAGGAGGAGGTCCGGAGTCGGGGTCACGATGCCGTCCTCCTCGCGGGCCACGGAGACCACATCGATGTCGATCCCGTCGCTCGAGGTCGCGACACGGGCGTAGAAGTGACGGCCCTCCGCGGCCACGACCGATCCCTCCGTACGGTGCTCCGCGAGAGGGCGTGGCGTCGCCCCTCCCCCACCAAGCACCAGATAGGTCACGCCGTCGCGCTCGATTCGCTCGTAGTTGTGGGCATGCCCGTTGAGCACGACGTCGACACCGTGCTCAACGAAGATCGGATGGAAGATCACATCGAAGTTGTAGCCTTCTCCGTGGTAGGCATCGGACGAAAAGACCGGGTAGTGGAAGATCACGAACTTGTGCGGCTCGGAGCCGGCGAGGTGCCGCTTCAGCCACGCCTGCTGCTTCAGGTACTGGTCGGCCCCCGTCACCGTGCTGTCGAGACCGACGATCAAGACGTCGCCCCAGTGCAGTGCCCACCACTGCTCCCTCGCCTTCCCCTCTCCCGGCGGGAACTGAAAGGCGTTGTAGTAGGCGCGGTGGTTCCTCTCGTGGTTCCCGAGGACGGGGAGGAACGGCGCGCGGAGCAGCATCTCGTCGAACGCGGAGAACCAGTGATCCCAATAGGAACTCGACGGGCTTTCGACGAGATCGCCGGCATGAAGGATCAGATCGAACGGTGTGGTATCGGCGGCGATCGCATCCCCCACGAGCTCCAGCCGGTTGATCCCCTCCCATTGCCACTGAGTGTCGGCAAGAACGGCGAATCGCACCGGCTCTCCCGGCGCGGGCGCGGTGGAGAACGATCCGAGAGGGCTGACCACGTCGCTTCCGTCGGTCCCGTGCGCGACGACGCGATAGACGTAGTCCGTAGCAGGGAGCAGCCCTTCGAGGACGACATGGGCCTCCCCGTCGACATCCTCCCCCTCGGGAACGAACGAGAGGGACATCGGAAGCACCTCGCGCTCCGTGTACTCGAAAAGCGGAGCGTACTCCACCGTCGCCGCCGTCAACGGCGCCCCGCTCCAGCTGATCGTCACCGTATCGGGGCCCGGCGCGCAGGCGTACGGGCCGTGCGCGAACGGGACCGCGAGGAGCGATGTGGAGAGAGAACCCAGGACCGCAACAGCCGCCAGTGCCTTCCGCAACCGCACTCGGGATCTCACGCCGCGCAGGGTAGCCGCCGACGAACACATCGTCCAGCAACCTCGGGAGACATCATCTACTCGGGAAGTGGTGCCGAACCCTCCGCGGACTCTACCGAGCGTAGCTGCGCGAAGCGATCGAAGAGCACGAGGTTGTGATGGACCCCCGCGGAGATTGCGACGTACGGCCCCGGGCCGGGAGACGTGGCGAGTCGGAACACGTTGTCTCCCCAGCCGACGAGGGTGCCGTCGGCGTGGAGTGCCAGGTTGTGATACGTTCCTGCGCTGATGGCGACGAATCCCGAATCCTCAGGGACATCGAGCTCGCCCCGGTAGCTACTTCCCCAGGCGACGACCGAGCCGTCGGCGCGGAGAGCAAGGGAATGGTCGCCCCCCGCGGAGATCGCGATGTGGCCTCGTCCCCGCGGCGCCGCCAACTGGCCGTCGTCCCCTCGCCCCCAGACGACGATCGAGCCGTCGGCACGAAGCGCAACGCTGTGGAATCGGCCGGCGGCGACGGCAACGAAGTCGCTTCCGACGGGCACGTCGCACTGGCCGAAGCTGTTGCTGCCCCAAGCGACAACGGTTCCGTCCGAACGAAGCGCCAGGCTGTGGTACGTCTCCGCGGAGATCGCGACGAAGTCGTTCCCCTCGGGGACCACGGTACGTCGGTCCGCGATCGCGCCCCACGCGATGAGGGACCCGTCGTCGAGAAGTGCGACGCCGTGGTAGCCCCCCGCAGCGACGGCGATGAAGTCCTTCCCTTTGGGCACATCGAGCTGGCCGTGGCTGTTCTCCCCCCACGCCAGCAGCGAACCGTCCGCCCGGAGGCCGAGGCTGTAGTACACGCCGGTCGCGACCGCGACGAAGCTCCCGTCCGGGACCTCTGCTTGCCCATGGTTGTTGTATCCCCACGCGTCGATGGCATGGGGGAAGGCGCTCACGAAGGCGAACAGCGACACGATCCCAGCAAGTGTTGCGACGACCGCTTCAGTTCCCTGCCTCACTGCGCTCCGATCCTCCATGCAACCACGTGGGCTCCCGCGCGGATGCCCGCGAGGATAGGCGATCCGCGGGACGGGCTCAACAGCCGACGGGGGTCAGGGTGGCCTCCGCAACAGGGATCGAGGATGATTCGCGCCATGGCTCGAGATCACAGGCCTCCCCAAGGGATCCCGCTGCAGGACAACCCAATCACCGCGCGCCGCGTGTTGTCCGTGTGGTGGCCGCTCGCCGCGAGCTGGCTTCTGATGGCGATCGAGGGGCCGGCGATCAGCGCCGTGGTCGCACGCCTGGTCGATCCGGAGATCCACCTCGCCGCCTACGGCGGGGTCGTCTTCCCGCTCTCTCTCTTCGTCGAGGCCCCGATCATCATGCTCCTCGCCGCATCCACGGCCCTCAGCCGCGATCTCCCTTCGTATCGCAAGATCCGTTCCTTCATGCACATCACAAGCGCGGCGCTCACGGTGCTTCACGCGCTCGTGGCGTTCACCCCGCTGTTCGATGCCGTCGTCGTGGGAGTGATCGATCCACCTCCCGAGGTGGTCTCGCCGGCCCGACTGGGACTGATGATCATGCTGCCGTGGACGTGGACGATCGCCTACCGCCGCTTCAATCAGGGGGTACTCATCCGCCACGGCCACTCGCTCGTGGTGGGCGTCGGGACGGCGATCCGCCTGGCGGCCAACGGCACCGTCCTCGCCGTCGGCTATGCGCTCGGATCCGTCCCTGGGATCGCCGTCGCCGCCGGGGCGACGATCGCTGGGGTCTGTGCGGAGGCGCTGTTCGTCGCCTTGCGGGTACGCCCCGTGCTCCGCAGGCAGATGCCTGCGACGACACCCGGCGAGCCATCCCTGACGCTGCGCGCCTTCCTCAGGTTCTACATACCACTCTCGCTCACGTCGCTCATCCTCCTCGGGGCCCGTCCGATCGTGAGCGCCATGGTCAGCCGGATGCCGGAGGCCCTCGCCTCGCTCGCTGTGCTTCCTGTCGTCACCAGCGTGACCTTCCTGCTGCGCAGCTTCGGCGTCTCGTACAACGAGGTCGTCGTCGCGCTCATCGGTCGCCGCGGAAGCGCCGCCACCCTGCGCCGCTTCGCACTCATTCTCGGTACGATCACATCGGCCGCGCTCATGGTGATCGCGGTGACACCCCTCTCGCGCGCCTGGTTCGGACGGGTGATGGGTCTGTCGACGGAGCTGACCGCGCTCGCGCGCGTCGCCGTCCTGTTCGCTCTACCTCTTCCCGTCTGCAGCGCCGCCCAGAGCTGGTACCAAGGCACCATTCTCCACGGTCGCCGCACGCGAAGCGTGAGCGAAGCGGTCGTCATCTATCTCGGGGTGAGCACAGCGATACTCGCCGCGGGAATCGCCCTCCAAACCGTGGCCGGGATCTACTTCGGGATCGCTGCGATGTCCGCCGGGGAGATGGTGAGGACCGGCTGGCTCGCGTGGCGCAGCCGGCACACGCGCCGCACACTGTGGGAACGCGACACCCTGTGAACTGCGTCCGTCCAGGACGCCCGTTCATCCGGGCGCGGGGAAGGAGAAGGACTGTGACCGATCTGAATGCGTTCCTCATCGTGCTCCGACTCACGCGACAGGAGCTCATGGAGAGCGCGACCGCCGATGAGGAAGAGGCGTTCCGCGCGCACTTCGGACGACTGAAGCGGTTGCGTGACGAAGGTCGGCTCCTCATCGCGGGACCTTGCCTCGACGGCGCGCTCGGCATCGTGGTCTTCCGCGCCACATCGGAGGAGGAGGCGCGCCGCTTCATGGAGGAGGATCCGACGATCGTCGCCGGCCTGATGACCGGGGAGCTCCATCCGTTTCGGATTTCCCTGGTGGCCACCGGCGCCGCGCCCGCCGCCTGACGGGCACGATTCGATCACACTGTGAGCGGCAACCGTCGACGTCTCGACCCGCTCTTCCGGAGTGGCGCGTGATGCACGGCGTTTCGCAGGAGGCTACCATCCCCTGAACCCTCGGCAGGGTGTCCCTGTCGACGTGTAGCCTTTCGGTCATGGCCCGAGAGAAGGACGGGAAAGGGCGGCTCCCCCGGTGAAGCAGGTCACGCTGTGCTTCGTCTATCGCGAGGACGGCCATCTCTTGCTCGGGCTGAAGAAGCGCGGCTTCGGCACCGGCAAGTGGAACGGTTTCGGCGGGAAGATCGAGAGGGGCGAGTCGCCGCAGCAGGCCGCCGTGCGCGAACTCCATGAGGAGTGCGGCCTCGAGGCCCGTCCTGAGGACCTCGATCCGCGAGGCACGCTGACGTTCTTCTTCCCCGACCGCCCGGAGTTCGACCACTACGTCCACGTCTTCGTCCTCTCTCGCTGGCGAGGAGAGCCGTCAGAGACGGCGGAGATGCGCGCGGTCTGGCACGCCGTCGCGGACCTCCCGTTCGACGCCATGTGGGACGACGACAAGTACTGGCTCCCACTCGTTCTCGAGGGAAAGTGGATCGACGCGACCTTCACCTACAAGTCGGACAACGAAACGGTCGACACCATGTCGATCGACGTCCGCTGCAAACGGTAGAGGCCCCCGTCCACGCGAAGCCTGGTCCATGGCTCGTCACGTCCTTCCTCGCCCACGCGACGGGGCGCGAGCGGGTAGAATCCCGGGACGTACGCAACGAGAAGGGGCGACAGCAGGGGAGAGAGGACATGGCCGAGCAGACCGTGATGGAGAAGATCGTCTCGCTGTGCAAGCGCCGCGGGTTCGTGTTCCAGTCGAGCGAGATCTATGGCGGCATCGGGGGATTCTGGGACTACGGGCCGCTCGGGGTCGAACTCAAGCGCAACATCAAGGAGGCATGGTGGCGCGAGATGGTCACCGGCCACAACGAGACGGTAGCGCCTGTGGGCGCCCCGTCGACGTACGAGATGGTCGGACTGGACACGACGCTCATCACGCATCCCCAGGTGTGGAAGGCGAGCGGACACTTCGACCTGTTCTACGATCTGATGGTCGACTGCAAGACCTGCAAGGCACGATTCCGCGCCGATCATGTCGAGTCCCTGCGCTGCCCGCGCAAGCCGAGCCTCGCACCGGGCGAGCACGGCGAATGCGACCTGACGGAGCCTCGCGAATTCAACCTCATGTTCAAGACGTACATCGGGGCGCTGCTTGACCCCACGGCGGAGGCCTACCTGCGTCCCGAGACCGCCCAGGGCATGTTCGTCAACTTCAAGAACGTCCTCTCGACGTCCCGAGTGAAGCTTCCGTTCGGCATCGCCCAGGTCGGAAGGAGCTTCCGCAACGAGATCACGCCGCGGAACTTCATCTTCCGGTCACGGGAGTTCGAGCAGATGGAGATGGAGTTCTTCTGCACCCCCGAGAGCTCCGCCACATGGTACGAGTACTGGCGCGACCGCCGGGTGGCGTGGTACGAGTCCCTCGGCCTGGACAGCGATCGCCTGCGCCTGCGCGAGCACGGGCCCGATGAGCGCGCTCACTACTCGTGCGGGACGGCGGATATCGAGTACGCCTATCCCTTCCTCGAGGAGGGCGAGTTCGGCGAACTGGAGGGGGTATCGCATCGCGGGGACTTCGACCTCCGCAGCCACATCGAGGGGAAGCTCATCAGGGAGGGCGACGAGCTCGTCGTTGAGTGCAACGAGGACGGCACGCCGCGACACCCGGGAAGCGGCAAGGACCTCTCGTACTTCGACGACGCCACAGGCGAGAAGATCATTCCCCACGTGATCGAGCCCGCAGGCGGAGCCGATCGAACGGCGCTCGCGTTCCTCTGCGAGGCCTATGCGGAAGACGCGATCCCCGATGAGAATGACGTTCCTCAGGAGCGCGTCGTATTGCGCCTGCACCCCCAGTTGGCGCCGGTCAAGGTCGCCGTCTTCCCGCTGACCAAGAAGGACGGAATGCCCGAGCGTGCGCGGGAGCTCTACGGCGACCTCAAGGCCGTGTGCAACGCGGCATACGATGAGAAGGGATCGATCGGCCGACGCTACCGACGGCAGGACGAGTCGGGCACGCCGTTCTGCGTCACGGTCGACGGGCAGACCGGGGAGGACGGGACGGTGACGGTTCGCGATCGGGACAGCACGAAGCAGCAGCGAGTCCCGGGTGACGAACTCGTCGCGATCCTCAGAGAACGGCTCCACCTCCCGTAGATGTCCTGCCGAGAAGGTAGCGATCGTCGGGTCGCGTCGTTCCCCGTGCGCGGCCGCGAGGAGCAAGGAGGACACCGAAGATGATCCGCGTCGGAATCACGACTCTGTTACTCGTCACCGCGATCGCCGTCCTCGCTGCCGGAGCTCCGAGGCTCCAGGTCGATGCCACGACCTTCGACTTCGGCACCGTGGTGCGCGGCTACCGCTACACGCACACGTTCATCGTCGCCAACGTCGGCTCGAACACACTGACGATCAGCAGCGTCCAGCCGCTGTGCTCGTGTACGACGGCGTCGATCGCATCCACCACCCTCGCCCCCGGGCAGTCGACCGAGTTGCGGATCACCCTCGACACCTCGACCCTCCATACAGGCCTCACGACCAAGAACATCGTCGTGCGCTCCGATGACGCGACCTCGCGCTCGACCTATCTCCAGATCATGGCGACCGTCGTCGGCAGCGGACAGCCGTATCACCTGACAACGGCGGAGCTCCACGGGGCGTTCTATGTCCTGATAGACCTTCGCGACGCGGAGGAGTTCGCCACGGGCCATCTCATCGGCGCGATCAACGTCCCTGCCTCGCAGCTCACGGGCTGGGGGCATCTCCCGAGGGAAACGGTGCTGATCTTCTGTGACGCGGGAGGCGAGTCCGCTCTCCATCTGGCATCCACAGTGCAGCGCGCTGGCTTCGAGGCGTACGCGCTCCGGGGCGGGCTCCTCGCCTGGCAGGAGGCGTACGACAGCCGCTACCTGACCGGCCCTGTCGGCGGCACGGCGGTCGTCGCGAGCGGCACCAGCCCCCTCGAGATCGACGCCGCGACCCTGAATGACTTGTACTACGCCCTGGTCGACCTGCGCGGCGAGGAGCGCCACAACGCGGGGCATCTGATGGGCGCGACACGTGTGCCGCCCGAAACGCTACTCTCGTGGGTCGCGCCGCTCCCGTCATCGACGAGGATCGTCCTCTACAGCGAGGACAGCTCGACAAGCGATCAGGCCGTTCAGATCCTTCGCAGTCGGGGCTACAACGAAGCGGTAAGCCTTCTCGGTGGACTCGACCTCTGGCTGGAGGTCGAGGAGGACCCTGCGCATCCCGAGCGCTCACTGATCCTCACGGCGAGTGACTACTTGATCTAGAGTAGAATCGGCACGCCGCAGCGCTCGCGCCGCCCTGTCGTTCCCAAGAGGAGCGGCGCAGGCGTCAACGCCTGCGCCGCAGTCATCTTCTCGTTCCCCGAAGCTCGGGGAGATCCACCTATCGCTTCTTCGCCTTCTTCGCGACGGTCTCCTTGAGGTTCTTGCCCGGCTTGAACGCAGGGACGACCTTCGCGGGGACCTTGAACTTCTGGCCGCTCTGCGGGTTGATGCGCGTCGTGGCCTTGCGGGACCTCACCTCGAACTTGCCAAATCCGGTGAGGTTCACCGGCTCTCCCGAGATCAGCGTCGCCGTGATGACGTCGACGATCCCATCCACTGCCTTGTAGGCATCCTTCTTGCTGAGCCCCGCCTTGGTCGCGAGCTTCTCAACCAACTGCGCCTTGTTCACTGCTGTACCCCCTTTGCGATTGGGAATCCGAGCCAGCATAGCGTGGGAATGGCCTCTCGTCAAGAGCCCTAGAGCAGTTGAGCCCCATGAGTAGCATCTCGGTGTAGGAAGGCCGCATCCGGAAGATCGCACAACGATGCAAGAACAGGCGATTTCCTTATGTCACGGCAACGCCGTTCGCTGCCCCACGTCTTCCGAGAGAGAGTGTCAGGCCGTTGCGTGCGGAGGGGGAGGCGCGCGGTCTTTCGTCCCGCGCGCCGCGGTCACCCCTCCTCGCGGCGCAGAATCCTCAGCACGTACTCCCCCTGCTCCCCGCCGAAGTAGCTGTTGACGAAGACGGTGTATCGTCCATCGGCGGGCAACGTCACGTGAAGAAGGGCGTCGCTTCCCGCTCCGGAATCGTCGTCGCGCCCGAGCACCGCGCCGTCCGGACCGTAGAGCTCGAGGTAGGCATCGAATGCCTCGGACATCAGGAGAATCTCGAGCTCGTCTCCAAGACGTCCGTCGAATGCGACGAGGTCGTAGTAGGTCCCGTCGTCCCACATCGGATCGCTGCTCGAGAGCACGCCGCCTACGTCCTCTCCGATCGCGACGATCTGCGCACGTGACAGATCGATCGCCGCGCCGGCTCCCGACCCCGTGGTGACCGAGAGGGAGTAGGCACCGCGCTCCCCCACGTCATAGGAGCTGGCAACGACGAAGTACGGACCTTCCCCAGGAAGGGTGATCTCGATGCGTGCGTCCGAGCCGCCGTCGCCGTCGTCATCCTCTGCGATCGGCTCTTGGCGGTCGTCGAGAAGAACGAGGTAGGCGTCGAACGCCTGGGAGCGGAGGGCGATCGAGACCGGCTGCCCGGGTTGCCCCGCGAGCAGGTAGAGGTCGAACGAAGCGCCGTCGATCCACACCCTGTCGGTGCGCTCGAGGGCGCCGGTCCGCTCCTGCCCCACAGCAATGGCCTCTCCCCATTCGGGATCGAGCCCTGTCGACAGGCGCAGCTCGTACCGGCCCCTCTCCCCGCCGGAGAAGCTACTCACGAGCACCCGGTAGACGTCTTCCGCGCGGGAAGCATAGAGAAGCCCCGCGTCCGTTCCCGCGACATCGTCCGAAGCTCCCACAAGGGTGCCGTCGTCGTCGTAGACCCACAGGTAGGCATCGAACTCCGCGGACACGAGTTCGATGCTCACGACTGCGCCGGGATCGGCATCCACGGAGTAGACGTCGTAGTGCGCACCGTCCGCGAGCAGCGGATCGTCTGCGCTGAGGGTGCCTTCCACGCGGTCGGGGACGGTCAGTGAGACCGCGCGAGCCCAGTCGATCGGCTCCAGGGTCCTGAGCTCGAGTCGGTAGTCGCCTTCACCGTCCGGGCGGAAGGCGTTGGCGAGCACGTAGTACACGCCGTCCGCCGGGAGGACGACGCGAAGATAGGCATCGGCGCCGCCCCCGCTGTCGTCGTCCGTAGCGATGATCTGTCGCTCGCTGTCGTAGAGGTAGAGGAAGGCGTCGAAGTCGGAGGAACTCAACAGAATGCCGATCTCTTCGCCCGCATCGCCGGCGACTGCATACAGCTCATATCGCGTGTCGTCCGCCAACCGCGGGTCCTCCGCGCCGAGCGATCCTGTCATCGGGAGATCACCCTCGAGGGGCACCGCATGCTCCCAGGAGATGCGGCGCTCATGCTCGCCGTGGCCGGTGGACCAGAAGACGA
>CP070725.1:1663490-1671706 GCA_020350845.1 Candidatus Bipolaricaulota bacterium
AGGCGTCTGGAACCCGACCCGCGTCGGCACGTTCATGTTGTACAAGAACTCCTGGAGATGCTGACGGACCTCTTCGTAGGACAGGCCGTCGGCACGGATGAACGGGGCGAGATAGGTGTCGACGTTCGACAGCGCCTGTGCGCCTGCCGATTCCCCCTGAAGCGTGTACAGGAAGTTGACGATGTGCAGCAGCGCCACGCGGAAGTGGTTCGCGGGACGGGATTCGATCTTCCCGCGCACCCCGTGGAAACCGCGCAGGAGGAGGTCGCTGAGGTCCCATCCGACGCAGTAGGCGCCGAGTGTGCCCAGGTCGTGGATGTGCAGATCCCCTTCCTCGTGGGCACGGCGGATCTCGGGACGATAGATCTTGTCGAGCCAGTACTGCGAGATCACCCGATCGGTGATCCGCGTGTTCAGTCCCTGGAGAGAGTAGGTCATGTTGCTGTTCTCGCGGACACGCCAGTCGCGGTCGGCGAGGTAGTCCTCGACGAGGGGAAGCCCGTCCACGAGCTCGCGGACGTTTCTCAGGTCCGTTCGCTGCTTGCGGTACAGGATGCTCGCCTTCACCACGCGCACGAAGCCGGCCTCGATGAGGACTTCCTCGACGAGGTCCTGGATCTGGTCGACCGTCGGTGGATGTTCGGGATAGCGCTCCTCGAGCAGCCCGCTCACGAGAACGGTGAGCGACGTCGCCTCGCGCTTGGTTCCCTGCCCGGCGGCGCACATCGCCTTCCAGATTGCGGTTTCGATTCGCGATGGATCGAATGCGACGGTGCGACCGTCGCGCTTGACGATGCTCTTCATGCCCCCATCTCCCCCCGGTATCCGGCGCTCATCCTAGTGACGACCCCCGTCGACGTCAACACCTGAAGCGGAGATCAGCGTGGGGCAGGGGTAAGCGGGGAGAGGGGGGATCCCCCCGGGGACACGCCGTCTGTGGACGGGGCTACGCGGCCTCCGGACGCGATGCGAGGAACGCAGCCGCGCCGGCGCTTGCTCGGCGAGTCGCCTCACCGAGCTCCGCGTCCTCGAGAAGGGAGACGACGAAGGCCGCCGCGAAGGCGTCCCCAGCACCCGTGGGATCGACGTCAAGGATCGTGCTCCCTGTGACCTCGGACCGTTCGCCGCCACGCCACGCCCGGGCCCCGTCGGCCCCCATCGTGAGCGCTCCCGCGCCATGACGGGAAGCGAGGGCCTCTACGATCTTTTCGGGCGCGCGCCTCCCCGTGAGCACGCGTCCCTCCTCGAGATTCGGGAAGAGCCAATCGACGTTCGCCAGCTCCGCGACGAACGACGATCGTCCCGTCGAGCGGATGAGCGATGCCGGGGGGGGATCGACCGAACAGGTCGTCCCCTGCCGCCGAGCGCGCTCGATCGCCCGGCGCGCCGCCACGCGCTGTCCTCCGGAGAGGAGGGCGTATCCCGAGACATGGACGTGGTCCGCCTCGAGGAGGCGCGACTCGTCCGCGGCGCTCAACGTCAGCTCCTCGTTCGCGCCGCGAGAACAGAGCATCGTGCGCTCTCCGTCGCCCCACAGCGCGAGGACGACCCCCGTCGGCCGACGGCTACGCGTCGCCCGGACCGTGACCCCGTCGTCCTCGAGAGAGGCGACGAGCACGTCACCGAGGAGGTCCGCGCCGACGGCGCAGAAGAAGGTGACGGTAGCGCCCGATCGTGACGCCTGTCGGGCGAAGGTCGCGGCCGACCCTCCCGGGACGGCACGGATCTCCGCTCTGCGCTCGCCGCCCGCCTCCGGCGAGGCCGCCAACGGCGCGGAGACGTCCAGATTGGCGTCGCCGATCACCGCGATATGCACGGGCTAGGCGTCCCCCAGCGATGCAACGAGCTCTGACAGCCGGCGGATCCGCTCGCGATCGAGCGGGCGGTCGAGCCTGTCCGCGGAGTGCAGTGCACTGCCCACGATGAATCCGTCCGCGGTCCGGTAGTCCGCCACGTTCTGCTCGGTGAGGCCGCTTCCCACGAGCACGGGGAGCGTGGAACATCCCTTGACGCGCTCGAGATCGTCGCCGGCAGGGGGGCATCCGGTCCCGGCTCCGGTGATGATCAGCGCGTCGGCCCGGTTGCGCGTGGCGTCGCGCGCCGCCTCCTCGAGCGAGTTGAGATGCGCCGCGTGCTTGACGTGGACGTCGGCGAAGATCGCGATCTCCGCCGACAGTCGACGGCGCAAGCGGTGCAGGCGCCGGGCTTCGCCCTCGATCCAGCCGGAGTCACTGAGCGCCGCGCCGCAGAAGACGTTCACGCGGATGAAGGACGCCCCGGCGACGGCAGCGATCGCGAGCGCCGCGGCGCCGTCGTTGCGAAGCACGTTGATCCCAAGTGGTAGAGGGCTCTGCTTCCGTAACCGGTGCGCAACGATGGCCATCGCGGCAACCGTCTCCGGAGGAGCCGCCTTGGCGAACGGGGAATCGCCGAAGTTCTCCACGATCGCGGCATCCGCGCCGCCTTCGGAGAGCGCGACGAGGTCCTCCTCGGCCCTCTCGAGGACCGCCTCGAGTCCCGGGCCGTCTCCCGGCGCTCCCGGCAGCGGGCGGAGGTGGACGACACCGATCAGTGGTTTCCCCGAACTGAAGAGCTTCATCGCGCGATCACTATACCGCCCGTCCGGTGCTGCAGCCAGAGACCGTCCGCCGGTCCGTCACCCCAAGGGAAGAGGCCCCGGGGAAGCTCTCCCCGGAGCCCCGTCGAACTCCTCGTTGAGTGGCGGGCACGTGGAGCGCCCCGCCCACGCAGATGTTGTCGCTCTCAGCGCACCACGAAACGGAACGGGTAGTACACGAGATAGCGCTCGGCGCACGTGCCTCCTCCCTCGATCGCGAGCACGAAGGAGAACGGCCCCTCCGTGAGCACGCCGAAGGATCCACACCATCCCTCGAGCATCTCCACGTCCCCGATCGGGTAGATCGTCGTGAACAGATCGCCGCCCGGTCCGAGGGTCAAGGTCGACGGAAGCCACTCGGCGAACTCACCCGCCTGGTCCTCATGGACGATGTTGACAGTATCGGAGTCCGGGAGCTGGAACGAACAGAGATCCCAGTGGACCACGATGGCGTCGTCGGTCGAGTTGTGCAGCCAGAGCGAGAGCCCGCTCTCGATACCGTCCGCGCTCTGCGCCACGTCAAACGAAGCGCGGATCAGTCCGTCGTCGAACACGGCCTTCTCGGAGTAGACCGGATCGAGCATCTCCAGCGTGAGATCCTGAATGACGGCGCAGTCCTCTTCCTGGACTACCTCCGCCACCGGAAGCGGCTCCTCCGCCTCGGGCTCCGACGGTCGAAGTGCCAGGCCCATGAGCAGGAGAAGCGTCATCAACCCCGCGACAATCCCGATTCTCAGTGCGTCATCCACGTGCTCTCCCCCCTCTTCGCGCGAGCGACCCCGCGATGGGGCGCCCACTCTGCTCGGTTCTTGAGCGTCGCGTCGGGCGCGCACTCCATTTCGCCGTCGCCCACCAGAATCTGGCGGACGGCGTCTGTGGAGGGCGGGAGGGAGGACCTGCTTGAGGCAACCTCCCTCCCCGGCTCAAGGAGGCATGGTTCATACCTCAGTAGCTGCCCCAACGCTATCCCTGAACGGAAGCCCGACGAAGGTCAGAAGTCGGTCGTGCAATGGAACCCAGGGCCGCCACCGATGTCCTCTTGGTCTCAAGGGGGATAGGACAGCTGTCCAGTACGTGGACAGGCCGTAGGTTGTCCTCCGAGGCGTCCGTAGCTACAGCCAGGGCTCGATGTCACGCGACCGGAGCCTGATCGGATGGCCGCGATGGCGAATGATCCCCTGTCGGTCGATGACGAGCGTGTGCGGGATGCCCCCGACCTGGAACAGGTCGCGCACCGAACGTGCGGCAGCCTCCGACTGCCAGAGGGTGATCATCTCGCCCAAGCCGTGCGCGGAGACATACTCGGTGACCTCCTGCAGCGTCTCGTCCTGGCTCACGCCGATCAGGACCAGCCCGTCGCCGGCGTACGCCGCGCGGAGCGCCTCGAGATGGGGCATCGACTGGCGGCAGGGAAGACACCAGCTCGCCCAGAAGTCGAGGAGGACGACGTATCCGCGGTAGTCCGACAGGCTTACCGGCTCGCCGTGGAGATCGTCGAGCGTGAAGTCGGGCGCCGCATCGCCGAGTTCGACGCCGACTCCGGGCGGTGCATCGGGGTCGACGACCGACACGACGCGGATCGTGCTCGCCGACCGTCCACCGTCATCGACCACGGTGAGCTCGACCTCGTAGTCTCCGGGCGTGTCGAATGTGTGGGACAGGTTCGCTCCGATCCCCGTCGATCCGTCGCCGAATGCCCATCGGTACTCCGCCACCAGACCGTCGGGATCGTACGATCCGCGCGCGTCGAAGAACACGCTCAACGGGCTGTCGCCATACACGGGGCTACGAGAGAAGACCGCGACCGGGGCCCGATTCCACCACCCGATACAGCCCACGAGCGCCGTCAACGTCGCGGCCAGCAGCACGAGTCGTAAGGCGTACGCGCGGCGCCGGCGCGGCCGCCGCTCTGGCTTGACGCTCATTCCCCGGCGTTCTCGTTCGTCTCGTCGTCGGCGCCACGAAGCGACTCGAGACGACTCTGGATGGTGGCATCCACGCCGAGCTCCGCGAGGGCGAGCTCGAACGCATCGATCGCGCGGAGCCGGTACGTCTCCGCATCGACTCCCATCTGCTCGATCTGCGCGTCGTCCTCCGCGGTACGATCCGTCGATGCTTCGAGCATCGCCTGCTCCTCGAGCGTCGTCCGCATCTTCGTGTGATAGGCCTGGCCGATGTAGAACTGGAGGTACGGATCGTCGACCCGTTCATCCTCGACGAGGGCCTCGAAGGCCTCGATCCCGGCGTCGAAATCGTCCTCTTGGAGGAGCGCGGCCGCGACGAGCGGCATCCGCAAGTCGAGTTCGATCTCTGTCTCACGCTCCGCAAACCACGCTTGGAAGAGCCGGTCCCGCTTCTCTCCCTCGACCGCGGCTCGGACCTCGTCCACGACCTCATCGAGTGAGGTCGTCTCGCCTTCCCGGTAGTCGGTGACGAGGATGATGTGGAAGCCGTACTGCGTCTGGACCGGTCCGCTCCGCTCTCCGATCTCGAGCGCGAAGGCGGCCTCCTCGAACTCGGGGACCATGCGCCCCCGGCCGAACCATCCCAGATCCCCGCCCTGGGAGGCGCTCCCGGTGTCGGTCGACAGCTCCTCGGCAAGGGCGGCGAACGACTCCCCGGCTTCCAGGCGGGAGACGACAGACTCGACCTCCTCTTCGGTGTTCACGAGGATGTGTGATGCGCGTACCTGCTCCGGGACCTCGTAGTCCTCCCGGTGCGCCTCGAAGTAGGCGGCGACCTCTTCATCACTGACGCTCACCTCGGGAATGATCTCGTCTCGAAGACGCTCACTGCGCATCTGGACGCGGGTGTTCTCCTTCGCCGCCTCGGCGAACGTCTCGAAGTCGGTGCCCTGCGCCGCAAGCTCCTCGAGGAACGCCTCCTCGGTCATCCCCATGTCGACAAGGAACTCCTCCAGGTCGGTGGCGAATCGCTCGTCGATCTCGTCCTCGGTGATCGCGATGTCGTACTGCTCGCAGAGCGACTCGAGCAGTTCGAGTCGCACCAGTCCGCGGATCGTCTCCACCTTGAGGCGGAGCTTGAGCAGGCTTCCGTCCGAGCCACGCAAGTAGTGGTCGAGGTCCTGCCCGTACTGCGCGTAGAAACGCCGATACTGTTCGATCATCCCGGCAAGGCCCTGTTCGAAGTCGGCCTCGAGGATCGGACGGCCGTCGACGTACGCCGCGACCCCCTCGGCGGCCGGGTCGTCGGCCGCGGGAGGGGAGACCGGGACCGCGTCATCGACAGCCGGCGCCACGTCATCGGGCGCCCGGCCACAGGCGACGAGCAACCCCACCACAAGAAGAACGGTGACCGTCAGGATCTGCTTTTTGTTCACGACTCACCTCCGGAAACGGCGAAAGATTACGGTTCGCCAAACGCCGCGATCAAGGGCTCACGCGGGGCACCCGCCTCGGTTCGGCGAGAGACGCCACTCCCGACCGCGCGCCCCTAGAGCCACTCCGTGACGGCCTCCTCATCGAAGTCGCGGTAGTGTCCACGGAAGCGGATGATCCCCTTGCGATCGATGACGAGAAGGTGGGGAATCTCGCCGACGTCGTACAGATGGCGGATCTCCGTCGCCTCCTCCCACGAACCCCAGAGGATGACCGTCGGTCCCTCCTTGTCCGCGAGGAACGCCAGCAAGTTGCCTTCACTGCGATCGAGAGACACGCCGAGCACCTTGACGCCGGCGTGCTCGGTGGCGAGGCGGGCGAGGTGGTCCATCACCTCGTTGCACGGGATGCAGTAGCTCGCCCAGAATTCGAGGACGACGACGAAGCCGCGGTAGTCGTCCAACGCGACCGGCTCCCCCGCAAGATCCGCGAGCGAGAACGGGACGGCGGCACTCCCGACATCGATCCCCAAGGGGTAGATCCCGCTCGGTTCGGAGAGATCAACGAGCGCGGCGAGCGAATCGCTGACCCCACGATCGTCGTACACCACGAGTTCGACGATGTAGCTGCCGGCATCGGCATAGGTGTGCGTTACGCGTTCCCCCGAACCGGACGTCCCGTCGCCGAAACTCCACAGATAGCGAACGATGCTGCCCTCAGGATCGGTCGACGAGGAGCCGTCGAATGTGACCGCGAGAAGGGACGCCGGCGATGCCTCGCGCTCAAACGCCGCCGTCGGCGCTCCGTTGCGCGCCGCGCCGTGCCATCCGAGCGCGAACACGAGAATCCCCGCTACGGCCACGGCTCGACGTGACGCAACAGGCCCTCCCTTGGCGCTCACCCTCCCACGTCTCCCGAAGCCCATCGCCCCCTTCGCGCAGGATCTACCCCTCGGTCCGGATCGTGTGTCATTCGGCGCCTCCCGGCACCTGTCGCACCACGAAGCCTCCGCGGAGTGCCGTATACTCCCTCGAACGAGAAGGAGGAATCCAGGTGTCTGTGCTCGTCCGTCGATGGGGCTGGGGTATCGCCATCATCGGCGTCGCCGTGCTTGCATCCGGAACACAGCGTGGGAGTGCGATCGAGACGGTAGTCGGCGCTCTCCTCGCGTTCGCCGGTTCGGCAGCCTGGGTGGGGCGGAGATGGCACCGCATCGGGTGGATCGTCGTCGCCGCCGGGGTAGGGCTGATCATGGTCGGGTGGTATGGCGGAACGCTGCTCGGTGCAGCGATCGCGCCGCGTACCCTCGCGCTGCTCATCCTCGGCCCGATCCTCGTGCTCGCCGGAGGCTTCGCGCGTGCGCTGCTCCTCGCGCGCAAGCGGGCGCGCGATGCCCACACCGCGGGCGCGCAGGACATGCCCCCGTTCCTCACCGACGAGCCCGACCCGAGGACGTAGCGGGCTCGGCGAAGACGGTTGGAGCGCCGCGATAACGCGGGTAGAGTCCCGTCATGCGCGCGCTCGGCGGTCTCCTGCTGATCTTCCTCTACGAGTTCGGGCCGCGGTGATCCTCCCCACGCCGAGCGAGCTCCCGGTGCTCGGCTACACGTGGATCCCGATCGGATGGATCTTCGTCTTCGCCGTCGGGGGAAAGGCCGTCGGCGCCTATGTCCTCTTCCGACTGGGGCACCAACTCCAGGGGCGGAGCGTTTCCAGCAGTGGGTCAGACGCCATCGTCGCCTCTACCTGTGCCTTCGTTGGAGCGAGCGCTTTGCCAATCGCTACGGCGTTGTCGAGATCTTCGTGCTGATGAGCATCCCCGGCTTCCCGGACACCGTGTCCCTCTACCTGTTCGCGCTGGTGCGGATCGCCCGTGGCTGTTCGCCCTTGCTTCGGGCCTGGGGACGGCGGTCCGAATGGCACTCTTCCTCGTCGGCGTGCACGGGATCCTCTCGATCACCGCGTGACGGCAAGATTCGGGGACACAAACCTTAATTCCTCCCGGATCCACGGTCCCGTAGGACGGCATCGGAAGACGATCGTGGATCCTGACGCGAAGACGGAGAGCGAGCGCGGCCTTCAAGGATGAGAACGGCAGGGGGCGGCTGCGAGATCCACGAGGAAGTAAGGTCTGTGTCCCGGAATTACCTAGTAGGCGCGTGCGAAGTACGCGTACCCGAGAGCGGGACGTTCGCAGACGGCGCAGGAGAGCCCCCCCGGATTCCACTCCGGGTTGCGGTCGAGCGGGAAGCAGCGCGAGG
>CP070725.1:1671806-1679198 GCA_020350845.1 Candidatus Bipolaricaulota bacterium
TACACGTATCTGTGGCCTGACGGTAGTGGTGGGACGAGCTACCAGGTGGGTCCTGATGCGCGAGGGACGTCGGGATCGGTGACGGTAGAGGTCACGGACGGCGAGTTGTGCTGGGACGACGACACGTTGCCGTACAGCGTGAACGACGAGCTTGTGGTGACGTTGACGCTGGAGTCGACCGACCACTGCAACGGGATTGTGTACTTCAGTGCGTTGGCCGAGGGTGGCGACGGGAGCTACACGTATCTGTGGCCTGACGGTAGTGGTGGGACGAGCTACCAGGTGGGTCCTGATGCGCGAGGGACGTCGGGATCGGTGACGGTAGAGGTCACGGACGGCGAGTTGTGCTGGGACGACGACACGTTGCCGTACAGCATCAACTACGAGCTCGTTGCGTCGATCGCGCGAACGGTCCCGGACCCGTGCACCGGCGAGATCTACTTCGGAGCTTCTGCCGTGGGCGGAGGCGGAGGGTACACCTACGTCTTCCACAACCTGCCGGCCGGGGTCACGGACCACGGCGACGGCACGGCGAGCGGGGCGATTGGCAGCGGCTCGTACTCGGGGATCTACGTTACCGCGACGGACGCGAACCAGTGCACGGACGACTCCGATCCGCTTTCGTTCGACTACTTCCGACCGGAGCCTCGCCTCCTGCTCGGGAAGTACATCGTGGAGCAGACGCCTCACGTCATCGTGTTCCACATCTCCGTGACCAACGGCGGGAACGTCCCGCTCACGAACGTCCGCGTACTCGACCCGCCTCTCGGGCTCGACGAGACGATTCCGGTGCTCGCACCTGGTGCGTTCGTCGAGTACGAGCTGTCCTACGATCTCGACGACGACGTCGGGATCTTCTGCAACGAGGCGACGGCGTGGGCGGACGACGTCTGTGACAGCCCCATCGGCCCGCTCTACGCGCAGGCCTGCGAGAGGCAGAACCGGCCGCCGGAGGCCTACGATCTCGAGCTGCGGACGTGCCGTCTGGGGTCGGAGGAGAACCCGCTCGGCGAATGGATCACGTTCGAGATTCGGGCGACCGATCCGGATCTCGATCCGTCCGTCGATCCCTCCCATCCGACCTTCCATCACCTGACGTTCCCCGCGGACGGGCTGACGGCGCTATACGGCTCGGTCAGCGGTGACGTCGGCAATGTCACGTACTCCGCGGACGGCATTGCCTCCGTGACGCTGCACTACGTCTCTCCGATCGACTTCGTCGGTGAAGACATCATCACCTTCGTCGTCGAGGATCCCTACGGGGCGCAGGACGTGGGCGTGGTGCGGATCCAGGTGGAGGAGTGCGATCCGATCCCCGGTGGCGCAGCCTTTGAGCCGATCATCAACGAGATCCAGTGGACGGGAACCGAGTTCAGCGAAGAGCACGAGTGGATCGAGCTGTTCAACCCGCTGGGAGGACCCATCGTTCTTGACGGATACACGGTGGCCTGGCGGGAGCGTCGAGCCGATGTTTCCGAGTTCCCGGGCGGATCGCTCGCGAGCTACGAGTCCTGGCTGCGGACCCTGACCCTGGAGGAGTTCATCCTCGATGCTGAGGTGCACGGTGTTGAGCACCACAGCGTGGAGCTCAACGGTGAGATCGGTTCTCGAGACTACTTCCTGCTCGAGCGGCAAGTGGATGAGACGGTCAGCGATCTCGACGCGGATCTCGTCTACGAGCCGGAGCTGGACGACGACCTGCTCCTGGGTGACATCCGCGGCGAAGAGGTCTACCTGTTCAACGCGGATGGCGAGCTCGTATCCACTGCGAACACCCAGTATCCCACGGCGACAGGAGACGTCTCAGGTCCTGTCATCCGCTGGCTCGGGTGGGCCGCGGGAGGCATTGTCGAGGATCACTGGGCGAGCATGGAGTTGATCGATCCGGCCCTGCTCGAGGGAACCGACGGGATTCCTGCCGGGATCGACCAAGACGAGTTCTGGGCGAACAACCACGGGATCTTCATCTACGGCGTCGATGCCGCGCGCGATCTGCTGACCGCGACGGCGCGATACATCAACGAAGCGCTCATCCTGCGGCTGCTCCTCGACGAGGACTACGCCCCCGATCCGATCGTCGTGATCGCCGGGGAGACCACCGAGGTCACGGTAGCCCTGCGTGAGACGGAGGTCGAGGAGGAGGGTTATCCGCAGCCGCTGCTGTTCTCGGTCGTGCCGCTGCATTCGGACGAACCGATCCGCTGCCCGACCTTGTGCATCGCGGTGGAGCTCCTTGAGCTGCTGCTCGTCAAGGTGACGGAAGAGGTGGCTCCGATCGCCATCGTGAGCTGTGAGGACACGGAGACCTGTCGCGTAACCGTTGATGTCACCGGCCTTGAGCTGGGCGACTACGAGCTGTTTGTCACCATGGGAGACGGTGTGGTCCACGGGATCCCGATCGTCGTGATCTCGGAAGAGGAGTAGCTGGATCCAAGCGTAGATCGTATCTCGGGGCGCGCGACGGGTATCCGCTGCGCGCCCCTTCTTCTTGGGGTGGACTCGCAGCGTGGCCCCGGCCCGTGCCTGAAGCGACACGTGAACGGACAGGTTTCGGCTCGCCGAGTTCCCTTGGGGGCGAGCGCCGGGAAGGCGTAGAATCGGCCCATGGGGATCCTTCTGAGACTGCTCCTGGCCTATCTCCTGGGCGCCTTTCCCACGGCACTCGTGATCGGGCGAGTGACCCGTGGGATCGACATTCGCGACCACGGCAGCGGGAACGCAGGGGCGACGAACGCCTGGCGTGTCCTCGGGTGGAAGGCGGGAATCTCCGTACTCCTTGTCGACATGGCGAAGGGGGCGCTGGCCGCGGCGGCGGTGTCGCGCATTCCGCTCGGGACCGGCGGACTCGATCCGACGGCGCTCGCGCTCTTGTGCGGGGTGGTCGCCGTCCTCGGCCACGTATTCCCTGTCTATACCCGCTTCCGCGGCGGGAAGGGCGTCGCCACCGCCGGGGGCATGCTCTTTGCGGTCGCGCCGATTCCGATGGCGATCTCCCTCGGGCTCTTCCTCCTGGCGGTGACGACGACGGGACGCATCTCCGTCGGCTCTCTTGCCGCTGCTGTGGGGATCCCGGTCTGTGTCGGACTGCTGCGGATGCCCGGAGGGGCTCGCTACCCCGCCTATCTCCTCGGCCTGACGGCGGCGCTCGCGGCGTTCATCTTCTGGACGCACCGGTCGAATCTGCGGCGGCTGCTTCGCGGGGAGGAACGCGTCTTCCGGCGCCTGCAGCTGTGGCGGCTGTTGCGGCGCTAGCCAGGCGGCGATTTCTCGGCACACGCCGTACCGCCCAAGAATAGGGACATTAGACGCCCTTCCCTGGGGATGGTACAATTCTCTGTGGCGGGCCGAGGAGTTCACGGATGGAACGAGATCCACAGCGCGAGCAGCGCAACCGGAATTTGAGGAACATCGCCTTTGTCGCGGTGCTCGTGATCATCGGGCTGATCGTGATCCAGTCCTGGTTGAGCGGGAACCGCTCCCGGAACGAGATCGACTACACGTCGTTCATCGAGAAGGTGGAGAACGGCGAGATCCGCGAGATCACGATTAGGGACGGCCGCGGAGAGGCGACGACCGTCGACAACGACGCGGTCGTCGTCCAGTTCCCACCCGGCGATTCGAGCGAGTACGTCGCCTGGCTGCGGGACAGTGTCGACCGCAACGGACGACCGATCACGGTGCAGTTCGAGCCGTCTTCGGACGGGAACTGGTTCGTGACCATCCTCGTCTCCCTCCTGCCGATCATTCTCGTGCTCGCGGTCCTGTTCTACATCATCCGCCGGACCCAAGGCGGAGGTGCACTCGCCTTCGGGCAATCGAAGGCGAAGCTCGTCCATCCCGAGTCGACGAGGGTCACCTTTGATGACGTCGCGGGAATGGACGAGGTCAAGGAGGAGGTCCAGGAGGTCGTCGACTTCCTCAAGGACCAGAAGCGGTTCGCGCGTCTCGGCGCGGAGATCCCCAAGGGCGTCCTTCTCGTCGGCGCGCCGGGAACCGGCAAGACGCTGCTTGCGAAGGCGATCGCCGGAGAGGCGAAGGTCCCGTTCTTCTCGATCAGCGGGTCGGACTTCGTCGAGATGTTTGTCGGCGTCGGCGCGGCGCGGGTGAGGGACATGTTCGAGAAGGCGAAGCGCAGCGCCCCGTGCATCATCTTCGTGGACGAGATCGACGCCGTCGGCCGCAAGCGTGGCGCCGGCCTCGGTGGAGGACACGACGAACGCGAGCAGACGCTGAATCAACTCCTTGCGGAGATGGACGGCTTCCAGTCGAACCAGGGCGTGATCATCCTCGCCGCGACGAACCGCCCCGATGTTCTCGATTCGGCGCTGCTGCGACCGGGTCGCTTCGACCGCCGGGTCGTCATCCCCGCTCCCGCGATGAAGGAGCGCGAAGCGATCCTCAAGGTGCACATGCGGGGCAAGAAGATCGCCGACGACATCGACCTCGGCGTTCTCGCACGGCGCACGGGAGGCTGGGTCGGGGCACACCTGCGCAACCTGTGCAACGAGGCCGCTCTGCTCGCCGCGCGCCACGACAAGCCCGAGATCACGATGGAGGACTTCGAGGAGGCCGCCGACCGCGTCGAGCTCGGACTGAAGCGCAAGAGCCTCGTGCTCACGGCGGCCGAGCGCGACCGGCTTGCCTACCACGAGAGCGGACACGCCCTCCTCGGCCACCTGCTGAACAAGGAGTGGCCGGTCCATACGCTGTCGATCATCCCCCGCTCACACGGTGCGCTCGGATATACGGCGTCGTTGCCGCAGGAGGAGCGGTTCACGACGACCGAGTCGGAGCTGCGGAACTGGTTGGTCTCGATCCTCGGAGGACTGGCGGCCGAGGAGATCGTCTACGAGGAGCACTCGAGCGGTGCCGAGGGCGATCTCCGCCAGGCGACGCACGTCGCCAAGGAGATGGTCGTGCAGTACGGAATGAGCGAGACCCTCGGTCCGATCAGCCTCGCTCGGGAGCGGGTCGATGTCTTCCTCGGGGAGGAGATCGTGAAAAGCGACGAGCACTCCGAGGAGCTCTCGTCGCTTGTCGATCGCGAGATCCGCTCGCTCCTGATCCGCTCCTACGAGCGGGCGAAGGAGCTTCTCACGAAGCACCGCGGCGTCCTCGACCGCCTCGCGCACGAGGTCCTCGAGCGCGAGGTCATCGCCGGGGACGAGCTGCGCACGCTGTTCTCGGAGATCATCCCCGAGCCTGCGGTGTAGGCGTGTCCTCCCCTGAGCACATCGTCCTTCTCGGCTCAACGGGCTCCATCGGGACCCAGACCCTCGACGTCGTCCGCCGGATGCGAGCGTGCGGGGAGGCCGTCGACATCGTTGCCCTCGCCGCCGGCCGCAATGCCGATCGCCTCGCCGATCAGGTCTCCGAGTTCGGTCCGGAACGGGTCGTCGTCGCCGACGACGCCACGGCGGACGCGGTCCGCCGTCGGCACCCACGGCTACCGATCGCCGTCGGTGAGGAGGCGCTCGCCGATCTCGCGGGGACCGTCGACGCGGGGATCGTCGTCAACGCCGTCGTCGGTGCTCGAGGGCTCCTCCCCACCCTGGCCGCGCTCGAGCGGGGGCGCGTCGTTGCCCTCGCGAACAAGGAGAGCCTTGTGGTCGGGGGAGAACTGATCGCGGAGTGCCTTCGATCCGGTGAGGGGGAGATCCGTCCGATCGACAGCGAGCACAGCGCGCTCGTGCAATGCCTTCGAGCGGGGGAACGCGGGGAGGTGCGCCGCCTGGTCCTCACCGCTTCAGGGGGGGCGCTTCTGGACGCTCCACCGGAGGCCCTGCCCGCGATCACGCCGGAGGATGTCCTCGCCCATCCCGCGTGGAGCATGGGGCATCGGGTGACGGTCGATTCCGCGACGATGGTGAACAAGGCCCTCGAGGTGATCGAGGCGCACTTCCTGTTCGAGCTCCCCTACGAGCAGATCGACGTCCTCGTCCAGCCCGGCGCCACGACGCATGCCCTGGTGGAGTTCTCCGACGGCGCGTGGATCTCGCAGTTGGCGCCGACGGACATGCGGCTTCCGATCGCCTATGCGCTCGGCGCCGGGCGGCGTCTCGATCTCGGGCTTTCTCGCCTCGGGACCGACGAGCTGCGCGAGCTGCGCTTCCTGCCGGTGGACGGCGAACGCTTCCCGGCGTTTCACACCATGCTCGGGGCCGCCCGTCACGGCGCGGCTGCCCGCGCCGTAGTGAATGCCGCGGACGAGGTGCTCGTCGAGCGCTTCCTCGACGGGGATCTGGCGTTCCCCGGGATCGCCGCCGGCCTCGACGCCGCTCTTCGCGAATGGCGCGCGGTGCACGCGTCCGCTCCACCGGGCGACGACTTGACGACGCTTCTTGACGCCGATCGCCGCGGGCGCGAGGCGGCGCAGCGCTACGTCGAGGAGGGAAGATGAAGTCGACCTGCGCGCACTGCGGCAAGCGCAGGGGAGCCCGGAACTGCCCCGCGCTCGGTGCGGCCGTCTGTGCCCGCTGCTGCGGTGCCGATCGGTTGGTGCGCATCCAGTGCCCGGCGTCGTGCGTTCATCTTCAGGCTCACGAGCCGTTCCAGCTGCAGCGTCAGGGAGAGCGCTACCGCGACGCGTGGTGGGGCGAGGTCCGCGGGATCTCCAAAGAGGAAGTCCTCGCGCTGAACCTCCTCGAGCGATGCCTCGTGCACGCGCTGTCCCAGGAGCAGCACGCGACGGACGGGGATGCCGAACGTGCCCTCCACGAACTCGAAGCCCGCTTGAGCCCGATCGAGATCGTCTCGGCGGCGACGACCCCGCTCGCTCGCGCCCTGCTGTCTGCGGTGGAAGAGGTCGTGACCGGCGGCGGTGGATCGAAGGAGATGGTCCGGGAGGCGATCCCCCGAGCCCTGCGGATCCTCGACGCGCTCCGCGACGAGGAGTCGCTGCGCGCCTTCGTGCGCGGCCTCGTGGCCTGGGTGGCGGCTCAGCCTCCGCCGTCGAGCAGAAAGCGAAGCGGACTGATCGTCACTCCGGAGGAGCTTCGTGCCGCCCAAGAAGGAGGCGGTGCAGCCCGCTGACGCGGGAGAAGAGCGCGTACCAGGCGACGCCCACGGTGACAGTGACCGCGAGGCGCAGCCACGCCGGGCGGCCGTCGAGCGCACGCAGCGCTCCCGCCGCGACGACCAACAGCGTCCCGCTTCCGAGGAGGGTCAGCGCCAGCTTGTGCATCTCGTCCTTCGAGGGAAGAAGCTCCGCTCGCAGTCCGGCGGCGAGGACGGTCACGTTGACGGCACCGGCGAGCGATGTCGCGAGTGCGAGCCCGACGACCCCCATCGGCCGCACGAGGAGCTGGTCGCCGGCGACGTTCGTCGCGACGGCGAGCACAATCCCTTGTAGCGGCAGCGCGACTCTACCTTGGGCGTAGAACGCCCGCGTCA
>CP070725.1:1679298-1682652 GCA_020350845.1 Candidatus Bipolaricaulota bacterium
CCAAGTCCCCACAGCGCGGTGGCATCCCGGATCTCAATGCGATCGCCGTCGATCCAGAGGTAGACCGGCCCGTCTGCAGCGCCACGGATCACCAACTGGTCGATGCCTTGAAGCCGGCAGTAGAGGCCGAACTGACCACCGACATTGGTCTTGCAGTACATCCCCGTCGCTGGACTTACGAAGGTGATGTTCGAGCGCCCAGTCATCGGAGCGTTCGTCCCAGTGAGGGTGCCCGTGGAGAAGATCAGCGGAGCCTCTGGGGCGAGAGGATCGATCGGGGACGTCACAATCCGTGCGAGAAGGCGGGCCGCGATGCCCCGTCCTCCAAGGAACCGCATTCGATCCTCTGCGGCGATCTCCTCGAGGGTGGACATGCCGGACGTGAGGTCGACGTCGACGATCTTCGGGCTAACGGGCTCAGGCCATCGAGTCATGCTCTCTCTCCTGGGGATGCGCAGGCTACTCCGGCGCCTCCATGATCCACACACATTCCGGCTCGCCACGGAGCATACGACCACCGAACGAGAAGCGAATCTCTGGATTGAAACCACTCACGAAGCCCTGATCGCCGACACAGAACATCTGGTCGAGGGCGGCGCGGCGCTCGGCAGGGATGTCGAGCATGTCATACGTGGTCTTGATAATGCAGCCCCTCCCGTGAACGACGAATCGCGCGCCGTCCCACTCCGTATCCATCGCCCCGTAGAGCGCTTCCCAGACCTCCTTGAGCGCCTCCAGGTCGTTGCGCCCCCAGATTTCCGCGACCCTCTCCCCAAAGCGGATCCCCGCCTCCTCCATCGCCTTGGTGCCGATCTCCTTGGCCGCTTCAGCCCCGTATCGATTCTCGATCTCCTCCCACATCATCAGGAAGACCATCGCCTCCCAGCGATAGCCCGTTCCCAATGGGGTGAAGTCGCTCTTCCGCGGATCTGTCATCTGCTCTCTCCCTCCACTGTGCTACTCGGTGCGAACGAACATCGCCCGCAGGCATTGGTTGCCCTTCTTGTCGAAGGCCGTCTCGATCGCCTCATTGAACTGCTCGGGAGCGAACCGATGCGTGACGACGAAGTCGTGCGTCGCCTGTCCACTTGCGAGTAGATCCAGCGCAATCTCGTAGTCCGACTTCATCCCGGTGATCGAGTAGCTGTTCGATGAGAGGATCGACACGCCGCTGAACAGCATTGTCAGAAGGTCGATCGGGCGCCTCCCGTCAAAGATTCCGGTCATGATGACGAGCCCACCGCGCCGACACATGCGAATCGCCTCATCCACGACATCGGTCTTGCCGCCGACGCCCTCGTAGACCTGGTCGACCCCGCGCCCATCGGTGAGTCGCAAGACCTCCTCGACAGGGTCAATGCCCTCTCCGAGCTCAACGACAGCACTCGCGCCTGCCTTCTTGGCGGCCTCCGCCTGGAAGTGATACCTCGCGGTGGCGATGATCTCGCTGATGCCCCAGGCTCTGAGGCACTGGATGAGGTCTACACCGATGACGCCGCTTCCGAGAACGGCGGCGCTCATTCCCGGAATCGGCTTCCCGATTCCGAGCGCGTGCACGCCAACGGCAAGAACGTCGAGCAGCGCGGCATCCTCGAACGACACGCCCTCTGGCATCTTGTGCGCCTTGCTTGCGTGAACGATCGAGTACTCCCCGTACCCCCCGGGGAGCATCTCCACGAGAGGGATGCCGACGTGCGTCAAGTGATGCTCGCAGAGCTCGTAGTGTCCCGCGAGGCACGCGGCACAGGGGGGGAGCCTCCCCGTCTCCAGGCAACCGTGAAGAGGCTCCACGGCGACCCGATCGCCCGGCTCCAATCCCCCAACTCCCGCGCCGACCTTGACGACAACGCCAGCGTTCTCGTGGCCGAGAACGGCCGGAAGGTTCCGGTCCGGAATCAAGTGCCTTGTTTGCCCTCCGAGGTAGTGGAGGTCGGAGCCACAGATTCCAGCGGCTCGATTTCGGACGAGGACCCATCCGGGGCGAAGCTCGGGGATCGGGAACTCCTTGAGCTCCAGCCCCTTGGGCCACAGATCGCCGTCCCACACGATTGCTCTCATCATCTCAGTCATTCCTACCTCCATTCCGGCGGACCGCTAGTCGTCGTGAACGATCACCGATCGCAGGCAGCGGCTGTCCGACTTCCCGAACGCGCTGGACACCGCGTCGTGCCAGTTGTCAAGCGAGAAGCGATGGGTCACCAAGAGATCGTGGTCAACCTGGCCATTGGCCAGAAGATCGACGGCAATCTGGAAGTCGCGGGTTCCTCCGGTGCTGTTGTAGGTGCTCGAGGTCAGGATGGACACGCTTCGGTAGATCATCCGCTGAAGATCGACGGGAAGCTCGCCGTCGAAGATCCCGAGCATGATCACATTGCCACCTTTGCGGCACATGTGGACCGCCTGGGTGATGACCGGAGACGCCCCTCCGACGGCCTCGTAGACCTGATCCACGCCCCGCCCGTCGGTCATCCGAAGCACCTCGGAAACCGGGTCGACACCGGATCCGAGCTGGATGACCTCTGTCGCGCCCGCTTCTCGCGCTGCCTCCGCCTGGAAGGGATACTTCGCCGTTGCGACGATGGAGCGAATTCCCCAGGCACGAAGGCACTGGATGGTGTCGATCCCCGTAACCCCACTTCCAAGGACAGCGACCGTCATGCCCGGCTCCGGCCCGCCGACCGTCATCGCATGAACGCCTACTGCAAGCACGTCGATCAGTGCCGCAGCCTCGAACGTAACGCTTCGGGGCATCTTGAACAGCCGTGACGCATGGAAGATGGAGTACTCGCCATAGCCTCCGGGGAGCATTTCGACAAGGGGAACGCCGACGATCTGACGGTGGCTGCAGAGGTTGTACTCGCCGACCTGACATCTCGGGCACGGCGTGGATCGTCCGGTTTCATAGCACCCATGAAGGGGTTCGGCGGCCACGGGGTCCCCAACCTTGAGACCTTCCACCCCGTCACCGATCTCAGCAACCACGCCAGCATTCTCGTGGCCAAGGACTGCAGGGAGGTTCTCGTCGGGGATCAGGTGGCGCGTTCTCCCTGTCAAGTAGTGGAGATCCGAGCCGCAGATTCCAGCGGCACGGTTCCTTATCAGAACCCATCCCGGACGGGTCTGAGGGCGCTCGATCTCGATCAACTCGAGCCCTTCAGGCCACGCCCGCCCGTCCCAAACCACTGCTCGCATTTGATCCGTCAGCTTGGTTCCTCCTTCCGACGGGGAGCCTCCCGATTGCCGCCGCACTCGCTGAGGGCGCCTTTGAGCCTCTCGAGTCCCTCGACCATTTCCGTACGGTCCCCCCCGTATCCGATGCGGAAGAACCGGTTGTCCCTCTCGAAGCATCGGCCA
>CP070725.1:1682752-1687480 GCA_020350845.1 Candidatus Bipolaricaulota bacterium
CAGGCGCTGGAACGTCCGCTGCCGCAGTTCGCGCACATGCCACAGGTCCTCGGCACCGACAAGACCCGCCTCTCCAAGCGCCACGGCGCCGCCTCGGTCACCGAGTACTGCGACGCCGGCTTCGTCTCCGAGGGCGTCGTCAACTTCCTCGCACGGCTCGGTTGGTCACACGGTGACCAGGAGATCTTCAGCCGCGACGAGCTGATCGAGCACTTCTCGCTTGAGTCCGTCGGCAGCTCCGCCTCCGTCTTCGACCCCGAGAAGCTCTACTGGGTGAATCAGCAGCAGATGAAGCGCATGGACCCCGCGGAGCTCGCCGCCCTCGCGAAGCCGTTCTGCCTCGCGAAAGGCACCGCGACCGAAGCGCAGTGGGAGGCCATCGAGCCGGCGCGACTCCATCTCGGGGTGGACCTCCTCCGCGATCGCTCGAAGACACTCGTCGATCTCGCGGGGGTGATGGAAATCCTCTTCACCGACGACCTCGCGCACGAGGAGCCGATCGAGCTCGACGAGAATGGACGCGCGGCGCTCGGCGCGATCGCCGACGCGCTCCAGGACGTGGATCCGTTCACACCGGAGACCGTCGAAGCGGCGATCTGCGAGACACTCGCGATGCGCGACGTGAAGCTGAAGATCGTCGCCCCCGCGCTGCGGATGGCGGTCACCGGCCGCAACGTCGGCCCCGGGCTGTTCGAGATCGTCGCCGCCGCGGGGAAGAATCTCGTCGTTAAGAGATTGCGGGGTGCAGCCGGGGGAGCATGACACAGGGCGGACTCCGGGAAGGAGATCGAGGGATGAGAGGGTTCCTGGCCGTAGTGCTGCTGTGCTCCTTGCTGATCGTCGCCGGGTGCGCAGGAGGCGCCTTCGAGGCGCAGCTCGAGTACATCGATCCGATCACGGACCTCACGGGAGCGTGCTTCCCCCAGGGGATGAAGCTCGACCGCGAGCCGCCCGACGGGGCGATCGAACTCCCCGAAGCGGAATCGCCGCTCTACGGCGTCCTCACCCTCGCCGGCGGAAGCTACGCCGTCGCCGTGGACATGCTCGATGAGCCGCTGCTCTACGTCGACGCCGATCAGGACGGCGAGCTCTCCCTCTTCGACTGGGAGCAGTCGCCGTACGACGGCCGCTACATCGGCCCCGTGCCGCTTCAGGTCTACTACCAGGAGGACGAGCCCAAGGAGTACAGCCTGGTGATCATCTGGGACCCGTGGTATCCGACCGTCTTCGCCTACTGCCGCGGGGCGTACTACCAGGGGACGATCGAGCTCAACGGAACCGAGTACCTCCTCGCGATCCTCGACCAGGACTCCGACGGGCGCTACGACGACATCGAGCAGGGGACGCTGTTCATCGACGTCGACGGGGACGGCGAGCTCCTCGCGATCGCCGACTCGCACGAGATCTACGGCCTCGCCGAGCCGTTCAACCTCGACGGCACGACCTACGAAGTGACCTGGGTCTCGCGCGACGGGAGCGCGATCCGCATCGAGGAGTCGGAGCTCGACGTCCCGCAGAAGTACCCCCTGGGGATCGGCTTCCCCGCGCCGCCGTTCGAAGGCGAAGACCTCGACGGTGAGCACCTCTCCCTCGAGTCGCTCGCGGGCTCGATCATCGTGCTCGACTTCTGGGCCGGGTGGTGCTCGCCGTGCATCGCCGAACTGCCGACGCTGACCGCGATCCACGAAGAGCACGCCGAGGACGACGTTGTCGTCCTCGGGATCAACCTCGACCGCACCCACGGTGCCTTCGAGGAGGCGGTCGAGCGCTACGAGATCGTCTATCCGCAGATCTACGACGGCGGTGAGGAGATCATCGCGACGCACTACCGCATCGCCGGGATCCCGATGACCTACATCATCGACCGAGACGGCCTGATCGTCGCCCGCGGCTTGCGCGGCGAGACGCTGAAGGACGCGCTGAAGACCCTCCTCGAGGCGGAGTCGTGAGAGACCGCCTCGGTGTCCTAGTCGTCGCGCTCCTCGGACTCTTCCTTCTCGCCCCCCTCGCCTGTGGGCAGGAGGCGATCCTCACCTTCGAGTGGGGCGCGGAGACGCTGACGATCGCCCCCGGCGGCGAAGCGCGGATCGCGCTTGTCGCGCGCAACGGATCGGTCTACGAGGGTGACGACCTCGAGCTCGAGGCCGACCTCGAGGAACTCGGCTTCACCCTCGCGACCGATCCCGAAATCGTGAAGAAGATCGCCCCGTTCGGCGACGCCACGCTCGACGTACTCCTCGCCGCGCCGGCCGACGCCGCCGAAGGCGAGATCGAACTCACGATCAGCGCGCTCTACACCTACTGCATCGACGAGAGCTGCTTCATGCTCGAGGAGCCGCTCACGCTCCGGGTGGCGATCGTCCCCGGCGCCGACCCGATCGCCGCTACCGCGTCGACGCGAGCGAACCCGTGGCCGCCGATCGTCGCCGCGCTGGTCCTCGCCGGGCTCGCCGCCGGTCTTCTCCTCGGCCGTCGGACGCGCCTGCGGATCGCGGGTGCCGTCGGCCTCGCCGTCGTCGCCGTTCTTGGCCTCGCCTACGGGACCCTGGAGATGCAGCACGAGCAGGCGCAGGGGATCGGCGCCGTGCTGTGCATGTCGTGCGTCGGGCTCGAGATTCCGAGCCACGAGCCGCCCGAGCTGAGCGCTGAGGACGAGGGGCGCCTCGCCGCGCTCACCGAACCGCGGGAGCTGCTCGTCTTCTCCGCCACGTGGTGCCACTCCTGTCCCGTCGCCAAGGCGTTCGTCGCCGCCGTCGATGACGCCAGCGCGGCGATCACCCATCGCGTGATCGACGTCGAGGAGGAGCCGGAGACGGCGGAGGCGTACGGCGTCGTCGTCAGCGGACGGACGATCGTTCCCGCGATCGTGCGCGTCGACACCAGCGAACTACTCACCGGCACCGATCATCTCAAGGCGCGGCTGTTCGAGCTCCTCGAGCTCCCCGACGTCGAGGAGACGGGAGGGAGCTCGTGAAGCTCAAGTGGCCGCGACGCACGGTGCAGAGCCTCGGGATCCTGTTCGGGATCTTCCACATCACCGGGATCGGGATGACCCACATCCTCTTCCCCGGGCTTCACTGCTACGCCTGCCCGCTGGCGATCACCGTCTGCCCGATCGGGCTGATGCAGAACCTCGTCGCGTTCGGTGTCGTCCCCTACTTCTGGATCGGGGCGATCGTCGCCTACGGCCTGTTCGCGGGGCGCGGCTTCTGCGGCTGGTTCTGCCCGTTCGGCACGCTCAACGACCTGCTCTCGTTCCGTAAGGTCAAGATCGGCGCGTGGACCTCCTACGGGAAGTACGTCGTCCTGATCTTCGCCATCGTCGGCGCGTGGCTTGCGACCGACACCCTGTTCTGCAAGCTCTGTCCGGCGGCGTCGCTCGAGGCGTCGATCCCGTACCTGTTCATGGGCGTGGCGAAGCTCAACACCCCGCTGCTCGTCCACCTCGGGACACTCGCGGGGACGCTCGTGGGAATGCTCCTCGTCGCCCGCTTCTGGTGCCGCTACCTCTGCCCGATGGGCGGGCTGCTCTCGCTGTTCAATCGGGTGAGCTTCCTCCGCCTCCGGCTCGACGAGCAGCGCTGCAAGACCTGAGGGAGCTGCAGCTCGAAGTGCCCGATGGGAATCGAGCCGCACCATCAGCACGACAACCACAACTGCATCAAGTGCGGGAAGTGCGTCGACGACTGCAGGTTCGACGCCCTGTCGCTCGGCTTCGGGGTGCGGAAGCTCTTCCGCGGCCGCCGGTGAGCGACGTCCTGCTCCTCGCGCTCGTCCAGGGGATCACCGAGTTCCTCCCGATCTCCTCGTCCGGCCATCTTGCGATCGGGGGGAGGCTGCTCGCCGTCGAGCTTCCCGGCGTGCTCGTCCAGGCGGCGCTTCACCTGGGGACTGCCGTCTCCGTGCTGATCGTCTTCCGCCGCGAGGTGTGGGCGCTGGTGCGCGCACTCCTTCCCGGCGGGAGCGCCGACGGCCGCAGGACCCTCCTCTGGCTCGCCGTCGCCACCGTCCCGATCGCCGTCCTCGGCTTCACCCTCGGGAGCCGGATCGAAGCGCTCTATTCCTCACTGACTGCCGTCGGGACGTCCCTGCTCGCGACGGGGATTCTCCTCACGCTCTCGGATTTCGCCGCGCGGCGAAGCACGGGTACAGTGACGGAACCGCGGGGATGGCGCGCCGTCGTCGGTGTCGCCCAGGCCGCCGCGCTTCTCCCCGGCCTCTCGCGCAGCGGGGCGACGATCGCGTCCGCGCGGCTTCTTGGAGTCGACGGGATGGCCGCGGCCAGATTCTCGTTCCTGCTTTCGCTTCCCGCGGTGCTCGGCGCGGCCGGAGCGAAGCTGTGGACCGGGCTCGGCGACCCGTCCACGGGTGTGGGCGCGCACGCCGCGGGATCCCTCGCGCTCGGCGCCGTCGTCGCCTGCGTCGTCGGCATCGCCGCCCTCAAGATGCTCCTCGCCGTCGTCGCCCGGTCGCGGCTCGGGGTGTTCGGGGGCTACTGCCTTGCGCTCGGAGCGTCCGTGATCGCTTGGGAGCTCCTCGCGTAGGGGGCCGGTGGCGAGTAGCTTGTAGCGCGTGGCATGTAGCGCGTGGTTCGCGGTTCGCCGTGCGCGGTTCGCGTCCGCTGGCAGGGCAGTACTACGGCTTCCCGGGAGACCGGACTCGCTGAGCGGAGGAATCCGGGGACATGGTCGCATCACCCGTGAGCGTTGGGCGGTGGCGTGTAGCTAG
>CP070725.1:1687580-1690479 GCA_020350845.1 Candidatus Bipolaricaulota bacterium
GCGAAGCTCCTCCGCGAGGACGCGCTGCGCGTCTTCCACGAACTGCGTGACGGCGTCGCGCCCTCGACTCGCGATCGCTCCCGTGATCCCGATCGCGTAGCGCCCCGCACCGGATGCCACACGCGTCAGGACGGCCCCTACGGCCCGCCGCCGAGACGGCGGCGTCGGATCGTCGCATGCTTGCGCCACGAGTTGCGCGTCGTCCATCGATGACAGCGACTCGTCCCACGGACGCTCCTCGGGCGCCTCCGGCGTCGAGTGCACGCGCTCGATCCGAAGCCGAGAGACGATCGTCGGCGGAAGCGCCGACGCGTGGCTCGCGAGGAGCACGAAGAGCGCGTTCCCCGGAGGCTCCTCGATCGCCTTCAGAAGCGCGTTCGCCGCCTGCGGCGTGAGCCGCTCCGCGTGCGGACTGAGACAGACACGGCGATCTGCGTTGTCCGCGGCGAAGTGCATCGATCGCACGACATCCCGGACCTGATCGATCCCGATGCTCGTCTTCTTCGGGGCCGGCACGAGGAGAAACAGGTCGGGATGACCGGCGGACACGGGGCTCGCCGCGCGATCGTCGGCGAAGAGGAAGCCCGCCGCGCGATCGAGGCCGACCGACAGCCGATCGACCTCCGCGGCTACCAGGTACAGTGTCGAGACCTTCGTCGTCATCTCCCCCTCCGGGAACGAAGCGTGCAACCATACACCACCCGCGCGCCGCCGGCCATCAGCGGCGTTCTTCGATCAGCTCCTCGACCAGCTCGACCACGCAATCGACATCCGCGCAGCGGATGACGCCGACGGAGTCGGGTACGGCCACGGGATCGTCGGTCACGACGGCAAGGACGTCGACCTCCCCGGCGAGCGGCCCCTCGGGCCACGACGCATCCCGTCGGTAGACCTCGATCTTCGGATAGGGAGAGCGCTTCCCCCCCTCGACGAGGACGATCGACGCGCCCTCCGTGATCGGTGGGATCGCCTCCACGAGCGCCTCGTCGCCCTCGTGGCTCCAGAACAGCGCGGCATCCTCCGCCCCCACGAGAAGCGTCCGCCGCGCGCCGGCGCGCCGGTGAAGCTCGCTGTCGCTTCCCGTGCTGTCGATCTCGCGCAGTTCGGGAGCGTGCTTCACCGTATGGACTTCGTGCCCCAGCACCCGAAGCCGCCGCACGAGCTCGCAGAGAAGCTTCGTCTTGCCCGCGCCGCTGCGACCGACGATCGCCACGACCGGGGGAGGCGCGCGCCGCTCTTCGGATCCCGCGATGCCCTCCGCCATGTCCACCGCCTCCGGCCGGTTCCGACAGCCATTGTAGGGTCCTGCACGGGTGTGAACCAGGTTGCGATCGATTCGGGGCTGTTCGATACTCGACGGCGATCCCGCCCCATCGAGGTGATTCATGCGAACCCTTTCCCAGGTCCTACGCGACACCACGAGGTCCTTCCCCGAACGAACCGCGTTCATCGACGACGACACCGAGCTCACCTACGCCGAGCTCGACGAACGGGTCGACGTCGTCGCCCGTGCGCTGATCGATCACGGGATCGAAAAGGGGGACAAGGTCGGTCTGTGGATGCCGAACATCGCGGAGTGGGTGATCGCCTACTTCGCCGTCGCCCGGATCGGCGCCGTCGTCGTCCCGATGAACACGCGCTACAAGCCCCACGAGGTGGAGTACATCCTCGAGGACTCGGAAGCGACGGCGTTGTTCGCCGTCGATGCATTCGTCGGCATCGACTACATCGCGATGATCGACGGCCTTCGGCCACGGCTTCCGAAGTTGCGTACCGTGGTCGTCGTCGGCAACCCCGGTGAGGGCATGATCGCGTTTTCGGAGCTCGCCGATCGCGGCCGCGTGCTTCCCGTCGAGGAGGCGGCAACCCGCGAGCGATCGTGTGCCCCGACGGAGAATGTCTTCATCCTCTACACCTCGGGAACGACCGGCAATCCCAAAGGCGCGATGCTGTCGCACCACAACATCGCACGCAACGCACAGCAGGTCACCGAAGTCCTTCACACCACGAGCGAGGACGTCTTCCTGCTCGCGGTCCCGTTCTTCCACTGCTTCGGATGCGTCATGGGGATCACCGGAGCGATCACATGGGGCGCGGCGATGGTCCCGATGAAGGTGTTCCGGGCGGAGCCCGCCCTGGAGCTGATCGAGCAGCATCGTGTCTCCGTCCTCTACGGAGTTCCGACGATGTTCGTCCTCGAGCTCGAGGCGCTCCGCAAGGGACGCGAGGGCGGGGCCCGGTACGACGTCTCGAGCCTGCGAACGGGGATCATGGCCGGAGCCCCGTGCCCGGTCGAGGTCATGCGTGGAACGATGGACGAGCTCGGCTGCAACGTGTGCATCGCCTACGGGCTGACCGAAGCATCGCCGGTCATCACGATGACGCGCTTCGACGACTCGATCGAGCGGCGTGTGGAGACTGTCGGGCGGGCCCTTCCCGAGATCGAGGTGAAGATCGCCGACGAGGAACGCCGCCCTGTCGCCGAAGGCGAGACCGGCGAGCTGGCGTGCCGCGGGTACAACGTCATGCTCGGCTACTACAAGCTCCCGGAGGTCACCGCGGAAGCGATCGATGTCGACGGCTGGCTCTACTCCGGCGACCTGGCGACGATGGACGCCGAGGGATACGTGCGCATCGTCGGCCGCAAGAAGGACATGCTCATCACGGGTGGGTTCAACGTCTATCCCGCAGAGATCGAGGAGTACCTGTTCACCCATCCCAAGGTGCAGAACGTCTCGGTGATCGGGATCCCCGACGACGTGATGGGAGAGGTCGCGGCGGCGTACATCATCCCCCGCGAGGGAGCGACGGTCGATCCGCAGGAGATCGTCGACTACTGCGTCGGAGAGATCGCCAACTTCAAGGTCCCGCGATACGTCGTGATCGTCGACGAGCTTCC
>CP070725.1:1690579-1701699 GCA_020350845.1 Candidatus Bipolaricaulota bacterium
CGATCTGCCGCAGGGAGGGAGCCGTGAGCAGGGATCGTAGATGGGTCCTGGGCGCAGCAGGGGTGGCGGCTGTCGTTGCCGCGTGCCTTCTCGCCCTCCCTGCGGAACGATGCGGCGACGGAACGCGCGACGGCCCGGAGAACGCGGCCAATTGCCCGCAGGACTGCGGGACCACCGATCTCCTCCCGAATCCGCTCCGAGCGATCGTCTCCGAAGAGCTCCTCGCGTGGCGCAACTGGCTGACCGACGGAGGGTTCGAGAGCGGGGACGACATCGTGGAGCTGCTCCCGCACCCCGCGGCGGGCCTCTCGCCGGCGGCCGCAGCGCGCGCGGAGGACGCCGCGAGGACGGGAAGCTACGGGATGCGCATCGAGGCCGGTTCCGATCAAGGGATCATCTTCGCCGTGCGGGCGAAGATCGAGAAGGGGGAGCGCACCCGATTCACGGTGTGGCTCCGCAGCCACGGCGAGCGCGCGGAGCCCAAGATCGTGGTTCTCGGCGTCGAGCGCGGCCGAGCCGAGCCGCGCACGCTTCACACTCCTCAGGCGCTGCCACCCATCGCCCAAGCCTGGACTGAGATCCAGTTCGAGTTTGCCAACACCCGCGGCGTGGACTACGCGCTGCTCACGATCGAGGTCGACCCGGGCACGGTCCTGGATCTCGACGACGTGGCCGTGGAGTCCGAGCAGTGGGGCGAGCCGAGTACCTGTCGCCTTGAGCGCACGGTAGGAGGAATCCGTGTGCCGCTCCGTCCTGCCGCCCCGGTGCACTTCTGTGTACTCATCCACATCGAGGATCCCGCGATGCTCACACAGCGTGTGGGCTACTTCCTCGAGAGGACGGCGGTCTTCTCGGAGATCGCGCGCACGCTTCATGAGCACGGTGGCTTTCTCACGATCCAGCCGGAGGAAGATTGGGCGATGGCCGCGCTCCGCTTCGCGCCGGAGACACTGTCCTCGCTCGCTCAGGAGTACGGGGTGGTCTACTCCACACACACCCACGGTCCGGCATGCAGGGACGATCGTGGCCGACTGCGGAGCAGTCAGGACTGCAGCGGCTGCCGGGGCTGCGCCGGATGGGAGCCCGTCGAATCGGACTCCCACCCTGCGACGAGGGAGTATGTGGGCGCCCTGCGTGATCTCCTCTCCGAGGTCTCGGGCACGAACGTCAGCGACCACAACGGGAACTTCGAGTACCGCCTCCCGTCTCATCTGGCCGATGTCGGCATCGCCACGTGGTCGGCGTTCAAGGACCACAACACCCAGGCCACGTTCGACCGGCTGTTCACCAATCCCTGGCGCCCCACGGCATGCAATGCCATCGAGACCCCGGAGCTCTTTCAGACCCACGACCCGGCGACAAGAGTCATCTACATCCCCGGTTGGGGCCAGGCGATCACGCGTCACCCGGAGCGGATTCACGAGCGCCTCGCGGGGATGCTCGGGCAGGTGCTCTGCCACGCAGATCCCGATCGGGTGAACGCCTTCTACATCGTGACCCACGTCGACCACTACCGGTCCGAAGCAGGAGCACCGTACATCGAGGTGAACGAGGAGACGGGCGACGTGACGCTACACGAGGAGTTCCTCCGCGATCTCGCCTTCTGGGAGAAGACCCTGACCGAACTCATCGACCCCTTGGTCGAAGAAGGCTACTTGCAGTGGACGAGCCTCCCTGAGATCGGAAGGTTGTTCATGGAGTGGGAGACGTCCCCGTAGTCCCTGAGGGTCCCGCCCGAGGGATGACGGTCGTGCCGGGCGATCCCGCGGGCTTCACTTCGTCCCCGTAGAATCGGCCTAGGTCCTCTCAGCATTCTTGACGCCCCGAAGCCCGCCGCTATACTGCATCCTCGTTCATCAGAAGACGGCTTCGCTTCGAAGCCAACGCCCACGAGCGGGAGAGGAGGCCTCTGTGATCGGTACGGCAAGAGATGATCGCGCGACCTCGTCTGGCACTCGTGGCTCCGTGAGCCCCCGCGGGTCCTAGGTCCGAGGCACCGCCTCGACACTCCCCGAGCCAGCCGGCGCACAGCACAATCGCGGATCCCCCTATCCTGACCCGGTCGCTGGTGTTTCACGCAGTGGAGTAGCCAAGGAGAGCATCATGACAGGAAGGCTTGAGCAGTACACGATGCGCCCCGCACGCGTCGATGACGTCGATGCCGTATGCGACCTGTGCAACGAATGGGCGCTGCGGATGCGCGGGTTCAAGACCCACGATCCCGTCGAGGAACGCCTCGAATGGCAGATGCCGGGGTTCGACCTGGAGACCGACTCGCGACTGGTGTTCACTGCGGACGGTTCCCTGGTGGCCTACGCCTCGGCGTGGGATACCGACGAGCCCCACGTTCGTGTGGGGGGATTCATCCGCGTCCATCCGGATGTGGACGACGCGGATCTCGAGGACTCGCTGTTCGACTGGCTCGAGGACCGCGCCCGGCAGGCGATCGAGAGGGCGCCGGAGGGTGCCCGTGTGGTGCTCAACATCGGCTCGTTCAGCGAAGACGAGCACCGACGAGAGCTCCTTCTTCGTCGCGGGTACGAGCTCGTGCGCCACTTCGTGCGCCTGCGGATCGAGATGGACGAAGCGCCCGGCGAAGTGAAGTGGCCGGAGGGAGTCGAGGTCCGGCCTTTCGATCGCGACCAGCATCTCCGCGCAGTAGCGCTCGCATCACGCGAGGCATTCCGTGACCACTGGGGGCACGTGGAGGGCAGCCTTGAAGAGGAACTGGCGCAGTGGAATCACTGGGCGTACGAGGATACGGACTACGATGCCGACACCTGGCACGTCGCGTGGGATGGAAGCGAAGTCGTCGGCCTCTCGATCGGCAGTGCGAAGCGCCCTGAAGCCGAGAACCTCGCCTACATCTACGTTCTCGCCGTTCGCCGCGCGTGGCGCGGGCGGGGCATCGCCAAGGCGCTACTGCGATACTCCTTCGGCTACTACTACGGACGCGGCAAGACCACGGTGGACCTTCACGCGGATGCCGCGAACCTCACCGGCGCGATGCGCATGTACGAGAGCGTCGGGATGCGTCAGATCTGGCGCAACGACAGCTACCAGAAGGAGCTGCGCCCGGGCCGCGATCTCGCGGTGAAGACGCTCGACGAGGACAAGGCCGAGGACTCTTCGTAGACTCTCACGAGGAGGCGCAATGAAGATCGGAATCCTGAGCGACACGCACGATCGACTGCCGTTGCTCGAGCGGGTTGTGGAACGCTTCGCCGGCGCGGGCGTGGAACTCGTCCTCCACGCCGGGGACTTCGTCTCCCCGTTCACGGCGATCCCGCTGGCGCAGCTCGAGGTGCCCTTCGTCGGCGTCTTCGGGAACAACGACGGAGACCGCCTCTACCTCACGAAGCGCTTCGAGGCGATCGGCCCGATCCATCTCGGCTATCACACCTTCGAGAGCGACGGGCTTCGTGCCGTTCTGATGCACGAGCCGAAGTCGATCGACGCCCTCGCCGCGAGTGGACACTACGATCTCGTTGTCTACGGCCACACGCACGAGATCGACCTGCGCGAGGGCGACTGCACCGTCATCAATCCGGGAGAGGGCTGCGGTTATCTCTCCGGCCGCGCGACGGCGGTGATCTTCGACACGGAAACGAGAAGGCCGGAGCTGATCGATCTCTAGGGCTGGGGCCAGGTCTTTGCTCTTCGGTCCCGGTCGGGGTCAGGTCTGCAGTTTTCGATCCCGAGCTGGGCGGATCGAGAACTGTGGACCTGACCCCTAAGACAGCGAAGGGGTAGGTTCGGGCGGCGCGGATCTGCCGCCGCGTCGGGATCGTAAACCGTGGACCTGACCCCACAGCTCGCGCGGATCGCAGACCGTAGACCCGACCCTGCCCCTACAGCTTGTAGCCGATAGTGCGCAGGAACTCCTTGCGATGAGCGATGTCGTCGTCACTCTCGACGCCCTTCGGAGAGAGGCCGTCGATCACGCCGAGGATGCCGCGGCCGTCGTCACCTTCGGCGACGATGACCTCGACCGGGTTGGCGGTCGCGCAGTAGATGCGACAGACCTCGGGGACGGCGCGGATCACCGGGAGCACGTTGATCGGGAACGACTCCCGGAGGAAGAGGATGAAGCTGTGGCCGGCAGCGATCTGCTGCGCGTTGCGGACGGCGAGCTGCGTCAGCTCGTCCTCGGTGCCCGAGTGACGGATCAACGCCGGGCCTGACGCCTCGCAGAACGCAAGGCCGAAGCGGATCCCGGGGACGGCCCCCACGAGCGCCTCGTGCAAATCCTCGACGGTCTTGATGAAATGGCTCTGCCCGAGAATGAGGTTCAGCGCCTCCGGGTTGTCGATGGCAACGCTCTTGATCTCCACGAGATCCCTCCTACTCCGCGTCTCGAATGTACGTCGTCAGCGCGGCCGACGAGATCTCGACCTCCGTCTCGACGCCCGTCTCCATGCGCTTGATCTTGCCTCGCCCCGACGTCGCTTCGTCGTCTCCGAGCACGAGCAGATGGGCGGCAGAGAGCCGATTCGCACGTTCCATCTGCTTCCGCAGCGCCCGTCCCCGATGATCGAGATCGACCGAGAGCCCGTGGCTCCGGAGTTCCTTCGCGAGACGCATGCCGAGGTCGAGACCGTCGTCCCCGATCGTCGCGAGGAAGAGGTCGATCCCGTGATCGGCGGGATCACCTCGACCGTGCTCCTCAGCGACGAGCGCCAGACGCTCGGTTCCCCCGGCGAAGCCGACCGCAGGGATCGAAGGTCCGCCGAGCGCTTCGACGAGGTCGTCATAGCGTCCTCCGCCGAGGAGGCTGTCCTGGGCGCCGAGGTCCTTGGAGAGCAGCTCGAACACCGTACGGGTGTAGTAGTCGAGGCCGCGAACGAGTCGCGGATCGAGCTCATAGGACAGACCGAGGGCATCAAGGAGGCGCCGGACCTCGGCGAAGTGCTCGGCGCACGCGTCGCAGAGATGATCCGCGCTCCCGGGGGCGGACGCGATCTGCGGCTGACACTGTTCCTGCTTGCAGTCGAGGATGCGCAACGGGTTCTCCTCGAAGCGCCGCCGGCAGTCGTCGCACATCGAATCGAGCGCCCCTGCGAAGTGCTCACGAAGGACGTCGTGGTATCGCGCGCGATCCTGTGCACAGCCGATCGAGTTTAGACGCAGCCACAATCCGCCGAGTCCGAGCTCCGCCATCAGCGCCCAGGCGAGGTCGATCACCTCGACATCGAGCGTCGGGTCGAGCGAGCCGATCGCCTCCACACCGTACTGGTGAAACTGCCGCTGTCGCCCCTTCTGCGGCTTCTCGTAGCGGAACATCGGTCCGAGGTAGTACAGCTTCTGGAACGGCTCCACCGTCTGCAGCCCGTGCTCGACGTAGGCGCGGACGACGGACGCGGTCCCCTCCGGGCGCAGGGTGAGGCTCCGTCCCTTCCGGTCGTTGAAGGTGTACATCTCCTTCTGCACGACCTCGGTCGCCTCGCCGATCCCCCGAGTGAAGAGCTCGGTGTGCTCGAGAACCGGGAAACGGATCTCGCGGTAGTTGTAGCGGCATGCGATGCCGCGGAAGGTACGCTCGATCAGCCGCCAGCGGCCGATCTCCTCGGGGAGGATGTCGTGCGTGCCGCGCACCCGGCCGACGCTCATGCGATCTCCTCTCTCGCTTCCGCCCGGCGGACTCCGCCGCCGCTACACGGGACTCAGCTTGTGACTGGCCTTCCCGTTGTACTCGCAAACCCACTCGGCGCGTTCCCGGTGGGCGATCAGATCCGCGATCTTCACGATCCCCAGGCCGTGCTTCTCAGAGAATGCCTCAAGCTGGGGGAGTCTGGCCACCGCTCCGTCCTCGGCAAGGATCTCGCACAACACCGCCGCCGGCCGGAGGCCCGCCATTCGCGCCATGTCGACCGTGGCTTCGGTGTGCCCGGCACGCCGCAGGACGCCCCCGTCGCGAGCGGCGAGCGGGAAGACATGTCCCGGCCGCGCGAGATCCGCGGGCGTCGTCGACTCGTCGAGGATGACCGCGATCGTGTGTGCCCGATCCCGCGTCGAGATCCCACTCCCGATGTGGTGCCGAGCATCGACCGACACGGTGAAGCGCGTCCCGTGCAGCGACGTGTTCTCGGGGCACATCTCGGTGAGTCCGAGCTCCTCCGCGCGGCGCTCCTCGATCGGCATACAGATCAGCCCGCGGGCGTGCGTCGCCATGAAGTTGAGGACATCGGCGTCGGCGAACTCCGCAGCGACGACGAGATCGCCTTCGTTCTCGCGACGCTCGTCGTCCACGAGAATCAGGATCTTCCCCTCGCGCAGCTGCTCGATGGCGGTCTCAATGTCGAGAAACATGACGTACCATCCCTCGCGCGGGCCCAGTGCTCCCGTTTCACCATGAGGCCCGGAGCTGTCCACGGAACGCTCGCGGCGCTACGCGGACAACACGCCGAAACCCTGCAAACCTCGGCCCTCGGCGCAGTGTACCGCAACCTCGCAGAGGCGATCAATCGAGTTGCGAACAGGGGAATGGACAGATACTCTAGCCCGACCGGAGGTCGAAATGCGTCGATGGATGAGGCCCTTTAGCGCGTTGGTGGCTACCCTGCTCGTGCTTGCCGTGGGAATCGGCTGGACCGCGGCGGCGGTCGAAGGACCGTTCCCGCTGATCTACCACTACGAGCAGCGGGGCGAGGTGGAGGTCATCACCTCCCTCGCCGCCTACCTGTTCTCGATCGACGAGGCAGAGCTGCGCAGCGTGTACCTGTACTACGAAACGTGGGGCGCGGCCGGTGGCGAGTTGATGCCCGGAACGACGACGAGCCTCGTCCAGGTCGACCCCGACGCGATCGGCGATTCGGTGCCGATCCTCAAGGAGGATCGTCCGATCCTGCGCCGTCTGATGGCGCTGCGGCTGAGCTTCCCGCTGAACAGCTTCATCGCACAACGGGAGTTCGCCCCCGGGGCAAGCTATCCGTTTGCGTTTGACGGTCAGGACGCGCCGTTCACGCTCTCCCGCGCGGAGATTCGCGAGGACGGAATCGCCGTTATCGAGTTCAGCGGGGCCGTCGCCGGTGTGAATGTCGTCAAGCGCTTCCTCATCGAGGATACGCCCTACTACACGGTCGATGTAGAGATCGAGACCACAAACCCCGGCACCGAGGACGTCGAGCTGCGCATGAGCGGTGCGGGCTCCACGCCGGGGGATCGCGGGCCGACGTTGGTCTACCTGTTCGACGGGGTGCGCAGCGAGATCGCACGAGAGAGGGCGACCTATGCCCGGTTCGAGGGCCTTGGCCTGGTGAGCAAGGGGACGGTGCTCTTCCTCGCGAGTGACGGTAGCGCGGGATTGGCGCCGTTCGTCACCCCGACGACGGATGTCAGCGCTCGATTCGGCGTCACGTGGGCGGCAGCACCGGGGACGCAGACCCAGAGCTTCAAGCTCTACGGCGGGCGCAGGCGATTCCTGCTGATGGAAGCGGCGGGGCTCGAGGAGGTCGACGATCCAGGGACGATGGCGAGGCTCATCGTTCCCGTCGTGCGCTTCCTGAACCTGCTCTACCGCACCACCGGGAACTTCGGATGGGCAATCATCCTGTTCACCATCCTCACGCGGGTGCTTCTCTACCCGCTGATGCGCAAGCAGTACCACTCCATGGCGCGGATGCAGAAGTTGCAGCCGAAGCTGAAGAAGATTCAGGAGCGGTACCGCGACGACCGCCAGCTCCAGCAGCAGAAGCTGATGGAGATGTACAAGCGAGAGGGCGTCAATCCTCTCGGCGGATGCCTGCCGATGCTCGTCCAGCTCCCGCTCCTCGTGCTGCTGTGGCGAGCGATCTTCTACTCCAGCGAGCAGATGCACCTCTCGCCCGGCTTCCTGTGGCTCGCCGATCTCAGCGTGCGCGATCCGTACTACATCCTCGTCATCCTCACGACCGCGGTGATGCTCATCCAGCAGCGGATGATGACGCCGATGTCGGCCGATGCCGGCGGCTCGAGCAAGCTCATGGGGTATATCTTCCCGCTGTTCATGGCGGTCTTCTTTGCGAGCTTCCCCGCCGGGCTCTGGCTCTATTACTTCCTGACCACGGTCCTCCAGGTCGGACAACAGGCGATCGTCAACTGGGAGATCGCCCGCTCTGACACAGGAGCGGCCGCCGTCGGGGAGCCGATCGGTGACGCGGAGGAGGAACAGGGGGAGGAAGCCGATGACCAGCGAGAAGCTGGAGACGGTCAAGGCTGAGATCGAGACCTTCCTGCGCGGCGTCCTCGACATCCTCGAGGAAGAGGCCGAACTCGAGATCGAGGGTGATCTCGACGACGAGCTCTACGTCAACCTGACCGGCAGCCTGTTCATCCTCTCCGAGGACCGTACGATCCTCGCCGCACTGGAGCACCTTCTGCGGGTGGCCCTGCGGCGCTGCGTGGGTCGGGAGTGCGATGTGATTCTCGACGTCAACGGCGCGACCAAGCGACGGCGCGCCGATCTCGTGCGTCTTGCCCTCAACGCCGCCGAGTCCGCACGGCGGGAGCACAAGCGCGTACGCCTCGACCCGATGCCCGCCGGCGACCGGCGCATGGTGCACGTCGCCCTCGCGACCTTTCCCGGAGTGAAGACGTTCAGTACGGGGAACGGCGAAGAGCGCCGCGTGGTGATCGAGCCGGACGGTGCGTGAGTGATCGGCGACACGATCGCCGCGGTCTCCACGCCTGCAGGAGAGGGTGGGATCGGCATCGTCCGGGTCAGCGGCGAAGACGCGCTGGAGATCGTGGACGCCGTCTTCCGTGCCAGCGATCGAAAGCCGCTTCGCGAAGCGGCGACGCACACCATTCGCCATGGGTTCATCCTCGATGACGATCGCCCCGTCGACGAGGTCTTGGTGACGGTGATGCGTGCGCCGCGAACCTACACGCGAGAGGACGTCGTCGAAGTCAACTGCCACGGAGGCGTACTCGCGACACAGCTCGTCCTGGAGCGCATTCTTCGTGCCGGCGCCCGCATCGCAGACCGCGGCGAGTTCACGCGCCGGGCGTTTGTCAACGGCAGGCTCTCCCTCGACGAGGCGAAGTCGGTCGCAGACGTCGTCCGCGCGCGGTCGGCGGACGGACTCGAGGCCGCCGTTCGCCAACTCGCGGGTCGATTCTCCGAAGAGATCGCCGTGCTTCGCGCACGAATCGCAGAGCTGCGGGCGCGGATCGAGCTGGGGATCGACTTCCCCGAGGACGATACCGCGAACCCTGTGACGGCGAAGGATCTCGAGGCGCTGATCGAGGCCACCCGGCGCCTGTGCGAGCGTGGCGCCCGCGGCCGGGTCCTTCGCGAAGGCCTGACCGTGGCCATCGTCGGCCGTCCCAACGTCGGCAAATCCACGCTTCTGAATGCGCTCCTCGCGGAGCGGCGGGCGATCGTCACCTCCCTTCCGGGGACGACACGTGACACGGTGGAAGACGAGGCCGTTTTCGGCGGGATCCCCGTACGGCTGATCGATACCGCAGGACTGCGCGAGACCCGCGACGCGATCGAAGCGGAGGGCGTGGCCCGCGCGGAGGCCGCGATCGCGCGCTCAGACCTCGTTCTCCTCCTGCTCGATCGTAGCGGCCCGTTGACGGAGGAGGATCGACTCCTGCTCGCACGCCCGTGGGACCGTCCGGTGATCCTTGTGTGGACCAAGGCCGATCTCCCGCGGCGTGCGTCCGAAGAGGCGCCCGGTCCGTGGCTCGCGACGTGCACTGTCTCCGCGCTCGAGGGCACGGGGATCGACGTCCTGCGGGAGGAGGCGGTGGGACGCCTCTACGCGGGAGAGATCCCGCAGCGGGGGACCGCGCTCCTCCTCGAGCGTTGGGAGATGGATCAACTGCGTCGCGTGGAGGACGCCCTCGCGAGGGCGAACCACGTCATCGCCTCGAAAGGGACGGCGGACATGGTCGCCGACGAGCTGCGGCAGGCCCACGTCGAGGCCGGCCATCTCCTCGGGATGGACGTTGACGACGAGGTTCTTGACGAGATCTTTTCGAGGTTCTGCGTCGGGAAGTAGCGTCTCGGGTCAGCGCCCGACGACATCGACGAGGTCGATCTGCACGCGGCTACGCCAATCGTCGAATCCGGCGCGGAAGACAACCCCCGCCCCACGAGCAGCCTCGAGCAGCGGGAGGTGGCGTCCCTGGCGGAAGGCGATGAACGGCGCCGAGGCACCGCCCTGGAACACATCCCCCTTGAGGTGTTGCTGCCGCCCGCCGACGAGGCCGAGATTCCCGAAGTGGCAGTCCTCGACGAGGAACAGCGGCGCAGGATTCCCGCTCCCGTACGGCGCCAGTGAGCGGACGTTCGTGTAGAAGCGCATGTCTAGGGCGGCGACCGTGGTGCGGGCGGAGACCACGCCGGGCGGCGACCGGGGGCGCTCGTCCTGCCTTCCTGCGAGCATCCTCGCGAGGCGCTCCTCGAGCGCCGGCAGGTTCTCGTTCGCCACGCTGAAGCCGGCGGCCATCTCGTGGCCTCCATACTGCAGCAGGAGGTCACTGATGCTCTCCAGACAGGCCACGATGTCGACACCGTCGACACTTCGGCAGGAACCTCGGCTCACGGAGTCTCCGCGAGAGACGATCACCGCGGGAACGTTGTACTGATCGACGAGGCTCGCCGCCGCAAGGCCGAGGATCCCCTCGTTCCAGTACTTGCCCTCGAGGAAGACCAGGCCTGCCTCGCGGGGGGCGATGCCGCGCTTGGTGATCATCTCACGCGCCTGGATGATCATGTCCTCCTGGGCGATCTCACGATCCCGGTTGTAGTCGAGGAGAACCTCGGAGAGGTACTTCGCCCGCTCCCGGTGGCGCGTCGTGAGCAGCAGGAACGCCACCTTCGGATCGCCGGCGCGATTCGCCGCGTTGAGCTTGGGAGCGATGAGGTACCCGATCGTCGCCGCCGACAGCCGCTTCGGGTTGATGTCCAGGCTCTCCATGAGAACCCGCAGGCCGAGCGAGGAGCCGGTTCCTTGTGCGATGCGCTCGAAGCCCTCGCGGGCGATGGCGCGGTTCTCGACCTCACCTCCGTCGGAGAGCGGGACGAGATCGGCGATCGTTCCCAGGGCCACCAGGTCGAGCATCTCATAGGGCAACGGACGGCCGACACGCTCGTAGACGGCGCAGATCAGCTTGAACGCCACGCCGAC
>CP070725.1:1701799-1707301 GCA_020350845.1 Candidatus Bipolaricaulota bacterium
CCTCCGGGTCCCGCTCCTTGGGATTGTCCGCCGTGAGGACGACATGGTCCGCGAGCCGGCCGGCGACCGCCCCCATCGCCTCGCACAGCCCGTGCTCCTCGTCCCCCGGGCAGCCGAAGACCGCCACAAGACGCCGTGCCTCGGCGCGAAGGATCCCGAGCGCTTCCTCGAGCGCGCCCGGCGTGTGGGCGAAGTCGACGATCACCTCGGCGCCTTCCGCGCTGCGGAATCGCTCCCACCGTCCCGGGATCGACCATGGGGGCGCGAGTCGCTTCACCACGGAGTCGAGCTCTAACCCGCCGAGTGCCGCCGCCGCCGCCGCCGCGAGGGCGTTGCGCACGTTGTGGCGCCCGGGCAGGGGGAGAACGAGATCACGTTGCTCGGCTCCGCGGTGGAGCCGAAAGCGCGTGTGACGAGAATCAGAGACGATGTGCGATGCCCGCCAGTCGGCGCGCTCCAGTCCGAACGACGTCGTCGCGCAGCGACAGGCACGGGCGACGCTTCGCACGCGGCGGTCGTCCGCGTTGAGAACCGCCGTCGATCCGGGATCGAGGGCGCGGAAGAGCCCCAGCTTCGCGTCGAAGTAGCGGTCCACGCCGCCGTGGAAGCCCTCGTGCCCCGAACCGAAGCCGGTGTAGATGGCGACGTCGAAGTGGACGCCGTGAACCCGTCGCTGCGAGATCCCCGCGGAGGACGCCTCGATGATCATCGCCCCCCGCCCCGCCTGGAGGGACTCCGCGGCGAGGCGCTGAACGGCGAGTGCCGAGGGCGTCGTCACAGCAGGCAGATCGCGTGCCCGATTGGAGACGGTCCCGACTACCGTGCACCGCTCCTCCCCCAGCAGCCGCGCGAGCAGATGACAGGTCGTCGTCTTGCCGTTCGTTCCCGTGACCCCCACGGCGAACAACGACCGCGTCGCATCTCCGTGTGCGATCGCCGCGAGCCGCGCCAGCGCCACCCGCGCGTCCTCGACGATCAGTGTCGGGACGGATCGATCGGAGTCGGCATCGCTTGCCGCGCGCTCGCGGACCACGGCCACCGCGCCGCCGCGAACGGCATCCGCGATGTACGTCGCACCGTCCGCCCGGGTGCCGGGGATTGCCACGAACAGGTCTCCCGCGTGCACTGCACGTGAGTCTTCGGCGATCCCGCTGACGATGACCCCGTCGGCATCCGCCGGGGGATCACAGCGTAGCGCCCGCGCGAGGGTCCCCAGCGACTGTCTCATCGCACCCCATCCGATACAGATACAGCGGGTAGCCGGCCACGCCCTCCCCGACCTCCTCCGGTGTCCAGCCCCAGATCGGATGGTAGTAGGAGATCACCCGCGAACCCGGCTTCATCTCCCGCTTGAGTCGATCTTGGAGCTTGAGGTTCGCCGTCGGCGAGAGGAAGAGCACGACGACATCGGCCTGCGACACATCGGCGCGATACATGTCTCCGCGGCGGATCTCGGCGCTTCCCCGAAGCCCCGACAAGCGAATCCAGAGCCGACCCCACAGGACACGCAGCGGATCGATCTCGACACCCACGCCTCGGGCGCCGAACTCGCGTGCCGCCGAGACCACGAAGCGGCCGTCGCCGCAGCCGAGATCGACCACGGTCTCGCCGTCTTTCACCCCGGCGAGAAAGAGCATCCGTCGCACCGTCCTGCGATCGGTCGGCTGCCAGAGGACGTCGAGCGAGAGATTCCACAGAACCCAGGACGTCGTGAGGACGCCGAGCGCGATCCAGACGTAGAGCACTAGCCTCCTCCCATCGATGGAAGGCTTGGGAGGCTCCGTGGAAGCGCAGCATCGACCGTCATCCCGACCTAAATGTCGAGCGACGTGGTGCGGTCGCTGTTCTCCCAGATGAAGTCACGGCGCAGGCTGACATCGCTTCCCATGAGCACGGAGAAGACCTCGTCCGCCTCGAGGGCATCGCGGATCTCGACGCGCTTCAGGATGCGGTTCTCGGGGTCCATCGTCGTCTCCCACAGCTCCCGCGGGTTCATCTCTCCCAACCCCTTGAACCGCTTGACGGTGAGCTTCCCGTTGTGCTCGCCACGGATCCTCGCCAGCTCCGCGTCGTCGAACGCGTAGGTCACCTTCCTACCCGACTTCACTTGGTAGAGCGGTGGCTTGGCGATGTACACGTTGCCGCGTTCGACGAGGCCACGGAGGAAGCGGTAGAAGAAGGTCAGCAGCAGCGTGCAGATATGCGCCCCGTCGATGTCGGCGTCGGCCATGATGATCAGCTTGTGGTAACGCAGCCGCTCGGGGTCGAACTCGTCGCGGATCCCGGTGCCCACCGCCGTGATGATCGAACGGATCTCAGCGTTGTCGAGGAGTTTCGCGAGCCGCGCCTTCTCCACGTTCAGGACCTTGCCGCGAAGCGGGAGGATCGCCTGGAAGGCACGGTCACGCCCCTGCTTCGCGCTCCCGCCGGCGGAGTCTCCCTCGACGATGAACAGCTCGCTCTCGGCGGGGTCGGTCGACGAGCAATCGGCGAGCTTCCCCGGCAGCGCGAGCGAGGAGAGCGCCCCCTTGCGCCGGACCATCTTCCGTGCCTTCGCCGCCGCCATCCGCGCACGTCCTGCCTGAACTGACTTCTCGATGATCGCACGAGCCTCGGCGGTCTTCTTCGAGAAGTAGACGGCGAGCTCCTCCTGGATCACCGTCGTGACGAGACTCGTCACCTCGGGATTGCCGAGCTTCGTCTTGGTCTGGCCCTCGAACTCCGGATTCGGGATCTTGACGCTGATGATCGCGACCAGCCCCTCACGGACGTCCTCACCGCGCATGTTCGGGTCGTCCTTGCGAAGCATCTTCTTCTCCCGACCGAAGTCGTTGAGGAACTTCGTCAGCGAGCTCTTGAAGCCGGTGAGGTGCGTTCCCCCGTCCACGGTGTTGATGTTGTTGGCGAACGCAAAGATCGACTCGTCGTAGCCTTCGGTGAACTGCATCGCGATCTCGAGTGCAGTCCCGTTCTGCTCGCCCTGGATGTAGATCGGCTTGGGGTGGATCGGATCGCGGCCCGACGCGAGCTCCTTGACGAACGACACGATCCCGCCCTTGTGCTGGTAGCGTCGCGTCACGCCCGACGCCTCGTTCTCGAGCACGATCAGGAGGCCGCCGTTCAGATAGGAGAGCTCCTTCAGTCGATGGGAGAGCTTGTTCAGGCTGTAGGCGATCTCGCCGAAGATCTCCTCGTCGGGGAGGAAGGTGATCTTCGTCCCCGTCTTCTTCGAGGCCCCCACCTCTTCGATCTCGGTCAGCTTCAGCCCGCGTGAGAACTCCTGGCGATAGGTCTTGCCGTTGCGCCAGACCTCGACCGCCATGTGCTCGGAGAGCGCGTTGACGACCGAGACCCCAACACCGTGCAGACCCCCGCTGACGTGGTAGCTCTTGTTGTCGAACTTCCCGCCGGCGTGGAGTGTCGTCATCACCAGCTCGACTGCGGGAATCCCGGTCTCCTTGTGGATTCCGACTGGCATACCCCGCCCGTCGTCGACGACCGTGACGCGGTTGTCCGCATGCACGGTGACGTGGATCTCGCTGCAGTGCCCGGCGAGCGCCTCATCGATGCTGTTGTCGACCACCTCTTCGACGAGGTGCATGAGGCCGCTCTGCCCGGTGCTCCCGACGTACATCCCGGGCCGAACGCGTACCGCCTCGAGATCCTCGAGGACCTTGATTTGATCCGCTTCGTAGACCATCTCACCACCCACAGAGATTATACCAAACCGCTGTTGGGATGTCCACAAGGTCCGATTTCGTCCGGCTCGGAGGAGCGCCCGCTACTGCGCCGCGAAGAGGGCGTCAAATCGCGCAGGAGAAGACCCTAGCATAGCGGTGGAATCCCTCAGTTCAGACAGCTACTGCTGGTCGCGTACGACATCGAGGACCTCGGGGAGATCCATCGACAATCGCTGCAGTGTCTCCACGGTGGGAACCCCGTCCGCCGTCCAGCCGCGGCGCTTGTAGACGGCGTCGATCAGCAGTTCGTACTGCGCCTCCCTGTGGGCGCGCAGCCGCGCCACCTTGTCCGCCGTGCCCAGCCCCTCGATCTCGATCCCGAGATCCTCGAGCTGTCGATCGTATCGCTCGGCGCGCGAGAGGTACTCCTCCTCGGTCACCGGCCCCATCGATCGGTAGGGGATCGCGTCGTCCTTCCTGCGTCCGGCGCCCATCCGCAGGTTGAAGACGCGCTGGAACGTGTACACCCGCTCGGACATGGTGATCAGATCGTCGGGAGTGACCTCGATCCCAGTGACCGCGGCGTACAGCTCGCAGTAGTTGCGGACATGCTCGGGAACCTTCGCCGGCTCGTCGGTCTCCGCGTTGTCCGCGGGCTCGACATCGTTCCACGGGAGCTTGCACATCCCCACGAGCCCGAACCAGGTGCGCCACATCGGGAAGTAGTGCAGCGCCACGGCCTTGTCTTCGAAGGTCGGGATCTGGTTGTTCACCATGTCCATGAAGATCAGCCACGCCTCGTCGTGTTGCGGTCCCTTGAGCGCGAGGCCGTAGCCGCCCTGCATCGCGAGCGACTCCTTGGTCACATACTCCGAGTACTCCAGCCCCTTAGCCTCCATCCCGATCGCATCGAGGAAGCCACGATCGGCGCCCAAGTCACGGGCGAAGCGCTCCTTCATGCGGCGGATCCCCTGACCGGCGATCGCCCCGAAGCCCTCCCCGCGGGCCATCGGGTGGAGGATCTCGAGCGCCTCGTCTCCTCGTCCGAAGGAGAGGTCGAGCCCGCCGGTCTCCTCGGGCGTGAGGATACCCGCCTCGAAGCACTCCATGACGAACGCAAGCGACGTGCAGAACGAGATCGTGTCGATCCCGTACGTGTCGCAATAGAAGTTCATCTCGAGGACGAAGTCGGGATCGTAGACCCCGAGGTTCGACGCGCCGCCCACCGTCTCATACTCAGGGCCGTCTACGAGGACGGCCTGTCCGGTGTACGGCCCGGTTCGCGGCACGAAGCCGTCGACGCCGTGGGAACACGACATCGTGCACCCGAGCCAGCAGCCGTCGGGCATCCCCTGGCCGAATCGCTCCCGCCAGACGGGGGAAGCGATCCGGTCGGCGTGCTCGTGGCATCCGAAGCGGAAGTTGTGCGTCGGCAACAGGTCGTACTCGTTCATGATCTCCACGAGATGCGCCGTGCCCACGCGCCGCATGTCGCACTGGCTAGCGTCGAGCGCGAAGATCTCGTCGTTGATCCGCTTCCCCGCGCGCTGCAGGCGTTCCAAGTCCACAGGGCCATTCCCGTCCGGCCGCACGCCGGTGTACTTCACCACCACGGCGGCGAGCCCCTTGTCGCGGAAGACCGACCCGATTCCTCCCCGGCCCGCCTGCTTCACGCGGACGGCACCCCGCTTGAGATCGAAGAAGCTGAAGTTGAGGCAGCCCATCCGCGTGTGCTTCGCCCCCGACCCCGCCGTAACCGTGGCAATCGCTGCCCGCGCCTTGCTGTTTTCGGAATCGGCGAAACGCTTGGTCAGCTCTTCCG
>CP070725.1:1707401-1710093 GCA_020350845.1 Candidatus Bipolaricaulota bacterium
ATCCGTGATTGCCAGCTCGACGCCGTCGAAGCCTGCGTCCTTGACCCGGCGCATTGCCTCCCGCCACTCCCTCGGTGCAAACGGGGAGAAGGGCGTGGCGTTCTGCAGCGGAACGATCAGCCCGAGCGGCCAGGACACGGCGCTAGAACCCCCTGCGGGGTAGACCGAGGGCCGGCTTCCAGCCGGCAGCGCCGGGCTCGCGGAGGTAGGGCTCCATCTCCTCCTGCGTCCTCAGCGTCACCTTCTCCACGGGGGGTACAGTGCCCGCCGGGAACGTCGCGAGGATCTGGTCGATCGTCATGGTGAGGTAGCTCAGGATCGCCGCGATGGGGCGCTTCGCCTTCTCCGCCGTGGCCAGCGTGGGCTTGCCGACGACACCTTGTGGGGTGGATGCGATCTCGATTCCCATCTGCCCTTCCCCTTCCGACCACTTGTGCGGCCGGCGATGGGCGTCCACAGCGGTGTCGAAGTGCCCCCCCGGGAGCAGCGGCTCGCCCTCGGCCTCCTCGGCGAGGCCCATGTCCGTCATCCCCTCGGGAAACATGAGCAGCCCCACCGCGGTCTCCGACTCGTCGGCATGGATGAAGTGCGTCTCCAGGGAGTCGGACTTGTCGGTCGGGAAGAAGAACTCCCGGACCGCGCGATGCCAGTCGAGCACCTGGAAGACACCCGGAAGCTGATAACGGTACATGAACTCGTGGAGCGCCGACTCCAGCATCCACAGTTGGCCGTGGTTGTTGACGACGATCTGCTTGCGGAATCCGTCGTTCCACAGTCCGAGCATGACGTTGATCAAGGTCTCGCGCACGACCTCCTCGGGCATGATGACCGTCCCCGGCATCCCGATGTGGTGGTAAGGGTGGCCCCCGTAGTTGAGCGGCGGCAGCGCAAGGTTCACGGGGGGGCCGTCCTTGAGCGACTTGCGGCGGACGGCCTCGCAGATCTGCGTCACCATGAACGTGTCCAGGCCGGACACCGTGTGACGGCCGTGGTTCTCCGTACAGCCGACGGGGATGAGGACGACGTCGTTCTTCCTGCGGTTCTCGATCAGTCGTTGGCGGACCGTGGTCTGAATGTACGAGCCCGCCTTGCCGAGCTCAGGCTCCGACGGCACTCCATACGCTTCGAGGATCGCATCGATCTCCTCTGGGCTCGCGTCCCAAATCCGCTTCTTGAGACGACCGACCTCGGTGTCCTCGAAGAGGATCGCGGGGTGTTCCGTGGTGATCCACATGGACATGGTTCGGCTCCTTTTCGGCCCTAGGGATGGATCACGATCTTGCCGTCGGATCGATCCGTGGACTTCGCGATCGCGTCGATCGCCTGGTCCAGGGGGAAACGCGACGTGATGATCTTGGCGTTATCGACCAGGCCGGCTCCCGCCATGCGAATGACCGACGGGAAGATCGCGTGGCCCGAGTGCCCTTGGGCACCGAAGAGCGAGCCCCTGCGCACTTGGAACGTCTCGAGATACATCGGCACCCGTGTGGCGGCACGGCCGACCTGCGCCACCTTGCCGTTGATCGCGATCGTCTTCTCCATCTCGGGGATCGTCTTGTCCGGCGCCCCCGCGGCCTCTACAGAGAGGTCGATTCCTGCCCCCTGGGTCAACTCCATGAGGACTTCCGCGGGCGCGATCTCTGCCGGGTCGAACACCCCGTCTGCGCCGACGGCCTTCGCCAGCTCACGACGCTGGGGTGAGATCTCGAACGAGAAGACCTTGGCCGCTCCCGCGGCGCGACAGAGCTGAATCGCAGCGAGGCCGATCGGCCCCGCGCCGTAGATTGCCACAAAGGCCCCGGGCCGGAACCCGCCTGCCCGCTCGAAGACCGTGTTGTACGCGACGCACGTGGGCTCCGTGGTCGCGGCGACGTCCCACGCAAGCTGCTCGTCGGCGTATCGCTCGAAGATCGGGTCGACGCTCCAGCAGAGCTTGATCGGGACGACGATGTACTCCGCCATCGCGCCGTCGATCGTAAACCCGATCTCCTCGAGATTCGTGCAGTGGTTGGGGTAGCCGTCTCGGCACGGGCGGCAGTAGCCGCACCAGACCATCTCCTCGACCGTCACCCGGTCGCCGACCTCGAAGCCCTCGGCCTCCGGCCCGGGGCCGATCTCGACGATCTCGCCCGCGAACTCGTGGCCGAGGATCGCCGGGAACCGGGTCAACCCGGGGTAGAGGATGTAGTCGTCGTCGTCCGTCTCGTAGAAGTGCATGTCCGAGCCACACACTCCGCACGCCTTGATGCGGATGAGTGCCTCACCCGGCCCTGGCTTGGGATCGTCGACGGAGGTGATCTCCAGTTTGGGATGCCTCCAGACATTGAACCCCTCGACCGCCTTCTTCGTCGTCTTCTCGAACTCCGACAGCTCGTACGTCGGCTTCGGGTCCCATTCCGCTGTGAGCAGCAGTCCTTTCACGTCGCCTCCTTCGGCAACCTCTGTTGTCCGCGATTCCCATTATAGGCCTGCAACGATGCTCTGCAATCGTTTGCAGGATCTCGCTTGCGCCATCCAGACACGCGCTGTCTGCGCAGGGATCAGCCGATCTCCGAGAGTCGTACGGGGCGGTTCTCTTCCATCGAACGCTTTGCCGCAAGTGCCATCACCACGGGAACCCGCGCATCCTCGCCGGACACCGGGACCGCGTCGTCGTCGAGGATCGATGCGACGAACGCCCGCGCCTCGATGC
>CP070725.1:1710193-1721494 GCA_020350845.1 Candidatus Bipolaricaulota bacterium
CCCGGTCTCTCGGTGCCGAGCTCGAACAGGCCGACGTCATCGCCCTCCTCCATCTCGAGCACCGCAAGAGGAACGCCGATCTCGGTGTTGTAGTTCTCGGGAGACGAATAGACCTCGTGGGTCCCGCGCAGGAGTTCCGCAGCGACGGCCCGTGTGCCCGTCTTCCCGCACGTCCCGGTGACGGCAACGAAGGTCCCGGTCAGGCGCGCGCGCCATGCCGCCGCGAGAAGATACAGCGCGCGCAGGGGCCCTTCGACGACGACGAGATTGGTCGCGGTCTGCGGAATCCCCTCCGTATGACGAACGAGCGCCGCCCGGGCCCCGCGGGCGTAGGCCTCTTCGAGGTGACGGTGACCGTCGGTGCGCGATCCCGGGAGGGCGACGAACAGGTCGCCGGGCCGGACGCGACGCGAGTCGTGGACGGCGCGGCGCAGGGCAAGGTCCGCCCCGTCGGAAGACGGCCGCCTGAGCCTGCCTTCCGCGATCTCGACCGTGTCCCCGAGCGTGAACATCCCTACTCGGACTCGAGCAGGTAAGCGATCACCTCGCGTTCGCCGTAGACCACGTGGCCGTCGAACGGGACCTCGATTCGCTCCAGACCGACCCACGCCTCGGGGAATGGGGCAAGGACATCGAGACCGAACAGCTCGACCGTCAGGACATCGTGGCTGGGGAGGCTCTCGATGAGCTCGATCATGTCCTCCAGCTCGCCGAACTCGTTCGGCGCCTCCCCTGCCTCGCGGAGTCGCGGACCGCCGTAGGCGCGGACGGCGATGGTGTCCGTGTAGACGTCGGCAGGGATGAGGATCTCACCCTCGGCGTAGCGGCGTTCGCCGCGGTAGGTCTGAAGCTCGAGCGCGTAGCGCAGCGTATCCCCCGGCATGTACACCAGCCGATCGATCTCCAGATGGGCGATCTCCACCGCGTGGATCTCCTCGGTGATCGTCACTGACATCGAGACCGTGTGCAGCCCGGGATCGACGAACGGGTTGTACTCGAGGAACGCTGCGATGTCCGCCCACTGCCACGCGGGGTAGACGGCGACGTCGACGGCGCTGAGGAAGACGTCGCGCCGCGTCGCCGGGCGTGGGAGGCCGTCGCCGTCGAAGGTGAACGTGACCTCGACCGTGCCTGCCCCGACCCGGTCGAGCGCCTCATCGACTGCCGCGAGGCCGGTCGCGAAGAGGAGTTCAGGGATGAGACGCGACTCCGGGACGATCTCCACGGCGAAGGCTCTCGTCTGGCCCACATCCTCGTCGACGACCTCGACATCGAGTGCAATCATCGGCGGCGCACTCCCGATGCGGCCGCCGACGGCGGGGGCACGATCCTCGAGGACGACACCCAGCGAGCGGCCGAGCGAGCCGAGCTTGAACGACGCCTGGTACGACTTGATCGTGTCGTAGATCTGGACGGCGGTCAGCGGGAAGGCCGACGGGCCGTTCGAGAGGAACGGATGGCCGAAGCCGATCACGTCGTTGCCGTCGCGGTAGGTGACCGTACCCAGTGCGCCGATCGTGATGTCTCCGGTGGCCAGTGCGACGCCGATCGATCCTCCGGGCACGAACGACGCCTCCGTTCCGTAGTCCCGAACCGGGGCGGCGGCCACCGGGCTCAGGGAGAGTCCGAACCGCGAAAGCCCGGGGAGACGCAACGCGGCCGCGGCCGCCGGAGGGAGCACGACGAAGTCCGCGAACAGGCCGTCGGGTCGAGCGGCGGTGGCGGTCCCCATGAGGTTCTCTACGGCTCGCGGAGAGAGTCCGGAGGCGAGGATCGGGGCGGTCAGCGGCACCGAGACCAGGGCGTCGGGAAGACCGGGATCGAACGCGAGCCCGAGGGGCATGTCCACCTCCAGCACCGTGACCCCTTCGATTCGCGCCTCCCGGCTCGAGGAGCTGATCTCGTCTCCCTGCACCGCCTCGAGCACGGAGAGCATCGGCTCGATCGGCGTGATCAGTCCGATTGGCGTGAGATCCTTCGACCAGTTCGCCGCTCGGCTCAGGGCGCCGATCAGCCGGCCGTCGATGTACACCGGACTCCCGCTCATCCCCTGCGCGATGCCACCGGCGCGGCCGATCGCCGCTCCGCTCACCCGCGCGACGATGAAGTCGTCGTCCTCGCCCGGCTCGTCGATGATGCCGAGGATCTCTACGGCGAAGTCGGTCGGCTGTTCGCCGGAGACGATCGTCTTCCCGGTCCCGGTCATTCCTACGCGGATCTCCGAGAGGGTCATGATCTCCTGTGCCCCGGCGAGGGTCGCCATGGCGGCGACGAGTGACACGATACCCAGCATGCGGACGGCTGTTCTCACTTCTCCTCCTGTCGCTCGCGAGCGTCGCGTAGGCCGCGACGTCGTCAAAGCCGGTCGCGCCTCCGAGGAGGCTGAGGGTCGTCGCGAGGAGCGGCGCGGTCGCCGCTGCCAGAGGATACGCCCCCTCGTGGATCGCGCAACGGCGCTCGCTGCCTACTGTACTCCGCGAAAGAGGGCGCGCACGAGCATGAGCACCGGGATGATCTCGAGACGGCCGATCCACATGTTGAAGCAGAGCACCAGTTTGCTCAGCGAAGACATCGCCGGAGACGTGATCCCGACGGACAGTCCCACATTCCCCTGGGCGCTTGCGACCTCGAAGACGACGTCCGACAGGCTGTACGTGGACGAGGGCGTCGTGTGCAGCAAGACGATGATCCCCAGTCCGAGGAAGACGAGCCACAGGAAGGTGATCAGCGCCGCGTCCTCGAGGCGCGGGCCGACCTCCGATTCGTCGATCGCGGTCGGACCGATGCGAAACGGGACGATGGCTCCGCGTGGGGAGACGATCCTGCGGAAACGCCACTGAACGCCCTTCATGAGGACGATCATGCGCATGATCTTGATCCCCCCTGCGGTCGACCCGGCGGCGCCGCCGACGACCATCGCCGCCGCGAGTAGCAGCTTGGCCGTGGGCGTCCACGCGTGCAGGTCCGCGGTCTGGAAGCCGGTGCACGTCAGCGCGGAGACGAACTGGAACGCGCTCTGGCGGATCGAGGGGATCCAACCGAGCCCGGCGGCACTCTCGAGGGCGAGGAAGGCGATGCCGATCGCCCCCAGCGTGAGGAGCCAGCGCGTCTGAACATCACGCCACAGCACCTGGCCCCGCCCCTGCATCAGCTCGTAGTGCACCGCGAAGCTGATCGCGCCGAGAAGCATGATCGGCAGCAACACCAGTTCGATCGCGACGCTCCCGTAGGAGGAGATGCTGTTCGCGGTGACGCTGAACCCACCCGTGGAGATCCCGGTCATCGCGTGGTTGATCGCCTCCCACATCGGCATCCCCGCTCCCCACAGGGCGACCACGCTGACGAAGGTGTACAGCAGGAAGATCCACCACATCGTGCGCAGTGTGGAGTTGATGCTCGGGTGGATCTTCTCGCCGCGCGCCTCCGCGTAGTACAGGCTGTGGGTCGCCGCTCCCGGTCGTGGGCCGGCGAGGATCGCGAGCATGAGGACGATGACCCCCATCCCCCCGATCCACTCGGTGAAGCTGCGCCACCATTGCAGGGTGTGCGGAAGCAGATCGGCGCGAGCGGCCATCGTCAGCCCGGTTCCGGTGTACCCCGAAACCGACTCGAAGAACGCGTTCACCGGAGACGCGAAGTGGCGCAACGTCGAGAACTGGGCGAGCACTCCGGACGCTGCGAACCGCGCGGTGAGCAGGAGCGGAAGCATCCCCAGGGTTGCCACCAGCAACCAGCCGAGACCGGCGATGATCATTCCGTGTTTGAGGCGCGCCTCGCCCGCATGCCGAAACGGGAAGTAGAGCACCGCGCCGAGCACGAACGACGCTCCGGCGGTGATCAGAAGCGGCACGACGGCGTACGGCTCCCGGAAGCGAAGCGGGATGACGAGCGACACGAGCGCCATCACGCCGACGACGGGGAGAAGCAGGCCGAGATCGCGGATGATGATCTGGAGGTCGCTGCCGATGCGCCCGGTGGGGCTTCTCATCCGGAGAGCTTGTCGATGATCTCGTCACTCGGCCGCTCGAGGGAGAAGAACGTGACGATGTCACCGCTTTCGATGACGGCATCGGTTTCCGCGATCGTGCGCTTGGTGTCGCGCTCCACGGCGATCGCGAGCATCGCCTCGGGAATCACGCCGCGCTTCGCGCTGTCGGACAGCGGACGGCCGACGAGCGGCGACTCCTCCCCGACCGCCAGTCGGAAGAGTTGGTCACCCTGGGAGAGCGCGACGTAGTCTGTCACCCGGGGCCGCTTCACGGCGTTGTACAGGTGGTTGGCGACGATGTCCTCGGGATTCTCCATGACGTTCGCTCCGAGGCGCCGGAAGAAGTCCGCATGGTCCTGCTCGTTGACGACCGACACGATCGACGGGATCTCCAGACCCTCCGCGATGGAGACGACCATGAGATTCACCGCGTCATCGCTGGTGGTGGCGATGAGCGCGTCGGCGCGCTCGGCGCCCGCTTCGCGGAGGGTGTCGGCGGTGGTCGCGTTCTCGTTGAGAACGGTGATGTCATGCCGAGAACTGATCAGGCGAGCACGTTCGTCGTTGGCCTCGATGACGACGACGTTGTTCTTCTCTTTGACAGCGATTTCGATGAGGCTCGCGCCAATGCTCCCCGCACCCACCACGATCATGTACATGGAATCCCCTCCCCGAGCCCGCAACCCATGGTAGCGGTGGGCGCCGAGGAGGTCAACGAGGCGGGACGGTTGAGTCTTCGGGGCGGCCGACCATAATTCCGCCGGGGGTCGGGAAAGGTCACCGTGAAGAGACGCAGCTGCACACTCGCTTGGATGACGCTCGGATGGGCCGCGCTTGCCCTCGGAGGATGTGCCTTGCTGTTGCCGAATCGTCCTCCCGTCGCGAGCTTCACGCTCGACGACACGGACGGATACGCCCCGCTCACCGTGCGCCTCGACGGTCGGGAATCGTACGATCCCGACGGACAGATCGTGGCCTACCGTTGGATCGTCAGCGACGAGAGGGTCGTCGAGGGCGGTGTCGCCGAGCACACGTTCACCGCGTCGGGAAGCTTCACTGTCCGGCTCGAGGTCGAGGATCGCGACGGCGCCGTCGGCACAGCAGCGGTGACCATCGTTGTGCGCCGGCCGCCGGAAGGGTATCTTGCACGCCGGCGGGAGTGGGACCACGGCGGGGTCCATCACACGTGGGATCTTCTGGTTCCCGAGGCCCTCTATGAGGAGTACGCGGGGCGCGTGCAGACCTCGTTCAGCGACCGCTACCGGTATGATGTCTACGTGGCCGATCCGCTCGACGACCCGACGCTGGAGAGCTTCGGCCGCGAGTTGCTTGACCGCGTGGGCGGAGATCCGGTGGCGTTCCTCGAGTGCGCCCTCGCGTTCGTCCAGGGGGCGATCCGCTACGCGCTCGATACCCCCGGGCTCGAGCAGCCGCGCTACCCGCTGGAGACGCTGGTTGACGGCAAGGGGGACTGCGAAGATGCTGCGATCTTGTACGTGAACCTTGTGAACGCGCTCGATGCCGATGCATCGCTCGCGTTCGTGGACACCGACGGGGATCGGAGTCCCGACCACGTCACCGCGCTCGTGCCGGTGCCGACCTTCTACTCGGGCCAGCTCCACTGCGGCGGGACGACGCGCGAGCGGCTGTTCGTGTTCGACGGCGAGCTGTTGGCACTGGCCGAGGCATCCGTCGCCGTCGAGGAGACGGGGTACATCGCATTGGGCTGTGACCCCTGGGGGCTGGACGAGGAGGATGTGATCCAGCGCTGGACCTTCGAGGAACCATGACGACCGATCGCTGTCTTGTCGATCCAACGGGCCTCCTGAAGTATGACTTCGGGGCGGGACATCCGTTCAAGATCCGGCGTCTCGGTCTGACTCACGAGTTGATCCGCGCCTACGGGCTCGCCGAGGGCGAAGGGATCCGCACGCTGATCCCCCGCGAGGCGACCGAGGACGAGGCGCTCGCGTTCCACACCTCCGCCTATCTCGAGGTTCTCAAGCTGGCGGACGGTGGCCTGTGGACGCCGAATCTCTTCACCCACGGCCTCGGGACGGGAGACAATCCCGTGTTCCCCGGGGTCTACGAGTGGGCGATGAACGTCGCCGGGGCCTCGGTCGACTGTGCCCGGGAGATCCTCGACGGGCGTGTACGGCGGGCGTTCAATCCCGCGGGCGGCCTGCACCACGCGATGCCTTCCCGCGCCTCCGGATTCTGTCACGTCAACGACGGGGTGCTCGCGATCCATGCGTTCTTGCAGGCCGGGAAGCGCGTCGCCTATGTCGACATCGATGCTCATCACGGCGACGGAGTGCAGTTCGCGTTCTACGATCGGCCGGATGTCCTCACCGTGTCGATCCATCAGAGCGGGGCCACGATCTTCCCCGGAACGGGTTTCGCCGATGAGCTCGGGGGCGAGCAGGCGCGCGGGACATCGATCAACGTTCCCCTGCTTCCCGGCGCGTGTGACGACGCCTACGAGCGCGCCGCGGACGGGATTCTCTTCCCCGTCGTCGAGCGCTTCGCACCCGACGTTCTCGTGACCCAGCTCGGCGCCGATGCGCTCGTCGGTGACCGGGTCGCGAGCCTGGCGATGACGCTTCCCCGATTCGAGGCCTTGGTTCGGCGCTTCGCCGCGTTCGATCTGCCGTGGGTCGCGCTCGGAGGAGGAGGGTACGAGCTGGCGAACGTCCCCCGCGCGTGGACGCTGGCGTGGGCGGCGATCCTCGAGGTGCAGCTCCCTGATGCTCTTCCCGAGGAGTGGATCGAGCTCGCCGCCGCCGACGGACTGTCCGTGTCTTCGCTGCGGGGTGACGAAGCGACGCGTTCCTCGCCGCTCCACGTGCTTCAGGACCTCGAGCGGACGATGGAAGCGCTCCGCCAGACCGCGTTTCCGTTGCTCGACCGGCTGACGGCGTAGGACCGAACGGCGCCGGGAAGGGGAGGGCCATGAACGGCAAGGCGATTCGCCCCGTCGACGGAAGAGAGACCGTGCAGGTCAAGCTTCCTGACGGACGGAGCTTCGAGGGGCCGCGTGGGGAGCCGCTCGCCGCCTTCCTCCGGGAGGCCTACCCCGGCACGGACGATCCGGTGGTCGCCGCCGTCGTCGGAGGTACCCTGCGCGAGCTGGCGTGGCCGGTGCCGCGCGATGTCGAGGTCCGGCCGCTGCGCGTCTCCGACTCGGACGGGATGCGCATCTATCAGCGCAGTCTCTCCCTGCTGCTCATCGTGGCCGTGCACGAGCTCCATCCCGAGGTCCGGCTGTCGGTCGACTACTCGGTGCCCGACGGCGGCTACTACTGCCGGCTGGTGGGGAGGAAGCCGTTCTCGTCCGCGCAGCTAGGACGGATCGCGACCCGCATGCGCCGGCTCGTGCGCGCGGATGAGGCGATCGACCGCCGGCGGATGTCGGTGGAAGAAGCGGTCGCCCTCTTCGCGGAGCGCGGCGAGGAGGAGAAGCTCGCGCTGTTCTCCGGCTATCCCGGCGATCACGTCCACCTCTACTGCCTGCGCGGCGTGTGCGAGTATGCCTACGGCTACATGGTCCCTTCGACCGGCAGCCTGCGGACGTTCGCCCTCGAGGCGTTCGGCGACGGCTTCATCCTGCGCTTCCCGCGACGAAGCGATCCGGCGGCGATCCAGCCGCTGCGGCGCTTCGCCGGACTGCGAGAGGTCTTTCACGAGTACGGAACGTGGCTCGAGGCGATGGGGATTTCGCACGTCGGGGCGCTCAACCAGGTGATCACGCAGGACCAGCTGCGCCAGTTGGTCCTTGTCGCCGAGGCGCTTCACGAGCAGCGGATCGCGGAGATCGCCCATCAGGTCATCCGGCAGGCGAAACGCGGGGCGCGCGTGGTGCTCGTCGCCGGGCCGTCGGCATCGGGCAAGACGACCTTTTCCAAACGGCTCGCCGTGCAGATGCTTGCCACCGGCCTGCGGCCGTTCCTGCTCGCGATGGACGACTACTTCCATCCGCGCGACGAGTTACCGGCGATCCAGGACCACGCGATCGACTTCGATGCGTTGTCGGCGCTCGACTCGGATCTGCTGCACGACCACCTCGACGCGCTCCTCGCAGGGGAGACGGTTACCCTGCCGCACTACGACTTCCGGACCGGAGAGCGACGGACGGGAACCACGACGCGCCTCGCCCCCGGCCAGGTTGTCATCGCCGAGGGGATCCATGGCCTGAACCCGGAGCTGGTCGAACGGCGCACGCCGCGGCCGTTCTGCATCTTCGTTTCCGCGCTGACGCAGCTCAATCTGGATCGACACACCCGGGTGCCGACCACGGACACCCGCCTCATTCGGCGGATCGTTCGCGACGCGCGGACGCGAGGCTACAGCGCGGAGACGACCATCTCGATGTGGGAGAAGGTGCGCGCCGGCGAGAAGCGGAACATCTTCCCCTATCAGGAAGAGGCGAACGTGATGTTCAACTCCGCGCTTGCCTACGAACTCGCGGTGATGCGGTCGATCGCCGAGCCGCTTCTCCTCCAGGCGAGGAAGCGGATGGCTCGAATCGAGGCCGAGCGGCTGCTCGCCTTTCTCCGCTGGTTCGTCGCGTGTGACGGAGACTCCGTCCCCGGGAACTCGATCCTGCGCGAGTTCATCGGCGGATCGACCCTCGAGACGTTCTCCCCCTCGGTCCCGCTGCGCACGGCCGTCGATCTCACCGGGAACGGGCAGGAGGGAGCCATGAGGAAGGAGGAACGGGCGTGAACACCGACCAGATCATGGCCCTTGCGCTGGCACTGGCGGAGATGACCGAGATCCCCGCCGACAGCGCGATCTACCGCGCGGGGGAGGGGATCGAGCGGGTCCTGCTCGGGATCGATCTCAAGTCCGCGGAGCTCCTCGCTGCCACCCACCTCGGCTACGACTGCGCGATTTCGCATCATCCCGTCGGCGGATCCGCGACCCTCCGCTTCCACGAAGTGCTGCGGCGCCACGTCGAGCAGATGGTCGCCGCCGGGGTCCCTCAGGAGGTCGCCGCGGAGACCGTGCACGGGACCGCCGAGACGAGGCGGGTGCTCGCCTCGATGACGAACTACGACCACGATCCGTCGGTCGCGAGGCTTCTCGGAGTGCCGTACATGAACATCCACACCCCGCTCGACGAGATCGGACGACGGCGGATGGCGGCGATCGCCGGGGGGATGGAGGCGGAAGACACGGTGGGAGCCTTGGTGGAGCGGCTCTACGAAACGTTCGGGGAGTTCCGCAACGCCGACACGGAGATCGAAGTCCGTGTGGGGGCAGCGGCGAATCGCCTGGGACGCGTCGCGGTATCGCACGCCGCCGGGACGAACGGAGGCTATCCCGTGGCCAAGGCGTACTTCGATCACGGGATCGACACCGTCGTGTACATCCACTGTCGGCCCGAGGACGCGGCGAAGCTTGCTGCGGACTACGGAGACGTGAAGAACCTCGTCGTCACCGGACACATCGCGAGTGACTCCCTCGGGATCAACCCGTTCGTCGCGGCACTGCGCGATCGCGGGCTGATCGTCGACCTGTTCAGTGGCGTCATCGAGCCCTAGGGAGACGCGGTGATCGTCGCTACGTGGACCGTCAACTCGATCCGCGCTCGGATGCCGATCGTCGTCGCCTGGATCGACCGCGTGCAACCCGACCTCCTCTGCCTCCAGGAGACCCGCGTCGACGATCCGCAGTTCCCCGGCGAGTCGCTGGAGGCCCTCGGCTACCACCTCGCGTTCCGCGGCGGCAAGGGGAGGAACGGCGTCGCCGTGCTCAGCCGCGCGCCGATCGAGGAGGTCCACGTGGGGATCGACGACGGCGGACCGCCGGACGAGGACCGACTGCTGATGGCTCGGGTCGGAGGGGTGCCGATCGTCAACACGTACGTTCCTCAGGGACGGGATCCTGACCACCCCATGTTTGCCGTGAAGCTTGCATGGTTCGAGAGGCTGCGCGCCTTCTTCGAGCGGCGCTTCAACCCTGAGGGCCCGCTGCTCTGGGTCGGGGATCTCAACGTCGCCCCCCTCCCGATCGACGTCCATGATCCTGTGCGCCTCGACGGGCAGATCGGCTACCACCCGCGCGAGCGGGACGCGCTCGCAGAGACCGCGTCGTGGGGCTTCGTCGATGTCTTCCGCCGGCATGTCACCGACGGAGGGCAGTACACGTTCTACGACTACCGCGCACGGGATCCGGTGAGCCGCGGGATCGGCTGGCGGGTCGATCACATCCTCGCCACCGCGCCGCTCGCCGAACGCTCCACGGCGGCGTGGATCGACACCGGCCCCCGGGTCGCCGAGCGTCCCTCGGATCACACGCCGCTCGTCGCCGAGTTCCGGGGACACAAACCTTAATTCCTCCTGGACACCGGAATCCCAAGGCGCCTCTCCGCCTGCGACGACGCGGTCACCCTCGGGAGGAGGAAGCGCTCAGGCGGGACGCCAACGGCAACGTCTGCCGGTTACACCAGCGCAGAGATCACCAGCGAGCTTCGAAGCCCACGAGGAATTAAGGTTTGTGTCCCCGAAGAGAAAGCTGATCCCCAGGGGCTAGCCTGGGGATCGGGGCTGGTACGCCTTAATGGACGGGTTTTGAACTCCGAGTTGCGAGTTTCCGGTTCCGTGGCACCCGGTACCGCTTGGTGGACTTCTAACTCGGACGGGATTGCCCTAGGCGCGATTGCCGTCGGGGTCCCGATAGCAGCACTTGGGCGCGGCGTGGTTCTCCGCTGAGGAATCCTCTGCGCTGCCACATAAGGCCCCGCGGCTTCGGGATAGCTCTACTGGATCTCGATTCGTTGATAGAGATTCCGCCCGTCGGCAAGTCCGAGCCAGAGATCATAGAGGCCGGGCTCAAGCTTGTAGCCGCCTTCTACACACAGATCCACTGCATAGCTGGAGGCTTCCGGATCATACCAGAGGTTCAAGACCGCGAGGATCTCCAGGTGCTCTTCAGCGCCCTCCTTCGTGACGAGAACGATCGTTAGAGTCTGGGATTGCTCAACTGGGGCGGGTGCTCCGATGGCATCGACAAGCACGACGCCGATGTGGATGGCTTGTCCGTACGGTACCGCGACCGGGTCCGATGGACAGTCTCCGTCCTCGACGCACTCCCCGGGGAAGAACGGCGGAATCCGGGTCGCTTCGTCGAACGTGAGGTTGTAGCGAACGAAGTAGGTCACCGACCGCTTGACAGTGTTCCCCGATGGATCCGCCGCGGAGACGGTGAACACGCGCTTGCCCCCCGGGGAAGTGGAGAACGGAGACCCATCTGGCGCAGATGCCCTCACGACGACGCTTGCAGATAGATCAGTCACCGTCCAGTCGGCG
>CP070725.1:1721594-1726264 GCA_020350845.1 Candidatus Bipolaricaulota bacterium
CGCCGCGCGGATGAGGGCGATCGTACGCTCGATGTCGGCAAGTGCCGCACGGTACCCCTCGAGAATGTGTGCCCGCTTGCGGGCGACGGCGAGACGATGCTCGGTTCGCCGTCGCACGACGTCTCTGCGGAAGTCGATGAACGAGTTGAGGATCTCCTTCAACGAGAGCGTCCGCGGGTTGCCGTCGATGATCACCAGGAATGCGGCCGCGAAGGTGCGCTCCATCGGGGTGTACTTGTAGATCTGATTGAGGACGACGTTGGGGGTTGCGTTCCGCTTGAGTTCGACGACGACGCGCAGGCCTTCCCGGTCCGATTCGTCGCGCAGGTCGGCGACGCCGTCGATCTGGTCCCTCTGCACCTTGTCGGCGATCGACTCGACGATCGTCGACTTGCGGACCAGGTAGGGGATCTCGCTGATGATGATGCGGTCGTCCTCGATCTCGGCGCGTCCACGGACACGAAGCTTCCCTTGGCCGGTGCGGTACATCTCCTCGATGCCGTCGCGTCCCATGATCAGTCCGCCGGTGGGGAAGTCGGGACCCGGGATGTACGACATGAGCTCCTTCACCGACATCTCCGGATTGGACATCAGCGCGACCGTCCCGTCGATGAGCTCGCCGAGATTGTGCGGCGGGATCTGCGTCGTCATCCCGACGGAGATCCCCCACGCGCCGTTCATCAGCAAATTCGGGATCCGTGCCGGGAGGTAGATCGGCTCGTCCATCGACTCGTCGTAGTTCGGCGCCCAGTCGACGGTGTGCTCGCCGAGCTCGTGGAGGAACTCCTCCGCGATCGCCGACATCCGCGCCTCGGTGTAGCGATCGGCGGCCGCCGCGTCGCCGTCGATGGAGCCGAAGTTCCCTTGTCCGTCCACGAGCGGGTAGCGATAGGAGAACGGCTGCGCCATGTTCACCATCGTGTCATAGATGGCGCTGTCACCGTGGGGGTGGAGCTTTCCCATGACTTCGCCGACGATGCGCGCCGCTTTGCGGTGCGGCCGGCCCGGCGTCAGTCCGAGCTCGCTCAGGCCGAACAGGATCCGCCGTTGCACCGGCTTGAGTCCGTCGCGCACGTCAGGGATCGCGCGGCCGCGGATGACGCTCATCGCGTAGTTGATGTAGGACTGCTCCATCTCCTCTTCGATGAACGTCTGCTCGATGCGCTCTGCCACGTGGAACCCCCTCACACAAGCGTTGCCAATAGAGGATACGGGAACGGAAGAACGCGCGCCAGCCCGTGAGATGCGGGCCGGCACGCGTCGGGTACTAGACGATCGAGTACGGGTCGACGGCGTCGCGCAGGGCGTCGCCCATGAAGTTGAACGCGAGCACCGCGATCACGATGAACACCCCGGGAATGAGCATCCATGGGTGTTGTTCGATGCCTCCGATGTTCGTCGCGGCGTTGAGGAGCTGGCCCCAGCTCGTCATCGGCTCACGGATCCCGTAGCCGAGGAAGCTCAGGGCGGCCTCGGTGAGCATCATCCCGGGGATGGTCAATGTTGCCGCCACGATGAGGTAGCTGAAGACGTTCGGTGTGATGTGCCGGAGGATGATCCGCAGGTCGGTCGAGCCGACTGCCTTGGCGGCGTAGACGAACTCCATCTCGCGGATCGCGAGAACCTGTCCGCGGATGACGCGCGCGCCTCCCGCCCAGCTGATGAGCGAGAGGGCGATGATGATCCCCAGGAAGACCTGTGTCGATGTCAGGCCGAGGCCTCCGAGGGCGGCGCCCATCGCGAGCAGGATCGGCAGTCCGGGCACGGCCATGAACACCTCGCCCAGGCGCTGGAGGAACATGTCGATTCCCCCGCCGTAGTACCCGGACAGTCCGCCCATGACGATGGACAATGGCATGCTGAACAGGATGACGAGAGGGCCCACCGCGAGCGAGATGCGGCCTCCGATCATCGTTCGCGAGAAGAGATCGCGACCGAACTGGTCCGTGCCGAACAAGAAGACGGGCGTCGTTGATCCGTCCTCGGCGACAGCGCCGAAGAGGTGGACGTTCGTCTTGAACAGCCCGAGCAGTGAGTACTCCTCGCCGCGGACGAACATCCGCAGGTAGTACCGTTTGCTCGTGTCCTCCGTGAAGATTGCCTGGTAGGTCTCCGGATCGAAGGCACGTTTCGTCTCGTAGACGAACGGCCGCAAGGTGAATCCCGCCTCGCTGCGGTAGTGGAGCGTCGATGGAGGTGAGTAAGAGTAGGCACGAAACTGCGTCGCGTAGGAGTATGGAGCGACGAACTCCGCGAAGATCGCAGCCAGCGCGAGAAGGATGACGATGGCCGAACCGACGTTTCCCACGCGGTGACGCCGGAACGCACGCCAGATCATCTCGCCTTGCGAGCGACTGACGAATGTCCGTTCGCCGACCTCCTGCTCGAGCTTCTTCGTCTTTCGAGAGCGTAGCCAAGCCATGGTGGCTTCCTCCCCCTACGTGTAGCGGATCCGCGGATCGACCCACGCGAGGAGGATGTCCGCGATCAGATTCCCGATCAGCAAGAACAGGCTGAAGAACAGCAACCCGCCCATGATGACGTACTCGTCCTGTGCCTGGAGCGAGGCGAAGAATGCCCGCTCGACCGTCGGCAGGTTCATCACCCGAGCGACGATCAGCGATCCGGCGACGAGGTTCGGCAGCTGCAGACCGAGAATGCTCACCAACGGGTTGATGGCATTGCGCACGGCGTGCTTGTAGACGACGACGCGCTCGTTCAACCCTTTGGCCCGAGCCGTCTGTACGTATTGCAGGGAGAGTGTGTCGAGCAGGCTGCCGCGCATCAATCGGATCAGTCCCGCCATCGCGCTCGTCCCAATGACCACCCACGCCGGCCAGAGATGCCAGAGCAGGTTCCCGAACTTCGCCAGCGACCACGGCGCACTGACGTAGCGGTTGTCGAACAACCCGCTGACCCCGAGGCCGAAGCGTCGTACTTTGATTAGCGCGACCAGCATCCACAGGATGACAAGAGCGAAGAAGAAGTTCGGTATCGAAAGCCCGAGGAATCCGAAGAATGTCAGTACGTGATCGCTGACTTTGTATTGGTGCGTCGCCGAGTAGATGCCTATGGGGATCGCCAGAAGCCAGGTCATGATCAGTGTCGACAACGACACAAGCAACGTCCACCACAGGCGGTTCCCTTGGAACAACGTGAAGTACACCGGTCGTTTCGTCTCGAACGACAGGCCGAAGTCTCCCCGCGTGATAATCCCCACCAACCAGGTCCACCACCGCACGATGAATGGCTTCGTCAGGCCGTATCGCTCTGCAAGTCGGTCGAACGTCTCCTGGGTGATGTCCGGATTGAGGCGCGACCGCGTCAGGTAGTCCCCGGGCATCAGCTGGATGATAGCAAACGACAGTAGCGATACGACAATGAGGAGTGGCAACATGTACAGCGTGCGGCGAATGATGTAGGTAATCACCCGCGGTCCCTCCAGTATGAGTCGATGTTCAGGAGTTGTATGAGTCGGGGTGCGGCTGTCGCCGCACCCCGATTGTGGCTAGCTCCTAGAGATTCTCGAAGAAGATGAATTCGCGCGTACGACCAGGGAAACCCGTGGGCGTCGACGCTACGTCGGCGACCTCTTGGTTTCCGATGTGGTTGTAGATCGCGTAGGTGAACTGCTGGTTCACCGAGTAGATCATCCCCAGGCTGTCCGTAGCATCAAGAATCTGATACTCGAGGTAGTAGCCGAACGCCTCGTCGAGGTCGAACGTACCCATACCCAGGTCGAACAGCTCGTCGATCCGGAGCTCGTAGGCGTACGGATCGTCGGGAGCGGAGTAGTGCCAGAAGTGCAGTCCGCCGGTCGTACGGGCGACGTTCGATCCACCGTGTGGATCGGTCGTTCCCGTCAAACCGACGACGGCCGCTTCATACAGGGTTCCGCCCAGCAGGCGCGTGACGAGGGTGTTGAAGTCGATCGGCTGGAAGTTGGCCTTCACACCGATCTTCTCCAGGTCGTCGGCGAGAATCAGGCAGAAGCCCTCGCGCAGGGTGTTCCCGGCGTTGGTCTCGAGGAGGAACTCGACCGGCTGGCCGTCCGCGAACTCGCGGATGCCGTCACCGTCGTTGTCCACGACGCCGATGTCATCGAGCAGTCCGGCGGCGATGTCGAGGCTGTACTCGTAGCTGACCGCGTTGTTCTCGGTGACCGGGCCACCGTAGTAGTCGCGTCCGCCGTACCAGGGAGTCCCAACGCTAACGGGAGACCACTGCGGCGCGGCGAGGCCGTTGTACAGGTTGCTGATGATCGACTGCTTGTCCATCGCGTGCGCCACGGCCTTGCGGAACCGGATATCGCGGAACAGACCGCGCATCTGGTCCTTCGCCGGATCGCCCTCGCCGAGACCGTAGTCTTCGTTGAACGAGATCCACAGCGTCCCGGCCACGCCGGAGCCGATCTTCACTTCGAAGTCGTTGGCGGCAGCCTCGGGGACGAGGATCGGCACGTCGCTCGGCCGGATCGCAAGGGCGTCGATTTCACCGTTGCGGAACTTCAGCAACGAAACGTCCTGGCTCTCCACGATGAGAACGACCCACTTGTCGATGTACGGCAGCTGTGTGCCGTTCTGGTCGTAGCCGAAGAAGTAGGGATTGCGGACCATGGTGACGTTCTGGTCGGGAGTGTAGCTCTCGAGCAGGAACGGCCCCAGTCCGAC